>NZ_JBIUXT010000004.1:0-860341 GCF_044744145.1 Streptomyces sp. NPDC087422 | reverse complement strand
TCCAGGGCCCAGTGGACGGTGCCGCCGGCGGCGGTGATGTTCTCCTCGAGCTGGAGGAGGTAGTGGTCGAGGTGGCGCAGGGTGTGGTCCTTGACAGCGGCGCCCGCTGCGCGGAGTTGGGGCCAGTCGGCGAGTTCCGCGATGGCTCTGGCGCGTTTGTCGCGGATGGTGTGGGTGGCGTGGGTGAGGTTCGCGCGGAGCTGGGTGTCCTTCGTGGACGAGGCGGCCGCCTTCGGAAACGACGGCAGACCCAGATACGTACCACTCATCGGACCACTCCTCCATTGCGCGCGCCGCCCGTGGCGACATGGACCGGAACCCCGGCGGTCGGGACCGTCAGCGGGTGCTCCCGCGTACTGGCCAGGATCTCCGCGATGTGCACCGGGCGGATGGCGGTGCGCTGCCGGGACATCGTGCCGTCCAGGTGCATCAGGCAGGAGTTGTCGGCCGCGCACAGCACGTCGGCGCCGGTCTCCTCCGCGTGCCGCACCTTGTCCGCGGCCATCGCGGCCGAGACGTCGGGATTCTTCACGGCGAAGGTGCCGCCGAAGCCGCAGCACTCCTCCGCACCCTCCAACTCCCGCAGCTCAAGCCCCTTCACAGCCTCCAACAGCCGCCGGGGCCGCTCACCGAGCCCCAGCATCCGCAGCCCGTGACAGGTGGGGTGGTACGTCACCGTGTGCGGGAAGTACGCGCCCACATCCGTCACCCCCAGCACGTCCACCAGGAACTCCGTCAACTCGTACGTCCTGGGCACCACGTCGGCCAGCGCCTCGCTCAACTCGTCGCCGCGGCCCTCCTCCCGGGCCCGTTCGCCGAGGCGCGGGTAGATGTCCCGCACCATCGCCGCGCAGGAGCCGGACGGCGTGACCACGTAGTCGTATCCGGCGAAGACCCGCGCCTGGCGGCGCGCCAAAGGCTCCGCCTCGTGCCGGTAACCGGTGTTGTAGTGCGCCTGGCCGCAACACGTCTGCCCCATCGGGAAGTCCACCTCGACGCCGAGCCGCGTCAGCAGCGCGACGACGGCCTGGCCGGTCCGTGGATAGAGCGTGTCGTTCACGCAGGTGAGAAACAGGGCGGCACGCATCGCGGCTCCCTCGGGGTCGTGCGGGCGGATGACGGACGGCGGTTGGGCGGGTGACGGACGGTCAGGGGGCGGCGAGGGCACCGGAGATACGGGCGTCCGCCGCGTCCCAGGCGCGCAGGTCACCGCGCGGCTCGTACCGGCGCAACTCCTGCGTGTCGGCGACCAGTTGCCGCATCCGGGCCAGGTCGCCGACGAGGCCGTGGGTGCGGGCCTGGACGAGGATGTTGCCGAGCGCGGTCGCCTCGGTGGGCCCGGCGATCACCGGCAGCCCGGACGCGTCCGCGGTGAGGCGGCACAGCAGTTCGTTGCGGCTGCCGCCGCCGACCAGATGGATGTGGGTGATCTCCCGGTCGGCGAGTTCGGCGGCCTTGCGCAGCACCCTGCGGTGCGCGAGCGCCAGGCTCTCCAGCACGCAGCGGACCAGCGCGCCCCGGCTCTCCGGCGGGCGCTGCCCCGTACGCACGCAGTAGTCCGCGATGGCCGCGGGCATGTCGGCCGGTGCCAGGAACTCCGGCGCGTCCGGGTCGATCACCGCGCCGAACGGCTCCGCGCGGCCCGCGTCCGCGAGCAGTGACGCCAGCTCGGAGGGCTCGCCGCGCGCGGCCCAGACCCGACGGCACTCCTCCAGCAGCCACATTCCCATGATGTTCCTGAGATAGCGGAACGTGCCGTCGATCCCGCGCTCATTGGTGAAATTCGCGGCCCGCGACGCCGCGCTGAGCACCGGCGCGTCCAGTTCGAGCCCGGCCAGCGACCAGGTGCCGCAGGAGATGTACGCGGAACCCGGCGCGGTGGCCGGTACCGCCGCCACCGCGGAGGCCGTGTCGTGCGAGCCCACCGTGGTGACCCGCGTCCCCGCCGCCAGACCCGTCGCCGCCACGATGTGCGGCAGCAACTCCCCTGCGCTGTCGCCCGGTTGCCGCAGCGGCGGCAGCAACGCCGGGTCCAGGCCGATCCGGTCGGCGAGGTCCCGCGACCACTCGCCCGTACGGGCGTCCAGCAGGCCCGTCGTCGAGGCGTTGGTGACCTCCGCACCGACACTGCCGGTCAGCCAGTGCGTCACCAGGTCGGGGATCAGCAACAGCGTCCGCGCGGCGCCCAGTTGGACCGTGCCCCGCGCCGCCGCGAGCTGGAACACCGTGTTGAACGGCAGATGCTGGAGGCCGTTGGCCGCGTACAGCTCCTGCGCGCCGACCTCGTCCCGCACCCGCGGCGCCACCTGCGCCGTACGGCTGTCCCGGTAGTGGTACGGGATCCCCAGCAGCGCGCCGTCCGCGTCCAGCAGGCCGTAGTCCACCGCCCACGTGTCCACGCCGACGGACGCCACCGCGGCGCCCGACCTCGCCGCCTCGCGCAGTCCGTCCAGAACGCCGGTGAACAGGCCCGGCAGGTCCCAGTGCAGCCCGCTCGGCAGCCGCACCGGCACATTCGCGAACCTGTTCACTTCCGTGAGGGCCAGTTCCCCGCCGCCCACCCGGCCCACGACGACGCGGCCGCTCGTCGCGCCGAGGTCCGCCGCCGCGAACACGCCTGCGGCTGGGCTTGCGCCTGGGGGTTCGCCGATCATGCCTCTCCTTATACGGCCACTCCTGCGGAGTGCGGTCCTTCATTCTTCCCGCCCCGCGGCCCCTGGACGGTTCTCCTACGCGAGGCGTTAGGCCGAATCTTTTGGGGGCGCGGCCCGTGTGCGGTGTCCTTGCGTTTGTGCGTTGCGCCGATCTTTTAGTGGCGCTGGGGGCACCTCCCGGCCGCAGGCTGGGGGAGGAACTGCGCGCTCAGCCGAAGCGCTCCCGCAGGTCACCACCGGCCCCAGAGGTGCAGTTCGGTGGTGTCCCGACCACCGGCCGGTGGGGGCGGGCCGCACAGTTCCTCCCGCAGCCTTCGGCCGGGAGGTGCCCCAAGCGCCCCTGACGGGGCACGTCCTGCGCAGGGCGAACGCCTAGAGCCGTGCCCTTGAACACCGGCCCTGCGCAGGGTGACACGCCCTAGCGGAGGAAGGCGGCTGCGACGCCCGCGTCGACGGGGATGTGAAGCCCGGTCGTGTGGGTCAGCTCCCCGCCGGTGAGGGCGAAGACGGCGTTGGCGACGTGCTCGGGAAGAACTTCCCGCTTCAAGAGCGTCCGCTGCGCGTAGAACTCCCCGAGCTTGGCCTCCTCGACGCCGTAGACGGCCGCCCGCTTGGCCCCCCAGCCGCCGGCGAAGATGCCGGAGCCACGGACGACCCCGTCGGGGTTGATGCCGTTGACACGTACCCCGTACTCACCCAACTCGGCGGCGAGGAGACGCACTTGGTGGGCCTGGTCGGCCTTGACGGCCGAATAGGCGATGTTGTTGGGCCCGGCGAAGACCGCGTTCTTGGAGGCGATGTAGACGATGTCGCCGCCCAGCTTCTGCTCGATCATGACGCGCGCGGCGGCGCGGGAGACGAGGAAGGAGCCGCGGGCCATGATGTCGTGCTGGAGGTCCCAGTCCTTGGCGGTGGTCTCCAGGAGCGGCTTGGAGATCGAGATGCCCGCGTTGTTGACGACGAGGTCGACCCCGCCGAAGGCGAGCAGCGCGTCGGCGAAGGCCGCCTCGATCTGCTCCTCGGAGGTGACGTCCACGGTGACCGCGACGGCCTTGTCGGGACCGCCCAGCTCCTCGGCCACGGCGGCGGCGTTGCCCGCGTCGAGGTCCGCGACCACCACGCAGGCGCCCTCGGCGACCAGCCGCTGGGCGATGGCCTTGCCGATGCCGGACCCGGCACCGGTGACGAGCGCGATCCGGGTGGCCAGCGGCTTCGGCTTCGGCATCCGCCGCAGCTTGGCCTCCTCCAGCTCCCAGTACTCGATACGGAACTTCTCCGACTCCTCGATCGGCTTGTACGAGGACACGGCCTCCGCGCCGCGCATCACGTTGATGGCGTTGACGTAGAACTCGCCCGCGACGCGCGCGGTCTGCTTGTCCTTGCCGTAGCTGAACATGCCGACGCCCGGCACGAGGACGATCGCCGGGTCGGCGCCTCGCATGGCGGGGGAGTCGGGCGAGGCGTGCCGCTCGTAGTAGGCGGCGTACTCGGCGCGGTACTCCTCGTGCAGCGTGCGCAGCCGGGCCTCGGCCTCGTCGAGGGCCGTGCCCGCGGGCAGGTCGAGGACCAGCGGGCGGACCTTGGTGCGCAGGAAGTGGTCCGGGCAGGACGTGCCCAGCGCGGCCAGCCGCGGGTGCTCGGCGCGCGACAGGAAGTCCAGCACCTCGGGGGAGTCGGTGAAGTGGCCGACCTGCGGCCGGTCCTGGGAGGCGATCGAGCGCAGCAGCGGTGCCAGCGCGGCGGCCCGTGCGCGCCGCTCGGACTCCGGCAGCGGCTCGTACCCGTCGAGCACCGGGCCGAACGGGTCGGCCTTGCCGCGCTCCTGGAGGAAGGTCTCCGCGGTGCGGATGATGTGCAGCGAATTGCGTTCGCACTCCTGCGAGGTGGCGCCCCAGGCGGTGACGCCGTGCCCGCCCAGCACACAGCCGATCGCCTCCGGGTGGGCCTCCTTGACCGCCGCGATGTCCAGTCCGAGCTGGAAGCCGGGGCGGCGCCAGGGCACCCACACCACGGTGTCGCCGAAGCACTCCTTGGTCAGCGCCTCGCCGTCGGCCGCGCACGCCAGCGCGATACCGGAGTCCGGGTGCAGGTGGTCCACGTGCGCCGCGTCCACCAGCCCGTGCATCGCGGTGTCGATCGACGGCGCCGCGCCGCCCTTGCCGTGCAGGCAGTAGTCGAAGGCGGCGACCATCTCGTCCTCGCGCTCCACCCCCGGGTAGACCTCGGTGAGGGCGCGCAGCCGGTCCAGGCGCAGCACCGCGAGACCGGAGCCGGTGAGCGTACCGAGGTCGCCGCCGGACCCCTTGACCCACATCAGCTCGGTGTCGGCCCCGGTCACCGGGTCGGGCGCGGTGCCCTTGGCGGACGTGTTGCCGCCCGCGTAATTGGTGTTGCGCGGATCGGATCCGAGCCGGTTCGAACGGCCGAGCAGCGCCCCGACCGTGCTGTCGTCGGAACTGGAGGCGGAAGCCATGCGGTGTCCTTCGGAGGAATGAGTACGGGTGCGGGTGCGATGAGCTCGACCGGCTCGGAGGCTCCACTGCGCGTCGCGAAGCCGGTCGGCCGCGTGGGCTCGCCGTCAGGAGGGCCGGCGAGTGAACCGAAGCGGAGCGGTCGCTGTTGAAAGGGAGAACGCGCGCAGGTTGTGAGGAACGAGCAACCGAGCACGATCGACCGTCGACAGCGACTAAGCGCAGCGGAGGTGAACCGAGCCTTGAAAAAACTGGCGCGGTGAACCGAGCCTTAAAAAATCACGCGCCCCAGCCGGCCTGTTCGCCGCCGACGCGTTCCGAGATGATGCGGGTGGCCCAGCCGGAGCCGCGGTAGGCGGCCATCGGGTCGGGGTCGAGACCCAGTTCGGTGCGCACCTCGGCGAGCAGCGGCCGGACGTCGGTGTTGTAGGCGTCCATCAGTACGGCGTTGGCCTCCAGTACGTCACCGGCGCGCTGGGCGGCGCCGAGAGCGTCGAGGTCGACCAGCAGTGCCTTGGCGGTGGCCTCCTGGACGTTCATCACCGAGCGGATGATCGCGGGGATCTTCGCCTCGATGTTGTGGCACTGGTCGAGCATGAAGGCGACGCCCGTCTCCTGCTTCAGGCCGCCGTTCTTGGCGACCTCGTGCATGATCCGGAAGAGCTGGAAGGGGTCGGCGGAGCCGACCATGAGGTCGTCGTCGGCGTAGAAGCGGGAGTTGAAGTCGAAGCCGCCGAGCTTCTTCTCGCGCAGCAGGAACGCGACGATGAACTCGATGTTGGTGCCCGGCGCGTGGTGGCCGGTGTCTACGACGACCTGCGCCTTGTCGCCCAGCTTGAGGCAGTGCGCGTAGGAGGTGCCCCAGTCGGGGACGTCCGTGGTGTAGAAGGCGGGCTCGAAGAGCTTGTACTCCAGCAGCATCCGCTGGTCGTCGCCGAGCCGGTCGTACACCTGGGACAGCGCCTCGGCGAGCCGGTCCTGGCGGGCGACGATGTCGTCCTGGCCCGGGTAGTTGGTGCCGTCGGAGAACCACAGCTTCAGGTCGCGCGAGCCGGTGGCGTCCATGATGTCGACGCACTCCAGCAGATAGCTGACGGCCTTGCGGCGGATCGCGGGGTCGGCGTTGGTGACCGAGCCGAGCTTGTAGTCGTCGTCCTGGAAGACGTTGGAGTTGATCGCGCCCAGGGTCAGGCCGCGCTCCTTCGCGTACGCGCCGAGCGCCGCGTAGTCGTCCACCAGGTCCCAGGGGATGTGCAGGGAGACGATGGGCGCGACGCCGGTGGCCGCGTGCACCTGGGCCGCGTCGTCCAGCTTTTCGTACGGGTTACGCGGCACGCCCTCCTGCCTGAACACCTTGAAACGGGTGCCCGAGTTGCCGTAGGCCCACGAAGGGGTCTCGATCCGCTGGGACTTCAGCGCCGCCTTCACGGCCGACAGGTCTGTCATGGCAACCTCTGTGAATCGTTTCATTTGACGGCTCACCTTAAAGGCGACACTGCGCCATGTCAATGGTCATGACGAGAACCCGATGGCGGGCCGGTCGCCGTTATTGAATCGTGTCACATGAGCCGGACGCGCTGCTAGAGGGTCTCTTTCCAGCCGCGATTGGCCGTCCGTCGGGGGTTGATCTCCCGAAATGGCTTCCACGGACTCTTGACGGCCTGATCAAGCGGGGCTAACGTCCCGGCAACTCCATTGAAACATTTCACCCCGCGGCGCAAGACCGGGAGATCCAGGAGACATCAATGACCGACCCCGAACCGGAACGGACTCCGGTCCTCGCGCTGGAGGGGGTGAGCAAGTCCTTCGGCGCGGTACGGGCACTGCGCGACGTCTCACTGCGGCTGTACGCGGGTGAGGCGCACGCCCTCGCGGGGGAGAACGGCGCCGGCAAATCGACCTTGATCAAGGCACTGGCCGGGGTGCACCGACCGGACACCGGAACGGTACTGCTCGACGGCGCGCCGGTGGTCTTCCACGGCCCGGCCGACGCGCGCGACGCCGGTGTGGCCGTCATCTACCAGGAGCCCACGCTCTTCCCCGACCTCTCCATCGCCGAGAACATCTTCGTCGGCCGCCAGCCGCGCCGCTCGCTCGGCCGGGTCGACCACAAGGCCGTGCACAAGGCCACCGAGCAACTCTTCAAGCGGCTCGGCGTCGACCTCGACCCCGACCAGCCCGCCCGGGGCCTGTCCATCGCCGACCAGCAGCTCGTCGAGATCGCCAAGGCGCTCTCCTTCGACGCCCGCGTGCTGATCATGGACGAGCCCACCGCCGCCCTCACCGGCAGCGAGGTCGCCCGGCTCTTCGGCGTCGTCAGGGCGCTGCGCGAGGACGGCGCCGCCATCCTGTTCATCTCGCACCGCCTGGAAGAGGTCTTCGCGCTGTGCCAGCAGGTCACCACCCTGCGGGACGGCGCCTGGATCGCCAGCGAGCCGGTCGACGGCCTCACCGAGGACGACCTGGTCCGCCGGATGGTCGGCCGTGACCTGGACGAGCTCTACCCCAAGCAGGACGCCAAGGTCGGCGATGTCGCGCTGAGCGTGCGCAGGCTGACCCGTGAAGGCGTCTTCACCGACGTGTCCTTCGACGTCAGGCGCGGCGAGATCGTCGGCCTGGCCGGACTCGTCGGCGCCGGGCGCAGCGAGGTGGCCCGCGCCGTCTTCGGCGTGGACCGCTGGGACGCGGGCGAGGTCGAGGTCGACGGCCGCCCGCTGAAGTCCGGCGCCCCCAGCCTCGCCATGGCCGCGGGCCTGGCCCTCGTACCCGAGGACCGCCGCGAACAGGGCCTGGTCATGGAGATGTCCATCGAGCGCAACATCAATCTCACCGGCTTCAAGGCCACCACCCGCGCGGGCCTGATGGACCGCGGCGCCGAGCGCAGCCGCGCCGTCGACTGGGCCATGCGCCTCCAGGTGAAGTACGCCCGGCTCGCCGATGTCGTCGGCACGCTGTCCGGCGGCAACCAGCAGAAGGTGGTGCTGGCCAAGTGGCTGGCCACCGACCCCCGGGTGCTGATCGTCGACGAGCCCACCCGCGGCATCGACGTCGGCACCAAGGCCGAGGTGCACCGGCTGCTCTCGCAGCTCGCCGCCGACGGCCTCGCCGTCCTGATGATCTCCTCCGACCTCCCGGAGATCCTCGGCATGGCCGACCGTGTCCTGGTGATGCACGAGGGCCGGCTGGCCGCCGACATCCCGCGCGCGGACGCCACCGAGGAATCCGTCATGGCAGCGGCCACCGGCCGCGGAAGGAACGCGGCATGACCATGACCGCCAAACCGGCGTCGGCCGCGCCGCCGGACACCGCCTCCACCGGCGGCCTCCTCGACCGGGTGCTGAAGGTCAGGGAACTGGCCATCCTCGTCGTCCTGGTGCTGATGCTGCTGGCCACCCAGCTCGACAACAGCGCCTTCCTGTCCCAGCAGGGCATCAAGGACCTGCTGCTCAACGCGACCATCCTGGTGCTCGTCGCGGTCGGCCAGGCCATGGTGGTGATCACCCGGAACGTCGACCTGTCGGTCGGCTCCACGCTGGGCATCACCGCCTTCGCCGCGGGCGAGTTCCTGCGCGGCGGCGGCAATCCGCTGGTCGCCATCCTGATCGCGGTCGCCCTCGGCGCCGGATTCGGCATCGTCAACGGCCTGTTGGTCAGCCTCGGCCAGGTGCCCGCGCTGGTCGTCACCCTCGGCACGCTCTACATCATCCGCGGCCTGGACTCGATCTGGTTCGGCTCCAAGCAGATCACCGCCGCCGACCTCCCGTCGGGCTTCGGCAGCTTCGGGCACGACGGCCTCGGCGCCGTCCCGTATCTCGCGCTGCTCACCGCGGTCGTGCTGATCATCGCCGCGTACTACCTGCGCAGTTACCGCAGCGGACGCGACCTGTACGCGCTCGGTTCGAGCCCGGAGGCCGCGCGGCTGGCCGGTGTGCCGGTCCGCAAGCGCATCCTCACCGCCTACATCGTCTGCGGCGCCCTCGCGGGCCTGGCGGGCGCTCTCTACCTCGCCCGCTTCGGCAATGTCGACTCCGGCACCGGCAGCGGCTACGAACTCACCGTCGTCAGCGCCGTGGTGGTCGGCGGCGTCGCCTTCACCGGCGGCTCCGGCAGCCTGTACGGCGCCGCGCTCGGCGCCCTGCTGCTGACCTCGATCAACAGCGTGCTCCCCTCGATCGGCGTCAGCTCCGTATGGGTGCAGGCCATCGACGGCGTCCTCCTGCTGCTGGCCATCGCCGTCGACCGGGTGGTCGCGCTGCGGGTCGCGGCGGTGCTCCGTAAGCGGGCCGCACAGACAAGGAGTGCGACAACTCATGCCTGAGCCAACGAAATCCACCGGTCCGGCGAAGGCCGCGAAGCCGTCCGCCGGTACGAACCCGTCCGCCGGTACGAAGCCGTCCGCCGGTACGAAGCCGTCCGCGAGCGCGAAGCCCGCCACCGCGGGCCGTACGGCGACCGGTTGGGCGCGGGACGCGTTCCGCTGGGACACCGTCGTCGGAGCCCTGCTCGTCGTCCTGCTGCTCTGCTCCTTCTCCCTGGTCGACAACTTCGGCAACGCGCTGAATCTGTCGTTCCTGATCGGCAACACCCTGCCGATCGCGCTCATCGCGCTGCCGATGACGATGCTGGTGATCTCCGGCGAGATCGACCTGTCGGTCGGCTCCACCGCGGGCCTGTCCGGCGCCGTCATGGGCAAGCTGTGGAACGACGGCATGGCCATCGAGATGATCATCCCGCTGTGCATCCTGCTCGGCGTGGTCTGCGGCCTGGTCAACGGCCTGCTGGTGACCCGGCTCGGACTGCCCTCGCTGGCCGTCACCATCGGCACCCTGGCCGCCTACCGCGGCATCGCGCAGATCGTGCTCGGCTCCAACTCGGTGACCGACTTCCCGCAGCAGTACCTGGACTTCGGCTCCGCGCGGATCGGCGGCACCTTCATCCCGCAGGCCGCCATCCCGTGGGCCGTCCTGCTGGTCATCGCGGCCGTCGTCCTGCACGCCACCCCGGTCGGCCGCTCGCTGTTCGCGGTCGGCGCCTCGCAGGAGGCCGCGCGCTTCGCGGGCATCCGCACCAAGCGGCTGAAGCTGTCGATGTTCGTCGCCACCGGCACGATCTCCGCGCTCACCGGCGTCTTCTGGGCCCTGCACTACGCCAGCGCCCGCTACGACAACGCCACCGGCCTCGAACTGTCCGTCATCGCCGGTGTGCTGCTCGGCGGCATCGACTTCGACGGCGGCAAGGGCACGCTGGGCGGCGCGATCGCCGGAGTGTTCCTGCTCGGCGCGCTCCAGAACGTGATGAGTCTGATCAACGTCTCCGCGCAGTCCCAGATCCTGATCACCGGAGTCCTGCTGGTGATCTCGGTACTGGCACCGCGGGTGGCCCGGCAGGTGGGCAGGGCGCGAGCCCGGCGCAGAACCGCCGACGCGCCACCACCGGCCGCACTGGCCGCCACCTGACCCCCCGCACCACGCACGTCGTCCGAACACCCTCACCTGGTCGTCACCTGCCGCGAGTGCGGCATCGAAAGGACACCCGCATGTCGTACAGAACCGCCCCCGCCCGTCGCGCCGCGGCCGCGGTCGCCGTTGTCGCCGTTGTCGCGCTCAGCGCCGCTGCCTGTGGCGGCACCACCAAGAAGTCCAGCTCGGACTCGGAATCGGCCTCCGCCGGATCCGGTACGAAGGCGTCGGCCTCCGCCGACCCGAACGCGCCCGTCAAGAAGGGCCTGACCATCGCCTACCTGCCCAAGCAGGTGAACAACCCGTACTTCACCATCTCCGACAACGGCGGCAAGAAGGCCGTCGAGGCGCTCGGCGAGAAGTACAAGGAGGTCGGCACCAGCAGCGGCACCGACACCGCGGGCCAGGTCAGCTACGTCAACACCCTGACGCAGCAGCAGGTCAGCGCCATCGCGGTGTCCGCGCAGGACCCGGGCGCGCTGTGCACCGCGCTGAACCAGGCGCGCAAGAACGGCGTCAAGGTCGTCACGTACGACTCGGACACCAACACCAACTGCCGTGACGCGTTCGTCTCGCAGGCCAGCGCGGAGGACCTGGGCCGTACCGAGGTCCAGTTGATGGCCAAGCAGATCAACAACAAGGGCCAGATCGCGATCCTGTCGGCGGCCCAGACGGCCACGAACCAGAACACCTGGATCGACTTCATGAAGGACGAGCTGAAGAAGCCGGAGTACAAGGACATCCAGCTCGTCAAGGTCGCCTACGGCAACGACGACGCGCAGGCGTCGTTCCAGCAGACCCAGGGCCTGCTCCAGCAGTACCCGAACCTGAAGGGGATCATCTCCCCGACCACGGTCGGCATCAAGGCCGCGGCGCAGTACCTGAGCGGTTCCAAGTACAAGGGGAAGGTCCAGCTCACCGGCCTGGGCACGCCCAACGACATGCGCGCGTACGTCAACAACGGCACCGTGCAGTCCTTTGAGCTGTGGGACCCGGCCAAGCTCGGCGCGCTCGCGGGCTACACCGCCGTCGCGCTGGCCTCCGGCCAGATCACCGGCGCCGAGGGCGAGACCTTCACCGCGGGCGACATGGGCACCTTCACCGTCGGCAAGGACAGCGTCATCGTCCTCGGCAAGCCGACCGTCTTCGACAAGGCGAACATCGGCCAGTTCAACTTCTGAGCCGACGGCACCATCCAGTAAGGCAGTTGGACCGCCGGCCCTGTGGGTCCGGGCCGGCGGTGTGCGGAAGGAAATCCTCAAGTGCGGCGCGTCTGCTTTGTGTTGAAGGTCCGTCAGGAACGGCTGGACGAGTACCGTGCCAGGCACGCGGACGTCTGGCCGCGAATGCGTGAGGCGCTGTCCGCCGCCGGCTGGCACAACTACTCGCTGTTCCTGCGCGAGGACGGCCTGCTCGTCGGCTATCTGGAGACCGAGGACTTCGAGCGGGCGCGCGCCGCCATGGACGGTACGGAGGTGAACGCCCGCTGGCAGGCGGAAATGGCGGGCTTCTTCGAGGAGTTGGACGGCGTCGCGCCCGACGCGGCGATGGTCCCGCTCACCGAGGTGTTCCACCTTCCGTGAACATGAGAGGTTGGAACGATTCAGTTCGTGCCGGATCAACCAGCACGCACTGTGCTTGAATAAGTTCAATGCGTTGATTCCGGGTGAACGTCGAGCACGTCGCGCCGACGCCGGATGAGCGTTACGAGGAGCCCTGCCTGCGGCGGGCGGGACGGAGCAGTGGAGCCCATGGTTGGGATCAAGGACGTGGCACGGCAGGCGGGTGTCTCGGTCGGGACCGTCTCCAATGTGATCAACCGCCCGGACCTGGTGTCCGAGGAGACCAGGACCCGGGTGCAGTCGGTCATCAGCCGCCTCGGCTACATACGGAGTGAGTCCGCCCGCCAACTGCGGGCCGGGGCAAGCCGTATCGTCGCGCTGCTCGTCCTCGACATGGGCAACCCCTTCTTCGTCGACGTGGCCAGCGGCGCCGAGCGCGCCGCCCGCGCCGCCGGACTCGGCGTCATGGTCTGCAACAGCGCGCAGAGCACCAGCGAGGAGGTCGAGTACCTGTCGCTCTTCGCCGAGCAGCGGGTGCGCGGCGTGCTGGTCACCCCCGCCGACGCGACCGGACACAGCCTCAAGACGCTGCGCAGCCAGGGCATTCCGTACGTCCTGGTCGACCGGGTCTCCGCCGACGTCGCCGTCTGCTCGGTCTCGGTGGACGACGTCGTCGGCGGACGCCTCGCCGCCCAGCACCTGATCGCCGCGGGACACCGCTCGATCGTCTACGTCGGCGGCCCGCCCGAACTCCCGCAGGTCCGCGACCGCCGCGCCGGGGCGCTCGCCGCGCTGGCCGAGGCCGGACTGCCGCCCGAGTCGCTGACCGAGGTGTCCGCCGAGCGGCTGGACGTCTCGGCGGGCCGCGACGCCGGAGCCCGGCTGCTCGGCCTGGCGCCCCGGCCCACCGCCGTCTTCTGCGCCAACGACCTGCTGGCCCTCGGGGTCCTCCAGGCGGTCTTCGCCGCCAGGATCGCGGTCCCCGAGGAGATGGCCATCGTCGGTTACGACGACATCGAATTCGCCGCCGCCGCGGCCGTACCGCTGACCTCGGTCCGGCAGCCCGCCGTCGCGATGGGGCGGCTCGCCGCCGAGATGCTGCTGGAGGAGACGGCGGACCCCGAGGGCCACGAGCACCGCCAGGTCGTCCTCCAGCCGGAGCTGGTCGTGCGCGGCTCCAGCCTCGGGGCGCGCTGAGGGGGTCCGGTCGCGCGCCCCGCGTTACGTGAGCGGGGCGTCGTTCGGCCGGGTCGGGACGGCGTCCAGCGCGGCGAGGGTCGCGGCGTCGAGCGTGAGCGCGCCCGCGGCCACGTTCGCTTCGAGGTGGGCGGTGTTCGACGTGCCCGGGATGAGGTGGACGTTCGGCGCGTGGTGCAGCAGCCAGGCCAGGCCGACCTGGGAGGGCGTGGCGCCCAGCGCCCGCGCCGCGGCGATCACCGCCGGTTCGTCGGTCACCTTCGGCAGGCCGGGGAAGGCGCTGCCGAGCGGGAAGTACGGCACCCACGCGATGTCCTGCGCGGTGCAGAGGGCCAGCATGTCCTCGTCGTCGCGCGCCACGAGGCTGTACGCGTTCTGCACGCACGCGATGCCCGCCGGGATCGCCCGGCGCAGATTGTCCAGGCTCACGCTGCTCAGCCCGATCGCGCCGATCTTGCCCTCGTCGCGCAGCGCCACCATCGTCGCGAGCTGGTCGTCGAGCTCGACCACCTGGTCGCCCTCGGCCCGCAGGCCCGGCCCGACATCGGTGCGGCGCAGATTCACCAGCGGGATCCGGTCGAGGCCGAGGCTCGCGAGATTGTCCTCCACGGCCGCCCGCAACTCCTCGGGCTTCTGCGCGAGTCGCAGGTGCACCGGGCCGCCGGAATCCGGTGTGGCCCCCACCTTGCTGGCGACCAGCACCTCGTCCTCGGACCCGACCGCCTCGCGGATCACCCCGTTGACGAAGCCGTCGCCGTAGAACTGCGCCGTATCGACGTGGTCCACCCCGAGTTCGACCGCCCGCCGCAGTACGGCGACCGCGGCGGCCCGCCCGGCCCGCTCGGTCAGTTGCATCGCCCCGTACCCGACGCGCGACACCGTCCGCCCGGCCAGCGCCCCCGCCCCTCCGGCCCGCCGCGCCCCGCCGGCCGTCGTCCCGTCCGAGGCCATCCCGCTGGAAGCCATGAGCATCCCGTTCCCGTGCGACACCAGAACAAGCGGAGGTCACTCCGCTTCTTCGACCGTACCACTACCGGAGATCCCTCCGCTTTGCTCCGGCGCTCTCCGCCCGCCCGCGGCGGCGGCCGTTAATTCGGTGGCGGAGGCGGTGGGGGAGGGGCTACGGTCCCTGGTGTTGGAGCGGAAGCCGCGGAAGTGGCTCGCCGCTGTCGGCTCGTGAGTACGGCCAGGAGGTGTGACTCGATGACTGCCTTGGTGATGGGCGCTGCCCAGATGCGGAAGTTCATTCAGTTCACCTCTGTGGTCTCCGGCTGACCTCTCTTCTTCTGCCGCGCCGATCGGACGCGCGGTGCCGGGGCCCTGTTGGAAGGGTTTCCCTTGTCTTTCTCGTCTTCTTCCTTCTCGTCGTCGTCCTCCTCTTGGTCCTCACTCGTCCCGTACGGCTGGGACTCGCTGCTGGACGACGCCTTCTCGGCGTACGCGGCGGACGGACTGGTGCCCGCGCGGATCGTGCGGGTCGACCGGGGGATGTGCGACGTCGTCGTCCCCGACGGCGCGGACGGTCTGCTGACGGTCCGCGCCGGTACCGATCCGGTGCACTCGCCGGATCCGATGCTCGTGGCGTGCACCGGGGACTGGGCGGCGTTCGACCCGGACCCGGCGCAGCCGAAGGGCCCGTCGGTACGGGCGCTGCTGCCGCGCAGGACCGCGATCGTACGGTCGGCGTCGTCCAAGCGCTCCGAGGGCCAGGTGCTCGCGGCTAATATCGACCACGCGGTGATCGCGGTGTCGCTGGCGGCCGACCTCGATCTGGGGCGCCTCGAACGCTTCCTCTCCCTGGCCTGGGAGAGCGGCGCGCAACCGGTGGTCGCGCTGACCAAGGCGGACCTCGTGCCGGACACCACCTATCTGCTGGAGGACGCCGAATCGGCGGCGCCCGGAGTGCCGGTCCTGGTGGTGAGCGCCACGACCGGCGAGGGGATCGAGGCGCTGTCGGAGCTGCTGGCGGGCGGCACCTCGGTGCTGCTCGGCCAGTCGGGCGCGGGCAAGTCCACGCTCACCAACGCCCTGTTGGGGCGCGAAGCGCAGGAGGTGCAGGCCACCAGGGACTCCGACGGCAAGGGCCGGCACACCACGACCACGCGTGACCTGCTGCCGATGCCGCAGGGCGGGGTGCTGATCGACACGCCGGGGCTGCGCGGGGTCGGCCTGTGGGACGCGGAGTCCGGGCTCCACCAGGTGTTCTCCGAGATCGAGCAACTGGCCCGCGACTGCCGCTTCCAGGACTGCTCGCACCAGTCGGAGCCGGGCTGCGCCGTCCTGGCCGCGCTGGAGGACGGCACCTTGCAGCACCGCCGTCTGGAGAGCTACCGCAAGCTGCTGCGCGAGAACGCGTGGATCGCCTCACGCACCGACCAGCGGCTGCGCTCCGAGATGCGGCGCGAGTGGAAGCAACGGACCGCGGCGGGCCGGGAGATGTACGAGCGCAAGCGCGGCGGGGGCGGCGGCCACCGCCGCCGGTCCTGAACCCGGTCCCGTACGGCCGACCGTACGGGCGCGGACCCTATCCGGCGCCGCCGCCAGGACCCTGCTGGTGGCGGCGCCGCACCGCGATCGGGCTGCCCGCACTCCAGAACGAGCCGACGACACAGGCGACCACGAGCACGACGATCACGACGCCGAGAATCACGCTGTATGCCATGTCGGACCTCCTCGCCTCCGGCACGGCCTTCACCGTGCCCTCACCTTCGCTACCTGTTCGTGACCTTCCCTTCGCCCGACGTTCCCAACCCACAGGTGGGGGACCGGTGTTCGCGCGTGGGTTCGATCCGATGAAGTGACGGTATGTCAGGCGGAGTCGGGCGGTGCCGAGTGCCCTCGGACGGGCGCGGTGCGGCGCTCAGGGGGAAGCGTGGTGCTCGGGCCGGGATTCGGCGCTCAGGCGGAGGCGCGGACCACGAGGTGCGTCGGCGTGACGATGGAGGACAGGGCGGGAACGCTCTGCGGGCCCGTCGGCGGCGCCACCGCGCGCAGGAGGAGGCGGGCCATGAGGCGGCCCATTTCCTCGATGTCCTGGCGGACGGTGGTCAGGGGCGGGTCGGTCCATTCGGCGACGGAGACCATGTCGTCGAAGCCGACGACGGCGATGTCGTCGGGGACGCGGTGTCCTGAGGTGCGCAGCACGCGCAGGGCGCCGGAGGCCATGACGTCGGAGGCGGCGAAGACGGCGTCCAGGTCGGGGCAGCGCTGGAGGAGTTCGGCCATGGCGCGGGCGCCGCCTTCCGGGGTGAAGTCGCCCTCGGCGATCATCCGGGGGTCGGTCTCCGGCAGCACGTCACGGAACCCGTCCAGCCGGTCCACCGACGCCGTCTGGTCAAGTGGCCCCGCGATGTGGGCGATCCGGCGGCGGCCGATCCTCAGCAGGTGCCGTACCGCGTCCCGCGCACCGCCCCGGTTGTCGCAGTCCACGTACAACGTGCCGTGGTCGCTGTCGAAGTCGGTCCAGCCGGGCCGCCCGCCGATCACCGTGGGCACTCCGGCCCTGCGGGCCAGCACGGGCAGCGAGTCGTCGGTGTGCAGCGAGAAGATCAGCGCGCCGTCGACGTGACCGCCCGCCAGATAGCGGCCGACCCGCTCGTAATCCGCGGCCCCTTCGGTCAGCAGCAGCACCAACTGATTGTCCCGCGCGGTGAGTTCCTTGCTGATCCCGCGCACCTGCTGCGCGAAGAACGGGTCGGTGAAGAACCGCGTCTCCGGCTCGGCCACCACCACCGCGATGGCGTCATTGCGCCGCGTCACCAGCGTGCGGGCCGCCTGATTGGGCACATATCCCAGCTCGTCCACGGCCTTGCGGACCCGCTCCACCAGCGGCGCCCGTACCCCTTCGCTGCCGTTGACCACGCGCGAGGCGGTGGCACGCGACACCCCGGCCCGCGCGGCGACGGCCTCCAGCGTAGGACGCGGCGCGAAGCTCGGGTCGGACAAGGGACGTCTCCTTCACGCGGAAATAACAGAAAACCGGGGGCCGGTACGCGCACAGCGTAACGGGTCCCCCGGCGCGGCGTGAGAGCGCTCTCCGTGTCGGTTCGGCAGGTGAGACGGGTGTGCCTTGTGTGCGCCTTGTGCGGGCCGGGCGACGGTGGTGCGAGCGACGCCCGGCGAGGTCCGGCGCGCGGGGTCAGTCCTCCAGGCCCCAGCCGATGATCGAGTACGGGTGGATCCGGATCAACTCGTCGCTCATCTGCGCGCCGAGGTCGTGCGGGCCCACGACCTGCTCGGCGGTGCCGCGGATCTCGACCCCGCGCACCGTCCACGGGTCGGTGCCCGCGATGTCGTCCACGACCAGCGACACGTAGTGGTTCGCCGCCACATTGCGCCACTTCTTCGTGGCGCCCATCGTGTAGCCGCCGATGTCGACCGTGCCGTCCGGGCGAAGGAAGTAGCCGACCGGATTGGCCTGCGGACGGCCCTGCGCGTCCACGGTCGCCAGCCGCCCGAGGCGCTGCGTGCGCAGATAGCGCAGCTCGGCCTCGGTCAGCGCTGTCCTGGGTGTCTTGATCGCCATGCCCTCACCCTCACACGGGTGAGCGCACCGGGCCATTGGACCTTTGACCTATCCAGGACCTAGGCCGAGTGGGGACGCGCGGTCGTACGGCCATACGTATGTCCGTACGACCGCACACCCCGTACGTCTCCCCCTGAGCGCGGGGCCGGGTGCCGGTCAGCCCGCGATCACCGCGCCCAGCCACGCGCCCGCCACGACGAGGCACGCCAGGAGTTCGACCAGGACGGAGCCGCCCACCGCGCGCATCGCGGTGCGGGTCGCGGTCCAGGCGGCGCGGTGGCCGCCGAGGCGTACGCGCTCGGTCGCGTAGATCGTGCCGACGAAGCCGAGGACCGCGCCCACCACCGGGATCAGGAAGAAACCGGCGATGGCGAAGGAGCCCGCGACCAGCACGGTGTGCCAGGTGATGCCCGAATCGCGGATCCGGCGCGCCGGGAGCAGCCACACCACCACCTGGACGACGGCCAGCAGACCGGTCGCCCCGGCCAGTACGCCCCAGGTCAGGCTCGTGTGCTCCTGCGTCGCCCACCACATGACGGCGGCCCAGCAGAGCAGCGTCCCCGGCACGCCGGGGGCCAGCACACCGACGAGTCCGAGCAGCATCACCGCGCCGATCAGGCACACCTGTGCGGTCCCCATGAGCCCACCCTGCCCGATGACGCGCCCGTCCGCCGGGCGGATCACCCTCGGGGCGCAAGGCGAGACCTGTCCGAGACCCGTAGGACCACTCGCGTACGCCGCTCGTACGCCGTCCGTACGCCGTGGGGACGTCGTCGGTCCGCCGCCCCGTCAACCGTCCGGTGGCGCGCTCACCCTTCCGGCGGGACCGGCGGGACCGGCGGGACCGTCGGCCCGGTCGCCGGTCGCCGGTCGCCGCGTCCGCCGTGTACGGCCCCGCGCTCATACGTCCGTGTCGCCGCGTGCCACCCAGCCGCGTTCGTAGGCGTGCCAGCCGAGCTGGAGGCGGGTGGTGACCTCGGCGATCTCCATCAGCCGTTTGACCCGGCGCTGCACGGTGCGCAGCCCGAGGTCGAGCTGCTTGGCCGCCGAGGCGTCCGTCAGACCGGCCAGCAGCAGCGAGAGGATGCGCAGGTCGGTGCTGTCCGGCGCCTCGGGGGACTCCTCGGCCACGGTGCCCGTCCCGTCCAGGCTCAGCGGCATCCCCTGCCGCCACACTCCCTCGAACAGCCCCATCAGCGACTCCAGCAGCCCGCTGGCGTGCACGACCAGCGCGGCGGGCTGGGCGAGGCGGCGCGTCAGCGGCACCATCGCCAACGACCGGTCGGCCACCACCAGTTTGGTCGGCACCCGGTCCACCACCCGCACCTGTTCGTTCCTGCCGAGCGCGGCGGACACCTCCGTGAAACCGCTCGGGCTCGTCACGACGGAACGTTCCAGCACCACGCGGTACGTGACGCCGCGTCGGGACGCCTCCTGCTCGGCGTCGTTCTCCGTCCCGGTGATGGCCACCGGGCGGTCGGTGACCAGGGCGCAGACCTCGCTCTCCGCGCCGAACTGGAGTTGCAGGAAGCGCTGCGCCACCGCGTTGGCGCCGGTGACCACCTCGACCAGGTCGTGCACGGCCGGTTCCGTCGCCTCCGCGCGGAACTCGGCGGCCAGGACGGCGGCGGCCAGCTCCGCCTGCTCCAACTCGTGCCGCTGCCGGGTCAGCAGGGCCGACAGCGCCACGGCCGGTGGCGCGGCGACCCAGCGGCCGGGCCGCGCCGACGACTGCGCGACCAGCCCGTGCCCCTCCAGCCTGCGCAGGATGCGGCCCGCGTCCTCCTCGTTCAGCCCGAGGCGGTGCGACAGGTCGCCGACCTCGGCCGCGCCCAGGCCGACCAGCGCCCGGTAGGCCGATTCCTGCACTTCGTCCAGACCGATGGCGCCGAGCACGGAGCCCCCTCCCTGCGGTGATGGTGACGGTGGCGGAAATGAGCCACGGCGGTTTCCCGCCTTGGTCATCTTGTACTCCCGCAGGTCCGCTCTGCCAGTGTGATCGACACCGAGCTTTGCGGAGAGCTTGACGGGGAGCTTTTCGGTGGCTTCGCGGGAGGCGGGACGGAGGGCGCCGGGGACGGTGTCCGTGGCAGCCCCCGGAAGAAGTCTTCGGACGCGTCCGAAGGTCTCGGTGCGGTCCCCGGAGGATCTTTCCCGAGGTCCCGGCCGGGGACGGCGACTCCGCCGGGCGGCCCTGCTGTGGGGGCGGGGCCGGCCCGGCGGTTCCACGTTTCCCGGCGGCCCGCGCGGTGGACAATAAGGGCATGAGCCAGCAGGGGGACTCCCACAGCAGCCAAGAGGACGACTGGTGGCGTCAGTTGTACGACGACGACGCGGCCACGCCGTCCGCCACGCCGGATTCCGTCGACGCGCACTTCGATACGGCGCTGGACGCGGTGGCGCCTCCGCCGCCGACGCCGGCCGCCGACACGTTGCGACTGCGTCGGCCCACTCCGCCGCCTCCGCCCCCTTCCTGGCCGGGGCCGCCGCGCACACCGGGTGCGCCTCCGGCGCCGGTCCCGACCACGGCGCCGGTCTCGGCTCCGGAGCCCGCTTCGGTGTCGATTCCGGCTCAGCAGGACGCGTCGCCCGAGGTGCCGGTCGACGAGGCACCGGCTGACGAGGTGCCGGCCGACGTGGTGCCGGTCGAGCCGCCGGTCGAGTCCTCGGCCGAACCACCCGCCAAGCCGTCGATCGCCGCGCCGGACGCGCCGCCGGTCGACGAGGTGCCGGCTGACGAGGTGCCGGCCGACGAGGCGCAAGCCGACGAGGTGCCAGCCGAGCGGCCGGTCGAGCCGCCGGTCGAGTCCTCGGCCGAACCACCCGCCAAGCCGTCGATCGCCGCGCCGGACGCGCCGCCGGTCGATGACGCTCCCGCGTGGGACGCCTGGTCGGCCGAGCCGACCTTCGGTACGGCGCCGCCGCCACCGGAAGAGGCTCCGGAGGCCGCCGCGCCCGAGCCCACTCCGCCGCCCCGGCCGGAGCAACGCCCTTGGGACGCCTGGTCGTCCGCTCCCACCTTCGCCGAACGCCCCGAGCCGTCGGCCCCCGCCCCGGAGCCCCGCGAGGCGCCGCGCCCCGCGTCCGACTCCTGGTGGACCCGCTCACCTTCGGCCGCCCCCGAGCCGGCACCGGCGCCGGAGCCCGTCGCCGAAGAGCCGGAGGCCCCGGAGGGCGATACGCCCGGAGCCTCGTGGGACGCGTGGTCGGCCACCCCGACCTTCGCCGTAGAGGACCCCCCGCCCGCTTCCCCGGACGAGCCTGCCCTCTGGCCCCGCACCGCCTGGCAGGCCCCGACCCCCGAGACGGCCGAACCGGCACCGGCCGAGCCGGACGATTCCGGGCCGCCGTCGCCGAACGACTCGGCACTCGACCAACTCCTGGCAGCCCGCCGCCCCGCGCCCGAGCCGCCCCCCTCCGACAACTCCTGGGCCACCCCCGAGGCGGACCGCCCCGAGGCCGAGCCCCACCGCCCGCTTACCGCCCCGACCGGCGCGGTGGACCCCAACTACCCCTGGCCGCCCGCCCCGACCACGCCGAGCGCACCCCCGAGCCCGCAGACCGCCCCGCCCGGACCGGCCCCCGATCGTTCCCCTTCGGCGGCCCAACCACCCGCCCCTGCGACACCGGACGAGCCCGCCCAGCCCATTCCCCCGCAGCCGTCCGCCCTGCCCGAGCCCCGCCGCCCGTGGGTCCCCCCGACCGAGGCGGAGCCCGCCCGGTCGGGTCCCTCCTCGCAGGCGGCTGACGCCGAGCCTGTCCCGGCCGACCGGGAGGCCCCCACCGCCTTCCCGGAGCGCGGCTCTCCCTGGGCTGTCCCGCCCGAGGCGGACGTCGATCGCTCCTGGGCGGCCCAGCCGCCCGCCGTACCGGAGCCCGATCAGCCGAGCCCCCCGCAGCAGTCCGCCCCGGCCGAGCCCCGCCGTCCCTGGGTGGGTCCGACTGCCGTGGGTGTGCCGACCGCAGCGCAGAACGATCAGCCGGGTCCTTCTCCGGAGGCACCGGCCCAGCCGGGTCCTTCTCCGGAGACGCCTGCGGCCGAGGCCGAACCGGCCGAGCCGGAGCCCGATCCGTCACGCCCTTCGCAGGCGGCTGACGCCGAGTCTGTCCCGGCGGTGCCGGGCGAGTCCGACGGGTCGGAGTCCGAACAGCCCAATCCCCCGCAGCCGTCCGCTTCGGCCGAGCCCCGCCGTCCGTGGGCGGGGCCCGCGGTCGTCGGCGTGCCGGTCGGCGGGCGGAAGGGGCAGGCGGGGGAGCGGGACGGTGCCGAGGCCGGGACCGGGGCGACCGAGGGCGCAGGGAAGGCGGCCGGGTCGGCGGCGGGGTGGGGGCGGGAGACGGCGTTCGTGGAAGGGGAGGTGCGGTGGGCGCCGGAGCTGCCGCCCGGGTGGGTGGCGGCGGTGGGGGCGCGGGACGAGGTCGCGGAGCCGGAGGTGGTGGGCGGGGGACCGCCGACGTACGCGGCGGAGCCGACCGCGTGGCCGGAGGCGGAACCGGACGACCTCGGCGCCCTGGTGGCGGACACGGTGCTGGACGGCGCGCGGTACGGCCGCATGACGGTCCGGACGGTGTCGCTGCGCGGCGACTCGGCGCGGTACCGGGGCCAGCCCCGCAGGGACGCCCTGCTCACGGCCCGCTTCGGCAGCGGCGACGAGGCGCTGCTGCTGGTCGCGATGGCCAGCGGCGCCCGCGCGGCGGACGACGCGCACAAGGCGGCGCAGGACGCGGTGCGGTGGATCGCGGGCGCGGTCGGCCGGAGCAGGAACCGGCTCTCTGACGACCTGCGCGCGGCCCGCAGAGGCTCGCTCAAATCGGGCCTGCACCGGCTGACCGACCGTTGCTACGGACGCCTGCGGGCCCGCGGCGAGGACCTGGGCCTGGACGAGGGCACGTACACCGCCTCGCTGCGCTGTCTGCTGCTGCCCGCGGACCCGGAGTGCCGGACCCGGCTGTTCTTCGGCGTCGGCGACGGCGGACTGTTCCGGATCAGGGACGACACCTGGCAGGACCTGGACCTGGCGCCGGACGAGACGGCGGCGCCGTTCCGCTTCCGGGCCACCGTCGCCCAGCCCGGCGACGCGCTGGTGATGTGCAGCGGCGGCCTCGCGGAACCGCTGCGCGGCGAGCCCGCGCTGGCCGTCCACCTGGCAGGCCGCTGGGGCGCGGGACCGCCCGGCATGGCCGCGTATCTGGCCGACGCCCAGACCCGTGTCAAGGGCTACGCCGACGACCGGACGGCGGTGACCGTCTGGGACGCGTGACCGGGCGGGCCCCGGCGCTCCCGGATGCGGGGCCACCCACTTCCCGGTGAGATGAGAGGAGTCACCGACGAGGACAGGTGGGCCCGATGGCGAAGCAGACCGTGGCCGAGCAGTTCATCGACGTGCTGGTGCGCGCGGGCGTACAGCGCGTGTACGGGGTGGTGGGCGACAGCCTCAACCCCGTCGTGGACGCCGTACGCCGCAACCGTTCCATCGAATGGGTGCACGTACGCCACGAGGAGGTCGCGGCCTTCGCGGCGGGCGCGGAGGCCCAGCTCACCGGCAAGCTCGCGGCCTGCGCGGGTTCCTGCGGCCCCGGCAATCTGCACCTGATCAACGGCCTGTACGACGCGCACCGCTCGATGGCCCCGGTGCTGGCGCTGGCCTCGCACATCCCCAGCAGCGAGATCGGCACCGGCTACTTCCAGGAGACCCACCCCGACCAGCTCTTCCGCGAGTGCAGCCACTACAGCGAGCTGATCTCCAACCCGGCGCAGATGCCGCGGGTCCTCCAGACCGCCATCCAGCACGCGGTGGGCCGCGGCGGCGTCAGCGTCATCAGCCTGCCGGGCGACATCGCCGCGCAGACCGCGCCGCAGCGCAGCATCGAGCACGCCCTGGTCACCCGCCGCCCCACCGTCCGCCCCGGCGACGCGGAACTCGACGTCTTCGCCCGGCTCGTCAACGGCGCCAACAAGGTCGCCCTGTTCTGCGGCAGCGGCACCGCGGGCTCGCACGACGAGGTGATGGCCTTCGCCGAACGCGTCAAGGCCCCGGTCGGCCACGCCCTGCGCGGCAAGGAGTGGATCCAGTACGACAATCCGTACGACGTCGGCATGAGCGGTCTGCTCGGCTACGGCGCCGCGTACGAGGCGATGCACGAGTGCGACCTGCTGATCCTGCTCGGCACCGACTTCCCGTACAACGCCTTCCTGCCGGACGACGTGACGATCGTGCAGGTCGACGTGCGGCCCGAGCACCTCGGGCGCCGCTCGAAGCTGGACCTGGCGGTGTGGGGCGACGTCGGCGAGACGCTGCGCTGCCTGACGCCGAAGGTGCGGGAGAAGTCCGACCGCAAATTCCTCAACCGGATGCTGAAGAAGCACAGCGACGCGCTGGAAGGCGTCGTGAAGGCGTACACCCGCAAGGTCGACAAGCACGTGCCGATCCACCCGGAGTACGTGGCGTCCGTGCTCGACGAAGAGGCCGCGGACGACGCGGTGTTCACCGTCGACACCGGCATGTGCAATGTGTGGGCGGCCCGTTACCTGACGCCCAACGGCAAGCGCCGCGTCATCGGCTCCTTCACGCACGGCTCGATGGCGAACGCGCTGCCGCAGGCGATCGGCGCGCAGTTCCTCGACCGCCGCAGGCAGGTGGTGTCGATGTCGGGCGACGGCGGCTTCACCATGCTGATGGGCGACTTCCTGACGCTCGTCCAGTACGAACTCCCCGTCAAGGTGGTGCTGTTCAACAACTCCTCGCTCGGCATGGTCGAGCTGGAGATGATGGTCGAGGGCCTGCCCGCGTACGGCACCACCAACCACAACCCGGACTTCGCGGCCATCGCCAACGCCGCCGGGGCCTACGGCGTCCGGGTCGAGAAGCCCAAGGACCTGCGGGACGCGCTGCGCGGCGCCTTCCGGCACAAGGGGCCCGCCCTGGTCGACGTCGTCACCGACCCGCACGCCCTGTCCATCCCGCCGAAGATCACCGGCGAGCAGATCGGCGGCTTCGCGCTGTCGGTGGGCAAGGTCGTACTGGACGGCGGCGTCGGCAAGATGGTGCAGCTCGCGCGCTCCAATCTGCGCAACGTGCCGCGCCCGTAGCCCCGTTCGGCTCCGTTGTGACCCAGGACCGCGCCCTCCGGCACACCCCGACCGGCACCTTCCACCGGCTCGACCCCCCGTCCCGGTCCAGCGGTGCCCGGACAATCAGCCGTCGCTGTACGGGTACCGCGGGACGGAACAGGGGGCCGACGGAGGAAAAGCCGTCAACTCTGGATCAGATCGAACTCCTCCCACTGCCCGATGGCCGCCCGATTCGCGATCAGCGCCGCCGCGCCCCCGTTCTCGGCCGTCACGTACTGGTTGTTGACCCGCGCCCGCAGGCTGACGCTCCCGTCGCCGTTGCGCACGAGCTGGAACTGCTCCCAGGTGCCGACCGCGTCGACCTTGGCGAGCAGCGGGGCGGCGCCCGCGTTGTCGGCCGTCACGTACTTGTTGTTGGCGTGCGCGCGCAGCGCGATCCAACCGCCGCCCTGGTCGATCTCGTCGAACTGCTCCCAGGGCCCGATGGCCGTACGGTTGGCGATCAGCGGCGCCGCGCCCGCGTTGTCCGCCGTCACGTACTGGCCGTTGGCGTGCGCGCGCAGCGAGACCACCGTGCCGCCGCCGGGCGCGGTGCCGCCGCCGTCCAGACCGATCTGCACATTGCCCAGGTGCTTGGCGGCGGTGGCGGGGGAGCCGGAGACCTGCGCGTAGGGCAGCGCCGTGGTCGGCGCGGCCACCGGCTCGACGAGGTACGACTGCCCCGAGGCGACCGGCACATTGAAGGTGCCCGCGGTGGTCGGCGCGACCACGACGGCGTTGCTCGAACCGTTCACCACCTGCACCGACTGACCCGGCCAGGGGTTGCGCACGCGCATGGTCTGCGACGACCCGGCCTGGATGGCGACCGTGACCGGGGTGCCGTTCTGGACCTGCACGTCCACCTTGGTGTTGCCCTGCACCGAGACCGTGCCCGCCGCGTCCCAGCCGGCCGGCCAGGCCGGGGCGATCCGCAGCAGCCCGTCGTAGTCCTGCACCAGCGCCTCGTTCAGCGCGGTCGCGACACCGGACGCCTGCTCGATGTACGCCTCCGTGCCGACGGTGTTGCCGAGGTCGGCCAGCCCGTTGATGTACACCTGGTGGCTCTGGGTGATCGACGTCAGCCTCGCCGCGACCTCACTGGCCAGCCCGAGCCTGGCCGCGTCGATCGCGTCCATGCTCCAGTCGTTGCCCCCGGTCACCGCCCGGTGGTTGTACGAGCGCACCGCCAGGTCCCGCAGCGACCCCGGGTCGTCGGTGACCAGGTTGTACGGCCACACCGGCTCCAGGTCGATGTTCTCGCTGTTCCTGATCTGCGCGGTCGGCTGGTACGAGTACGCGATGATGTCGTTGTTCGACGCGTCCGCCGACGGCGGCAGCACCTGCGTACGGCCGTAGTCGGTACGCGCCCACGCCGGTATCTGGCCCTGCGCGGTGGTCAGTTGCGAGATCAGCGCGGTGTCCCCGGTGTTGAGGAGCTGCGCCGCCTTGATCACCACGGGGAAGAGCGCGGCGTCCGCGGCCAGGTCGGTCGTCGGGTCCTGCACCGCCCACTGCGTCTCGTGCGCGTTGGCGACCGCGTGCAGCTTCCCGTCCGAGCCGACCTTCTGGTAGTTGAGCAGGAAGGTCGCCGACGACTTCAGCAACGGGTAGTACGTGCGCAGGAAGTTGATGTCGCCGGTGGCCAGGTACTGCTGCCAGATGAACAGGCTGATCTCGGCGCCCGAGGTGATGTTCAGGGCGTTCCAGTTGGGGCTGCCCGGCTGGCTGCACGCCGCGTTGGCGCCGTTGCCGGGGTCACCGCCGTTGCCGTTGAACCGCATGACCTCGGGGACGCAGGCGCCCGGTGTGCCGCCCATCTGCTGCTTGGTCCACGCCTCGATGGCGGCCAGGTTGTTCTGGTAGAGGTTGAAGATCGGGATGTTCAGCGCGAAGTTGCCGCTGCTGGTGTTTGCGGAGATCTGGGTGCGCAGATTCCACAGCCAGGTCGCCGACGGCGTCCAGTTCTGGTGGTCCTGGCCGAAGTTGAACATGTCGGCGACGCCCGCCTGGCTGCCCGGCACGGTGCCGCGCATCGAGGCGGCCTCCATGTACAGGTACAAGGTGCGCAGCGTCTCCATGTACTGCGCGGTGCCGTCGGCCGAATTCGCCTCAAGGACACCGGAGTTGGCCCAGAAGCCGGACCACCAGGACTGCTGGGAGGACAGCAGCGAGGACTCGGCGGCGGTCGCGTCGGAGCCGAGCAGATTCGCGGCGGTGGTCGCCGCGTTGCCGCCGGTCCAGGCCGGGGCGCCGAGGATCACCCGGTAGGAGCCGTCGGCGTTGGGGGTGAACGCGACCTTCACCTGGGTGGAGTTGACCACCGAGGCGGTGACATTGCGACCGCCCGCGGAGAGCGCGGCCAGCGAGCCGAAGGTACGGCCCGAGGAGCCCGCCTCCTGGTTGTCCACCCAGGTCTCGGCCAGCGTGCCGACGGTGCCCGAGACGGCGGCCTGCGGACCGCGGCCCGACCACAGGCTCAGCGTCGCGGTCTGCTGGGCGCCCGGATCGGCGCCGGTGACGTCCACGATCAGTTCGTCCTTGGTCGCCGACACCCAGGACTTGAGGGTCATGCCGCCGCCGGACTCGGTGAGCACACCGGTGTAGACGTCCAGCGAGCCCTTGAAGTCGCTCGCGTTCGTCAGCGCGGACAGGCCCGGAATCTGCACCTGGCCGGGGGACTTGCGGCCCGGCAGGGTGTCGGCGCGGTTGAGCTGCGCGGTGAAGCCGCCCGCGGCCCAGGCGGCGGCGCCCAGCGAGCCGTTGCCCAGCGGCAGCGACTGCGCGGCGGCGGTGTTCGGCGAGCCGAGCACGATGTTCGAGCGCCGGATCACATTGGGGGTGTCGACATGGAAGCCGCCGTTCTGCCAGGCCGTGGTCGCGGTCGCCGCCGCGGCCGGCGGGGCGGCGGCGGGGACGAGCAGGCCCGCGGTGAGCAGGCCCGCCGCCAGAAGTGCGGTGGTGACGAGCGCGGGTGGTCGGATCATTCGCCGACGTCCGAGTTTTCCTTGCGGTGAGTACACGGGCCCCTCCCGAGGCAACGGGACGACAACACAGGCGCAACACCCAAGAGACACATGGGATGAGTGCGCCACAGAGTGGAGGCCGTGACCGCGTAGTGTCAAGGATTTTCACAACGCTGAGTCGGCTATACATCGGACCTCTCTAGGGAGTGGAGGTCAGAGTGCCTGCCCGGGTCGAGAATCCGCGACGGCGGCGGCGCGATCCGCAGACCTCCGATGTGACGTCGGCTGCGCGCATCCGGGACACATCAGGGGATCACGCGCGCAGGACTGGAACCTGTGGGGCTGGGAATGCCTATCGGCAAGAAAGTTCGACCGGGGAATCGCGGCGGCGACCGGAGCGGGGCCATGGAAGAGCCCGAAGCAGGGGAACTGGGGGATCAGACGGACATCACGGGGCAGATACTGCGGCATACGGTGCGGCACGCCGACCTCCCGGCCGTGGCCGAGGTGCGTCGCCTGCTGCGCGAGCATCTGCGGGACTGGGGAGTGCCCGTGCTCTGCGACACGGCGGAGCTGCTCGCCACCGAGCTGGTCACCAACGCACTCCAGCACACCACCGACGGGGCGGTGCTCACCGCCACACTCGTCCCCGGGCGGACGGCCGGGGAGCGGCTGCGCGTCGAGGTCTACGACGACCTCGCCCGGCACCCGAGGCTCCCGGCCCAGGCGACCGCCCCCGAGGACCACGGCACTTCGGGCCGCGGGCTCCTCCTCGTGCAGTCCCTGGCCGACGCCTGGGGCGCGCACTCACGCGGCAAGGGCAAGGTCGTCTGGTTCGAAGTCGACGCCCGCCGCGCGTGACAGCGCCCACGGGGCGGGGACCCGGGTATCTCTCCCGTGCCCCACCACCCGTGGGCGGCAGTCGACAACCGGCTTTCGGCTCAGCCGAATTGGCGTTCCATTTCCTCCAGCTTGCGTTCCAGGGAGTCCAGTCGGGGGAGGGTCATCGTGTCGTCCTCCGCCGTCAGGTCGATGGTGAAGGGGGCCGCGGCGTCCTCGCGTACCGGCTGGAGCGCCGGACGGGCGCGGACGGGGAGTTCGGCCGCGTGGGCCTCTATGGCAGGCTCCGATGCGGCCTGGCCGCTGCCGCCCGCGGCACTGGCCGCCGGAGGCAGTTCGACCTGACGGCCGCCCCGGCCGCCACCACGCGGCCAGTTCCTGTGCTGCCGGTTGAGCGCCTTGACGCGCGCCCGCTCCAGCCGGTCGTGGTCGCGGCGGCGCATCACGTTCTGCTCGCGCTCCCGCTTGTCCTCCCGGACCTCCTCGACCGCCTCGTCCAGCGTGCGTACGCCTTCGAGGAGCATCAGGGACCAGGCCGCGTACGTCTCACGCGGTGCCCGCATCCACCGCACCATGCGGATCTGCGGCAGCGGACGCGGTACGAGCCCCTGTTCGCGCAGCGCCGCCCGGCGGGTCTGCTTCAGCGCGCGGTCGAAGAGGACCGCGGCCGAGAGCGACATCCCGGCGAAGAACTGCGGAGCACCGGCGTGGTCGATACCGCGCGGCGCGTGCACCCAGTTGAACCAGGCGGCGGCGCCGGCGAACAGCCACACCAGCATGCGCGAGCCGAGAGCAGCGTCACCGTGGCTGGCCTCCCGCACGGCCAGTACGGAGCAGAACATCGCCGCGCCGTCCAGGCCGAACGGAACCAGGTACTCCCAGCCGCCGGTCAGGTTGAGGTTCTCCCGGCCGAAGCCGACCAGGCCGTGGAAGGAGAGGGCCGCGGCGACGGCGGCGCAGCAGAAGAGCAGCACGTACGAGGCGCTGCCGTATATCGCCTCCTTGCGGCGACGGCGCTCCTCACTGCGCTCCCACGAATCCACCTGGGCGCCGTCGGCGCTGCTCGAACTCGCCTTGCGGTTGCGGAAGACGAGCACGCAGGCCACGAGGACGACCAGGCCGATGGCCCCCGAGAGCGCCCAGTCCAGCGATATGTCCGTAAGTCTCATGTGCGATTCCTAGTGTCGCTTCCGTCGCGCTCGGGCCGCGGGACGGCTTACGAGCGACATCTTTGCGAAGAGCGCGGATGACTGGAGAGGTTATGGCCCAAGAGCACGCCTTCGGATGGATTGCTCGAACTTCCGTGCCACAACAACTCAGTTGAGCGAGATCGTAGCGTGATCGTCAGGCTGCCGAGACCAGCCGCCTGATCCGGTCCGCGTCGCAGGTCCGCGGGCAGGTGGTGCAGGCATCGGCCGGACTGATCGTATAGAACCGGCAGCAGGTGAGCCGGTCCCGGGTCCGGCTCACGGGCGGTGACGGTACGTCAGTACCGGTCGGGACCGTCAGTTCGCGGAATGCGGCGCCTCCCGCATACGGCGTAGTGCCACCGGGCAGCAGCGCGGCCAGCTCCGCCGCGGCCCGCTCCTCCTCGCCCAGCAACTGCCCCACGCGCCAGAGCCCTTCGGTGATCTCGTCGGTCGCCATGCCCCACAGCGCACGCGGTCCGCGCCGCAGCCGCGGCCCGAATCCCTCCAGCAGCGGCGCGAGATGCTCGGCCAGCGCGGCCCGCAGTTCGTCGCGCAGTGCCGCCTCGTCGGGCACGACGCGGGCGTGGGGGAGCGCCGCGGCCGGGTCGTCCGGCAGGCAGGCGAAGGAGCGCGGCCGTACGGTCATCCGGCCCGCGGCGCGGTGGAAGGACACGTCGGTGACCGCCAGCCGCGGCACCCGGCGGCTGAGGAACCACGGCACGGTGAAGAGCAGGCACGCGGGCCACGCGTAGCGGTGCAGCGCCAGCGCCGCCGCCACGTCGGGCCGCGGGCGGCGGCCGTGGTCGGCCGTGACCTGGGCGGCGACGGTGTCCGTGAGGGCGTCCGCCGCCGCGCCGCCGTCCGCCAGTTCGCGCGCCCCGACCCAGCCGGGGCCGTGCGGCAGCGGCTGGGTCACGTCGGTCGCCTCGGTCACGACGAGGCCGGGGAAGACCTCGGCGAGCCGGTCGTACGCCATGGTCAGTGGCGAGCCGGTCGGTGCGGCGGGCGGCAGGATTCTGGACACGGGCATGCGGCTCACCATCGGGTGTTTCGAGCGACACGAGATCGTTACGAGGTAAGGCTTACCTTACTCATGGAGAAGGGTTCTTGAGCAATCCGGGGTGTTTGCCACTACGGCATTCGGGGGAAAGGCGTGCCCGCACGCCCCCCTCCGGCTGCCCCGCGCCCCCACCGGCCTGCCCCGGCCGCCGCCCGTGCCGGGCGTGTCGCGTCGGTCCGCTACCGCTGCGCCTCCAGGTCGCGGAGCCAGCGGAGCTGGGTGGCGCGGTGTTCGGCGGAGCCGCCCTCGTGGCCGTTCCAGGGGTAGACGCTGATGTCCTTCGTGCTGCCCGACCAGTGGTTGTACGAGGCGAAGACCGTCGACGGCGGGCAGACCTGGTCCATGAGCGCCACCGAGTACAGCGCCGGAGCCGTCGCGCGGGCGGCGAAGTTGAGGCCGTCGAAGTACGAGAGGGTCGTGAACACGTCGTCGTCCGTGCCGCGTTGGGTCGCGAGGAACAGCACGATCTCCTGGTACGGGTCCCGGTCGGTGAGGGTCAGCGCGCGCCGGAAGTGCGACAGGAAGGGCACGTCGATCAGCGCCGCGGCGACCCCCGGGTGCAGTCCGGCGGCGGCGGTCGCGATGCCGCCGCCCTGGCTGCCGCCGGCCACGTACACCCGCCCGGCGTCGACGGCGGGATGGGCCGCCGCCACGTCCACCGCGCGGACGGCGTCGGTGAAGACCCGGCGGTAGTAGTACGCCTCCGGGTCCAGGATGCCGCGGGTCATGAAACCGGGGGCCTGCGGGTTGCCGCCGCCGTGCGGGTCCGGCGTCGAGCCCGCGCTGTTGCGGCCCACCGCGCCCTGGCCGCGGGTGTCCACCACCAGCGCGGCTCGGCCGGTGGCGGCCCACACCAGATGGTCGTGCGGCAGGCCGCGCCCGCCGCCGTACCCGATGTACTGCACCACGCACGGCACCGGGCCCTCCGCGCCGCGCGGCACGACCAGCCAGGCGGATATCGGGTGGCCGCCCCAGCCGGAGAAGGTCGTGTCGAAGACGTCGACGGCCGTCAACGCGGCGTCGACGGGCAGGAATTCGGCGTCGGGAGCCGACCGCGCCGCCTCGTCGAGCGTGCGCTTCCAGAAGGCGTCGAAGTCGTCGGGCTCGTGGCGCTCCGGCCGGTACGAGCGCAGTTCTTCGAGGGGCAGATCGAACAGGGCCATGCGGACTCCATGGGCGAGAGCGAACCGAGAGTAAACAAGGTCGCACAAGAATAAACGAGACCGCACGCCCGGTCGGCTCCGCCAGCCCGGTCCGTTCTCTCGGACTGGTCCAATGCCGGTGGGGGATAAGGCCGTTGGACCAGTCCACTCATGGTTCCGGAAGCTGACGTCGGACCTGTCCGACGTCACTGCGTCGCACGGAATCCGGTGCGGGGAATTTCCCTCGGCGGGCGGTGACCGGCGCGCGTACGGCGCTCCGCGCGATACCCCGCGGGGGTAATGCGCGGGCGGCCGGGGACACCACCGGCGCGGGTTACGCTTACCGCACTGCGCCACCCGAGTGGCGTCACCAGGCACTGGTCACCGGTCACGGCCAGGACGGCCGGTCACGCTCACGGAGTACGGAGAGGGACGCCGCGTGGAACGAGCCGCACCCGGGGGCGCCGAGCAGGTACGCGGCGACCACCCGCACGCCGGGCAGCCGGAGCTGCCCGTGCCGCGGCGCATGCCCGAGCGGCTGTCCGTACGCGACCAGGTGCTCGGAGCGCTGCGGCACGCGCTGGTCAGCGGTGAGCTGCCGCCCGGCACCGTGCACTCCGCGCCCGCCCTCGCCGGCCGCTACGGCGTCTCCGCCACGCCCATCCGCGAGGCCATGCAACTGCTGGCCCGCGAGGGCGCCGTCGAGGTGCTGCCCAACCGCGGCTTCCGGATCACCGAGCGCAGCGCCCGCGACCTGGCGGAGCTGGCCGAGATCCGCGCCCTGCTCGAGGTGCCCGTCGTCCTCGGCCTCGCCCGCAGCGTCACCGCCGACCAGTGGGAGGCGCTGCGCCCGCTGGCCGAGGCGACCGTGACCGCCGCCGCCCTCGGCGACCGGGCCGCCTACGCCGAGTCCGACCGCGCCTTCCACCGCGCGATGCTGGGCCTGTCGGGCAACCTCCAGCTCGTCTCCGTCGCCGACGAGCTGCACCGCCGCGCCCAGTGGCCGCTGGCCGTCCCGCGCCCGCCGCACGCCGCCCGCCCGGCCCCGGCGGAACTGCTCGCCGACGCCACCGAGCACGCCGTACTGCTCGACGCCCTCGTCGCGGGGGACACCGACACCGTCGAGGCGCTGGTCAGGGAGCACTTCTCGGGCGCCGCCCGCGGCTGAGCCGGTCGAGACGGCCGAAGACGCCCGCGTATGCCGGTGAGCGGGTCGGCCATGGTCCGGGGGAGGGCCGCTGACGTTGGCTTGACCCATGACGACGACAGACGCACGACACGAGACGGTGCTGGTCCTCGGCGGCAACGGGAAGACCGGCCGCCGCGTCGCCGCCGGGCTGCGCGAGCACGGGTTGCGGGTACGGATCGGCTCGCGGGCGGGCGAGCCGCCGTTCCTCTGGGAGGACCGGGGGACCTGGCCGAAGGTGCTCGACGGCGTCCGCGCCGCCTACATCGCCTACTCCCCGGACCTGGCCGCGCCCGAGGGCGCCGACGACGTGGGCGCCTTCGCCGCGCTCGCCGTGGAGCTGGGCGTACGGCGGCTGGTCCTGCTCTCCGGCCGCGGCGAGCCGGGCGCGCTCCGCGGCGAGCGGGCCGTCCAGGACAGCGGCGCCGACTGGACGATCGTACGGTCGAGCTGGTTCGCCCAGAACTTCAGCGAGGACTATCTGCTGGAGCCGGTGCTCGCCGGGGAGATCGCGCTGCCCGCGGGTGAGGTCGGCGAGCCCTTCGTCGACGCCGAGGACGTCGCGGACGTCGCCGTGGCCGCGCTGACCGCGCCGGGGCACGAGGGGAAGGTGTACGAGGTCACCGGGCCCCGCCTGCTCACCTTCGGCGAGGCCACCGCCGAGATCGCCCGCGCCACGGGGCGCGACATCCGGTACACGCACCTGCCGGCCGCCGAGTACGCCGCCCTGCTCGGCTCCCACGGGCTTCCCGCCGAGCTGGTCTCGCTCCTCACCGACCTGTTCACCGAAGTCCTCGACGGCCGCAACGCCCACACCGCGGACGGCGTCCGGCAAGCCCTGGGGCGTCCGCCGCGCGACTTCACCGAATACGCCCTGCGGGCCGCTTCCGAAGGCGCCTGGACCCGGGGCTGACCCCGCGCCGCCCCGGGGAACGCAACCGCGCGGACCGCCGCCACCGGCCGGTGTCCGGAGACGACCGAACCGCCCCGCCGGGGCCGGTGGCGGGGGCCTGCCCTAGGCCGCCGTGAAGGCCGGGGCGAGCCAGGTGGGGACGCCGTCCAGGAGGGCGTAGAGGCGGGCGGCCTCAAGACGGAGCCGGGCGGCCTCGGGCTCGTCCTCGACATCGGCCAGGGCGAGCAGCGCCGGGGCGGTGCCGACGAGGTGCCCGAGGGAGACCCGGATGCGGAGGGACTCCGCGAAGCCGTGCCGGGCCTCGGCGATCTCGCCGTCGGCGGCGGCGAGCCCCGCGAGGTGGCGCCAGGTGAAGGAGGTCAGGAAGACGTCGCCGTGGGCGACGGCGCCGGCGTGGGCGCGGCGGTAGGCGGCGCGGGCGGCAGCCGGATTGGCGGCGATGTTCTCGGCGACCAGGCCGCGCCGGAAGTCCAGCAGCGGCCTGCCGGGAGAGGCGGGGGACAGCAGCGCGGCGGCGCGGCCGAACGCGGAGCTGGCCTCGTCGGCGCGGTCGCGTACGGAGAACAGCGTCGCGCCGTACGCGAGGTACCCCCGTTCGGAGGCGGCGGCGCCGCGCTCCTCGTCGGTGCCCGCCAGCGCCTCGGCGGCGCGCAGCGCGTCCTCCGCCTCGGACCAGCCGTCGAGGTGGTAGAAACACCCCTCGACCAGCAGTTCCGCCCTCCGTAGCGCGGCTCCGGCGTGGTCGGCGCAGAACGGCGCGAGCAGTGTCGCCGCCTCCGCCCAGCAGCCGCGAGCCCGCAGCCGCCATACGTCCGGTTCCCCGACCACCGATTCCGACAGGGCGGTTTCCGCCACAGTCTCTCCCCCAAGCGCGTCGTCGAGCGAGTGCGAGTTCCTGCTTACGTGCAGTGGCCGAAGTCCAACATGGCGCGGGGGTCCACGCCAAGGGGTTGGAGATCACCTTTTGTGAACGGGATCACTAATGCCTGTTCGGCAGGTCGGACGGTCCAACAGGTGAACGTGTGAAGGAGATTCGACGGCCGCTTCGGCGGGCGCGCCGCCCGTACCGCCGTGCCGTCAGCTCATCCGCAGCGCGAGGAAGAAGTCCAACTTGTCCTCAAGGCGCGACAGATCACGCCCCGTCAGCTGTTCGATCCGCCCGATCCGGTACCGCAGCGTGTTCACGTGCAGGTGCAGCCGGGTGGCGCAGCGCGTCCAGGAGCCGTCGCACTCCAGGAACGCCCCAAGGGTCGGGATGAGGTCGGCGCGGTGCCTGCGGTCGTACGCGCGCAGCGGGTCGAGCAGCCGGGCGGTGAAGGCGCGGCGCACGTCGTCGGGGACGAAGGGCAGCAGCAGGACGTGGGAGGCCAGCTCCTCGTGCCCGGCCACGCAGACCCGGCCGGGGCGGGCCGCGGCCACCCGGCGCGCGTGCCTGGCCTCCTCCAGGGCGCCGCGCAGCCCCTCGGCGGACTGCACGGCGGCGCTGACGCCGATGGTCAGCCGTCCGTCGTCGGCGAGCCCGCGGCCGAGCGGGCCGCGCAGCACGTCGAGCAGCCGGTCGGCGTGCAGGGTCGCGGGGGAGTCCTCGCCGCCCTCCTGGGCGCCGGGGACCGGCGGCGGCAGCGGTACCAGCGCCATCGCCTTGTCGTCCAGGTGCGCCACCGCGATCCGGTCCGTCGCCTCGGCCCCGGCCGCCGCCGGGTCGACCAGCACTTCCTCCAGCAGGTCCCGCGCCACCGGTCCCGGCGCCAGGTCGCCGCCCGCCCAGTCGACCCGGGCGACCACGATCTGCCACTGCGGCGCGCCGCCCGCGCCCGGCACCAGGACGGGCGCCGCGGCCCGCAGCCGGGCGCCGATCTCGGCGGGCGGCGCCCCGCCGCGCACCAGCTCGAAGACCTCCGCGGCCAGCCGCCGCCGTACCGTACGGGCCGCGTCCCGCCGCTCCCGCTCCACCGCGATGAGCTGCGTGACGCCGTGCAGCAGGTCCAGGCGCTCCGCGGGCCACTCTCCGGCGTCCGCCTCGACGGCGAGGAACCAGTCGGACAGTACGGTCGCCCGTACGTCCTCAGCCCCCGCGCGGACCGGGAAGAGCGAGTAGATCCGGCCGCCCTGGACCGCGACGCGGTGCGGCGCGGGCCGGGCGGTGCGGGCGGCGGCCTGCTGGGCGCCGGCCAGCTCGGCGCGGACCGAGGCGGCCAGCGACTGGCCGGAGCCGCCGATCTCCCGGCCGACCGCGGACAGCACCCAGGCGCGCAGGTCCAGGTCGCTGCCGAGCAGGTCGAGCACGGCGTCGGGGCCGCCGCCCGCGGGCCCCGACGACATCAGCCGCCGGTGCCGGTCCACGACCGCCGCGAGATCACCCGCCCGGCCGCCGGAGACCTGCCGGACCACGTACTCGGTGACGGTCGCGAAGGCCACCGTCTCGTCCACCGCGAACAGCGGCAGCCGGTGCCGGGCGCAGGCGGCCACCAGATCCTGCGGGATCGTGCTCAGCCCCGCCTCGCCCGCCGCGAGCGCCGCCACCCCGGCGCCGGCCAGCAGCCGGACGAAGGGCTCGCAGTCGCCGGGGCCGCGCCGCCAGGCCAGACCGGTGAGGACCAGTTCGCCGCCGGTCAGATAGCGGCTGGGGTCGCGCAGGTCCGTGGTCATCACCCCGCGGACCGTACGGTCCAGCTCGTCCTCGCCGCCGAGCAGCCGCAGGCCGAGGGCCTCGGTGTCCAGCAGTGCGCGCAGCCGCATAGTCGTCGCCTTGTCCTCTGCCGGGTCGTGGTCGCGGTCCCGGCCGTCGTCGCGGGAGCCCGGGGTCGCAGTGTCGAACACCGGTGTTGCGGGTGGGCTGCCGCGAGGTTTCGGAGCGGACCCTTTCGGAGGAATCTACAAGACCCACCCATTGGCCAGCCAACCGCTTCATGTTTTCGGTGACTGCACCCGGACGGCCCCACAGCCGTGTACTGGGGCCACCCCGCGTGTACAGGACATGAACAGCCCACTCGGATTCGAGAAGAGAACCCCATGGAATTCCTGCGCCCCGCCAGCTGGGAGGAAGCGCTCGCCGCCAAGGCCGAGCATCCCTCCGCTGTGCCCATCGCGGGTGGCACGGACGTGATGGTCGAGATCAACTTCGACCACCGCAGGCCCGAGTTTCTGCTGGACCTGAACCGCATCGGTGAGCTCCAGGAGTGGGAGGCGGCCGAGGACACCGTCCGGCTCGGCGCCTCCGTCCCGTACACCCGGATCATGGAGAACCTCAGAGCCGAGCTGCCCGGCCTCGCGCTGGCCAGCCACACCGTCGCCTCCCCGCAGATCCGCAACCGCGGCGGTGTCGGCGGCAACCTCGGCACCGCCTCCCCGGCCGGTGACGCCCACCCGGCGCTGCTCGCGGGCGGCGGCGAGGTCGAGGCGCAGTCCGTACGCGGCACCCGGCTGATCCCCATCGACGACTTCTACCGGGGGGTGAAGCGCAACGCGCTGGAGCCCGACGAGCTGATCCGCGCCGTGCGGCTGAAGAAGGCGACCGGGCCGCAGCAGTTCTCCAAGGTCGGCACCCGCAACGCGATGGTCATCGCGGTCTGCGCCTTCGGCCTGGCCCTGCACCCCGAGATCCGCGAGGTCCGCACCGGCATCGGCTCGGCCGCGCCCACCCCGATCCGGGCGCGGACGGCCGAGGAGTTCCTGGCCGCCGCGCTGGACGAGGCCGGGCTGTGGGAGAGCCGCGGGGTGATCCCGCCCGCCGTCGCCCGGCAGTTCGCGGAGCTGGTCTCCGGGGCCGCCAACCCGATCGACGACGTCCGCGGCACCGCGTCCTACCGGCGGCACGCGCTGGCCGTCATGGCCCGCCGCACGCTCGGCTGGTCCTGGGAGCAGTACCGCGGCAACGAGCCCCACGAGCTGGACGACAGGAGCAAGCCATGCGCGTGACCTTCACCGTCAACGGCAGTCCGCAGGAAGCCGACGACGTATGGGAGGGCGAGAGCCTGCTGTACGTGCTGCGCGAGCGGATGGGCCTGCCCGGTTCCAAGAACGCCTGCGAGCAGGGCGAATGCGGCTCCTGCACGGTCCGCCTGGACGGCGTGCCGGTGTGTTCGTGTCTGGTCGCCGCGGGCCAGGCGCAGGACCGCGAGGTCGTCACCGTCGAGGGCCTGGCCGGTGAGGGCGGTGAACTCTCCACCGTCCAGCAGGCGTTCGTGGACGCGGGCGCCGTCCAGTGCGGCTTCTGCACCCCCGGACTGCTGGTCGCCGCCGACGAGTTGCTCGAACGCGTCCCCGAGCCGTCCGACGGCGACATCCGCGAGGCGCTGTCCGGCAACCTGTGCCGCTGCACCGGCTACGAGAAGATCCTCGACGCCGTACGGCTGGCCGCCGCCCGTACCGAAGGAGCGGTGTGAGCATGCCCAACACACCCGCGCCCGGCGCCGGTTCGTCCGTCACCCGGACACCCACCAGCCTCACTCAGGGCGCCGCCTCCAAGGGCGGCATCGGCGAGTCCACACTGCGCCCCGACGGCATCCTGAAGGTCACCGGCGAATTCGCGTACTCCTCGGACCTGTGGCACGAGGACATGCTGTGGGGCTACACGCTGCGCAGCACCGTCGCGCACGCCGAGATCCGCTCCATCGACACCTCGCAGGCGCTGGCCACCTCGGGCGTCTACGCGGTGCTCACCTACGACGACCTGCCCACCGAGGTGAAGAACTACGGCCTGGAGATCCAGGACACCCCGGTCCTCGCCCACGGCAAGGTCCGCCACCACGGCGAGCCGGTGGCGCTGGTCGCCGCCGACCACCCGGAGACCGCGCGCCGCGCCGCCGCGAAGATCCGCGTGGAGTACGTCGACCTGCCGGTGATCACCGACGAGGCGTCCGCCACCGCGCCGAGTGCCGTCCTGGTCCACGAGGGCCGCGAGGACCACCACATCGGCCATGTCCCGCACCCCAACATCGTCCACCGCCAGCCCATCGTGCGCGGCGACGCGGACGCGGCGGCGGCCCGCGCCGACGTGGTCGTCAGCGGCGAGTACGTCTTCGGCATGCAGGACCAGGCGTTCCTCGGCCCCGAGTCCGGCCTGGCCGTGCCCGGCGAGGACGGCGGCGTCGACCTCTACGTGGCCACCCAGTGGCTCCACTCCGACCTGCGGCAGATCGCGCCGGTCCTCGGGCTGCCGGAGAAGAAGGTCCGGATGACGCTCTCCGGCGTCGGCGGCGCCTTCGGCGGCCGTGAGGACCTGTCGATGCAGATCCACGCCTGCCTGCTGGCGCTGCGCACCGGCAAGCCCGTCAAGATCGTCTACAACCGCTTCGAGTCCTTCTTCGGTCACGTCCACCGCCACCCCGCCAAGCTCTGGTACGAGCACGGCGCGACCCGCGACGGCAAGCTCACCCACATCAAGTGCCGGATCGTGCTGGACGGCGGCGCCTACGCCTCCGCCTCCCCGGCCGTCGTCGGCAACGCCGCCTCCCTGTCGGTCGGCCCGTACGTCGTCGAGGACGTCGACATCGAGGCGCTGGCCCTCTACACCAACAACCCGCCCTGCGGCGCGATGCGCGGCTTCGGCGCGGTCCAGGCGTGCTTCGCCTACGAGGCGCAGATGGACAAGGTCGCGGCCGAACTCGGCCTGGACCCGGTCGAGTTCCGTCAGCTCAACGCCATGGAGCAGGGCACGCTCATGCCGACGGGCCAGCCCGTCGACTCGCCCGCGCCGGTCGCCGAACTGCTGCGCCGGGTCAAGGCCCGCCCGCTGCCGCCCGAGCGCCAGTGGGAGGTGGCCGGGGGAGCCGCCGACGTACGCGCGCTGCCCGGCGGCCTGTCCAACACCACGCACGGCGAAGGCGTCGTACGCGGTGTCGGCTACGCGGTCGGCATCAAGAACGTCGGCTTCTCCGAGGGCTTCGACGACTACTCCACCGCCCGGGTGCGGATGGAGGTCATCAACGGCGAGCCGGTCGCGACCGTGCACACCGCGATGGCTGAGGTCGGCCAGGGCGGCGTCACCGTGCACGCCCAGATCGCCCGCACCGAACTCGGCGTCACCCAGGTCACCATCCAGCCCGCCGACACCCGGGTCGGCTCGGCCGGTTCCACCTCCGCCTCCCGGCAGACGTACATGACCGGCGGCGCGGTGAAGAACACCTGCGAAGCCGTACGCGAGAAGGTGCTGGAGACCGGCCGCCGCAAATTCGGCACCTACCACCCGGCGTGGGCCACCGCCGAACTCCTGCTGGAGGGCGGCAAGGTCGTCACCGACGGCGGCGAGGCGCTGGCCGACATCGCGGACGTCCTGGAGGACGAAGCCGTCGACCTGGAACTGGAGTTCAGGCACCGCCCGACCGTCGCGTTCGACCTGCGCACCGGACAGGGCAACGGACACGTCCAGTACAGCTTCGCCGCGCACCGCGCGGTGGTCGAGGTCGACACCGAACTGGGCCTGGTCAAGGTGGTCGAACTCGCCTGCGCCCAGGACGTCGGCAGGGCGCTCAACCCGCTGTCGGTCGTCGGCCAGATCCAGGGCGGCACCACGCAGGGCCTGGGCGTGGCGGTGATGGAGGAGATCATCGTCGACCCCAGGACCGCCAAGGTCCGCAACCCGTCCTTCACGGACTACCTGATCCCCACGATCCTCGACACGCCGACCATCCCGGTCGACGTGCTCGAACTCGCCGACGAGCACGCGCCCTACGGCCTGCGCGGCGTCGGCGAGGCGCCCACGTTGTCGTCCACTCCCGCGGTCCTCGCGGCGATCAGGAACGCGACGGGGCTGGAGTTGAACCGGACCCCGATCCGGCCGGAGCACCTGACCGGAACCTAGGCGGCCGGGGGGCACCCGCCCCCCGGTCCCCCTTTCTTGTTCGTCTCGGGCCGTCCCCCGGGTCGTGCAGGCCACGCAGATCCCAAATCCCGTACACCGCGTACGAGTGCCCCTGTGAACCTTGGGAGTTGGCACCATGACCCAGACGCCAGTAGAGCCGCGGACGGCGGCGGAGGACGCGGGCGAAGGCTCGCGACAGCCCGCCGGGAGATCCTGGCTCGACCGGTACTTCCACATCTCGGCCCGAGGCTCGTCGATCCCCCGCGAGGTCCGCGGCGGCATCACGACCTTCATGGCGATGTGCTACATCCTGCTCCTCAACCCGCTGCTGCTGTCGGGACCCGACGTCGCGGGGCACAAGCTCAGCCACGCCGCGCTGATCACCGCGACGGCGCTGGCCGCCGCCGTCTCCACCCTGCTGATGGGCTTCGTCGGCAAGGTGCCGCTCGCGCTCGCGGCGGGGCTGAGCGTGGCCGGGGTGATCTCCACCCAAGTGGCTCCGAACATGACCTGGCCGCAGGCTATGGGTATGTGCGTGATCTACGGCGGCGTCATCGTGCTGCTGGTGGTCACCGGGCTGCGCGAGATCGTCATGAACGCGATACCGCTGGCGCTCAAGCACGGCATCACCATCGGCATCGGCATGTTCATCGCGATGATCGGCCTGGTCAACGCCGGTTTCGTCGGCAAGGGCGACCCGCACGGCACGGCCCCGGTCGCCCTCGGCGCGGGCGGCCAGCTGCGCGGCTGGCCCGTGCTGCTCTTCTGCGTGACCCTACTGCTGATCTTCATGCTCCAGGCCAGGAATCTGCCGGGCGCGATCCTGATCGGCATCGTGGCCGGCACCGTCCTGTCCGTGATCGTCAACGCGGCGGGCGACCTCACGGCGGCCGACTGGGGAGGCAGCGCGCCCAAGCTGGAGGGCAGCGCGGTCTCGATGCCGGACTTCGGGCTCTTCGGCCATGTCGAGTTCGGCGGCTGGGGCTCGATCGGCGGTATGACCGTCGGCGTCATCGTTTTCACTCTGGTGCTCGCCGGGTTCTTCGACGCGATGGCCACCATCATCGGCGTCGGCACCGAGGCCGGGCTCGCCGACGACAAGGGCCGGATGCCGGGCCTGTCGAAGGCGCTGTTCATCGACGGCGCGGGCGGCGCGATCGGCGGCGTCGCGGGAGCGTCGGGGCAGACCGTCTTCATCGAGTCCGCGACCGGCGTCGGCGAGGGCGCCCGCACCGGCCTGTCCTCGGTCGTCACCGGCGTCCTCTTCGCGCTCGGCCTGTTCTTCACCCCACTGGCCCAGATCGTGCCCGGCCAGGTCGCCGCCGCCGCGCTCGTCGTGATCGGCGCGATGATGATGAGCAACGCACGGCACGTCGACTGGTCCGACCGCGCCGTGGCCGTACCGGTCTTCATGACCGTCGCCCTCATGCCGTTCACCTACTCCATCACCGCGGGAGTCGGCGCCGGGGTCGTCTCGTACACCGCCATCAAGGCCGCGCAGGGCAAGTGGCGCGAGCCGGGGCTGTTCATGTGGATTCTCACGGCCGTCTTCGTCGTCTATTTCGCCCTGCACCCGATCGAGGGCTGGCTCGGCGTCAAGTGACCGCCGGGAAGAGCGAGTTGTAGGAAGAAGGAGCTGGAACGCCATGCTGGACATCGCTGACGAGTTGTACCGCTGGTGCGGTCTCGGGCGTCCGTTCGCCGTCGCGACGGTCGTCGCGACCGGCGGCAGCGCCCCGCGCCAGCCCGGTGCGGCGCTCGCCGTCGACGGCGGCGGCGACGCCATCGGCAGCGTGTCCGGCGGGTGCGTGGAAGGCGCGGTCTACGAGCTGTGCCGGGAGGTGCTGGCCGCGGGCCCCGACGCGGCCGCGGTCCTCCAGCACTTCGGCTACTCCGACGAGGACGCCTTCGCCGTCGGCCTGACCTGCGGCGGCGCGATCGACATCTTCGTGCAGCGGATCGACCCCGCGGTACGGCCCGAGGTCGTCGCGGCGCTGGCCGCGGCCGTCTCCGGCGAGGCGGCGGCGGTGGCCCGCGTGGTCGAGGGCCCGGCGGAGCTGCTGGGCCGGGCGCTGCTGGTGTCCGAGGCCGAGGGCGCCGGTGCGTACGCGGGCTCGCTCGGTGACGACGAGCGGGACCGTACGGCGGCGGCCGAGACCCGCGCGATGCTGGCCGCCGGGCGCACCGGGACCGTCGTGATCGGCGCGGACGGCAGCCGCTACGGCGCGCCGCTCACCCTGCTGGTCGAGGCCAGCGTGCCGCCGCCGCGGATGCTGGTCTTCGGGGCGATCGACTTCGCGGCGGCGCTGGTACGGGCGGGCAAGTTCCTCGGCTACCACGTGACGATCTGCGACGCGCGGCCGGTCTTCGCCACCGCCCGCCGCTTCCCCGAGGCCGACGAGGTGGTCGTCGACTGGCCGCACCGCTACCTGGAGGCAGAGGCGCGGCAGCGGCGGCTCGACGGCCGTACGGCGGTCTGCGTCCTCACCCACGACGCCAAGTTCGACATCCCCCTGCTGGAGCGGGCGCTGCGGCTGCCGCTGGCCTACATCGGCGCGATGGGCTCGCGCCGCACCCATCTCGCGCGCCTGGACCGGCTGCGCGACACCGGGGTGACCGAACTCGACCTGGCCAGGCTCCACTCGCCGATCGGCCTCGACCTCGGCGCCCGCACGCCCGAGGAGACCGCCCTGTCGATCGCCGCCGAGATCGTCGCCCACTCGCGCGGCGGCTCCGGCGCCCCCCTCACCGGCGCCCGCACCCCGATCCACCACGAGCCCAAGACCCCGTCCCGCCGCCTGGGCTCCCCGGCCGCGTAGCGGCCACCGGCCCGCCGAGACCGGGTGCGGGTCCCGATCGGGACCCGGACCCGGACCTCGCCGCACCCCCCATTGCGGGGCCCGGGTCCAGGGCGGCCCGAACTCCTGTTGGCGGTGTCGGTCAGCGTGCTTTGAGCGGCGCCTGGATGACCGGGGGCAGTTCCACGATGTCCGAGGGGTCCGGGGCGGGACCGCCGGGCATCTGGCCGGGATGGTCGACGACGCCGGTCGTCACGCGGGCGAAGGAATCGGAGAAGTCGCTCTCTCCGTGCCAGTCGACGCGGTCGCCGCGGTAGGTGTACGTGCTCGGGTCCAGGATGAGGTACTCGTGCGTTCGTTGCCGATCGTGGAAATCGAAGGCGATGGCGAGTCCCGGCCGACCGGCCGCGTCTCGCATCGGCGTGCTGACCAGCGTGGTTCCGGGGATCAGCGCCAGCGCGTGGTAAAGCGCGGCGTTGATCCGGGGCGGGACGGTCGATGCGGTCCGCAGAATGTGGAGGATCCTGGTGAACTGCGCTGCGGGTGTGACGGCCGGGGGCCGTTCACCCAGGCTGTGGAATATTCCGTTGGTGGGGGCCGCGCCCGGCTCTTCTCCTGAACTGTTGAAGAAGGGGTCAGTACTCACCCGCCTGAGGAGCTCGTGGGGATCGGTGGGCAGTCGGGACAGAACCTCGCGGGTCTCCCGCGGATGGTCCCCGACCTTCCCCGAGCGGAAGGGGGTGAAGACATCGCGCACCTGGACGGCAGTGCGGTTTCCTGACGCCAATGACTTGCCGACCGATGCGCTCTTGAGACCGTCGTACCGGTACCAGGACCGCTCGTGCCCGCACGTCGTCACGCAGACAACATCGTCCGTGTACAACCACTGGTGGAGACCCGGCTCCTTGCCCGGACCCTTCGCGGCGTTGTCCGCGGCGGCGTCCAGCACCTGGGCGACCGTCATGGCGTGTACCGGCTGGGGCTGCACTCCCCGGACGGAGGAGGTCGCGACGATCGTGGTGGCCGCCACGCCCGCGGCCAGGCCCGCGAACGCGGTCCGACGTACGGCGGGACGTGCGAGGATCCCGCGGGCGGCCACCGGCGGCTTTGGTCGGGATGCCCGCTCTGTTTCCCGCTGTTCGGCTCGTACCTGTTCCAGTAGGGCCAGCTCGGCACCGAGGCGTTGCTTGAATCCGACCGGGGTGTTCATCGGGTGACCTCCGTGAGGGGGGAATCGAATGCGGCGGACGGGGTGGTGGATTCGGCACGCAGGGCGGCGCGGGCGCGGTGCAGGCGGACCCGGGCGGTCGCCTGGGAGATCCGGAGCACCTTCGCGGCCTCCTTGGTCGTGAGACCGTCGACAGCGACGAGGTCGATCACCGCGCGCAGCGGCTCGGAGAGCCCGGCGTGCCGGGCGAGCAACTCCCTGGCCGCCCATTCGGCGTCGATGCGCTCCTCGAAGCGCTGCATGTCCTGCTCGTCCAGCAGCCGCCGACCGCTGACCGCGGCCACCGCGTCCCGCTCACGTACCGCGCGGCGGGCATGCGCGGCCGTGGTGTTGCGGGCGATCCCGTAGAGCCACATGAGGTGCGTGCCGCGCCTGGGGTCGTAACCCTCGAATGCCTCCAGCGCGGCCACGAAGACGTCGGCGGTCAGGTCGGCGGCCAAGTGCCGGTCGGTGGTTCTCCGGGTAATGAAGCCGAGAACGGCGTCGAAGTGCGCCTCGTACACCTCGCCGAACGGGGTTCGGTTCCGTCCGGGCTCGTGCGTGGGTATCTGCACGCGGGGACCTCCTGTGCTGTCTGCCACCTGTCACCCATCACTTGGTTCGGGGACCGAAAACCGTTTCTTCCCGCAGGTCAGGGTGGTCAGTGGTGCGGCCGTCGCGCGCACCGCCCGCACCGCCCGCCCGCCGTCGCGGACAGCGACTGTCCGCGACGGGCCCTAGCGTAGGAGCCATGCTCACGCCGCTCGACCGCCGCACTCTCAACCGGACCCTGCTCGCGCGCCAGCTTCTGCTGGACCGGCGGCGGACGGCCGCCGAGGACGCCGTCGCCCATCTGCTCGGACTCCAGTCGCAGCACCCCACCTCGCCCTATCCGGGCCTGTGGACCCGGCTGAACGGCTTCCGCTTCGACGAGTTGGGCACGCTGCTCACCGAACGCGCGGTGGTGCGCGTCGTCTTGATGCGCGGCACCGTGCATCTGGTGACGGCGGCGGACGCGCTGCGGCTGCGGCCGTGGATCCAGCCGATGCTGGACCGGGGATTTCGCGGCTCGCAGTGGGCGGCGGGGGCCGCGGGCGTCGACCGCGCGGAACTGGTCGCGCACGGCCGCGAGGCGCTGGCCGAACGGCCGCTGGGACCCGCCGAGTTGCGTACCGCGCTGAGCGCCCGCTGGCCCGACGCGGACCCCGCCTCGCTGGTCAACGCGCTACGGGTGTGGGCGCCGCTGGCACAGGTGCCGCCGCGCGGGCTGTGGGGCGCGAGCGCCCAGCCCGCCTACACCCTGCTGGACGACTGGCTGGGACAGCCGATGGCCGACCCCGCCGCGACCGCCGCGGAACCGGCCGCGCTGGTCCGCCGCTACCTGGCCGCGTACGGCCCCGCCACCCCCGCCGACATGCAGAAGTGGTGCGGACTCACCGGCCTCAAGAAGGTCTTCACCGCGCTGGACTGCCGGACCTACACCGCCGAGGACGGCAGGGAGCTGTACGACCTGCCGGACGCGGAACTCACCGACCCCGCCACCGAGGTCTCCGCGCGCTTCGTCGCCGACTTCGACAATCTGCTGCTCTCGCACGCCGACCGCACCCGCGTCCTCGCCGACGAGCACCGGCCGCGGGTGATGACCGTCAACGGCATCATCCGCGGCACGGTCCTGGTCGACGGATTCGTCGGCGGCACCTGGCGGTTCGAGCGTGCCAAGGACACGGCGGCCGTCGTCGTCGCGCCCTTCGCGCCGCTGCGCCCGGCCGACCGGGACGCGCTCGACGCGGAGGGTCTGCGGCTGCTGGCCGCCTCCGACCCGCGGGCGCGGACGCCCGAGGTGCGGTTCGAGCGGCCCGCCGGGTGAGGCGGCGCGCTGACGACCGCTCAGCGCGCCGCCTCGAACGCCCGCCCCGCCGCCGTCTCCACCGGACCGCTGTGGAACAGCCCGCTGCTCGGCTTGTTGTCGTCGGCGGGCAGCCCGAACCAGGCGTACCGCTGGAGCCACGGCAGTCCGTCGAGCATCTTCGTCGCGGCCGTCACGAAGGCGGCCTGCTGGCTGTCGGTCGGGAAGCGGACGCCGTTGGCGAAGTCGATCAGCGCGAATTCGGTGAGCCAGATCGGCTTGTTGTACCGGTTGTGGACCGCCGTCAGATACGACTTGAGCTGGGAGACCGCGTTCGGCGTCGTGAAGTCCCCGCCGTACCAGTGCAGGGCGATGAAGTCGACGCGGTAGCCGCGCTGTTGAGCCCCCGACATGAACCGGTCGAGCCAGCCGCCGGCCGTGTCGCCGCCGTAGGCGACCGCGGGACTGCCGAGCACCTTGCCGTTCGCCATCAACTTTGGCCACAGCGACAGCGCCTGATCGACCGTCATGTTCGCCTGGCCGCCCATGTCCGGCTCGTTGAAGCCCAGCAGGTACGGACCCGCCGCCTTCGCCTGCGCCAGTGCCGTCGGACTCGCGCTGTCACCGCCCCAGATCATCGGTACGAAGCCGGGTCCGCTGATGCCGCCGTGCGTCGTGGACCACGTGTAGTACCAGCCCGCGCCCGACCGGTCGAGCGCGGTGTTCACACCGGGGAAGGACCACACCCCGACGCCCTTGCGGACCGAGGAGACCGGCGCGACCGGCGGCGGCGCCGCGGGCGGCGGCGCATGGGTCGTCGGCGTGGGCTTGCGCGGCGGCTTCGTCGTCGGCTTGGCGCCGGTCCTCGTCGCGGACGGCGTGGGGGAGGGGGAGGCGGTCGTGGCGGGCGCCGAGATCGTCACCGAAGGACGGATCGGCGTGCTGTCGGCGGCCGGGGTGCCGGGGGACCGGTCGGCCGACAGGTGCACGGCCAGCAGCGCTCCGGCCGCCACCGCCGCGACCGCGCCCATCGCGGCGGCCGGGACGCTCAGCGGACCGTGCAGCAGCCTGCCGCGGATTCCCCGGGGCGCACCGCTCCGCCGTGGGGGGCGGTGTCGCGGAGCGGTGCGCGGGGCCGCCGCTTGGGGAGCGGCCTGGGAGGGGGGTATCGGGGAGTGCGCGGGCGGCGGGCCCGCGGGGCCGGTGTGCGGGGGCGCCGCCGGGGCGTGCCCGCCGAAGGGGGCGCTGAACGGCATCCCGAGCGGCACCGGCAGCAGCGGCAGCCCGCTGAGCAGCCGGTCCATCGGCAGCAGCGTCCGGCCGCGCTGCCCGCAGTCCGGGCAGCCGCGGATGTGCCGCGCGAAGCGCTTGCGCCACAGCGGGCTCGGCACACCGTCCCAGCCGCCGGTCACATGCGTGAGACCCGCGCAGCCGCCCGCGTCGCCGAGCGCCCGCACCACCGTGCGCGAGGTTTCGAGCTGTTCCTTCATCCGCTGGACCTTCACCGCGGCGTGCTGCCGGGTCAGGCCCAGGGCGTCGGCCAGCTCCGAGCGGCCGAGGTCGCCGGTCTCCTCCAGCCACCACAGCGCGAGCAGCGTACGGTCGTCGCGGTCCAGCCAGCGGGTGGCCTCCGCGATCTCCCGGCGCTGGTCGGTCAGCCCGAGCCGCAGGATCGTCACGGCGGCGAAGTCCGAGGCCGGGTCCGGTATCAGCTCCGCCGCGTCCAGAGCGGTCTGCTGGTGCCACGCCGCCTTGCGCGCCTGCTCGCGGTCGCGCACCTGGCGGACCGCGATGGCCACCAGCCAGGAGCGGAACGCCGCCGGGTCGCGCAGGTCGGACAGGCCGCGGACCACCCGCAGCAGCGTCTCCTGCACCACGTCGTCCACGTCGTCGTGCCCGTCCAGGGCGCGCCCGACGATGTTGTAGACCAGCGGCAGGCACTCCGCGACCAGCCGGTCGAGTGCCGCCTGGTCGCCCGCCCGCGCGGCACTCACCAACGCGGGGTCGGGACCGACCCGGTCGCCTGCGCGCATGCTGCTCACACTCCGTCCTGGCCCGGACTCCGGCCGGGTGACACGTATCTGCCCTCGGACAGGAGACGCTGCCACGACCAGGGGGATAACAGAAACCCGCCGGCCCCCCGGACTTCCCGCGCGGGGAGGTCCGGGGGGCCGGCGACCGGACGGCGGGCCGGGCCCCCGGTCCGGGGGCCCGGCCGCGCCACCGGATCAGGAGGACGGCACGGTGTCCGTGAAGGTGGTGCCCGCCGTGCGGTAGGCCGCGACCTGGGTCTGCACCTGGGCGGGCGTCAGCACCTGGTCCTTGAGGAAGTACACGTAGTCGACCTGCTGGTTGTACGAGCGCGGGGTGTTGCTCGTCTGGCCCGCGAGGTCGATCAGCCAGTGGTTGAAGTCGATCCACTGCGGCGTCTCGGGCAGGTACGGCTCGCCGTGCTGCGCGACCTGGTTGCCGTCGATGTAGTAGGTGATGTTCGTGTTGTCGATGGTGATCTGGAGGTTGTGCCAGCCGTCGAGGCTGCCGTACTGCTGGCCGTGGGTGTTGACCGCGTTCCACGGGTCCGGGTTGTAGGTCTCCCAGGACGTCTCGTACATGATGTTCTGGGTCTCGCCCCAGCCGCCGTTGGGCAGGTACTCGAAGTCCTGCTCGCTGTAGTTCGGGTCCATCGGCGCGTTGAGCGGCGTGAAGGTGAAGAAGGTCTGGTTGACGTGGTCGCCGTCGGGGCCGCCGGTCGGTGTGTCGTTGAACTTGACCCGGGCCGCGTAGGTGCCGTTCTTGAACTTCCTTGCGGTGGTCTGGAGTTCGGTCTCCTTGGTGCCCGCCGCCGTGCCGTCGGTGGTGAGCCGCAGATTCATCACCTTGTTGCTCGCGCCGTCGGCGACGAAGGTCACGTCCTGCGGCGACCAGGTGGCCCCGGCCACACCGGGGCCGCCCTGACCGGACTTGACCGTCCAGCCGTGCTGCTGCACGGCCGGGTCGGAGCTGGAGGTGTAGGTGAAGTCGTCGAACATCGCGGGACCGGTCGGGTTGCCGGTCGGCGGGGTGGTCGGGGGAGTGGTGGGCGGGTTGGTCGGGTCGTTGCCCGCGGGCGCGGTGCCCCAGACCACGGCGCCGCTCTTCTGCACCGTGACCTTGTTCCAGTTCGCGTACGCCGTCTGCGAGCCGTTGAAGGAGTAGTCGTCGGACTGCGTGAGGGTCTGCCAGTCGGCGCGGTAGAACCGCAGTTGCATGTCACCGGTGTTCTGACCCGGCGTCAGCGAACCCGCGCCCGAGGTGAAGCCGATCTCCAGGTAGCGGTCCGCGGTGGCCGTCGGATTGGCCAGCGTCCCGAAGGCGCCGGTGATGTTGCCGCAGCCCTTGACCGCCCACGAGCACGCGAAGCGGTAACTGACGTTCGGGCCGTCGGACTTGAAGTAGTACCGCACGGTGACGGTGTTCAACGGCACCGTGGTGCTGCCGGTGTTGGTGACCTCCAGCCACGGCTCCGACTGGTCGGCGGTGGCGCCGGAGGCGCTGGTGCGGTACTGCGCGCTCAGCGAGTCCTGCGCCGCCGAGGCGGGCATCGCGGTGAGCGCGGCGCAGGCGAGACCGGCCGCCGTACAGACGGCCATCGCCGTACGGACGCGGGTCGACATGCGGAACTTTCCTGACACGGTGATCCCTTTCCAGAGGGGGGTGATGGTGCGGGACTACTGGGAGATGGTCCGGGGAGAGGTGGTGCGGGAGGTGGCTCGGGGGGTGTGCGGCGGGACCGCGGGGTGCGGGATCGTCCGGTGGGCGATACCCAGCGCCGCCAGCCGGTCCTCGTGCCGGAGCAGGGCGGGCAGGAAGTCCGTCGACCAGTCGCCCGCCGGATTCCACGCCCGGTCGGCGAGCGCGCACAGCCGGGGGAAGACCAGGTACTCGGCGTGTTCGGCGGTCGGTACGAATTCGCTCCAGAGCTGCGCCTGCGTGCCCAGCACCCGTGCCGCCGCGGCCGGTTCCCAGTCGGCGGGTACGGTCTCGCCGCCGTGCACGGCCCGCAGGTCGACGATTCCGCCCGCCTGGCCGAGCGGTTCACCGGGCTGTTCGGTCTGCGGGTAGTCCAGATACGTGGAGCGGTGCGGCGCCATGATCACGTCGTGGCCGCGCCGGGCGGCGGCCAGCCCGTGGTCGGTGTCCCGCCACGGCATCACGGTGAACTCCGGCGGCAGCGTGCCCGAGTCCTCCGCCCAGCACAGCGGGCGCCGCCCCGCCTCGATCAGGAAGTCGCCGATCCGCCCGAGGAACCAGCCGCGCAGGTCCTTGGGCGCGGCCAGGCCCAGCTCCGCCGCGCGCCGCCGCGCCGCCGGGCTCTCCTCCCACTCGGTGACCGGGCACTCGTCGCCGCCGATGTGCACGTACGAGGAGGGGAACACGTCGAGCACCTCGCCGAGCACGGTGCGGCAGAAGTCCAGCACCTCGTCGTGGACGCCGAGGATGTTGCGGCACACACCCCACTCGGTCCACACGTCCAGCTCGCGCCCCGGCACGTTCCCCAGGTGCGGATAGGCCGCCAGCGCCGCGCGGGTGTGCCCCGGCATCTCGATCTCCGGCACCACCGTGACGCCGCGCTCGGCCGCGTAGGCGACCAGCGACCGCAGCTCTGCGGCGGTGTACGCCCCCGCGTGCGGCAGGTCGTCGAACCGGCCGCTGCCCGAACGCCCGATCATCGAGCGGGACCTGGCCCCGCCGACCTCGGTGAGCCGGGGGTAGGCGGCGACCGGCATCCGCCAGCCCTGGTCGTCGGTCAGGTGCAGATGCAGCACGTTCAGCTTGTGGAACGCCAGCAGGTCCACGAAGCGCCGCAGGAACGACACCGGCTGGAAGTGCCGGGCGACGTCCAGCATCATGCCCCGCCAGCCGAACCTCGGCACGTCGGTGACCTGCACGCACGGCATGCGCCAGGCCACCCCGCTCTCCGGGCGCTCCGACAGGGCCTGCGCGGGCAGCAGTTGACGGATCGTCTGCACACCGTGCAGCAGCCCCGCCGGCCTGGCCGCCCGCAGCAGCACCGCGTCGGGCCCGACGGTCAGGCCGTAGCCCTCCGCGCCGAGACCGCCGAGTTCGGGGTCGAGCGCGAGCACCACCCGGCCGGTGGGCGAGGGCCGCAGCGGCAGCCCGGTGGCGGGCGCGAGCAGCGTACGCAGCAGGTCCGCCGCGCCCTGGGCGCCGTCGCTCGCCCGGACGGACGTGGTCGCGTCGAAGGTGAAGTGGCCGGGGATACGGGCGAGATGGGAGGGGTGCGGAATGATCACAGCGGCTCCAGTGGGGGCGGCGGGGGTCGGCGGTCGACGGCGTCGAGCGAGGTGACCTGGGAGCGGGCGCGGGGAGCGGGCGTGGGGAGGTAGCGCGGACAGCGGTCGCGGGCAGGGGGCGCGGGGAGCGGTCGCGGGGTCAGCCCTTCACGGCGCCGGCGGTCATTCCGGTGGTGACCCGGTTCTGGAGGACGAGGAAGACCAGCAGCACGGGCAGCATGAACAGCGAGGAGGCGGCCATCGTGGCGCCCCAGTCGGTACCGAAGACATTGCTGAACGAGGAGAGCCAGACCGGCAGCGTGCGGGCGTCCTGGTTCTTGATGATCAGCGTGTTGGCGAAGGCGAACTCGTTCCACGCCGTGATGAAGCCGAACAGCGACGTGGACAGCAGGCCGGGCGCGAGCAGCGGGAAGGTGACCCGACGGAACGCCTGCGGCCTTGTGCAGCCGTCCACTTGGGCGGCCTCCTCCAGCTCCACCGGGATCGCCGCGAGGAAGCCGCGCAGCGTCACGATCGTGAACGGCAGCGTCGTCATGAAGTAGACCAGCGTCAGCATCGACAGCTTGTCGAGCATGTCGGTGTCCCGCGCGATCACGTACATCGGGATCAGCAGCGCCTCCCACGGCGCCATCTGCGCGGTGAAGACCAGCAGGATGAAGGCCCGCCGGCCGCGCCAGCGCATCCGGCCGACCGCGAAGGCCGCCAGCAGCGCCACCACCAGCGACATCAGCACCGCGCCGAGCGTCACGGTCAGGCTGTTGCGCCAGAAGGTGCCGAAGCCGTCGGCGTGCATGGCCGTGCGGAAGTGCGCGAAGGTGGGGTGCAGCGGCAGGAAGGACGGGGTGTCGGCCTGGATGGCGGTGGTCGGCTTGAAGGCCGTGATCACCATCCAGTAGACGGGGAAGGCGGCGACCGCCAGCGTGAACAGCGCGGCCAGATTGAGCGGCAGCCGCCGCAGGGACCCGCGGCCCGGCCGGTTCCGACGGCCCGCGCCGCCCGCGCCGCCCGCGCCGCCCGGTCCGCCCGGTCCGCCCGCGCGCGGGGCCTTACCAGTTGCGGTGAACGTGCTCACTGCGCGCCCTCCTCACGGAACATCCGGCGCAGGTTGAAGACCAGCACGCCGAGCAGGATCAGGACGGTCAGCGTGGAGACCGCGGACCCGAGGTCGTACTTGTGCAGGGACTGCGCGATCTGGAAGGCGTAGACCGGCAGCGTGGTGGTCGCCCCGTTGGGACCGCCCTCGCTGATCACCCAGATCTGGGCGAAGCACTTGAAGCACCAGATCACCTCAAGGGAGGTGATCAGCGCGAACAGCGGGCGCAGCATGGGGAAGGTGACCAGCCGGAAGGTCTGCCAGGCGCCCGCGCCGTCGATCCTGGCCGACTCGTACAGCTCCGCCGGGATCGTGGTCAGGCCGCCGTAGAGGGTCAGCGCGGCGAACGGCACGGACTGCCAGACCACCAGCGTCACCAGGATCGCGAAGGTCGAGCCGCCGTGTGCGAACCAGGTGTAGTCGCGGTACGACTCGAAGCCCAGCTTTACCAGTAGCCAGTTGACCACTCCGAAACGGGACTGGAACAGCCACTGGAAGATCGTGGTGGCCGCGATCACCGGAGTGGCCCAGGCCAGGACCAGACCGCTCATCACCGCGAGCCGCATCCGCTTGCCGAGCTTGACGAGCATCAGCGAGACCAGCGTGCCGAGCACCATGATCAGCACGACGTTCAGCCCGGTCCACCACAGGGTGCGGCGGACCACCGTCCAGAACTCCGGATCGTCCAGCACCGTACGGTAGTTGGCGAAGCCGACCCAGGTGGCGCCGCCGCGGATCAGCTCGCCGAGGCCGAAGTGCTGGAACGACATGACGGTGTTTCTGACCAGCGGGTAGACCAGCAGGAAGGCCGTGCCCACCACGGTGGGGGCGACCAGCAGATACGGCCAGACCGCGGCGAGCGGGCGGCGGCGGCGCCGACGTTCGCGGGGCGGCGGTGGCGGTTCCGCGACGGCCGGCCGTGAGGCGGCGTTGGGAGCGGTGAGCACGGCGGTTCTCCTCGGGGCGCTGATCGGACGCTGTCGGGCGGACGCGGATCAGATAGGGAGCGGGCGGGGCGTGGCCGGTCAGGAGGCGGTGTTGAGGGCCTTGGTGACGGCCGCCGAGGCCGTCTTGCCCGCCGCGTCCGGGTCGCTGCCGGTCAGCACCTGCGTCATGTACTGCTTGATCGGGTTGTTGGCCTCGACCGCCGCCCAGTTGGGCGAGTTGGGCGTGGCATGGCCGTTGGCCGCGCCGACCGCCATCACCGAGGCGCCCTCGTTGCCCGCCAACACCCCCGCGAGCGAGGTGCGGTTGGGCACGTAGCTCATCTCCTTGGCCATGTCCGTCTGCCACTTGGTGCCCGCGAGCGCCTTGACCACCTCGTAGGCGAGCGCCTGGTGCCGGGACGCCTCGGGGATCACCAGGTCGGAGCCGCCGGTGAAGACCGCGCCCGGCTTGTCGGCGGTCTTGCCGGGGATCGGGAAGAAGCCGATCTTGTCCTTCATCGCGGGATTGGCCTTGACGATGGCGTCGGCGCCGCCGGGCACCGAGATGATCTGCGCGCTCTTGCCCTTGGCGAAGACGTCGGCCTGGAGCGGCTTGGCCTCGTCGGAGTCCTTCGGGCCCTTCCCGAGCGCCTGGAGCCGCTTGTAGAACTCCATGCCCGCCTTGGCCTGCGGGGTGTCCAGCGCGCCCTTCCAGTTGTCGCCGTCCTGGACCGCCAGGTCGCCGCCCTCGTCCCAGATGAATCCGGCCAGCGCGTACCAGGTCTGTCCCGGCAGGTAAATGCCGTCGTTGCCCCCGGTGTTGAGCTTGGTGGTGTCCTGGATCCACTCGTCGCGGGTCTTGGGCGGCGCGGCGATGCCCGCCTTCGAGAAGAGGTCCTTGTTGTAGATCACGACGCGGTTGGCCGCGTACCAGGGGATGCCGAACTGCTTGCCGTCGATCTTGCCGGGGTCGGCGAGGCCGGGAATCCAGTCGGCGCCCTGGAGGTCGGTCACCTTGTCGGTGAGGTCCTTGACGCCGCCGCTCGCCGCGTACTGCGCGACCTGCGTGTTGCCGACCTCCATCACGTCGGGTGCGTCGTTGCTGGCCAGCGCGCTGGTGATCTTCTGGCCTATGCCGTCCCACTCCTGGATCTGGATGTCCAGGGTGGTGCCCTTGTGCCCGGCCTCGAAGTCGGACCTGAAGCGGCTGAGGAAACCGTCGGACATGCTGCCGCGCATGATCCACACGGTGAGCTTGGCGGGGGCCGGCGTCTTGGCGGAACCGCCGGTGCCGCCGGAGTCACCGGAGCCGCCGGATCCGGAGGAGGAGCCGCACGCGGAGAGCGCGGCGACGGCGAGGACGAGCGCCGCGGCGCCGGGAACGAGTCTGGATCTCACGGGGATGTCACCTCGGGCAGGGAGCGAACAGGACTTACCACTTGCCAACTGGTCTAGTGCTGGTCAGTGAAAATGGCATAGACCACTGAGCACGTCAAGGGTTCGCGCACCCGTCGCCCGCCGACCCGCCGTCCGCCGCGCACCCGCCACACGCAGGCCGTATACGAATGAGGCCCCAGAAAGCCAGGTGGCAAGGAGCGCTGGCATACTGGTCAGCATCTGGATAACCTCAGCTCACCAGCACGTCACATGAACCCACCGGCACGTCCCCCGAACTCAGCAGCACGTCATACGAACTCACCCGCACGACGGCGGCACACCGGTGACCCGTCGGCGGCAGGAAGGTGCCCCCCATGGCCAGCGAGCCGCCGCGCTCGGCGCTGAAACGCGAACGGGTCCGCGACTACCTGATGGAACTGGTCGAGTCGCGCGCGCCCGGCGACCCGATCCCGTCGGAGCGCACCCTGTGCGAGCAGCTCGGCGTCTCCCGCCCCACGCTCCGCTCCGCCGTGGACGAACTGGTCACCACGGGACTGCTGGTCCGCGAACACGGCCGCGGCATGTTCGTCGCCCGCGCCAAGATCACCCAGGAGCTGGCGCTCGACGGCCAGGCGCACCGCCTCCCGCAGGCGTCCGGCACCTGGGCCAGCCGCGTCCTGGAGTTCACCACCGTGCAGGCGGGCGCCCGCGTCGGCCGCAAGCTGCGCATCTCCCCGGCCGCCGAGATCACCTACATCGCCCGGCTCCGGCTGGTCGACGACGAGCCGATGGCCATCGAATACCTGCACGTCCCGGCCGACCTCGTGCCCGGCCTGCACGCGGCGGACATGGAGTCCGGCGACTTCTACGACTTCCTGCGCGCCCGGCACGGCGTCCACGTGCACGAGGCCGTCCAGTCCATCGAGCCCACCGTGACCAACGACGAGGAGGCCCGGCTGATCGGCGTGCCCGTCCTGTCACCGGCGCTGCTCTTCGAACGGCTCACCAAGGACGCCACCGGCCGCCCGGTGGAGTACGTCCACTCCGTCTACCGCGGCGACCGCTACCGGATCGTCTCCCGGCTGGCCCTCGGCGACGCCGCGCCCGCGACCGCGCAGTCCGCCGACCGGCACCACCCGGGCATCCCGCCGGGCGACCTCGCGGGGCGCGGGGACGTGACGGCGCAGATGGTGGGGGAGGTGCAGCCCGCGGGCTGAGGCCGGGGGCGTACGTGCTGAGGGTGCGCCGCGGCGCACCCTGGCGTGCCGGGGTCTCGAACGGCGAACTACGGTGCCAGGCCCGCCGGTTGCTGGCGTATGCCGTCGCCGCCCTCGTCCCCTTCAGCGGTGCCCGCCGCGGCGCCGTCGGTGCCGCGGCGCGGGCAGGGGCGGCCCGCCGCCGGATCGGTCCAGGAAGCCGGGGGCCGGGCGGTCAGCAGCGGGTCGACGGTCAGATGCCGGGCGCCCAGCGGCTCGGCCATCGCGCGCAGCGCGCTCTCCGAGAGCTTGATCCACGGCTGGGTCGGCCCCAGCACCGAGCGCAGCCGCTGGTCACTGGTGAAGGCGACCGCCGTCCTGCTGCCGACGGGCGTACGCCACAGCCGTACGACATAGCCCGCGGGCCCCTGTCGCACCGGCACATACAGCGGCCCTTCCGGTACGGGCACGGATTCCGCGGTCGGCGAGACCGGCCCGGGGGGCGTCTCGCGGGCCGTCGCGGGGGCCGTCTGCTCGTGGGGCTGTCCTTCGGGAGTCCGGTCACCGGGTCCGTCGTGCTGGCTCACGTGCATGCAGCCACCGTAACCCGGCCGCCGGACGCGCATTCGGCGAGGTCGAGGCGTGGACACCGCGCCGACCGGGCCCGCGCGCCGCTTCGGCCGCCCGCCCGCCCCGCGCCCGGCACCCGCCGATCGAGTGACGCGTCCGCCGGACACGGCCGCGGACCGCCGTCGTCCATGTGCCCTCGCCACGCTTATGGCGTCCGATCCGGGGCGAACGTTACGTTTGCGCCATGACAGCGCCGAACACCGTACTCACCTGGCAGGTCGAGGAGACCGGCGGATACGAGACCGCGTGGGTCGAACTGGCCGCCGGACGGCTGCGCGCGCACGGCCGCGCGGTCGGACTGAAGCCCGAACCGTACTGGCTGAGCTATGAGTTGGACACCGATGCCGGGTACGTGACCCGGCGGCTGCACGTCACCTCGCACACCGTCGACGGCACCTACGACCTCGAACTGCGCCGGGACGAGCGCAGCCGCTGGACGGCCAACGGGCAGGTCGTCCTCGCGCTCGACGGCGCGCTCGACTGCGACCTCGGCATGTCACCGCTCACCAACACGATGCCGGTGCTGCGGCACCAACTCCACCGCAACGAAGGCCATCAGGACTTCCTGATGGCCTTCGTCCCCGTCCCGACCCTCGCCGTCCGCCCCTCCATCCAGGGCTACACCCACCTGACCCCGCTGATGTCAGGGGCCCGGCTCGGCTACGCCTCCGGCACGTACCGCAGCGAGATCGACGTGGACGCCGACGGTCTGGTCGTGCACTACGAGGGCCTGGCCACGCGCCTCAACCGGGCGGCCCCCAAACTCTGAGGGCCCGCCCGCCGCCCCGTGGCCGGGCGCTCAGACGCCTCCGCCCTCCTCCGCGAGCACGGGACCCTCGGCCCCGCCCCTCGTCCGCCGCGCCCAGCCGATCGCGACGGCGGCCAGCAGCGGCGGGACCGCCGCCAGGAGGAAGCAGAGCGCCGGCGGCACGCCGGCGACCAGCAGTGCGGCCACGGCGCCACCGGCCGACGACCCGGCGTTGACGGCCGAGTTGACCCAGGTCGTCGCGCGGGTGGTGGCGCCGTCGGGCGCCGCGCCCGCCGCCGCGAGATAGGCGGTCGAGAGGATCGGCGCGGTCAAGGTGCCCGCGGCGGCGACGCACAGGCCGAACACCGTGAGTACGGGGGCGGCGGCCGTGACCGAGACGAGCGCGGCCAGGACGAGGAGCAGGCCGGGGAGCCGGGCGGCGGCGGGCAGCCGCCAGGAGATCCGGCCGTACAGCAGGCCGCCGAGCGCGCTGCCCGCCGACTGCGCGGCGAGGATCCAGCCGACCGCCGAGGGGTGGTGGTGCCGGTCGGCGAAGGCGATCACGAACAGCTCCACGCAGCCGAGGCAGCAGCCGATCCCGGCGGCGGCGTACGCGGCCCTGCGGACGCCGCCGCCCTTCTCGCCGAACAGCCGCAGCCGCCCGGCCGCCGAAGCGGTCGACGTGTGGCGCGGCGGCAGCAGCCGGGCGGCGGGGGAGGTGACCATCGCGAGCGTGCCGCAGCCGATCAGGGCGCCGGAGAGCACCAGGCCGTTCACCGGGTGCACGGCCACCACGAGCAGCGGCCCGCTGAGGAAGATCAGCTCCTCCGCGACCGTGTCGACGCTGAACGCCCTTTGCAGCAGCGCCTCGTCGGGCGTCAGCGCGTCCCACAGCGCGCGCATCGTCGGCCCGAGCGGCGGACACAGCGCCCCCGCCGCGCCGCTGAGCCCGGCGAACGCCCACAGCGGCGTGCCGGGCTCCCGAACGGCCGCGGCCAGGACGAACAGGGTCGTGGCGAACGGCAGCGCCAGCGTGGTCAGGCCGCGCCTGGCGCCCCAGCGGTCCACGAGCGCGGCCCGCGCGGGGCCGAGCAGGACGGACACGGTCGCGAAGAGCGTGGCCAGCAGCCCGCCGCGCGACAGCGACCCGGTGGCGGAGGTCAGGGACAGGACGAGGGAGAGCGAGACGACGCCGTAGCCGAGGCGTCCGAAAAGGGCCGCACCGAAGGTGCGGCGGGCATGGGGAAGACGGAAGACGGCAGCGTAGGACGCAGCCCGGGCAGGCGCGGACATGGGGGTGATCCTCGGGTTTCCGGGGGAAGGCGGGCGGTTTCGCGTATGCCGCGCAGCGCCGTCAACCCGCCGTCAGGGCGGGGCCGGTCGTCTGTGGGCGCTTACCGCTGCCTAGACACGGTGGGGGAGGATCATGCGCCGCACCCTACCCGTCGGACAGGGTGCGGGAAAAGAGAGACCGGCCGCCCGGCCTGTGCGCACGGGGGCGGCGCACTGGCCGGGCGGCCGGTCGGGGGGCCGGGGGTGCCGGGTGTCCCGTCCCCACGATGACCCGGCGGCCCGGTCCCCTTGACCCCGGCCCACTACCGCTCACTGCGGGGCCGGGGGGCTTGGGGAGCCCGGAGGCTTGCTTACATGTGGACGGCCTGGACGGTGGTGTCGCCCTGGCTGGGACGGCCGCTGCGGTACATGAGGGCGGCGAGGACGAAGCCGACGGCGAAGAGGGCCGCCGACCACCAGTAGGCGGTGGAGTAGCTGTGGAGCTGGGCCTGCGCGGCCACGGCCGGGGACGGCTTGTGGCTGGACAGGTAGCTCGTCGCGGCGCTGGCGGCCAGCGTGTTCAGCAGCGCCGTACCGATGGAACCGCCCACCTGCTGCATGGTGTTGACGGCCGCGGAGGCCACACCGGCGTCGTCGGCGGCGATCCCCGCGGTGGCCACGCTCATGGCGGGCGGCAGGGCCAGGCCGATACCGAATCCGATGACGAGCAACTGCGGCAGGACGTGCGCCGCGTAGGTGCTGTTGAGGTCGAGGACGGTCAGCCAGGCCATACCGGCGCCGGCCATCGCCATGCCGAGCGGGACGATCGGGCGGGGCCCGAACCGCGGCATCAGGTTGTTGGTGGCGATCTGCGCGGAGACCATCAGCGCGCCGATCATCGGCAGGAACGCCAGACCGGTCTTGACCGGCGTGTAGTGCAGCGACGCCTGGAGGAAGTAGGTCAGGAAGAGGAAGACGCCGAACATCCCGGCGCCGGAGATCGCCAGCATGATGAAGGACGCGCCGCGGTCACGGTCCAGCAGGACGCGCAGCGGCAGCAGCGGGTGCGCGGCCCTGGTCTGCCACCAGGCGAAGGCGCCGACCAGCACGCCGCCCGCGACCAGGAAGCCCCAGGTCATCGGGGAGCCCCAGTGGTGGGTCTCGGCGTTCGAGAAGCCGTAGACCAGGCCGAACAGACCCGCGACGACCATGACCGTGCCGGGGACGTCGAGCTTGGGGCGGTCGGCGGGAGCGCCCTTGCGCAGGAAGGCCATACCGCCGACGAAGGCGAGGACGGCGAAGATCAGGTTCACGTACAGCGTCCAGCGCCAGCTCAGGTGCTCGGTGAGCACGCCGCCGAGCAGCAGGCCCACACCGCCGCCCGCGCCCGCGATGGCGCCGTAGATGCCGAACGCCTTGGCGCGTTCCTTGGCGTCGGTGAAGGTCGTGTTGAGCAGCGACAGCGCGGCCGGCGCGAGCAGGGCGCCGAACAGGCCCTGGAGGGCGCGGCCGGTGACCAGCACCTCGAAGTTCTGCGCGGCGCCGGCGAGGGCGGAGGCGCCCGCGAAGCCGACGACGCCGATCAGGAAGACGATCTTGCGGCCGATGAGGTCGGCCAGGCGTCCGCCGAGCAGCAGCAGGGAGCCGAAGGCGAGGGAGTACGCGGTGACGATCCACTGCCGGTTTCCGTCGCTGAAGCCGAGGGCGTTCTGGGCGGACGGCAGGGCGATGTTCACGATGGTGGCGTCGAGGACGACCATGAGCTGGGCGAGCGCGATGACGCTCAGCACCCACCAGCGGTGGTTCGCCTTCTCTGTCTTCTGCACCGGGCCCGTGGGGCCCGCGCCGAGGGGCCCTGAGGCCGCGGCGGAGTCGCCGACGTGCGCGTCGGCGGTGGACTGGGATGACATGAGGCGGGACTCCTGAGGAGGAACGGGACGGGCAGGAACCGACCGGAACCGCTGCATGAACGAAACGGTTTCGTACTCCAACGACGGTACGACCCGACCTATCGAAACGCAAACGTTTCGTTGCCGCGTGCCCTGTGCCTCTGATCACATCACCCGATCCACCCGTCCCACCAGGCACGACGGCCGGGCGGGAGGGGTGAGGGCGGTGGTCCACCGCGCGCGTACATGTCACATCCGGCGCGCCGCGGGGTCCGGCCTACTGGTCGGCGCGCCCCGTGACCGCGACCGTCACACCCAGGCCGATCATCGCCAGACCCCCGGTGCCGCCGACGGCCGCCAGCCGCCGCGGCGAGCGGGCGAACCAGGTACGGGCCGCCGACGCGGTCAGCGCCCAGACGCTGTCGCAGATCAGCGCGATCACCGTGAACACCAGCCCGAGCAGCAGCATCTGCTCGTGTACGTGCCCCGCGCCCCGGTCGACGAACTGCGGCAGCACGGCCGCGAAGAACACCATCGTCTTCGGATTCGTCACGCCGACCACGAACCCCTCCCAGAGCGTACGGAGATCCCCCCGGGCGGCCCCGGCCGGTTCGTCCGCGCTCATCGCCGCCGACAGCGCGCCCCGCTGCCGGAACGCCTTCACCCCCAGATAGACCAGATACGCGGCGCCCGCCAGCTTCAGCGCCACGAACACCGTCACCGACCGCGCGACGATCTCCCCGAGCCCCACCGACACCGCCGTCACCAGCACATACGCGCCCGTGGCGTTCCCCAGCACACTGCCCAGCGCGGTCCGCCGCCCGTGGGCCAGCGCCCGGCCGAGCACGAACAGCACGCTCGGACCCGGAATCAGCACCAGCACCAACGACATCGCCGCGAACCCGGCCAACCGGTCGACCGACATCCCGTCCCCCTCCACGCCTCGACTCCCGCAGTCCGCGCCGTCGGCGCGCCGCAGGTCCGACGAGCGTAACCGCGGGCCCCCGGCTGAGGCCCCCCAATAACGCCGCCGTTCATCCGCCCGAGGTCAGGGCAGCAGGCCCTCGCGGCGCGCCGCGACCACGGCCTCAAGTCGCGTGTGGGCACCCAGCTTCCGCATCGCGGACCGCAGATAGCTCTTCACCGTCTCGGGCCGCAGCCGAAGCCGCGCGGCAGCCGCCGCGTTGGTGGCGCCCGACGCCACCGAGGCCAGCACGTCCAGCTCGCGCGGGGTCAGCGGCGCCGGGCGCGGGACCCGCGACGCCGCGCCGGAGGGGACCGCGGCCGAGGCCAACCGGGCGCAGGCGGACAGCAGTTCCTGCCGCAGCCGCACATCGGGAATGCGGGTGGCCAGCGCGCGCAGTTCGAGATGCGCCTCGCGCACCTGCTCCCAGGCCCGCGGGTCGGCGGTCAACGGCTGCTGGCAGAAGGAGAGCAGCCGCTGGGCCTCGTCCCGTACGGCCAGCGCCTGCTCCAGTTCGCGGACCGCGTCGAGGGCGACGGACAGCGGACGGTCGCCCAGGGCGTACGGCTGCCGCAGCGCGCCGTACAGCACCCCGCGCACCCGGCGGCGGACGACGACGGGCACCGCGAGCACCGAGCGCAGCCCCTCGGCGGCGACGGGCGGGTCGTACTCGTGGCTGATCACGCGGGACGAGCCGTAGTCGGTGACCGAGCAGGGCCGGACCGTGGCGAGGGTCTTGCCGCCCAGACCGTTGCCGGTGGTGATGGCGAGGCCCCGCAGCGACTCGGTGTCGGTACCGGACATCTCGGAGATACGGAACTGCCGGGCGCCGTAGCCGCCCGCCTGGCCCGCGGCGCCGGTCACCAGTCCGCCGAAGGCCACCGGCAACAGCCCCGACCTGCGCATTCGCAGCAACGCGGCCCGTACCTCGACCGCCTCGCCCCGCTGACCGTCCACCCGATCCACCTCCTCGCCCCCGACCGTCCACCCCGGCCAGGAGCCCGTGACTCCCGGCCGGACGGAATCGGACACCGGCTCTCACCCCCGTCCGGGGGTAGTGAGACCCAGGTCACTACCGCACGATGCTACCGAGGGGTCCATCGATGAGGAGGACAGATGGCGGCAACGGACGCGACCGGTGCTTTCCGGGCCGCCCGTGACTTCCTGCTGCGGCACCGTGAGGACTACCAGGCGGCCCGCGAGGGCTTCCGGTGGCCGGAGCCCGAGGAATTCAACTGGGCGCTGGACTGGTTCGACGCCATCGCGAAGGACAACGACCGCACCGCGCTGTGGATCGTCGAGGAGGACGGCACCGAGGTCAGGATCTCCTTCGCGGAGATGGCCGAGCGGTCCGCGAAGGTGGCCAACTGGCTGCGGGCGCGCGGCGTCCGCGCGGGCGAGCGGGTCCTGGTGATGCTCGGCAACCAGGCGGAGCAGTGGGAGACCGCGCTCGCCGCCATGAAGCTGCGGGCCGTCGTCATCCCCGCCACCCCGCTGCTCGGCCCCGCCGACCTGCGCGACCGTATCGACCGCGGCGCCGCCCGGCACGTCGTCGTACGCGCCGCGGACACCGGGAAATTCGCCGAAGTCCCCGGCGACTACACGCGGATCGCGGTCGGCGGCGCCCCCGACGGCTGGCTCTCCTACGAGGACGCGTACGCGGCGGACCCCGGCTTCGTACCCGAAGGGCCGACCCCCTCGGGCGACCCGCTGATGCTCTACTTCACCTCGGGCACCACCGCCAAGCCCAAGCTGGTCGAGCACAGCCACCTCTCGTACCCGGTCGGCCACCTCGCCACGATGTACTGGATCGGGCTGCGGCCAGGTGACGTCCACCTCAACATCTCGTCACCCGGATGGGCCAAGCACGCCTGGTCGAGTCTGTTCGCGCCGTGGAACGCCGAGGCGACCGTCTTCGTGCACAACTACACGCGCTTCGACGCCGCCCGGCTGATGGCCGAGATGGCACGCGCCCGGGTGACCAGTTTCTGCGCCCCGCCCACGGTCTGGCGGATGCTGATCCAGGCCGACCTCAGCGCGCTGGGCACCCCGCCGCGCGAGGCGGTCGCGGCCGGTGAACCGCTGAACCCCGAGGTCATCGAGCACGTACGGCGGGTGTGGGGCGTGCTGATCAGGGACGGCTTCGGGCAGACCGAGACCGCCGTGCAGGTCGCCAACAGCCCGGGCCAACTGGTCAAGGCCGGCTCCATGGGACGGCCGACGCCCGGCTACACGGTCGCGCTCGTCGACCCGGTGACCGGCGAGACCGGCGACGAGGGCGAGATCTGCCTCGACCTGCGCCGGGGCCGGCCGGTCGGCCTGATGACCGGGTACGCGGGCGAGCCCGAGCTGACCGCCGAGGCGATGGGCGGCGGCTTCTACCGCACCGGCGACATCGGCTCGCGCGACGCCGACGGCTACATCACGTACATCGGCCGCGCCGACGACGTCTTCAAGGCGTCCGACTACAAGATCTCGCCCTTCGAGCTGGAGAGCGCGCTGCTCGAACACGAGGCGGTCGCCGAGGCGGCGGTCGTGCCCGCGCCCGACGAACTGCGGCTGGCCGTACCGAAGGCGTACGTCGTCCTCGCCGAGGGCTGGGCCCCGGACGGCGAGACCGCCAAGGCGATCTTCGCGCACTCGCGGGCCGTCCTCGCCCCGTACAAGCGCATCAGGCGGCTGGAGTTCGCCGACCTCCCCAAGACCGTCTCCGGCAAGATCCGCCGCATCGAGCTGCGCGAACGCACGATGCACGACGGGAGCGGCGAATTCCACGAGGAGGACTACAAGTGAGCGCGGCGGGCGGCCCGGCGGCCCGGAGCGCCGAGCCCTCCTACGCGCACGGGACAGGGGAGACGCCGTTGCTCGGGGACACCATCGGGCGCAATCTCGACAGGGCGATCGCCGCGCACCCCGCACGCGAGGCCCTGGTGGACGTGGCGAGCGGGCGGCGCTGGACGTACGCCCAATTCGGCGCGGACGTCGACCGGTTGGCGCGCGGACTGCTCGGCCGCGGGGTGATCAAGGGCGACCGCGTCGGCATCTGGGCGGTCAACTGCCCCGAGTGGGTGCTGGTGCAGTACGCCACCGCGCGGATCGGCGCGGTCATGGTCAACATCAACCCGGCCTACCGCGTGCACGAACTCGACTACGTCCTGCGGCAGTCCGGCATCGAGGTGCTGATCTCCTCCACCGGCCACAAGACCAGCGACTACCGCGGGATGGTCGGCGAGGTGCGCGGCAACTGTCCGCTGCTGCGCGAGGTCGTCTTCATCGGCGACCCGACCTGGGACGCCCTGCTGGCCGCCGCCGACGGTGTGTCCGAGGATCAAGTCGCCGCCGTCGAGGCGACGTTGAGCTGCGACGACCCGATCAACATCCAGTACACCTCGGGCACCACGGGCTTCCCCAAGGGCGCCACGCTCTCGCACCACAACATCCTCAACAACGGCTATTTCGTGGGCGAGACGGTCGGCTACACGCAGGAGGACCGGGTCTGTCTGCCGGTGCCCTTCTACCACTGCTTCGGCATGGTGATGGGCAACCTCGGCATCACCACGCACAGCGCGTGCATCGTCATCCCGGCCCCCTCCTTCGACCCGGCCGCGACCCTGCGCGCCGTCCAGGAGGAGCGCTGCACCTCGCTCTACGGCGTCCCCACGATGTTCATAGCCGAGCTGGGACTGCCCGACTTCGCCGACTACGACCTGTCGTCGCTGCGGACCGGCATCATGGCCGGATCGCCGTGCCCGGTCGAGGTGATGAAGCGGGTGATGGCCGAGATGCACATGGCCGAGGTGTCCATCTGCTACGGGATGACCGAGACCTCGCCGGTCTCCACCCAGACCCGGATGGACGACGCCCTCGAACACCGCACCGCCACCGTCGGCCGGGTCCTGCCGCACCTGGAGGTCAAGGTCGTCGACCCGGTCAGCGGCGTCACCGTGCCGCGCGGCGAGCCCGGCGAACTGTGCACCCGCGGCTACTCGGTGATGCTCGGCTACTGGGAGGAGCCGGAGCGCACGGCCGAGGCGGTGGACGCCGGGCGCTGGATGCACACCGGCGACCTCGCGACGATGCGGGACGACGGCTATCTCGCCATCGTCGGCCGGATCAAGGACATGATCATCCGCGGCGGGGAGAACGTGTACCCGCGGGAGATCGAGGAGTTCCTGTACACCCACCCGAAGATCTCCGACGTGCAGGTGGTCGGGGTGCCCGACGAGCGGTACGGCGAGGAGATCCTGGCCTGTGTGATCCCGCGCGACCCGGCCGACCCGCCGACCCTCGCCGAGATCAAGGACTTCTGCGCCGACCGGCTCGCGCACTTCAAGGTGCCGCGCCACCTGCGGATCATGGACGCCTTCCCGATGACGGTCAGCGGCAAGATCCGCAAGGTGGAGCTGCGGGAGGACTTCAAGCCCGAAGGAGCGTGACCGCCGGGCCCGAAGCCGCGTGACGGCCGGGCCGTGACTGCTGGGCCCGCCGGCCCGTGGACCTCAGACCCGCCGGGCCCGTGGACCTCAGACCCGCAGCGGCACGACCGCCGTGGGCGCGTGGCCCGGCTCGGTGGCCAGCTCCTCGAATTCCACGACGTTGCTGATGTCGGCCGTCGTGCTCATCGAGATGTTGGTGATCCGCTCCAGGATCGCCTCGACCACCACCGGCACCCGGTACTCGGCCGCCAGCTTCTTGGCCTGCTCGAACGCCGCGCCCAGCTCGGCCGGGTCGGTGACCCGGATCGCCTTGCAGCCCAGGCCCTCGACCACCTTGACGTGGTCGACGCCGTAGACGCCCAGCTCGGGCGAGTTGACGTTCTCGAACTCCAGATTGACCTGGAAATCGATGTCGAGACCGATCTGCGCCTGCCGGATCAGCCCCAGGTACGAGTTGTTCACCAGCACGTGCACATACGGGATCCGGTGCTGCGCGCCGACCGCCAGCTCCTCCAGCATGAACTGGAAGTCGTAGTCGCCGGACAGGGCGACGACCTGCGCGTCCGGGTCCGCGGTGGCGACACCGAGGGCGGCCGGGATGGTCCAGCCCAGCGGGCCCGCCTGGCCGCAGTTGATCCAGTGCCGGGGGCGGTAGACGTGCAGCATCTGCGCGCCCGCGATCTGCGAGAGGCCGATGGTGGTGACGTACCGCGTCTCGGGGCCGAAGGCCCGGTTCATCTCCTCGTAGACGCGCTGCGGCTTGATCGGGATGTCGTCGAAGTGCGTACGCCGCTGCAAGGTCGCCTTGCGCTCCAGCGTGGAGTCGATCCAGGCGCGGCGGTCGGGCAGCCTGCCCTCGGCCTTCAGCTCGCGGGCAGCCTCGACGAAGAGCGCGAGCGCGGCCTTGGCGTCCGAGGCGATGCCGTAGTCGGGGGCGAAGATCTTGCCGATCTGGGTGGGCTCGATGTCGACGTGCACGAAGGTGCGGCCCGCGGTGTAGACGTCGAGCTTGTAGCCGGTGTGGCGGTTGGCCCAGCGGTTGCCGATGCCGAGGACGAAGTCCGACTCCAGGAACGTGGCGTTGCCGTACCGGTGCGAGGTCTGGAGGCCGACCATGCCCGCGTTCAGCTCGTGGTCGTCGGGGATGGCGCCCCAGCCCATCAGGGTCGGGATGACCGGGGTGCCGGTCAGCTCGGCGAATTCGACCAGCAGGTCGCTGGCGTCGGCGTTGAGGATGCCGCCGCCCGCGACGATCAGCGGGCGCCGCGAGGCCAGCAGCATCGCGAGCGCCTTGTCGATCTGGGCGCGGGACGCGGCGGGCTTGTAGACCGGCAGCGGCTGGTACGTCTCCGGGTCGAACTCGATCTCGGTGAGCTGGACGTCGATCGGCAGGTCGATCAGCACGGGTCCCGGACGGCCCGAGCGCATCAGGTGGAACGCCTGCTGGAAGACGCCGGGGACCTGCGCGGCCTCCAGCACGGTGGTCGCCGCCTTGGTGACCGGCGCGGCGATCGAGGCGATGTCGACCGCCTGGAAGTCCTCCTTGTGGATCACGGAGGTCGGGGCCTGGCCGGTGATGCACAGGATCGGGACGGAGTCGCCGGTCGCCGAGTACAGGCCGGTGATCATGTCGGTGCCCGCAGGGCCCGAGGTGCCGACGCACACCCCGATGTTGCCGGGGCTGGTGCGGGTGTAGCCCTCGGCCATGTGCGAGGCGCCCTCGACGTGCCTGGCCAGCGTGTGGCGGATGCCGCCGGACGCCTTGAGCGCAGCGTAGAAGGGGTTGATCGCGGCCCCGGGCACCCCGAAGGCGACGTCGACGCCCTCCAGCTTGAGGATCTCCACGGCCGCGCGGGCGGCGGTCATACGAGGCATGAGGTCCCTCTCCTGCTTCTGTCGGCGACTACTTCCCTCCAAGCTTTCCGCTATGTGGAAAAGTAGTTCTGCGATATGGAATGAACGTAAGCCGTGCCGGTGCGCGCGTCAAGAGGCGTCCCGGGCAGCGAAAAGGCGCCCGGCGCGCGGGAATTCGCGCTGCCGGGCGCCTCGGGGCACCGTGAAGGGGGGCGGGTCAGCCGGGGGTGCCGGAAAGGGGGATCAGCCGGAGGTGCCGGAAAAGGGGGGCGGGTCAGCCGGGGGTGCCGGGGCCCGTCCTGATCAACTCGTCCGCCGCGTCGTTCACCGGCTGCGGGGTGCCGGTCAGGTCCATCACGAACAGCGGTACGCCGAGCTGGTCGGCGCGCAGCCGCGCGTCGTGGGCGTAACCGGCCAGCGAGAAGAAGGCCCCGACCGCGTCCTCGTTGGCGCAGTTCAGCCAGAGGCACTCCACGTCACGGGCCGCGGTGGGCTGCGTGGTCGGGTCGACCTGGGCGACCAGTCCGTCCCCGCGCAGATCGATGCCGTTGGCCGTACGGTCCCCGGCCAGCCGTATCCCGCCGAAGCCCAGCCACTTCAGGAACTGCGCGGCGGCGGTCAGCGCGTCCCTGCCGGTCCTGATCGTGACCGGCCGGAACGGCGGCCGGTCCGTCGGCGGCGGCGGAACCTGCCCGGTGGGCTCGGGCGGCGAATCCGCCTGATGCGCCCCCGCGGGCACGGCCCCGGCCTCCTGCGCGGCCTCGCCCGCCAACGGCAGCCGGATCAGGGCGCCGCAGGCACAGTCGAACTCCGGCTTCGGCCACTCGTCGGCCCGGCCGCAGTCGGGACACCGCAGCCGTACCCACGAGTCGTCCCACGTCTTGTGCCCGATCTGCTCGGGCGCGCCCCCGGACAGCACCGGGAGCGCGAGCGGCGCACCGCACGCGCACGGGAAGGTGGGCGCGGTGTACGTGTGCTCACGGTCGCAGGCCGGACAGCGCACGAGCACCCTCTCTGCCATGTGGACAACTCCCGGTCTGCGGCGGCGGAATGTGCCTATGACAACGTGCACATCCCATAGTGCAGGAGTTTGCCGCACCTGGACCACGGCCGGGAGCACTCCCCGTACGCCAGGGCATGACGGCCTTCCGTGACGAGCGGGCCCGAAGAGAGGAAGAGGGTGGTACCGCCCGGTGGTGCGTTTGGGCGCGACAGGACAAGTCACGCACCACCGGGCGGAGTTCATGGGGTCAGGACATCGGGTGTGTCAGTCCTCGACCGGGAGGCCGGACAGCCGCTCCACACCGCGCAGCAGCGCGGAGTGGTCGAGGCCGCCGTCGCCCTGGGCGCGCAGCGAGGCCACCAGGTTGGCCACCACGGAGCCGACCGGGAGCGCGGCGCCGACGGTACGGGCGGCGTCGGTGACGATGCCCATGTCCTTGTGGTGCAGGTCGATCCGGAAGCCGGGCGCGAATTCGCGCGCGAGGAAGTTGTCCTTCTTACGGGTCAGCACGGTGGAGCCGGCCAGACCGCCGTTGAGCACCTCAAGGGCGGCGTTCAGGTCGACGCCGGACTTCTCCAGGAAGACCACGGCCTCGGCGCACGCCTGGATGTTGACCGCGACGATCAACTGGTTGGCGGCCTTCACCGTCTGCCCCGCGCCGTGCGGGCCGCACAGGATCACCGTCTTGCCGAGCGCGTCCAGCAGCGGCTTGGCCTCGTCGAAGTCGGCCCGCTCACCGCCGACCATGATCGACAGTACGGCCTCGACCGCGCCCGCCTCGCCGCCGGACACCGGCGCGTCCAGCACGCGGATGCCCTTGTCCGCGGCGGCCTTCGCCAGGTCCACCGAGGTCTGCGGGGTGATGGAGGAGGTGTCGATGAGCAGCGCCCCCGACCGCGCGTGCGCCAGGATGCCGTCCTCGCCGTACGCGATGGCCTCGACCTGCGGCGACGCCGGGACCATCGTGACGATCACATCGGCGTCCCGTACGGCCTCGGCGATCGACCCGGCGGCCGTGCCGCCGTTGGCCGCCAGCCGCTCCAGCTTCGCGGCCTCCAGCGTGTAGCCGGTGACGTCGTATCCGGCCTTGATCAGATTCTCGGCCATGGGGGAGCCCATGATGCCGAGTCCGATCCAGGCGACCTTGGGAAGGTGGGTGCTCATGGGGTCCTCTCAGGGGATGGTGGGGTACGGGAGCGCGGTCCGCGTGTCGGGGGCGCGCCGCTCCTCGCGCGTCTACGGGCGCGGCTGCCTGCCGGGAATCCAGCCGAAGGCGTTGCCCGAGCCGTCGGCGCCCGGCTTGTACTCCAGACCGGTCCAGCCGGTGTAGCCCGCCTTCCGCAAGCGGCCGAGCAGCTCCTCCAGCGGGAGGGTGCCGGTGCCGGGGGCGCCGCGGCCCGGATTGTCGGCGATCTGGACGTGCCCGGTCCTGTCGGCGTAGCGGTCGATGACCTCGGGCAGGTCCTCGCCGTTCATCGACAGGTGGTACAGGTCCAGCAGGAAGCGCGTGTTGTCCAGGCCGGTGGCGGCGTTGACCCGGTCGACGACCGCGACCGCGGCCGGGGCGCTGACCAGCGGACAGCGCGGTGACTCGGGTGCGTTCAGCGCCTCGATGAGCAAGGTGGCGCCGACCCGGTGGGCGGCGCGCGCGGCCAGCACCAGGTTCTCCAGCGCCAGCTCGTCCTGGACCGCCGGGTCGACGCCGTCGACCCGGTTGCCGTACAGCGCGTTCAGCGCGGTGCAGCCGACGGACGCGGCGAAGTCCGCGGCGACGTCGATGTTGGCGCGGAAGCGGTCCGACTCGGCGCCGGGCACCGACAGCGCGCCGCGGTCGGGCCCCGGCAGCTCGCCCGCGTAGAAGTTGAGGCCCACGAGCCGGGTCCCGGCCGCTTCGAGCGCGGACCGAAGCCCGTCGAGCCGGGCCTGGTCCGGCGTGGGGTCGTCGGTCCACGGCCACCACAGCTCGACCGCGTCGAAGCCCGCCGCAGCGGCGGCCGCGGGCCGCTCCAGCAGCGGGAGTTCGGTGAACAGGATCGAGAGGTTCACATCGAAGCGCGCGTCGGTGAAGCTCACTAGTGTGCGCACCTTCCGTATTGCGGAAGTTGTTTTCTGTCTTGTGGAACATTGAATCAGCCCCTCGGCGGCTGTCAAGTCTCCGCGGCCCCGTCCGCCGCGGTCCGCGCCCGGCCGCCCGTCCGGGCCTTCTCCCGTGCGCGCGTCCGCGTGCGATCCGGTCGGCGGCGACCCTCCGCAGCTCAGGCCGGGCGCGGGTGTCACGGAATGGCGCTGGTCTATTCCTCTGGCGAGCACGCCCGGTCAAAATCCGACAGAAACTTGACACGTAAATCAAAGTCGACCTCGGGGTGACGGGCATAAAGCCGCCCGGTGAGGGGTAAGGGGAATGCCGCTTTACGCTCCCGCAATACTGCGAAGTATGTCCGATTACTCGCATCCGTACCGGAGGGATACGGTCCGGTGTGTCCCGATTCCGGGAGCGAGTTCACATTTTGGGTACACCGACCCCATCTAACAGACCGGTAACCCGGTGTCACGTGATTTTTCCCTGGACAAGGCAAAGAGTGCTGCCGTACTGTCCTCGGTGACCGCCAATAGGTATGACCCTCAGGGGATTCTGCCTCACTCCGGCCCACTCCCGCCGGGTGTGACAGCGGTCGTAACGGGGCAACGGGGATGGTGGATTGGTGGTCTGGTCCAACGCGCTCGAAAATAGTGCTGGATTACCAACGGCAAAAGGCGATACGCCGCCGCAGGTAGTCCCGCAGACGCGATTCACGGTACTCGGAATGCTGGCCGTCACCGACGGCAGCGAATCCGCGGTGCTTCAGCCGTCGCGGCCCGCCGCACTCCTGGCCGCATTGCTGCTGAATGCCAATTCCGTCGTCTCCGCCGACTTCCTGCAACGCGTCATCTGGGGCGAGGAGACTCCTGCCCAGGCCAAGTCCGCCCTGCACAGTTGCGTCCTGCGATTGCGCCGGCTGTTCGGCAAATACGGGATCGCGGGCAACACCATCGAAGCCGTACCCGGCGGATACCGGCTCACGGCGGACGCCGCGACCCTCGACCTGGTGCAGTTCCGCGAACTCCTCGACCAGGCGTACGCCACCGAGGAGCCCGACGCCGAATTGCGTCTGCTGCGCTCCGCGCTCGCCCTGTGGCAGCCGCCGCTGCTGGCCAACGTCCCCTCCGACCTGCTGCACCGCGACGAACTGCCCCGGCTGCACGAGGAATGGCTGCGCGCGATCGAGCGCGTCTTCGACCTCGAACTGGCATGCGGGCGGCACCGGGAGGCGGTGGCCGAGATCTGGCCGACGGCCCGCGCCCACCCGCTGCACGAGCGGTTCACCGAGCAGTTGATGGAAGCGCTGTACCGCGTCGGCCGCCGCGCCGAAGCGCTCGCCGAGTACCGGCGGGTCAAGAACCACCTCGCCCAGGCCCTCGGCGTGGACCCTGGACCCGCGCTGCAACGCCTCGAACTGGCCATCCTGCGCGGTGAATCCGAGCAGAGCCCGCCGCCGCAGGGCCGGCCGGTGACCCGCGGCGACCCGCGCCCGGCGGCATCCGGAGGCCCGGCGCCGGTCCGTGACGCGGGCGCCGACCCGGTCGCGGGCGAACCCGTCGAGGGCGGTCGCGTCCTGGACAGCCTGGTCGGCGCGGGACTGCTCGAAGAGGGCCCGCGCGGTCTCTACCGGATGCACGAACTCCTGCGGGTGTTCACCCGCGCAGCGGCGGCCGACGGGGTCGGCGGCGCCGCGCCCCCCGGACGCACCGGGCACACCCCCACCCCATCGCAGCGGCCGAGCGCCGTGGAACTGCATCCTACGGAGGCGTGACTGACATGGTGTCACCGTATGACGAGATCGCCGACACCCGGCCGCGGATCCGCCGGGACGTGCTCTACACGCAGACCCCGACCGGCGTGCACTTCCACAACGCGCGCGGCGGCTTCAGCGTCGTCATGCCCTCCGCCTACCGCTTCGCGACGCTGATCGTCCCGCACCTGACCGGCGACCACACCGTGGCCGCGCTCTGCCAGGGCCTCGGCGACAAGCAGCGCGAGATGGTGGTACGGCTGGTAGGCACGCTCTACGCGCGTGGTTTCGCCCGCGACGCCGTCCCCGCGCGGAGCGACACCGAACCGCTCGACTCCGCCGTCACCGAGCGCTTCGCCGCGCAGATCGACTACGTCGACCACTACACCGACGGCGCCGCCGACCGCTTCCGGCGCTTCCGGCAGGCCCGCGTGGCCGTACTCGGCGACGACGCCCTCGCCCGCTGGGCCGTCCTCGGCCTCGTCCGCAACGGCTGCGCCGCCGTCGCCGTGCCGCGCGCCGTCGACAGCCCCGGCAACCGCTTCGCCGAAGTCCTCGACGAAGCACGGGCGTTGCGCGCCGAGAACTGCCCGGTCGAGCTGGACTGGCTGGACGACCCGGCCGACGCGGAGGGCGCGCCCGGCACATACGGCTGGGAACACCTCGACGGCTACGACACGGTCCTGGTCACCGGCGAACGCGGCCCCCGGCAGATCGCCCGGCTCCTCGACGCGGGCCTGCCCGCCGGCCGACTGCTGCTCCCCGCCTGGACGTTCGGCGAGTCCGTCGTCATCGGCCCGCTCATGGCGACCGGCACCGCCGGCTGCTGGACCTGCGCCGCGCTGCGGCTCGGCGCCAACGGCGAGGCGGGCGCCGCGGCCGACCTGTGGAGCGCGGTCGCCCCCGCGGGGCCCCGCGACAGCCCCGCCCCCGTCGTCGGCGGACCGCTCGCCGCGATGATCGGCAACCTCCTGGCGTACGAGGTCTTCCGCCGCACCACCGGCGTCCTCCCGGCCGAGACGGAGAACCAACTCCTCGTCCAGGACATCGACTCGCTCGACACCGTCGCCGAACCGCTGCTCCCGCACCCGCGCTGCCCGCACTGCGGTACGGCGGCGGCCTCGGAGTCGGCCACGGCCTCGGACGCGGCTTCCGCGGACGCCCCGCTCGAACTGGCCGCCCTGGACAGCGAGTCGGCGGCCGAGGTCGGGGCCGCCGCGTCGCCGCTCGGCGGACCCGTCTCGGACGGCGCGGGCGAGGAGGACGCCGCGCAGGCCGCCCTCGCCGAGATCACCGGCCGGTCCGTCCTCGTCCAGCGCAGGACCGGCGTCTTCCAGGCGTACGCCGACGAGGAGTGGGCGCAGACACCGCTGAAGGTCAGCACCGTCGTACTCGGCACCGGACACCGGGCCCGGCGGGAGATCACCGCCTTCGACGTCCACCATGTCGCGGGCGCCCGGCTGCGGGCGCTGTACCGGGCGGCCGAGGTCTACGCGGAGCACGTCGTGCCCGTCCAACAAGCCCTGTCCGGAGCGGAGTTGGAGGCGGCGCGCGGCAAGTGGCGGTCCGTCGACCCGGCCGCGCTGAGCATCACCAGCGGACTCGGCACCGCGGCCGGGCTGGTCCCGCGCTGGTGCGCGGCCACCTCGCTGCTCAGCGGCGAGACGCTGCTGGTGCCCGCGGCGGCGCTGCGGCCGTTCGGCCCGGACAACCGCGAGCGGATCGTGGAGGCCACCTCCGCGGGCACCGGCGCGGGCGGCACCGCGGCCGAGGCCGCCACCCGAGGTGTGCTCACCGCGCTCGCCCACGACGCGCTGCGCCGCGCCGTCGGCGGATCGCTCGCCGTACAGCACGTCCCCACCGCCGAGTTGGAGGGCGCGGACGCCGAACTCACCTTCCTCGCCCGCTCGGCCGCCGGGCTCGGCGTCGACCTGGAGATCCTCGACCTCGGCGCCCATGAGGAGCGCGTCCTGCCGGTCGTGCTGGCCCGCGCCGCCGATCCGGCGACCGGACAAGCCCGTTGGGCGGTGGCGGCCGGAGTGCGCTGGCGCGACGCGGCGCTCGACGCCGTACGCGACCTGCTCGGCGCCGTGCAGGTCGGCGGCGCGCCCGACGCGGGCGACCCGCTGCTGGCCGACCTCGCCCCCGGCACCGTCGCGGTGACCGCCGAAACCCGCGCCGACCTGGCCGCCGCCACCGACTGGCCCACGGTCGCCGACCGCCTCCGCGCCACCGGCCGCGACCTGCTGACCGCCCCCACCCACGCCCCCGACCTGGCCGCGGGCCGCGTCCACACCACCCGTGTCCTGCTCACCACCGCCCCGGACCGGCCATGACCGCGGATCTCCTCGCGGACGCGTGCACGGCCCTGGCCGATCGCCTCACCGCCGGCCTGGCGGCCCACGCGCCAGTCGCCGACCCAGCCGCCGGGCCCGCCGGGACCGGTACGCCGGTGGCGGTCGGTGCTCGTGGTCAGGCCAGTGGCGTCGCCGTCGCCGCCGGTCCGGCCCCGGCGCGGGCCGTACCGGCCGTGGCGGTCAGCGCGCTCGGTGTCCGTGACGAACTGACGCTGCGCGCGAGCGAATTCGACGGTCCGTCGACCGAGACCGTCGGCGTACGCGTCTACGGGCACCACACCGTCGTCGGTCCCTTCGCGCCCGGCGGCCGGGCCGGGTGCGGGCGGTGTCTGGCGCGGCGGTGGCAGAGCGTGCGGGCGCGGGCGCTGCGGGAGGCGCTGGAGACGGGTACGGGCACGCGCGCCGCGGGACGGCCGCCGCGGGCCACGGCCTTCGGGGTCGACGGCCTCGCCGCGCTCATCGCGGCCCACCACCAGCGGGGCGGGCCAGGAGGCGGGAAGACCGGCGGCGACAGCCGTCTGCCGTACGCGTTCCTGGTCGACATGGAGACCCTGCGCGTCACCCGCTTCGCCTTCGTGCCGGACGCCGAGTGCCCGCAGTGCGGGGAGCGCGCCGCCGATACGGCCGAGGGCGCGCGGATCGGCTTCGCGCCGTCGCCGAAGCCCGCGCCGGACGTGTTCAGGGCGCGGCCCGCGGACGACTACGACGTGCCGTTCGAGGCGTTCGTGAACCCGGCGGCGGGCATGCTCGGCCCCTCGGTCGTGCCCGATCTGATCTCGGCGTCCACGTCCTCGACGGTCGGCTCCTTCCTCCTGCGATCCGGCGACTATCTGCGCGAGTGCTTCTGGGGCGGCCACACCCCGCGCTACCGCTCCAGCGAACGCGTCGGCCTGCTCGAAGGACTTGAGCGCTTCGCCGGGATGCGCCCGCGCGGCAAACGGACGGACGTCACCGCGGCGTACAGCGAACTCGCCAGCGGCGAGGCCGTGTTGGACCCGCGCACCTGCGGCCTGTACACCGACGACTTCCACCGCGCCGAGCCCGGCGTACGCCCCTTCGACCCCGAGCGGCCGATCCCGTGGGTGTGGGGCTGGTCGCTGCGCGACCAACGGCCGGTGCTCGTACCGGAGATCCTGGCGTACTACCACGCGCCCGGCGGCCTGGAGAACCGCTTCGTGCAGGAGAGCTCCAACGGCTGCGCGTCCGGCGGGAGTCTGGCCGAGGCCGTGTACTTCGGGCTGATGGAGGTCGTCGAGCGCGACGCGTTCCTGCTCGGCTGGTACGCGAAGGCGCCGCTGCCCGAGATCGACGCGAGCGGCAGCGGCAGCCCCGAGACCCGCGCGATGATCGACCGGCTCGCGATGTACGGCTACCGGGCCCGGTTCTTCGACACCCGCGTCACCTTCCCGATCCCGGTCGTCACGGCCGTCGCGGAACGGACCGACGGCGGCCTCGGCCGGCTCTGCTTCGGCGCGGGCGCGGGCCTCGACCCGGAGGCGGCGCTCGCGGCCGGACTGTGCGAGATCGCCACCGACGCGGTCAACCTGCGCCGCAGGACCGCCCGCGACGAGCCGCGACTGCGCGCCCTGGCCGCCGACTTCGACCGCGTCCAGGTGCTGCACGACCACCCGCTGCTCTACGGGCTGCCCGAGATGGCCGTCCACGCCGACTTCCTGCTGCGCGGCGACGACCGGCCGCGCGTGGCGCTGGGCGACCTCACCACGACCGGGGTCGGCGCCGTACCGCCCGCCGACGACCTCGCCGACGACGTCACCGCCTGCGTCGAGGCGGTCGCCAAGGCCGGGTTCGACGTCATAGCCGTCGACCAGACCATGCCGGAACAGCGCGCCCTCGGCTTCCACACGGCCGGAGTCATCGTGCCGGGTCTGCTGCCCATCGACTTCGGCTGGCGCCGCCAACGCGCACGCCATATGAGCAGGACTCGGACCGCGCTGCGGGAAGCGGGCCTGCGCGGGCGGGACTTGACGGCCGACGAACTCAATCAGGCCCCGCATCCGTTCCCTTGAGCCGCCCGCCGTCCCCGCGGCCTCACGGAGACCGAGACCGAGACCGAAACAGAGCACCGAGCCCGACCCGAGACCCCGACCGAGCCCCGAGACCTGAGCCCCGAGACCTGAGCCCCGACCGTCGACCGAGAGAGGAACGCCCGTGGGATTCGCCCATGAGTACGCGACCGCCATCGTCCGGCGGGGCCGGTATCCCATGGAACCCGCCGACTTCGTGCCCGACTGGGCGGACCGGCCGAGGAAGGGCAAGCACTTCCCCGGCGCGGAGACCTTCCCGCTCCCGTGCGACGAGGCACCGGCCGAAGCCACCGTCCAGCAGGGCCTGTTCGGCCCGCGCGGCACCGGCGCCTTCACCCTGCCGCTGCTCGCGGGGATGCTCCAGGAGTCCTACGGCCTGGTCGGCAGGCGTCTTGCCGTACAGGCCAACTCCGACCTCGGCACCCTGCCGATGTACACCCAGGCCAACTGGTCGCGCGGCACCGCCTCGGGCGGCGGCCTCTACCCGATCGGCGTGCACTGGGTCAGCGGCCCCTCCGGCCCGCTCACACCCGGCGTGTACTACTACTCGACGCCCCACCACCACATGCGGCGGCTGCTCGCCGGGGACGCCACGGCGGAGGTCCGGGCCGCGCTCGGCGGCCGACTCGGCGCGGACTGCGACCAGTTCCTCGTCCTCGGCGTGCGCTTCTGGCAGAACGCCTTCAAGTACAACAGCTTCAGCTACCACGTCGTCACGATGGACATCGGCGCGCTGCTCCAGACCTGGCGGATCTGGGCGCGGGCCCGCGGACTGCACATCGGCGCCGCGCTGTGGTTCGACGAGGCCCGGCTCGGACGGCTGCTCGGCCTCGGCCAGGACGAGGAGGGCGTCTTCGCCGTCGTACCGCTGACCTGGGACGGCGCCCCGTCGGCGGCCCCGGCGCTGCCGGCCGGCGACCCGCCGACCGCGCCACGGGTCCGCCACGCCGACCAGGAGCGCTCCCGCACCACCATGACGTTCGAGACCGTACGCCGGATGCACGCGGCGACCCTCGACGGCGCCGCGGACCGACCGGCCCCCGGAACGCTGGACACCGCGCTCGCGCTGCCCGTGCCCGAGGGCGGCGAGCGGACCGCGCTGCCCGCCCCCCGGCCCCTGGACACCCCCGTCGGGCAGGCGCTGCGGGCCCGGCGCAGCAGCTTCGGCCGCTTCCAGGCCGTCCGCCCGCTGCCCGCCGACGCGCTGTCGACCGTACTGGCCGCGGTCGACGCGGCGAGCAGCCTCGACACCGACACCGAGACCCCCGGCGCCCCACCCCTCAGCCGCGCCTACGTCTTCGTCAACCACGTGGCGGGCATCGCGCAGGGCAGTTACCTCTACGACCGGGAGGACCGTTCGCTGCGGCTGGTCAAGGCCGGGGCGCCGGGCGAATTCCTCCAGCGCAACTACTTCCTCGCCAACTACAACCTGGAGCAGGCGGGGGCGGTGATCGTGCCCGTCGCCCGCACCACCGCCGTGCTCGACGCGGTCGGCGACCGCGGCTACCGGCTGGTCAACGCCGTGATCGGCGCCGTCTCGCAGGCCGTCTACACCGCGTCCGCCGCGGCCGGGCTCTCCTGCGGCGTCGCGCTCGGCTTCGACGCGATCTCCTTCACCGAGGAGCTGGCGCTCGACCGGACCGGTGAAGTGCCGCTGCTGATCATGATGATCGGCCACGAGCGGCCCCGCCCGGCCGACTTCCGCTACGAGATCGCCTGACCGGGCGGCAACGGCCGCTGACGGCAGCCGAGTCCAGAACCCCGCACGACCCCGCACGACCTCACACGGCCCCAGGGCCCGAGGGACCGCAGGGCCTTACGACCGCACAACCTTACGACCGCAGGGCCTTACGACCGCAGGGCCTTACGACCGCAGGGCCTTACGACCGCAGAGCCCGAGGACCGCAGGGGCCTTACGACCGCAGGACGGAAAGGAGCGGCATGAGCGTCATCGCCGACGCGCAGGACACCGAGGCGCCACGGAGCTGGCTGCTGCACCGCCGCTTCATGCTGCGGGTGGCGGGACTGCCGGTCGAGGCCGTCCACCGGCTGCGCTGCCCCGACACCCGGCGCTGGGCCGACCGCGTGCTCGCCGCCGAGGAGCGACTGGCCGCGCTCGCGGCCGAGTTGAGCGACCCGCTGACCGTCCTGGTCAAGGCCACCGAGGACGACACCGAGCGGCGCGCCGTGCTCGCGCTGCGCCGCCAGGTCTTCAACGACCGGCTGCCGCGCGACCCGGACGCCGTACGGGACCTCGCCGCCGCGCTCGGCGGCCCGACCGGCGAACTCCTCGCCGACTGGCTGGAGTCCCGGCTCGGACTTGAGCAACTGCGCGGCGATGGTGGCCCGTTGCTCGACCGGGAGCTGGCCGCGAGCCGCGCGGAGCTGCGCGGCCTCGCGGGCGAGGAGCGGCTGCGGCTCGCCCTCGCCCTGGCCTCGCCGACGCTGGACGGCCAGCTCGACGCGTTCATCGCCGACCGCGCCGCCGTACCGGACAAGCGGACCAGGAAGAAGGAGCGCTCGCTGCTGGCGTACCTCTACAGGACCGCCTGCAAGACCAGCCCGTTCAGCACCTTCACCGCCGTCGCCGAGGGCCGGTTCCGCGAGGTCGGGCCCGAGGTGCGGACCGGCGGCGACTGGACCAGCCACCCCCGGCTGAACGTCGTGGTGCTCGCCAGGCTCGCCGAGCTGATCGGCGCCGACGGCACGCGGCGCGGCGACCTCCCCGTCGCCCTGTCGGCGGGCTGGGAACTGGACGAGAACCGGATCCGCTACGTACGCCGCTCGGTCACCGCGGGCGACGACAGCGCCGCCGTCAGCTTCGACGCGGCCCACGACCGGCTCTTCTTCCTGCGCCACAGCGACATCCTGGAGCGGATGATCGCCCTCTTCCACGGCGAAAAGCCCGTCAGATACGCCGAGTTGACGGCCTGGCTGGCGGCGGAGACCGGAGCGAGCCGGGACGAGGCGGCGCACTACGCCGCGACCCTGCTCGACCTCGGCATCCTCCAGATGACCGGCCTCGCCACCGATGTGCACGCCCCCGACCCGCTGCGGTCCTTCCAGAGCGCGCTGCGCGGCCTCGGCCGCGACTGGGCCGACGCCGTCGCCGACCGGCTCGACGCCCCGGCCGCCCGCGTCGACGCCTGGGCCACCGCCGACGTACCCGCCCGGCGCGCGCTGCTCGCCGGGCTGCGCCGCGACCTGACCGCGCTCCAGACCGAACTGGGCGCCGCCGCGCCGTCGTTGCCGCAGACCCTGCTCTACGAGGACGTCCGCGAGGACGCGGTCGAGGCCGACGTCACGCAGTGGACGGAGCTGGCCGCCGCGCCGCTGCACGCCCTGACCGGCATGCTGCCCGCCTTCGACGTGGCCCTCCCGCAGCGCCTGGTCCTCAAGGGCTTCTTCCTGGCCCGCTACGGCCGCGGCGGCCGGTGCGACGACCTGCTGCGGCTCGTCCACGACTTCCACGAGGACATCTTCACGCAGTACCTCCAGTTCACCTCGATGAAGTCGCCCTGGGCGGCCGACGGCGGCCACGCGCCGGAGGAGAACTGGCTCGGCATGCCCGAGGTCACCGCGGTGGACCGGGCCCGCGCCGAGTTCACCCGCCGGATGCGCGACGCCTGGGCCGCGTACGCGGCGGCGCCCGGCGGCGAACTGCGCCTGGACGAGGACACGGTGGCCGCCGTCACCGCCGAACTCGCCCCGCTGGGCACGTCCTTCGCCCCGCACAGCCACTTCCTGCAACTCGCCCGCCGCGCCGAGGACCCGCTGGTGGTGCTCAACAACTCCTACGGCGGCCTGTCCTTCCCCTTCACCCGCTTCACGCACTGCTTCGACGCGGCACCCGAGAGCGGCGGCGCGGCGGCGGACGGCGGCGACCCCGCACCCGGCGGCCTCACCGACCGGCTGCGCGAGACCCTGCGCGAATGGCAGCCGCCCGGCGCGGTGTTCGCCGAGATCACCGCCGGGTCCGCCACCACCAATCTCAACCTGCACGGACGGCTCACCGACCACGAGATCGTCTGCCCCGGCGAGAGCAGCACCGTGCCCGCCGCCGGCCGGATCGACCTGGACGACCTGTACGCGGAACACGACCCGGTGGACGACCGGCTGGTGCTGCGGTCCCGGCGGCTCGGCCGCGAGGTCGTCCCGCTCTACCTCGGCTACCTCGTCCCGATGGTGCTGCCCGAGGTGCCGCGCACGCTGCTGCTCTTCTCGCCGACCTCCCGCGCGGCGGTCGACGTGTGGCGCGGCGTACCCGCGGGCCCCGAGCGCGACGGCGTCACCGCGCGGCCCCGGGTCCGCTTCCGGAGCCTGGTGCTGCACCGCAGGTCGTGGACGGCGGCGCCCGGCGCGCTGCCCGCCCGCGAACCGGGCCTGGACGAGGCCGGGTTCTATCTGCGCTGGCAGCGCTGGCGGCGCGACCACGGGCTGCCCGACCGGGTGTTCGCCACCGTCCACGAGGAGAAGGCCGACGACGCGAGCGGTTTCGGCGCGGTCTTCGGCGGCTCCAAGCCGCAATTCGTCGACTTCGACAGCCCGTTGTCACTGATCGCGCTCGACGGGCTGACCGGCGGCGGCCGTACCAGGACCGTCTTCGAGGAAATGCTGCCGGGCGAGCAGGAGTTGCACGTCCGCTCCCCGCGCGGCCACCACGTGGCGGAACTGGCCGTCGAAATCGTCCCCCGCGCGGCGGAACCGGCCGCGGCGGGCCACCACGGAAGGCAGGACAGCTCCGTATGACCACCTCCGGGGCGCGATCCGCCCCCGTCACCGGCCCGCGCCCGACACCGCGGTCCGCGCCCGAATCCGCGGCCGTGCCCGAACCGGCAGGCGCTGCGGGGCGCGGCGACTGGCAGGCGTTCCACGTCTTCTACGCCGCCAGCCCCCGCCCCTTCCTGCTCCAGTGCGTGCGCCCGCTGGTCGAAGGGCTCACCCGCGACGGCCTGTTGAGCGGCTACTTCTTCATCAACTACTGGCTGGAGGGCCCGCACATCAGGGTGCGGCTGCGCCCCTCGTCACCGCAGGCCGCATCCGTGGTCACCGCGCGCGCCACCGCCGCCGTCGACGCCTTCCTGCGCAAGCGCCCCGCGCTCTACGAGGTCAAGGGCGGCTTCCTCGCCGACCTGTACAACACCCTCTTCGAGCTGGAGTTCCCCGGCGGCGAGCGCAACGGCCTGGTCGACGAGGAGGGCCGCATGCGCCTGCGGCCCAACAACTCCTTCAGCCCCGAGCCCTACGAGCCCGAGTACGGGAAGTACGGCGGCCCGGCCGGGGTCGAACTGGCCGAGTGGCACTTCCAGCGCTCCAGCGACCTGGTCATCGACGCGCTCGCCACCATGAACCTGCACCTGCGGACCGTACTGCTGGGCGTATCGGCCCAGTTGATGATGACCATGTCCGGGTGCCTGCTGCGCGGCGACACCGCGCTGCTGGAATTCCTCGACCGCTACCACGAGTTCTGGAACTCCGCGTTCTCCGGCACCAACTACACCGCCCAGGACGGCTACGACCGCGCCTACGGCACGATGGAGGCGTTGCCCCAGCGCTTTCAGGAGATCCGCGCGGCGGTCGCGGAACCCGCGCCCGAGCGGCTGCCGACATTCCTCGCCGGGTGGGCCGAGCACTGCCTGGAGCTGCGCGAACGCGTCGTGGCCCTGGCAGACGGCGGCGACCTGGTCTTCCGCTCCTGGGACGGCACCCGCGACCTGCCGGTCACCGACCCCGGACAGGCGCTGCCGATGCTGCTGTCGCCGTACATGCACATGACCAACAACCGGCTGTCGGTCACCGTCCGCGACGAGGCGTTCTTGTCGTACGTCCTGGCCCGCGCGCTGCGCGAGCCCCGGACGCCGCCCGGCGCCGACTCCGACGGCCGGTCCGAGCCGCAGCCCTCGGCGGCGCCATGACCACCGGCGGCCTGCTCGAACTGCGGCCCGCGCTGCGCCCCGGCATCCTGGTCGGCCCCGCCCTGATGCGCGGCCCCGCCCTCGTCCATCTGCTCAAGGACCCGGTCACCGGGGTACGGCTCGAAGTCGGCGCCAAAGAGCACTTCATCATCGCCCGGCTCGACGGCAGCCGGTCGCTCGCCGAGATCGGCGCGGAGTACGCGGACCGGTTCGGCGCGCGGCTCGGCGACGCGCAGTGGCAGCAGATGCTGCGCCTGCTGTCGACCCGTCAGCTCCTCGACGGCGGCGGCCGACCGGTCGTCGTGCCCGTCGCCAGTGCCGAACCGGCCTTCACGTCAACGCTGTTGAGCGGGAAGACGCGCATGGTCGCGGACGCCCCCGCGCTCATGGACACCCTGCACGGCGCCACCACCTTCGCCCGCAGGCGCGCCGTCCTGTTCCCGCTGCTCGCGCTGGCCGTCGCCGTCCTCGCCCTCGTCGGCCTCCGCTTCGGCCAACTGGCCGACCAGACCGGGCGCCTGTACGACCAGCCGGTCGCGCTCGCCGCCGTCGGCTGTGTGCTGTGGGTCAGCCTCGGCCTGCACGAACTGGCCCACGGGCTGGTCGCGCGGGCGTACGGGCTGCGGGTCGGGGAGATCGGGCTCCGCCGGGTCTGGGGCTTCATGACGTACCTCTACTGCGAGGTGCACGACGTCCAGTTCCTCGACCGGCGCGGCCGTCAGGTCGCCGTCGCGGCGGCGGGCGCCGTCATGAACCTCCTCTTCCTCGCGCCCTTCTGGCTCGTCTGGGCCCTCCTGCCGGAACACGCCCAGGCCCTCCCCTTCTTCGGCGGCCTCATCCTCCTCGGCACCGCCATGGCCCTGCTCAATCTCCTGCCGCTCCCGCCGCTCGACGGCTACAAAGCCCTCGGTTACACCCTGGGCACGCTCCAACTGGCCACCGAGAGCCGCCGGTTCCTGGGCGTGGCCGCGCGTGCCCCGCTCGGGCGGAGGGCCGACTCCGGCCGGGACGGCGCGGCTGCCGCCGCCGCGACGACTGGCCGAGTGCCCGGCTCCGGCCGGAACGCCCGCGCGCGGCTCGCCGCCTATCCCACGCGGCTGCGCGTCATCTACGGCGGATACGCCGCCTGTTGCGCGGTGCTGGCCCTGGCGGCGCTCGCCGTGGCCGGACTGCTGTGCCGCGCGGCACTGCCGGACGACTGGCGCACCTGGACCCCGTACCTCCCGGTGGCCCTGGTCGCCGCGGCCCTCCTCCTGCGCCTGCTCGGCCTGCGCGCCGCGGCCATGCGCGAGGCGGCGCTCGCGCGCCGGACGCCGGGGGAGACGGCCGACCTCCGGCCGGGAAGCGGCTCCGCGACGACCGCCTCGGGCGCCGCGGCGGGCGCGAAGGACTCTGAACGGCCCGCGTCAGCGGGGACACCTCAGGAGCGGGAGAAAGGCGACATGAAACGAACCGCACGTCCGACGGGGCCGGCGATCGAACTGGTCGGGGTCAGCAAGCGGTACGGCGAGGTGCACGCGCTCGACGGGGTGTCGCTGACGGTCGAGCAGGGCGAGTTCTTCGGCGTTCTCGGGCCCAACGGGGCCGGAAAGACCACGCTCGTGGAGATCGTGGAGGGGATGCGGAAGGCGGACGCGGGCAAGGTCGCCGTGTTCGGCCAGAGCCCGTGGCCGCGGAACATCGCGCTGCTGCGGCGGATCGGGGTGCAGACCCAGGCGTCGGCCTTCTTCACGCGGCTGACCGCGTGGGAGCACCTGGAGACGGTCGCCGCGCTCCAGGGCGTGGACCGCGCCGCCGCGCGGCACGCGATGGACCTGGTCGGGCTGCGGGACAAGGAGCGCAGCCGGGTCGACGACCTGTCGGGCGGCCAGCGGCAGCGCCTGGCGCTGGCCACCGCGCTGGTCCACGAGCCCGACCTGATCTTCCTCGACGAGCCGACCGCCGCGCTCGACCCCGAGGCGCGCCGCGCCCTGTGGTCGGTGCTGCGGGACCTGCGCGGCGAGGGCCGCACCATCGTCTACACCACGCACTACCTGGACGAGGCGGAGGCGCTGTGCGACCGGGTGGCGATCATCGCCGACGGCCGCGTCGTGGCGCTCGACAGCCCCGGCTCGCTGATCAGGTCGATGGCCGCGCCCGCGCGGCTGCTGATCCCCGCCGGCCGGATCACGCTCGACCAGGCGCGCGCCGTCGAGGGCGTCGACCGGGCGTTCCTGGAGGGCGCCGAGGTCGTCGTCGAGACCCGGCACGCCAACCGGGTGCTGGTCGCGCTCGGCGAGTTCGTCGACATGGACGCGATCCAGACCAGGACCGCGACCCTGGAGGACGCGTATCTGCGGCTGACGGGACCGGGCGCCGGGGGAGCCGGAAAGGCGGAAGCCTCGGGCCCCGACACCGGGACCGGCCCCGACACCGGCCCCGATCCCGACACCGGTCCCGGTCCCGACCTCGACACCGGGACCGCCACCACGACGGCCGCCGTCGGAACGGAGCACCGTCCATGACCACCACCACCGCCTACTCCGCGCTGACCAGGGCCACATACCTGGCGTCGATACGCGACCGCACCACCGTCTTCTTCACCTTCGCCTTCCCGCTGGTCTTCCTGGTCGTCTTCGGTCTGCTCTTCCGCGGCCAGTCGGTCGACGGGGGCCTGGCGTACATCAACTACGTGGCACCCGGCGTGCTCTCGTGGGGCGTCGGCAACGCGGCGCTGTTCGGCCCGGCCTTCGCGCTGATGCACTGGCGGCGCGACGACATCCTGCGGCTGATCTGGCGTACGCCCACGCCGCTGCCCACCGTCCTCGCCTCGCGCTTCGTGGTCGCCGTCGTGGTCGGTCTGTCGCAGGCGGTGCTGTTCACGGCGGTCGCGCTGCTGCCCTTCTTCGGCCTTCACCTGGACGGGAGTTGGCCGCTCGCGCTGCCGCTGCTGGTCTTCGGCGTCGCCGCCTTCCTGGCGATGGGCCTGGTCGTCGGCAGCCTCGCCGACACCCCGGAGGCGGTCGCCGCCATCGCCAACTGCGTGATGGTGCCGATGGCGTTCCTGTCCGGCTCCTTCTACCCGGCGGACCTGCTGCCCGGCTGGATCCAGACCATGTCGTGGGTGCTGCCGCTGCGTTACCTCGACCACGGCCTCACCGATGTGCTGGCGGGGCGCGCCGACTTCGCCTCGCTCGCCGTCGACTGCGGCGGCCTGGCCGCCTTCACCGTCGTCTTCGGGCTGATCGCCGCCCGCACCTTCCGCTGGAGCAACCGGACATGAGCCTCGACACCGCGGTACGGCCCGCTCACGTGCCCGAGATCCCCGGGCAGACGCCGCTGGAGTCCGCGGGCCGCGACCTGGAACGACGGCTGGCCGCGCGAGCCGCCCGCGCCGCCGCGCCCGCGCCCGGGACCGCCGTCGTCGGCGGCACCGATGTGCTGCGCCCGGAACCGGCCGAGACCGCGGGGCGACGCGCCCGCGCCACCGTGCACCTGACCGCCGACGCCGTGCTCCTCGGCCCCTGGGGCGGCTCGCCCGCCGAGTCCGCCTGCGGCACCTGCCTGGCCATCCGCTGGCAGCGGCTGCGCACCCGTACCGAACGCGAGGCGCTGGAGACGGGCCTCGCCCGTACCGCCGCCGGGCGCTGGCCCGTGCTGCCCGACTTCACGGTCGACGCGGTCTGGGCCCTCTACGAACTGACCCTCGGGCGGAAGGCGGGGGCCGGTTCGGAGACCGGTTCGGAGACCGGTTCGGAGACGGGGGCCGGGACCGGCGGCCACGACCTGCCCCGGGTCACCCGGTACGACCTGGAGACCGGCCTCGTCCAGACCGTGCCCCTGCTCGCCGATCCGCTGTGCCCGCACCCGCACGGCGCCCCGCCCGCGACGACCGCACCGACCCGGCCCGACCTGCCAGCACCCGACGCGGCGGCCCTCGACGTATCCTCCGCCGACGTATCCGGTACCGGCCCGTCCGGGCCCCACCCGTCCGGGCCCGGGCACTTCCTCGCCACCGGGCCGGAGGCCGAGCCCTTTCCCGTCTCGCGGCACAAGCCCACCCCCGACAGCTACCGGCTGCGGTCACCCGGCGCGTACGCCCTGCCGACCGCCGCGCTCGCCAACCCCGTGTGCGGGGTGCTCGGCGCGGGCACCTGGAGCGATGTCACCTCGCCGACCACCGCGCCTGTCGCGGGCAGCGTCTTCATGCGCGGTTACGCGGGCCTGACCGACGTCACGTGGAGCGGCCAGGCCAACTCCTTCGCGCACAGCAGGGACTTGGCGTTCCTCGAAGGGCTGGAGCGGTACGCGGGCACCCACCGCAGGGAGACCGGCGGCATCGTCACCGACTCGTACGACAACCTCGGCGACGCGGCCCTCGACCCGCGCGACTGCGGGCTCTACACGCCGGAGACCTACGCCGCCGACCCGATGATCGCGCCCTTCGACCCCGCGCGGCCGATCCCCTGGGTACGCGGCTGGTCGCTGCGCGACGAGCGGGAGGTGCTGGTGCCGGCCCGGCTGGTCTACTACAGCGCGGGCACCGCCGCCGACCACTTCGTCTTCGAGTGCTCCAACGGCTGCGCGATCGGCAGTTGCCTGGAGGAGGCCGTGCTGTTCGGCCTGCTCGAACTCATCGAGCGCGACGCGTTCCTGCTCGGCTGGTACGGCAACGCCCGGCTCACCGAGATCGACCTCGGCTCCTGCCGCAGCCCGGTGGTGCGCGCCATGACCGACCGGGCGGCGCTGTGCGGCTACGACGTGCACGCCTTCGACAACCGCATCGACCTCGCCGTGCCGGTCGTCACCGGCCTCGCCGTCCGCCGCGACGGAGGCCCCGGCACGCTCGCCTTCGCCGCGGGCGCCGCCTTCGACCCGGAGACCGCGGTGGAGTCGGCGGTCTCCGAGATCCTGACGTATCTCCCGCACCTGCCACGGCAGGTGACGGAGCGTCCGGCCGAACTGGAGGCGATGGCCGAGGACTTCGACCTCGTCCGCCGACTCCCCGACCACGCGGCCCTGTTCGGCCTGCCGCGGATGAGGGAGCACGTCGGCAGCTACCTGGAGCCGCCCGCCGTACGGCCGTTGGACGAGGTCTACGCGCGGTGGGAGCGGGACCGGCCGCGCGGGCTCGACCTGCGCGACGACGTCCTGTGGTGCCGGGACGAACTGGCGCGCGCCGGATGCGATGTCGTCGTGGTCGACCAGACCACCCCGGAGCAGCGGCGGATGGGCCTGCGGACGGTCTGCACGCTCGCGCCAGGTCTGCTGCCGATCGACTTCGGCTGGCCGCGGCAGCGCGCGCTGACCATGCCCCGGCTGCGGACCGCACAGCGCCGCGGCGGCCTGCGCCCCGACGACCTGCGCGACGACGAGGTGCGCCGCGTGCCGCACCCGTTCCCGTAGGAACCCGTAGGAACCCGCAGGAACCCTGAGGAATCTCCGAGGAAACCGACGATGACGACGCCGCGACATGACTACTCCGCGGACCGGGGAGGCCGGTCCGCGGAGCGTGAAGCGGGTGGTGGCTCGTCAGGCGGTGCAGCTCGTGGTGCTGGTGGTGCTGGAGCAGGTGCTGGTGCTGGAGCAGCTCGTCGACGAGCCGAGCATGACCTCGCTGGCGTCCGAGTAGTCGGTGATCTCGAAGGTCTCCGACTCGAGCTCCAGGATCTCCTGGGCCAGAGAGGCGAGCGGCGTGTCCAGCTTGGAGATGTCAGCCATGATGACTCCTTCTCAGCAGGGAGCGCGGCCCACGACGGGCCGGCCCCATCTTTCTACGCGCGTCCACTGGCGAATCACCCTGCCGCCCGCTGTCATCCCGCTTGCACCGCCCGCCGCCCCTGTCACGTGACCCGCATTCCGGCACCCCCGCCCCCGACCCCCGCCCGGAGCGCCCGATGAACCCGCCGACCGGACCCACACCCGTATCCCCGCCCGTCTCAGGAACCGTCTCCGACGCCGTCCTGACCCGCGCCGCCGAGCTGTATCTGGACCTGCACCGGCACCCCGAGCTGTCCGGGGCCGAGGAGCGCACCGCCGCCCGCTTCGCCGCCGCGCTCAGGGCCGCGGGACTGCGCGTCGAACGCGGCGTCGGCGGCCACGGCGTGGTCGGGGTGCTGGCCAACGGCCCCGGCCCCGTCGTCATGCTCCGCGCGGAGCTGGACGCCCTCCCCGTACGCGAGAACACCGGCCTGGCGTACGCCAGTTCCGCCACCGCCGCGGGACCCGACGGCGCCCCCGTCCCCGTCATGCACGCCTGCGGCCACGACATGCACCTGGCGTGCGCGGCGGGCGCGGCGGCGTCGCTCGCGGGGGCCGCCGACCGGTGGCAGGGCACGCTCGTCGTCGTCGGCCAGCCGGCCGAGGAGACGCTCAGCGGCGCCGCCGCCATGCTCGCCGACGGCCTCTACCGGCGCTTCCCCGTGCCCGACGACGTGCTCGCGCAGCATGTGGTGCCGCTGCCCGCGGGCATGGTCGCGCACGCGCAGGGCCCGCTGCTCGCGGGCAGCGTCACCCTGGAGATCGTGCTGTACGGCCGCGGCGGCCACGCCTCCACACCGCAGTTCGCCGCCGATCCGGTGATCACCGCGGCGGCGGTCGTCCTGCGCCTCCAGACCGTCGTGTCGCGCGAGACGGGCCCCGGCGAGCCGCTGGTGCTCACGGTCGGCTCGGTACGGGCGGGCACGCCCGGCGCGGGGAACGTCATCGCGGACTCCGCGACCCTCCAGGTGACCGTGCGGGCCTTCTCCGACGCCGCGCTCGACCGGGCCGTGGCCGCCGTCCACCGGATCGCGCGCGCCGAGTCCGCCGCCTCGCCCGACCCGCAGCCGCCCGCCCCCGACCTGCGCGTCCTGTCCCGTTCCTGCCCCACCGTGCCCGACGCCGAGCTGACCACCGCCGTGCGCCGCGCCCACGAGGCCGCCTTCGGTCCGCAGCGCGTCACCCGCTGGCAGCCGTCGACGGCCACGGAGGACTTCGCGCTGTACGGCGACGCGGGCCGCGCGCTGCACGGCGTGCCGGGGATACGGACCGGCTACTGGATGCTCGGCGCGGTCGGCCCCCGGCAGTGGGTCGAGGCGGGCCGCGGCGACACGGACACGGCCGGGCGGCTGGCGGCACTGCCGCCGAACCACTCCTCGCGGTTCGCCCCGCACCCCCGCCTCACCCTCGAAGCGGGTATCGCGGCGATGACTGTGGCGGTACAGGCCCGTATGCCGTCGGTTAAGGTCGCATCGACCGCGTCGAGCGTATCGACGACGCCGTCCCGGCAGGACCGTCCGGCAGGGCGGGGGACGGCGGGCACGTAGCGCAGCCACCCGAGGGGCCCTGGTGAGACTGAGGCTGGAATTCACGACCGAGCCGTTCGACCTGGACGAGCCGCCCGAGCACGCGGTGGTGGCCCGTGAGGTGGTCGAGGGCGCGTCGCTCGACGCGGTGGACGTCGGCCCGTTCGGCAACACCGCCGAGGGCGAGGCCGACGCGGTCGTCGCGTCCGTCGCGGAGCTGCTGCGGCGCACGCTGGCGGCGGGCGCCACCCGGGTGTCGCTCCAGGTCAACGTGGTCGCGGCGGCCGGGCGGGCGCAGGAGGACGGCAAGTGACGGGCACCGGGGGGCACCCCTTCGCCGCGGCGGTGAAGCCGCTGGTGGACGCGATGGGCGCGGAGATGGTCGCGCCGGACGAGGCGCGCGGCGACGACGTGGTGCTGAGCTGGGAGGGCGAGGAGGTGGTGGCCGTCCGGCTGCCCCATCTGGCCGACTCCCTCGACCACCTGCTGGCCGACCTCGAACGCCGGCACGGCTCGCTGCCCGCCCTGGGCCGCAAGGACAAGCAGACCGTCGTCCGCATCCTGGAGGAGCGCGGCGCCTTCTCCGTGCGGCACGGCGTGGAGACCGTCGCGTCCGCGCTCGGCGTCAGCCGCTTCACCGTCTACAACTACCTGAACAGGGAGAACGCCCTGAACAGCGAGAAGAGTGCCCGCGAGAGCGAGTGACCGGCCGTTGTTTCCTCTTCCGTCCGCTCCCGGACGGCTTTGTTACCGGAAGTTTTCAACAAACTGTTGACGTCGTACGGCGGCGGCTCTTAGCTTGCGACTGTGACTTCCAGCGCATCGCCGGGTCTTTCCCGGCTCAATGAGGCCACCTCGTCAGCGGCGTCCGCGCTGCTCCACGAGGTGTGCGCCAGTACGGCGTGGGACGCCGCGCTGGCCGCCGGACGGCCGTACGACCGCCTCGACGACCTGCTCGCGGCGAGCGACACCGCCATGGCGGCGCTCACCGCGGACGACCTCGCGCAGGCGATGGCCGGACACCCGCCGATCGGCCGCCCGACCCCGGGCGACGCCACGTCGGCGCGGGAGCAGAGCGGGGTCGGCGCGGCCGAGCGCGAGGAACTGCTCGCGCTCAACCTGGCCTACCAGGACGCGCACGGCCATGTCTTCCTGATCTGCGCCACCGGCAGGACCGGTGAGCAGATGCTGGCCGCCCTCAAGGAGCGGATCGGCAACGACACGGACACCGAACGCGAGATCGTCCGCGCCGAACTGGGAAAGATCAACCGCATCCGGCTCACCCGCCTCGCCGGAGCCGGAGCCGATACCGGGACCGGCACCGGTGCCACCGCCGGAGCCGCACGCGAGGCCGCGTCCGAAGGAGATCCCTCATGACCGACACGTCGGTGTCCACGCACATCCTGGACACGAGCGTCGGCCGCCCGGCGGAAGGCGTGCCCGTCCATCTGTCGGTGCGCGCCTCGGCCGGCGGGATCTGGTCGCCGCACGGGTCGTCGAAGACCGACGGCGACGGCCGCTGCAAGGATCTCCCGGCCCTGCCGGAAGGCACCACCCACGTACGGCTGCACTTCGACGTGGAGCCGTACCTCACCCGCCAAGCCAACGCACAGCAGGACGCCCCCCGCGCAAGGGACAGCGGAGCTTTCTTCCCGGAGGTGGCGATCGTCTTCGCCGTCAGGCCGGGCGAGCACTATCACGTACCGCTGCTGCTCAATCCGTTCGGCTACTCCGTATACCGAGGGAGCTAGCACCGATGACCGCCACTTCCCGCCCGTCCCATCCGGTTTTTCTCGGCCAGAACCAGTACGGCAAGGCAGAGAACCGTGTCGTCAGGATCACCCGCGAGGGCGGCACGCACCACATCAAGGACCTGAACGTCTCGGTCGCGCTCTCCGGCGACATGGACGACGTGCACCTGTCCGGCTCCAACGCCAACGTGCTGCCGACCGACACCACCAAGAACACGGTGTTCGCCTTCGCCAAGGAACACGGCATCGAGTCCGCCGAGCAGTTCGGCATCCACCTCGCCCGGCACTTCGTCACCAGCCAGGAGCCGATCAAGCGGGCGCGGATACGGATAGAGGAGTACTCCTGGGAGCGGATCGCCGCCTCCGAGGCGGGCTCCCGCTTCATCGGCGCCGACGAGATCCAGCACTCCTTCGTCCGCAAGGGCCAGGAGACCCGCACCACCGAGGTCGGCTACGACGGCGAGAACTGGCAGGTCGTCTCCGGCCTGAAGGACCTGGTGGTCATGAACTCCACCAACTCCGAGTTCTGGGGCTTCGTCAAGGACGAGTACACGACCCTCAAAGAGGCGTACGACCGCATCCTCGCCACCGAGGTCACCGCCCGCTGGCGGTTCAACTGGACCAGCGACGAGCGGCGCGCCCCGCAGTGGGAGAAGGCGTACGGGCAGGTCCGCACGGACCTGCTGGAGGCGTTCGCCGAGACGTACTCGCTCTCGCTCCAGCAGACCCTCTACGCGATGGGCTCGCGGGTCATCACCAGCCGCTCCTACGTGGACGAGGTCCGGCTCTCGCTGCCCAACAAGCACCACTTCCTGGTCGACCTGGAGCCGTTCGGCCTCAAGAACGACAACGAGGTCTATCTCGCGGCCGACCGTCCGTACGGCCTCATCGAGGGCACCGTGCTGCGTGACGGCGCCGAGCCCCGCATCCCGGTGACGGACTGAGAGGCACCACCATGAGCAACCGCATCGTCATCGAGAACTGCGGCGTCGCGACCGTCGACGCCGACGACACCGAGTACGCCACCGGGCACGTCGTCGTCGCGGACAATCTGATCGAGTCCGTCGGAGCGGGCCCCGCACCGGCCGGTCTGGAGAACGTCACCCGCCGGATCGACGGCACCGGACACCTCGTCACCCCCGGCCTGGTCAACACCCACCACCACTTCTACCAGTGGATCACCCGCGGCCTCGCCCAGAACAGCAACCTCTTCAACTGGCTGGTCGAGCTGTACCCGACCTGGGCGCGGATCGACGAGCGGATGGTCTACGCGGCGGCCTCCGGCTCGCTCGGCGTGATGGCCCGCGGCGGCGTCACCACCGCGATGGACCACCACTACGTCTTCCCGCGCGGCGCGGGCGACCTGCTCGGCGCCGAGATCCGCGCCGCCGCCGAACTGGGCGTGCGCTTCACCGCCGCCCGCGGCTCGATGGACCGCGGCAAGAGCGACGGCGGACTGCCGCCGGACTTCGCGGTGGAGACCACCGAGGGCGCGCTGCTCGCGACCGAGGAGGCCATCGACACCCACCACGACGCCTCCTTCGGCTCGATGCTGCACATCGCCGCCGCGCCCTGCTCGCCCTTCTCGGTCTCCACCGAACTGTTGCGCGAGGCCGCGGTGCTGGCCCGCCGCAAGGGCGTCCGGCTGCACACGCACGGAAGCGAGACGGTGGAGGAGGAGAAGTTCTGCCACGAGCTGTTCGGCATGGGCCCGACGGACTACTTCGAGTCCACCGGCTGGCTCGGCGACGACGTGTGGATGGCGCACTGCGTCCACATGAACGACTCCGACATCGCCGCCTTCGCCCGGACCGGGACCGGCGTCGCGCACTGCCCGTCGTCCAACGCCCGGCTCGCCGCGGGCATCGCCCGGGTGCCCGACATGCTCGCCGCCGGGGTCCCGGTCGGCCTCGGCGTGGACGGCACCGCGTCCAACGAGTCCGGTGAACTCCACACCGAACTGCGCAACGCCCTGCTCATCAACCGCCTCGGCGGCGGCGAGAAGGCGCTGAACGCCCGTCAGGCCCTGCGCCTGGGCACGTACGGCGGCGCGCGCGTGCTCGGCCGTACCGCCGAGATCGGCTCCCTGGAGGCCGGGAAGCTCGCCGACCTCGTGCTGTGGAAGCTGGACGGCATCGCGCACGCCTCGATCGCCGACCCCGTCGCCGCGCTGGTCTTCGGCGCGGCGGCCCCGGTCACCCTGTCGCTGGTCAACGGCGTGCCGGTGGTCGAGAACAACCGGCTCACCCGCGCCGACGAGGACGCCATCGCGCGGCTGACCAGGACCGAGGCGCAGCGCCTCGCGCGGATCGCGGGCCTGGCGTAACACCGTAGGCACCGCCGCGAAAGCGACCGGTCGGGGAGGGACGGCCCCCGACCGGTAGCCGGACCCTGTCCTGACACGGGTCCGGCGACACCGCCCCCGGACCGTGGGACCACGGTCGGCCCCGCGGCTCCGGGGGCGGCGTCTCCCCGAAACCACGGCCCGCACCACGGCCCGCACCGGGCCGGGTGCCACGGCGGGTACGCGACGACCTCCCGCTCCGCGCCGTTTACTATGCGTTCAGCCGGACGTCCGCACCCCGCCGGGTGCGGGGCGCGGCAGGCAGGATCCCGCCACAGCCAGAGGTGAGCGCCCGTGAGCCCGACCGAGCCCGTATCCGCCGAAGGCTCCGCCGCCGAGCCCGCCACGGGGGCCGTCACCCTGGTCACCGGCGGCACCGGCACCCTCGGCCGCGCGCTGGTCGACCGGCTGCTCGCCGCCGGCCGCCCGGTACGCGTGCTCAGCCGCGGCCCGCGCGGGGCCGACGACGCGCGGCCGTACGAGTGGGCGGTCGGCGACCTGCGGACCGGCGTCGGCATCGACGGCGCGCTCTTCGACGGCGTCGGCACGATCGCGCACTGCGCGACCACCAACGGCCGCGGCGACGTCGAGGCCACCGAGCGGCTGACCGGAGCGGCGGTGCGCGCGGGCGGCGACCCGCACCTGGTGTACATCTCGATCGTCGGCGTCGACCGCGTCCCGCTCGGCTACTACCGCGCCAAACTCGCCGCGGAGACCGTCGTGGAGGAGTGCGGGCTGCCGTGGACGGTGCTGCGCACCACGCAGTTCCACGACCTGGTGGCCCGGCTCACCGTCGCGCAGCGGCGGCTGCCCGCGATCCTGACGCTGTCGGGAGTCAGCTTCCAGCCGGTCGACGTCACCGAGGTCGCGGACCGGCTCGCGGACCTGGCCGGAGGCGAACCCGTGGGCCACGCACCGGACTTGGGCGGTCCGCAGATCCGCAGCGCCGCCGATCTGACCCGCGCGACCCTGCGCGCGGCGGGCCGCCGCAGGCTCGTCGTACCGCTGCGGCTGCCCGGCGCCCTGGCGGGCGCGCTGCGCGCGGGCGGCAACCTCACCCCCGATCACGCCGACGGCCGGATCACCTACGACTCCTGGCTCGCCGCCCGTACCCCGCCGAGGAAGCCGGGGCTCACAGCGCCCGGTGCATGATGTGCAGGCCGACGTAGCCCAGACGCGGATGCCGGAACCCCTCGGGGACCGTACCGATCACCCGGAAGCCCAGTGACTCGTACAGCTTCACCGCGTACGTGTTGGACTCCACCACGGCGTTGAACTGCATGGCGCGGAAGCCCTCGCGCTCCGCCCAGCGCAGCGCCTCCTCGCACAGCGCGCGGGCCGCACCGCGGCCGCGGTGCGCGGGGTCGACCATGAAGCTGGCGCTGGAGACATGGGCGGCGTTGCCGCCCTGGTTGGCGTTCATCTTGGCGGTGCCGAGCACCGTGCCGTCGTCGCCGACGGCCACGACCGTCCGCGCGGGCGGCGCGAGCAGCCAGTAGTCCCTGGCCGTCGCCTCCGGGATGTCCGTCGGATAGCTGAAGGTCTCGCCGTCCGCGCAGATCCGCCGCAGGAACGGCCAGATCAGCGGCCAGTCGGCCTCGGTCACATCACGGATGAGCATGCGGAGCAGCATGAACGGCCGCCGGCGCCGGGTGCAAGCGCGTTTCGGCGCGGCGGCCGTTCCCGGGCGCCGGGGCTCAGTCCGCCAGCAACTCGTAGGCGGGCAGCGTCAGGAAGTCGACGTACTTCGCGTCGAGCGCCGTGCGCAGCAGCAGCTCATGGGCCTCGGTCCACTTGCCCGCCGCGAACGCCTCCTCGCCGATCTCCTCGCGGATCGCGGCGAGTTCGTCGGCGGCCACCCGCAGCACGAGGTCGTGGGTCGCTTTCTCGCCGTTCTCGAAGACGACCCCCGCGTTGATCCACTGCCAGATCTGCGAGCGGGAGATCTCGGCGGTGGCGGCGTCCTCCATCAGGTTGAAGATCGCCACCGCGCCGAGGCCGCGCAGCCACGCCTCGATGTAACGGGTGCCGACCTGCACCGCGTTGCGCAGCCCGTCGAAGGTCGGCTTCGCGTCCAGCGAGGCGATGTCGATCAGCTCGGCCGCGGTGACGTGCACGTCCTCGCGCAGCCGGTCCTTCTGGTTCGGCCGGTCGCCGAGGACCGCGTCGAAGGAGGCGCGGGCGATCGGCACCAGGTCGGGGTGCGCGACCCACGAGCCGTCGAAACCGTCCCCGGCCTCACGGTCCTTGTCCGCCCTGACCTTCTCGAACGCGACCTTGTTGACCTCCGCGTCGCGCCGGGACGGGATGAAGGCGGCCATCCCGCCGATCGCGTGCGCGCCGCGCTTGTGGCAGGTGCGCACCAGCAGTTCGGTGTACGCACGCATGAACGGGGCCGTCATCGTCACCGCGTTGCGGTCCGGGAGCACGAAACGGGCGCCGCCGTCACGGAAGTTCTTGACGATGGAGAAGAGGTAGTCCCAGCGGCCCGCGTTCAACCCCGAAGCGTGGTCGCGCAGTTCGTACAGGATCTCGTCCATCTCGTACGCGGCGGTGATCGTCTCGATCAGCACGGTCGCGCGCACGGTGCCCTGCGGGACGCCCACGTAGTCCTGCGCGAAGACGAACACGTCGTTCCACAGCCGGGCTTCGAGGTGCGACTCGGTCTTGGGCAGGTAGAAGTACGGGCCCTTGCCGAGGTCGATCAGCCGCTGGGCGTTGTGGAAGAAGTACAGGCCGAAGTCGACCAGGCCGCCGGGGATCTGCTCGCCGTCCACGGTGAGGTGGCGTTCCGGCAGGTGCCAGCCGCGCGGGCGCATCACGACGGTGGCCAGGTCCGCCGGGTCGCCGAGCGCGTACGACTTGCCCTCGGGGGAGGTGAAGTCGATCCTGCGCTCGTAGGCGTCGATCATGTTGACCTGGCCGCCGATGACGTTCTCCCAGGTGGGGGCGGAGGCGTCCTCGAAGTCGGCGAGCCAGATCCGCGCGCCGGAGTTCAGCGCGTTGATGGTCATCTTGCGGTCGGTGGGGCCGGTGATCTCCACCCGGCGGTCGTCGAGCGCGGCGGGCGCGGGGGCGACCCGCCAGTCGCCGTCCCGGATGTGCGCGGTCTCCGGGAGGAAGTCGAGGGTGCCGGTGCGGGCGATCCCGGCGCGCCGCTCCTGGCGGCGGGCCAGCAACTCGGCGCGGCGGGGCGCGAAACGGCGGTGCAGCTCGGCGAGGAACACCAGCGCCTCGGGGGTCAGCACCTCCTCCGCGCGGGGGACGGGCCCGGCGGCCTCGGAGACGACGGCCGGAGACGGCGCTGATGCGGACATGCTGTCACTGCTCCAGAGTGCGAGTGTGTCTGGCGCCCGCCGGGGTGCGGGACTGGCACCGGGTGCCAGGGCCGGTCCGAGGTACGGGCGGTTCTGCAAGGTGGAGTATAGATTTCACAGTGCGGAAGTTCAACGCTTTGTGGCACGGGGTGCAGCCGCAGGCTCCGCCGGGTCCGGGGCGGGCCGGAGAAGCCCCAGGTCGGCGGGGGTGTCGATATCGGCCGGGTCGCCGATGTCACCGCACTCCACGAGCACGGTGTGGTCGGCGTGCTCGCGCAGATACGTACGCGCCCCGCGGTCCCCGGTGGCGCTGCCCGCGACCCCGGCCCAGCGGGCGCCCCCGATCAGCACCGGGTGGCCGCGCCTGCCGTCGTACACCGCGCAGGCCAGGGCCGATGCCAGGGCCTCGCCTCCACCGGCCGCCGCCAGCACGCGGGCGACGGCCGCCGCGCCCACGCCGGGCTGGTCCACCAGGCCGATCAGCGCCGCGGCCGGGGCGTCGGCCGACGCCGCGAGCGAGGCGAGCCCGGCCCGCAGCGAGGAGCCCATGCCCTCCTCCCAGCGCGGATTGCGCACCACCGCGCAGCCGGAGAGGTCGGCGCGCTCCACCACCTCGTCGGCCGCCGCGCCCAGCACCACGTGCACCGGGCCGCAGCCGCCCGCGCGCAGCACCCGTACCGCGTGCTCCACCAACGGCCGCCCCTCGTACGGCAGCAGCGCCTTCGGCCGCCCGCCCAGCCGCCGCCCGCCACCGGCCGCCAGCAGCAGTCCGGCCACCTCGCCCTTTGTGTGCATAACTCCTGCATACCGTGACGGGACCATGGCCGAACAGGCCGCGGTCGGCGTGGCGTGTTCCGGTATCGTCGGCGTGAGGGCCGGAAGGGGCGGTGACCGGCCGAGGGAACGGGGACTGATGGGCGCTCAGCACTTCCAGCCGCTGACGGCCGAGGATCCGACCGGCGTCCCGGGCTACCGGATCAGCGCGCGGCTCGGCGGGCGCGTCTACCTCGCGCACGCGCCGGGCGGCATACCGGTCGCGCTCCGGCTGATCGACCGGCTCCCGCCCGACGTCCACGCCCTGCGGCAGGTGCACGGGCCCTACGTCGTCCCCTTCGTCGACGGCGGCGCCGACGACTCCGGCGCGGGCCCCTGGCTCGCCACCGCCTACGTCCCCGGCCTCTCGCTGCGCACCGCCGTCACCACCACAGGGCCGCTCCCCGTCCCCAGCGTGCTGCGGCTCGTCGCCGGAATCGCCGAAGCGCTGCGCACCATCCACCACCGCGGCCTCACCCACGCCGCCCTCACCCCCGCCCACGTCCTCCTCGCCGCCGACGGCCCGCGCGTCAAGGACTTCGCCCTGACGGGCGCGGCCGCGTCCGATACGTCAGCCGCCGCGTCGTCGGCGAGCCGGACGGCGCCCGCGGGTGCCGCGGAGGGCTTGCCCGCCCAGGGACCGGCGCCCGTCTCGCTCATGGGGGAACCCGTCGCCGACGAGCCGCCCGCCGCGGCGGCGTTCCTGGCGCCCGAGCAGCTGGCGGGGAAGACCGGGGGGCCCGCGGCCGATGTGTTCTCGCTGGGGCTGATCGCCGCGTACGCGGCCGTCGGAGGGGCGGCCGTCGGGGGCGGGGAGGCGGATCTCAACGAGCTGCCGGGGGAGCTGCGGGAGATCGTGACGCGGTGCCTGATCAAGGACCCCGCGCTGCGGCCGTCGCCCGCGCAGATCATCGCGATGTGCGCGCAGGCGGCGCCCGACGCGTCGCGGCGGCGGGCGGACCGGTGGCTGCCGCCCGCGCTGCTGGCGGCGATCGTTCCGGCGATGCCGCCGCCCGCGCCGCCGATACCGGTGGCGCCGCCGACCGGGCATCCGGGATCGCTGCACTACGGGTGGGCGCGGCCGAGCGCCGGGCACGTACCGTACCGCCCCCACCTGCCGCACTTGCCGCACCTCCCGCGCCCGCCCGCCCGGCGCCGGGGCGGCACCGTCCTGGCGGCGGTCGCCGCCCTGGCGGTCGTGGCCGCCGTCGGGGCCGTCCTCCTCGACCGCTCCGACGACGACCACCGCGCGAGCGGCGCGTCCACCGCCTCCACCGCGCCCGCCGCGGCGCCCACCACCTCGCCGCCGGACTCCGGCGCAGGAGGCGGGGACGCGACCGGCGCACCCGAGCAGCCGAGCGGCATCCGTTACGCGGGCATACGGCTCCCGGCGGGCTCGGGCCTGTCGCTGACCCAGGACCCGCCCGTGGTGCTCCCCGGCCCCTTCACCGGGGACATCGGCTTCACCCCGGAGCCCGAGGCGTTCGGCACCGACCCCGCCCACGGCACCGTCGCCCTGCTGGACCCGGCCGCGCCCGACACCCTCGCGGGCTGCCGCGGCGCCGCCGCCGCAAGCCCTTCCATCCCGCGGGACTCGGTGAGCGCGGGCTCGCGCGTCTGCGTACAGTCCGTCGACGGCACGGTCGCGCTGGTCGTCTTCCGCGCGCTGACGCCGAAGGGCGCTCCGGCACCCAGTGCCAGTCTGGACGTCACCGTGTGGCGGACCGAGGGGCGCAGCGCCGAGGCCAACCAGGACGGCATTCCAAACCCACAAGCGCTCGGCACCGTGAATTTGGCGCATTTTTCGAAGACCGTATAGCGCGACCGGCTTCGCTTCGCGTTAACTGATCGGCCCCGGAGGCCACGTCGGAGAACCGGGGGCGGAGTGGGTGTGAGGCAGAAGTACGCGCTGGGGGAGACACAGGTGGTCAGTGCGCCGGGGGCGGCGGAATTACGGGCGGCGGTGGCTCGCGTTCAACGGGAACTCGCGGCGTATCGCCCGGCGTTGCCGGACCGCGCCGTCGCGGAGGACGAGCTGGCCGTCCTGGCCAGGCTCGCCGCGCAGCCGGCGCCGGCCGCGATACGCGACGCCGAGGCCGTTCGGCACTCTCTTTTACTCGTCGCCGCCGCTCTCGGTTCGGTCAGCGCCCTGACCGAACCGCTCGCGGAGCTGCACGAAACGGTGGAGCGCGCGACGCCGACGTGCTGACCGTGCGGGTGCCGTTCTTCGCGGGCGCCGCCCGTGCGTGGGCCGGTCCCGGTCCATGGACGGGCGGAGGCCGTGCGCCTCAGGAGGACGGCGACGGCGCCGTGGTGGTGGCCAGGGCGAGCGACAGGGCCTGGGCCACCTCGTGGAGGACGGGGATGATCTTGTCGGTGGCGGATTCGGTGACGCGGCCGGCCGGGCCGGAGATGGAGATGGCGGCGGCGGTGGGGGAGTCGGGGACGGTGACGGCGAGGCAGCGGACGCCGATCTCTTGTTCGTTGTCGTCCACGGCGTAGCCCATCGCGCGGATGCGGCCGAGTTCGGTGAGGAAGTCGTCCGGGTCGGTGATGGTGCGGTCGGTGGCGGCGGGCATACCGGTACGGGCGAGCAGGGCGCGTACCTCCTCCGGGGGAACGTCGGCGAGCAGGGCCTTGCCGACGCCGGTGGAGTGGGGGAGGACGCGGCGGCCGACCTCGGTGAACATCCGCATGGAGTGGCGGGAGGGGACCTGGGCCACGTAGACGACCTCGTCGCCGTCGAGCAGCGCCATGTTGGCGGTCTCGCCGGTGGCCTCGACCAGTTCGGCGAGGTAGGGGCGGGCCCAGGTGCCGAGCAGGCGGGAGGCGGTCTCGCCGAGGCGGATCAGGCGGGGGCCGAGCGCGTAGCGGCGGTTCGGCTGCTGGCGGACGTATCCGCAGCTCACGAGGGTGCGCATCAGGCGGTGGATGGTCGGCAGCGGGAGCCCGCTGCTGGAGGACAGCTCGCTGAGCCCCACCTCGCCGCCCGCGTCCGCCATGCGCTCCAGCAGGTCAAAGGCCCGTTCGAGGGACTGGACGCCCCCGGCGCGGTCAGCAGACACGTGCGATCCCCTCGGCAAGGTCGGCGTTCGTCGGCAATCATGGCGGTGCGGTGGTACGGCGGTGCGGCAGTGCGCGAAGGCGTCGGCGGCCAGGTCACCAGCCGTGCCGACGGTGTTGCGAAATGCGGTTTCCGCTCTGCGGAAGCTTACACGCCCTTGACGGTGTGCGGGATCTTCCTGCACATTGCGTTTCAACGAATTGTTGAAGGTGTGGTGGGAGGGTACGTGAAGGACGCGGAGGAACTGATCCTGCGCTCGCGGCGCGTCGTGACGCCGGAGGGCGAACGGCCCGCGGCGGTCGCCGTCAGCGGCGGAGTGATCAGCGCGGTGCGGCCGTACGAGGCCCCCGACCCGGCCGGTGCGCGCGTGGTCGACCTCGGCGACGACGTCCTGCTGCCCGGCCTGGTCGACACCCACGTGCACATCAACGACCCCGGCCGCACGGAGTGGGAAGGCTTCGCGACGGCCACCGCGGCGGCTGCGGCGGGCGGCATCACGACGCTGATCGACATGCCGCTCAACAGCGTCCCGCCGACCACCACCACCGCGCATCTGACGGTCAAGCGGGACACCGCGCGCGGCCGGGTGCACACCGACGTCGGCTTCTGGGGCGGCGCCGTCCCCGGCAACGTCAAGGACCTCCAACCCCTGCACGACGCGGGCGTCTTCGGCTTCAAGTGCTTCCTGCTGCACTCCGGCGTCGACGAGTTCCCGCAGCTCGACCCGGCCGAACTGGAGGAAGCCCTCACCGAGTTGACCCGGTTCGACGCCCTGCTCATCGTGCACGCCGAGGACCCGGGGCTGATCGACGGCGCCCCGCGGCGCGGCGGCCCGCACTACGCCGACTTCCTCGCCTCCCGGCCGCGCGCCGCGGAGGACACCGCCGTCGCCGGTCTGATCGCGCTGGCCGAGCGGCTCGGCGCCCGCGTCCATGTGCTGCACCTGTCCTCCTCCGGGGCGCTGCCGCTGATCGCCGCGGCCAAGCGCGAGGGCGTCCGCGTCACCGTGGAGACCTGCCCGCACTTCCTCACCCTGACCGCGGAGGAAGTCCCGGACGGGGCAACGGAGTTCAAGTGCTGCCCGCCGATCCGCGAGGCCGCCAACCAGGACGCGCTCTGGCGGGCGCTGGCCGACGGCACCATCGACTGCGTGGTCTCCGACCACTCGCCGTCCACCGTCGACCTCAAGCGCAAGGACACCGGCGACTTCGCCGCCGCCTGGGGCGGCATCTCCTCGCTGCAACTCGGCCTGCCCGCGATCTGGACCGAGGCCCGGCGCCGCGGCCACACCGTCGCCGACGTCGCCCGCTGGATGTCCGCGGGACCCGCCCGGCTCGCCGGACTCACCGCCAAGGGCGCCATCGCCGCGGGCTACGACGCCGACTTCGCGGTCCTCGCCCCCGAGGAGACCTTCACCGTCGACCCGGCCCGTCTGCACCACCGCAACCCGATCACCGCCTACGCGGGCAGGACCCTGCACGGTGTCGTACGCGGCACCTGGCTGCGCGGCGAGCGGATCGCCGACCACGGCGCGGTGACCGGCGAGCCCGTCGGCCGGCTCATCGAACGGCCGGCCGACGGGAGTTGAGACCCCGTCAGGGGCGGGCGCGCGGAAGGGGTGCCGCATCCCCGGGACGGCACCCCTCATCCGCGACCGCGATCTCAGGCCGCGCGCCGCACCCGGCGCCGGTGGGCGGCGATGATGTCCGCGTAGCGGCGACCGCTGCCCTTGATCGTGCGCTTCTGCGTCGGGTAGTCGACGTGCACCAGACCGAAGCGCTTGTCGTAGCCGTACGCCCACTCGAAGTTGTCCAGCAGCGACCAGGCGTAGTAACCGGCCAGCGGCACCCCGCGGCGGACCGCCCTGGCGCAGGCGGCCAGGTGCTCCTCCAGGTAGGTGGCCCGCTCCGGGTCGTCGACCTGTCCGTCGGGACCGACGGTGTCGTGGTAGGCGGAACCGTTCTCCGTCACGAAGATCCGGCTCGCGCCGTACTCCTCGGAGAGCCGGACCAGAAGCTGCTCCAGGCCGTCGGCGTTGACCTCCCAGTCCATCGCGGTCCGCCGGACGCCCGGCAGGTACACCGACTTGGCGTACGGCGCGGGGCCCGTCGGGTCGTCCGTGATGACATTGCGGAAGTAGTAGTTCAGACCCAGCCAGTCCAGCGGAGCGGCGATCGACTCCAGGTCGCCGTCCTTGATCGGCAGGTCCACGCCGTACAGCTCCACCATGTCCTGCGGGTAGCCGCGGCCGTGGATCGGGTCCAGCCACCATCGGTTGGTGTGTCCGTCCGCGCGCCGGGCGGCGGCCACGTCGGCGTCGCGGTCGGTGGCGGGCTCGCACGGGCTGAGGTTGTTCACGATGCCGATCCGCAGATCGGAGTGGGCCGCGCGCAGCGCCTGCACGGCCAGGCCGTGGCCGACGTGCAGGTGGTACGAGGCGCGGACCGCCGCCGTCAGGTCCGTCCAGCCGGGGGCCATGGTGCCCTCCAGGTGGCCGATCCACGCCGAGCACAGCGGCTCGTTGAGCGTCGCCCAGTCCTTGACACGGTCGCCGAGCGCCTGCCCGACGACGGCCGCGTACTCGCCGTACCGCTCGGCGGTCTCCCGCTCGGGCCAGCCGCCCCTGTCCTGCTGCGCCTGCGGCAGGTCCCAGTGGTACAGCGTGGCGTTGGGCGTGATGCCCGCTTCGAGCAGGGCGTCGACCAGCCGGTCGTAGAAGGCGAGTCCGGCGGCGTTGACGGCGCCGGAACCCTGCGGGATCACCCGCGGCCACGCGATCGAGAAGCGGTAGGAGTCGAGGTCCAGGGCGCGCATCAGCTCCAGGTCCTCGGGCCAGCGGTGGTAGTGGTCACAGGCGACGTCGCCGGTGTCGCCGCCCGCGACCTTGCCGGGGGTTCGGGAGAAGGTGTCCCAGATGGACGGGGCCCGGCCGTCCTCGTCCACCCCGCCCTCGATCTGGTAGGCGGCGGTGGCCGCGCCCCAGACGAAATCGGCGGGAAGAGAGCTGAGGTCGTTCACAAGCAGCCTTTCGGTGGGGTCACTTGACGGCGCCGGCGGTGAGCCCGGCGACGAGGTAACGCTGGAGGAGGAGGAATCCGGCGACCACCGGCACACTCACCACGAGCGACGCGGCCATGACCTGGTTCCAGTACACGTCGTTCTGGCTGGCGTATCCGCGCAGGCCCACGGCGAGTGTCCTGGTCGAGTCATTGGTCATGACGGACGCGAAGAGCACTTCGCCCCACGCCGTCATGAACGCGTAGACGCACACGGCGACGATGCCGGGGATGGCGGCCGGCACGACGACCCGGAACAGCGCGCCGAGCGGGCCGCAGCCGTCCACCTTCGCGGCCTCGTCGAGGTCGCGCGGGATGGAGTCGAAGTACCCGACCAGCATCCAGATGGAGAAGGGGAGGGAGAAGGTCAGATACGTGATGATCAGGCCGAGCCTGCTGCCGTAGAGCTGGATGCCCGTGCTGTTCCCGATGTTGACGAAGATCAGGAACAGCGGCAGCAGGAACAGGATGCCGGGGAACATCTGCGTCGACAGCACCGTGACGGTGAAGAACTGGCGGCCGGGGAAGCGGTAGCGGCTCACGCCGTACGCCGCGAAGATCGCGATGACCACCGAGAAGAGGGTGGCGCTCACCGACACGATCAGCGAGTTCATGAAGTAGTGCCCGAGCGGCACGGTCTTCCAGATGTCGACGTACGGCCGCAGGGTGAGGCCGTTCGGTATCCAGTGGAACGTGCCCTGCACGTCCTGCAACCGCTTCAGCGACGAACTGAGCATCACGTACACGGGAGTGAGCACGAAGAGCAGCAGCAGGGTCAGAACGACCCGGCGGGTCCACAGGAAGGACTTCGGGGAGGCCATCGGCGACGGCTGCACGGGGATCCTAGGCATCGACTTCCCGCTTCCGTGTGAACAGCAGGTAGAACGCGGTCACCACGAGCAGGAAGAGCAGCAGGAGCACGGACATCGCCGAGCCCGAGCCGAAGTTCCAGGTGATGAACGACGACTGGTAGATGTGGATGGAGATCAGGTCGGCCGCGTGCGGTGCGGAGTTGCCGAAAAGCACGAACGGCGTGTTGAAGTCGTTGAACGTCCACAGGAAGAGCACCAGGACCAGTACCTGGTTCACCGGCCGCAGCGACGGCAGGGTGATCTTGCGGATCTGCTGCCAGATGCCCGCGCCGTCCATCGCCGCGGCCTCGTACAGCTCGCGCGGGATGTTCTGGAGACCGGCCATCAGGCACAGGAACGCGAACGGCCAGGACTTCCACACCGACACGATGACCAGCGCCCAGAAGCTGTTGTCACCGATCAGCCAGAACGGCTTGTTGGAGGTGAGGTGCAACTGGTCGTGCAGTACGTGGTTCACCAGGCCGGTGTCCTGCTGGAACATGAACGCCCAGGTGATGACGGCCGCGTAGACCGGCAGCGCGTACGGCACCAGGAAGATCGCGCGCATGATCGCCCGGCCGCGGAAGGCGTCCTGCATGAGGATCGCCGCCGCGGTGCCGATCAGCCAGGACAGGCCGACCGACAGGACGGTGAACATGACGGTCACCCAGAACGAGTGCAGCAGCGCCTCGCCGACGGGCTGGTCGAACTTGACCGCCACGCGGTAGTTGTCGAGACCGGTCCAGGGCGCGCTGCCCCAGTCGCGGATGAAGAACTGCGTGAGCCCTTTGAAGCTGATCACGATGCCGACGACCATCGGCACCAGGTGGATCAGCAGTTCCAGGATCAGTGCGGGGAAGAGCATGAGGTACGGCACGCCGACGCGGCGCAGCCGAGCGGGAATACGCGGCCGGAGCCGGCCCCTTCCGACGGGCTTGCCGTCGGAGGGGCCGGCCTCGGGAGCGCTCCGAGGAGGGGCAGTGGCAGTCATGGAGCCGATCCTTAGGAAGCGGGCATCTGCTGCTGCGCCTTGGTCAGCGCGGCCTTGACGGAGTCGGTCGAGACGTCCTTGCCGGCCGCGGCGTCCGCGAACAGGTCCTTGACCGCGGTACCGACCAGGGTCTCGAACTGGGCCTCGTTGGCGACCTGCGGCAGCGGGGCGGCGGAGCTGCCCAGCACGCTCGCGAGGGTCTTCAGGTCCGGGGTCTGGAAGGCGGGGTCGCTCTGCGCGGCCTTGACCGGCGGCAGCGAACCGTACGTCGAGTTGAGGGTCTTCTGCTCGGCGTCGCTGGTCATGAAGTTGACGAACTTCAGGGCGCCGTCGATGTTCTTGGAGTTCTTGAAGACCGCCATGTTGATACCGGCGACCATCGAGGTCACACCGGCGTCGCCGGTCGCGCCCGCCTGGAGGGTCGGGACGGGAACCACGCCGTACTGGTCGGGGTTCATGCCGTGCGACTTGATCGAGGTGGCGGCGGACTGCCACATCATCATCGCGGCCTTGCCGGTGGCGAAGTCGGTGATGGTCTGGTTCTGCGCGTACTCCGCGTTGCCCTTCGCGGCGATCTTGTCCTTGGCGATGAAGTCGACGTACTGCTTCACCGCGGCGACGTTGTTCGGGGTGTCGAAGGTCGCCTTGCCGGACGCGTCGAACCAGTCGGAGCCCCGCTGCTTGGCCAGCACGAAGGCGTGGTGGATGTTCTCGGAACCGTTGCCGCCCTCGACCGCGAGGCCGTAGTGGCCGTCCTTGGTGAGCTTCTTGCCGTCGGCGACCAGCTCGTCCCAGGTCTTGGGCGGGTTGGCTATGCCGGCGTCGGCGAACATCTTCTTGTTGTAGTACAGGCCGTACGCCATCGAGTACAGCGGCACCGCGGCCGGGTCCTTGCCGGCCGCGCCGGCGGCGGCGATCGACGCGGGCGCGAACTTGTCCTTGCCGCCGATCTTCGCGAAGGTCGCGTCGTCGAAGGGCAGCAGGGCGCCGGTGGCCTGGAGGGAGGCGGACCAGGTGTTGCCGATGTTCAGCACGTCGGGACCCTGGCCGGAAGTGGCCGCCGCGAGGATCCGGTTGAGCAGGTCGGACCACGGGATGACCTCCAGCTTGACCTTGATGCCGGTCTGCTGGGTGAACTTGGCGAGTTCGGGGGTGAGCACCTGCTTGTCGTTGTCCAGGCTGGTGCCCTGGTTGCTGGCCCAGTACGTCAGCGTCTTGCCGCCGCCGCCACTGGTGCTCTTGCTGCCGCCGCCGCTGCCGCTGTCGTCCGAGCCGCCACAGGCGGAGACGGTGAGACCGAGCGCGGCCACGAGGGCAGTGGCCGCGAGGAGTCTGCTGGAGGTGCTGGAGGTGCGCATAACGGGTCCCTCTCAGAGGTGGGTTCGCTTCAGGAAGTGAACAGCGCCTGTGCCTTAATTCAGGCCGTGATTTAACTTGTGAGAAAAGGTGGCGTCAAGACCCTGTGCAGCGATAGATTCACGCCGGACGAGACGGGAGGGCGACAAAGTGGCTGAACGCGGCAAGCGAACAGTGCGTGACCTGCGGCGGGGCAACCGTGCATCGCTTCTGCGTCATTTGTATTTCGAGGGACCCCTCAGCCGCCAGGAGTTGGGCCGGGACACCGGCCTCAGCGCCGGGTCGATCAGCAACGTCGTCGGCGAGCTGATCGCCGACGGCATGGTCGAGGAGGCGGGTGCCGTCGAGTCCGACGGCGGCCGGCCGCGCATCCTGCTCCAGGTCTCCGCCGGATACGGATACGTGGTCGGCGTGGACGTCGGCGAGACCCGCGTCAGGGTCGAGCTGTTCGACCTCGCGCTGACCGAACGGGCCGCGGCCGACCTGCCGTTGTCCGACAGCGGCCACGACGTCGACCACGTCGTACGGCTCGCGCTCGAAGGCATCGAGTCCGTGGTCCGCGAGGCCGGGATCGACGACAGCGAGGTGCTCGGCGTCGGCATCGGCGTCCCCGGCATCGTCGAGCAGGGCGACAACGCGCCCGGCGAGGGCGACGGCGTCGTCGTGCACGGCCAGACCATCGGCTGGGAAGCCGTCCCCTTCGGCCGCCTGCTGCGCGCCGGGACCGCCCTTCCGCTCTACATCGACAACGGTGCCAAGACCCTCGGCCAGGCCGAGATGTGGTTCGGCGGCGGACGCGGCTCCGGCAACGTCGTCATCGCCCTCATCGGCTCCGGCGTCGGCGCGGCCGTGGTCGCCGACGGCACCCCGTACCGCGGCGCGAGCAGCAGCGCGGGGGAGTGGGGCCACACCACGCTGCGGGTCGGCGGGCGCACCTGCCGCTGCGGCTCACGCGGCTGCCTGGAGGCGTACGTCGGCGCCGAGGCACTGCTCGGCCGCTGGCCGTCGGCGCCCACGGGGGTCAGCGAGGAGACCGGCCTGGCCGCGCTCATCGCCGCCGCCGACCACGACCCCGAGGCCGGGGGACTGCTCGCCGAGGCCGCCGAATACCTCGGCGCCGGGATCGCCGACCTGATCAACCTCTTCAACCCGCAGCGCATCGTCATCGGCGGCTGGGCGGGACTGCTGCTCGGCCCCCGGCTGCTGCCCACCGTCCGCGAGGTCGCCGCCGCGTACTCCCTGCACCACCCCTGCGCGCAGACCTCCATCGAACTGGGCAGGCTCGGCGCCGATGCGGTCACCGTGGGCGCCGCGACACTGCCGCTGGCCCGTTTCCTCGACGCGGGCGGCGAGCGGACCGTGCGGCTGCCCGCGCAGCCCGCAGGGCCCGACGGCGGCGGCCCGGCACTCGGCGGTCCGGGTCCGGCGCGGAACCGGATCGCGCGGGCGATACGTTGACGGTGAGGCTGGTGGTGTGCCGCGCCGGGGCTACGCTCGGGCCGGCGGCCACCCGCCCGCCGCACCTTGGCCCGTCGTCCTAGGAGTACCGCTGTGACCCTCCAGCAGCAGATCGTCGGCAACGCCATGCAGATGGCCGTCTGCACCCTCAGCCCGGGCCAGACGGTGTACTGCGAGGCGGGGAAGTTCCTGTTCAAGACGGCCAACGTCTCGATGGAGACGCGGCTGGGCGGCCCCGGCTCGGGCGGTTCAGGCGCAGGTTCCGGGTCCGGGTCCGGCTCCGGCGGCTCCGGTGTGGGCGGCATGCTCCGGCAGGCCATGGGCACCGCCATGCAGGTCGGCCAGCGCGCCCTGGCCGGGGAGTCGCTGGCCTTCCAGTACTTCACCGCCTCGGGCGGGGAGGGCACCGTCGGCTTCGCCGGTGTGCTCCCCGGCGAGATGCGCGCCCTCGAACTGACCGGTTCACGCGCCTGGTTCGCGGAGAAGGACGCCTTCGTCGCCGCCGAGTCCACCGTCCAGTTCGGCATCGCCTTCGCGGGCGGGCGCCAGGGCATGAGCGGCGGCGAGGGCTTCGTCCTGGAGAAGTTCACCGGCACCGGCACCGTGATCATCGCGGGCGCGGGCAACTTCATCGACCTCAACCCCGCCGAGTTCGGCGGCCGGATCGAGGTCGACACCGGCTGCATCGTCGCCTTCGAGGAGGACATCCAGTACGGCGTCCAGCGCATCGGCGGCCTCAACCGCCAGGGCGTCATGAACGCCGTCTTCGGCGGCGAGGGCCTGTCCCTGGCTACCCTCGAAGGCAACGGCCGGGTCATCCTCCAGTCCATGACGGTCGAAGGACTCGCCAACGCCCTCAAGAAGTCCCAGGGCGGCGACAAGCAGGGGCCCACCGGAGGTCTGTTCTCCACGCACGCGGGCTGACCCCGGCCGCCGCCGTTCCGGCCGGGGCGGGGTCCGGCACGGAGTGTCGGTCACACGCCCCAGTCGGCGCGCACCGAGGCGAAGAAGGAGTGGAAGTCGGGGAAGGTCTTCTTCACGCAGCCCGGCTCGTCGAAGGTGGTGCCCGGCGTGCGCAGCCCGGCGACCGCGAAGCTCATCGCGATGCGGTGGTCCCCGTGGCAGGCGATCTCGACCGGCGCGGGGGTCCCCGGCGCGATCTCGATCCAGTCGCGTCCCGTGGTGACCGTGATGCCCTGGCGCCGCAGATTCTCCGCGCACGCCTCCAGCCGGTCGCACTCCTTGACGCGGGTGTTGTAGACGTCCTCGATACGGACCGGCCCGTCGGCGAAGGGCGCGATGGCCGCGAGCGTCGGCATCGTGTCCGAGATGTCCCGCATGTTGACGGTGAGACCGCTCAGGCGGCCCGTGCCGGTGACGGTGGTGGCGTCCGGGCCGATCTCGACGTCGGCGCCCATCGACCGCAGGACGTCCACGAAGCGCAGGTCGCCCTGGAGGGCGTCCGCGCCGAGCCCCGGCACGGTCGCGGTGCGGCCGGACAGCGCGGCGGCGGCGAAGAAGTAGCTGGCCGTGGAGGCGTCGGGCTCGATCGGGTAGTCGACGGCGCGGTAGCCGCCCGGCGGCACCACGAAGGTCGCGCCCTCGCGCGCCACCTCGACGCCGAAGCGCCGCATCATCGCCAGCGTGATCTCCACATAGGGCGCGGAGACCAGGTCCGTGACGTGGATCCGCAGCCCCTCGGCCATCAGCGGCCCCGCGAGCAGCAGCGCCGTCAGGAACTGCGACGACAGCCCCGCGTCCAGGTCGATCGCCCCGCCCTTGAGACCGTCGGCGACCACCGTCAGCGGCAGATGCCCCTCGGCCTCCTCGTGCGTCAGGTCCACGCCCAGCGAGCGCAGCGCCGTCGTGAGCGGCGCGACCGGGCGGCGGCGCATCTGCGCGGACGCGTCGAAGCGGTACGTGCCGTGGCCCGCGGCGGCCAGCGCGGGCAGGAAGCGGGCGGCGGTGGCGGCGTCACGGCAGTACACGTCGGCCTCCGGCACGGCGGGCCCCGACGGGCGGCCGGTGATCCGCCACGCCTGCGGATCGCGCTCGACGCGGTACCCGAGCCGGGTCAGGCCCTCCGCGAACCCGTCGGTGTCGTCCGACAGCAGCGGCCGGCGCAGCACAGTGGTGCCCTCGGCGGCGGCGGCGAGAAAGAGCGCCCGGGCGGTCACCGACTTGGAACCGGGGACGGCGACGACTGACACGGGGTGCCTCCTGGCAGGTAAGGGGCGCGCGCGTACGGCTCGGCCGCCGCCGTGATTCTAGAGCCTGCCCCCGCACGGGCCCTGGCCGGGGAGAGCGGTCAGAAGGTCACCGGGAGGCGGTGCACACCGCGGATGAGGAGGCCGGGGCGCCAGGTCAGGGCGGCCGGGTCGGCGGCGAGCGCCAGGCCGGGGCAGCGGTCCAGCAGGGTCCTGACGGCGATCCGGCCTTCGAGCCGGGCCAGCGGCGCGCCGAGGCAGTAGTGGATGCCGTGGCCGAAGGCGAGGTGCCCCTGCGGGGAGCGGCGGATGTCGAACGTGTCGGGCGCCGGATAGCGGCCGGGGTCGCGGTCGGCGGACGCGAGGGCGATCAGGACGGAGTCGCCCGACGGGACGCGTACGCCGCCGATCTCCAGGGTCTCGCGGGCGAACCGCCAGGTCGTGGTCTCCACCGGACCGTCGTAGCGCAGCATCTCCTCGACGGCGCCGTCGAGCAGTCCGGGGTCGGCGCGCAGGGCGGCGAGCTGGTCGGGGTGCCGGAGCAGGGCGAGGACGCCGTTGGCGATGAGGTTGACGGTCGTCTCGTGCCCGGCGACCAGCAGCAGGAAGGCCATGCCCACCAGTTCGTCGGACGAGAGCCGGTCGCCGTCCTCGTACCGCGTACGGATCAGCGCGCTCAGCAGGTCGTCGCGCGGCGCGGCGCACCGCTTGTCCTCGATCAGCTCGACCAGGTACTCCGACATGGCCTGGACCGCGTCGGCCTCGGCCTCGGGGCCGGTGGGGCCGACGATCTCGTTGGACCAGCCGCGGAACGCCTTGCGGTCCAGGTCGGGCACGCCGAGCAGTTCGCAGATGACGGTCATCGGCAGCGGGAAGGCGAGGGCGTCAACGAGGTCGGCGCTCCCGCCGGGCAGCATCGCCTCGACGAGGTCGTCGGTGATCGCCTGGACGCGCGGGCGCAGCGCCTCGACGCGGCGCGGGGTGAACTCCCGTGACACCAGCTTGCGCAGCCGGGTGTGCCGGGGCGGGTCGGCGTCCAGCATGTGGCTGGCGAAGCCGCCCGAGACGTCGCCGTCGGGCAGCAGCGACTGCCAGTTCTTGCTCAGCCGGCTGTCGGCGAGCGCGGCGCGCGCCTCGTCGTGCCCGACGACCAGCCACATCGCGCCGGTGTCCGCCGTCCGGACGTGGTGGACGGGGCCGCGCTCGCGCAGCCGCGCGTAGACGGGGTACGGGTCGGCGGTGAAGTCCTCGCCGTACGCGCGGGCGTAGACATGCAGATCCACCGTCTCCGGTGTGCTCACAGCTCCCCCTCGGGTCCGCGTCCCCCACGGACCAGCCTAACCAGGAGGCACGGCGTTCAGACGGTGTCCGCCAGCCGTTCCAGGAGCTCGGTCAGCCGTTTCGTCACGGTCTCGCGGTCGCCCGACGTCAGCGCCGAGCCCATGCCGACCGCGACGGCGCCCGACGCGACCCACGAGGGCGCGTCGGCCACGGTGATGCCGCCGCAGGGCAGCAGGGCCGCCTGCGGCATGATCGCCAGCACGTCGGTGACCCACGCGGGGGTGAACGAGGTGGCCGGATAGAGCGTCAGCGCGTCCGCGCCCAGCTCCATCGCCCGCACCACCTCGCCGGGCGTGGCGACCCCGGGGAACACCGGTACGCCGTACCGGTGGCCGGTCTTCAGCACGTCCTCGTCCAGGCTCGGCGACAGCAGGAACCGCGCGCCCGCGTCAATCGCCATCCGCGCCGACACCGCGTCCAGTACGGTCCCCGCGCCGATCACCGCGTCGTCCCCGACCTCGCGCACCAGCGTCGTCACCGCCTCCAGCGCGAAGGGCGTCGTCAGCGAGATCTCCAGCGTCGTCAGCCCCGCGGACAGCAGCGTGTCCGCGGTCGCCGCCGCCTGGTCGTAACTCTCGCTACGGATCGTGGCGAACACCCGCTGCGCCAGTGCGGCTCGCGTGGTTTCCCAGCGGTACACGGCGTATCGCCGTCCTTCCTGAGGCTGCGGGCTGCTGCGCGGGCGCACCGAAGCGCGCGGGCGCGAACGGACCGTGCGCCGGTGGGGCGGTGCACGCGATCAGCACGGTACCGGCAGCCGCCTCGCCTTTCGCCGGGGGTGGGGGCAGCTGTCACCGCAACGTGACATGAGAGGAGCATGAGACCTGCGGTAAGCCTGCCCCCCGTTCCGCCCCGCACCCATCCTTCGGCGCGGGGCGCTGGCGGGTTCGTTGCCGTGGGCGGTGAGCTGATCTTTTCAGGGGCGCGGGGAACGCACCTTCCTGTGTCCCAGATGGCGGCGGCTCGCCGGGGGGAACGGTTTTGCGGGGAGAGGACGGCGTCAGCCGTAGCTTCGGGGGCGGAGAAGCCGACCTTGGGAGGGGCCGCATGCGCACGCGTACCGCCGCCGTCGCCGTGACGACGGGCCTGCTCGCGGCAGCGACGTGTCTGCCGGACGGAAGCGCCGCAGCCGCGACCGGCAGATTCTCGTACACGTTCATGACGCGGCAGGGGCCGCTGACCAGTGTGCTGACCGACCCGCCGAGCGGGCAGTGCCTCGTGCTGCCGGAGGTGATCGGGCCGAGGGCGTACGGAGCGGCGTACGCGCCGCGGAACGAGACGGGGGAGACGGTGCGGGTCTATACGGGGGCGGACTGCACCGGGGGGTACGCGACGCTGCGCCCGCACAGCCGGCGCGCCCCGGAGCAGGTCACGCTGCGGGCGGTGTGGGTGGGGTGACGGCGGGCTCGCGGGGGAGGTCGAGCGAGAAGTGGGTGCGGTAGGCGGCGAGCACGGCCTCGGCGTCGGGGAGTTCGCGCTCCTGGCGCGTGCCGGAGGCGGTGAGGACGAGGGTGCGCCCGCTGAGCGTGGCGCGCCCCTCGGGGGTGAGGCGGGAGCAGATGAGGGACGTGCGGAAGTGCGAGACGGGCGAGGTGCGCTGCCACCAGCAGGTGGCCTCGAAGTCCGCCAGCAGCCGGGGCCGCCGCTCCAGCAGATACTGCGGCTCACCGTCGCGCACGACGACAAGATCCCCCGCGCCCGAGTGGGCGTCGGCGTCGGCGTCGGCGTCGGCGTCCGCGATCCGGAACACCCCTCCCGGATCGCCCTGTTCACCCCGCTCGGCGTAGCGCAGCGGAAAGTGACTGTGGCGGCCGAAGCCGACATCGGCCAGCCACGTCTCGCCGTCCGCCGTCCGTACCCGCAGCGCGAGATGGTCGTACGGCGGCCCGACGCGGCCGTCCTTCCCGTACACCCGCGCGGCCAGCAGCTCCACCCCGTAGCCGAGCGAGCGCAGCAGCGCGCCGAAGGCGCCGTTCAACTCGTAGCAGAATCCGCCCCGTCGGTCCGTGACGACCTTCTCGAAGAGCGCGGGCTCGGTGAGCACGATGTCCTGGCCGAGGTGGATCGACAGGTTCTCGAAGGGGACGGCGAGCTGGTGCCGCAGGTGCAGTTCGCGCAGCCCCGCCGCGTCGGGGACGGCGGGCCGTTCGGCCCCGATGCGCTGGAGGTAGGCGTCGGCCTGCGAGGAGTCCATGCGCTCCTTTATACGTCCGCCCGCCCCGGCATCGGTGATCCCGGCCCTCAGACGAGCAGGTCCGCCAGGACATCCGTGGCCCGCACCACCCAGTCCGGATCACCATGCCGCCGCCCCCACACGGCGGCCGTCACCGCGCGGTACTGCGCCCAGCGGCGGGCCCGTTCGCGGTCGATCCCGGCCGCGTCGGCGAAGACCGCGACGCGGCGCAGCAGGGCCGCCTTGAGGTCGGGCGCGGCCAGCAGGTCCTCGTAGCGGCCGCGCAGCAGCGTGGCCGTGTCGTACGCCGGGTCGCCGACGTACCCCTTGGGGTCGATGGCCAGCCACGGCTCGCGTGCGGAGGCCAGCACATTGGTGAAGTGCAGGTCGCCGTGGACGAGGGTGTCCGGTTGGTCGGGGCCCAACTCCGCGAGGGTGGCGAGCGCGGCGTCGACGGTACGGGCGGGCAGCGGCTGCGCCAACTCGGCGAGGTCCGCGCGCAGTTCGGTCGCCCAGGGCTCCGCCTGGTCGCGCAGCCTGGGCAGTTCGGCGGGCGCGGGCACGGCCAGCCGCCGCGCCAGGGCGCCCGCGAGGGCCACCGCCTCGTCCACGTCGGGGACTTCGGCGAGCGAGCGCGGCTCGGCCCGCTCCAGCAGCATCGCGAACCGCGCGTCGTCGCGCGCGTACAGCCGGACGGCGCCGCGCCCGCGCCACACGGCGAAGGCGTCCGGCTCGTGGACGTTCCCGGGGTGGGGGAAGGAGACCTTGAGGACGGCGGACCGGCCCTCGCCGTCGCGTACGGGCACCACCACGCCGACCTGCCCGTGGACGACGGCCGCCTCCGGTACGCAGTCCCAGCGCTGGAGCAGTTCGTCGACGAGCGTCGGCAGCCCGGCGATCCACTCGCGGCCCCGGCCCGCCTCCCGCGCCACCGTGCCGCGCGCGAAGTCCTCGGGAATCTCGACCATCACGTCACCCTAGCCCGCGGCCCGCGCGCGAAGGACGCGAAGGGCACGAAGGACGCGAAGGACCCGGAAGAGGGGCCCGGCCGCGAGGAGGGGAGGCGGCCGGACCCCGGACGGTCAACGCGCGCTGGATCAGGGCGCGTTGACCAGCTCGTACGCGGGCACCTTGACCGTGCGGTGCCCCGGCGTGCCGCCCAGGATCACCTTGCGCAGCGCCACGTTGTTGCCGTAACTGCTCTCCTTGAGCCGGTGGTCGGGGTTGGCGATCACCTGGATGTAGTACGTGCCGTTCGCCAGCTTGCTGATGTCGAAGGACTGGCCCGGGCGGTACTGCGAGTACGTGTCGCCGTTGCCGACGTCCAGCACCTCGCGCACCGACAGCGCGCTGTGCTCACCGCAGGCGGTCGCCAGATCGGTGTTGTTCGGGTGCCAGTTGGCGTTCTTCACCGTGTAGTCGATGGCGTCGGTGTTGGCCAAACAGAAGGCTTCCTTGCCGCTGCGGACGATCAACTTCTTGTCGGAGCTCAGCAGCCGGTAGCTGGCGAAGTCCGAGAAGTGCCAGTGCTGGTGGCCGACGCGCGGGTCCCACTCCATGGTGCCGGTGGGCGTGTAGCCGACCTGCTTGCCCTTGGCGTCGTAGAAGTACTGGTAGGCGTCCATCTTCTCCTTGCCGGGAGTGCGGAAGCCGTCCACGACCAGCGGCGCCGGGCCCGCGTCCCACACGGTGGCGCTGAAGGCCAGGTAGTCGGTGCCGGTGGCCGGGGTGTCGCCCTCACCGCCGTCGCTGCCGTCGGTGATCGCGATGCCGTACGCGGGCAGCGCCCGCAGGTCCGGCTTCGGCACGTTGGACGGCACGCCCGCGGCGCCCGTCGGCCGGTGCGCGGCGGCCCTGAGCGTGCCCGGCACGGAGACCGCGCGCGGCTGTCCGCCCGGCAGCGCGGCCGACATCCGCGACCGCGCCGCGCCCGACCCGTCCTGCACGGTCCGCACGGTCACCTTCACCGTCGGCTGGTCGTTCGGAATCCCGAACACGTCCCGGTACTTCTTCGCCACGGAGATCTTCGCGGTGTACGTGCCGGCCTTCAGGTCGACCCCGCCGTCCGGGCCGATGCCCTGCGAGGCCGCCGCGGCCCAGCCCTTCTGGACGCCCCACACCGAGCCGAGCGTGAACGGGTTGTCGGAGCAGCCGTCCGGGTACGGCGAGGTGGCCGGGGCGTCCGGACGGATGCGGCCCGACGCGGAGTTCGGGCAGAAGGTGTCGCTGGTGCTCGCGACCTTCACGCCCTTGCTGTCGGTGATGGTCACCTGGAGGAAGCCCGGCAGCCCGGCGAAGTCCTTGACCAGCCCGGCGGGCAGCTTCTTCGTGACCGTCTTCGAGCCGCCGCGCGTCACCTGCGCGACGACCACCGGGTCCTTGTACGACTTACGGGTCACGCGGAGTTCGAACGGCGCCTTGTCGGCGGTGAGGTACGCGCCGAGGTCCAGGTAGACGCCGGTGTCGCCGTCGTAGCGGTCAGCGGTGACCGAGGTGGAGGCGGCCACCAGCTTCAGCTTGGGGGTCACGGGCGTCGCCGCTCCGGCGCCGGGTGCGGCGCCGACGCCGCCCGCGACCACGGCGAAAGCCGCCGCGGCCACGAGAGCCGAGCGCCTGAGACGTCGGCTGCCTTGGGTATGCGTCATCGAATTCCTCGCGTCCAGGTGCGGTTGGGTCTACCTGCGAACAGGGACGCGAGCGCGCACAGGTTGCCGCGCGGGCGAAAGAACGCCAATTTCTGTCCTGATAATGCCTTTACGGCATGTCGGGTGTACGCGGGCCGCGCCGTGTGCCCGTTCCGGAATCAGCTCGCGCCGAGCGGGGTCATCAGCTCGCGCCGAGCGCGGCCCGGCAGATCGGGCACCGGTCCTTGCCGTCCCACTCGGACCAGCCGAAAGCCTCCGGTGAAAGGGAAAGACCTTCCAACTCCCTGCGCACGGCCACCCGGTAGGTCCACACCGCGCCGAGATAGGGGTGATAGACGTCGTGGAAGGCGACGGACGTCGAAGCGGCCCCCGCCGCGACCGCCCGCTGAACGGCGCGCAGGTGCTCGAACATCGCCTGGCCCGCGCCCGCGACGGCGGTGGAGGCGTCGATGAAGAGCCGCTCGCGCGCCTCGTAGATCCCGGCGTCGTCGAGCGCGGCGCGCGACGCGGCGTCCACGTCCGGCTCCGCGCCCGGATTCTGGGCGATCCGGCGCAGGCCCGCGTGGCAGACCCCGGTGGCGCTGATGAAGTCGATGTAGACCGCCCGGCGCCGCGCGTCGGTGCCCCGGCCGTCCTCGTGGCGGCGGCGCAAATGGTCGGCGAGCACGGTGCCGGAAATGGCGATGCCACCGCCGCTGAGCGTCGCGACGAGCGTTCCCCAGTCCACATCTGCCCCCAGTGATGTTCCGTGCCGCCGGTCCCCGTGCCGGGCCCGGCGGAATTCCGCCGCCGGTCCCGGAGATGATCACGACATCGGCACCGGAAATCTACGTGTGGACGCGGACTTGACCAAGTCATGACGATTTGGTGAGGCCGCCACGCGAACGTACTGACCGGTACGTTCGTATTTCTGGTATGACGCTCCCGCAGACGAAGCCCCCATTGCGCAAATACCGCGACGTGGCACCGGAGGAGGACGTCCCCACCACCCGCACGACCGGACTCGACCCGGACTTCTGGTATCCGCTCGCCCGGTCCCGCGACCTCAAGAGCGGCAAGACGCTGGCCGTGAAGTACGCCGGGACGGAGATCGTCCTGGTCCGGCCGGAGAAGGGCGCGCCGTACGCCCTGGAGGACCGCTGCGCCCACCGCCAGGTCCCGCTGAGCATGGGCGTGGTGAAGGACGAGCGGCTGCTCTGCGGCTACCACTGCTGGACGTACGACCGCACGGGCGCGTGCGTGAACATCCCCTATCTGGACCGGAAGCGGAAACTGCCCAACGGCGTGCGCAGTTACGCGTGCCGAGAGGCGTACGGATTCGTCTTCGTCTTCCCCGGCGATCAGGAACTGGCCGAGGTCACGCCGATGCCGGAACTGCCCTCGTACGCCGACCGCCGGTACAAGACGCGCGTGCTCGACCGGGACATCGCCTGCCACTACTCGTTCATGCACGAGAACCTGATGGACATGAACCACCAGTTCCTGCACCGCAGTCTGATGGGCCGGATCCGGGCCAAACTGCTGGACGTCCGCGAGGGCGAGGACTGGCTGGAGGCCGACTACTCCTTCTCGCGCACCGAGGGCAAGCAGTCCCTCGGCGAGCGCCTGATCATCGGCAGCGGCAACGACGACAAGTACGCGGACCTGATGACGATCCGCACCGGCTACCCGTACCAGACGCTGCGCTACTGGACCGACGGCAAGCGCGAGGAGCCCCCGGCCCTCGACCTGTGGAACGCCTACATGCCCACCGACCAGGCCCAGCACCACAATCACACCTACGGTCTGATCATGATCCAAAAACCCCCGGTCCCCGGCGTGATCCACCTGCTGTGGCCGGTCATCACGCTCTTCACCGAGGGCATCTTCGGCCAGGACCGCGTCATCGTCGAGGCGGAACAGCGCGCCTACGAGAGCCAGGGCGCCGACCTCAACAACGAGGTCTTCCCGATCATTCAGTCCCTCAAGTCGCTGCTCGCCCGCAAGGGCGTGCCGATCCCGCCCGTCGCATGCGACGGCCCGGCCCAGGGCCCCGCGGACAGGCCCTAAAGACGGGGCCGGGTCCCGGGCGCCGGGCGCGCCCGGTCGTACGTCTCGCGGGCGGCCCGCGTGGCCGGGCGGTCCGACACCTCGGCGACCGGGACGTCCCACCACGCCTCGGCGCCGGGTCCGGGCCGCGCGGGGTCGGTCTCGACGTACACGGCCGTCGCCCGGGGCGACTCGCGGGCGGCGGCCAGCGCGGCGCGCAACTCCTTGGCCGTACGGGCGGTGAAGACCTCGAGGCCGAGGCTGGCGGCGTTGGCCGCGAGGTCCACCGGCAGCGGCTCGCCCGCGAAGGACCCGTCAGGGGCGCGGAACCGGTAGGCGGTGCCGAAGCGTTCGGCGCCGACCTGCTCGGACAGGCCCCCGATGGAGGCGTATCCGTGGTTCTGGACGATCACCACATTGATCGGGACGCCCTCCTGGACGGCGGTCACGACCTCCGTCGGCAGCATCAAGTACGTGCCGTCGCCCACGAGCGCGAACACCTCGCGGTCGGGCGCCGCCAGCTTCACGCCGATCGCGGCCGGGATCTCGTACCCCATGCAGGAGAAGCCGTACTCGACGTGATACTGCCCCACGTCCCGCGCCCGCCACAGTTTGTGCAGGTCACCCGGGAGGGAACCGGCCGCGTTGACCACCACGTCCCGGTCGTGCAGCACCGCGTCCAGCGCCCCGACGACCTCGCTCTGCGACGGCGGTCCCTCGCCGCCGCCGTCACCGAAGGCCGCGTCCGTACGGGCGCGCCAGTCGGCCAGCGCCCGGCGCGCGTCGGGGGTCCGCCCCGGTGCCTGATGGCCCGTCAACTCGGCGGCCAGGGCGGCGATTCCGGCCCGAGCGTCGCCGACGAGCGCCAGTCCGGCCATCTTGTGGCCGTCGAAAGAGGCGATGTTGAGACTGACGAAGCGCGCGTCGGGCGCGAAGAGCGCACCGGACGCCGTGGTGAAGTCCGTCCAGCGGGTGCCGACGCCGAGCACCACGTCGGCCTCCCGCGCCGCCGCGTCGGCGGGCGCCGTACCAGTGTGCCCGATGCCGCCGAGCGCCTGCGGATGGTCCCACCGCAGCGCGCCCTTGCCTCCTTGCGTCTCGGCCACCGGGATGCCGGTCGCCGCCGCCAACTCGGCCAGCGCGGGCGCCGCTTCGGAGATCCGCACCCCGCCGCCCGCGACGATCAGCGGCCGACGCGCGCCGCGCAGCAGGGCGGCGGCCTCGGCCACCGCGTCCGCGTCCGGCACGGGCCGCCGCACCTGCCAGACCCGCTCGCGGAACAGCTCGTCCGGCCAGTCGTACGCCTCCGCCTGCACGTCCTGCGGCAGCGCCAGCGTCACCGCGCCCGTGTCGACGGGGTCGGTCAGCACCCGCATCGCCTGGAGCAGCGAGGCGGGCAGCATCTCGGGCCGCCAGATCCGGTCGAACCAGCGCGACACCGGCCGCAGCGCGTCATTGACGGTGATGTCGTACGCCCAGGGCACTTCGAGCTGCTGGAGGACCGGGTCGGCGGGGCGGGTCGCGAAGACGTCACCGGGGAGCAGCAGCACCGGCACCCGGTTGATCGTCGCGAGCGCCGCGCCCGTGACGAGATTGGTCGCGCCGGGACCGATCGACGTCGTGCACGCCATCGCCGAGAGCCCGTGCCGGGTCCGGGCGTAGCCGACGGCCGCGTGCACCATCGCCTGCTCGTTGCGCCCCTGGTGGTACGGCATCGCCTCGGGCCCGGCCGCCAGCAGCGCCTGGCCGACGCCCGCGACATTGCCGTGCCCGAAGATGCCCCACATCCCGGCCACCGACCGGTGGCGCACGCCGTCCCGCTCGGTGAACTGGACGGACAGGAACCGGACGAGGGCCTGTGCGACGGTGAGTCTGACGCTCATACGGTGCCGCCCTCCTGCTTCGTGACCGGCGCCTCGTACAACGGCAGCCGGGGGTCGGGGAGTTGGTCCGCCCATGACGCGCGGACCCACGAGTGTGCCGGGTCGTCGCTGATCAGCCAGGCCCGTTCGGCGCCGGGGCCCGCCATCACGTTCAGGTAGTACATGTCGTAGCCGGGGACCGCCATGCTCGGGCCGTGCCAGCCGTCGGGGATCAACACCGCGTCGCCGGTGCGGACTTCGGCGAGGACGTCGGTGGCACCTGCGGGGGAGGGGTAGACGCGCTGGTAGCCCAGCGCGGCCGGGCCGCCGCCGAACTCGTAGTAGTAGATCTCTTCGAGGACCGACTCGTGCGGGCCCGCCTCGTCGTGCTTGTGCGGCGGGAACGACGACCAGTTGCCGCCCGGTGTCAGCACCTCCACCGCGATCAGCCGGTCGCAGGCGAAGACGCCCGCCGCCGCGAAGTTGTTGACCTGGCGGCTCGCGCCGCCCGCCCCGCGCAGCTCGACCGGCACCGCGGAGGCCGGGCCGTACCGCGCGGGCAGCCGCCGCTCGCAGCGCGCCCCCGCCAGCGCCAGGCGGCTGCCGCCGGGGCTGACGACGGTGACCTCCGCGTCACGCGGCACATACGCGAAGTCGCTGACGCCGCTGAACACGCTGACGCGGCCGCGCAGTTCGAAGGCGGCCTCGGTGCCGTCGGCCTGCGTCACCGTCACCGCGCAGCCGCCCGCCAGCGGCAGCACGATCCACTCGCTGTCCCCGGCCGCGAAGCGGCGCAGGGCGCCCGGCGGCAGGGTCAGGGTCCGCAGGGACGAGTATGACCAGCCCGCGACGGCCGGATCCACCCACAGGTCGAAGCCGTCCTTTGCCGCGGTGCCGGCGGCCAGATGGGTCACTGGGGCTCAACTCCTTCGGCGGGCGCGGCGGGCGCGGCGGGCGTGCCGGGTGTGGCGGGCGCGGTGGGTGGCGCGAGCACGGGGGGTGGCGCGGGCTCGCGCAGCAGCTCGTCGATCTCCCGGCGGGTCGGCATCGCGTCGGCGCACGCCAGGCGGGAGGCGACCAGGGCACCGGCCGCGTTGGCCGCCCGGAGCACGTCGGGCAGCGGCTCCCCGGACAGCAGGCCCGCGCACAGGGCTCCGCCGAAGGCGTCACCGGCCCCGAGGCCGTTGACGGCCTTCACTGGGACCGGCGGCACCGAGTGCTGCTCGCGGGCGGTTCTGCCCAGCACTCCGGCCGGGCCCTGCTTGACGACCGCCGTCCGCACGCCGCGCCGCAGCAGCAGCCCGGCGGCCGTCTCCGGGTCGCGGCTGCCGACCGCGATCTCCGTCTCGTCCAGATTGCCGACGGCCACCGTCGCGTACGCCAGCGCGCGGGCGTACAGCGCGGGGGCCTGCGCCGGGTCCTCCCAGAAGCCGGGGCGCCAGTCCAGGTCGAACCACACCTCGCCGCCCTCGCGGGCGTCAAGCGCCGCGAAGACGGTCGAGCGCGTCGGTTCCACCGCCAGGGCCGAGCCGGTGATCCACAGGGCCCGCGCCGTCCTGACCGCCGCGCGGTCCAGCGTGTCCGGTTCGAGGCACTGGTCGGGCGCGACCGGGCGCCGGTAGAAGTAGATCGGGAAGTCGTCGGGCGGGAACAACTCGCAGAACACGACGGGGGTTTGCACCCCGGGCACGGTCGTGACCAGCTTGTCGTCCACGCCGAAGCCTTTGAGCGCCGTGCGGACGTACGTGCCGAACGGGTCGTCACCCACGCCCGTCAGCACGGCCGTTCGCAGCCCGAGGCGGGCCGCTGCCACCGCCACGTTTCCGGCCGTCCCGCCGAGCGATTTCGCGAACGTCCGCACCTCCGCGAGCCCCACCCCGCTCTGCTCGGGATAAAGGTCCACCCCCACCCGCCCCAACGTCACCACGTCATACGCCCCGCCCTCAGGGAGCGGGGAGATGTGGCTCTTGTCGGTGGGGGAGGTCATTGGTGGGTGAGCCAGTGGAGGGAGGCGCGGATGGCGGGGAGGGGGCCTTGGCCGGGGGGTGGGGGGGCGGTGAGGACGGTGTCCTGCTCCATGACGTACCAGCCGGGGTAGCCGGCGGATTCGAGGTGGGTGATGAGGGCGCTGAGGTCGAGGCCGCCCTGGCCGAGGGGGCGGTAGAGGCCCTGCTGGACGGCGGAGGTGTAGGTGGTGCGGCCGTCCCGGACGGCGTCGGCGGCGGCGGGGTCGACATCCTTGAGGTGGACGTGCGTGACGCGGGAGGCGGCCCGGCGCGCGAGGGCCACCGGGTCGGTGCCGCCGATGAGGAGGTGCCCGGTGTCGAGGCAGAGCCCGATCCGGCTGCCGTCGAGGACGCGGTCGACCTCGGCGGGCCCTTCGACGACGGTTCCGACATGGGGGTGGAGGGCGGCGGTGACGCCGAGCGAGGCGGCGAGGTCGGTGACGGCGTCGAGCCGGTCCAGCAGGGTGCGCCAGCCGTCGGCCGACACGGCGGGACGTTCGTCGTAGCCGTCGAGCCCGGTGGCCGCGGCCAGGACGAGCGTGCGCGCGCCCGCGGCGGTGAAACGGTCGAGGTCGGCCCGGATGTCCGGCAGCGGATCGTGGCCGGGATCGTGCAGCACGGCGGGCACGAAGCCGCCGACCGCGGTGACGCCGCGGGCGGCCAGCAGCGGCCCCGGCAGAAAGCCGTCGGGACCGAACTCACTGGCGGTGATGCCCAGCTCCGTCATCTCCGCCAGCACCCGCTCGGGCGTCAACTGGTGCCCCCAGCCGGGCACTTCGCACACACCCCAGGAAATCGGCGCCCCCGCGATCCGCTCCCGCTTCATGCCGTCACCACCTCCGGTGTCCCGTGGACCCGCCCCGCGGGCGCCGCCGTCCTGCCCGGCTCACGCCACCACTCCGCTCACGTCGCCCTCACGTACGCGCATGCCCACGTCGGCGACCGTCACCGGACGTCTCTCGCGGCGCGAGACCTCGCACGCCTCGGCGACGAGCAGCGCGCGCAACGCCTCCCGACCCTCGCAGGGATTCGGCTCCAGGCCGCGTACGACGCGCAGGAAGGCGGCCAGTTCGGCCCGGTAGGCGGCGGCGAAACGGTCGAGGAAGCCGGGCCAGGGCGCCGTGGGCAGCGCCGCGACCGCGACCGGCTCCATCGAGCGCAAGGGCGTCCGCGGGCCGACGCCCACCGCGATCTGGTCGTCGGTCCCGGCCAGTTCCATCCGGACGTCGTACCCCGCGCCGTGGTAGCGGGTCGCCGTCGCCGTCGCGAGGACACCGCCCTCCAGGGTGAGCAGCGCCGCCGCGGTGTCGGCGTCGCCCGCCGCGCGGAAGAAGTCGTCGCCGCCGTTGGCGCCCGCCGCGTACACCTCGGTGATCTCTCGGCCGGTGACCCAGCGCAGCACGTCGAAGTCGTGGATGAGGCAGTCGCGGTAGAGGCCGCCGGAGAGCGGGACGTACGCGGCCGGCGGCGGCGCCGGGTCAGAGGTGACGGTGCGCACGGTGTGCAGCCGGCCCACCCTGCCCGCCCGTACGGCCTCGCGCGCCGCGCGGTACCCGGCGTCGAAGCGCCGCTGGAAGCCGATCTGGAGCACGGCGCCCGCGGCCTCGACGGCGTCGAGCGCCGCCACCGTACCGGCGAGGTCGAGCGCCACCGGCTTCTCGCAGAAGGCGGGGACACCGGCGCGGGCGGCGCGGGTGATCAGCGCGGCGTGCGACGCGGTGGCGGAGGCGATGACGACGGCGTCCGGCGCGCTGTCGAAGAGCGCGTCCACCGAAAGGGCCGCGCGCCCGCCGACCGACGCGGCGACCTGCCGGGCGCGTACCGCCTCGGTGTCGGCGACCGTCACCTCGTCGACGTCCTCGTGGGCGGCCAGCGTGGCGGCGTGGAAGGAGCCGATCCGCCCGGCGCCGATGAGTCCGATCCGCATAGCTGCTACTTGCCCCTTCACCGCGGGAGACGTGCGCGCTGTCCCAACCTCCCGCGCCGCCCGCCCCCTGTCAACGCTTTGTCCGGACATAAGGACTTCCGGTGATCATGGGTGGCCGATACGCTCCCTCCGTGCCCAAGCAGGAGCCCACGCACGCACCCCCGCACGAACCAGGCCGCGAAGCCGTGCCGCCCGGCCGTGGGCGCCCGCAGGCCCGGCCCGTCCACCGCGATCTGCGGCTGGCCGTCGACCGCGCCAGCCCCGTACCGCTCTACTTCCAGCTCGCCCGGCAGCTCGAAGCCGCCATAGAAGAGGGCGCGCTCGCCCCCGGCAGCCTGCTCGGCAACGAGATAGAGCTGGCCGCGCGGCTCGGCCTGTCCCGGCCGACCGTCCGGCAGGCCATCCAGTCGCTGGTCGACAAGGGCCTGTTGGTGCGCCGCCGGGGCGTCGGCACCCAGGTGGTGCACAGCCATGTCGCCCGCCCGCTGGAACTGAGCAGCCTGTACGACGACCTGCTCGCCGCGGGCCGGCACCCCAGCACCCGGGTGCTCGCGAACGCCCGCGGGCCCGCGCCCGCCGCGGTCGCCGCCGCCCTGGGCCTGCCGGAGTCCTGCCAGGTCGCCGTCGTGCACCGGCTGCGCCTCACCCACGGCGAGCCGATGGCGTACCTGTGCAACTACCTCCCCTGCGACCTGCTGGAACCGGCCACCGGCGAGCTGGAGACCAACGGTCTGTACGCGCTGATGCGGCACCACGGCATCACCCTGCACAGCGCGGAGCAGACCGTGGGGGCCCGCGCGGCCACGGCCGAGGAGAGCCGGCTGCTGGCCGAGCCGCCGGGCGCGGCGCTGCTGACGATGCAGCGCACCACGTACGACGACCGGGGCCGCGCGATCGAGTTCGGCTCCCATCTGTACCGGGCCTCGCGCTACACCTTCGAGTTCCGGCTGCTGGTCAGAGCCTGAGGCAGGACCGGTGCGAAGACGCCCGCCGACCGCGTACGGACCCCCTCGCCGGCCCCGGGAAGGCGCCCTCTACCGCACCCCCGCCAACCCGCCGCACCGGCCCGCCGGGCATCGCGCCGTACCCCTTGACGGATACTTGGGCCGCCGGGATGGTCGCTCGCAACACTCTCATCCCGGCAGTAACAGGAACCGCAGGGAAAGGCAGGGCCTCGTGGCGATGGCAAGGGCGGGAACACGGGTGGTGGGCGCGCTGACGGCGGCGGTGCTCGGCGCGGTCTGCCTGGCCGGGTGCAGCAGCACCGGCGGCAAGCGCGCGGAGGACCGGGCCAAGCAGGCCGCGGCCAACGGCTCCGCCGTCAACACCCCGCACTGGACCTTCGCGATGGTCACCCACTCCGGCGCGGGCGACACCTTCTGGGACATCGTCCAGAGCGGCGCCAAGCAGGCCGCCGACAAGGACAACATCAAGTTCCTCTACTCCAACAGCGACCAGGCCAACGAGCAGTCGCAGCTCGTCCAGGCCGCCATCGACCAGCACGTGGACGGGCTGATCGTCACGCTCGCCAAGCCCGACGCGATGAAGGCCGTCGTGCTCAAGGCGGAGAAGGCCGGTATCCCGGTCATCACGATCAACTCCGGCTCGCAGGAGTCCAAGGAATTCGGCACGCTCGGCCACATCGGCCAGGACGAGACCATCGCGGGCCGCGCGGTCGGCGACGAGCTGAACAAGCGCGGCAGGAAGCACGCCCTGTGCGTACTCCACGAGCAGGGCAACGTCGGCCACGAGCAGCGCTGCGCGGGCGCCAAGGCCACCTTCTCCGGGACGATGGACAACCTCTACGTCGACGGCACGAACATGCCCGACGTGCAGTCCGCCGTCCAGGCCAAGCTCCAGGCCGACAAGAGCATCGACTCCGTCGTCACCCTCGGCGCGCCCTTCGCGGCCACCGCGGTCAAGGCCAAGGACCAGGCGGGCTCCTCCGCCGAGGTCGACACCTTCGACCTGAACGCGCAGGTCGCCGCCTCCCTCAAGGCGGGCACCATCGGCTTCGCGGTCGACCAGCAGCCGTACCTCCAGGGCTACGAGGCGATCGACCTGCTGTGGCTGTACCGCTACAACGGCGACACCCTCGGCGGCGGCCAGCCCGTCCTGACCGGGCCGCAGATCGTCACCAAGGACGACGCGGAAGCCCTGCTGTCGTACACCAAGCGGGGCACCCGTTGAGCGGGCAGAGCACGCGCACCCCGGACGGCGGCGCCCCCGACCTGCTGGTGAGCCCGGTGGACGACGAGCGGCTGGCGCCGAGATCCGTCGTGCGCGCCTTGCTGGCCAGGCCCGAGCTGGGCTCCGTCGTCGGCGCGGTCGCCGTCTTCGTCTTCTTCTCCGTCGTCGCCGACGCCTTCCTGCGGGCGTCCAGCCTCGGCACGGTGCTGTACGCGTCCTCCACGATCGGCATCATGGCCGTCCCCGTGGCGCTGCTGATGATCGGCGGCGAGTTCGACCTGTCGGCCGGTGTCCTGGTGACCAGCTCCGCGCTGGTCTCCTCGATGTTCAGCTACCAGATGACCGCGAACGTCTGGGTCGGCGTCGGGGTGTCGCTGCTGGTCACCCTCGCCATCGGCTTCTTCAACGGCATCCTGCTCGTGCGCACCAAACTGCCCAGCTTCATCATCACGCTGGGCACCTTCCTGATGCTCACCGGCCTCAATCTGGGCTTCACCAAGCTCATCAGCGGCACTGTCTCCACCAAGACGATCGCCGACATGGAGGGCTTCCCGACCGCCCGCGACCTGTTCGCCTCGCACTGGACGATCGGCTCCGTCGACCTCCAGGTCACCATCTTGTGGTGGCTCGGCCTGGTCGCCGTGGCCACCTGGGTGCTGCTGCGCACCCGCGCGGGGAACTGGATCTTCGCCGCGGGCGGCAACGCGGACGCGGCCCGCGCGGTCGGCGTCCCCGTCGCCCGTACCAAGATCGGCCTGTACATGGCGGTCGCCTTCTGCGCCTGGATCTCGGGACAGCACCTGCTGTTCTCGTTCGACGTGGTGCAGTCGGGCGAGGGCGTCGGCAACGAGTTCCTGTACATCATCGCGGCCGTCATCGGCGGCTGCCTGATGACCGGCGGATACGGCAGCGCCATCGGCTCGGCGGTCGGCGCGTTCATCTTCGGCATGACCAACAAGGGCATCGTGTACGCCCAGTGGAATCCGGACTGGTTCAAGTTCTTCCTCGGCGCGATGCTGCTGCTCGCGACGCTGCTGAACGCCTGGGTCCGCAAGCGGGCGGAGGCCGCGGCATGAGCGCAGAACCCGTCCTCGGCAAGGTCCCCGCGCCCGCCGGCGCCCCGCTGGTCGAGCTGACCGACGTCTCCAAGTCGTACGGGAACGTCCGCGCGCTGCGGGACGTCTCCCTCGAAGTGCGCGCGGGCGAGATCACCTGCGTCCTCGGCGACAACGGCGCGGGCAAGTCCACCCTCATCAAGATCATCGCCGGGCTGCACCAGCACGACACGGGCCGCTACGCCATCGAGGGCGAGGACGTACGGCACAGCTCGCCGCGCGAGGCGCTCGACCGCGGCATCGCCACCGTCTACCAGGACCTGGCTGTGGTCCCCCTGATGCCGGTCTGGCGGAATTTCTTCCTCGGCTCCGAGCCCACCCTCGGCCGCGGCCCGCTGCGCAGGCTCGACGTGGCCGCCATGCGCGCCACCACCCACCAGGCGCTGCTGCGGATGGGCATCGACCTGCGCGACGTCGACCAGCCGATCGGCACCCTGTCCGGCGGCGAGCGCCAGTGCGTGGCCATCGCCCGCGCCGTGCACTTCGGCGCGAAGGTGCTGGTCCTGGACGAGCCGACGGCCGCCCTCGGCGTCAAGCAGTCGGGTGTGGTGCTGAAATACGTGGCCGCCGCGCGCGACGCGGGGCTCGGTGTGGTACTCATCACGCACAATCCGCACCACGCGTATCTGGTCGGTGACCGGTTCATTCTGCTCAAGCGAGGCGCGATGTCGGGCAGCCACCTGAAGAAGGACATTACGCTGGACGAGCTGACCCGAGAGATGGCCGGGGGCAGCGAGCTGGACGAGCTGACCCACGAACTGATGCGCCGGACGACCACCACACCACCGGCGACCGACCCGGAGACCTCCGCTTGAGTGCCAATCGTGAACGTGTGTACCGCGGCGGCGCCGCCAGGGCGACGGTGCTCCAGACCGTCGGCCGCCGCGAGAGGCGCTCGCATCTGACCGCGCCCCGCGTCCCCACCGTCGGTATCGACATCGGCGGCACCAAGGTGATGGCCGGGGTGGTCGACGCGGACGGGGTGATCCTGGAGAAGATCCGCACCGAGACGCCCGACAAGTCCAAGAGCCCCAAGGTCGTCGAGGACACCATCGTCGAGCTGGTCCTGGACCTGTCGGAGCGGCACGACGTGCACGCGGTCGGCATCGGGGCGGCGGGCTGGGTCGACGCCGACCGCTCGCGGGTGCTCTTCGCCCCGCACCTGTCCTGGCGCGACGAGCCGCTGCGCGACCGGCTCGCCGAGCGCCTGCTGGTCCCCGTCATGGTCGACAACGACGCGAACACCGCGGCCTGGGCCGAGTGGCGCTTCGGCGCCGGGCGCGGCGAGGCCGACCTGGTGATGATCACCCTCGGCACCGGCATCGGCGGCGCGATCCTGGAGGACGGCCAGGTCAAGAGGGGCCGCTACGGCGTCGCTGGCGAGTTCGGTCATATGCAGGTGGTGCAGGGCGGCCACCGCTGCGCCTGCGGCAACCGCGGTTGCTGGGAGCAGTACAGCTCGGGGAACGCGCTGGTCAGGGAGGCCCGCGAGATGGCCGCCGCGGATTCCCCGGTCGCCTACGGGATCATCGACCGGGTCGGCGGCAGCATCAGCGAGATCACCGGACCGCTGATCACCGAGCTGGCCCGCGAGGGCGACGCGATGTGCGTCGAGCTGTTCCAGGACATCGGCCAGTGGCTGGGCATCGGCATCGCCAACCTCGCCGCCGCCCTCGACCCGTCCTGCTTCGTCATCGGCGGCGGCGTCAGCGCCGCCGACGACCTGCTGATCAACCCGGCCAGGGACGCCTTCCGGCGCAATCTCACCGGCCGCGGCTACCGGCCGGAGGCGCGGATCGCCAAGGCCGAACTGGGCCCCGAGGCCGGTATGGTCGGCGCCGCCGACCTGGCCCGGCTGGTCGCCCGCCGCTTCCGCCGCGCCACCCGCCGCCGCGTCGAGCGGTACGAACGCTACGGCCGGGTCTACGGACGGCAGGGAGCCCAGTCGTGACCACCACACCCTTCGACCAGGACACCCTGGAGCCGGGCCCCGAGTCCGACGGGGGACCGCCCGCGGACGGCGACGCGGGCCGGGCGCGGCTCGCACCGCCGCCGCGGAACCCGCCGCGCTGGGTCCGCTGGACCGTCGTCCCGCTGCTCGTCCTCGTACCGATCGGGTACGTGCTGATCTCCGCCGAGCAGAGCCGGGACAGCGGGGTCACCAAGCAGAAGGAGGCGGCCCTCAGCCATCTGGAGCTGGCCGTTCCGACCATCCTCCAGCGGCAGATATACCAACTGCCCTTCCCCGACGGCACCACTGGCCCCGGCTACCTGGAGACCAACTCCTGGGACACCAGCGCGCTGTACGTCCAGTTCACCACCACCTCCGGCGGCCTGGACACCTTCCTCGCGCAGGTCGGCAGCGCCCGGAACGTGCTGCGCGGGGGCAAGGACGCGATCACCGCCGCGCAGGCCAGGACGGCGGGCTGGGACTTCCTCACCGGCCGCACGTATGTGGGCGTCAGCATGCACCAGGCCGGCGACAAACCGGACCGCAACATCGTGGTGGACCTCACCGACCCGGACGTCCCCACGGTGTACGCGGTCTCCACCGTCAACTTCCGGCACGGCTTCAAGGGATGACGGCGGCGGGGCGCCGATGTCAGGGGCGATGACAACGATGGCCCATGACAGTCCTCGCGGGCCCGCGGAAGCGGGCCACTCGGATTTCGGAAGCACACACTCCACTCGGTAGCGTGAGGCGATGAGCGACTCGACCGACGGCGATCTGGACCCGCGGCCCCCCCTTCAGCACCGCTTCGACGGCCCGGCCGACGCCCCCGTCCTGATCCTGGGCCCGGCCCTCGGCGCCACCTGGCACATGTGGGACCGGCAGCTCCCGGCGCTCACCGAGCAGTGGCGGGTGCTGCGCTACGAGCTGCCGGGCCACGGCGGCGCGCCCGCGCATCCCGCGGCATCGGTCGACGACCTGGCCGCCCGGCTGCTCGCCGTCCTGGACGACGAGGGCGTCGACACCTTCGGCTACGCGGGCTGCTCGCTCGGCGCCGCCATCGGCGCCCGGCTCGCGCTGCTGCGCCCCGACCGGGTCGCCGCGCTCGCCCTGGTCTCGGCCGCCGCGCGGTACGCCACCGCCGACGTGTGGCGGCAGCGCGGCGTCGTGGTCCGCGCCAACGGCCTGGACCGCACGGCGCTGGCCAGCCCCGAGCGCTGGTTCACCGGCCCCTTCCTCGCCACCCAGCCCGCGATCACCGACTGGGCCGTGCAGATGGTCAGGACCACCGACGCGGACTGCTACATCGCCGGGTGCGAGGCGCTGGCCGCCTTCGACATCCGGGACGCGCTCGGCAGCATCAAGGTGCCGACGCTGGTGGTGGCGGGCGCCGACGACACCGAGACCCCGCCCGCCGACGCCCGACTGCTGGTCGCCGGAATACCGGACGCCCGGCTCGCGGTCGTCCCGGCCACCGGCCACCTGGCGCCCGTCGAGGAGCCCGTGGCCGTCGGCGACCTGCTGGCGACGCACTTCGGCAGCGTGTGGACCGAGCCGGTGTCCGTGTCGACCGGCTCCGTCGCCGTACCCCCGGCCCCCGTCGTACCGCCGCAGGCCGTCGCCGCGCCGCCCGCCGCGGTGGCGCCCGACACGTACGAGGAAGGGCTGCGGATACGGCGCGAGGTGATCGGTGACGCGGAGGTCGACCAGGCGCTGGCCCGCGCCGAGGACTTCGGCGCCGACTTCGACAGCTTCCTGACCCGCTACGCCTGGGGCGAGGTCTGGTCGCGGCCCGGCCTCGACCGGCGCACCAGGAGCTGCGTGACGCTGACCGCGCTGACCGCCACCGGCAGGCTGGAGGAGCTGGCCGACCACACCAGGGCGGCGCTGCGCAACGGCCTGACCCCGGCGGAGATCGAGGAGGTCCTGCTGCACACCGCGCTCTACTGCGGCCTGCCCGCCGCCAGGGCCGCGGTGGACACCGCGCGTACGGTGATCCGGCAGGAGACCGGGGCGCACCCGTAGCAAGATGGAGGCGTACCGGAAAACGCCCAGCATCCGAAACGCCCAGCATCCGAGAACCCCAGCACCCCAGCACCCCAGCACCCGAGAACCAGAGAAGCCAGAACGCGCTGCCGAGGACGGACCCTGTGAAGCTCACGAAGAAGCGCCACGCCTGCATCCGGCTGGAGAAGGACGGGCGCACGCTCGTCATCGATCCGGGCACCTTCAGCGAGGAGGACGCGGCGGTCGGCGCCGACGTCATCCTGGTCACGCACGAGCACCTGGACCACTTCAACGCCGACCGGCTGCGCGCCGGGCTCGAAGCCAATCCGGGCGCGGAGCTGTGGACCCTGCGCGCGGTGGCCGACGAGGTCTCCGCGGCCTTCCCCGGCCGCGTGCACACCGTCGGCGACGGCGACACCTTCACCGCCGCGGGCTTCGACGTCCAGGTGCACGGCGAGCTGCACGCCGTGATCCACCCGGACATCCCGCGGATCACCAACGTCGGCTACCTGATCGACGGTTCGCTCTTCCACCCCGGTGACGCGCTGACCCTGCCCGGCACCGCCGTGGACACCCTGCTGCTGCCCGTGCAGGCTCCCTGGAGCAAGATCTCCGAGGTCATCGACTACGTCCGCGAGGTCAAGCCGCGCCGCGCCATCGACGTGCACGACGCGCTGCTGACCGACCTGGCCCGGCCGATCTACGACACGCAGATCGGCGGCCTCGGCGGCGCCGACCACGTACGGCTGGCGCCCGGCGACAGCACGCAGGCGTAGCAGCGCCGCCACCGGGTCACTGTCGGACCCACCGGTTAGGTTGGGGAGCATGCGCATCGCGACCTGGAACATCAACTCGATCACCGCCCGCCTTCCGCGGCTCCTCGCCTGGCTGGAGAGCAGCGGCACCGACGTCCTGTGCCTCCAGGAGACCAAGTGCACCGCCGAGCAGTTCCCGCGCGACGAGCTGCGCGAGCTGGGGTACGAGTCGGCGGTGCACGCCACCGGCAGGTGGAACGGGGTGGCGTTGGTCTCCCGTGTGGGCCTGGAGGACGTGGTCGAGGGCCTGCCCGGCGGACCCGACTGGGAGGGCGTGCACGAGCCGCGTTCGGTCTCCGCGACCTGCGGCGCGGTCCGTCTCTGGTCGGTCTACGTGCCCAACGGCCGTGAGGTCGACCACCCGCACTACGCGTACAAGCTCCAGTGGTTCGAGGCGCTGCGCGCCGCCGTCGCGCAGGACGCGGCCGGTCCGCGGCCCTTCGCGGTGCTCGGCGACTTCAATGTCGCGCCGGTGGACGAGGACGTGTGGGACCTGTCGGTCTTCGAGGGCCAGACGCATGTCACCGCCCCCGAGCGCGCCGCGCTGGCCGCCCTGCGCGAGACCGGCCTCACCGATGTGATGCCGCGCCCGCTGAAGTACGACCGCCCGTACACGTACTGGGACTACCGGCAGCTCGCCTTCCCCAAGAACCGCGGGATGCGGATCGACCTGGTGTACGGGAACGAGCCGTTCGCCAAGGCCGTCGGCGACGCGTACGTGGACCGCGAGGAGCGCAAGGGCAAGGGCGCCTCCGACCACGCGCCGGTCGTGGTGGACCTGGAGGTCTGACCGGGGGCCGCCGCGGCGCGCGGGGGCGCTCCGGCGGCCGGTCCCGGCACGCGCGCCTGTGGTCGCGGCGGCACGGCAGGTGCGACGCTGACCGCATGGACATCCCCCTGATCGGCAAGTGGCGCAGAAGACACGGCGTCGCCCGCGGTTTCGCCGTGTACACCGACGGCGCCCCCGACGCGACCGGCGTCGCGGAACTGCTCGGCGAGTGCGAACTGCTGCGCGCCCGCGCCGCCGACGACGGGGTGGACCTGGACGACACCCCCGAATCGCTCGCCGCCCTCGACCAGTTGGCGCCGAGCTGGCGGGACGACGAAGAGGTGCTGTCGGACCTCGGCAACGACGCGGGTCTCTACCTCGGCACCGTCATGGTGCTCACGGTCCCCGACGCGGCGTGGGAGATCCTGCCCAACGGCCAGCCCGTGGTGCGGCTCGCGTCCGGCCGCGAGATCGACACCGTGGCGATCGGCCACGCCTGGGCCGAGAGCGGCAGCCCCGAACTGTCCCAGGTGCTCGCGGAGTCGTCGGAAGACTGAGCCCGTACGGCGGTGCGGCTGTCACCCGATCCAGTGGTCATCACCACACAGTGGGGTGCGGTCCAGGGCGTGTCACCACGCGATGGCCGCGCAGGGCACTAGAGGACGTGCATGATGGCGCCGAAGGTCCCCCTTTTCGCACCAGTCCCCACCAGCTCGGTACCGGAGGCACGACGTGGACTCCCTTCAGCAGCTCCCGAACATCGGGTCGGTCCTGGCCGACCGCCTGCGCCGCGCGGGCGTCGACGACGCGGGCGAACTGCGACGGCTGGGCTCCGGCCGCGCCTTCGAGAAGATCCGGCCCGAACTGCCGGAAGACGCCTGCACGCACACGCTGCTCGCGCTGGAGGGCGCGCTGCGCGGCATGCGCTGGACCGCGATCCCGCAGACCGAACGCGACACCCTCGTCCATCGCGTGCTGGGCTGAGCGCGCGGATGACCCGGGAACCCCTGATCGTCCTGCGCGGAGTCAACAAGCACTTCGGCCCGCTGCACGTGCTCAAGGACATCGATCTGACCATCGGCCGCGGCGAGGTCGTCGTGATCATCGGTCCCTCGGGTTCCGGGAAGTCCACGCTGTGCCGGGCCATCAACCGCCTCGAACCCGTGGAGTCGGGCACGATCACCATCGACGGCGTGCCGCTGCCCGCCGAGGGCCGCGAGCTGGCCCGGCTCCGCGCCGATGTCGGCATGGTCTTCCAGTCCTTCAACCTCTTCGCGCACAAGACCGTCCTGCAGAACGTGATGCTCGCGCCGGTCAAGGTGCGCGGCCGGGGCAAGGCCGAGTCGGAGCGGCAGGCCCGCGAACTGCTGGACCGGGTGGGCCTGGTGGGGCACGAGGACAAGTTCCCCGCGCAGATGTCCGGCGGCCAGCAGCAGCGGGTGGCCATCGCCCGCGCACTGGCCATGAACCCCAAGGCGATGCTCTTCGACGAGCCCACCTCGGCCCTCGACCCCGAGATGATCAACGAGGTGCTGGAAGTGATGCGGCAGCTCGCCGAGGAGGGCATGACCATGGTCGTGGTCACCCACGAGATGGGCTTCGCCCGGTCCGCCGCGCACCGGGTGGTCTTCATGGCGGACGGCCGGATCGTCGAGGACCGGGTGCCGGAGGAGTTCTTCACCGCGCCGCGCAGCGAGCGCGCCAAGGACTTCCTCTCCAAGATCCTGCACCACTGATCAGCACCTGGACCGCCATGCGACGCACTCACCGGCCCGCCCGCCCGGCGCGCCCGGCGGCCGTGGCCCGTCTCGCGGCGCTGGCCGCGGTGACCGGGCTGGCCGCGCTGACCGCTGTGACCGGCTGCGGCAAGCAGGGCAGCCCGCCCGCCAAGGGCCCCCGCGCCGACGCCCTGCCCGCCTACCGGGTCAACCGCGACTTCTCGCTGCCCGCCTCCGCCACCTGGTCGGCCGCCCACCGGCGCGGCAGGCTCGTGGTCGGCGTCAAGGACGACCAGCCGTACCTCGGCGAGCGCGACCCGGCCACCGGCACGTACTCCGGTTTCGACATCGAGATCGCCAAGATGATGGCCGCCTCGCTCGGTTTCGCGGCCGACCGCGTGCAGTACAAGCCGGTCGCCTCCGCCAACCGGGAGACCGCCCTGAGCAACGGCCAGATCGACTACTACGTCGGCACGTACACCATCAACGCGCTGCGCAAGAAGCAGGTCGGCTTCGCGGGCCCGTACTACATGGCCGGGCAGGGCCTGCTGGTGCGCAAGGACGAGAAGGACATCAACGGGCCGCAGGACCTGAAGGGCAAGAAGGTCTGCTCGGCGGCCGGTTCCACCCCGATCCAGCGGATCGAGCGCGACTACCCCGACGCCACGCCGGTCACGTACGACACGTACTCGGTGTGCGTGGACAATCTGCTGACCTACCAGGTCGACGCGGTCACCACCGACGACTCGATCCTGCTGGGCTACGCGGCCAAGGCGCCGAACGAGATGAAGCTGGTCGGCAAGCCGTTCTCGAAGGAGCCGTACGGCATCGGACTGGCCAAGGGCGACACGGCGCTGCGGGGCGCGCTGGACGACGCGATCGTGGCGCACGAGCGCGACGGCGACTGGAAGAAGGCGTACGCGGCGACGCTGGGTCTGTCCGGGGTCCCGGCGCCCGTACCGCCGCCGGTCGACCGGTACTGAGGGGGAGACACACCGCGTGAACGTCCTGACCGACAACTACTCGCTCTTCGGCAAGGGCCTGTGGGGCACCGTCCAGCTCACCCTGCTGGCCGGGGCGCTCTCGCTGGTCGTCGGGGTGATCGTCGCCGGATTCCGGGTGTCGCCCGTCAAAGCGCTCCGCGCGTTCGGCACCGCCTGGGTGACGGTGCTGCGCAACACCCCGCTGACGCTGCTGTTCTTCGCGGTGCTGCTCGGCCTGCCGCGCTTCGGACTCGTGCTGCCCTTCCGGGTGTTCGCGATCCTGGCGCTGGGCGCGTACACCTCGGCGTTCATCTGCGAGGCGGTCAGGGCCGGGATCAACACCGTGCCGCTCGGCCAGGGCGAGGCGGCCCGCAGCCTGGGCATGACCTTCACGCAGACGCTGAGCCTGGTGGTGCTGCCGCAGGCCGCCCGCGCGGTGATCTCGCCGATCGGCTCCACGCTGATCGCTCTGGCCAAGAACTCCGCCATCGCCGGGTCCTTCTCGGTCACCGAACTGCTCGGCACGTACAAGCCGCTCAACGAACTGGGCTACAGCATCGTGTGGACCTTCGTCTGGATCGCCGTCGGCTATCTGATCGTCACGTTGACCATCAGCGCGGTCTTCACCGTGCTGGAGCGGAAGCTGGGGGTCGCGCGATGAGCGGAAGCAGCGCGCTGTACGACATTCCGGGGCCCAAGGCGCTGGCCAGGCACCGGCTGTACGCGTGGCTCACCACGGCGGTGCTCGCCGCGCTGGTCGGCTTCGTCGTCTACAAGCTGGTGGACACCGGGCAGTTCTCCGCCGTGAAGTGGCGGCCCTTCGCCTACGCGGGCATCCAGCGGCTGTTGCTCAAGGGCCTGGCCAACACGCTGAAGGCGTTCGCCTGGGCGGCGGTCCTCTCGCTGGTCTTCGGCGCGGTCTTCGCCGCCGGACGGCTCTCGGACCACCGGCCGGTGCGCTGGTTCAGCACGCTGGTGGTGGAGTTCTTCCGCGCGATGCCGCTGCTGGTGATGATCTTCTTCATCTTCATCGCTCTCAAGCTGGAGCCGATGACGGCCCTGGTCATCGGCCTGACGCTGTACAACGGCTCGGTGCTCGCCGAGGTGTTCAGGGCCGGTGTCAACTCCGTGCCGCGCGGCCAGGGCGAGGCCGCCTTCGCGCTCGGGATGCGCAAGACGCAGGTGATGGCGCAAGTGCTGGTGCCGCAGGCGGCCCGCGCGATGCTGCCCGCGATCGTCAGCCAGCTCGTGGTGGCCCTCAAGGACACCTCGCTCGGCTACCTCATCACCTACGAGGAGTTCCTGTACGCGGGCAAGCTGATCGCCACCAACCTCGACTACGACCTGCCCTTCATCCCGGTCGTGATGGTGATCGCGCCGATCTACATCGGCATGTGCATGCTGCTGTCGTGGTTCGCCAACTGGCTGGCGCGCCGTGAACGGCACAGCCCCAAGGTCAAGGACGTGCCGGTCACGGTCGCCACACCGCCGGAGATCTGAGCCCGACGTCCCGCTCAGCGGTTCACCTGTCGTCGAACGGGACCGACAGCGTCGAGGGGTCGCCGGCCGGGGAGGAGAAGCCCACCGTCGCGAACGCCGGATTCTCCCCGATGTAGAGCGGGTCGACGGTGTCGACGACCAGCGCGAGCCGGTGCCCGGCCGGTACGTCGTACGCCGTCGCCTGGAGCGCGATGTCGGTGCCGAACGCCTTCCCCGGCGTCTTCCCGATCCAGGTGTACGGCGCGTGCGCGACGAGCTTGCCGGTGCCGAGCGCGTCCACGTCGTAGAGGTACGCGATCACCGTGCCGTTGGCCGCGGACGGGGTGAGCGTGGTGTGCAGCACGCTCGTGCCGCGCACGTGCTGGGCGGTGGCGTACGGCTGCGACTGCCACACCCCGGCGAAGGCGCGCGGCAGCAGCGGGATCGACGCGGTGGGCGGGGCCTTGGCGAACTGGTCGAGCAGGCTGGACAGGAAGATGACGCCGCCGTCGGCGCCGGAGTCCACGCCGGTGCCGATCGTGGTGTGCCAGCCGGTGCCCGCGTCGCCGCCGAGCGCCCCGGTGCGCGCGCCCTTGGCGCCCAGCGCCAGCTTCTCGGTCCGCGACGGCACCGAGGACCAGTCGGCGTACCCCTCGTAGGCCCCGGTGGAGCGGGAGGTGAGCTGGACCGGCGGCTGGCGGTCGATCCCGTTGTCGGTGCCCTTCAGATAGTGGTCGAGCCAGGCGCGGGCGTCGGTCCAGGTGTCGTTGGGCAGCCCGAGCAGTCCGGTCGCCTCCGCCGTGGCGTGGTCGCCGGGCCGGAACTCCAGCCGCTTGGGGCCGGTCAGCCTCTCGTAGAAGTCCGCGTACTGGTTGGGCGGGAAGAGGCTGTCGCCCCAGGCGTTGGCGAGCATGACGGCGGTGTGGTTGGCGTTGAGCCGGTCCACGTAGGTCAGCGGGGAGCGGAGCTTCGCCCAGGCGATCATGGTGTCCTCCGACGCCAGGTTCGCGCTGAGGAAATTGGCGAGGATCGACTGGAGTTCGGCGCTGGGGCGGCCGGTCAGATACGCGGAGCCGCCGAGCAGGGCCGCCGCCTGGAGGTGCGGGGTGCGGCCCTGGTAGATCGACTCGACGAGGTCGGCCCAGCCGCTGAGCGCGGCCACCGCCTTGATCCGCGGGTCGTGCGCCGCCCCCAGCAGCCCGATCCCGGCGCCGTACGAGACACCGGCCATGCCGATCCGCGCCGGGTCCGCCGGGGTGTTGGCGAGGGTCCAGTCGATGACCTTCGAGACGTCGGCGACGTCCGGCGGGCCCGCGGTCTCGATCTCGCCGCCGGAGAGCCAGAAGCCGCGGCTGGTGTAACTGACCACGACATAGCCGGAGTCGGCGAGCAGTTTCTCCTGGGCGAGGTACTCCAGGTCGTTGATCGCCCAACTGCTGGGCAGGACGACGACGGGGTAGCGCTGCGAGCCGTCGTAGCCGCCGGGGGTGTAGACGTTCGCCTTGAGGGTGATGCCGCCGGAGCCGGGGATGTCGACGAAGCGCAGGGCCGACGCGGCGGCCGGGGCCGCGGCGGCGGACACCTTCGGCACGGGGGCGGGGGCCGCGGTCGCGGCGGGGGCGAGGCCGAGGGCCGTGGAGGCGAGCAGCGCCGCGCCGACGACACCCGCTGTGGTTGCTCTCATGGACTGCTCCTGACACGCCGGATGCGAAGTGACTGGAGAGTAACCACGCGGGCTTACCGAAGGTAACTCGCGTGCATGTTACGCACGGGTAACGATTGATGGGGAAGGTGCGACACCAGGGGCGCGACAGACCGCGCCGCCGCCCCGTTTGTCCGGCCCCGGGCCGGGCAGCCGCACCGCGGGGGGACAGCGGCCGAACGCGGGGGAAAGCAGGAAGAGCGGCACGCACGGGAGCGGGTGGCGGCACGAGGCGGCCACCACGCCACGAAGGGAGAGACGCCGCCATGAACGACGTCACCACGCACGACACCGAACCGGTCGACACGGCCGAGCTCACCGAACTCGCCCAGCAGTTGCGGGTGGACGCGGTACGCGCCGCCGACGCCGCCGGGTCCGGCCACCCCACGTCGTCGATGTCCGCGGCCGATCTGGCCGCCGTCCTCTTCGCCCGCCATCTGCGCTACGACTTCGACCGCCCCGACCACCCCGGCAACGACCACCTGATCCTGTCCAAGGGCCACGCCTCACCGCTGCTCTACGCCGCCTACAAGGCCGCGGGCGCGATCACCGACGAGGAACTGCTGACCTTCAGGAAGCTCGGCAGCCGCATGGAGGGCCACCCCACGCCCCGGCTGCCCTGGGTCGACGTCGCCACCGGATCGCTCGGCCAGGGGCTGCCGATCGGCGTCGGCGTCGCGATGTCCGCCAAACGCCTGGAGCACCTGCCGTACCGCACCTGGGTGCTGTGCGGGGACAGCGAGCTGGCCGAGGGCTCGGTGTGGGAGGCGTTCGAGCACGCCGGCATGGAAGGGCTCGACAATCTCACCGCGATCCTCGACGTCAACCGGCTCGGCCAGCGCGGCCCCACCCGGCACGGCTGGGACCTGGGCGCCTACACCCGCCGTATCCGCGCCTTCGGGTGGAACACCGTCGAGATCGACGGCCACGACATCGCCGCCGTGGACGAGGCGATGACCACCGCGCGCACCAACCGCGGCGCGCCCACCGCGATCATCGCCAGGACCCGCAAGGGCCGCGGCGTCGCGGCCGTCGAGGACCGCGAGGGCATGCACGGCAAGCCGCTGCCGGACGCCGAGGCCGCGATCCGCGAGCTCGGCGGCGTACGCGACCTGCGGGTCCACGTACGCCGTCCGCCGGACGCCGAGCGGCGCGAGCGCGGCGGGAACCCGTCCGCTGCGCTGCCGGAGTACCGGATCGGCGAGGACGTGGCCACCCGTACCGCCTTCGGCGAGGCGCTGGCCGCGCTCGGCACCCGGCGCGAGGACGTCGTGGTCCTGGACGGCGAGGTCGGCGACTCCACCAAGGCCGAGCTGTTCTCCAAGGAGCACCCCGAGCGGTACGTGGAGTGCTACATCGCCGAGCAGCAGCTCATCGGCGCCGCGGTCGGCTTCGGCGTACGCGGCTGGACACCGTACGCGGCCACCTTCGCCGCGTTCCTGACCCGCGCGCACGACTTCCTGCGGATGGCCGCGGTCAGCCGCTCCGACCTCAACGTCGTCGGCACGCACGCGGGCGTCGCGATCGGCGAGGACGGCCCGTCGCAGATGGCGCTGGAGGACCTGGCGATGATGCGCGCGGTGCACGGCAGCACCGTGCTGTATCCGTGCGACGCCAATCAGACGGCCAAGCTCGTCGCCGCGCTGGCCGACCGCACCGGCGTCGGCTATCTGCGGGCCACCCGCGGGGCCACCCCGGTGATCTACGGGCCCGAGGAGGACTTCCCGATCGGCGGCAGCAAGCTGCTGCGCGAGCACCCCGAGGACCAGGTCACCCTCATCGGCGCGGGCGTCACCCTGCACCAGGCGCTGGCCGCCGCCGACCGGCTCGTCGCCGACGGCATCCGCGCCCGCGTGCTCGACCTCTACTCGGTCAAGCCCGTCGACACCCAGGCGCTGCGCGCCGCCGCGCGGGCCACCGGCCGCTTCGTCACCGTCGAGGACCACCACCCCGAGGGCGGCCTGGCCGACGCGGTCCTGGAGTCCTTCGGCAACGGTCACCCGATGCCGCTGCTCACCCGCCTGGCCGTCCACACCATGCCCGGCTCCGCCACCCCCGAGGAACAGCTCCACGCGGCGGGCATCGACGCCGACGCCATCGCCGCCGCGGCCCGGACGCTGATCGGGCACACACACGAATGAGTGGAGAGCACACCCTGACCAGCACCGACCAGGACCTGACCGGCGACGCCCCGGAACCCTCCGGGCACACCGGAACGGGCGAGACGGAAACCGGCGACACGGCGGCGAGCGGTACGGAGACCGGCGGCACGGAGACCGGCGGCACGGAGACCGGCGACACGGCGGCAGGCGGCACGGAGGCGAGCGGTACGGACGCCGGTGACACGGACACCGGCCGTGCGGCGTCCGGACCGCCGAAGCCCGGCGCGGACGACACCGGCGGCGAGCGCGACGAGGGCACCAAGGGAGCGGTGCTCGTCGCGCTCGGCGCCAACCTGGTGATCGCCGCCGCGAAGACCGCCGCGGGCCTCTTCTCCGGATCGCCCGCGCTGCTCTCGGAGGCCGCGCACTCGGTGGCGGACAGCCTCAACGAGGTGTTCCTGCTGCTGTCGCTGCGCCGCAGCCGCCGCGCGCCCGACAGCGACCACCCCTTCGGCTACGGCAAGGAGCGCTACTTCTGGTCGCTGCTCGCCGCCGTCGGCATCTTCGTGCTCGGCGGCTGCTTCTCCTTCTACCAGGGCATTCACGCGCTCGGCGGCACGGAGGACGAGTCCCGCAGCGGATACGTGGCGGGTCTGGCCGTCCTGCTGATCGCGCTGCTCGCCGAGGGCGCTTCGCTGCTCAAGGCGGTGGTCCAGGCGCGCCGGTCCGACGAGGGCGCCGACGACCCGGCGCTGCGGACGGTCCTCGCCGAGGACGGCACCGCCGTGATCGGTGTGCTGTTCGCCGCCGCCGGCATGGTCATCCACATGACGACCGGCAACGCGCTGGGCGAGGCCATCGCCTCGATGGCGATCGGCGCCCTGCTGATGGTCGTCGCGTTCACCCTCGGCCGCACCGCCCACCACCAGCTCATCGGCGTCTCGGTCGACGCCGAACTGCGCGACGGCATCCGCGAACTGCTCCTGGGGCAGGGGGAGATCGACACCGTCGAGGAACTGCTCACCATGCGGCTCGGCCTGGACTCCACGCTGGTGGCCGCCAGGATCGACCTGGTGGGCGGCCTGGACAGCGAGCGGGTCGAGGAGGTCAGCCTGCGCATCCGGCGCGACATCCACGCCAAGTGGCCCACCGCCGACCGGGTGTTCCTCGACATCACCGACGCCGGAACGGAACGTGAAGCCCGAACGACGCGGGAGCGACGGGCCATTGACAGCGATGCGAGCACACCCGAGCCTGAGCATCGTCAATGACGACACCAGGGGAGGGCTCGATGGCCGCAGGTCTGGGCAACGGAAACGGCACCGCGGGCGACAAGGACACCGAAACCGGGAGCGTACGGGGCAGGACGTCCGGCAGGCGCACCGCCGTCACCGTGGCCGCGGCCCTCGGCGGGGCGCTCGCGCTCACCGCCGCCACCGTCTCGCCCGCGGCGGCCCACTCAGGAGGCCGCCCGCCCTGGCACGGGCACCCGGCACCGGCCGTCCACTATGTCGCGCTCGGGGACTCGTACACCTCAGGCCCGGCCATCCCCACCCAGGTCGACGCCAACTGCGCGCGCTCCGACCGCAATTACCCGTCGCTGGTGAACGACGCGAACGCCTTCGCGTCGTTCACCGACGTGAGTTGCGGCGGCGCCACCACCGCCGAGATGTGGAAGCCGCAGGGCACCAACGGCCCGCAGCTCGACGCCGTCCACCGGGACACGACGCTGGTCACCGTGCAGATCGGCGGCAACGACGTCGGCTTCGGCCCGATCATCGCCACCTGCGCGGGGCTGAGCGTCACCGACGTCACGGGCAGCCCGTGCAAGGACCACTACCGGGCCACGGGCGTCGACCAGCTCACCGTGACCATCCTCAAGACGGCCCCCAAGATCGCCCAGGTGCTGCGCGCGGTCCACAGCAGGGCGCCGCACGCGGAGGTCGTCCTGGTCGGCTACCCCGACCTGCTGCCCGACGACGGCGTGGGCTGCTTCCCGTCCGTGCCCTTCGCGGCCGGGGACTTCCCGTACCTGAGGGACGTGGAGAAGAAGCTCAACGCGATGCTGCGGGTCGAGGCGCTGCTCGGCGGGGCGCGCTACGTCGACACGTACAAGCCGACCGTCGGGCACGACATGTGCAAGGCGCCCGCCGACCGCTGGATCGAGCCGCTGGCCCCGGCGTCACCCGCCGCGCCCGCGCACCCGAACGCCAAGGGCGAGCAGTCGATGGCCCGGGCGGTGCTGAGGACGGTCGGGACGGGACACCGCGCCGGTCACGGTCGGTAAGGCTCAGGGGTACCCCTGAGTCGCGGGCGCGCCGGGCGTCATGGATCATGACCTCATGCCGGTCCTGATAGCCGCGTGCGCGTTCGCGATGACCTTGGTGGGCGGGTTCGTCGCCCAGCGCATCGGCGACCGCAGGCACCTCGTCCTCGGCCTCGCTGCCGGTCTGATGCTGGGCGTCGTCGGCTTCGACCTGCTGCCCGAGGCGCTGGACATGCAGCCGCGGGACGTCTTCGGCGTCCCCGCCGCGCTGCTGATGTTCGTCGCCGGCTTCCTGGCCCTGCACATCGTCGAGCGCTCGGTGGCGATCCACCGGGCGCACGAGGGCGAGTACGCGCCGCACGCGCACGGCCACGGGCACGCCCACGCCCCGGTCAAGGGCATCGGCCTCACCGCGGGCGCCGCGCTCGTCGGGCACAGCGTCATGGACGGCTTCGCGATCGGCGCGGCCTTCCAGGCGGGCAGCACCGTCGGCATCGTGGTGGCCATCGCGGTCGTCTCGCACGACTTCGCGGACGGCTTCAACACGTACACGATCACCCGGATGTACGGCAACGACCACAGCAGGGCGCGGCTGCTGCTCGGCGCCGACGCGCTGGCGCCGGTGGCGGGCGCCGCGGTCACTCTCGCCTTCACCATCCCGGCCGGTGTCCTCGGCCTCTACCTCGGCTTCTTCGCCGGTTTCCTGCTCTACCTGGCGACCTCGGACATCCTCCCCGAGGCGCACAGCCCGCACCCGTCGACCTCGACGCTGCTGTGCACGGTCGGCGGAGCGTCCCTCATGTGGCTGGTGATCGGTCTGGCGGGATGACCTTGCCGCCCTTGGGCGCCTTCGGCGCCGTCGTCGCGGCCTTGGTGACGTCCGCGACCAGCTCCACCACGTCGGAGCCGTACGCCTGCGAATTGACCACCTTCAGCAGCAGGCAGAAGGTCGCGTCGGCGCCGTGCTTGCGGGCCAGCCGCACCTGGTGCCTGGCCAGATAGCGGACGGCGGCCTGGTTGGCGATGCCGCGCTGGCCGGAGGAGAGGAAGACCGGGCGGTCGTTGCCCGAGTCGCGGGCGGCGGCCAGCCGGGCCAGCAGCACGTACTCGACGGCGCCCTTCTCCATCAGGTACGTCTCGCCGCCGACGCTGATCGCGCCCTGCTCGGGCCCCGGCGCCGGGTCGGTGTCGATCTCGACGCCCGGCAGCATCGAGCGCAGATGCGCGGCCAGCCGGAGGTTGGCGGCCGGGCCGCCTATGCAGAATTCGGTGCGCGCGCCGAAGCCCTGCCAGGCCGTGTCGTGCGCCAGCACCTCGGCGTGCGCCCCGCACTCCTTGATCACCGCGGCCAGCTCCAGCAGCGCGAAGGCGTCGTGCCTGGCCAGGCTCCAGCCCCGCGAGCCGGGGTCGCGCGGCACCACCAGCAGGCACTCGGAGTCCTTCGGCAGGCCGAAGAAGCGCTGCTTGCGCTGGAGCCTGCGGCTGAGCAAGTAGGTGCGCGCGAACCAGCCCAGGGCGGCGCCGATGGCGAGGGCCACCAGGCCCAGGACGAGATTGCGGAGGTCGTCGCTCATGGCGCGGCATCGTAGCGGTGTTCGACCCACCGCGGGGATACGCGGTCCTGACGGGACAGGAGAGGTGAAGTTACGCTTCCGGGACGCCCGTTGAGTGGAGGACTCCGCAATGCGACGCACAAGTGACAGCAGTGGTGGCGACACCGGTCTCCGTAGCGGCCCGGGTGGCAGCCCCGGCGGCGCCCGGGGCAGGGCCGCGGGCACGCGTTCTGACAGCGGACCGGACGGCGGTCCGGGCGGCGGTCTGGGCGGCGGTCCGGAAGGCGGTCCGGGCGCGTCCCGTACGGCCGTCCGCGGGTCCCGCGTCCGCAGGACCGCCGTCCGCGCGGTCGCCGCGCTCGCCGTCACCGCGGCGGTGGCGGCGGTCACCGCCGCGGCGCCCGCCCGGCACGGCGGCCCCGCGCATCCGCCCGGCTCCACGGCCAAGACCCCGCTGGCCGTCGGCTACGGGGGAGCGGTCGCCAGCGTGGACGCCGACGCGTCGGCCGCCGGCATCGAGGTGCTGCGGCGCGGCGGCAACGCCGTGGACGCGGCCGTCGCCACCGCCGCCGCCCTCGGCGTGACCGAGCCGTACTCCTCGGGCATCGGCGGAGGCGGCTACTTCGTCTACTACGACGCGCGGCAGCACAAGGTCTCCACCATCGACGGCCGCGAGACCGCCCCGCGCAGCGCCACCGACCAGCTCTTCGTCGAGAACGGCCAGCCGCTCGCCTTCGCCGACGCGGTCACCAGCGGGCGCAGTGTCGGCGTGCCCGGCACCGCCGCCACCTGGCAGACCGCCCTGGACTCCTGGGGCAGCCGCTCGCTCGGCGACGTCCTCAAGCCCGCGGAGCGGATCGCCCGCGACGGCTTCACCGTGGACGCGACCTTCAACTCCCAGACCGCGGCGAACCAGGACCGTTTCAAGGACTTCCCCGCCACCGCCGCGCTCTTCCTGCCCGGCGGACAGCCCCCGGCGGTCGGCTCCACCCTGCGCAACCCCCAACTGGCGGCCACGTACAAGGAGTTGGGTCGCAAGGGGATCAACGCGATCTACCGCGGCGACATCGGCGCGGACATCGTCAGGACCGTACGCAAACCCCCGGTCGACCCGGCGTCCACCCGCGTGGTGCGCACCGGTGACCTGACCGCCGCGGATCTTGCCGCCTACCACGCCAAGACCCAGGCGCCGACGCACACGACCTACCGCGGCCTCGACGTGTACGGGCCCGCGCCCTCGTCGTCCGGCGGGACCACGGTGGCCGAGGCGCTGAACATCCTGGAGCACACCGACCTGGCGCGCGCCGACCAGGCGCAGTATCTGCACCACTACATCGAGGCCAGCCGGATCGCCTTCGCCGACCGGGGCCGCTGGGTCGGCGACCCGGCGTTCGAGCAGGTGCCGACCGCGGGGCTGCTCTCCAAGGGCTTCGCCGCCTCGCGGGCCTGCCTGATCAAGGACGACGCGGCGCTCACCAGCCCGCTCCCGCCCGGCGACCCGGCGCACCCCGCCCCGTGCGCCGCCACCGGCAAGGCCGCGCCGACCACCTACGAGGGCGAGAACACCACGCACCTGACCGTGGCCGACAAGTGGGGCAACGTCGTCGCCTACACCCTCACCATCGAGCAGACCGGCGGCAGCGCGATCACGGTCCCCGGCCGCGGCTTCCTGCTCAACAACGAGCTGACGGACTTCTCCTTCGTGCCCGCCAGCCCGGCCGTGCACGACCCGAACCTGCCGGGGCCCGGCAAGCGGCCCCGCTCGTCGATCTCGCCGACGATCGTGCTGAAGAACGGCCGGGTGGACTTCGCGGTCGGCTCGCCCGGCGGCGCGACCATCATCACCACCGTGCTCCAGGTGCTCACCGAACACGTCGACCGGGGCCTGCCGTTGGTGGACGCCATCGCCGCGCCGCGCGCCAGCCAGCGCAACGCGGCGGCGACCGAACTCGAACCGGCCCTGTGGAACAGCCCGCTCAAGGCCCAACTCGAAGCCCTCGGGCAGCACTTCACGCAGAATCCGGAGATCGGCGCCGCCACCGGTGTGCAACGGCTCTCCGACGGCCGGTGGTTGGCCGCGGCGGAGCCGGTACGGCGCGGCGGCGGCTCGGCGCTGGTGGTGGTTCCCACGCGCTGACCTGCCTCGACGCGGCTACTCCGCTCAGGCGGCCGGGACGGCGGGCAGCAGGGCGATGATCTCGTCCGTGCCCGCCGTCTCGGCCAGCCGCGGAAAGATCTTGGCGAACGCGTGCGCGTGCGACTCGGCGTCGGTGTCGGTCACCGCGTCGGCGGCGACCGTCACGTGGTAGCCGTGTTCGTGCGCCGCGCGGGCGGTGGACTCGACGCCGATGCTGGTCGATATGCCGGCCAGCACGATCTGCGTGACCCCGCGGCGGCGCAGCTCCAGGTCGAGCGCGGTGCCGTGGAAGGCGCCCCACTGGAGCTTGGTGATCCTGATGTCGCCGTCCTGGACATCCAGTTCGTCCACCAGCTCCGTCCAGTCGGCGGGCAGCGAACCGCTCATGGCCGGGCCCTCGTTGCGTCCTGGCGGGCCCCCGGCCACGTTCACCAGCACGACCGGCAGCCCGCGCTCGCGGAAGGCGGCGGCCAGCTTCGCGGCGCGCGCGACGATCTCCCGGGCCGGGTGCGCGGTGGGCAGCGCGACGATGCCGCGCTGGAGGTCGATGACGACAAGGGCGGTGCGGGGGTCGATCGTCGTGGCGGTCATGCGGGTAACTCCCTGGGCGGTGAACGGTGTTGCCGTGCTGTTCGGGTCGCGGGGTCGTGGCTGTGCGGTCACGCCTTGACCAGGCGCTGGAGGATGCCGAGCGCCTCGGTCAGCCGCCGCTGGTCCTCGGCGGACAACTGGGTGCCGATCGCCTCGGCGAGCCAGCCGCGCCGGGCCCGGCGGCCGGTGCCGCGCAGCCGGACCCCTGCCTCGGTGAGGGAGAAGACGACCTGACGGCCGTCGGTGGGGTGCGGCGAGCGGGCGACGAGGCCGCGTTCCTCCAGGGCCGCGAGCGTCATCCGCATGGACTGCGGCCGGACGATCTCGGCGCGGGCCAGGGCGGCGGTGGTCGCCGGACCCTCGCTGCCGATCCGCCCCAGCACCGAGACCTGCGAGGGCGTGAGCGCGCCCTGCGCCGAGGCCGACGCGGTGCGCAACCGGCGCTGGAGCTGCGCGATCACCGTGGTCAGCTCGTCGGCGACCCGCGCCTGGTCCTGAGTGGGCATGGTTGCACCGTACGACCTCGACAGGAAAACTTGCAAGTTTGACTGTCGAAATCGTCCGCCGTTGAAAACTCCCCGTAGCAGCGCCGTAACACTGTGGGTGTCGAATGCCCACCGGGCGCGGGGAGCGGGGGCGGCGGATGCGAGGGTGTGATGACAACGGAACTGGCCGGTGCGGCAACGGAGTTCACGTTCTACTTCCGGTCGATGGTGGCGGCGCTCGGGGACCGTCCCGGCTGGTACGGGGTGTTCGCGGGGCGTGAGCCGGAGGCCGCGCACGCCTACGAGGGCGGCGCGGACATACCGCCCTGGGACGTCGTCGGGGCCGTCCTGCACGATCTGGCCGCCGCCGTCCGGGCGCCGCTCGACGAGGCGGAGGTGTCCCGTGCCCGGGTCCTGCACCGCGCCGCCGTCGCGGAGTGGGACGCCGCGCCCGGCGCGGAGAGCGCGCTCCGCCTCCGGCTCGAAGTGACCTCGCGGGCCCGCGACATGGCGCTGCTGCGCGAGCGCGAGGCGGCCCGCGCCCTCGACCAGGCCCCCGCCGACCCGGCGGGAGCCGCCGCCGCCCGGCTCGCCAACATCCTCGCCTGGGCCCGCGACGACCGTGAGCGGGCCGCCGCCCGCTGCGACGAACTCCGCGCCCGGCTGGCCGCCTTCGCCGCGCCCCCAGCCGCCGACTGGTTCCGCCAGACACCCGAGCGCCATTCCGCCGCCCAGCCCTCCCCGCCCCCCGAGCGCGACCCCGCCGCGCCCGCCGCCCAACTGTCCCCGCCTCCTGAGCGCGACCCCGCCGCGCCCGCCGCCCGTACCGCCTCCTGGGCCCGCGACCCCCGCCCCGAGGAAGTCGCGCGACCGCGGCCCGCCAAGGCGGCCGGCGCGCGCACCAAGGGCGCCTCCCGCCCGCGCGGCGCACGCTTCGCCGGGGCCTTCGAGGAGGCGGCGGGCGCCGAGGAAACGCCCCTGGAGCGGTCGGTGCCGCGCGGCGCGCGTTTCGCGGGCGCCCCCGCCGCCCCGGCCCCGCAGGCGACTGCCCAGGGACCCGTACGCGCCACCCCGCGCGGCGCGCGCTTCGCCGGCGCTCCGGAGAGCGCGGAACCGCGCCAGGCGCGGCCCACCCTCGACCCGCGCTGGCTGGCCGAGGCGCGGCAGGAGGCCGCGCGCCTCGGCGAGCTGCGCCGTACCGGCCAGAGCGGCGCCGCCTACGTCGTCATCTGCGAGGCGGCGGAAGGCCCGGCGCCCCGACTGCCCTACCTGCTCAGGGAGTTGGAGCGCACCGAACTGGCCGCCGATGTCGCCACCCTGCTCTGGGAGGTCGCCGCGCTGCCCGGCGCCCCGCTGGCCGCCGCCGCCTCGGAACTGGCCGCCGCGGGCCGTACCGGCGACTGCCGCACGCTTCTGCACCAGGCCGCGTCGCGCCCGCCCGCCGACCTGGCCACGATCGCGGGCGACCTGGCCGACGCGGGGCGCCACGAGGAGGCGGGCGAACTCCTGCGGACGCTCGCCCGGGCGCGTCCGCCCGAGGACGCCGCCGCCGTGGTCAGAGCCCGCCCCGGCCTGGCCGTCCCCGTCCTGGACGCCGCGGAAGCCGTCTCCAAGTCCCGCCGCCGCGACATCGTGGCCGCCCTGCGCCGGGCGGGCCTGCCGGGCGGGTGACGCGGGCGCGCGCCGCCGAACGGGTTCCCCGAGGGGGAAACGTGATCGTCTTCGCCCGGTAACGGTAGCGGTCTTGCCACAGTGGGTAGGGCGCTTCTACGTTCTTCCCCACGGCTGGGATCTACGGGCGTAGAACGGGACTACCGGCGTGAAGCTGCCACGTCTGAGGAGCTGCTCATGAGCAATGTCGTGCGTGCCGCGCTCGTCCAGGCCACCTGGACCGGCGATACGGAATCGATGATCGCGAAGCACGAGGAACACGCCCGGGCCGCCGCCGCGCAGGGCGCGAAGGTGATCGGCTTCCAGGAGGTGTTCAACGCCCCCTACTTCTGCCAGGTCCAGGAGGCCGAGCACTACCGGTGGGCGGAGCCCGTCCCCGACGGGCCGACCGTCCAGCGGATGCGGGCGCTGGCCCGCGAGACCGGCATGGTCATCGTCGTGCCGGTCTTCGAGATCGAGCAGCCCGGCGTCTACTACAACACCGCGGCCGTGATCGACGCGGACGGCACCGTCCTCGGCAAGTACCGCAAGCACCACATCCCGCAGGTCAACGGCTTCTGGGAGAAGTACTACTTCAAGCCGGGCAACCTCGGCTGGCCGGTCTTCGAGACCGCCGTCGGCCGGATCGGCGTCTACATCTGCTACGACCGCCACTTCCCCGAGGGCTGGCGCGCCCTGGGCCTCGCGGGCGCCCAGATCGTCTACAACCCGTCGGCCACCAGCCGCGGCCTGTCGGCGTACCTGTGGAAGCTGGAGCAGCCCGCGGCGGCCGTCGCCAACGAGTACTTCATCGCCGCGATCAACCGGGTCGGCCGCGAGGAGTACGGCGACAACGACTTCTACGGCACCAGTTACTTCGTCGACCCGCGCGGCCAGTTCGTGGAGGGCACCGCCTCCGACACCAAGGAGGAACTGCTGGTCCGCGACCTGGACCTGGACCTGATCGACGAGGTCCGGCAGACCTGGGCCTTCTACCGCGACCGCAGGCCCGACGCCTACGGCGACCTGACGGAGGGCTGAGCGATGGCCACCGCGACCGAGAGCGCGCACGCCGCGCTGCACGCCCGCCACCGCGCCGTCCTGCCCGACTGGCTGGCCACGTACTACGCCCGGCCGATCGAGCTGACGCACGGCGAGGGCCGCCACGTCTGGGACGCCGAGGGCAACCGCTACCTGGACTTCTTCGGCGGCATCCTCACCACGATGACCGCGCACGCGCTGCCCGAGGTCACCGCGGCCGTCGCCGAGCAGGCCGGGAAGATCCTGCACTCCTCGACGCTCTACCTCAGCCGCCAGGCCGTGGAGCTGGCCGAGCGGATCGCCCGGCTGTCCGGCATCCCCGACGCCCGGGTCTTCTTCACCACCTCCGGCACCGAGGCCAACGACACGGCCCTGCTGCTGGCCACCGCCTACCGCCGCTCCAACCAGGTGCTGGCGCTGCGCAACAGCTACCACGGCCGCTCCTTCACCTCGATCGGCATCACCGGCAACAGCGCCTGGTCGCCGACCAGCCTGTCCCCGCTCCAGACGCTGTACGTGCACGGCGGGGTGCGCAGCCGCGGGCCGTACGCGCATCTGACGGACGCCGAGTTCACCGCCGCGTGCGTCGCGGACCTGGAGGACATCCTCGGCCAGGCCAACGGCACGGTCGCCGCGCTCATCGCCGAACCCGTGCAGGGCGTCGGCGGCTTCACCTCGGGCCCCGACGGGCTGCTCGCCGCCTTCAAGCGGGTCCTGGACCGGCACGGCATCCTGTGGATCACCGACGAGGTGCAGACCGGCTGGGGACGTACCGGCGACAACTTCTGGGGCTGGCAGGCGCACAGCGGCTCCGGCGCGCCCGACATCCTCACCTTCGCCAAGGGCATCGGCAACGGCATGTCCATGGGCGGCGTGGTGGCCCGCGCCGACGTGATGAACTGCCTGAACGCCAACTCCATCTCCACCTTCGGCGGCAGCCCGATCACCACCGCGGGAGCGCTGGCGAATCTCACCTACCTCCTCGACCACGACCTCCAGGGCAACGCCCGCCGGGTCGGCGGCCTGCTCAAGGCCCGCCTCACCGCCGTCTCCGCGGGCCTGGGCATCGTCCGCGAGGTGCGCGGACGCGGCCTGATGCTCGGCGTCGAACTGGTCGAGCCGGGCACCGACACCCCGTCCCCCGCGGCGGCCTCCGCCGTACTCGAAGCGGCCCGCGCGCACGGCCTGCTGATCGGCAAGGGCGGCCTCGCGGGGAACGTCCTGCGGATCGCCCCGCCGCTCTCGCTCACCGTCGCCGAGGCCGAGGAAGGCGCCGACCTGCTGGAGGCGGCCCTGAAACAGGCCCAGAGTGAACTCGCGGACCAGGCACCGGGCGAATCCGAAGGAGGGACCGCGCAGTGACCGCGACCCGTACCGTGATCCGCGGCGGCCTCGTCATCACCGCCGCCGACGAGATGCACGCCGACGTCCTGATCGAGGGCGGCAGGATCGCCGCCCTCGCCGCCCACGACAGCGACACCGCGGCGGGCTGGACCGCCGACACCGTCATCGACGCCACCGGGAAATACGTCATCCCCGGCGGCGTCGACGGGCACACCCACATGGAGATGCCGTTCGGCGGCACCACCGCCTCCGACACCTTCGAGACCGGCACCCGCGCCGCCGCCTGGGGCGGCACCACCACCATCGTCGACTTCGCCATCCAGGGCGTCGGCGCGTCGCTCCGCTCGGGGCTCGACGCCTGGCACGCCAAGGCCGACGCGCAGTGCGCGATCGACTACGCCTTCCACATGATCGTCTCCGACGTGAACGAGCACTCGCTCAAGGAGATGGACATCCTGGTCGAGGAGGGCGTGACCAGCTTCAAGATGTTCATGGCCTACCCCGGCGTCTTCTACAGCGACGACGGGCAGATCCTGCGCGCCATGCAGCGCGCCGCGGGCAACGGCGGCCTGACGATGATGCACGCCGAGAACGGCATCGCGATCGACGTCCTCGTCCAGCAGGCCCTCGAAGCGGGGAAGACCGACCCGCGCTACCACGGCGAGGTCAGGCACGCCCTGCTGGAGGCCGAGGCCACCCACCGCGCCATCCAGCTCGCCCGCGTCGCCGGCGCCCCGCTCTACATCGTGCACGTCTCCGCGCAGCAGGCCGTCGCCGAACTCACCGCCGCCCGCGACCTGGGCCTCAACGTCTTCGGCGAGACCTGTCCGCAGTACCTGTTCCTGTCCACCGACAACCTCGCCGAACCCGGCTTCGAGGGCGCCAAGTACGTGTGCAGTACGCCGCTGCGCCCCCGCGAGCACCAGGCCGCGCTCTGGCAGGGCCTGCGCACCAACGACCTCCAGGTGGTCTCCACCGACCACTGCCCGTTCTGCTTCACCGGGCAGAAGGACATGGGCGTCGGCGACTTCTCCAAGATCCCCAACGGCATGCCCGGCGTGGAGAACCGCATGGACCTCCTCCACCAGGGCGTCGTGGACGGGCACATCAGCCGCCGCCGCTGGATCGAGATCGCCTGCGCCACCCCGGCCCGGATGTTCGGCCTCTATCCGCGCAAGGGCACCATCGCGCCGGGCGCCGACGCCGACGTGGTGATCTACGACCCGCACGCCGAGCAGGTCATGTCCGCCGAGACCCACCACATGAACGTCGACTACTCCGCCTACGAGGGCAAGCGGACGACCGGCCGGGTCGAGACCGTGCTGTCCCGCGGGGTGCCCGTGATCGAGGGCCGGTCGTACGTGGGCCGGGCCGGTCACGGCCAGTACACGCCGCGCGGCATCTGTCAGTACCTGATCTAGCCCTCAGCCTCACAGAAGGAGCGGCGCCATGGACTTCGGCCTCGTGCTGCAGACCGATCCACCCGCCTCGAACGTCGTCGGCCTGATGCGCCGCGCCGAGCGCAACGGCTTCACGTACGGCTGGACCTTCGACTCCGCCGTGCTGTGGCAGGAGCCGTTCGTCATCCACAGCCGCATCCTCGACCACACCGACCGGCTCAAGGTCGGCACGATGGTCACCAACCCCGGCACCCGCACCTGGGAGGTGACCGCCTCCACCTTCGCCACCCTCAACTCGATGTACGGCAACCGCACGGTCTGCGGCATCGGCCGCGGCGACTCGGCGATGCGGGTCGCCGGGCGCAAGCCCAACACCCTCGCGCGGGTCGGCGATGCGATGACCGTCATCCGCGACCTCGCCGAGGGCCGCGAGGCCGTGGTCGACGGCACCCCGCTGCGGCTGCCGTGGGTCGAGAACGGCGAACTGCCGGTCTGGATGGCGGCGTACGGCCCGAAGGCGCTGGCGCTGACCGGCGAGAAGGCCGACGGCTTCATCCTGCAACTCGCCGACGTCTACCTCACCGAGTGGATGGTGAAGGCGGTACGGGACGCGGCCGAGAAGGCGGGCCGCGACCCGGCCTCGGTCACCGTCTGCGTCGCCGCGCCCGCCTACGTCACGGCCGACGACTCGCCCGAAGCCCTCGCGCACGCCCGCGAACAGTGCCGCTGGTTCGGCGGCATGGTCGGCAACCACGTCGCCGACCTCGTCAGCCGTTACGGCGAACACTCCGACCTGGTGCCGGAGGAACTGACCGACTACATCGCCCAGCGGCACGGCTACGACTACGCGCACCACGGCCGCTCGGGCAACCCCGACACCGCCTTCGTGCCCGACGAGATCGTGGACCGCTTCTGCCTGATCGGCCCGGTCGACCGGCACCTGGACAAGCTGCGGGCCCTGCGGGACCTGGGTGTCGACCAGTTCGCGGTCTACGACATGCACGACGCGAAGGAGGCGACGATCGACGCGTACGGCGAACACATCATCCCGGTGCTGGGCTGAATCGCGCGGCCGGGTCCCGGCGCGCGGCTGACCTGGGGGAGCGGGCCCGCGGCGGTGCCGCGGCTGCCCGCACCTGTGGGACGGCCGTTGTCCACAGGGCGGGAACCGCGCGGCGCCCGGGTCTGATTGGATGGCGGCATGGGCAATGAGGTCGGTGCGGTATCGGGTGACGCGGCGGGCGCGGACGGCGTCGGCGACGGCGTGGACGACGCACTGCTCGCCGCCGTCGAAGACGTGATCAGAGCGGTGGTCGCCGCCGAGGTGGTGCCGCGCTGGCGGCGGCTCGGCGACGACGACATCTCGCGCAAGAGCGGCCCGTACGACCTGGTCACCACCGCCGACCGGCGTGCCGAGGAACGGCTCACCGAAGAGCTGACCGCGCTGCTGCCCGGCTCCGTCGTGGTCGGCGAGGAGGCGGTCAGCGCCGACAGCGGCGTACTGGAACGGCTGGGCGGCGACGACCCGGTGTGGGTGGTCGACCCGGTCGACGGCACCTCCGCCTTCGTCCGCGGCGAGGACGGCTTCGCCACCCTGGTCGCCCTCGTGCGCGACGGCGTACCGCTCGCCTCCTGGACGTACGCCCCGCAGCGCGGCCTGTTCGCCACCGCGCGGCGCGGCCGGGGCGCGCATCTGGACGGCGAGCGGCTGCACACCCGCACCCCCGAGGCGGGCGAGCCGCTGCGGCTGTCCACCTCCAACCCGGTCTACCGCACCGGCTACGAGCGCGACGCCCTGACCCGGCTGGACGCCTCGGGCGCGGTCTGCACCCCCTGCACCTGCGCGGGGCTGGCCTACCTGGACGTGGCCCGCGGCGCGATCGACGCTGTCGCCTTCTTCTGGGAAGCGCCCTGGGACCACGCGGCGGGACTGCTGCTCGCCACCGAGGCGGGCGGCGTCAGCCGTACGGCGTCCGGCGCGCCCTTCTCGATCCCCGGCGGCAACGAACTGCCCTTCACCCTCGCCCGCGACGAGGCCACCGCACGGCAGGTCACCGAGCTGATGGCGGCCGGAAGGTGAGCCGCGCGGTCGTGGCCGACGCCGTCGTCGTCGGCGCGGGTCCCAACGGGCTGACGGCGGCGGTCGAGTTGGCCCGCGCCGGGCTCTCCGTGCAGATCTACGAGGCCGCCGACACCGTGGGCGGCGGCGCCCGCACCGAAGAGCTGACGCTGCCGGGCTTCCGGCACGACCCCTGCTCCGCCGTGCACCCCTTCGGCATCGGCTCGCCCGCCTTCGGCGCGCTGCCGCTCGCCGAGCACGGCCTGGAGTGGCTCCAGCCGGAAGTCCCGATGGCGCACCCGTTCCCCGACGGCACCGCCGCCGTTCTCGCCCGCACGGTCGGCCAGACCGCGGCCTCGCTCGGCGCGCGCGACGCGGGCACCTACCGGCGGCTGCTCGCGCCGTACACCGGTCACTGGGACACGCTCGCCGCGGACTTCTTCCGGCCGCAGTGGGCCGGGATACCGCGTGACCCGTATCGCTTCCTCCGGTTCGGCCTGACCGGCACGCCGCCCGCCGCCGTCCTCGCCCAGCGCTTCCGCGACCCCAAGGCGCGGGCGCTGATCGCCGGGCTCGCCGGGCACGCGATCACCCGGCTCACGCAGCCGTTCACCGGGGCGATGGCGATGATGTTCGCGCTCGCCGCGCACGAGAACGGCTGGCCGGTTGCCCGCGGCGGCTCCCAGGCCATCTCCGACGCGCTGGCCGGGCACCTCACCGAACTGGGCGGCGTCATCCGCACCGGCGTCACCGTCCGCAAGCTCGACGAGCTGCCGCCCGCCCGCGCCTATGTCTTCGACACCTCGCCGACCGCGCTCGCCCGGATCGCCGGACTCGGCGACGCGTACCGCGGCTACCGCTACGGCGCCTCCGTCTTCAAGATCGACTACGCGCTGGACGGGCCGGTGCCGTGGACGTCCCCCGACGCGCGGCGCGCGGGCACCGTGCACATCGGGCCCAGCTACACCGAGATCGGCGACGCCCTCAACCGGGCCGTGACCGGCCGCCCGCCGCAGACGCCCTTCCTCATCACCGCCCAGCCGTCCGTGATCGACCCCTCCCGCGCCCCCGAGGGCAAGCACGTCTTCTGGGCCTACGGGCACGTCCCCCACAACTGGCACGGGGACGCCACCGATGCCGTCGAGCGCCAGATCGAGCGTTTCGCGCCGGGCTTCCGTGACCTCGTCCTCGCCCGCGCCGTCACCGGGCCCGCCGGTCTCGCCGCCCGCAACGCCAACTATGTCGGCGGTGACATCGCCTGCGGCGCCTACTCCGGACTCCAGTCCGTCATCCGGCCCCGCCTCGCCGCCAATCCCTACACCACCATCCGCCCCAACCTCTTCCTCTGCTCCTCCGCCACCCCGCCCGGCCCCGGCGTCCACGGCATGCCCGGCCACCACGCCGCCCGCGCCGTCCTCCACCACCTCCGCCGCGCCGCCCGCCGCTAACCCCGCGTCTTTAGGGGCGCGGCGCCGGGGCGGTTTCTCAACCAGGGCGGCACGCCGGTCTTTTGAGGGGCGCGGGGAACTGCGCGCCCAGCCACCGCCGGGCTTTCAGCCCGAAAACACACAGCAACTGCCCCGCTGGGGCCGGTATTTACAGCTCGCCACGGCTGGTGGCTGGGCGCGCAGTTCCCCGCGCCCCTAAGAACAGGCCCTGCGCCAGCCCGGCGCACATCCCCGCGCCCCTAAGAACAGGCCCTGCGCCAGCCCGGCGCGCAGTCCGGGTCAGGGGAGGGGGAGGCCGCGGCGGGCCTCGCGGACCAGGCGGGCCGCCGAGGCCACGGTGGCGGAAAGCTCCTCGGCCGAGAGCCCACTGCGACCGAGAAGAACGCCGACCTCGTCGGCGAACCCCGCAGGAGCCCCGGAAAGCACCGCGGCCGCGGGGAAGGCCCCCTTCTCGTTCAGGCACCACACCCGGTTCCAGGCGTGCAACGCCTGCGCGAGGACACCGAAGGCCCGCGACAGGCAGAGGGACACGTGCACGTGATCCCCCTTGACGGCCGACTTCGCGGCAGCGGCCACCGTGAACTCCGCCTCCCACGCGGCCTCGACCAGAGCCCGACGCAACGCCTCGGGATACACCCGCGTCTCGGCCCGGAGCGCCGCCAACTCCCCGGCGGTGTCGGCGAGTACGTGCCCGAGGGCGACCTCGCCCGGATAGCAGGGCGACCAGAAACCGAGCGGGTGCCCCGGCTGGATACCGACCTCGTAGCGGCCCTCGCGGCAGTCCTGCCACACCCGCCGGACGCGGTCGACGTCCCGCAGGATCCAGTCGACGGCGACCCCGTCCACGCGCAGCCACGCCCCGGCGTTGACCCACGGCCCCCACCCGCCCGGCGCGGCCACCTCCACCGGTTCCCCGGTGAACTCCCGCGCGAGCGCGGCCAACGCGGCCACATCCGGCTCGCCCCGGTAGTACACGCCGAGGTCCCAGTCCGAGTCCGCGCGGTGCGTCCCGCGCGCACGGCTGCCCCCGAGCAGCACCCCGACCACCCCGGGCACTTCCCGAAGGGCTTGGGCCATGGCGACCACGGGAACGTCCGGCGCGGCGGCGAGGACTTCGGGCAACGGCGGCTGATCAGCATGCATGCCGTGACGGTACGGGAGGGCGGGGCGGCCCCGCGCGCCTATTTCCGCTGCCCGCGCGGTGCCCGAGGCGACGCCTTGCCACGGTGCCGCGCCGTACCTATCCTTACTCACCAGTAAACTTACTCTGGAGTCAGGAAGGCCCGACATGGCTGCGCTCGACGACATCGACCTCGAACTCCTCGACTTCGGCACGGTCGAGCCGAAGGAATTCGCGCGGATCGTACGGGATCTTCCGGCCCGCCGGATCGCGGAGTTCATGAACGGAGCGCAGCGCCGACGGGTCCTGGACGAGGTCTTCCACCGGATGGGCACCCTCTTCAAGCCGGAGTCGGCGGGCCGCCGCGACGCCCTGATCCGCTGGCGGATCACGGCGGGGGACGAGGCACCGGACGTCTACGAGACGCACATCGCGAACGGCGCCTGCGCCGTCACGGCCGAGGACACCGGACGTACACCGCAGCTCACCCTCACGATGGCCGCGCCGGAATTCCTCAAGCTGGTCTCGGGCAACGCCTCGGGCCCGGCGCTGTTCTTCACCCGGAAGCTGAAGGTGCAGGGGGACATCCGGCTGGCCGGCGGCCTGACCTACTTCTTCGACATCCCCAAGCCCTGACCGCCCGCGGCCGCATACGCCCGTACGGCCGCGACCGCCGCCCGCTCGTACGGTCGCGGCCGCGCGTCCGGGCCGAGCACGGCGCCGGTGACCAGCCGGAACAGCAGGGCGCGGACGAGGAGTTGGGCCCACGCGTCGGGGTCGGGGACACAGCCGTCCCCGGCGGGGCCGAGCGCGAGGACCGCGGGCCCCGCCCCGTACCAGAGCAGCGCGTCGACCACCACGACGGCCGCCGCCCAGTCGGCGGGGTACCAGTACGGCGGCCAGTCGATGACCGCGGGCGGCAGGCCGTCCGCGAAGAGCACATTGCCCAGCAGGTCGCCGTGCACGACCTGCGGCGCCGGTGCGCCGGACGGCTCGAACGGGCGGCGTTCTGCGGCCAGTTGGGCGATGAGCGCGGCCACCTCGGCGTCACCGTCGTCCAGCGGCGACTCCTCCCAGGCGACCCGGGCCGCGTACGACCACGGGCCCTCGCGCGTGTCGAGGAAGCCGGGGCGCGGTACGTCCGCGAGCGCGGCGTGGAAGGCGGCGGCCGTCCGCAGCACATCGGCGGGCCGCCCCGGTTCGGACCGACCGGCCACGTACTGCCACGCCTCCCAACCCTCCGCCGTCCAGCCGCCGTTCGCCGCCCGGACCGGCCGCGCGACCCGGAAGTGCGGGGACGCGGGTAGCGCGGTCAGCACCTCGGCCCGCCACGCGGTCTCGGCCGCGAGCCCGGTCGGCTTGAGCACCACCTCGCCGTCCCGCCAGGTCTGCCCCTGCCCGCCCGGCAGCGGCACCGGCCGCCCCGGCGCGCCGAAGGCCGCGAGCACGGCGGCAGACGGCGGGGCCGATTCGGATGGCTGGGTGGATTCGATCATGAGGCAGGATCCTAGGTCCGGGTCGCGGACCCGGCGACTGATATACCGCGCGGCGGCACGAGCCGGACGGTTCGACGGCACATGCGCCGCAGGCGAACTCGCCTCGCCGACCCGGCCCCCGACCTCGGCCATATCCCCAACAGGCCCCGCTGCCCAGCCGGTTGACGTGACGTCAGTTGACGCCCGCGCGGCGGCCGTTCTCCAGCTCCACAGGACCGGCGCCCGCGGCGAGGGCGGCCAGGGCCGCGTGGACACGGCGGGCGGCGCCCGGCGAGAAGTAGGAGTCGATCTCGTCGGCCGGGACCAGCTTCCAGGAGTCCAGTTCCTCCTCCTGGAGCCGTACCGCCGCCAGCCGCGTCTCGTCCAGCACGCCGCCGTCGTAGAGGTAGCTGGCCAGCGGCGGCCTGCCGGGCCCCGTCACCCAGTCGACGGCGAGCAGCGGGCCCGGCTCGATGTCCAGACCGATCTCCTCCGCGCTCTCCCGGCGGGCGGCCTGCCGCGGCGTCTCGTTCAGATCGGACTCGATGGTGCCGCCCGGCAGCGTCCAGGTCCCGTCGTCGCGGTAGTTCGGCTCGACGATGAGGATCCGGCCGTCGGCGGACCTGAAGAGGGTGTTCGCTCCCGAAATGATCTTCGGCAGCCCTGCGATGTACGTGGCGAAGTCGGTCGTCGTCATGCCGCCAAACCTACGACCACGGGCCGCGCGGCGGACTCGCGAACCGGTGATCGCGCGGTGACACAGCGCGGTGCCCATGGGCAGGCGGGCCCGGCCGGGATAGGGTCCCACCGGCGCGATGTTCCGTTTTCGGATGGGGAGTACGACAGTGTCCGACGCTGCAACAAGATCCACGGGACGTGTGCTGATCGCCGCGGACAAGTTCAAGGGCTCGCTGACCGCGGTGCAGGTGGCCGCGCATGTCGAGGCGGGGCTGCGCAAGGGCGCGCCCGGTGTGACCGTCACCTCCGTACCGGTCGCCGACGGCGGTGACGGCACCGTCGAGGCCGCCGTCACCGGCGGTTTCGAGCGGCGCACGGTACGCGTCACCGGACCGCTGGGCGAGCCGGTCGACGCCTCGTACGCGCTGCGTGACCGTACCGCCGTGGTCGAGATGGCCGAGGCGTCCGGCCTCCAGCACCTGCCGTCCGGCGTCTTCGCGCCGCTCACCGCGACCACGTACGGCACCGGCGAGCTGCTGAAGGCCGCGCTCGACGCGGGCGCCCGCACCATCGTGCTCGGCGTCGGCGGCAGCGCCACCAACGACGGCGGCGCGGGCATGCTCAGCGCGCTCGGCGCCCGGCTGCTGGACCGCGACGGCGCGCCCGTCGCGCCCGGCGGCGGCCCGCTGGCCGCGCTCGCCACCGCCGACCTGTCCGGGCTCGACCCGCGGCTGGTCGACACCGAGATCGTCCTCGCCAGCGACGTCGACAACCCGCTGCTCGGGCCCAAGGGCGCCGCCGCCGTCTACGGGCCGCAGAAGGGCGCCTCCGAGGCCGACGTCGCCACGCTCGACGCCGCCCTCGGGCACTACGTCGACGTCCTCGCCCTCGCCGAGGGTCCGACCGCCGCCGCGGCGGCCGACGCCCCCGGCGCGGGCGCCGCGGGCGGCATCGGCTACGGGGCCCTCGTCGGCCTCGGCGCCACCTTCCGGGCCGGTATCGACGTCATGCTCGACGTCCTCGGCTTCGCGGCCGCCCTCGACGGCGTCGACCTCGTCATCACCGGCGAGGGCTCCCTCGACGAGCAGACCCTGCACGGCAAGGCGCCGGTCGGCGTCGCCCAGGCCGCCCGCGCCCGTGACATCGACGTCGTCGCCGTCTGCGGCCGTCTCGCGCTCAGCCCCAGCGCCCTCGGCTCCGCCGGGATCCGCCGCGCCTACCCGCTCTCGTCCCTGGAACCGGACCCGGCCGTCTCCATCCCCAACGCAGGCCCGCTCCTGGAACAGCTCTCCGCCGAGCTGGCCCGCGACTTCCTGACCTAGCCAGCCCCAGCGCCAGCCCCCTAGCCCCAGCGCCAGCCCCCCCAGCCCCAGCGCCAGGCGCAGGCGTGCGGAAACGACTGCGGCCCCTCCGCCGAGAGCGGAGGGGCCGCGGGCCGTAGCGGCGCACCGGGGGCTCACCCCGGAGACATGTCAGCGCAGAGCGTCCGCCCTGGCCTCACGGCGATTGGCCCGCATCGTATTGACGCGGCGCGTGGTCGCGAAGCAGGGGATGACCGCCGCGGCCACGCACTGGAGGGCGGCGCCCGTCTGGAGGAGCAGGTGGCCGCCGGGGACGTCGAGGGTCCAGGCGGTCAGGCAGCCCATGCTGATGAGGATCCAGCCGAGGGTGATGACGGCGAGGCGTCCGCGCGGCTTGGGGTACTCCACGCGGCTCACCATGAGCCAGGCGACGCCGACGATGGCGACGACGGTGGGGATGAAGGGCAGCTCCAGCAGGACGACGGAGACGACCGTCATCGCCCCGAAGGGGCTGGGCATGCCCTGGAAGACACCGTCCCTGATCGTGGTGCAGGAGAAGCGGGCGAGCCGCAGCACCACGGCCAGGACGACCATCACCGCGGCGGCGGCCGACACCTTGCCGTGGGCGTCGTCGGCGACCAGACCCCAGACGACGACGAAGTAGGCGGGCGCGAGGCCGAAGCTGATCAGGTCGGAGAGATTGTCCAACTCGGCGCCCATCGCGGAGCTGCGCAGCTTGCGCGCGACCAGCCCGTCGAAGAGGTCGAAGACGGACGCGAGCAGCATGAGCGTCACCGCGGTGGCGGCGCTGTGCTTGGACATGCCGCCGACGGTGGTGCCCATCAGGTGCGGGACCAGGACTCCGGTGGTCGTGAAGTACACGGCCATGAAGCCACAGATCGCGTTACCGAGAGTGAGCGCGTCGGCGATGGACAGCCGGGTGGACAGCGGAAGGTCGGCTACCTCGTCCTCCAGCTCGGTGACCCAGTGCGACTGCGCCTGCACCGGAGTGTGAGTGTGGGCCTTTGCCTGCGTGTCGGGTTCAACCACGGTCAAGGCGAGTCACCCCAGCCGTGGTGGTCTGCCCGACCTCGACGTCGGGCTCGATGCCCTCCGGCAGGTACACGTCGACCCGCGAGCCGAACCGGATCAGGCCGATCCGCTCGCCCTGTTCCACCTTGCAGCCGCGCGGCACGTACGGAACGATCCTGCGCGCCACCGCGCCGGCGATCTGCACCATCTCGACATCGCCGATCTCGGTGTCGAAGTGCCAGACCACCCGCTCGTTGTTCTCGCTCTCCTTGTTGAACGCCGGTACGTATCCGCCGGGGATGTGCTCGACGGAGGTGACCGTGCCCGCGAGGGGCGCGCGGTTCACGTGGACGTTCAGCGGGCTCATGAAGATCGCGACGCGGGTACGCCCGTCCTTCCACGGCATGATGCTCTGCACCACACCGTCCGCGGGACAGATCACACGGCCCTCGGCGATCTCGCGCTCGGGGTCGCGGAAGAACCACAGCATGCCCGCGGCGAGCGCGGTGGCGGGGACGGCCACCGTCGCCCAGCGGCCTGAGCGGCGCGCGCGGACAAGGCTTACCGCCGCGGTGGCGACGGTCGGGAGGAGCCACGGCGACGCTCCGCGCGCGAGTCGTACGCCGACAAGGCCGTCGCGTGGTGCAGAGGAATGGCTGTGGGGCATGGAAGACCTTCGTAGCGGAGGGTGCCGCGAATTACTTCTGGGGACGGCGGCTTTAACCCGATGGTATCGGTTGACACGGGCAACTCGGCAAGCTCAAGGGCGAGTCGATGGCTGGTTCCCGTGCCGCGACGGCTCACGCAGTGTGACCTTCCCCTCGGGTAAATGTCAATAAATACGGACATTCTTCCTTCGGCTATCCCTGGAGACGATACTCCTCCAGCAGTCGCCGCCCGATGATCATTTTCTGGATCTCGGCGGTCCCCTCGCCGATCAGCAGCATCGGCGCCTCCCGGTACAGCCGCTCGATCTCGTACTCCTTGGAGAAGCCGTAGCCGCCGTGGATGCGGAACGCGTCCTCCACCACTTCCTTGCAGAACTCCGCGGCCAGGTACTTCGCCATCCCGGCCTCCAGGTCGTTGCGCTCGCCCGAATCCTTCTTACGTGCGGCGTTGACCATCATCCGGTGCGCGGCCTCCACCTTGGTGGCCATCTCGGCGAGCTTGAACTGGATCGCCTGGTGCTGTGCGATGGGTTTGCCGAACGTGTGCCGTTGCTGTGCGTAGGCGATGCCCAGTTCGAACGCCCGCTGTGCCACACCGCAGCCGCGCGCGGCCACATTGACCCGGCCGACCTCGACGCCGTCCATCATCTGGTAAAAACCCCGGCCGCTCTGTCCGCCGAGCACCCGGTCGGCCGGAACCCTCACGTCCTGGAGGATCAGTTCCGTGGTGTCGACGCCCTTGTAGCCCATCTTGTCGATCTTCCCTGGCACGGTGAGGCCGGGGACCGAGGCGTTGGCGCCGAAGCCGGGCTCCTTCTCGATCAGGAAGGTCGTCATCGACTTGTGCGGCGGCGCGTCCTCCGCCTGCCCCTCGTCGGTCCTGCACAGCACCGCGACCAGATGGGAAGAACCGCCGTTGGTCAGCCACATCTTCTGGCCGTTGACGACGTACGCGTCCCCGTCGCGTACGCCCTTGGTGCGGATCGCCGACACGTCGGAGCCCAGTTCCGGCTCCGACATCGAGAACGCGCCACGCACGTCGCCCGCCGCCATACGCGGCAGGAAATGGTCCTTCTGCTCCTGTGTGCCGTGCTGCTTGATCATGTAGGCGACGATGAAATGGGTGTTGATGATGCCGGACACGCTCATCCAGCCGCGCGCGATCTCCTCGACCGTCAGCGCGTACGTCAGCAGCGACTCGCCGAGGCCGCCGTACTCCTCGGGAATCATCAGGCCGAAGATGCCCAGTTCCTTGAGCCCTTCGACGATGTCCGTCGGATATTCGTCGCGGTGCTCCAACTCCGTGGCGACCGGCAGGATCTCCTTGTCCACGAAGGAGCGGACGGTGGAGAGGATCTCCTTCTGGACGTCGGTCAGCCCGTCGGTCTGCGCGAGGCGGCTCATGACTCAGCTCTCTCCCAGCTCGGGACGGCCGGGCTGTTCCCCGCCGCGCTCCTTGATGTACGTGGCGGTCGGCACCAGCACCTTGCGGCGGAAGACGCAGACCAGGGTGCCGTCCTGCTTGTAGCCCCTTGTCTCCACCTCGACGATGCCGCGGTCGTTCTTCGACTTCGACGGGCGCTTGTCGAGCACCGTCGTCTCGCCGTAGACCGTGTCGCCGTGGAAGGTCGGCGCCACGTGCTTCAGCGACTCGATCTCCAGATTGGCGATGGCCTTGCCCGAGACATCGGGCACCGACATCCCGAGCAGGAGCGAGTAGATGTAGTTGCCGACGACGACATTGCGGCCGAAGTCGGTTGTCTTCTCCGCGTAGTTGGCGTCCATGTGCAGCGGATGGTGATTCATCGTGAGGAGGCAGAAGAGGTGGTCGTCGTACTCGGTGACGGTCTTTCCCGGCCAGTGCTTGTAGATCGCACCGACCTCGAACTCCTCGTAAGTGCGGCCGAACTGCACGTCATACCTCCAGCTTTTCCAGCTTGTTCGCGAGCCGGATCTCGTCCACGATCCGGCCGATGATCCCGGTGATTCCGAAGTCCTTCGGGGTGAAGACGGCCGCCACTCCGGCCTCGATCAGCGCCTTGGCGTCCGCCGAGGGGATGATCCCGCCGACGACCACCGGGATGTCGTCCACCCCGGCCCCGCGCAGCCGCTCCAGCACGTCCGGCACCAGAGCGGCGTGCGAACCGGACAGGATCGACAGACCCACGCAGTGCACGTCCTCGGCCACCGCCGCCGACACGATCTGCTCGGGTGTCAGCCTGATCCCCTGGTAGACCACCTCGAAACCGGCGTCGCGGGCGCGTACGGCGATCTGCTCGGCGCCGTTGGAGTGCCCGTCGAGACCCGGCTTGCCGACCAGCAGCCGCAGCCGTCCGCCGCCCAACTCCTTGGCCGTCTCGGCGACTTTGCGCCGTACCTCGGCCATCGGACTGCCCTCCTCGGCGGCCACCGCGACCGGCGCGCCGCTGACCCCGGTCGGCGCCCGGAACTCACCGAACACATCGCGCAGCGCCCACGACCACTCGCCGGTCGTCACCCCCGCCCGCGCGCAGTCCAGCGTCGCGGGCATCAGATTGTCGGTGCCCGCCGCGGCCGAGCGCAGCGCGGTCAGCGCCTCCTGCGCGCGCGCCTCGTCACGCGCCACCCGCCAGTCGTGCAGCGCGGCCACCACCCGCGCCTCGTTGGCCGGGTCGACGGTCATGATGGCCGTGCCGAGGTCGGCGGTCAGCGGACTGGTCTCGGTGGTCTCGTAGACGTTGACGCCGACGATCTTCTCCTCGCCGGACTCGATCCGGGCCCGGCGCTCGGCGTGCGAGGACACCAACTCCGACTTCAGATAGCCCGATTCGACCGCCGCCATGGCGCCGCCCAGCTCCTGGATGTGCTCGATCTCGGCGGTGGCGAGCGCCACCAGCTCCTCGACCTTCGCCTCGATCACATGGCTGCCGTCGAAGATGTCCTCGTACTCCAGCAGGTCGCTCTCGTGCGCCAGCACCTGCTGGATGCGCAGGCTCCACTGCTGGTCCCAGGGCCGGGGCAGCCCCAACGCCTCGTTCCACGCCGGGAGTTGCACCGCACGGGCGCGGGCGTCCTTGGACAGCGTGACGGCCAGCATCTCCAGCACGATCCGCTGGACGTTGTTCTCCGGCTGCGCCTCGGTCAGGCCGAGCGAGTTGACCTGCACGCCGTAGCGGAAGCGGCGCTGCTTGGCGTTCTCGATGCCGTACCGCTCGCGGGTGACGGTGTCCCAGATCCGGCCGAAGGCGCGCATCTTGCACATCTCCTCGACGAAGCGCACGCCCGCGTTCACGAAGAAGGAGATCCGCGCGACGACATCGCCCCTGCGCTCCTCCGGGACCTGCCCCGAGGCGAAGACCGCGTCCAGGACGGCGATCGCCGTGGACATCGCGTAGGCGATCTCCTGGACCGGCGTGGCCCCGGCCTCCTGGAGGTGGTAGCTGCAGATGTTGATCGGGTTCCACTTGGGGAGGTGGTTGACCGTGTACGTGATCATGTCGGTGGTCAGCCGCAGCGAAGGGACCGGCGGGAAGACATGCGTCCCCCGTGACAGGTACTCCTTGACGATGTCGTTCTGCGTCGTGCCCTGGAGCGCGGTGAGGCCCTCCTCGCCGAGTCCTTGCTCCTCGGCGACCACCTGGTAGAGCGCCAGCAGCCACATGGCGGTGGCGTTGATGGTCATCGAGGTGTTCATCCGCTCCAGCGGGATGTCCTGGAACAGCCGCCGCATGTCGCCGAGATGGGCGATCGGCACGCCGACCCGGCCGACCTCGCCGCGGGCCAGCACGTGGTCCGCGTCGTAGCCGGTCTGGGTCGGCAGGTCGAAGGCGACGGACAGGCCCGTCTGGCCCTTCTCCAGATTGCGCCGGTACAGCTCGTTGGACGCCTCCGCGGTCGAGTGCCCCGCGTAGGTCCGCATCAGCCAGGGCCGGTCCTTCTGACGCCCTGTCATCGGGCGTCCCCGGCGTGGGAGTCGGGGACACCGGACGTCGCGTCGCGGAACAGGTTGATCGAGGGCAGGTGCTTCGCGCGCAGCTCCGGGTCGGTGACGCCCATGCCCTCCTCGGGGGCCAGCGCGAGGACGCCGACCTTGCCCTGGTGGAGATTGCGGTGCACGTCGTACGCCGCCTGCCCGGTCTCGGCCAGCGTGTACGTCCGCGACAGCGTCGGGTGGATCTTCCCCTTGGCGATCAGCCGGTTGGCCTCCCACGCCTCGCGGTAGTTGGCGAAGTGCGAGCCGACGATCCGCTTCAGGCTCATCCACAGGTAGCGGTTGTCGTACTCGTGGGTGTAGCCGCTGGTGGACGCGCAGGTGACGATCGTGCCGCCCTTGCGGGTGACGTAGACCGAGGCGCCGAAGGTCTCGCGGCCGGGGTGCTCGAAGACGATGTCGACGTCCTCGCCGCCGGTCAGTTCGCGGATCCGGGCGCCGAACCGCTTCCACTCGCGCGGGTCCTGGTGGTGCTCGTCCTTCCAGAACCGGTAGCCCTCGGCGCTGCGGTCGATGATCGCCTCCGCGCCCATCGCCCGGCAGATGTCCGCCTTCTGCGGGCTGGAGACGACACAGATCGGGGTGGCGCCGCCCGCCAGCGCGAACTGCGTGGCGTACGAGCCGAGTCCGCCGCTCGCGCCCCAGATCAGCACGTTGTCGCCCTGCTTCATGCCCGCGCCGTTGCGCGAGACGAGCTGGCGGTAGGCCGTGGAGTTGACCAGTCCGGGCGCCGCGGCCTCCTCCCACGTGAGGTGCTCCGGCTTGGGCATGAGCTGGTTGGACTTGACCAGCGCGATCTCGGCGAGGCCGCCGAAGTTGGTCTCGAAGCCCCAGATCCGCTGCTCGGGGTCGAGCATCGTGTCGTTGTGCCCGTCGGCGGACTCCAGCTCCACGCTCAGGCAGTGCGCGACGACCCGGTCGCCGGGCTTCCAGGCGTTGACCCCGGCGCCGGTGCGCAGCACGACGCCCGCCAGGTCGGAGCCGATGACGTGGTACGGCAGGTCGTGCCGCTTGGCGAGCGGCGACATCCTGCCGTAGCGCTCGAGGAAGGAGAAGGTCGAGACCGGCTCGAAGATCGAGGTCCAGACCGAGTTGTAGTTGACCGAGCTGGCCATCACCGCCACCAGGGCCTCGCCGGGCCCGAGTTCGGGCAGCGGGACCTGGTCGAGGTGGAGCGAGGTGCGGGGGTCCTTCTCGCGGGTGGTGAGTCCGGCGAACATGTCGGCCTCGTCCTTGCGGACGGTGACGGCGCGGTAGGACTCCGGCAGCGGGAGGGCCGCGAAGTCGGCGGCCGAACTGTCAGGCGCGAGGATCGCGTCCAGGATTTCCTTCATGGTGTCTGACCTCCGGCGAAGCGTGCTGCTGCTGCGTTGACGCTGGGGGAACGCAGGGGCGGATGGCTGGGGGTGCCGTCGTCGGTCCGGCGGGTACGGCGTTGGAACTGACCATGTGCGCGGTGGCGCGGGGATACCTGTGACGCAGGCGGGTCCGGGCCTTGGGGACAGTCGGCGTACGCGGGATATCCGTACGCCGGCCGCCCGGACTACCGTCACGGTATGGCACGCAGTGCCAGTCGTAAAGACACTGCGTGCCAAAAATTTGTCTCACGTGTCACCGGGACGCCACAAACGAGCGGCAGCGGCCGACCGGGGTTCCGGTCGGCCGCTGCCGTGGTTGCGGGTGCGGTGGGGCGGGCGCTCGGGCGCCGGGCGGGCGCCGACGGCACCCGGGGCGCTCAGGCGCGGCGCAGGGCCTGCTCTATCGTCCGCAGGATCTCGGCCGGGGAGGCGTCGGTGCGGGCGACCGCGACCACCACCTCACCCTGCCGCGACACGGTCGCCGCAGGCTCCACCGCGACCCGCGACGGTATCCGGCCCGCGCCGATGCCGCTGCCGAAGGTGGCCTTGATGACGTCGAAGGCGTGGTTGAGCTGCGCCTCCACATCACCCTTGCCGTCATTGCGCAGCCAGCGCCGCAGGACGTGATTGTGCGCCGCGACCACCGCGGAGGCGGCCACCTCGGCCAGCAGCGGGTCGTCGTCGCCGTCCCGGTGCGCGCCCTCGTCGAAGTGGCCCAGCAGATAGCGGGTGAACAGCCGCTCGTACCGGGCCACCGACGCGATCTCGCGCTCCCGCAGCGTCGGCACCTCGCGGGTCAGCCGGTACCGCTCGACCGACACCTCCGGCATGTACGCGTACATCCGCAGCACCTCGGTGATGCCCCGGCACACCGTGTCCAACGGGTGCTCGTACGGCTCCGCGGAGTCCAGCACCGCCTGCACCCGTACCAGCGTGTCGTCGTGGTCCGGGAAGATCGCCTCTTCCTTGGAGCGGAAGTGCCGGAAGAACGTACGGCGCGCCACCCCGGCCGTCGCCGCGATGTCGTCGACCGTCGTGGCCTCGTAACCCCGCTCGGCGAACAGGTGCATGGCCGCCGACGCGAGGTCCTGGCGCACCCGGTGGCGCTGGGCCGCGGCGCGGCGGCCGTTCGCGGTCTCAGGTGGGTCGGACTTCGCGGGCTGGGACATGTGGGGAACGTAACACGGCGCGGCCCCCCGTCCGGCGGCCGGGGGGAAACGTCCCCAGTCCGCCGGACGACCGCGGTCCGACCTGCGCTCACGCCCGCCGGACGGCGCGCCGCCGGTGTCGGCGCGGCGCTCGGTGCCGTGCCCTGTTCCGCTGCCGGGGCGCGCCTCAGCGCCGGGCATACTCGCGGAAGCCGCGGCCGGTCTTACGGCCCAGGCAGCCCGCGGACACCAGGTGTTCCAGCAGCGGCGCGGGCGCCAGGCCCGGATCGCGGAACTCCTCGTGCAGCACCTGCTCGATCGCCAGCGACACGTCCAGGCCCACCACGTCGAGCAGCTCGAACGGGCCCATCGGATAGCCGCCGCCGAGCTTCATCGCCGCGTCGATGTCGTCCACGCTCGCGTAGTGGTCCTGGACCATCTTCACCGCGTTGTTGAGGTACGGGAACAGCAGCGCGTTCACGATGAAACCGGCCCGGTCGCCGCAGTCCACCGCGTGCTTGCGGACCGCGCCGCACACCTGGTGCACCGTCGCCCGCACGTCGTCCGCGGTCAGCACCGTGTGCACGACCTCGACCAGCTTCATCGCGGGCGCCGGGTTGAAGAAGTGCATTCCGACGACGTCCTGCGGGCGTCCGGTGGCCCGCGCGACCGCGACCACCGGCAGCGACGAGGTGGTGGTGGCCAGCACCGCGCCCGGCTTGCAGACCTTGTCGAGCGTCTGGAAGAGCTGCTGCTTGACCGCCAGATCCTCCGCCACCGCCTCCACCACCAGGTCGGCGTCGGCGAAGGAGTCGTACGAACCGGACGGCGACACCCGCGCCACCGCCGCGTCCCGCTGCTCCTGGGTCAGCCGGCCCTTGGTGACCGAGCGGTCCAGCGACTTCGCCAGCCGCGCCACCGCCGATTCCGCCTTCTCCTGGGTACGGGCGGCCACCACGACGTCGAAGCCCGCCTTCGCGAAGACCTCGGCGATGCCGGTCGCCATCGTGCCGGAACCCGCGACGCCCACCGCGCGCACCGGCCGCCCGGCCGGCCGGGTGTCCCCGGCGCCCGGAGTCTCCGCGTCCGGCACCACGACCGCGCTGCCCGGCGCCTGGTAGCTGTAGAAACCCCGGCCCGACTTACGGCCCCGCAGCCCGGCCGCCGTGAGCTGCTTGAGCACCGGCGCGGGGGCGTGCAGCCGGTCGTGGGACGCCTCGTACATCGCCTCGAGGACGGTCGTGGCGGTGTCGACGCCGATCAGGTCGAGCAGCGCCAGCGGGCCCATCGGCAGCCCGCAGCCCAGCCGCATCGCCGCGTCGATGTCCTCGCGGGTGGCGTACCGCGCCTCGTACATCGCCGCCGCCTGGTTGAGATAGCCGAACAGCAGGCCGTCGGCGATGAAGCCCGGCCGGTCGCCGACCGGCACCGGCTCCTTGCCGAGGCTCCGCACGAGGGCGGTGACGGCCGCCGTGGTCTCCGGCGACGTCAGGACCGTCGACACGACCTCGACCAGCTTCATCGCGGGCGCGGGCGCGAAGAAGTGCAGCCCCAGCACCCGGTCGGGGCGGGAGGTCTCGGCCGCCAGCCGGGTCACGGACAGGGCGTTCGTGCCGGTCGCCAGGATCGCGTCCGGCTTGGCCAGCCGGTCAAGCTCGGTGAAGACCTCACGCTTGATGTCGTAGCGCTCGTCGACCACCTCGATCACCAGATCCGCCTCGGCGGCGGCCCGCAGATCGGGGAACGTACGGAAGCGGGCCAGCGCGTCGCCGCGCTCCGCCTCGGTGCTCCGGCCGCGTTCCACGGCGCGCGCCGTGGAACGCTCCAGCGCGGTGACCGTGCGGCGCGCCGCGCTCTGGTCGATGTCGATGCCGATCACCTCGTGACCGGCGCGGGCCATGACCTCGGCGATGCCGGTGCCCATGGTGCCCAGGCCCACGACGGCGACGGTCGCCAGGGGCGCCGCGCTCGCGGCGGGGGGTGAGGATGCGGTCGCTGACGATGAGGGTGTGGACGGACGGTCCATCGCGTGACTCCAGACGCTGGGGAGACCGGAGCGCGCCACGCGCGCACACGGCTGAAGGAGTGAGGTGGAGTCGCGGGCCGGAAGTGCAGGGGTGCGTGCCCGCGCGAAGAGATAGGCGAGCCCTGTCCCGGGGCCGCGCCGCGATGATGCCGAACCGACGAATGTTCCCGTCCACGGCGGCTGCGTCACCGACCACCGTGCACGTCCCCCGAGCGTAACCGGCGAGTAACTTCCCCGCCAGTCCTGTGCCCATGTGATCTGCGCCGCCCCCATCTGAGCGCCCCACCCCCACCGGCCGGTGGTCCGGGAACGACCGATCCGCCCCGCCGGGGCGGTAACGGGCAACTCGGCTCCTACAGTGGGGAGATGGACGTCGAGACCCGTGAACGCCTCGCTCGCAAGCTCACCGCCGTGGGCGAACCGTTGGAGGTGAGGGAGGCGGCCGCCGTGGAGTTGGCGGAGGCGGGAGACCGGCGGGCGTTCGAGACGCTGGCGTTGTTGCTGAACTACCGGGACGAGTCGCGGGCGAGCCGCGCCGCCGAGGCGCTGGCGCGGCTGGCGGACCCGCGGACCGGGCGGGCCGCCGCCGCGCTGGCCACCAACGAACTGCGGGTCGCTTACGCGCTGCCCGCCATCCGCCTTCTGGTCCGGATGCGGGCGCCCGAGGCCGTACCGGCGCTCACCACCACCCTGGAGCGGCTGCTCGCCCGGCCGACCCCCGCGCCCCACGAACGCATCGCGCTGGCCTGCGTGGAGGGCCTGGGCGCACTGTGCCCGCGGCAGGCGCCCCCCGCCGCCCGGCACGCGCTGCGCGCCGCGACCGCCCACCCGCCACTGGCCCCGGCCGCCCGCGCGGCGCTGGCCGACGCCTAGGGCCTGACGCCTGTCCGGAACCGCGCGAGGTCATAGCAGCGTGAGCTGGGTGTTCTCCGCGGCGGGCCGTGCCGCCGGCACCTGGTCGCCGGACAGCCCCGCCTCCGGCTCGCCCGGCTTCCGAAAGCGCCGCGTGCCCTCGCGATGCGCGGGCCCGCAGCCGAACTCCGTGGCGAATTCGTGGACTTGGCGGGTGACCCGGCGCTGGTACCACGTCGGGGCGTACGCGCCGCCCGCGTACATCGTCTCGTAGCGCCGTACGAGATGCGGGTGGTGCCGGCCGAGCCACGCCATGTACCACTCGCGGGCGCCCGGCCGCAGATGGAGGACCAGGGGCGTGATCGAGGCGGCGCCCGCCGAGGCGATGGCGCGGACGGTGGCCCGCAACTGCTCGGGGGAGTCGCTGAGGAAGGGCAGGACGGGCGCCATCAGCACGGTGGGCGGCAGCCCGTTCGCCCGCAGGGTGCGGCAGACCGCCAGCCGGGTCTCGGGGGAAGGCGTACCCGGTTCCACGCTGCGCCACAGCTCGCCGTCGGTGAAGCCGACCGACAGCGCGATGGACACATCGGTGACGCCGGCGGCCTGCCGCAGCAGTTCCAGGTCGCGGAGGATCAGCGAGCCCTTGGTGAGGATCGAGAAGGGGTTGGCGCGGTCGCGCAGCGCGGCGATGATGCCGGGCATCAACTGATACCGGCCCTCCGCGCGCTGGTAGCAGTCCACGTTCGTGCCCATCGCGATGTGCTGGCCCTGCCAGCGCGCCGACGCCAGCTCCCGGCGCAGCAGCTCCGGCGCGTTGGTCTTCACCACGATCTGCGAGTCGAAGTCGATCCCGGTGTCGAGATCGAGATAGCTGTGCGTCTTGCGCGCGAAGCAGTACACGCAGGCGTGGCTGCACCCGCGGTACGGATTGACCGTCCACTCGAAGGGCATGCGGGACGCCCCCGGCACCCGGTTGATGATCGACTTCGCCCGTATCTCGTGGAAGGTGATGCCGCGGAAGCCCGGCGTGTCGAAGGTCCGGGTGACCGCGTCGGCGCCGAACAGCGCGGGCGCGCCACCGGCCGCCGCGTCGTCACCGCTCAGATGGTCCCAGCGCATCGCGCCCTCCTCCGGTTGTCTCCGGCCGGCCGTCTCCGGTCGCCCGTCCGTCCACAATAGAACACAGATTCGATAAGCGCGTGTGGTTGGCTTGTGCGGCGCGCCGGGAAGGCGCGCGACCTGGCACGGACCTGAGGAGAAGTCATGGCGCTGGTCGAGGCCACCACGGAGCGGATCGTCGACGCGGAGCCGGAGCGGGTGTACGCCGCCGTCGCCGACTACGCGGGCACCCGCGGCCGGGTGCTCCCTGAGCAGTTCAGCGAGTACGAGGTCCGGGAGGGCGGCCACGGCGCGGGCACCGTCGTCCACTGGAAGCTCCAGGCCACCAGCAAGCGGATCCGCGACTGCCTCTTCGACGTCTCCGCGCCCGCCGCGGACACGCTGGTCGAGACCGACCGCAATTCGACGCTCGTGAACACCTGGACGGTCACCCCGTCGGGCGAGGGCCGCAGCAAGGTCGTCGTCGTCACCACCTGGCAGGGCGCGAGCGGCGTCGGCGGCTTCTTCGAGCGCACCTTCGCGCCCAAGGGCCTCGGCCGTATCTACGACGCGCTGCTCGCCTCGCTGGCCGCCGACGTCGAGAAGAAGTGAGGCGCCGAGCGGAATGGGGCCGAGCGGAGTGGCGCCGAGTGGAATGTGGCCGATTGGAATGGGGCCGAGCGGAGTGAAGTGAGGGGAGTGCGCCGCGGGGGAGTGAAGTCCCTTACGGTGCCGCTGGTTTCGTGATCGTTCACTGATACGGGTGGTTTCGCGTACTTCCTGAGAATCGTCGCGCTTGCTCGTCGTTGTCGCTTAATGCGGGAAACGGTGGCCAGGCAGGCGCGACGAGGGGAGTGGCAGTGGGTGGCAGCACGCTGATCGAGCGTCCGGCGGCCGTGGACGACGAACGGCCGGGGGAGGGGACCGGGGGCGCGGCCGAGGAGGCGGGCGGCGCCTCGGGACCGCCCGGCGGCAACGGCGCCGCGGTCGACCTCACACCGCGCCGGGTCCGGCTGGTCTTCGTCGGCCTGATGCTGGCGCTGCTGCTGGCCGCGCTCGACCAGATGATCGTGGCCACCGCCCTGCCGAAGATCGTCGGCGAGCTGCACGGCCTCGACAAGATGTCCTGGGTCGTCACCGCCTATCTGCTGGCGTCCACGATCGGACTGCCGATCTACGGCAAGCTCGGCGACCTCTTCGGCCGCAAGATCGTCTTCCAGTTCGCGATCATGACCTTCGTCATCGGCTCCGCGCTGGCCGCATGGTCGCGCACCATGGACGAACTCATCGCCTTCCGCGCCATCCAGGGCATCGGCGGCGGCGGACTGATGATCGGCGTGCAGGCGATCATGGCCGACATCGTGCCGCCGCGGGAACGCGGGCGCTACATGGGCCTGATCGGCGCCGCCTTCGGCCTCGCGTCGGTCGCGGGACCGCTGCTCGGCGGCTTCTTCACCGACCACGCCTCCTGGCGCTGGTGCTTCTCCATCAACGTGCCCTTCGGCCTGGTCACCCTCGTCGTGATCAGCCTCGTGCTGAAACTCCCCAAGCCCGCCGTCCGGCCCCGCCTCGACGTGCTCGGCGCCCTGCTGCTGGCCGTCGGCTCCACCTGCCTGGTGCTCGTCACCACCTGGGGCGGCTCCAAGTACGGCTGGCAGTCCCGGGAGATCCTCGGCCTCGGCGCGGGCGCCGTGGTCAGCGCGCTGCTCTTCGTGCTCGTCGAGCGGTTCGCCGCGGAACCGGTCATCCCCTTGCGGCTGTTCCGCGACGGGGTCTTCAACACCACCGCCCTGATCGGCGGGATCGTCGGCGTCGCCCTGTTCGGCGCGGCCAGCTATCTGCCGACCTTCCTCCAGATGGTCGACGGCGCGAGCGCCACCGGATCAGGGCTCCTCATGCTGCCGATGATGATGGGCGTCGTCCTCGCCTCCATCGTCGGCGGGCAGTTGATCAGCAGGACAGGGCGCTACAAGATCTTCCCGATCATCGGCGGCGCCCTGTCGACGGCCGGGATGTATCTGCTGTCGCTGATGGACGCCGACACCCCGCAGGCCGAGTACAGCGTCTACATGGCCGTACTCGGTCTCGGCATCGGCCTGATGCTGCCCGTGCTGGTGCTCGCCGTGCAGAATTCGGTGCGCCCCACCGACATCGGCGCGGCCACCAGCGCCAACAACTACTTCCGGCAGATCGGCGGTTCGGTCGGCGCGGCCGTCTTCGGCACGCTCTTCGCCGACCGCCTCGCCAAGCGCCTCGCGGTCGAACTCCCCAAGGGCGCCCACCTGCCCGACGCCCAGTCGGTCACCCCCCAACTGGTCCGCACACTCCCCGCGGCTGTGCGCGACGGGTACGTCAACGCGTACGCCGAGGCCATGCCGCGGATCTTCCTCTACCTGGTGCCGGTGCTCGCGCTCGGCTTCCTCTTCGCCTTCCTCCTCAAGGAGAAACCCCTGGTGACCCAGCACGGCCCCGCTTCCCCGACGACCACGTACGACGGCGACACCGCCACCGACACCCTCACCGGCGCCGACGGCGCGCCCGGCTTCACCGTGACCGACTCGGCCGTGCCGGGCGCCCGCAAGAGCTACGCGGGCGGTGTGCCCGTGTGCGGCACCGTCCAGCACTCCGACGGCAGTTCCGTCGGCCGCGCCGCGCTCACCCTGATCGACGTCACGGGACGGCAGATCGGCCGCGGCGCGACCACCGAGGACGGCCGGTACGCGCTGAGCACCCCGGGCAGCGGCAGCTATGTGCTGATCGCCGCCGCGGGCGGCCACCAGCCGCAGGCCGTCAGCATCACCGTCGCCGACCGCCCGGTCGAACTCGACGTGGTGCTCGGCGGCGCCGGACGCTTGGCGGGCGCCGTGCGCACCGCGGACGGCACCCCGGTCAGGGACGCCATCGTGACCCTGACCGACATCCGCGGCGACGTCGTGGCGACCTCCCGCAGCGGACGCGAAGGCGCCTACGTCCTGAGCGAGTTGGTGGCGGGCGAGTACACGCTGGCGGCCAGCGCGCCCGCCTTCAGGCCCGCCGCGCTGCCGGTGTCGGTGCAAGCGTCGCGGGAGACCCGGCAGGACGTGGAGCTGGCAGGCGGCGCGGTGCTGCGCGGGACCGTGCGCGCCCCCGGCGGTCGGCTGGTCGAGGACGCGCGGGTCACGCTGCTGGACGCGGCGGGCAATGTCGTGGACTCGGTCACCACCGGCCCCGACGGGCACTTCCGCTTCGTGGACCTCGCCGCCGGTGAGTACACGGTGATCGCCGCCGGTTACCCGCCGGTCGCCACCGTCCTCCAGGTCGCGGGCGGCGGCAGGACCGAGCGGGACCTCCAGCTCGGACACGCCGACTAGGCCGCACCGGACCCGCCGGATACGTCGGTCACGCCGACGAGGACCGTGCCGCCGCCGTACCCGCCGTGGACGCGCGGGCGTATCCACCGCCGTACGGAACGGGCAGTGACCCTTACTCCACAAGAGTGAGGGTCACTGCCCGTTGGCGTTCCCGGTCACCGCGGCCGTCGGGCGCCGGTCGGCGGGTCGGACAGCAGGCCGTGCAGGTGGGACAACAGGCCGTTCAGGTCGGACAGCCGGCCGGTCAGCGCCCGGCCGGTGCCGCGCCGTCCGGCCTGCCGCTGCCGTCCACGTCGTTCTTGTTGCACTGCGTGCCGCGGATCAGCGCGTACGTGCCGCCGATCCGGTACGTGCCGGGCGAGGGCGCGTACAGCCGCGTCCAGTCGCCGTCCTGGATGAGACAGCCGTGCTTGTTGTCGTTGGCGCCCTCGATGCCCAGCACCGGCGACCACGGGATGCGCAGGATCACCGAGCCGCTGGTCGGCATCGTCACGGTCAGCTCGGCCGGACTCGCCTCGTCCACGATCGCGGGCGGATCGGCCAGCGGATCGGCGTTCGCGACCCTGTAGAGCTTCCAGTAGTCGTCATGCCAGACCGGCGTCAGCCAGCTCTGGCCCGCCGCCACGATCTTCGCCTCGGCCACCGCCGCGCCGTCCGGGGTGTCCGACGGCAGCACCACGTAACCGACGCTCCAGCGTTGGAGCCACTGCCGGTAGGTCTCCGCGGTCAGCGTGCCGTCGTAGAAGAGCGGATTGCGCTCGACGTCCGCCTGCCGGTTCCAGCCGCGCGCCAGGTTGACGTGCGGGGCCAGGCCCGACGCCTCCCAGTGCGAGCGCAGCGGTACGACCTCGACCCGGCCCTTGTCCGCGCGCACCTTGGTGAGCTGCGCGATCAGCGGCGCCGCGTGCTCGACCGTGGACGAGGGCGCCGAGGTGTTCACCAGGTCCACCACGGGCTTGGAGATCTGCCAGCCCGCGACGCCCAGGAAGGCCAGGTAGAGCATCAGCGCCATCCGGCCGCCCCTGGTCCACGCCATGGCCACGATCAGCAGCACGGTGCCGCCGAACAGCAGGGCCAGCCGCTCCACATTGCTGCCGATCGGCGACGGGATGACGTACGTCAGCGCGACACCGGCCGCGTAGATCCAGCTGCCGACGCGTACGACGCGCCATTCGCGCGGCACCACCAGGGCGATCGCCACGGCCGTGGCGAAGGGGATGATGGCGAAGAACCACTTGAAGGGCTGCACCCCGTAGAAGGGGAAGAGCAGCGAGGTCGCGCCGACCACCAGGGGCGGGCAGACCGCCATCACATACGCGTCCTTGCGGCGCCCGGTGAGGAACAGCGCCGCCGCGACCACCAGGATGAAGAGCCCCGCGACCGGGCTGCACATGGTGGCCAGCGCGCCCATCAGCGTGGCGGTCAGCACCCGCGGGGTGCGGCGCGCGCCTACCGGCGGGTCGGTGGGGAACAGCAGCAGCGTGGCGATCAGACCGAAGAGGACGCCCAGCGCGAAGGTGACCCGCCCGGAGAGCACGTCACCCCAAAGAGCGAACGCCGTCCACAGCGCGGGCAGCATCGGGCGCTTGATCCGGGCCCGGATCAGCAGTAGCGTCGCCGCCGTCGTGGACAAGGTGCCCGCGATCACGGCGGTGGTCCGCACCCCGAGCCCGGCCATGATGTACGGCGACAGAATGCTGTACGACGCGGGGTGCATGCCGCCGTACCAGGACAGGTTGTACGAGGCGGAGGGGTGGGCCCTTATGAAGTCCGTCCAGGCGTACTGCGCGGCCATGTCGCCGGAGTCCTTGGCCAGGAAATAGGCCCAGATCACATGCAGGACCGCGGCGAGCACCGTGGCGGCCACGACAGGATTGCGCAGGTCGACCCGCCGGAAAAGGGCCCCCGGTCCCCTCATGGCGGTCCAGCGCGCAGGCTGCCAGGTGGTCACGTGGCCTCTTCCAGTCGCGGATGCGGTGCGCCCCGGCCGGCATCCCTTCCGGCGAGGGGGTCGAACTCCACCGACGTGAGAGAGTTCGAACAGAGGGTTTGGACGCTAGCACGGGCAGTTTGGTTGCTCGCGCGCGGGCGTGCGCCCGGATTCGTACTTTCCCTCCCCTGGCACCCGGACCGGTCGTACCGTGGTTAACGGCATCGTAGATCTTGTGCCGGGGCGGTTCCCACCGCACTCCGGCCCCGGACCGCGGGGCCGAGGGAAGGAGCCCGACGAACCATGGACCGCCGTCAACCGCCGGAGCCGTCCGGACGTATCCCGCTCGCGGTGATCGTCGTGGACGCCGCCGGGCTGGTGTCGCACTGGAGTACGGGTGCGCGCCGGCTGTTCGGCTGGACACGGGAAGAGGCCGTCGGGCGGAACGCGCTCGACCTCTTACCGGTGGGCGGCGCACTCGACGTGCCCCCGGACGCGGCCCCGGGCGGCGGCACGGCGGGCACCGCGTACCCGTACGACGTCACCGGGCCCGACCTGGAGTCCTCGCTGGCCGGTGCCAGCTCCTACCCGACGGCGGGTCGCGCCCGGTTGTACGACTGCGTGCGGCGCACGGACGCCGACGGGGACGGGCGTATCCCCCTGGACGTGCTGTGGTGGGCCTACCCGCTGGTCGGTCCGGGCCCCGAGCGGCTGCTCGTGCTGGCCACCGACGCCTCCTCAGCGGCCGGTTCCTCCGCCGCTGCCGGGACGCCCTCCGCGATGACCGACCCCGACGCGGCGGCGACCGACAGGTCGGGGGCGGCGGACTGCTCGGAGCGGATAGCGCCCGGCTTCGCGCTGCACACCGAATTCCCCGGCTCCGACCAGCTCGCCAGGCAACTGCCCGAGATCCTGCCGAGCATGAATCCGCTGGAGAGCGGGCGGATCGTGGCGCAGGTGCTGGAACTGGGCTATCCGGTGCTGGAGATAAGCCAGCACGACCGGGTGCCGGTCACCCCGGACTGGGGCGTGCCGCGCCGGGCCGAGCGGCAGGCCAGACGGCGCGCCGCCGAGGCCGCCGCGGCGGCCGACCCGCGGGCCGTCCCGGCCGACGAGTTGGCGCCCGACCTCGAATACGCGGCGGTCCGCGAACACCTCGAATTCCTCAACGAGGTGAGCGGCCGGATCGGCACCTCGCTCGATCTGGCCAGGACCATTCAGGAAGTCAGCGCGGCCGTCGTGCCGCGCTTCACTGATGTTGCGGGCACATATCTGCGCGAGCAGGTGCTTGCGGGTGAGGGCTTCCCCGACGGGCCGCCCGATGTCACCACCATGTGGTACCGCGTGGCGGTCGAGCACACCGATGAACCGGGCCGCTGGGACGACGTGGTGCCGGTCGGCGAGTCCATGCCCTTCCCCGCGCAGACGCCGTTCTTCCAGTGCATGACCACCGGCGACCCGGTGCTCGTGCCGCGGATCAGCGAGCCGATGGGCAACGCGATCGCCGCGCAGTTCCCCAAGCGCGACATCAGCCCGCTGATCAACAACCGCTCGATGCTCGTCGTCCCGCTGAAGGCGCGCGATGTGGTGCTGGGCTTCATGATCCTGCTGCGCCACCGCGAGCGGGCGGTGTTCAACGACATGGACCGCGTGACGGGCGCGGAACTGGCCGCCCGCGCCGGGCTCGTCCTCGACAACGCGCGCATGTACACGTATCAGGAGAATGTCGCCGACACCCTCCAGGACAGCATGCTGCCGCACATCGCGCCGCGGATGCCGGGGTGTGACGTGGCGACCCGCTACCTGCCGGGCGAGCGGCTGGGCCGGGTCGGCGGCGACTGGTTCGACAGCATCAAGCTGCCCGGCTCGCGGCTGGCGCTGGTGGTCGGCGACGTGATGGGCCACGGGCTGAACTCGGCCGCGATGATGGGCCAGTTCCGTACCGCCGTGCAGACCATGGCCGGGCTCGACATGCCACCGGCCCAACTGCTGCGCAATCTGGACGACCTGGCGCAGCGGCTCGGCGAGCAGTATCTGGCGACCTGCCTCTACGCGGTCTACGACCCGGTCGAGTCCGATCTGCTGATCGCCAACGCGGGACACATCCCGCCGGTGCTGGTCCGCGCCGTCGACGGCCGCAGCGAGCTGCTCGACGTGCCCACGGGCGCGCCGCTGGGCGTCGGCGGGGTGCCGTTCGAGACGGTACGGGTGCCGGTCGCGCCCGGCGACCGGCTCATCCTGTGCACCGACGGCCTGGTGGAGGTGCGCGGCCAGGACATCGGCACCGGTCTGGCCGCGCTGTGCGAGAGCGCCGCGCACCCGGCCGCGTCGATGGACGACGCCTGCGACACGATCATCCGCGCGCTCAACCCGCGCGGCGGTCGCAAGGACGACGTGGCGCTGCTGATGGCCCGGCTCAACGGCATCCCGCGGCACGACGTGATGACCTGGGAGCTGGAGCCGGACCCGCGCGAGGTGGCGCGGGCCCGCCGCCTGGTCCGCGAGACGCTGCTCGGCTGGGACCTGGCGGAGATGTCGGAGACGGCGGAGCTGCTGGTCGGCGAGGTGGTCACCAACGCGGTGCGGCACGCGCACACCCGGCGGATCGGGCTGCGGCTCGTCCGCGCGGGCGCGCTGCTGTGCGAGGTGACCGACGACGACCACGCCGTCCCCGTCCTGCTGAGCGCCGGGCCCGACGACGAGGGCGGGCGCGGCATGCGGATCGTCAGCAGGCTCGCCCGCGAGTGGGGCACCAGCCGCTTCGCGCAGGGCAAGTCCGTCTGGTTCGAGCAGCCGCTGCCGGGCCGGAGCCGCTGATCCCGCCGGCGCGGTCGGTTCCGTCCGAGGCGTTCAATACGCCGCTGCCGTCGATTCCGTCCGAGGCGTCGGTTCCGTCCGTGGCGTCGATGACGTCGGCGCCGTCGATTCCGCCCGGGCCGTTGACTCCGAAGTGACGGTCCGGTAGCTCCTGATGCGGGCACGGTCGGCGGCCGTGCCTGTGCCTTTTTCTACGATCGCGGTCCTGGGGAGTGGTGAGTACGCGTGAACGTGTCCAGCGGGTATGAGCAGGCGTGGGAGAGTTTCTGGCAGGACGCGCCCCACGAGCCCGGCGGAGTCTTCTGGGACTGCGCCCCCGAGCTCGCGGCGGAACAGCACTACCCGCACTTCCGGGCGTACTTCGACCCCGGCCTTCCGGTGGTGGACCTCGGCTGCGGGAACGGGACGCAGACCCGCTTCCTGGCCGAGCGGTACGACCGGGTGGTCGGCGTGGACCTCTCGCGGGAGGCGATCGACCGGGCCAGGCGCGACGATCCGCACGGGGTGGCGGAGTACCAGCGGCTGGACGCGGTGGACACCGACGCGGTGGAGCGGCTGCACGAGGAGATCGGCGACGCCAACGTCTACATGCGCGGAGTGCTGCACCAGTGCGAGCCGGAGGACCGCGGTCGGCTGGCGGACGGCATAGCGGTGCTCACCGGGCACCGCGGCCGGGCCTTCGCGCTGGAGCTGGCGGAGGCGGCCAAGCCGGTGCTGATGGGGCTCGCGCAGGGGCCCGCCGGACCGCCGCAGAAGCTCGGGGCGATCTTCGCGCACGGCATCGCGCCCGGCGAGGTGTCGGACGCGGCGCTGCCCGGATTCTTCCGGGCCGCCGGGCTCGAAGTGCTGGCCGACGGTGAACAGCCCCTGGTGACAACGGAGTTCAGGGTGGACGGGACACGCATAGAGATACCGTCGAAATGGCTGGTGGCGGGCCGTACCGGCTGATTCCCCCACCCGCTTCACTGGTCTGGACCACTGAAGTTATCCACAGGCCGGGCCCGGCCCTGGTGCGCCCTCCGGCCGCCGCGTAACGTGACGCAACATGAAGATCCTGATCTCGGCGGACATGGAAGGCGCGACGGGTGTCACCTGGCCCGCCGACGTGCTGCCCGGCAGCGAGCAGTGGCAGCGCTGCCGCCATATGTTCACCTCCGACGTCAACGCCGCCGTCGCGGGCTTCTACGACGGCGGCGCGGACGAGGTGCTGGTCAACGAGGCGCACTGGACCATGCGCAATCTCCTGCTGGAGAAGCTGGACGAGCGCGCCCAGATGCTCACCGGCCGCCACAAGGACCTGTCCATGGTCGAGGGCGTCCAGCACGGAGACGTGGACGGCATCGCCTTCGTCGGCTACCACACCGGCGCCGGGACCGAGGGCGTCCTCGCCCACACCTACCTCGCCAACTCCATCACCGGCGTGTGGGTCAACGGCGTCGCCGCCAGCGAGGGCAGGCTCAACGCGCTGGTCGTCGCAGAGTACGGCGTCCCCGTGGTGCTGGTGACCGGCGACGACAGGACCGGGATCGACGCCGAGGGGTACGCGCCGCAGGCCCGTACCGTCGCGGTGAAGGACTACGTGTCGCGTTACGCGGCCGTCTGCCGCCCGCCCGCGCGCACCGCCGCCGACATCAGGGCCGCCGCCAAGGACGCCGCCGCGCTGGCCGTGCGCCACGAGCCCGCGCAGGCCGGGCCCTTCACCGTCGAGCTGGAATTCGACGCCGTCCACCTGGCCGGGGCCGCCACCGTGGTGCCCGGCGTGGAGCGGACGGGGGAGCGGCGTGTCGCCTACACGCTGCCCACGATGTACGAGGGCATCAGGGCCTTCAAGGCGGTCACCACACTCGTGTCGCAAGCGGTGGAGGAGCAGTATGGCTGAGCGGACCGCCGAGCGAGACGTCCGGCACGACGCCGTGGACGCGCGGGCACTCGACGAGGTCGTGACCTTCACGTCCGACCTCATCAGGATCGACACCACCAACCGCGGCGGCGGCGACGGCAACGAACGGCCCGCCGCCGAATACGTCGCCCAGCAGCTCTCCGACGCCGGGATCGCAGCGCAGATCGTGGAATCCGCGCCCGGCCGCGCCAACGTGCTCGCCCGGATCGCGGGCAGCGACCCGGCCGCCGACGCGCTGCTCGTCCACGGCCACCTGGACGTCGTGCCCGCCGAGGCCGCCGACTGGACCGTGCACCCCTTCTCCGGCGAGATCAGGGACGGCGTCGTCTGGGGCCGCGGCGCCATCGACATGAAGAACATGGACGCGATGGTGCTCGCCACCGTCCGCGCCTGGGCCCGTACCGGACACCGCCCCACCCGCGACATCGTGCTCGCCTTCACCGCCGACGAGGAGGACAGCGCCTCCTACGGCTCCGGCTTCCTCACCGAGAAGCACGCCGACTTCTTCGAGGGCTGCACCGAAGGCATCAGCGAATCCGGCGCCTTCACCTTCCACGCCAGCGACGACCTGCGGATCTATCCCGTCGCCGCGGGCGAGCGCGGCACCGCCTGGCTCAAGCTCACCGCACACGGCAAGGCGGGCCACGGCTCCAAGGTCAACCGGGACAACGCGGTCAGCCGACTGGCCGCCGCCATCGCCCGGATCGGCGAGTACGACTGGCCCGTCCGCCTCACCGCCACCGTCACCGCCGCGCTCACCGAACTGGCCGCGCTCTACGGCGTCCCCGCCGACCAGGCCGCCCTGGACGACGTCGACACCCTCCTCGAACGGCTCGGCGCGGCGGCCGACCTGGTCAGGCCCACCGTCCGCAACAGCGCCAACCCGACGATGCTGCAAGCCGGTTACAAGGTCAATGTGATCCCCGGCTCCGCCACCGCCTACGTCGACGGACGCATGCTGCCCGGCGCCGAGGACGAGTTCGCCGCCACCATGGACCGGCTCACAGGACCCGACGTCGACTGGGAGTTCCACCACCGCGAGATCCCGCTCCAGGCCCCGGTCGACTCCCCGACCTACGCCGCGATGCGCGAGTCGCTGGAACACTTCGACCCGCAGGCGCACGTCGTGCCCTACTGCATGTCCGGCGGCACCGACGCCAAGCAGTTCTCCCGGCTCGGCATCACCGGCTACGGCTTCTCACCGCTGCGGCTGCCCCCCGGCTTCGACTACCAGGCGCTCTTCCACGGCGTGGACGAGCGAGTGCCCGTCGACGCGCTGCACTTCGGCGTCCACGTCCTCGACCGCTTCCTGCGCGCCACGGGAACGGAGGCCGGAGCGTGACCACGACCACCGGGAGCACCACCCCGCACGGTGCCTGGCCCTCACCCGTCGACGCCACCACGGCCGCCGCACACGACGGTAGCCCCGAATTCGTCGGCATCGTCGGCGACGACGTCTGGTGGACCGCGCCCCGCCCCGCCGAAGGGGGCCGCCGCGCGCTGATCCGCCGCAGGCCCGACGGCACCGAGGAATGCCCGCTGCCCGCGCCGTGGAACGTCCGCAGCCGCGTCATCGAATACGGCGGCACCCCCTGGGCGGGCGCCGTCGTCGACGGCGCCCCGCTGGTGGTCTTCGCCAACTTCGCCGACCAGCGGCTCTACGCCTTCCGCCCCGACGAGCCGCAGACCCCGCCGCGCCCGCTGACCCCGGTCGGCGCCGTCGGCGGCGGACTGCGCTGGGCCGACCTGACACTGCACCGCGAGCGCGGTGAGGTCTGGGGAGTCCTGGAGGAGTTCACCGGCGACAAGCCCACCGACGTACGCCGCGTGCCCGCCGCCGTACCGCTCGACGGCTCCGCCGCCGACGACCGCGCGGCCGTACGCGAACTGGCCGCCGCCACCCACCGGTTCGTCACGGGACCCCGCCTGTCGCCCGACGGCACGCGGGCCGCCTGGACCGCCTGGGACCACCCGCTGATGCCCTGGGACGGCACCGAACTGCGGATCGCCGACGTCACCGCCGACGGCACCTTCACCGCCGCCCGCACCCTGATCGGCGGCCCCGAGGAATCCGTCACCCAGGTCGGCTGGGCGGCCGACGGCACCCTGCTCGCCGCCACCGACCGCACCGGCTGGTGGAATCTGCACCGCGTCGACCCGGCCACCGGCGAAGCCGTCAACCTCTGCGCACGCCAGGAGGAATTCGGCAACGCGCTGTGGAAACTCGGCCACCACTGGTTCGCCCCGCTCGACGACGGCCTGATCGCCGTCCTGCACGGCGTCGGCGCCCTGCGGCTCGGCCTGCTCGACCCCGCCACCGGCGAGGTCACCGACGCCCCCGGGCACTGGACCGAGTGGAATGCGACCCTCGCCGCGTCCGGCAGCCGCGTCATCGGCGTCGCGGGCAGCGCCCGCACCTCGTACGAACTGGTCGAGCTGGACGTCAAGACCGGCCGCACCCGCGTCATCGGCAGCGCGCACCACGACACGGTCGACCCCGCCTACGTGCCCGACGCCCTGGCCAGGACCTTCACCGGCCCCGGCGGGCGCGAGGTGCACGCGCAGGTCTACCCGCCGCGCAATCCGCTGGTCACCGCCGAGGGACCCGCGCCCTACGTCATCTGGGTGCACGGCGGACCCACCAGCCGCGCCGCGATGGTCCTCGACCTGGAGATCGCCTACTTCACCTCCCGCGGCATCGGCGTCGCCGAGGTCAACTACGGCGGCTCCACCGGTTACGGCCGCGCCTACCGCAACCGGCTGCGCGAACAGTGGGGCGTGGTGGACGTCGAGGACTGCGCCGCCGTCGCCGAGGGGCTGGTCGCCGAAGGCGTCGCCGACCCCGCGCGGCTGGCCATCCGCGGCGGCAGCGCCGGCGGCTGGACCAGCGCCGCGGCCCTGACCACCACCGACACCTACGCCTGCGGCACCGTCATCTACCCGATCCTCGACCTGCGCGGCTGGTCGCGGGAGGGCGGGGAGACGCACGACTTCGAGTCGGAGTACCTGGAGTCGCTGATCGGGCCGCTCGACGAGGTGCCCGAGCGCTACCGCGACCGCTCACCAGTCCACCACAGCGACCGGATAGACGTGCCGTTCCTGCTGCTCCAGGGCCTGGACGACGTGATCTGCCCGCCCGTGCAGTGCGAGCGGTTCCTGGAGGCCGTCGCCGGACGCGGCATCCCGCACGCGTATCTGACCTTCGAGGGCGAGAGCCACGGCTTCCGCCGCCTGGACACCATGGTCACCTGCCTGGAGGCCGAACTCGCCCTCTACGGCCAGGTCTTCGGCTTCACGCCGGAGGGCGTCGCGCCGCTGGAGCTGCACACATGACGGAGAGTTCTACGGCTGCCGCTGCCGCCTCCTCCGCTTCCGCCGCCGACGCCTCTGCCGGACGGGGCTCCGGGGGCGGACCGCGGCAGGCGGCCGGCCCGGTCGGCGGGCCGGTGCCCGCGCTGATCCGTCCCCGGCGGCTGGCGCCCGGCGACCGGATCGGCGTCGTGGCGCCCAGCGGCCCCGTACCGCGCGAACGCCTCGACGCGGGCCTCGACATCCTGCGGAGCTGGGACCTCGACCCCGTCGTGGCACCGCACGTCCTGGACGACCACCCCTCCGGCTACCTCGCGGGCACCGACCGGGCCCGCGCCGACGACCTCCAACAGGCGTGGTGCGACCCGTCGTTGGCGGCCGTGCTGTGCGCCCGCGGCGGCTACGGCGCGCAGCGCATGGTCGACCTGCTCGACTGGGACGCCATGGGCGCGGCCACACCCAAGGCGTTCATCGGCTACAGCGACATCACCGCGCTCCACGAGGCGTTCGCGACCCGGCTCGGCCTGGCCACGCTGCACGGCCCGATGGCGGCGACCGAGACCTTCCTCAAGGACGGCCCCACCCAGGACCACCTGCGGCGCACCCTCTTCACGCCCGACGAGACCCTGACGCCCACCTCCCCGACCGCCCGCACCCTCGTACCGGGCCGCGCGGCCGGGGTCACCCTCGGCGGCTGCGTCAGCCTGCTCGCCTCCGACCTCGGCACCCCGTACTCCCGCCCGTCCGCCGCGGGCGGCATCCTCGTCCTGGAGGACATCGGCGAGGAGCCGTACCGACTCGACCGCATCCTCACCCAACTCCTGCGCTCCGGCTGGCTCGACGGCGTCGCCGGAATCGTCCTCGGCTCCTGGCAGGACTGCGGCCCGTACCCCGCCGTCCGGTCCCTGATGACCGACCTCCTCGGCGGCCTCGGCGTACCGATCGTCGAGGAATTCGGCTTCGGCCACTGCGAGTCCACGCTGACCGTGCCGCTCGGAGTGCCCGCGGTGCTGGACGCGGACGCGGCGACGCTCACGTACGAGGTGCCCGCGCTCGTGTGAGGCGGCGCGGGGAGTTCTTACGGAGCGCTGACGCCCCGGCCGGGCCCGGCCCATCGGCCCGGCCGGGACCGTACGGTCGGGCCCATGCTGGTACTTGTCACGGGAGGCGCGGGCTTCATCGGCTCGCAGATCGTCACCGCGCTGCGCACCGCCGGACACCGGGTACGGGTCCTCGACGCGCTGCTGCCCGCCGCCCACCGGGCCCCACCGCCGCCCGTGCCCGACGGCGTCGAATCGCGGCACGGCGACGTCCGCGACCGGGCCGCCGTCGAGGAGGCCCTGCGCGGCGCCGACGCGGTCTGCCACCAGGCCGCCATGGTCGGCCTCGGCAAGGACTTCGCCGACGCCCCCGACTACGTGAGCTGCAACGACCTCGGCACCGCCGTGCTGCTCGCCGCCATGGCCGACGCGGGCGTACGGTCGCTCGTCCTCGCCGGGTCGATGGTCGTCTACGGCGAAGGACGTTACGAGTGCGCGCGGCACGGCGTCGTACGGCCGGGGCCGCGACAGGTCGCCGACCTCGACGCGGGCCGCTTCGAACCGCCGTGCCCCCGCTGCGGCGAACCGCTCGCGCCCGGCCTCGTCGACGAGGACGCGCCCGCCGACCCCCGCAACGTCTACGCCGCCACCAAGCTCGCCCAGGAACACCTCGCCGCCGCCTGGGCCCGCGCCGCCGACGGCCGGGCCGTCTCCCTGCGCTACCACAACGTCTACGGGCCCGGCATGCCCCGCGACACCCCCTACGCCGGTGTCGCCGCCCTCTTCCGCTCCGCTCTCGCCCGCGGCGAGGCCCCCGCCGTCTTCGAAGACGGCCGCCAGCGCCGGGACTTCATCCACGTCGCCGATGTGGCCGCCGCCAATGTCGCCGCCCTCACCCGGCTCGGCGACCGGCCGCCCGGCGGCCTGCGCCCCTACAACATCGCCACCGGCACGCCGAGGACCGTCGGCGAGATGGCCACCGTCCTGTCCGCCGTCACCGGGGGGCCCGCGCCCCGCGTCACCGGGGCGTACCGGCTCGGCGACGTCCGCCACGTCACGGCCTCCGCGGCCCGCGCCCACCACGAACTCGCCTGGTCCCCCCGCGTCCCCTTCACCCAGGGCGTCACCGATTTCGCCCACGCCCCCCAACGCCCTTCGGCCTAGCCGGCCAGGCCCCCCATCCCGCAGGCGGCTGCGCCCCCGAGCGCGCGGGAACTGCGCGAGCAACCCACCACCGGCCGGTGGTCCGGGGACGACCGACTTGCCCCCTGCCCCTGAAGGCACGGGGTGCCGCCCGTTAGAGGGGGGCGGCGGGGAGGACGACGTCGAAGCGGCAGCCGCCGGGGACGTTGTGCACGGCGGCACGCCCATGATGGGCCTCGACGATGCCACGGACGATGGCGAGCCCGAGCCCCGCCCCCGCCGGAGGCGTCCGCGCCCCGGTCCCGCGCCACCCGGTGTCGAAGACGCGGGGAAGGTCGTCGGCGGGGATGCCGCCGCAGCCGTCGGTGACGGAGAGCACGACGGAGCCGGAAGCGGCGTCGCGCCGAGCGGAAACGGCGACGGTGCCGTCCGCGGGGGTGCGGTGGATGGCGTTGGCCAGAAGATTGGCCAGGACCCGCGTCATCTCACGGCCGTCGACCTCCACCGGCACCGGCTCGACCCCGTCGCCGACCAGCCGTACCCCGTGCTCGCGCGCCAGCGGATTGGCACCCGCTATGGCGTCGCCGACGAGGTCGTACATCGACATGCGGGTGGGGGAGAGGGCGAGAACGCCCGCCTGGATGCGGGAGAGTTCGAAGAGGTCGCCGACCATGCCGCTGAGCCGGTCGACCTCGGCCCGTATCTGCTTGTGGTAGCGGGCCGGGTCCTCCGCTATGCCGTCCTCCAGCGCCTCGGTCATCGCCCGCAGCCCGGCGAGCGGCGTCCGCAGGTCGTGCGAGATCCACGCGACCAGCTCGCGGCGCGACGCCTCAAGGGCGCGCTCGCGCTGGCGCGAGTCGGCCAGCTTGGCGCTGGTGACGGCCAACTCACGACCGAGTTCGGCGAGTTCGGCCGTGGGCGCGTGCGCGGGAGCGGCAAAGGCGTCGCCGTCGCCGAAGGCCCGCGTGGCGGCGGCCAGCGCGCGGCTGCCCGCCACGACCCGCCGCCCCAACAGCAGCGTGACGCCCAGCGACACCACGGCCGCCATCCCGCACACCGTCGTGACCACACCCAGGTCGTGCTGCGACAGGAACATCGCCCACGCCACCGACAGCGTCCCCGCGAGCATCGCCGCCACCGTCACGACGGCGACCACGGCGAGCGACAACGCCACCGACCGGTGCCGCAGCAGCCGCAGCGCGACCGCTCCGAGGACCCCGGCCGCCCCCGCCCCGGCCGCCGCGTAGGCGGCGATGAGCACCACGTCACGCATCGTGTCCCCCGCCCGATGCCGGGGCCGCGCCCATGTCCCGGTCGCCCACCGGGTCGTCCGTGGGGTCGTCCGCCGGGTCGTCGGACGGGTCGAAGCGGTAGCCGACGCCCCAGACGGTGGTGATCAGGCGGGGCCGGGCGGGGTCGGCCTCGATCTTCTCGCGGAGGCGGCGGACGTGGACGGTCACGGTGGAGAGGTCGCCGAATTCCCAGCCCCAGACGCGGCGCATGAGTTCCTCGCGGCCGAGGACGCGGCCCGGGTGGTGGAGGAAGAAGGCGAGGAGGTCGAATTCGCGGATGGTGAGGGGGAGTTCGGCGCCGTGGCGGGTGGCGCGGCGGGCGGCCGGGTCGAGGGCGAGGGAGCCGGAGCGCAGCCACGCGCCGGGGGCGGAGGCGGGGTCGGGCGGGCTGCCCGCGCGGCGCAGGACGGACTCGACGCGGAGCACCAGCTCGCGAGGGCTGAACGGCTTGGTCACGTAGTCGTCCGCGCCGACTTCGAGCCCGAGGATGCGGTCGTCCTCGTCGCCACGGGCGGTGAGCATGACGACCGGCACGGGTCCGTTCTCGCGGATACGGCGGCAGACCTCGAGGCCGTCCATGCCGGGCAGCATGAGGTCGAGGACGACCAGATCGGGCCGGAGGGCGGCGGCGCGGGCGACGGCGGAGGGGCCGTCGGCGACGCGCTCGACGGCGAAGCCCGCCCGGTCGAGGTAGCCCGCGACGACCTCGGCGACGGTCGGGTCGTCGTCCACGACGAGGACCCGGCGGCGCGGGGCCGGGGCGGCGGGCACGGTGGGGCTGGTCATGCTGTCGAGTCTGACACCCGCCACGGACAGTGACGCCGGGCCGGAGGCCGGGGAGCGGTGCCGTCCGTGTTTCGTAAGGATCGCGGGTCCGTTATGTCCCTTGCGTCTCCGTAGGGTGATCCGTGTGACCAAGCCATCGCCCACCGTGGCCGGCGTCCCCGGCGTCCCCGGCGTCCCCGGCGTCCCCGGCATCCCCGGTGACGTCCGGTCCGCCGTCCCGGCCGACCTCCGCCCGGACGCCCGCCCCGATGTCCGTGCCGGCTCCCGCCCCGGCCCCCGTCCCCCCGCCGTCGCGGACGTCGTCCTGCCGTGCCTCGACGAGGCCGCCGCCCTGCCCTGGGTGCTGGACCGCGTCCCGCCCGGCTGGCGCGCGATCGTCGTGGACAACGGCTCCACGGACGGCTCCGCCCGGATCGCCGCGGAACACGGCGCGTACGTCGTGCACGCGCCCGTACGCGGCTTCGGCGCCGCCTGCCACGCCGGACTGCTCGCCGCGACCGCCGACGTCGTCTGCTTCTGCGACTGCGACGGCTCCCTCGACCCGGCGCTGCTGCCGACCGTGGCGGGGCCGGTGCTGGACGGCGCCGCCGACCTGGTGCTCGGCCGCCGCCGCCCCACCACCTTCCGCGCCTGGCCGCCGCACGCCCGGCTGGCCAACCTCCAGCTCGCCCGGCTGCTGCGCCGCCGCACCGGTCTGCGCCTGCACGACCTCGGCCCGATGCGGGCCGCCCGCCGCGAGGACCTGCTCGCGCTCGCCCTCACCGACCGCCGCTCCGGCTACCCGCTCCAGATGGTGGTCCGCGCCGCCGACGCGGACTGGCGGATTCGCGAGACCCCCGTCCCGTACGCGCCGCGCACCGGCCGCTCCAAGGTCACCGGCACCTGGCGCGGCACCTGGCACGCGGTCCGCGACATGACGGCGGTGCTGAACGAAAGAGCCGGTGACCTTGGAGCGGCCGGTGGCGAGATGGCCGGTGACGGGAGAGCCGCTACCGAGATGGCCGGTGACGGGAGAGCCGCTACCGAGCAGGCCGGGAACGCGACGGCCGGCAGCGAGTCGGCCGGTCACGCCACCGCGGGCACCGACTCGACGGTTACGGCGGGTGCCCGATGAAGGCCGCGACGACGCTGCTGGTGATCGCCAAGTCGCCGGTGGCCGGGCGCGTCAAGACCCGTCTGACGCCGTACTGCACGGCCGCCGAGGCCGCCGTCCTGGCCGAGGCGGCGCTCCGGGACACGCTGGCCTTGGGCCTCGAACTCCCCGTGAGCCGACGGGTGTTGGTCCTGGACGGCGCTCCGGGACCGTGGCTGCCGGACGGCTACGAGGTCGCACCGCAGACCGGCGGCGGCCTGGACGAACGACTGGCCGGGGCCTTCGCCCTGTGCACGGGACCCGCGCTGCTGGTCGGCATGGACACCCCCCAACTCACCGCCGTCCTGCTGGAGTCCGCGCTGCGGCCGGACGCGTGGGACACCCGCGACGCCGTCTTCGGACCCGCCGCCGACGGCGGCTTCTGGGCGCTCGGCCTCGCCGAACCCGCCCGCCCCGACCTCCTCCTCGGCGTCCCCATGTCCACCCCGCACACGGGCGCCGTCCAGCGTGCCCGCCTCACCTCCGCCGGACTCCGCGTCCACGACCTCCCCTTGCTGCGGGACGTCGACACCCCGTCCGACGCCGCCGACGTCGCCGCCCTGGCACCGGCCACGCACTTCGCCGCGGCCTGGCGCCGCCTCGCCCCCATGAGCCGTCCCGCCACAGCCACCGCCACCGCGCCCGCCGCCGCCGGTGCCGCCCGGTGACCACCTCCGTACCCGTCGCGCGGTCCGCCACCGCGACCACCTGGGGCGGCGATCCGTACGCGCGCGCCCTGGTCAGCGGGCGCGGGCCGCTGTTCCTGCGGCGGGAGGACGGCTGGCTGCTGCCGCTCGAGGTCGAGCGCTGGTGCGCGCCGCCGGACGCCGCCGACCGTACGATGCTGCGCCGTTGCCGTGGACCGGTGCTGGACATCGGCTGCGGTCCCGGTCGGCTGGTAGCCGCCGTCGCCGGGTACGGGGTGCCGGTCCTCGGGCTCGACGTGAGCCCCGCCGCCGTGGCCCGCACCAAGGGCGCGGGCGGCGCGGTCCTGTGCCGCTCGGTCTTCGACCGCCTTCCCGCGGAGGGCCGTTGGGGCACCGCGCTGCTCGCCGACGGCAACATCGGCATCGGCGGCGACCCGCACACCCTCCTCGCGCGCGTACGCGAACTCCTCGCCCCCGGAGGCCGGTTGCTCGCCGAAGCCGCGCCGCACGAGGTGGACGAGCGGGTGACCGTACGCGTCGAGGACGCCCACGGACGGCAGGGCCGCGACTTCCCGTGGGCCCGCCTCGGCCCCCTCGCGCTGCGCGCCGCCGCGCGCGCCACCGGCTGGTCGGTGGCGGAGGAGTGGTCGACGTCGGGCCGCCGCTTCGCCGCTCTGGTCAGCGTGCGGTAGGCGCGTGACGGCTCGCGCAGCGGCGTCCCGACACCGAGCCCGGTACGTCAACTCGGCGTCAGCGTGGCCTCCATGACCCGGTAGCGGCCGGACGGGATGTCGTTGTCCATACGGATCCGCAGCGTGCCGGGCTCACCCGCGTCGACCGCGATGCGCCAGATCCACCCCTCGGCGTACTCGCCCTCGACGTCGATGCCGTGCGGTCCGGGCGTGCCGTGCATCAGCAGCGGGGCGGGCTGCTGGTGCCAGGAGTCCGCCCACAGCGCGGTGAGCCGGGTGTTCTCGTCGGTCGCGCCGACGGTGAGCATGCCGTCCTGCGGTCCGTCGTCCGGGTGCTGCCAGGTGTAGGTGACGCAGGCCAGGTGACCGGCGGCGCCGAGGACGACCCGGGCGCCGGCGGGGGCCTCGTGGAAGGGGTCGGTGGGCATGAGCCGGAAGCCGGACCGTCCGTGCCAGGCGCCGGGGACATCGGGGAATACCGTCATGCCCCCATCCTGGACTCCCCGGCGCCGGGCCGCTCGAAGGCGCGGTCCCAGGGCCGGAACACGAGGTCAGCGGCGCCGCCCGCGCGCCGTGCGTCCCACCGCGGCCACCCCCGCCGTCCCGGCCGCTCTCAGCCGTGGACCCGCACCGCGTACCCTCCGCCCCAGTTCGCGCCGCCCCGCCCACCCCCGGCGGCCGACCGCCCCGCACAGGGCGAGGGCCAGGACCGTACCCACCGCGATGGCGAGGCCGCGCGGATAGTCCAGGGGGAGGACGGACGGGTTGGCGGTCGGGCGCGGGCGCAGGAGCACGGGCAGGGCGATCAGGACGAGGCTGCCCGCGACGACGAAGGGCCACCGCGGACGGAGGCCGGGGCGGGTCGCGGCCAGGGCGCCGAGAGCGAGGACGGCGGGGACCAGGACACCGTCGTGGAGCACGACGGCGCCCACGAGCCACTCCGCCACCGCGGGCCAGTCAGAGATATGAGGGTCCGTCAGGAGCAGCGTCGCGCCGAAGGCCATACCGGCGAGGCCGACAGCGCCGACGCCGTACCGCAGGAGGGTCGCCGGGCGTACGGCGGTGGGGCGTCTCATGTCAGCACCTCGAGACGGGTGACCCATTTGGTCTGGAGGACGCCCGGCCGGTTGGGGGCGATGATCCGGGCGGGGAAGCCGTGGTCGGGGGAGAGGACGTCGCCGTTCAGGGACAGCGCCAACAGGGTCAGCGGGTCGCGGGCGTAGAGGTCGCCCATCTCCATCACGGCGTAGGCGCCGTGTTGTTGGAGCGAGACGACGCGGACCCGCGCGTGGTCCGGGGCGCCCGCGCGGTCGAGGAGGTCGCGGATCCGGATGCCCGACCAGTGCGCGTTCTTGCTCCAGCCCTCGACGCAGGCGATCGGCAGCACCACGGAACGCTGTGGCAGCGCGCGGAGTTGAGGCAGCGTCAGTTCGTACGGGCGCGGGCCGCGTACGGTCAGACGCCAGTCGGCCAGGCGCGCCGCCGTGATGCCCGCGGCGGCGGCCGTACGGTTGACCGGCAGGTGCTGCGGGCCGTGGTCGGGGTGGCGCGGGGCCAGCAGGTCGAGGTCCTTGAGCGGGGTGAGGCTCTGCCCGACGGTCGTCACCGTCACGGCGCCGACCGCCGCGCCCACCGTGGCCAGGAAGGCCCGCCGGTCCCGGCCGTCGGCGGCGGGCAGCCGCAGCGTGCCCGGTGAGCGGCGCCACCAGTGCGCCGCGATCTCCGGCGCCTTCACCGCGATGTGCAGCGCCAGCGCGCCCACCACGACCCACGCCAGCGCCCAGTGGGCCGGGCGGAAATTCCACGGCCAGGGGTACCACTGCACGGTGTTGAGCAGGCCGGTGACCAGTTGCAGCAGCGTCGCCGCGACCAGGACCAGGACCGACAGCCGCTCGAGCCCGTGCAGTACGGATCGCAGCGGCGGCCAGGCGAACAGCCGCGGATAGACCGTCCACAGCTTCGCCAGCACCAGCGGGATCGCGGCGATGCCGGTCGCCACATGCGTGCCCTGGGTCAGCCGGTAGCCCCAACTCGGGCGGCTGGGAAGGTGGTTCACCGCCCAGCTCGGCGGCTGCTGCAAATAGTGGCTGACCAGCCCGGTCACGAAGCACACGACCAGCGCCGCCCCCAGCACCCGCCCCAGCGACACCGCCGTCCGCGCGTCGTGCAGCCGCCCCCTGAACGCGCCCTCCCGAAGCGGCCCCACCCGCGCCCACGCCGGAAACAGCACCCCCGCGGGCCGAGCGTGAGGCTTCGGAGCCCGCGGGGCGGGCCGTTCGGGAGGCGGAGGAGGTGTATCGGTCATGAGGCCATCTCACCCCCGCCGAGGCCCCCGCAGGAGCGCGCGACTCCTTACGGAACGCGTACGTCGCAGCGGTTCGGCTCCCGCTCGCCACGACCGGATGCGAGCGTGTGACCTGTGGGAATCCGTACCTCGCTCCTCGCCGCCCCCCGCAGGGCCGCCGCCGGCACCACCCCCGGCACCACCCGCCCAAGCGGCGCCGACACCGCACCCCCGAGCCGCGGCCGACCGGCGACCGCCCTCGTCGCCCTGCTCCTCACCGCCCTCGTCGCCGTCGTCGCGGCGACCCTCGCCGTCGGCGGCACCGAAGGCCGTCCGGACCGCCTGCCGTACTGGTACGCCGCCGCGTGGGCCCTGTTCGCGGCGGCCCTCCTCGCGCTCCGCAAGGTGCCGCGCCGCGCCGCGACCGTCCTCGTCGCCGCCGGAGGCGTCGCTCTCGCCCTGACCGGCCTGGCCACGGCCCCCCGCACCAGCAACGACATGTACCGCTACGCGTGGGACGGCGCGGTGCAGGCGTCGGGTGTCTCGCCGTACGCGTACCCGCCGAACGCGCCGGAGCTCGAACGGCTGCGGGAGCCATGGCTCTTCCCCCGCCAGGCCGACGGCCACTGCGCGGACTGGACGCAGATCCCTACCACCGCCGGTGACTGCACGCGGATCAACCGGCCCTCCGTGCACACCATTTACCCGCCCGTCGCCGAGGGCTGGTTCCTCGCCGTGCACGCGCTGTCGCCGCCGGGCACCCGGTACAAGCCGATGCAGGCCGGCGGCGCGCTGCTGGCCGCGGCGACCACGGGCGCGCTGCTCCTGGCGCTGCGGCGGCGCGGCGCCGACCCGCGCCGCGCCGCCCTGTGGGCGTGGTGCCCGATCGTGCCCGTGGCGGCCGTCAACGACGCGCACATCGACACCCTCGGCGTGCTCCTGACCGTCCTCGCGCTCGGCGCGACCGCGCGGCCCGTGCGCCGCGGCGCGCTGCTGGGCGCCGCCGTCGCGGTGAAGCTGCTGCCCGCCCTCGCCGTGCCCGGCGCGCTCGCCCGCCGCACCCCGCGCGAGGCGCTCCGCGTCCTGCTCCCCGCCGTCGCCGTAATCGTTCTCGCCTATCTGCCGTACGTCGTCGCGTCCGGCGGCGGGGTGCTCGGCTACCTGCCCGGGTACCTCCAGGAGGAGGGATACGAGCCGGGCAGCGTACGGCGCTTCGCCCTGCTGCGGCTGGTGCTTCCGGACGGCGCGGCGGGCCCGGCCGCGATCGCGGCCGTCCTCGCGGTGGTGGTGTACGTACTGCGGCGTGGCGACCGGAACCGGCCGTGGAGCGGGGCCCTGCTCGTGACCGGCACCGCGCTGCTGCTGACCTCACCCTCCTACTACTGGTACGCGCTGTCGGTCGTCGCCCTCGTCGCGCTCGACGGCCGCTGGGAGTGGCTGGCCGTACCGCTGGCCGGACTCGCCCTCTACACCGGGAACGCGATGGGCGCCGGTGCCCATGGAAACGTGCTCCAGGCAACCGCGTACGGAGCCGCCGCACTGATCGTCGTCGCGGGCGCCGTTGTGCGCCGGAACACCTGCGGTAGCACCGTTGACACCCTGCCGCCGCCGTGTCGTACTTAGTGCTTGCCCGGCCGTTCAGCAGTGGCCCCTTCGGCACCCGCGATACGCGCACGCTCTGTGCCGCCGTCACCGAAGCCGCCCGACGGCCGTGGTGGACGGGGTCATGTGGGGGCTGTACCCGACGTCGTCACGCAGTCGCAGCCAGTACGCGCTTCGGCTTCTGGGGGAATGCGGTGGCGAGAGAGCACTATCCGACGACGGCCGAAGTCATCCAGGGCGCACGGCTGTTGACGTTGCGATATCCGAGACTGTGCCGACTGCGGGCTGTCGGCCGGTCGCGGGCCGGGCGGCCCCTGCTCATGCTGACGGTGGATCAGGCGGAGGGCGGGAGCGAGCGGAACGCGCTCGTGGTGGCGGGACCGCACGCCAACGAGGCGGCGGTCGGCGGTGCCACGGTGCTCCGGCTCGCGTACCAGCTCGCCGCCGAGCGCGAGGGCGGCCACGGCGACGGCACCGCCTGGCACTTCCTGCTCTGCATCGACCCGGACGGCGCGGTGCTCAACGAGCCCTGGCTGTGCGGGCCTTACACCCTGCGCGGCCACTACGAGCACTTCTTCCGGCCGTGCGCGGCGGAACAGCCCGAATGGCTGCCGCCGCCGGGAGCCCCCGACGCGTCGCTCCCCGAGACCCGCGCGCTGCTCGGCGTACTGGACGCGCTGCGCCCGGTGTTGCAGTGCTCGCTGCACGGCATCGACGTGGGCGGCAGCTTCGTGCAGCTCACCAGCGACATTCCCGGCGTGCCCGCGCGGATCGGCAAGTCGGCCGCCGAGCTGGACATCCCGCTGGAGAGCGGGTCCTCCGACGCCTTCCAGTGGCCGAGCCCGGGACCCGGCGTCTATGTGATGCCGCCGGACGGCGACCCCGCGACCGTCGGCGACGGCGCCAACTCCACCTGGGCGCACGCCCGCCGCTACGACGGTGTCACCGCCGTCGTCGAAGTGCCCATGTGGGCCTGCGACCGTACCGCCGACATCTCCCCGCACCCCGCGCCCGACCACGCGCTGCGCGTCGCGGGCGCGGCACTCCGCCGCGACCTGCCCCGCGTCGCCCGGGTCCTGGACAACCTCGACCCGCGCCTGGTCGGCGCGGACTCCCCGATGCTGCGCACCGTCAAGGAACTCGTCGGCATCGGCCCCCGGCTGTCCGCCGACTGGGACCCCGCCGTGCGCCCGCCCGGCGCGCTCCCGCTGCCGCCGATGACCACCGCGCGCGTCACCAGCATCGAGGTCTACGCGCAGCGCGTCCCGCTGCGCGCCGCCGCGATGCTCCGCCGCGTCGCCGACGTCCCCCGCGTCACGCGCCTGGTGGACGAGTGGTGCGCGGCGTACGAGAGCGCCTACCGCCCGCGCTGGGTGCCGATCGCCGACCAGGTCGAGCAGCAGGCGCGCAGCGTCATCGCGGTGTACGAAGAGCTGCGTACATGACCACGTCCTTCAACTCCCCGCCGACGCGCGCCCAGTCGCGCAGCAGCCCCTCGCGCTGGTAGCCGGCGCTCTCCGCGGTGCGCAGCGAACCGGTGTTCCACGGCTCGGCGTACAAGTCGAGCCGGGCGATGCCCAGTTCGTGCAGGCCCCACTCGGTGATCGCCTTCAGCGCCGAACCTGCGGCGCCCGCGCGGCGCGCCGAGGCGAGCACCCAGTAGCCGACCGTGGCGCGGTCCGCGCTGATGATGTCGAGCCCCACGTTGCCGACCGCGCACCCGTCGGACGCCCGCGCGATCACCATCGGGTAGCGGCCCGCCGCCGGCCGTCCCCACTGCCGCTCGACGAAGGCGATCCCCTCGGCGTCGCTGTAGACCGGCGGCACGGTCGTGATCAGCGGAATCAGCGGGTCCGTCGACGCCTCGCGCACCGTGTGCAGGTCGGCCATCGACCACGGGCGCAACGTGTAGTCGCCCGCCCCGAGCACCGGCGGTTCCCTGAGGTCGGTGAGGACGTCCCTGCGGTCCGAGCGGTGCCTGTGGTCCATGCGTCCGATGCTGCCAGCAGGGGACGCGGCGGGCGAGTCCATGACGGACGTACGGGGCACGGGCCCGCGGCCGTCCCCCGTCACCCGTCACCCGTCCCCGCCCCCGTGCTCCGCCACCCGTCCCTGTCCCCGCGCGCCCCCGCGCCCCGCCCTCCCCGTCACCCCCGCGCGCGGACGGGTTCACGCCCCTTCGGCGACCGCAGGAACAGCGCGGAGGCCACCGCACCCGCCGCCACCAGGGCCGCGTTGACCAGTACGGCGAGCGAGATCCCGCCGAGGAGTACGTGCGGCGCCGCCGACGAGGCCGCGCCCGCGCGGGCGGTGACGACCGCGCTCATCATCGGGATGCCCAGCGTGATGCCGACCTGCTGCGTCATCGTGGCGAGTCCGGTGGCCAGACCCTGCTCCTCGTCCGGCAGCCCGGACGTCGCGGTGACCATGAAGCCGACGATCGCCAGCATGTTGCCGACACCGCCGACGAAGGTCGCCGCCAGCAGAAGCCCCAGCCATCCGCGGCCCTCCCCGAGCGGCACCAGCGACGCGGTGGCGACCGCCTGGACCCCGCCGCCGACGATCAGCGTCGCCCGCGTGCCGATCCGGCCGATCACCCGCGCCCCCAGCACCCCGCCCACGACGGTGCCCGCCCCCAGCACACCGAAGGCGAGACCGGTCGCGAGCGCCGAGAACCCCAGCACCTTCTGGAGGTAGAGCGTCATCAGGAAGACCAGCGACGTCTCCGTCACGAAGGCGATCAGCCCGGCCGCGTTCCCCCACACCACCGACCGGCGGCGCAGGAACCGTACCGGCACCAGCGGCGCCGGGGCCCGCCGCTCCACCGCGACGAAGGCGGCCAGCAGCGCCGCGCCCACCGGCAGGGCGGTCAGCGTCACCGGGGAGAGCCAGCCGCGCTCGCCCGCCGACGTGAAGGCGTAGACGACGGCGAGCAGCCCGCCGGTGACGGTCACCGCGCCGGGCACGTCGAGCCGGGGCCGCGCGGCGGGGCGGCTCTCGGCGATCAGCGCGGGCGCCGCGAGCAGCACCACGGCGGCCACCGGCACATTGACGAAGAACGCCCAGCGCCAGCTCAGCAGGTCGGTCAGCACCCCGCCGAGCACCGCGCCCGCCGTGAAACCGGCCGACATCAGCGCCCCGTTCAGACCGAGCGCCCGGTCGCGCAGCGGCCCCTGCGGGAACGACGTGGTCAGCAGCGCCATCCCGGCCGGGGTCACGGCCGCTGTCGCGAGACCCTGGGCGACCCGCGCCGCCAGCAGCATCGCCGGATCCGTCGCCAGCCCGCCCGCCAGCGACGACACCCCGAGCACCGCCATCCCGGCCAGGAACACCCGGCGTCGCCCGAACAGGTCCGCGACCCGGCCGAACAGCAGCGTGAATCCGGCGGCGGCCAGCGCGAACGCCGTCGCGATCCACTGGAGATTCGCCAGCGAGAAGCCGAGACCGCGGCCGACCACCGGCAGCGCCACGTTCAGGATCGAGAAGTCCACCGCGATCATGAACTGCGCGCCCAGCAGCAGCATCAGCGTCCAGCGCTGCCGCGCGCTCATCGGCGGCGGGCCGGACCTCGGGGCGGTGTCCGGTGCCCCGGCCCCGTCCGTCCGCGCGCTCCCCGTCCCGGCCGCGCGGCCCGCGCCCGTCGTCGGTGCGGGTGCGGGTGCGGGTGCGGATGTCGGCGTGGGTGTGGGTGCTGGTGTCGGTGTCGGTGGCGTCATCCTGCGGCCCTCCATAGCGGTGGTGCGGTCACCACGGAAGGCTCGTCGGCGGCGCGGCCCGTACCCAGACCCCCGTTCTTCGTACGCGGGCGGTGCCTACGCGGGCCGTACGTACCTCGGCGGTGCCTACCACCGGCAGGGTCAGGCTCCGCGCCGGGCGCCGGGGCAGACTGGACGCATGGACGGCACCGCGCGCACCCCCTCCGCACTGGGCGAATTCCTCCGCACCCGGCGGGCGCGGCTGCGCCCCGAGGACGTCGGCGTCGTCCCGTACGGTGCCCGGCGCCGCGTACCGGGCCTGCGTCGCGAGGAACTGGCCCAGCTCGCGGGCGTCAGCGTCGCGTACTACACACGGCTCGAACAGGGCCAGAGCGCCAACGCCTCGCAGGCCGTGCTCGACGCGCTCGCCACCGCGCTGCGGCTCACCGACGACGAGCGCGCCCACCTGCGCCACCTCGCGCGCCCCGGCCGCGCGGGACGCCGCGCCCCGCAGCGGGCCGAGACCGTACGGCCCGCCACGCGGCAGCTCATCGCCGCCATGGACGCGGTGCCCGCCGTCGTGATGGGCCGCCGCTACGACGTCCTGGCCTGGAACGCGCTCGGCCACGCCCTCACCGCGGGCCACCTCGACCCCGACGCGCCCGACCGCCCGGCCGACCGCCCCAACGCCCAGCGGATGCTCTTCCTCGACCCGCACACCAGGGAACTGCACCCGCACTGGGACGAGGAGGCCCGGCGCGCCGTCGCCTCCCTGCGGCTGGCGGCGGGCGAGGCGGCCGACGACCGCGGATTCGCCGAACTCGTCGGCGAGCTGTCCATGAAGAGTCCGGAATTCGCCGCCCTGTGGACCCGCCACCCGGTCAGCAACTGCACCACCGGCACCAAGACCTTCCACCACCCCGTGGTGGGCCGCTTCGACCTCGCCTTCGAGATGCTGCGGACCGCCGACGGCTCGGGCCACCGGCTGCTGCTGTTCAGCGCGGCGCCCGGCACCCCGGACGAGGCGGCGCTGCGCCTGCTGGCGGCGAGCGCTCAGGCGAGTACACAGGGGAGCCCGTACGCGAGCACGCAGGTGAGCGCACAGGCGCGCACAGCGGACGCGCTCACCCGTTCGGAGTAGTCCGCAGCCCGCCCCGGCGCCCCCGCACCGATCATGAACGCAAGGGGACAGCGCCGAACCGGGAGCAGGTGAGCGTGGTGAGCACCGAGAAGCCGCCGAGCGACAGCAGGTTCGGTTCGCTGGTGACCCCGGGCCGGGTGACCGTGGCCGTGCTCGCGGTCCTCGCCCTGATCTTCATCTTCGAGAACACCCGCGACGTCAAGATCCGGCTGCTGATCCCCGAGGTCACGATGCCGCTGTGGATGGCGCTGCTCGGCTGCTTCATCGTCGGCGCGCTGGCCGGGATGTACCTGCGGCGCGGCGGCCGCAACAGGGGCGGGCGCTGACGCCGGGACCTCGTGCGGGGCGCCGTGATCCGTGGGATACGCGCGGGTGCGGTGCGAGCAGCGGCTTGGACCGGCGGTTTGGATCGGCGGTTTGGATCAGCGGCTTGGACCGGCGGCTTGGATCGTCGGCTTACGGGCCCGGCGGCGCGACCAGCGGCTTGCCGAGGCACACGCTCAGCTCGTCGTGCCGGTAGTAGCCGAATTTCGGCACCGGCAGGTAGCCGCACGAGCGGTACAGCGCGATGGCCTCCGGCTGCCGCTGACCGGTCTCCAGCACCATCCGGGTCCTGCCCGCCGCCGCGGCCGTCCGCTCCAGCTCGGCCAGGATCGCGCGGGCGAGACCGCGCCCGCGCGCCCGCGCCACCACGAACATCCGCTTGATCTCCGCGTCGCCGTCCGCGTGCCCGTCGGGCGAGTCGTCCTGGGCGCGCCAGCCGCCACTGGCCACGGCGTGCCCGTCCTCGTCGTAGGCCAGCAGGTACAGCCCGCGCGGCGGGTCGAAATGGGCCGCGTCCATGAAGGTCGAGTCCCCGTCGCCGTACCGCTCCACGTACTCCTGCTGCACCAGGTCGTTGAGCTTCACCGCGTCGGGGTGGTCGTAACGCGTCGTTCTGATCTCCACGCCCGATATCGTACGTGCGCGGTCGTACGCACGTGCGGACGGGGGATACCGAAGCGGTCCAGCCGACCGGCCCCGGTATCGTCCAGCGCATGTCGACCACCGTCACCACCGTGAACGTCAACGGACTCCGCGCCGCCGCCAAGAAAGGCTTCCTGACCTGGCTGGAGGAGACCGAAGCCGACGTGGTCTGCCTCCAGGAGGTCCGCGCGGAGCCCGACCAGCTCACCGTCGAGCTGCGCGACCCGGCGGGCTGGCACGCCTTCCACGCGCCCTCCTCCGCCAAGGGCCGGGCCGGTGTCTCGCTGTACACCCGCGAGGAGCCCAGCGCCGTCCGCGTCGGCTTCGGCGCCACCGAATTCGCCGCCGCCGGCCGCTACCTGGAGGTCGACCTGCCCGGCACCGGACCCGGTCTGACCGTCGGCAGCCTCTACCTCCCCTCCGGCGAGGTCGGCACCGAGCGCCAGGCGGAGAAGGAGCGCTTCATGAAGGACTTCGCCGTCCACCTCGGCGCGCTCCGCGACCACGCCGCCGAAACCGGCACCCATGCCCTGGTCTGCGGCGACTGGAACATCGCGCACCAGGAAGCGGATCTGAAGAACTGGCGCGGCAACCGCAAATCCGCCGGCTTCCTCCCCGAGGAACGCGCCTGGCTGACCGAACTCTTCGGCCCCGCGGGCTGGACCGACGTCGTCCGCCGCCTCCACCCCGACGTCGAGGGCCCCTACTCCTGGTGGTCCATGCGCGGCCAGGCGTTCGACAACAACACGGGCTGGCGCATCGACCTCCAGGTCGCCACCGAAGCCCTCGCCGCCGCGGCCACCACCGCCGTCGTCGAGCGCGCCGCGAGCTACGACCAGCGCTGGAGCGACCACGCCCCGGTGACGGTCACCTACGACATCTAGGCCACGGCGGCGCGGCGCGCGCGTCACACCCCCCGGCTCCACCGTCTCCAAGGCACTGACGAGCGGCGCGGAACTCCGTGGCCGGGCCCGGCGGGCGATGGCATGCTGAGTCCGTGAACGGACCGCACATCACCGTCAGTATCCCGGCTGAGCTGCACCTCTTCGTGGCCGCCGACCGGCGCCGCGAGGAACCCGGCGCCGTGGTCACCGACGGCACGTCGTCACTCGGGCACGTCGTGGAGTCGCTGGGCGTGCCGCTCACCGAGGTCGGCGGGCTGTCCGTCGACGGCCGCGCGGTCCCGAACGCGCACGTCCCGGCGCCGGGCGAGGCGGTACGGGTCCACGCGGTCGTACGGCCGCAGGAGGTGCCGGGCGCGCCGCTGCGCTTTCTGCTCGACGTCCATCTCGGCACGCTGGCACGGCGGTTGCGGCTGCTCGGGGTCGACGCGGCGTACGAGAACGAGGACATCGGCGACCCGGCGCTCGCCGCGCTCTCGGCGAGCGACCGCAGGGTCATGCTCACGCGCGACCGGGGCTTGCTGCGCCGCCGCGAACTGTGGGCGGGCGCGTACGTCTACAGCGACCGCCCGGCCGACCAACTGCGCGACATCCTCCAGCGGTTCGCGCCCGACCTCGCGCCCTGGACCCGCTGCGTCGCCTGCAACGGCCTGCTGACCCCCGCCGACAAGGAGTCCGTCCGCGACCGCCTGGAGGGCGGCACCGAACGCTCCTACGACGTCTTCGCCGCGTGCGCCTCCTGCGGCCGCGTCTACTGGCGCGGCGCCCACCACACCCGCCTCGAAGCCGTCGTCGCCGAAGCACTCCGCGACGCCGCCCCCACCCGCCACTGATCCCACCCGCCACTGACCCCACCCGGCACTGACCCCGCGCGGACCGGCACCGCGCGGACCTTCACCGCGCGCCGGAGCCGCTGGTGGGACCGTCCGGCGCCTCCCATGGGACCGGGCAGTGCCCTGCCCCCATGGGACCGGCCAGTGCCTACATCAGCCCGACCGATACCCGCGCCGAAGGCCGCTCGCCCACCGACAAGAGAATGCGTCTGGACAAAAAAAGTTTTCGGTGAGACGCTGAAGCCATGTTGGACGTGAGCGTGATCGAGAACCCCGAAGCGGCGGCGACATCGCTGGACCCGATAAGGTCCCGGCTGCTGGCTGAGCTGGCGGCGGGCCCGGCATCGGCGACGATGCTCGCGGCGAGGGTGGGGCTGCCGCGGCAGAAGGTGAACTACCACCTCAAGGCGTTGGAGAAGCACGGCCTGGTCGAGCTGTCGGGCGAGCGCAAGAAGGGCAATGTCACCGAGCGGCTGATGCGGGCGACCGCGGCCTCGTACGTGATCTCGCCGATGGCGCTGGCCGCCGTGCAGCCCGATCCGGCCCGCTTCCGCGACCAGCTCTCGGCGCGCTGGCTGCTGGCCGTCGCCGCCCGGCTGGTGCGGGACGTCGGCACGCTGATCACGGGCGCGGACCGGGCGCGGCAGCGGATCGCGACCTTCGCGCTCGACGGCGAGGTCCGCTTCGGCTCGGCGGCGGACCGCGCCGCGTTCGTGGACGAACTGACCCGCGGCATCGCCGCGCTGGTCGCCAAGTACCACGACGAGGAGGCCGAGGGCGGGCGTCCGCACCGGATCGTCGTCGCCCTGCACCCCACGGTGAAGACCCCCGACGCCCCCGCCGTCACGAGCGGTGGCGCCGATGCCTCCGCTGTCGAACCGGCCGTCGGCCGGCCCACCACACCCCCTGAGGAAGCGTCATGAGGAAGCTTGTCGTCAGTGAGTTCCTGTCCGCCGACGGAGTCATGGAGGCGCCCCACGAGTGGCACGGGCCGTACTTCGACGATGACATGGCCGGTGCCGTGTCCGCCCAAATGGACGCGTCCGACGCCCTGTTGCTCGGCCGCACCACCTACGACGGCTTCGCCGCCGCGTGGCCCGCGATGGCCGGCCAGCCCGGCGGCGACCACATGAACGGCATCGCCAAATTCGTCGTCTCCAGCACGCTGGAGAAGGCCGAATGGAACAACTCCACCGTCCTCAGCGGAGATCCGGCCGCCGCCGTCCGCGAGCTGAAGCAGCGGGACGGCGCGAACATCACCGTGATGGGCAGCGCGACGCTCGTGCGGTTGCTGCTCGGGCAGGGCCTGGTGGACGAGTTCGACCTGCTGGTGCACCCGATCGTGGTCGGCCGCGGCAAGCGGCTGTTCCAGGACGGCCTGCCGCAGACCCCGTTCACCGTCGTCTCCTCCGAGATGTTCGCGTCCGGCGTCCACCACGTCGTCTACGCGCCGCGGAAGGCGTAGGGCCCGTCCGCCCTCCCGCACCCGCACGGCCCCCAACCGCGTATCCCCTGGAGCAAGGAGCTCTGAACAACCATGTCCAAGCACTTCGAGATCGTCCGTGAATTCGAGGTCGACGCCAGCCCGTCGCAGGTCTGGGACGCCATCACCACCGGTACCGGGGGCTGGTTGTGGCCCATGGAGTACGAGCCCAAGGAGGGCGGCGCGGCGCCGTTCGGCGGGACCGTGGTCGCGTGGGACCCGCCGCACCGGCTGACCGGGCGCACCGAGGACGCCGAGGGCATCTCGGTGCAGACCTTCAACCAGGTCGACCACCTCATGGAGCCCCGCGAGGGCGGCGGTTCATGGGTGCGGTACGTGCACAGCGGCATCCTCGTCGAGGACTGGGACAACCAGTACGACGGCGCGAACAAGCACACCGACTTCTACATGCACACCCTGCGGGAGTACCTGCGGTACTTCACCGGCCGCATCGCCGTCTTCGGCGGCGCGGAAGGCCCGAAGGCGTCCGGCGCGCCCGACGCCTTCGAGACGGCGGCCCGCGCGCTCGGGCTGGCGGACGACGCGGCCGAGGGCGCGACCGTACAGGTCGAACTGCCGGGCGCTGGACGGGTGGAGGCCGTGCTCGACTTCCGCAACCCGTACTTCATCGGGCTCCGCACCGACCAGGCGATGTACCGCTTCTTCGGCCGCAACCACTTCGGCGCGACGGTCGGCGTGAGCGTGCACGACTTCGCGCCGGGCGCCGACGCCGAGCGGATCGGCGCGGACTGGACGCGCTGGCTCGCCGGGGTCTACGCGTAACGCCCCCTCCCGCGGCCGGAGTCAAGCCTTCGCCGTACCGGAAATCCGTTATCCCCGCCGCTCACCGGCCGTCTCCTGATCGCCGGTGAGTCGGCATGTGCGGGACGTACGGGATGCGCTGGCCACAGGCATCAACGGTATTGACGGCGGCCACGGCGGCCACGGCGCGGAGGAAGCGATGGGACGCAGAGCTCGGCACGGCGGACGATCACGGCGCGGTGCCGTGTCGGCGGCGGAGGCGCTGGCCGTCGCGGCCCTGTGCGTGGCGGTCTGGGTGGTCTCCGGCCAACGGCCTGGCGGCGGTTCGGCCGACACCTCGGCCACGGCGGGCGCCGCGCCCGTATCGGCGGGGCAGGTCACGACCACGGCCGCGCCGTCCGTGACACCGACCGTCACCGCCTCCGCGACGACCGCCGCCAAGAAGCCGAAGCCGACCGCTTCCCGGCAGCCCCCGCGGCCGACCGCGTCGCGCACCGCCGCGTCGCCCGCCGGTACGAAGCTCCCACCGCGTTCCGGCACCCGGGTGTTCACCTTCGTCAACGACGTGGACCAGACGATCTGGCTCGCCTCGGGCGAGCAGACCGCGCGGCCCGCCCTCACCACCACCGGCTGGGTCCTGCGCCCTGGGCAGACCCTCGGCGTCCGCGTGCCCGACCACTGGAACGGCCGCTTCTGGGGCCGTACCGGCTGCTCCTTCGACGCCTCGGGCCGCGGCCACTGCGAGACCGGCGACTGCGACGGCCGCTTCCAGTGCCCCGGTTACGGGGTGATCCCGGCGACGCTGGCGGAGTTCAACCTCAACTCGTGGGACGGGATGGACTTCTACGACGTGAGCCTCGTCGACGGCTCCAACCTCCCGATGTACATCAACCTCGTCGGCGGTACGACGAAGGACCCGATCTCGGCGAACGGCTGCTCGGCCGCGGGCTGCACCCACGCCGTGGACTGTCCGGCCGCCCTCCAGGTGACGTCCGGTGGCCGGGTGGTCGGTTGCGAGTCGCCCTGCGGGGTCTTCGACACCGACCAGTACTGCTGCCGCGGCACGTGGGCGCCGCGCTCGATGTGCCTGCCCGACCAGTGGCCGGTGAGGTACGCGGATGTGTTCAAGAAGGCCGAGCCGTTCGCGTACTCGTACGTGGACGACGACGCGACCAGCACCTTCACCAGCCGGGGCGAGGCCGGGTACCGGATCACTTTCGGGCTGAGCCGCTGAGCCGGTGAGCCCGTGAGGCACCCGAAGGGCCCGACCGGCCGGGCGGGGAGGACGTACCGACGCCGTATGTCAGGGCGGAGTCGGGGGCGGGAAGGGCGGCGGCCGTGACCGGCGCCGGGACGACGACGCGGGCGGCGCGGAAACCGCCGTCGTCGGCCCGGCCGACCGGGGACGGCCGCCGCCGATCCGCGATGAGTTTCGGCCGCGCCCGCGGTCCTATGGGGAGCAGCGGGCCCGTGTCCCGGGCGCGCCCCGACGAAAGCAGGCGTGAACGATGGCGACCTTCGTACTCGTCCCCGGCGCGGACGGCCGCGCCTGGGGCTGGCACCGGCTCGTACCGGAACTGCGCGCCCGCGGGCACGAGGCGGTGACGCTCGACCTGCCCGAGGACAGCGCCGCCGACCTCGACGCCTACGCGGACGCGATCGTGGCGGCGTGCGGCGACGTCGACCGGCTGGCCCGGCCGCTGGTCCTCGTGGCGCTGTCCCTCGCCGGATTCTCCGCGCCGCTGGCCTGCGAGCGGCTGCGCGCCGACCGGCTCGTACTCCTCAACGCGATGGTGCCGCTGCCCGGCGAGACGGCGGGGGAGTGGTGGGACCACACCGGCCAGCAGGCCGCCCGCGAGGCGTACGCGCGGGAGGAGGGACGCGACACCGCGTTCGACGTGCGCGTCGACTTCTTCCACGACGTGCCGCGGGAGATCACCGAGGAGGCCATGAACTCCGCTCCGTCGGGCGGCGCGCCGGAACGGGTCTTCACGCAGCCGTGGCCGCTGACGGCGTGGCCCGATGTGCCGACCCGCTTCCTCCAGGGCGCGCAGGACCGCTTCTTCCCGCTGGAATTCCAGCGGCGGCTGGGCAAGGAGCGGATCGGCGTGGACGTGGAGGAACTGCCCGGCGGGCATCTGCTCGCGCTGAGCCGGCCGCGCGAGCTGGCGCAGGCGCTGGTGCGGGACGTGTGAGCCGCGTGCGGCCGGCCGCGTAAAACGGCGACTTCCCCCCGGCCTGGGGGGACTTCCTGGTGGAGAGGCCACGGCCCGGCGGGCTTCCCGGCAGGGAGGGGGCTTTCCGACTTCCTGTACAGTTGTCCAGGAAGTCGGGGAGCGGGAAGTCCGGTCAACGGAAGGCGTGGTGCACGGTCGTGAAGGTCGTCGCGGGAATCCTGGTCGGCGCGGTCGCCGCCTTCCATGTGTACGCGCTCGTGCTGGAGATGTTCCTGTGGCGCGGTCCGCGCGGCCGGGCGCTGCACGGGCTCGATGACGAGGGCGCCAGGATCACCGCGCCGCTCGCCGCCAACCAGGGCCTCTACAACGGCTTCCTGGCCGCCGGACTCGTCTGGGGCCTGATCGCCTCCGACCCGGTGGGCTTCCAGGCGCGGGTGTTCTTCCTGTGCTGTGTGATCCTGGCGGGTGCGTACGGCGCGGCGACCGCGTCCCGCAAGATTCTCTTTGTGCAGTTCGCGCCCGCGGTCGTGGCGCTGGCGGCGGTGCTTGTGGCTGGATGAGGGGTGTGATCGCTACGGGTGAGGTGAGCGGGGGGCGCGCGACGTCCGATCCCCGTACGCTCAGGACCCGCGCCCGGCTGCGGGCCGCGCTGCTCGACGAGTGCGCGCAGCGCCCGCTGGAGCAGGTCAGCCTGTCGGCGGTGGCGCGCCGCGCGGGGGTCGGCCGGGCGACCCTGTATCTGCACTACGACGGTCTCCAGGCGCTCGCGGTCGACGCCTGCGCCGACGTCGTACGGGAAGCGGTCGACGCGCTGCACGCCTGGGCCGCGCCGCCGGGGCCCGACGCGCCGCCCGCGCCGCTGGCCGAATTCCTCGCCGTCGTGGCCGGGCGGGCCGACCTCTACCGCGGTCTGATCGCGGAAGGCGGCGGCGGCCCGCTCGGCGCGCTCCTCCACGACGAACTCCGCGCTCGTTCGTTCGCCGACCGCACCCGCGCGGGCGCCCCGTCGCCCGCGCTCGCCGCCTCCGCCACCGCGGCCGTGTTCACCGGCCTGCTCGCCGACTGGCTGCACGGCCGTCTGGACCTTTCGCCGGACGCCTTCGCCGCTCACGTGTGGCGGCTGCTGGTCGCGATCCACCGCGCCGTCCGCTGATCCTTCGCTGACGCCCGGTCAGGGCGTACGGTGTGCGCGGCGGGTGCGGACGGTGGGGGATATGCGGGGCAAATCGGGCGAGAGGTCACCCTGGGTGGTGCATATGGGTCTGAGTTTGCGAGGATCGCCGGGATGACTTCCGCTCCCGCGGGCTCCTTCGCTGAGAGCCGCTCCACAGAAGGCCGTGGCCGAAACCGCCACCGGCGTCGGAAACATGTGCTGCGACGGAGGGCCGGGATCGGCGCCGCCGCGTTCGTCGTGCTGGCGGTCGTCGGCGCCGGATATGTGGTGATGGACCGGCACGGCGCGGGTTCCGCCGCCGCGGACAGCGGCAGGAACGGCGGCTCCGGGCACGGTCAGGCCGCGGTGCCCGGCGCGTCCGCCAAGGCTGCGGGCCCCGGCACCCTGAGCGTCAAGGACGAGGCGCCCACCGTGATCCCGGGCCTCGGCCCCAAGACCCGCTCCGCGATCCCCGCCGCCTCCCGGCAGGTGCTGGTGGCCTCGGGCAAGGCCAAGAACTCCGCCGACTCCACCGTCACCCTGTGGTCCCGTACCGCCGACGGCCACTGGAGCGCGGGCGCGGCCTGGCCCGCGCACAACGCGCTGCGCGGCTGGACCGACAAGCACCACTCGGGCGATCTGCACAGCCCCATCGGCGTGTTCACCCTCAGCGACGCGGGCGGCTTCGACGCCGATCCGGGCGCCAAGCTGCCCTACCACCACTCGTCCGCCTTCCGCGCGGGCGGCGTCGGCTTCGACGGCGAGCCGCTGGACGCCGCCTTCGACTACGTCATCGCCATCGACTACAACCGCGTGCCCGGTACGTCCCCGCTCGACGGCACCCAGCCGCTCGGTGCCAACCGCGGCGGCGGCATCTGGGTCCACGTCGACCACGGCGGCCCGACGCACGGCTGCGTCAGCGTCTCCGCGGCGCACATGGTCGACCTCCTGCACACGCTCGTCCCGGCGGACCACCCGGTGATCGTGATGGGCGACCACGCCTCGCTGTCGGCGTAGTCCTCTCCCGGTCTCCGCGACCGCTGACGGATCGCCGAGGCCGCGCATCCGCACGCCCGCCAGCGCACCGCGAATTGCGCCACCATGCCGACGGTGACCCGCCCGAACACGACCGAGAAGACCCACAGGGCGGCACCCTCGCCCCGGGCCCCGCCCACCGCCGCCCACGGGTCAGACACCCGAACTCCCGCCCACCCGCTCCGGCAGCCCGCCCACGACGTCATACGCCCGCTCCTCCGGCACCAGCCGCTCCGCCCCTTCGACGTCCCCGGCCCCGACCAAGCGGTGCACCTCCCGCGCCAGCGGCGTCACATCCCTGATCCCCACGATCCACGTGTCCGCGTACTCCCGCACCGCCTCGCCCGACAGCCCGAGTTGCAGCGACCGGTACGGCAACGGCCGCAGCCGCACGTCCCGTTCGGGGTCCCACTGCACCCGCGCGGGAGCGCGCTTGAGCTGCCGACGCCACGCGTCCCGGTCGGCGTGCACGTCGGGGGAGTAGTGGGACAGACACGCGTGCCGAAGCGCCCACTCGAATCCGTCACGGGTGATCTCCACCGCGAGCACCGTTTCCTGCCCCGCCTTGGCGCCCCAACCGCAGCGGTACATCATCCACAGGAACGACGGCTTGATCCACGTCATGCGGTCCCGGCTCCAGGCGGCGGGGAAGCGGCCGTCGCGGGCGGCGGGGAGGCCGATCGCGGGAGCGTAGGCCTGGTAGACGGTGATCGTGGTGGGGGTGTGGAGGGCGCGGACGCGCCGGGCGGGTTCTCGCATGGGGACACAGTGCCGTCGCGGCGGTGGGGGTGGCCAGCGAATTGCGGGGCGGGAACGCCCGGCGAAGGGGGTGAGGGGAGGGCGTGGGCGAGGCGTTACTCCCCGGGGAGTACGGGTGGGGGCGGGGCGGGTTGACCGGGGGAGTACGGCAGAGGCATACCGCCGGGCGATGCGGCGCGGCGGCGTCCGCGGGAGTCTGGTGAGGCACCCCGGACCGGCACACGGGTGGCCGGGAGTCCGGCCTCCGCCGGGGCTTTCGCACCCGCTCGCGAGGAGGCACGGCCATGGAAGACGAGCAGGAGCTGACGGACTTCGCGCGCCGATGGACCGAGGCGGAACGGCGCGGTGACGTGACCGCGCTGGACGCGCTGCTGACCGACGACTTCAGCGCGGTGGGACCGCGCGGCTTCGTCCTCGACAAGAAGCAGTGGCTCGACCGCTACGCCTCCGGCGCGCTCGTCCACGACGCCTTCACCTGGGCCGAGGTGACGATCCGTCAGTACGGGCGGGCGGCCGTCGCCACCGGGGTGCAGGGCCAGCAGAGCATCTTCGACGGGCGGGACGCGGACGGGTACTTCCGGGTGACGCAGACGATCGTCGAGACCGACGGCGTATGGCGGTTGGCCGCGCTCCACCTCAGTCCGACCGGCGACCGTCCGGGACCGGAGGCGTAGACGATGCGGATCAGTATCAGTGTCGCCCACGACGCCTGGCCCGAGGGACCGCGCGGCTCCGCACGGCAGTTGGAGCGGGTCGTCGCCACCGCCGACGAGATCGGGCTCGACACGGTGTGGGTCACGGACCATCTGACGCGGACGGACCTGACGCGGACGGACCTGACGCGGACGGACCTGACGCGGACGGACCCGACGCGGACGGACCCGACGCGCTCACCGGACGAGGCGGTCCTGGAGGCGTACGCGACGCTGGGACTCCTCGCGTCGCGCAGTGAACGGGTGCGGCTCGGCGCCATGGCGAGCCCGGTCGGCAACGGCGCGGCCGGCCCGCTGATCACGGCGGTCACGACGCTCGACGTCCTGTCCGGCGGCCGGGCCTGGCTCGGCATCGGCGCCGGATACGCCGACCACCAGGCCGCCGCGCTGGGCCCGCCCGCGCCCGGCGCCCCCGAACGCTTCGAGCGGATGGAGGACGTGCTGCGGCTCGCGCACCGGATGTGGTCGGGCGACGACAGCCCCTTCCGCGGCGCGCACTGCGACCTGGCCAGGCCGTACCCCAGTCCGCTGCCGCTCAGCGGCCCGCACCCGCCGGTGCTGATCGGCGGAAACGGCGAGGCCCGGATGCTGCCGCTGGTCGCGCGGTACGCCGACGCCTGCAATCTGCTCGACGTGCCGAACGGCGGCGCCACCATCCGCCGCAAGCTCGACATCCTCGCCGTGCACTGCCGCAAGATCGGCCGCCCGCTCGGCGACATCGACACATCCGTCAGCGTCAGGCTGCGGCCGCAGGAGTCGGCGGACGAACTCGTCGCGCACTGCCGCCACTTCGCCGGTCTGGGCATCGGGCACGTGGTGCTGGTGCCGGGCGGCCCGTGGACGGAGGCGTCGACGCGGACGCTGGCGGCGGCGCTGCCCGCGGTCCGCGGCCTGCACCGGGAGGAGGCGGCCGGGCCGAAGGCCGCCCGCCTCGACACCTACCGGGCGCCCGCGTTCGGCGGCGCCGTCCCCGTCTGAGCGGGACGGGAAGGGCGGGCGGAGAAGGAACGGCACCCCACGGCCGGCGGTCGCCGTGGGGTGCCGTGCTGCGCGGCCGAGGCCGCGGCCGGCCCTGGATCCAGGACCGTCAGCCGTTGCCGCGCGGCAGGACGAGCGACTGGATCTGGGGAAGCCCCTTCCAGTCGTTCGAGGCGATCGTCGCGTGAGCCGCGGCGAGTTGGGCGATCCGCGCCTGCGCGTCGGCCGGGGACGGATTCGCGTCGTCCAGGGCGGGTGCGACATTCTGCGAGTCGGTCATCACGAGCAGGTAATGACGCGCGTCGTACCAATTCGTGTCGACGTTGAGGAACGCCGAGGCGTCACCGTCGAAGATCACGAACCACGGGCGCAGCGAGGCGTCGGAGTAGCGCGAACGCGGGTCGCCCGACTGCACGTTGTGCACGGTCGGGAAGACCTGGGCGGTCGAGACGTGCCCCTTGAGGTAGCTCGCGTACTCGACGTCCGTCCACAGCGTGTCGGTCGGGTTGTTCTCCTCGACGGTGCCGGGGATGATCTCCAGGATCACCTTGCCCGCGAGTTGCCGCCGCGTCGGCCAGTTGCCCGCCTGGGCGGCCTCGTCGAGCGTGCCGTAGCTGCCGCCGCCGGGCTTGGCCAGCAGGTCGGACGGCTTGAACACCAGGCTGCCGAGGTGCGCGCTGATCGACTGGTCCAACTTGGCAGGGCTCATGCCGAGGTTGGCCTGGAAGCCCGCCTTCATCTCCAGCTTGATCATCAGCGGCGCGTGGCCGGGGTGCGCGCCGAGCCAGACGCGTACGTCGTCCAGGCAGCTCTCCAGGTCCTTGTTCGCGCCGCCCGTGTAGAGCTGCGACGGCGAGGACGCGTCCACGCAGTTGTTGCCGTTGCTGGTCAGGCTGGAGTGGCTGACCTTCCACTCCTGGGTGAAGAAGTCGTCCCACACGTCCAGTTCGATCAGCGACGTGCCCGTGTCCAACGCCTGGGCGAGGTACGGGAAGGCGGCGGGGTCGTAGGTGTTGTGCAGGCCGGACGTCGTGGCGCCCGAGAACGGCAGGGAGCCGGTGTCAGCGGCGGACGCGGATGCGCCGCCTCCGGCTCCGGCGACGGTGAACGCCAGGCATGTGGTGAGCACGCCGAGCAGCGCCGTGCGCAGTCGTAGGGAAACTCGTCGGGACAGCGGACCGGTCACGTGTCCTCCAGTGGGGGGTGTCTCTCCGTCCGGACGGTGACTGCCGAGCGTGAATCGACGGAGACATGTCACGTAACACGATCTGGAATCCGGCTGTCAGCTACGAATCGAGCCGATCTTCAACGGAATTGACGCCACGTCAGGGGCGCTTCGGTGGGTTGTGGGGCCCGCGTCACGTCCGTACCGCTTTCAGCTCGCGCCCAGCAGCCGCAGCGCCGCCGTGGTGGCCGCGGCGGCGAGCACCACCACGAGGAAGGGTGCCCGGCGCCACGCGCACAGACCGCCGACGGCGACCCCGGCCGGGCGGGCGGCTCCGGCGAAGCCGTGGCCCTCGGTGAGGGTGGAGGTGGCGACCAGGGCGGCGAGCAGCACGACGACGCAGAGCGCCATCAGCCGTTCCAGGCGCGGCGAGAGGGTGACGCGGGCGCGCAGCACGGGCCCGGCGAAACGGAAGGCGAAGGTGCCCGCGCCCAGGGCGGCGGTGGCGAGCAGCAGGCTCGTCCCCGTACTCATCGTCCCGCTCCGGTCCGCACGGCGGGGTCCGGCTCCTCGCGACGACCGCCCGCCCGCGCCGCTCCGACCCCGGCCAAGGCGAGCAACACCGGCAGTCCGGCGGGCAGATACGGCGTCGCGGCGAGTGCGATCACCGCTCCGGCCAGCGCTGCCCTGCGCGTCGCGGAGTCACCGAGGGACGGCAGTACCAGGGCCAGCAGCACGGCGGGGAAGGCCGCGTCCAGCCCGAAGGCGTCGGTGTCGCCGACCGCGCCGCCGCCCAGAGCTCCCAGGACGACACCGGCGTTCCAGCAGACGAACAGGCCGATGCCGCACGCCCAGTACGCCGCCCGCCGCCGTTCCGGTTCGCGCTGGGCGAGGGTGAAGGCCACGGTCTCGTCCGCCATCAGATGGCTGCCCGCGATGCGGCGGAGCGGCCCGGCGCCGAAGACGTCGCCGACCGCGAAGCCGAACGGTACGTGCCGCGCGTTCACGAGCAGGCCCGCGACGACCGCCGCCACCGGATTGCCGCCCGCCGCCACGATGCCGATGAACATGAACTGCGACGCGCCCGCGAAGACCACCACCGACAGGAGCATCGGCAGCCACACCGGCAGGCCGAGCCCCACGGCGATGGCGCCGAACGACACCCCGACGACGGCATCGGCGACGCAGACCAGGGCGATGTCCCGCACCAGGTCCTTCTCCGGAGTTCGCCATATCGAACGCATCGCCGCCTATAATGAACGGAGCGAGGATCGTTCGTCAAGGCGAACGAGTGGACTAGTTTGGCGAACGAAGGGTGCGGCGATGGCGGCGGACAAGGGGGCGCACGCGTCAGGAGAGTCGGGGGAGCCGGGACGCGGCGCGGACGAGAACGGACGGGAGCGGCAGAGCGGGCGGGCACCGCTGGCGGCCATCGCGGAATCCCTCCAGCGCGAGCGCCGCCGCGCGGGCCTGTCCCTCGCCGAGGTCGCCCGCCGCGCGGGCATCGCGAAATCCACGCTCTCCCAGCTCGAATCGGGCACCGGCAACCCCAGCGTCGAGACCCTGTGGGCGCTGAGCGTCACCCTGAACGTGGCCTTCGCCCAGCTCGTCGACCCGCCCCGCCCCCGCGTCCGCGTCGTCCGCGCGGGCGAGGGCGTCGCCTTCGCCGCCGAGCGCGCGGATTACGTGGCCACGCTCCTCGCTTCCTGCCCGCCGCACGCGCGCCGCGACATCTACCTGGTGTCCGTACAGCCCGGCACCGCCCGCGAGTCCGACCCGCACGCGCCCGGCATGATCGAGCACGTGGTGCTCAGTACCGGCCGCGCGCTGGTCGGCCTCACGGACGATCCCGTCGAACTCCACCCCGGCGACTACATCGCCTATCCGGGCGACGAGCCGCACATCTTCCGCGCGTTGGAGCCGGACACCCTCGCGGTGCTCGTCCAGGAACACCACTGACGCCGCCCTGAGTCAACTCCGCGTGCAGTGCCCGTGGTGGCGGTGCGTCAGCCCGCGCGGAGCGTCAACGCGGCCGTGTGCAGGGTGCCTTGTGTGCGGAACTGGAGGAACAGCCGCCAGTCGCCCGCCGTCGGAAGCTCGGCGTGGAAGGCCAGTTCGGGGCCGCCGTGATCGCCGTTCACGGCCGTCGTCGGATGCAGGTGCGCGAACGCCAGATCACCGGCGTGGAACGCCGTCAGGTGCGCGTACGTCCCCAGGTACGGCTGGAGATCGGTCACCGGGCGGCCGTTCCTGGTCACGGTCACGGCCAGCGGATGCGCCATGCCCGACATGCCCGCCATGATGTCGCCCTTCACCGTCACCGTGTAACCGTCCACCGTGGCGCTGGTCTTGGGCGCGGGCAGCGGCACGGGCGACGAGGCGGTGCCGGGGACCGTGACCGTACGGCTCAGGACGACGTCCGTCCCCTTGCCGGGGCCCGCGTCCGGCGTGAAGGACGCGAAGAACCGCCACGCGCCGGGTGTGAGCGCCGCCAGCCGCGCCGTCCAGGTGCCGTCCTTCGCCATCCCCGGATGCACGTGCTGGAAGCCGGTGAGATCGGACCGGACGGCGTAGAAGTGCATCCGCTGCGTCTGGTCGAGCGCGAAGGCGGTCAACGGCCTGCCGTCGGGCGCGGTGACGGAGAAGCGGTACGTGGCGGGCGCGCCGGAAGGCAGTCGCGCGTCGGGGGAGACGAGGCGGTAGCCGTCGCGGTCGGCGGACAGGCCGTTGGCGGAGGCTGGGGCGTCCATGCCGTCCATGCCGTCCATGCCGTTCATGGAGGGTGTGGACGCGGTGGGCGACGTGGGCGACTCGGGTGACGACGCCGGGGCGTGGCCGTGCGCCTGGCCGGCGGTCGGGGAGGAGCCGCCGCCGCAGGCGGTCAGGCCGAGCAGCAGAGCGCAGGTCGCGGCGGTGGCCGCGAGGAGAGCGGGCCGGAGTGTTCGCATGATGCTCTTTCGGGTGAGCGCGCGGAAAACGGCGCGCATATGGATGCGATGCGGACGGATGTGAGGGCGCGACACCGCACCGGGAACTCCCCGGCGCGGCGGGCCTCTTCACGTCCGCGCGACGCACACCCGCAGCAATATCGCCCGCCCGCCCGGCGGCGGAGCGCGCCGCCGGTCCCGAGACGGCGCGGTGCCGGAGGCGGCCAACCCCGCCCCCAGCAACGGCGGTACGGCGAAGGCGACCTGTGCCCAGCCGGTGAGCGGTGCCCGCGCGCGTACGGGCGTGGCCCAACACGTACCGCCGGAGCCGGTCTTGGCGACGTGGGGGGCGGGGGCCTGCGGCCGTACGTGCGGAGTCGAGTGGGTGGTGGCGGCGACGGGCGCGGTAGTGGACATCCGCGCGATACCCATGTCCGTGCCCATGCTCATGGCCATGGGCGCGCCGTGGCAGCCCTCGCTCGCGGAAGCCGGTGCGCCGTGCATGAAGAACAGCCCGAGCAGGACCGCGCACACCGCCAACAGCCGGGGCGTACGCGGCCGGTGCGCGTGTGCCGTACCGTCGCCGTCCGCTGTCACCCGGTTGACGATATACCCCCAGGGGGTGTCTTGCTCAGGCGGGTGCCCGCGTGTTAACGCTGCGGGTACACGGTCCATGTGCGATGCCCGCGACGCATGGACACATGGACACGTAAACACGTAGACACGCAGACGGCCGACAGGAAGGGGTGCGAGAAATGTCCGTACGCAGCGAGCGCGAAGGCGCCGTCACCACCGTGGTGCTGTCCAGGCCGGAGGCGCGCAACGCGGTGGACGGGCCGACGGCCGCCGCGCTCGCGGACGCCTTCCGCGCCTTCGACGCGGACGAGGAGGCGGCCGTCGCCGTCCTCTGGGGCGAGGGCGGCACCTTCTGCGCGGGCGCGGACCTCAAGGCGATCGGCACCGCACGCGGCAACACGGTCGCCGACGACGGCGACGGCCCGATGGGGCCGACCCGTATGCGGCTCGGGAAACCGGTGATCGCCGCCGTCTCCGGGCACGCCGTCGCGGGCGGCCTCGAACTCGCGCTCTGGTGCGACCTCCGCGTCGCCGAGGAAGACGCCGTGTTCGGCGTCTTCTGCCGCCGCTGGGGCGTGCCGCTGATCGACGGCGGCACCGTACGGCTGCCCCGGCTGATCGGCGCGGGCCGGGCGATGGACCTCGTCCTCACCGGCCGTCCGGTCGACGCGGCGGAAGCCCTCGCCATCGGCCTCGTCGACCGCGTCGTCCCGACCGGCACCGCCCGCGCCGCCGCCGAGCGACTCGCGGCCGAGATCGCCGCCTTCCCCCAGACCTGCCTGCGCGAGGACCGGCTCTCCCTGCTGGAGCAGGAAGGTCTGCCCGAAGAGGCCGCCCTGGCCGTGGAGTTGGCGCACGGCCGGATCTCCCTGACCGAGGCGGCGGCGGGCGCCTCCCGTTTCGCCTCCGGCGAGGGCCGCCACGGATCGTTCACCTGACGCCGTACGCCCGCTGTCGGCCGTACGCGCCGGCGCCGTAGTCCTGTCGGGGTCCCCGGACGGCCGCCCACGTGCCCGTTGTGCTCGCGGGCATGATCGTCTGGCTCAACGGCACCTTCGGCGTCGGCAAGACCACGACGTCCCGGCTGCTCACCGAACTCCTCCCCGACGCGCGGATCTTCGACTCCGAGACGGTCGGCTCCATGCTGCGCCCCGTCCTCGCCTCGGTCCCCGTCGCCGACTTCCAGGACCATCCGCCGTGGCGCGCCCTCGTGGTCAAGACGGCCGCGCAGATCCTCGGTTACGTCGGCGGGACGCTGGTCGTACCGCAGTCGGTGCTGGTGCGGGCGTACTGGACCGAACTGCGGGACGGGCTCGCGAAGTCCCGCATTCCGCTGCGGCACTTCGTGCTGCACGCCGACCCGTTGACGCTCGCCGCGCGGATCGACACCCCGAGGGCACCGGCATCCGACGCTGGCGGCACGACCACCTCGCCCCGTACGCCGACGCCCTCCCCTGGCTGCGCGAGGAAGGCGAGATCGTCGAGACGGCGGACATCGCCCCCGACGAGGTGGCGCGGCGGATCGCGGCCGCAGTGACCGCCCAGGGCGTGTCCGTGAAGTCGCCTCTGGCTGGCAGCGCCTGGCACGCACGCCCGCCCGCGTCGCCGGAATACCCCGAATAGCTCCGCTTTGAGGCCACCCCGGCGCCTTGCGCTCAGGGGCCCCGGACGGAGTCCGGGGAACACCACACGCCGCCTGGACCGCCCATGATCCGCCGGACACGCCTTAGGTCGTAACGGCCGCGAAGCCGCGTGCCGTTCGCCCGTCGGCCCGGCGGGGGTCATCCCCGGCCCAGCCGCAGGGCCCAGGCGAGGCAGCCGAGCGCGGCCGTCGTGGTCAGGACGCGGGCGACGTTCCAGCGCAGCCAGGCGGACTCGAACTGCTCCCGGACGGCGGCGAGATCGCGGATCTTCGACGGGTCGCCCGCGGCGGCGAGCTTGTCGTTGAGCGGGACGTTGAAGCCCATGGTGACGACGAGCGAGGCGGCGTAGAGGGCCACCCCGGCGATGATCCACGGCAGCGCGGGCCGTCCGTCGCCGCGCCAGTGCAGCGCCGCCGCGATCCCGCCCAGGACCAGGGCGCCGCCGAAGGCGAGGCTGAACCAGCCGTTGAGTATGGCCACGTTGACGCGTTGCATGGCCTCCACGAACGTCCGGTCGTCGGAGGCGGCGAGGCCCGGCATGACGGCGACGGAGAAGGCGAAGTACAGGCCCGCCATCAGGCCGGTGGCGAGCGTGGCGGCGAGCAGCACGAGACTGCGGATGTCGCCGGACATGGCAACTCCTCTGGGTCCTCGGGGACGAGCGGTCGGATTCCGGCCCGACTCGGGCCGCTGGTAGGCGGGTTGGCGGTCCCGACCGGAGCGGTCCCGACCGGAGCGGTCCTGCGGGAGCGGCCGCTCCCGGCGCGGCTGCCGCTCCGGGTCCGCCGCGCCGCCGCCGGACATCGGCTGAGGCGGCGGCGTACCGTACGGCCACGCCGCGTAATGCTGCTGGTGCGGAGCCTGTTGAGGTGGCTGCTGAGGTGGCTGTCGAGGTGCCCGCTGAGGTGTCCGGTCGCGGGGCGCGGTATGCGCGTTCGGTGTCATGGCCTCAGTGAAACGGCGGCGAGGGCGGCGGGACCATCGTCGAAAAGCTCACCCCCATGCGCGGGCGTCCAGTCCTAGGCTGGGCGCATGGACGCACTGGCGAATCTGCTGGACGGGCCGCGGGCCCGAGGCGCCTTCCTGCTGCGGTCGATCCTCACCCCGCCCTGGTCGCTGCGGATCGAGGACCGGGCGCCGCTGACGCTGGCCCTGATGGTGCGCGGCGACGGCTGGGTGGTGCCGGACAAGGGCGACCCCGTACGGCTGTGCCCCGGTGACATCGCGGTGATCCGCGGCCCGGAGCCGTACACGGTCGCGGACGCGCCGGCCACCGAGCCGCAGATCGTCATCCATCCAGGACAGGTCTCCGCGACCCCGCAGGGCGTCGAGCTGTGCGAGGAGATGGACCTGGGGGTCCGGACGTGGGGTGATGTGCCGCCCGAGGCGGTGGGTAGGGTCGGGGCGCCGGGACCGGTGCGGTCCGTGTCGGGAGCTGTCGGCGTCGGCGCAGGTCAGAGGGGTGCCGGTACCGCCGAGGACTCCGTGGTGATGATCACCGGGACGTATCAGATGCGCGGCGAGATCAGCCAGCGGCTGCTCTCCGCCCTGCCGCACGTCCTGGTCATGCCGGGCGACGCCTGGGCCAGCCCGCTGCCCGCACTGCTGTGTGAGGAGATCGTCAGGGACGAGCCGGGGCAGGAGGTCGTCCTCGACCGGCTCCTCGACCTGCTGCTGATCGCGGTGCTGCGCGCCTGGTTCTCCCGCCCGGAGGCCGGCGCGCCCGCCTGGTACGTCGCCCAGAGCGACCCGGTCGTCGGCCCCGCGTTGCGCCTGCTGCACGACGACCCCGCGCACCCGTGGACGGTCGCGGCGCTGGCCGCCAGGACCGGCGTCTCCCGCGCCGCCCTCGGCCGCCGGTTCACCGATCTCGTCGGCGAACCGCCCATGTCGTACCTGACCAACTGGCGGCTCTCCCTCGCCGCCGACCTGCTGCGCGAGCCGGACGCCACCATTGGCGCCGTGGCCCGCAAGGTGGGATACGGCAGCCCCTTCGCGCTCAGCGCCGCCTTCAAGCGCGTCCGCGGCATCAGCCCGCAGCAGCACCGCGAGGGTGTGGTGGCGGAGGGGAGCGCGGCGTCCTGATCCGTCCGGCGGGCGCGCGGGGGCCTTCGGGGGGGCGTACGGGCGCCTCGTACGATTCCTGCGTCCCATGCACCGTTCGGTTTGAGCCGGGGTATCGGGCCGGAATTGTTTAGGCTGGCTGCATGAAGGACTGGGATCTCCGCAAGCTGCAAATCCTCCGCGCGCTGCGCGACACCGGTACGGTCACGGCCGCCGCGGGCGCGCTGCGGATGACCCCGTCGGCCGTCTCGCAGCAACTGGCCGCGCTCTCCAAGCAGATCGGCACGCCGGTGTTGGAGGCGCGCGGTCGCGGCGTACGGCTGACCGGCGCCGCGCACGTCCTGCTCAGACACGCCGAGGTCGTCTTCGCGCAACTCGAACGCGCGGGCGCCGAACTCGACGGGTACGCACAGGGCGAGGTCGGCGTCGTGAAGGTCGGCGCCATCGCCACGTCCATCACGCGCCTGGTGGTGCCCGCCGCCCGGCTGCTGCGCCGCGACGCGCCCGGCATCACCTTGTCGGTGCGCGAGGCGGAGGCCGCCGAGGTGTACGAGGAGCTGGCCGCCGGAGACGTGGATCTCGCGTTGTCGCTGGCCGTGGACGCGCCGACGGCCCGCGACACGCGCTTCGTGATCGCCCCGCTGCTCACCGACCCGCTGGACATCGCGCTGCCCGCGACGCATCCGCTGGCCGCCGCGCCGGGGCTGCGACTGGCCCAGCTCGCCGAGGACCCGTGGATCTTCGGCAGTCGCGGACCGTGGCGCGAGATCACCCTGGCGGCCTGCGCCGAGGCCGGATTCGTGCCGGAGCAGGCGCACGCCGCCGCCGACTGGCCCGCGATCTTCGCCCTGGTCGCGGCCGGAATGGGGATCGCGCTGGTGCCGCGGATGTCCGCGTCCGGCGCCCTGACCCAGGACTTGGCGGTACGGCCGCTGGACGTGGACCGGCCGCGGCGCCGGATCGTGGGCGCGGTGCGCGGCGGCTCGCAGGACGCCCCGCTGCTGCGGCGGACGCTGGGGGCGCTGCGGCGGGCCGCGGAGCTGGACCCGACCATGCAGTTGGACTGAACAATGGCTTCAGTAAGTTTCGATGGACGTGAAGGGTCGGGTCGGCCGAGAGTAGAGGCATGACGACGACAGAGACGCATGAGACGACGGCAGCGGGATCGGCGCCGGGGACGGCACCGGCTGGGGGAACGGCTGGGGGAGCGGCGGCAGGCGCGGCGGCCGGGACCGGGGCCGGCACTTTCACGGACCTGACCTCCTTCACGGGTGACGCGCTTCCTTACGGCGGCGGGAACCCCTTCGCGGACTACCGCCGCGTGGAGCTTCCCTTCGCGGGTCTCGCGGACCTGGCCGACCGCAGGCTGGGCGCGGGGGTGGTCGCCGCTAATGACGAGTTCTTCGCCGAGCGGGAGAATCTGCTGGTGGCCGGGCCCGCGGTCTTCGACTCCGAGCGCTTCGGGCACAAGGGCAAGATCATGGACGGCTGGGAGACGCGGCGCAGGCGGGGGGCGTCCGCGCAGGTCCCGCACCCCGATCCGGCCGACCACGACTGGGCGCTGATACGGCTGGGGACGCCGGGCGTGATCCGCGGCCTGGTGATCGACACCGCGCACTTCCGGGGCAATTACCCGCAGGCGGTGTCGGTGGAGGCCACCGCGCACTCGATGTCGGCTGCGCCCGAGGATCTGCTCGACCCGGCGGTGGAGTGGACCGAGCTGGTCCCGCGCACGGCGGTCGGCGGGCACGCGGAGAACGCGTTCGCGGTGCATGTGGAGCGCCGCTTCACCCACCTGCGCCTGCGGCAGCACCCCGACGGGGGGATCGCCCGGCTGCGGGTCTACGGCGAGGTGGCGCCCGACCCGGGGTGGCTGGCCGAGCTGGGCACCTTCGACCTGGTGGCGCTGGAGAACGGCGGCACGGTGGAGGACGCCTCCGACCGCTTCTACTCCCCGCCCGAGCACACCATCCTGCCCGGCCGCTCCCGGAAGATGGACGACGGCTGGGAGACCCGCCGCCGCCGTGACACCGGGAACGACTGGATCCAGTACCGGCTCGTGGACCAGGGCGTGATCCGTGCCATCGAGATCGACACGGCCTATCTCAAGGGCAACGCGGCGGGCTGGGCGACGCTGTCGGTCCGCGACGGGGAGGACGGCGAGTGGATCCCGCTGCTGCCGCGGGTCAAGCTCCAGCCGGACAGTGTGCACCGCTTCCTGGTCAACCCGATACCGGCCACCCACGTCCGGATCGAGATCTTCCCCGACGGCGGCATATCCCGGCTGCGGCTGCACGGCTCGCTGACCGAGCGCGGCGCGACCAGCCTGGCCGAGCGGACGGAAGCCATCAGCTAGCGCGAGGCCGACATCGGGCAGGCCCCCGTGGGGGAGGGGGCCCCGTTCGTCAGGGTCTTCTGCGGGAGGGTCCTCAGCGGGCGGGGCTGAGGATCTGTTCCGACCAGGAGACCAGGTGCTCGAAGAGGCCGGTCCTGCGGCGGAGTACGGCCAGGGGGTCGTGGTCCACGTCGTAGGCGGCGGAGCCGACCCGGCCGCCGACGGCGAGGCGGGTGAGCATCAAAGGGGCGAGCCAGCAGTATTTGGCGGCGCCCGCGGCGGCCACCGAGCGGCGCAGCTCGTCCTCGCCCAGGGCGGCCCCGGCATCGCGGGCACCGGCCAGATAGCCCTCGATGACGGCGGCGGAGATCTCCGGCAGCAACGCCCCTGGTATCAGGCCGTCGGCGACGCAGTCCGGGATGAGGTTGGCGATGTCCTCGCCCACGGCGCCCTCCCCGACGAAGGCCCAGTCGAGCAGGACGGTACGGCCGCCGGCCGGTCGGGCGGCCGGGGCGCCGGGGGAGTGCGCGGGGGAGTCGTTCTGGGCGATCAGGTTGAGCGGCCAGACATCGAGGTGGCACAGGGTGCGGGGGCCGGATTCGGCGGCGGCGAGCAGGGTGTCGCGCTGCTCCCACATACGGCGCAGGCCGGTGCGCAGGGCGGCGGGCCAGACGGCGGCGGCGTCGGGCAGGTCCCAGGGGAGTTCAGCGGGCAGGGACTTGCTCTCCACGTACTGGCGGAGCCAGCCCCGGGAGAGCCAGGGCTCCGCAGGGAGCCGCCCGGTCCAGCGGGCCTGTGCGAAGCCGAGACCATGGGCGAAGGCGGCCAGGCGCTCCACCGGCCACTGTGAGCCGGGCACCCCGGTGACGTCCTCCAGCCACAGGGCGAAGGAGCCGTCCGCCCGCTCGTCCGCGGCGAGCAGGCGGGGGCCGTCGATCCCGGCGTCGGCGAAGACGGTCGCGGTCAGGCCGTCGCGGTAGGCGAGCGGCTCACGGCGCCAGTGGTTCCAGTGCCGCGGCTCGGGGCTGGTCTGCCAACTGCCCGAGCCCTTGGGGACGCACACCTTGAGAACCGCGCTGCCGTCGGGGCCGGTCACCCGCCAGATGCCGTCGGTGGCCTGGTTGTCCTGATTGTGGGTGAGTTCGGTGTAGGACCAGGTGGGTGCCGCACCGCCGAGGGCCGAGGCCACCCAGGAGGGGACGAGCGTCGCGGGGGTCACTGGGCGCCGAAGAGCTTCAGCAACTCGTCCTTGCCGAACATCCGGGCCGTGTCGACCGCGGACGGCACGCCCGCGGCCGGGTCGGCGCCGCCGTCGACCAGGGCGGTGATGACGTCCTGCTCGCCCTTGAAGACGGCGCCGGCCAACGGGGTCTGGCCCCGGTCGTTGGCACGGTCCGGCTCCGCGCCGCGGGCCAGCAGCGCCCGCACGGTCTGCCCGTGACCGTGGTAGGCGGCGAGCATCAACAGGGTGTCACCGCGGTCGTTGGTGAGATTCGCGGGGACTCCCGCGTCGATGTAGGCGGCCAGTTTGTCGGTGTCGCCCTGCCGGGCGAGGTCGAAGACCTGGGCGGCGAGCTGAAGCAGCTCGGGGTCGTGAGCGGGCTCGCTCTCGGCGGCGGGATCGGGCGTCGGCTCGGTCATGATCCCAGCCTACGCAGCGGGGCACTGTCCGTTGAAGAAGGAGATCACCACGCGTCGCGGCGCGCCCTGGCCGACCTGGACGTCCACCGGGACGCAGGCGTGGCCGTCACCGGCGACGAAGAAGCCGCCGATGAAGACGACGGGCTGGGCTGGGCAGGCGTCGAAGGTGATCGCGGGCGCCGGGGTGGACCCGAAGGCACGGCCGTACTCCAGTCCGGCCTTGGCCCGCTGCTCGGCGCCGATGGTCAAGGTGACCGTCGACCCGGTCCGTATGGAGGCGGCGACCTTGTAATGCCAGCCGTCGGAGTTGTGGTAGCCGTGGCCGGTCTGGTCGCCGTCGGCCAGGGCGCGCAGACCGGTCCAGGTGAGGGGACCCACCGTCACATCGTTCTTCGCGGTGGCCGGTGCGGCGGACGACGAAGCGGAAGCATCGGAAGAAGAGGAAGTAAAGGAAGGGGAGGTGGGTGCGATGGTGGTCGAACCAGTGGATTTCGCGGGGCTGTTGCCCGTGGTCACCTCGGTGGCGGAGCCGCCGGGCGAGCGCACGGCTTCGACGCACGCCACCGGGCGGGGGTGCTCGATGCTGCCGACCGGGGGCGGTGCCTCGATGGTGACGCGGGCGGAGTCGGTGGCGACGGGGCGGTGCGTGGAACCGCCCGAGGAGCAGGCGGACAGCAGGGCGATCACCCCTAACGCCACACCGGACGCTCGTATCCCGCGACCAGACATGCGCATCACTCCCTCACGCAGGACGGTACGTGGTCAGCCGAGCGGCGGCCAGACCACCAACTGCCGTACCAGCGCGGGGTCTCCGGTCAGCCGCAGCGCGTCGGCCCCGTCCCAGGGGGCCCTGCGGTACAGCGCCAGCAGCAGATCGCTGGCGGGGCCGGAGAGGGTGGCACCGGGCTCCGGGCCGTCGCCGGGTCCGCCGCGGACCGCCGAGGCACCGGTGGTGTCGAGGATCAGGGTCCAGGCCGGGCCCTCGTCGGCGACCAGCGCGACACGGGCCGGTGCGTGCGGCCAGCCGTCCATCGAGCCGAAGCCGACGTGCAGGAATTCATCCAGGGCGTCGGCGGCGAGGGCGGGCGGCAGCGGTTCGGTGACCCCCGCGGCCTCCTGTGCGTCGCGGGCGTGGACGGCCGCCTCCTGGACCTGGTGGCGGGCGACGGAGCCCGAGGTCGCCGCGTTGCCCGACTCCGCCCACCAGGTCCAACAGCCGGTGTCGGGACCGGCCGCCCGCAGGGCGTCGAGCAGCAGCACCGTCGAGGCCGCCGACCAGGACGGCAGGTCGTCCCCCGGCATGCGGTCGCCGAGCACCCCGTCCGACGGCGGCCGGACGGCGGGGCCCGCGGCGACCGTCGCCGCCCAGAAGCGCTGCACCTGGCCGACATGCGTCAGCAGATCCCGGACGGTCCAGTCGGGGCAGCCCGGAATCCGGGCCTCGACGGGTGCGGCCCGCGCGGCCTCGCGCAGGACCGTGGACCGCTCCTCGATGAGTTCGAGCCAGTCGGTGAACCGGAGTTCGGGCGAGGCCGGCGTCTGCGAGGAGCGCGAAGTCGTCATGGCCACCGTTGTAGCAGCGACCACCGACAATGCCCCCGGTCCGGCGGCCGGGACAGCCCGCGGGCTCCCTGTCCGGTGCGGTGCGCGGAAGATCGAGAAGGCCGCGCCCGGCCGGTCCCGCGGCCGAATTTATGGCCGGATTTCTGACCGATTCCACAGGTTTTGCCCAACCCTGACCACGGCGGGCTCTGTTCACCGCGACGGGAAACCTGTTCCATGGTCATCAGACGGCCGCCGCGACCGAAGGCGGCCACGTGTGCCAGAAGAGGTGGCCTTGCCTACGACCGTGCGGCGTACCGCTGTGAGCATTCCGGCCGCGGCCCTCGGCCCGGAGAACCCGCTGCCCGCATTGCGCCCGCTCGACGAGCTGCACCGGCTGGACCTCAAGGACCGCGAGGGACTGCCCGCCGACATGGCCAGGCAGCTCGGCTACGCGCCGCTGCGCTCGGTGCTGCCGGTCCGCGTCCTCGACGGCTACGGCCGGGACCGCGCCCCGGCCGACCTCGACGCACTCGTCATCGAGAACGACCGCATCCGCGCCACCGTGCTGCCCGGCCTCGGCGGCAGGCTGTACTCGCTGGTCCACAAGGCGACCGGACGTGAACTGCTCTACCGCAACCCGGTGTTCCAGCCCGCCGCGTTCGCGCTGGCCGGTGCCTGGTTCTCCGGCGGCGTGGAGTGGAATCTCGGCGCCACCGGCCACGCCGCCCACACCTGCGCCCCGCTGCACGCCGCCCGCGTCCCCGCCCCGGACGGCGGCGAGATGCTGCGCCTGTGGGAGTGGGAGCGGCTGCGCGACCTGCCCTTCCAGATCGACATGTGGCTGCCCGCCGACTCCGACTTCCTCTACGTCGGCATCCGGGTCCGCAATCCGCACGAGCGCACCGTGCCCGCCTACTGGTGGTCCAACATCGCCGTTCCCGAGACCGACCGCACCCGGGTGCTCGCCCCCGCCGACGCCGCCTGGCACTTCGGCTACAGCCGCACCCTCAGCCATGTGCCGGTCCCCGCGCCCGACGGCGCCACCGACATCACGTACACCACCCGCTCCGAGCACGCCGCCGACTACTTCTTCGACGTGGCCGACACCGACCGCCGCTGGATCACCGCGCTCGACGGCGAAGGACACGGCCTCGTCCAGACCTCCACCGACCTGCTGCGCGGACGCAAGCTCTTCCTGTGGGGCCACGGCCGCGGCGGGCGGCGCTGGCAGGAGTGGCTGACCGAGCCCGGCACCGGCGGCTACCTGGAGATCCAGGCCGGTCTCGCCAGGACGCAGCTCGAACACATCCCCATGGCCGCGGATTCGGAATTCTCCTGGCTGGAGGCGTACGGACCGCTCGCCGCCGACCCCGCGCTCGTGCACGGCGACGACTGGTCCGCCGCGCGCGCCGAGGCCGGGGGACGACTCGAGGCCGCCCTCCCGCGCGCCACCGTCGACGCCGCCTACACCGCGTGGCTGGCGCACGCCGACACCGACCCCAAGGACGTGCTCGCCACCGGCTCCGGCTGGGGCGCCCTCGAAAGCGAGCGCGGCCACTTCCACCTGCCCGGCACCCCGTTCCCCGCCACCACGCTCGGCGACCCGCAGAAGCCCTGGCTGGAACTGCTGCTCGCCGGGATCTTCCCGAGACCCGCCGCCGACGCGCCGCCGGGACCCGCGCTCGTCTCCCCGGAGTGGCGCGAACTGCTGGAGTCCGCCGACACCTATCCCGGCAACGAGTGGTTCCGCGACTACTACCTCGGCATCGCCCAGTGGGCCGCGGGCGACCGCGCGCAGGCCGTGCGCAGTTGGGAACGGTCGGTCACCGCCCACCCCTCGCCGTGGGGCCTGCGCGCCCTGGCCGTCGCCGAGGCCGACGCGGGCCAGACCGACCGCGCCGCCGACCGCTACCTGGCCGCGTACGACAGCCTGCGCGAGACGTTCACCGCGCTCCCGGACCGCCCGGACGTCCGGCGCGCCCTGATCGTCGAGGCCGTGCCCGTCCTGCTCGCCGCGGGCCGCGCCGCCGACGCCGAACGCGTCCTCGCCGATCCGGACCAGGCCCCGGAGGGCGACCGGCACGGCCCCGACTGCGGGCGGCTTCGGCTGCTGCGCGCGCAGACCGCGCTCGCCCGCGGTCAAGTCGCCGAGGCCCGCGCGCTGTTCGACGAGGGCTTCGTCGTGGAGGACCTGTACGAGGGTGCCGAGGCCCTGACCGACACCTGGTACGCCATAGCCGAGCGCCTTGTCGCGGGCGACGGCCCCGTCACCGACGACATCAGGACCCGCGCGCGGGCGGAACACCCGCTGCCCGCCGCGTACGACTTCCGGATGCGGCCGGAGACGGTGCCGTAGGGAGCGGGCGGTCCCGGCCGCACAGCCACTGCGGCCGACGTCCGTTGGCCGCCGCGCCGCCTACGCCCGGCTCGCGGCGACCAGCGCCGCCGTCTCGTCCGCCGTCAGGTCACCGGGGCGGCGGCCGTCGCGGGCGAAGGAGTTGGCGGTACGGCGCAGCGCCTCGTTGACGGGCGTCGGCACGCCGAAGCGGCGGCCCAGCAGCACGATCTCGCCGTTGAGGTAGTCGGCCTCGATGGAGCCGGTGCCCCGGGTGAGGCTCTGCCAGGACGAACCGCCGCCGCGCTCACCGCCGTTGACGGGCAGCAGCTCCACCCGGTCGCCGCGCACGCGGGCCTGCTCCTCCTGGCTGACGTGCGTGACACCGGCCGCGTCCAGCACCGCGACTCCTTCCGCGCGGGCCCGCTGATACACCTCGAACAGCGGCCCCTCACCGATCGGACCGGACACCGCCTCCAGGGAGTTGCCCAGATTCGACAGCAATTTGCCGTACTTCCACGCCATCACGTCCTGCGAGACCGGCGCCGCGAAGCCCGAGCCCTCAAGGTCGGCGGCGATCCGCCGCGTCGTGTCGTCCGCGCCCGACGGATAGCGGCCCAAGGTCAGAATCCCGGACAGCGGCGCACCCGGCGCCTGCACGACACCCGGCTCCAGGTGGGAGGCCGGCAGCCAGACGCACATCCCGTGCACGTTCGGGAAGTGGCGCAGCGCCAGCCGCTCGTTCTCGACCCCGTTCTGCGCGCACACCACGGCGGGACCGGCACCGTCCGACCCGACCCCGTACCCGTCCCACCGCGTCAGCACCGACGCCGTGTCCTGCGTCTTGACGCCCAGCACCAGCACGTCGTCGGGCCGCGCCCGCAGCGCCTCCGGCCCGTCCGCGACGGGCACGGGCAACGTCAGCGTGCGGTCCGGCAGTTCGAGCCGCAGGCCCCGCTCGCGCAGCGCGTCGAGATGGCCGCCGCGCGCCACCAGGACGACCTCGTGACCGCCGTCGAACAGCCGCCCGCCGATCGTGCCGCCGACCGCTCCCGCTCCGATGATGATGTATCGCACACCGAGAGACTCGCACACGCCCGCCCCGGTCCCCCCGCCGCACCGCGCCGAAAACCGGTGGCCGGGCGTTCGCGCCCCCCGCCACAGTGATCGTCGGGGAGAAGACCCGACCACCACCATCCGACCACCACATACGGGGGGACCGTCATGTCCACATTGCGCGTGACCGCGGAGCGGCTCACCATCCTCGACCACCCCAACGCCGACGCGCTCGAACTGGCGCAGGTCGGCCTCTACCGCGCCGTGGTCGCCAAAGGCGCCTACCGCAGCGGCGACTTCGCCGTCTACATCCCCGAACAGGCCGTGCTGCCCGCGCCGTTGATCACGGAGCTGGGCCTGACCGGCAGGCTGGCCGGAAGCGCCGCGAACCGCGTCAGGGCGGTCCGGCTGCGCGGCGAGCTGTCGCAGGGCATCGTCTGCCGCCCGGCCGCGCTCGACGGTACGGACCTGGAGCGGGCCGCCGCCGGGGGAGCGGACTTCGCCGAACGGCTCGGCATCGTCAAATGGGTGCCTCCGGTGCCGGTGTCGATGAGCGGCGACGTGGAGTCGGCGCCCGACCTGCTGCCCTGGATCGACATCGAGAACCTCAAGCGCTATCCGGACATCTTCGCGCCGGGCGACCCGGTCACCGTCACCGAGAAGCTGCACGGCACGGCCTGCTGCCTCACCTACTACGCGGACAGCGGCGCCGTGCACGTCACGTCCAAGGGCCTCGGCGGACAGCGCCTCGCCCTCACCGAGACCGACCGCAATCTCTACTGGCGCGCCGTCCTCGGCCACGGCCTGCCCGCCGTCGCGGCCCGGCTCGCCGAGCGGCTGGGCGCCGACCGGATCGGCGTCTACGGCGAGGTGTACGGCAGCGGTGTGCAGGATCTCGGCTACGGCGCCGACGCCCGCGCGCAGGGCGCGCCCGGTTACGCGGCGTTCGACGTGTGCGCGGACATCGGCGGGCGGGTGCGCTGGCTGGACGCCTTCGCGCTGCTGGCGGGCGAAGTGCCGCTGGTGCCCAAGCTGTTCGAGGGCCCCTTCGACCAGGAGGCGGTGCTGGCGCTGGCCCAGGGCACGGAGACGGTCTCCGGCCGCGGCCTGCACCTGCGCGAGGGCGTCGTGGTGCGCACGGCCGACGACCGCTACAGCGACGTGCTCGGCGGCCGGGCCATCGCCAAGGTCGTCAGCGACGCCTACCTGACCCGCAAAGGCGGCACGGAGTACGAGTGAGACCGGCCCCCGCGCGACCGCCGACCGCGTGGCCGCCGACCGCGTGACCGCCAGCCGCCGACCGTGGGCCGACGCCCTTCCCCGAACAGCGTCGGCCCACGGTCGGCCCACCCCGGACCGTCAGCCCGCCCCGACCCGTCCGGCCCCCGCCTCCGCGCCGCCCTCCAGCCGCGCCCGCAACCGCCGCTTCGCCTCCGGCCACTCCTCGGCCAGCATCGAGAAGAAGACGCTGTCGCGCCACGTCACACCGTCCGAGCGCAGCCGGTGGCGGCGCCAGACCCCCTCGCGGACCGCGCCGAGCCGCGCGATGGCCCGCTGCGACCTGATGTTGAGATGATCCGTCTTCCAGCAGATCCGCCCCATGCCCAGCTCCTCGAAGGCATGGCCCATCAGCAGCAGCTTGGCCTCGGTGTTGACCGGGGTCCGCCAATGGGCGCGGCCGTACCAGGTCCAGCCGATCTCCAGCCGCTCGTCCCTGGCGCTCACGTCGTGGTACGTCGTCCAGCCGACGGCCCGGCCGCCCGCCCGCTCCACGACGGCGAAGGCGAGACCGCCCGCGGCCTCCGCGTCGGCGGCGACCCGTACCGCGAGATCGCGCAGCTCGTCCTCGGTGCGCGGCGGCTCCACCGGCAGCCAGCGCCACACCTCCTCGTCACCGCCGCCCGCGGCGAACAGATCGGGCACATGGCCGGGAGCGAGCGGTTCGAGGCGGACGAAACGGCCTTCGAGCACCGTGTGAGCGGGGGTTCTGGCAACCATGGACGCACCGTAACCAGCGGCCAGCGGGTCCTGGCAACGCGATTTCACCTCGTGGACCGCATGCTCTCGGCTCAGCCGGGTACGTGCGGGGGATCCGAGCACCGTTGACGCCAGAAGCGGCGAGAGGAACCAGAAGCGATGACCGACATCACCCCCGACGGCCTCGACCCGGACAGCGGCCTGCCCCCGGCGCAGCGCGCGCTGCGCGAGATCGCCCACGGCAGCGAGAACGTCGTCGCCCTCAGCACGCTCGCGGTCAGCGAAGTCCTGCTGCCGGTGCCGGGCGTGGACGAGGACCCCAACGGCGGCGAGCCTCCCCGGCAGATCCAGCTCCCGGTGTACGAACAGGAGGACGGCCGCCAGCTCGTGCCCGTCTTCACCTCCGAGACCCGGATGGCCGAAGCGCTGCCCACGACCAGTCGCTACCGGCTGGTCCAGCTCGCCGTGCTCAGCGGCGCCTGGCCCTCCGACGAACTGATCCTGTCCATCGACACCGGCAGCCCCGACTCGCTGAGCATCTCGGGCGAAGGCGTTCGCGCCCTGGCCGGGCTGGTCGGCGGCCAGAACTGACCGCCGACCGCGCCGTCAACCCCGCCCGAGCCGCCTGAGGCGGCTCCGAGCAGGCCCCGGCACGCCCCCCCCCGGAACCGGTCAGCCCCGGTACACCACCAGGCCGCCGGGCACCTTGTCGAGCAGCAGCTCACCGGGCGCGGGTGCCACCTCACCGTCGTAGGCGAGGTGGACGCCCTCGCCGGGCAGCCGCAGCCGCAGCCGCCGTACGGTCGCCGACGTGTACACCGGCGACCGGGTCAGCACCCCGGTGAGGGCCGCGCCCAGCAGCCGGGTACGGGCGAAGGGCCCGCCGTCCACGATGCGCACGTCCAGCACGCCGTCATTGAGGTCGCGGCGGCGCACCGGGGCGAGCCCGACGCTGGAGTAGCGGCAGTTCCCCGCGAAGATCAGCCACACCGAGCGCGGCCGTCCGTTCACCTCGATGTCCACCGGCTCGCAGGTCCGCAGGACGTGCACGGCGGCCAGCACACTGGCGGGCCAGCTCCCCACCCGCCGCGACCAGCGCTCCCGTACCCGTACCAGCTCCGGGTACGACCCGATGCTGAAGGTGTTGAGGAAGGGCGCCGACTCGCTGTACGGCGAGTCCAGGCTGGTGTGCCGGGCCACGTCCACATTGGCCGCCCGGCCCGCCGCGACCGCCTTCGCGGTGTCCTCGACGGTCTCCAGGCCGAGGTCGAGCGCGAAGTGGTTACGGGTGCCGCCGGGGAAGACCGCCAGCGGCAGCCGGTGGCGCAGGGCGACGGCCGTGGCCAGGCACACCGTGCCGTCACCGCCGCACACCCCGAGCGCGCCGCCCTGCTCCACGGCCGTGCGCGCCGCCTTCTCCAGCATCTCCAGCAGGTCGTCGTCCTCGGTGCACTCACCGACCGACGCCTCGGGCAGCGCGGCGGCGATCCGGTCGACGGGCGCCGACAGCAGCGGCGGCGGCCCCGACGCGGAGTTCACCACCACGTGCAGCCCGCGGCCCTCGGGCAGCGACGGCACCTGCGCGTCGGCGCCCGGCTCCGGCTTTCCCGGAGCGGGCGGCACCAGGGCGCGTACGACGGCGGCGGCGCCAAGACCCAGGGCCGCGCCCGCCACCACGTCACTCGGATAGTGCACTCCGGTGTAGATCCGTGAGAAGGCCACGCTTGCGGCGAGCGGCGCGATCACCAGGCCCCAGCGCGGCGACTCGATCGCCATGCCCGCGGCGAAGGCGGCGGCCGAGGCCGCGTGGCCCGAGGGGAACGACGAGGTGATCGGCTGGCGGTGCAGCCGCCGTATGACCGGGACGGTGTCGAGTATCGGCCGTGACCGCCGTACCGCGCCCTTGCCCGCGGTGTTGACCGTCAGCGACGCCAGCGCCAGCGAGCCCAGTCCGCGCGCCGCCGCCCGGCGTCCGGTCCTGCCGCCGGTGGCCGCGACGCCCGCGGCGACGGCGAACCACAGCCGGCCGTGGTTCGCGGCACTGCTCAGCCGGGGCAGGACCGGCTCCGCGCCCGGCCAGTGGCGCTCCGCCACCTCGGCGAACAGCGCCTTGTCCCAGTTCTTCCAGGGATACGTCATGCGGGCCGGTTACCCACGCCCGGCCGCGGCACACCGCCTGATCAAGGCCGTTGCCGTTCCGTCACGGACGGCCGCCCGCGTATCCGCCGGTAACGCACTCGCGTACCCGCTCGCGGACCAACCGGTACCGCACCCGCGTACGCGCCCACGGACCCACCGGGACCGCACCCGCGCCGCCGCCCCCGTGTCCGCCGTCCACCGGCGCCGCCGCTGTAGTCTCACCGGGTGAACGAAGCTCACCCGCACACCCCTTGGCCAGAGCCGGAACTCGTGATCTTCGACTGCGACGGTGTGCTGGTCGACAGCGAGAAGATCGCGGTGAAGGTGGACGCGTTCGTGCTCGCCGCGGTCGGCTGGCCGCTGAGCGAGGCCGAGATCGTGGAACGGTTCGTGGGCCGCTCCTACCGCGACATGACCACCGCGATCGAGAAACACCTGGGCCGCTCCCTGCCCGAGGACTGGGACGCCCCCTACCGCCACCTCTACCAGGAGGCGTTCGACGCCGACCTGACCGAGGTCGACGGCATCACGCAGGCCCTGGACGCGCTCACCCTGCCGAGCTGCGTCGCGTCGAGCACCAGCCACGAGGGGCTGCGCCACACGCTTGGCCTCACCGGGCTCTACGAGCGTTTCGAGGGCCGGATCTTCAGCGCGAGCGAGGTCGAGCACGGCAAGCCCGCCCCCGACCTCTTCCTGCACGCGGCCCGCAGCCTCGGCGTCGATCCCGCGCGCTGCGTGGTCGTCGAGGACAGCCGGTACGGGGTGGCCGCCGCCCGCGCGGCGGGCATGCGCGCGTACGGCTACTGCGGCGGACTCACCCCTGCGGGCTGGCTCGAAGGCCCCGGCACGACGGTCTTCGACGACATGCGCGACCTGCCCGCACTGCTGCTGCGCTGAATGCGGGGCGCGCCGCCGCCTCCTCACCCGCGCGCTCGGCCGTCGGCCGCTCCACCGGCCGTTGCGTCGGATGCGGACCGCGCCGTTGCGTCGGATGCGGACCGCGCCGCCGCGGGAGAAAGTGGGCCCCAGGGGTGCCCACCTACGCAGCGGAGGTAACCGGATGCGGCTCGGCCCGCGGTACGACCTGCGACCCGACTCGGGACTGCCGCTGCCCGCGTACTGGCGGGAACGGACCGCCGACGCCCGGCCCGGCGCCGAGGTCCCGGGCGGCGGCCCGCGGCTGCTCGACGCCGCCTGCGGCTACTGGGCCCGGCGCGGCCTGCCCTGCCGCGCGGGCCACGTGCTCGCCGCGCCCGGCGCGGAGCCGCTGCTGTTCGCGCTGCTCGCCGCCGTCGACGGCGACCCGGTGCTGGCCCGCCCCGCCCCCGCGTGGCAGGCCCCGGTGGCCCGGCTGCTCGGCCGCCGGGTGCACACCGCGCCCACCCCGCCCGAGGGCGGCGTGCCCGACCCCTTCGCGCTGCTGGAGACCGTACGGCGGGCGCGCGCCGCGGGCGCCGACCCGCGGCTGCTGGTGCTGTCCGCCGCCGACGACCCGACCGGCACCGTCACCGCGCCCGAGCTGCTGCACGAGACGTGCGAGGCCGCGGCGGAGGCGGGGCTGCTGATCGTCTCCGACGAGACGTACTCCGACACGCTCCACCACCGCGACACGGTGCTGCTCAGCCCGGCCGAGATGCTGCCCGACCACACCGTCGTCCTGGCCGACCTGGGCGCCACGCTGGTCCCGGCCGCGGTGCCCGCCGCGCTCGCCCGCTTCCCCGCCACCGCCCACGGCGCGGCCTGGCGGGAGCGGGCCCTCGACGTACTCGCCGCGCTGCGCGCCGTGCTGCCCGCGCCGGTCGCCGCCGCCACCGGATACGTCCTCACCGAGCCCGCGGAGGTCACCGACCGCACCGCCGCGGCCAACCGGCTGCACGCGCGTACCGCCGCTGCCGCCTTCCGCGCGATCACCGGCGCGGGGGCGACCTGCCGTCCGCCGCGCGCCGGTTTCCAGCTCTATCCGACGCTGCCCGCGCCCGGCCTGGACGCCGCCGCGCTGGAGGAGCGGCTGACCGCGGCCCTCGGCTACCCCGTACTCGGCGGCCACCGCTTCGGCGACGACCCGGACGAGCCGCGCGTGCGGATCAGCACGGGTCACCTGCACGGCGCCACCGAGGACGAGCGCCGTGTCGCGCTGGCCGCGACCGACCCGCTCGCCGTCCCGCATGTCGTCGCCGCGCTGGCCTCGTTGGCCGTCGCCGTCAGCGGCCACGCCACCGGGTACCCGGAGGGCGAGTCGGGCCCCGCGGGCGGGGCGGTCGGCGAATCCGCGGGCATCGGTGAATCCGCCGACATCGGCGAATCGGCGGACACCGGATCGCGGGGGCGTGGGACCTGACCTATTTTTTGGGTAGGTCGATGAACGATGATCGGGGATCCGGTGGGTGCGAGCGGTGTTCGGGACGGCCGGGCGGGCCACACGCGTCTCGCCCACCCTCCCCACACCCTGTGCCGCGGCCACGGGTCCTGCCGGTCCCGTCGGGCTTCCCGGCCCGGCCGGAACCGCCGGGGCCGCCGCCCCGGCTCGAACCGCCGGGGCCGCCGCCCCGGCCCGCTGTTGCCCGGCGAGTGTCGCCGACGGCGCCGAGACCGTGACGGATGGGAGTCCCGATGACCGATCAGAGCGAGCGCACCCTCGCCGAGAGCGAGAGCACCCTCGCCGGTCCGCGTCCGCTGGGCGAGTTGAGGACCTGGCCCAAGTCGTTCGCCGACCGGCTGACGGACCCGCTGCCGGGGCTGCGCGACGTCCTGCGCTCGGTACGGGAACGCAGCATGCGCCCGCCGGCCGCCGCGCTCGCGCAGGTGCCGTCGCTGCCGGTCGAGCAGGGACCGCTGCCCGTGACGACGGCGGGCACGGTCAGCCTCACCTGGGTGGGACACGCGAGCTGGGTGATCGGCATCGGCGGGCTGACCGTGCTCACCGACCCCGTGTGGTCCCGCCGGATCCCCGGCACCCCGGCCAGGGTCACCCCGGTGGGCGTGCCCTGGGAGACGCTGCCCCCCGTGGACGCCGTCGTCATCAGCCACAACCACTACGACCACCTCGACGCGCCGACGCTGAAGCGGCTGCCGCGCGACACCGCGCTGTTCGTGCCCGCGGGCCTGGCCGCCTGGTGCCGCCGCCGAGGCTTCACGCGGGTCACCGAACTCGACTGGTGGGAGGCGGCGGAACTGGGCGGTGTCCGCTTCGACTTCGTCCCCGCGCACCACTGGAGCAAGCGCACGCTCACCGACACCTGCCGCTCGCTGTGGGGCGGCTGGGTGCTGACCGACGGCTCGGGGCGGCGCGTCTACTTCGCCGGGGACACCGGCTACGGCCACTGGTTCCGCGAGATCGGCCGCGCCCACCCCGGCATCGACCTCGCGCTGCTGCCGATCGGCGCCTACTCGCCGCGCTGGATGCTCAGCACCGTGCACACCGACCCGGAAGAGGCCGTACGCGCCTGCCTCGACGTGGGCGCGACCGCGATGGCGCCCATGCACTGGGCGACGTTCCTGCTCTCCGCCGAGCCGCCGCTGGAACCGCTCACCCGCCTGCACGCCGCGTGGGCCGCGACCGGCCGCCCCCGCGACGACCTGTGGGACCTGCCGATCGGCGGCTCACGGGTGCTGTCCGGCACGCCGTGAGGGCACGCCACGCCGAGGCACGGCACGCCGTGAGGGCAAGCCCGGCGGCCTGATCGCGGGACGGGCCGCCCCCGCTTGCGGCGCGCGGCCTACTTGCGGCGCAGCCGCCGCACGACCATGGGCCCCGCCGCGAAGGCGAACGTCAGCCCCACCGCGAGCGCCACCCCCTGCCACGGCTCGGGGAACAGCGACCCGCCCAGGATGCCGACCAGTTGATACGCCGCCGCCCACACCAGACAGGCCGGGATGTCGCCGCGGACGAACCGCCGCAGCGACATCTCGCCCAGCAGGCACGCCACCATCACCGGGATACGGCCCGCCGGGATCAGCCGGGACAGCACCAGGACGGCCGCGCCGTGCGCGTCCAGCCGGTTCTGCGCCTTCTCCAGCGTCGTGTTGTCCACCCGGTCCTGGAGCCGGTGCAGCCAGCGCGAGCCGTTGCGGGACCGCACCCCGCGCAGGCCGAGCCAGTACAGCGCCACGTCGCCGAGGAAGGCGGCGAAGGACGACACGAGGAACACCCCGAGCAGCGCGAGCGGGGGTTGCGACTGGTGGAAGGCGACGACGGCCGCGCTGGAGACCACCGCGCCGGTCGGCACCACCGGCACCAGCGAGCCGAGCGACACCAGCAAAAACAGCGACGGATAACCTATGGCCTGCTGCGTGGTCTCGGACGCGGGGGAATTGGCGGCGGCCGACGCCAGGAAACCGATCACCCGCGGCTCTCCCGCCCGGCGTCCTCGACCAGCACCGACTGCCCGTGGTCGAGCCGGTGCACCGACACCCGCGGGGCCAGCCGGGCGGCGATCCGCACGAACTCCTCACCGGGCGTGTGGAATTCGTGCGGCCGTACCGCGTCCATGCCGATCGGCCAGAATGTGCCGTAGTGCACCGGCACCGCGGCTCGCGGCTCCAGATCGGCCAGCACCCGCGCGGCCCGCGCCGCGTCCAGATGCCCGTGCCCGAGGAAGGGGCCCCAGCCGCCGACCGGCAGCAGCGCCACGTCGCAGGGGCCGACCGTGTCGGCCAGCCCGTCGAACAGCCCGGTGTCCCCGGCGAAGTACGTGCGCGCGGCCCCCTCCATCACATAGCCGAGCGCGGGGGAGCGCTCAGGCCCGTACGGCAGCCGCCGTCCGTCGTGCGCGGCGGGCACCGCCCTGACCGTCAGCTCCCCGCCGTCCGCGCCGCCTACCAGGAGCGAGTCGCCCGCGCCGACCTCCACCAGCCGCAGCCGGTCACGCAGCCGCCGCAGCCCCGGCACCGCGGCGACCGCGCCGCGCGGCAGGACCACGGTGGTGCCCGCCGCCAGCCGCCGCACCGAGTCCAGGTGCAGGTGGTCGGCGTGCAGATGAGAGATGAGTACGGCGTCGGCCGCGGTCGCCGACGCGGGCGGTACGGCGCCGCGCCGTCTGCGCAGATGGGCGAGCCGCCGGGTGAACAGCGGGTCGGTGAGCACCCGTACCCCGGAGTCCCGCACGGTCACCGTGGCATGACCCCACCACGTGATCTCCACCGCCACCGCGCCCGTCCTTTCCCGGCATCCGTCCAGGGCGCCCGTATCGCACACACGCGTCGCACCTCCCCGGTCAGGGGACTCGTACCGTGCCCGCGCACACCCTCGCAGGCCCGAGCGTATGCCCTGCCGAGGGCCGGGCCCGGCGCGCGCCCCGACGGGGCGCCGGGACGCGGCGGGCGGTATGGCACTGTGGAGGTGTGCCGCAGCCTGCGAAGAGACGGGAACGGGCCGTCGGCCGGAGCGTGGTGAGGGCCGTCGGCCGGGTGCTCGCTGTGTGGATGGTCTCCAGCGCGACCCTGGCCGTACTCGCCTGGGTGCTCCCCGACTTCCGCCTCGAGGCTCCCAACGGCGACAGCCCCACCCAGATCGCGGTGACCTCGGCGATCGGCGCGGGCGCCTTCGGCGTACTGAGCGCTCTCGTGTGGCCGCTGCTGGTCCGCGCCCTGCTGCTCGTGCCCGCCCTCGTGCTCGGCGCCCTGGTCTTCTTCCTCAACGGCTCGCTGCTGCTCGTCGCCCTGCGCTTCACCCCCGACGGCCGCGGCCAGGTCGCCCCGGCCACCGCCGTGGTGATCGCCGCCGTGATGTCCGCGACGTCCTCCGCCACCAGCACCGCCCTCGCGGTACGGGACGACGCCGCGTACGGCCGCAGGCTCGCCCGGCTCGCGGGCCGCAGAACCCGCGCGAGCGACCCGCCGCTGCCGACCACGCCCGGCACGGTCTTCCTGCAACTCGACGGCGTGGGCCACGACGTGCTGCGCGACGCCCTCACCTCCGCGCCGCCCGCGATGCCGACCCTGGCCGGCTGGCTCGGCACCACCCACCGGCTCACCCCGTGGCGCACCGACTGGAGCAGCCAGACCGGCGCGAGCCAGCTCGCCATCCTGCACGGCACGAACCACGACGTGCCCGCCTTCCGCTGGTTCGAGAAGGAGACCGGCCAGCTGATGGTCTGCAACAGGCCCTCCAGCGCCGCGGAACTGGAGCGCCGCGCGGTGGCCCGGACCGGCTTTCGCGGCCTGCTCGCCGAGGACGGCGCCAGCCGCGGCAATCTGTTCACCGGCGGCGCGGAACAGTCCGCGCTGGTGATGTCGGTGGCGGCCCGCCGCGACAAGTTCAGCCGCTCCAGATCCGGCTACTTCGCCTACTTCTCCGACCCGGCGAACGCGGTGCGCACCGCCTGGTCGTTCAGCGCCGAGGTGTGCCGCGAGATCGGGGAGTCGACGGCGTCGCGGCTGCGCAGGGACCGGCCCCGGATCAAGCGCGGCGGCCTCTACCCGCTGCTGCGCGCCTTCGCCACTGTCGTGGAACGGGACGTGGCCGTGGCCGCCGTCATCGGCGACATGCTGGCCGGAAGGACCGCCGTCTACGCGGACCTCGTGGCGTACGACGAGGTCGCCCACCACTCGGGCCCGCGCAGCAAGGACGCGCGCAAGGTGCTGGGCCGGCTCGACCGCTCGGTGGCGCTGATCGCCGACGCCTCGCGGTACGCGCCCCGGCCGTACCGCATCGTCCTGCTGTCCGACCACGGGCAGAGCGAGGGCGAGACCTTCGAGAGCGCGTACGGGGTGACCTTCCGCGAACTGGTGCGGGCCGGTTGCGGGCTGGCCGGGACCGAACGGCAGGCCAGGCGGCGGGCGGCGCGCGGCGCCGAGGCGCGGGCGGCGGCCCGCACCGCCCTGCGCCGCCCCGAGCAGGAGCGGCGGGCGCAGGAGGAGGCCGAGTGCGCGGGGCCCGCGTCGCAGCCGGTCGTGCTGGCCTCGGGCAACCTCGGGCTCGTCGCCTTCCCCGAGATCGAGGGGCGGGCCACGCTGGAGGAGATCGACCGCCGCTCGCCCGCGCTCCTCGACGCGCTCACCGGGCACCCCGGTATCGGCTTCGTGCTCGTGCACAGCGCCGAGCGCGGTCCGCTCGTGCTGGGCCCCGACGGCTCGCAGCGCGAGCTGGCCACCGGGCGGATCAAGGGCGACGACCCGCTCGCGCCCTTCGGCGAGGGCGCCGCGGACGCCGTGCTGCGGGCGGACGGCTTCCCCCACATCGCCGACCTCATGGTCAACTCCGCCTGCGATCCGCGCTCCGGAGCCGTGCACGCCTTCGAGGAACAGGCCGGTTCGCACGGGGGCCTGGGCGGCCCGCAGAGCCACCCCTTCCTCCTGACCCCCGTCGAACTCCCCGTGCCGCCCGCCCCCCTCGTCGGAGCCGAGGCCCTGCACTCCCTGCTGCGCACATGGCTCACCCCGCCGCGCCCCGCCTCATCCCAGGAGAAGCGGCCCGGCGAGGAGCGATCCCGCGAGGAACCCACCCACCAGGAACCCACCCACCAGGAACCCATCCACCAGGAACCCATCCACCAGGAACCGGTTCGCGAGGAACCGACCCGCGCGACGACGGCGTGAACCGACCTGACGCCGCCGCCGGTCAGGCCGTGGCGCCGCCGTCGATCACCAGGTCGGTGCCCACGGTGGAGGTGGCCGCGGGGGAGGCGAGGTGGAGGACGGCGGCGGCGATCTCGGCGACGCTGGACGCGCGGCCGAGGGGGATCTGGGCGCGCAGGCGGGCGGCCTTGGCGGCGGGGGTCTCGCCGGGGCGCGAGGACATGGGGGTGTCGACGGCGCCGGGGCTGACGGCGTTGATCCGGACGCCGTCGCCGATGTGGTCGAGGGCGGCGGCGCGGGTGAGGGCGCTGACGGCGGCCTTGGCCGCGGTGTACGCGCCGAGGCCGGGAACGCGGCGGTGGGCGCCGATGTTGGAGGCGACGTTGACGACGGCGCCGCCGCCGTGCGCCCGCATGTAGCCGATCTCGTACTTCATGGAGAGCCACAGCCCGGTCAGGTTGGTGTCGAGGCTGTGCCGCCAGTCGGCCTCGGATATGTCGGCGACCGGGGCGGGAGGGGTGATGACGCCGACGTTGTTCACGGCCACGTCGAGGCCGCCGAAGCGGGCCGTCACGGCGTCGACCAGGCGCTCGACGTCCGGCGCGACGGTGATGTCGGCGGGTACGGCGGCGGCCTCGCCGACACCCTCGGCCGCGATGAGGGCGACCGTCTCCTCGAGGGTCCGCTCACTCCGCCCGGCGACGGCGACGCGGGCGCCCGCACGGGCGAAGGCGAGCGCGACGGCCCGCCCGATACCGCTGCCGCCGCCGGTGACGAGGACGGCCCTGCCAGTGAAGGTGTCGGGCATGACGGCTCTCCAGATGCCTTGGGTGCCTACGGGAATGAGAACGATCGGTCGCGAAAAGGGGGCTCCGACCCGTCCGGTCAGTCGAGCAGGGCCAGCGCCTGCGCCGCGGCGTCGCGCGGGCGTTCCGGGTCGCCGCCGGCCTTGCCGACCACGCGGATCCCCTGGAGCAGCACCAGGAGCATGCGGGCCAGCGCCCGCGGGTCCCGCCCGGCGGGCAGCTCGCCCTGGGCGCGGGCCCGCAGCAGCGCCGAGGTCAGCCCGGCCTCCAGCAGGTCCCAGCTCGCCTCCACCCGGCGGGCCGCGGCCCGGTCGTGCGGGGCCAGCTCCACCGCGGTGTTGGTCATGAAGCAGCCGCGCCGCAGTTCGTCGCGCGCGGACTCCTCGGCGAAGCGGGTCACCACCGCCCGTACCCCCGGCAGCGCGGGCCCCGGCTGTGACAACTCCTCCAGCAGCCGCGGGTCGCACAGCTCGCCGTAGCGGCGCAGCGCCAGTAGATACAGCTCGTGCTTGCTGCCGAAGGTGGCGTAGACGCTCGCCCGCGCGATGCCCAGCGCCTCGACGAGGTCGGCCATCGACGTGGCCTCGTAACCGCGCCGCCAGAACAGCTCAAGTGCCGCCTGGAGCGCCGTGTCCGGGTCGAATTCCTTGCTCCTCGCCATGCCGATGACCCTAGGGTCAATGAGAACGATCGGTCAAGAAAGAGCCAATCGTCAACTAAAGGTTGACGATCGAGGAATCGTCAACCTAAAGTTGACGCATGACCCGACACCCGGTACGACTCGACGACCTCATCGACTACGTCAAGGAACAGCACCCCGGCAGCGAACCGCTCGAAGACCTCCAGCACGCGGTGGCCGTCGCCACCCACGTCGGCGAAATCGCCGACCACCTCATCGGCCACTTCGTGGACCAGGCCCGCAGGGCGGGCGCCTCCTGGACCGACATCGGCCAGCACATGGGGGTGAGCAAGCAGGCCGCGCAGAAGCGGTTCGTGCCCAAGGTCCCCGAGGACCTGGAGTATCTGAGCGTGGAGGCGGGCTTCAACCGCTTCACCGCGCGCGCCCGCAAGACCGTCGCCGCCGGACAGGAGGAGGCCCGTGGCGCCAGGCACAGCGCCGTGGCACCCGAGCACCTGGTCCTCGGCCTGCTGGACGAGCCCCACGGCCTCGCCGCCCTGTGCTTCGGCGCCCTCGGCGTCAGCGCGGAAGCCGTCCGCGCCGCCGTTTCCACCCCCGGCACCGAGGAAGAGCCCCTCAAGGGCAACCTCCCGGTCAGCCCCGCCGCCAAGAAGACCCTCCACCTGGCGCTGCGCGAGGCCCTGCGGCTCGGCCACAACTACATCGGCACCGAACACATCCTGCTCGGCGTCCTCAGCGACGACCAGGAACCTGCCGCCAGAGCGCTCGCCGGCCTCGGCGTCACGCACGAGGCGGCGGAGGCGTGGACCCTCGCGAGCCTGGCCGACCTCGCCAAGGAGTGACCGGCACGGCCGCCCGGCGCCGGCCGGCCCTCCCCGGGCGGTCCGGCGTCGCCCCTCAGCTCTCCTTGCGCAGCGCCAGCAGCCGGTACACCGGGTCGGGGCGCGGCACCTGCTGGCCGGGAAGCAGCGCCAGCCGCCGCACCAGCGCGCCGGCCTGCTCGTCGTCCAGCGCCAGCGCCGACGCGTAGTAGCCGCGCTCCAGATCCCCGGCGGTCCGCTCGGGGGAGCGGCCCTGCCCGTGGCCGGTGAAGCGCGCCTCGCCCGCCCTGCGCAGCCCGTGCTCCGAGGCGACGGCCAGGATCCGCGGGGCCGCGTCGTACGCCTTCCGCACCCGGTACGGCGCCAGCAGTTCGTCCACGTCGCTGTTCATGTCGTGGCCCGAGTCCTTGTCGACCGTCGTCACGAACACCCCGCCGGGCCGCAGTACGCGGGCGCACTCGGCGACCACCGCGGGCGCGTCCGGCAGCAGGTGCAGCAGCCACACCGCGCTCACCGCGTCCAAGGACGCGTCGGAGAAGGGCAGCCGATGGCAGTTGCCCAGCACCACCGAGGCACCGAGGCGCTCGGCGGCCACCTGGGCCATGCCCTCGGAGGAGTCGACGCCGAACACCCGCAGTCCCGGCCGGTCGAGCAGCCCGGTGACCAGACCCGTACCGCAGCCGATGTCCAGCAGTGTGCCCGCGCGTTCGGGCACCAGGGCGAGGATCGCGCGGGCCGCTGACCGGGCCCGCGGCACACCGCCGCGCGTGGCGTCGTAACGCGCCGCCTCCACGTCGTAGTCCAGCATGTGCGAAATGCTAGAGGCCCCAGGTGAACAGGGGTTCACCCGGGACCTTGCGCGCCGGTTACGTGGTGAGGCCAGTGTTACGTCTGGCCGAAGGGTCCGGATCCGGCCCGAGGCGGGTGCCGTTGTCCGGATTCACCGGTTCCGCGCGGCCGGGCGCGACCGGCCCGAGCACGGCGCGCTCCAGCGCACCGCAGGTGCCGCCGACCGCCCGTCCCCCGCACGGCGCGGACGGGCGCGGCGGGAACCGGACACCGCGATGGCTCGCGCACGCCCTTCGGCCCCACGTCCCGTCAGCGCGCCGCACGTTTCCGTATACGCGTCACACGGCGCCCCTCGGGCTCGGTGGGGGCCCTGCGGGGCTTGTGAGTGCGGAATCCCACGGCTCGGCGGTGAACCCGCCCTGAGAAACGGCGCGTTACCGCGACCGGACGTGACGGCGGCGCGGCAGCCGGTAGCCTCGCCGGATGACTGAGCTGGACGGCGGCGGTACGCCGACGGGCGCGTCCGGGACCGGGCGGCGGCAACGGCAGGCCCGCGATCTGGGCGGCAGGCCCTTCCCCGACATCGCGGTCGAAGGACCGGACGGGCAGCGCGAGGCGCTGGCGCGGCTGCGCGCCTGGGCCGAGCAGGAGGCGCAGGACGCCATCGACTGGTACCAGCGCGACAAGCGGCGCAAGCGCACCGCCTCCCGCACGCTCCAGGCGCTGGCCATCGCCCTCGCGGTGGCCGGTACGGCCGTGCCGCTGGCCACCGCGGCGAGCGGCGGCTCCGGGCAGGGCTGGGGATACGTCCTGCTCGCCCTCGCCGCGGGCTGCAAGGGATTCGACCACTTCTTCGGGCTGTCGGCGGGCTGGATGCGGGACATCACCGTCGCCCACGCGCTGCGCGGCGAGCTGAACGCCGTACGCCTCGAATGGGCCGCCGACGTGCTGCGGGCCGGGCCGGGAGGAGCCGCCGCCCGTACCTCGGGACCGCTCGAACCGGCCGAGGTCGAGCGCCAGTTGGCCCTCATCGCCCGGCTCGTCACGACGGTGCGCGGCCACGTCGAGTCCGAGACCGTCGACTGGCGTACGGACCTGAGCGCGCGCATCCGGCAGCTCAACGAGGCGGACGGCGGCCTGTCAGGCGCGGCGGTACCGGCCGCACCAGGCGGACCGGGCGGCGCGTCCGGGGGCCCGGCCGCATCCGGCGACCGGCAGCCCCTGGCGTAGGGCCAGCCCCTGACGTGGGCTCCCTGACGCAGGCCCGGCGGGCCGGGCTCCCGCCTCAGCCCCGGTAGAGCGCCTCGATCTCCCGCGCGTACGCGTTCTCTATCGCCCGCCGCTTCAGCTTCAGCGACGGCGTCAAGGTGCCGCGCTCCTCCGAGAACGGCACCGCCAGGATGCGGAAGGTGCGGATCGACTCGGACTGCGAGACAAGGGTGTTCGCGGCGACCACGGCCCGCCGGATCTCCGCCTCCAGGTCCGGGTCGTGCACCAGCTCGGTGGCGGGCAGATTCGGCTTGCCGCGCATCCGCAGCCAGTGCTCGACGGCCTCCCGGTCGTAGGTGATCAGCGCGGCGACGAAGGGCCGGTTGTTGCCCACGGCCACGCACTGCGCGACCAGCGGGTGCGCCCGGACCCGCTCCTCCAGCGCGACCGGCGACACGCTCTTGCCGCCGCTGGTCACCAGGATCTCCTTCTTGCGGCCGGTGATCGTCAGATAACCGTCCTCGTCGAGCGCGCCCAGGTCACCGGTGGCGAGCCAGCCGTCCCGCAGTACTTCCTCGGTGGCCTTGGCGTTGTTGAGGTAGCCGTGGAAGACCTGGCCGCCGCTCAGCCAGATCTCGCCGTCGTCGGCGATGGCCACGGTGGTGCCGGGCACCGGCTGGCCGACGGTGCCGAAACGCGTCTGCTCCGGCGGGTTCGCGGTCGCGGCGGCCGTCGTCTCGGTCAGGCCGTAGCCCTCGTAGATCGTGACGCCCGCGCCGGAGAAGAACAGGCCGAGCCGCCGGTCCATCGCCGAGCCGCCCGAGATACCGTGCCGCACCCGGCCGCCGAGCGCGTCGCGGACCTTGCTGTAGACCAGCTTCTCGTAGAGCTGGTGCTGCATCCGCAGGCCCGTGCTCGGACCTGGCCCGGTGCCGAAGGCCCGCGCCTCCACCGCCTCCGCGTACCGCACCGCGACGTCGACCGCCTTCTCGAACGGCCCGAGCCTGCCGCCCGCCTCCGCATTGCGGCGCGCGCCCTGGTAGACCTTCTCGAAGACGTACGGCACGGCCAGGACGAACGTCGGCCGGAAGGCGGCGAGGCTCGGGATGAGTTCGGCGGCCGTCATGCTCGGCTGGTGGCCGAGGCGGATCCGGTGCCGTACCGCGGCGACCTCCACCATGCGGCCGAAGACGTGCGCCAGCGGCAGGAAGAGCAGTGTGGACGGCTCCTCGCCCGGCTTGCTCCGGAAGACCGGCTCCCAGCGGGCCACCACGTTCTCGGTCTCCGCCATGAAGTTGGCGTGCGTGAGGACACAGCCCTTGGGCCGCCCGGTGGTGCCCGAGGTGTAGATGACGGTGGCGACGGCGTCGGGTGTGACGGCGAGGCGGTGCCGCTCCACGACCTCGTCGCCGATCTGCCGCCCGGCCTCCGACAGTTCGCTCACGCAGTCGGAGTCGAGCTGCCACAGCCGGGTCAGCGCGGGCAGTTCGTCCACGGCCGCGCCGATCGTCATGGCGTGGTCCTCGTGCTCCACGACCGCCGCCACCGCGCCCGAGTCGTGCAGCATCCACCGCACCTGCTCGGAGGAGGAGGTCGGATAGACCGGTACGGACTGGGCGCCGATCGCCCACAGCGCGAAGTCGAACAGCGTCCACTCGTACCGGGTACGGGACATGATCGCGACCCGGTCGCCGAACCGTACGCCCTCGGCCAGCAGCCCCTTGGCCACCGCGAGCACCTGGTCGCGGAATTCGCTCGTCGTCACGTCCTGCCAGACGCCGTCCTCGTCCGCGCGGCCGAACACCACCTTGTCGGGGGCCTGCCGTGCGTTGCCGAACACGGCATCCGCCAAACCTCCGGCCTGTGGCGTCGTGGCCATGGGGGGGACGGTGAACTCGCGCAACGGGTGCTCTCCTCATACCGCACAGTGCGGGGCCCGTAAGCTATCCGATCCGCCGCACGGGCGGGAGGGCCGTGACAGACCCGTGTTATCGGACATCTGTGCTGGTGGCGGGCGTATGACCGCGTCTCACAAGGGAGTCGTGCCCACGCGGCCGTTTCCGATGCTTCCGCCGCCGTACTTTTATCTCCACCAAATCTGCGCCGACCGGTCACTGGCGCTCCACTGTCCCAGGGGCCACGTGCGCCCCGCGCCCGGCCCCGCCCGCGGCTCCGCGTCGTTCGGCCCCGCGTCATCCGCCCCGCGCCTGGTCAGGACAGCGGCTTGTGCAGCCGGTCGCCGCCCGCGAGGATCGCCGCGGCCAGCGCGTCGGCCGCGTCCTGGGCGCGGGCCTGCCGCCGCCCGTGCAGCAGGACGAAGTCCACCGCGCCCAGTTCCGGCAGCCCGGACCGGGCGGGCAGCCGTACCAGCCCGGCGGGCACCAGGCCCTGCGCGTGCGCCATCACGCCGAGGCCCGCGCGGGCCGCCGCGACCAGACCGCTGAGCGAGGCGCTGGTGCACGCCACCCGCCAGGGCCGCCCGTCGCGCTCCAGTACCTCCAGCGCGCGGGCGCGGGTGATGCCGGGCGGAGGGAAGGCGATCAGCGGCACCGGACGGTCCGGGTCCAGGCGCAGCCGCTCGCCGCCGATCCACACCAGCTTGTCGCGCCACACGAGCCGTCCGGGGCCGTTCGGCCCCTGCCGCTTGGCCAGGCACAGGTCGAGCCGTCCCGCGTCGAGCCACTGGTGGAGGGTGCCGGACAGTTCGACGGTCAGCTCCAGGTCGACCTCGGGGTGCTCACGCCTGAAGCCCTCCAGGATCTCCGGCAGCCGGGTCAGCACGAAGTCCTCCGAGACGCCGAAGCGCAGCCGTCCGCGCAGCCGGGTGCCGGTGAAGAAACCGGCCGCGCGCTCGTTCGCCTCCAGGATCGTCCGGGCGAAGCCGAGCATGGCCTCGCCGTCCTCGGTCAGCTCCACGCCGTGGGTGTCGCGGGCGAAGAGCCGGCAGCCCGCCGCCTCCTCCAGGCGCCGCACATGCTGGCTCACCGTGGACTGCCGCAGCCCCAGCCGCTGCGCGGCCTGCGTGAAGCTCAGCGTCTGCGCCACGGCGAGGAAGGTCCGCAGCTGCACGGGATCGAACATGCCCGCCAGTCTAGTCCGGCTATCGCGTTCCGTGATGACAGTGAGTACGGCAACCGGGCTTCCCGATCGCCGACGCCCCGACGATGCTGGAGCGGTGCCATCAGATACCGCGCCGCAGGACCCGCCAGACACCGCGCCGCAGGCCGCCGCGACGGACACCGCGCCGCAGGCCGTGACAGATACCGCGCCGCGGGCCCCGAAGCGGTCGAGGCTGCTCAAGCGGCTGCCCGTCGACCCGTACATCGCGGCCCTGCTCGCCACCGTGGCCTTCGCCGCGCTGCTGCCCGCGACCGGGACCGCCGCGCACACCGCGAGCCGTGCCAGCAACGGCGCGGTCGCGCTGCTCTTCTTCCTCTACGGCGCCCGGCTGTCCACCGGCGAGGCGCTGACCGGGCTGCGCCACTGGCGGCTGCACCTCACCGTGCTCGCCGCCACCTTCGTCGCCTTCCCGCTGCTGGGCCTGGCCGCCCGCGGCCTGGTCCCGTACGTCCTGGCGCCGCAGCTCTACCCCGGCTTCCTCTTCCTGTGCCTGCTGCCGTCCACCATCCAGTCCTCGATCGCGTTCACCTCGATCGCCCGCGGCAACGTCGCCGCCGCCATCTGCGCCGGGTCCTTCTCCAGCCTCGCCGGGATCGTCCTCACCCCGCTGCTGGCCGCGGCCCTCATCGGCGGCGACTCCGGCGTCGACGCGCACGCGCTGCTCGACATCTCCCTCCAACTGCTCGCGCCCTTCGTCGCCGGGCAGGTGCTGCGCCGCTGGATCAACGGGTTCCTCACCCGGCACCGCAAGGTGCTCGGCTACGTCGACCGCGGGTCGATCCTGCTGGTCGTCTACACCGCCTTCAGCGCGGGCATGGCCGAGGGCATCTGGCACAAGGTCCCGGTGCCGCGGCTGGCGGAACTGCTCGTCCTGGAGGCGGTGCTGCTCGCTCTGATGCTCGGTCTCACCTCCTTCGGCGCGCGCCGCCTCGGCTTCGGCCGGGCCGACCGGATCACCATCGTCTTCGCCGGGTCCAAGAAGAGCCTGGCGTCCGGACTGCCCATGGCCACCGTGCTGTTCGGGTCCGGCGCCGGGCTCGCCGTACTGCCGCTGATGCTCTTCCACCAGATGCAGCTCATGGTCTGCGCGGTGATCGCGAAACGCTGGGCACGCAAGCCCGACCCGGAGGTAGCGTGGCGCGATGACCAGGACGACGACGCCACGCGACCAGCCGGACCCGCCGCCGCTCCGCGGCGACCTGCGCCCGCCGGGGCTGAACGCGGATGAGCCGACGACGCTGCTGAGCTTCCTCGACTATCTGCGGGAAGCCGTCGTCGCCAAGGCGGAAGGCGTGCCGGACGAGGTCGCGAAGGCGCCGGGCGTCACCTCGGGCACCAGCCTCCTCGGCCTGGTCAAGCACCTCACGGCCGTCGAGTTCAACTGGTTCGTCTGGGCCTACGAGGGCGCCGACCTCCCGCTGCGGGACGACGAGATCCCGCCGTCCGACGACGAGAGCGGCGCCGAACTGATCGCCGCATACCGCGCCGCCGCCCTGCGCAGCAACGAGACCGTCGCCGCCTGCGCCGACCTCGAACGCCCCGGCGCCCGCTCCCTGCGCGAGACCCCGCCGCCGTCCCTGCGCTGGGTGCTGGTCCACATGATCGAGGAGACGGCGCGGCACGCGGGCCACGCCGACATCATCCGCGAGCGGTACGACGGGGACGTCGGCCGCTGACGGCCCTGTTCAGCGGATCACCCGATGAGCCGGTGACCTGATGAGCCGGTGGCCCGATTACCAGGTCACCCGGTGTGCTCCGCCGCGAGCGCGATACGGGACTCGCCCGCGTACACGTTCATGGAGTTGCCGCGCAGGAAGCCGACGAGGGTGAGACCGGACTCCGCGGCCAGATCGACGGCGAGCGAGGAGGGGGCGGAGACGGCGGCCAGTACGGGGATGCCCGCCATCACGGCCTTCTGCGCCAGTTCGAACGAGGCGCGGCCCGAGACCATGAGGATGCGTCCCGCCAGCGGCAGCCGGCCCTCGCGCAGCGCCCGGCCGACCAGCTTGTCCACCGCATTGTGCCGCCCCACGTCCTCCCGCGCGTCCAGCAGCTCGCCGTGCTCGTCGAAGAGGGCGGCGGCGTGCAGCCCGCCGGTGCGGTCGAACACGGCCTGCGCGGCGCGCAGCCGGTCGGGCAGCGAGGACAGCAGCGCCGGGGTGAGCCTGGGGGAGTCCGGATCGGTGATCGGCAGCCGCGTCGCCGTACGCACCGCGTCCAGGCTGGCCTTGCCGCACAGCCCGCAGGACGACGTCGTATAAACGTTCCGCTCCAGCGAGATGTCCGGAAGCGGGACACCGGGCGCGAGCTGGACGTCCACGACGTTGTACGTGTTCACGCCGTCCGCGGTGGCGCCCGCGCAGTACACCACCGACCTGACGTCGTCGGCCGCGGCGAGCACGCCCTCGCTGACCAGGAAGCCGGTGGCCAGCGCGAAGTCGTCGCCGGGCGTGCGCATCGTGATGGCGAGCGGCTTGCCGTTCAGCCGGATCTCCAGCGGCTCCTCGGCCACCAGCGTGTCCGCGCGGTGCCCCGCCACGCCGTCCCTGATCCGCAGTACGCGGCGCCGCTCGGTGACCCGTCCCATGCCTCAAGAGTGACATAGGTAGGGTGATCGGGAACTCGCCGCCGAGCACCACGGACCGACCAGGATGGCAGACCGAGATGAGCGACCAGCCGACCGCCGAGCACTCACTGGTGAGCGACGAGGAGGCGTTGGAAAGACTCCGCGCCCTGCGCGGCAGCATCGACAACCTGGACGCGGCGCTGGTGCACCTGCTCGCCGAGCGCTTCAAGTGCACCCAGCAGGTCGGTGAGCTGAAGGCCGCCCACCACCTCCCGGCCGCCGACCCGGCCCGCGAGGCCGACCAGATCGCCCGGCTGCGCCGCCTCGCGGAGGACGCCAAGCTCGATCCGGCCTTCGCCGAGAAGTTCCTCAACTTCATCATCGACGAGGTCGTACGGCACCACCGTGCCATCGCCGCCCGTCCGAAGCAGGCCCCGAACAACGGTTCCTGACCGGCCCCGTGAACGGCCGCTCCTGACCGTGCGTCAAGTGCCCGGCGCCCGCACCCCGAAACCCGGTGGTGGGGCGCCGCGTTGAACCTGGCACAGCACACGCACACACAGGGAGCCACCACATGAAGCTCACGATCTTCGCGGCGACCGGGGGGATCGGCCGGCTCCTGGTCGATCAGGCGGTCGACGCGGGACACGACGTGACGGCCGTCGTCCGCAATCCGGCGCGACTCACCCGGGACGTCCACTCCGTCACCGCCGACCTCACCCACCCCGACGCCGACGCGCTGCGCGGCGCGGTCGAGGGCGCCGACGGCGTCCTGTCCGCGTTCGGCCCCAGCTCACGGGCCCAGACCGGCATCACCTCGGTCGGCACCCGCGCCATCGTCGAGGCCATGCAGGCCACCGGCGCCCGCCGGATCGTCGTCGTCAGCGCCGCGCCGGTCTCCACCACCCCGTCGCCCGGCCGTCCGAACCCGCCCAAGCACGACCCGGGCGAGGGCCCCCTCATGCGCTATGTCGGCGCCCCCGTGGGCAAGCTCTTCCTGGGCAAGCACTTCGCCGACCTCGCCCTCATGGAGGACATCCTCCGCGACAGCGGCCTCGACTGGACCTCCGTCCGTCCGCCCCGTCTCACCGACAAGCCGCTCTCCACCACCTACCGCACCGCCGTCGACCAGAACCTCCGGGGCGGCGCCCTCGCCTCCCGCGCCGACGTCGCCCACTTCATGCTCCACGCCCTCTCCGACCCCGCCACCGTCAAGCAGGCCATCGGCATCGCCACCTGAGCCCCCACCCGCCCCCACCCGCCCCCACCTGCTCCGCAGCGTCCGTCCGGGCCCCGCACCCGGCCGGACCGCCCGCCGCAATCCCAGGTGAGAAGCACTCCGAATCCTTGGTATCGTTGACCCCGTCACCACGACCCCGCGGGTCGCGGTGCCACACCCCGTCCGGGTGGCGGAATGGCAGACGCGCTAGCTTGAGGTGCTAGTGCCCTTTATCGGGCGTGGGGGTTCAAGTCCCCCCTCGGACACCCATGGTTTTCCTGACAAGGCCGCCTTCGGGCGGCCTTTTTCAGCCCCCTGCTGACAACGATGTCGCGTACGTGTGGTGTGCGGTATCAGGCAATTCGCTGACAGCCGCCGCTCGGGTGTGGGGACAATGGCTCCATGAGCGGGGACGAACCCACAGCGTCAGAGAACCTGATCATGAACGTCCAACTAGGCGGCCACCCCGTCGAATTGGCCGCCGAGGCAGACCGCAGAGACGCCGCGCAGCGGTACGGGCACTACATCGTCCGCGGCCCCCTCTTCGCCCTGGCGGCGTGCGCACCGGGCGACGTCGGATGGCGATTGCTGACCCCCATGACGGACGGCTTCCCCCAGGCGTCGCGCGACGCCCTCAACTCCCGCCTCTGGTTCCGGGCCAAGGAGGACACCGACGACCCGGCGCTGCGCCGGGAACTGCTGTCGGCGGTCGACCGCCTGGAGTCGGAACCCCTCGACGAGCTGACCGTGGCCGGGACCCGCTACCGGGTCGTCCGGGGCGACGAGTTCTTCTACACCCATGACGGCAAGGTCGAGCCGCCGCGCCCCACCGACCCCGATCCCGCGGTCCTGGACTGGGACGACCGCGCCGCGGACCCCGAGCTGGACGGCGACGTCGTCATCGACCACGCCGCCGCGACCGGGGTGATGGCGAGCGCCGAACGCCTCGCGCTGCGCGACCTGCACTACCGCAGCCTCCGCTACCCCGCCGACGTACGGGCCGACTCGCGGTCCGCGCTGCGGACGCATCCGGGAGTCGTCCTGCTCCCGGCGGCGTTCCGGGTGGTCGAGCGGACGGACGTCGGCTGGGAGCCGGCCATCAACATCCTGGCCACCCCGCACGCCGCCCGCCGGGCCCTGGCCGACGCGCTGACCACCATGTGGCCCCGGATGTACGAGCTGGACGCGGACGAGGAAGCCGACTACGCCCGCGCCGCCGAGGAGTTCCGCGCCGCCGGCCGGGCGAACGAACTCGAGGTCGGCGGCCGGCAGTTCTCCGTGGCCCGCGTCGCGCGGCTGATCCGGGTCGGCGCCGACGGCCCCGAGCCGCCCCGCCCCTCCGACGTCGACCCGTACGGCCCGTCGAAGATCCACCCCACGATGGACGAGCACGGGAACATCACCTACGACGAGTGACCACCGGCCCGGTGCGGCGACGTGCCCACCGGGCCGCCGGGGATTCGTGTGACGGATGCGACGACCGCATTCCGTCTGTCTTGATCATGCTTCTCGCGTGTCACGGGGGCGTCCCGGTGGGATTCCCCGCGCAACCGCCGCCCCTGCCGGGTGCCTCCATCAGCGCAGAAGGTCCGCGACGGGCGGGCCGGCACCCGACTTACGGAGTAGCAATGCGCAGCAGCAAGAGGCTCTCGGTTCTCGCCCTCGTCGTCGTGGCCGCCGGAATGTCGCTCACGGCCTGTGGCCCCGACGACTCCAGCGCCTCCGGTACGACGGCGTCGCCCAGTGCCCCCGGCGCCACGTCGTCGCCCAGTGCCGCGCCCGGCCAGGACAGCTCCTCCGACGGTTCCGGTGACGGCTCCAGCGGCGGTTCGAGCGACGGCTCCGGCGGCGGTTCGAGCGACGGCTCCGGCGGTACGACCGGAGGCTCCGGCTCGTCGAACGGCGGCTCCTCGAACGGCGGGTCGGCGGCCGGCACCATGTGTAAGACCTCGAACCTGGCCATCTCGGCCGAGCACGGCATCTCGGGCGAGGGCATGGAGCTGATCCACTTCAAGAACACCGGCTCCGGCTCCTGCACGATGCACGGCTTCGCGGGCATCGACCTGAAGAGCGGCACGGACACCGTGAACGTCGCCCGCCGCCCCGGCAGCGAGGTGCCCACCGTCACGCTGGCTCCCGGCGAGCGCACCGAAGCCGTCCTGTACTACCCGTTCAACAACAGCGGCGGCAGCGGCTACACCTTCACCACGATGACCGTCACGCCGCCCAACGAGACCCACTCCACGAGCGTCGGCGCGACCATCAACATCCCGCTCGACAACCCCGACGAGAACGTCCAGACCACTCAGATCCACATGAACGCGGTCGGCGCGGGCAAGTGACCGCATGCTGTCTCCGGTTCAGCCCAGCGACGCGCTCGCCGCGCGCAGCTCATCGAGGGCCGTGACGAGGTGCCCGCCCAGGTCGTCCCCGGCGTCGCGGTCGCCCTCGGACCAGACCGCGTAACCCCGCTTGAAGGCGAGGAGGCCGAGTTCGCCCGCGAGAGCGGCGGTCGGACCGGGAATCCCGCGCGCCGCCAGAGCGCTGGTCATCGCGTTGGCGAGGCTGACGCTCTTGAGCGCGTCCCGTTCCTGGAGCTCGGCGCTGGCGGCGACGGCCGCCTTGAGGCGGGGGGCGAAGTCGCGGTTCATGGGGCCCATCGCGGTCGAGGCGCGCGCGAGACCGGCGGCGACCGCCTCCAGCGGGCTGGCGTCCGCGGGCGCCTCGGCGATTCCCTCGGCCAGCAGCCGGCTCAGCGTCTCCTGCCCCGCGACCAGCAGCTCGCGCTTGTCGGGGAAGTGCCGGAAGAAGGTGCTCTTGGTGACCCCGGCACGCTCGGCGATCTGCGTAACGGTCGTGGCGTCGTACCCCTGCTCGGTGAACAGGTCGACGGCGGCCACGACGAGGCGTTCGCGCGCCCCTGGTTCCCACCGGCTCATGAGGTCATCCTATCTGACGGGACTCTTGTCCCATCAGTCTGTTACGGTGATGGGACAAGAGTCCCGTCACTTGTGGGAGTGTTTCCATGCGCGTCTTCGTCACCGGCGGCACCGGTCTGATCGGCTCCGCCGTCGTCGCCGAACTGCTCGGCAACGGCCACACCGTCCTCGCACTCACCCGTTCCGACGCGTCCGCGCGAGCCGCGGAGGCGGCCGGGGCCGAGGCGATCAGGGGAGATCTCGCCGACCTGGACGCCCTGCGTACCGGCGCCGGGCGCGCCGACGGGGTGGTCCACCTGGCGTTCGCCAACGACTTCAGCAGCGCCGAAGCGGTCGCGAACGCGGTCGCCGAGGAGACCGCCGCCCTCGCGGCCCTCGGCGAGGCGCTGGTCGGCAGCGACCGCCCCTTCGTCACCGCCTCCGGCACGCCCTACGTGCCGGGCCGCGCCTCCGTCGAGAGCGACCCGGTGCCGACCGAGGGACCCGTCGGCGGTCGCGGTCGGGCGGTCACGGCGGTCCTGGACCTGGCATCGCGCGGGGTCAGGAGTTCGGCCGTGCGCCTGCCGCGTACGGTCCACAACGAGGGCGCGGGCGGCTTCGCCGGTCTGCTGACCCACATCGCGCGCCAGAGCGGCGTCTCCGGCTACCCGGGCGACGGCACCCAGCGCTGGCCCGCCGTGCACGCGCTCGACGCGGCGGTGCTCTTCCGGCTCGCGCTGGAAGGCGCGGAGGCCGGGACCGCCTGGCACGCCGTGGCCGACGAGGGCGACCAGGTCCGGGACATCGCCGCGGTCATCGGCCGCCGGCTGAACCTGCCGGTCGAGTCCGTGCCCGCCGAGACGTACGGCACTCTCGGCCCGATCTTCGCGGCCGACCAGCCCTCGTCCAGCGCCCACACCCGCAAGGTGCTCGGCTGGGAGCCGAAGCACCCCGGTCTCCTGGAGGACCTGGAGAACATCCAGCCCTGAGCGGGCGGCGCCCCGGTCGGCTTCCCGGTCCGAGGTACGCCAAGGCACTCAGCGACCTCGGCAGCCTCAGGGTTTCCGGGCTCGGGGTTTGCAGGTCTCGTCCCGGTTGGTGCCCGTCCCTACGCCTCGGCCGCTCCGAGCAGTCCCCGGACCTCCTCCGCGGTGGTCTCCTGGAGCTCGTCCGTGACGAGGAGCCAGCGCGTCACACCGATCGACTCCAGGAACGGCAGATCGTGGCTGGCGACGAGCAGGGCGCCCTCGAAGGAGTCCAGGGCGCCGGTGAGTTGACGCAGGCTGGCCAGGTCGAGGTTGTTGGTGGGCTCGTCCAGCATGAGGAGTTGGGGCGCGGGAGCGGCGAGCATCGTCGCGGCGAGCGCGGCGCGGAAGCGTTCGCCGCCGGAGAGGGTGCCCGCGCGCTGCTCGGCCCGCGCGCCCTTGAAGAGGAACCGCGCGAGCTGGGAACGGATGTGGTTGTCGGTGACGCCGGGCGCCCGCCGGGCCACATTCGCCGCGACGCTCAACTCCTCGTCCAGCACGTCGAGTCGCTGCGGCAGGAACCGCAGCGGTACGTGACCGACCGCCTCGCCGGACAGCGGCGCCAGCTCACCGGCGAGGGTGCGCAGCAGCGTGGTCTTCCCCGCCCCGTTGCGTCCGACCAGCGCGACGCGCTCGGGGCCGCGTAGCTCGAAGGTGCCGTCGAGCAGCCGGCCGTACCGGGGGCGCAGCGCGCGCAGGCTCAGGACCGTACGGCCGGCGGGCACGGCGGTGTGGGGGAGGTCGACCCGGATCTCGGCGTCGTCACGGACCGCGTCCGCGGCCTCCTCGCGCCGCTCGCGCGCCTCGTCGAGGCGGTCCTCGTGCACGCCGCGGAGCCTGCCCGCCGACTCCTGCGCCGACCGCTTCTTCTCGCCCGCGACGATCCGCGGCGCCCGCCGCTGGGCGTCCAGCTTCTTGTCCTGCTTCTGGCGCCTGGCCACCTTGATCTGCGCCTCCTCCAACTCCCGCTTCTGCCGCCGCACATCGGCCTCCGCGGCCCGCAACGTCCGTCCGGCCGCCTCCTGTTGCGCGGCCAGTGCCTCCTGGTACGCCGACCAGCCGCCGCCGTACCAGTTCACGGAACCCGTCCGCAGTTCGGCGATCCGGTCCACGCGCTCCAGCAGTTCACGGTCGTGGCTGACCACGACCAGCACGCCGGAGCGCCAGGAGTCGACGGCCTCGTAGAGCCGCCGCCTGGCCACCAGGTCCAGATTGTTGGTGGGCTCGTCGAGCAGCAGCACATCGGGGCGCTCCAGCAGGAGCGCGGCCAGCCGCAGCAGTACGGTCTCGCCGCCGGACATCTCGCCGACGGCCCGGTCGAGGCCGATGCCGCCGAGACCGAGCGTGCCGAGCGTCGCCAGCGCCCGCTCCTCGACATCCCAGTCGTCGCCGACCGTCTCGAAGTGCTCCTCGTCCACGTCCCCGGCCTCGATCGCGCGCAGGGCGGCCCGCCGCTCCGCGATGCCGAGCGCCTGGTCGACGCGGAGGCCGGTGTCGAGTGTGATGTTCTGCGGCAGGCAGGCGAGGGTGCCGCCGACGCTCACCGAGCCCCGCGCGGGGCGCAGTTCGCCGGAGAGCAGCCGCAGCAGCGTGGACTTGCCGGTGCCGTTGGCGCCGACGAGCCCGGTCCGGCCGCGGCCGATGGTCAGGGACAGGCCGTCGAACACGGGCGTGCCGTCCGGCCACTGGAAGGACAGCCCCGAGCAGGTCAGGGACGCGCCGGGCGGGGTGGCGGTGGGATGGGCCATGGTGGGTCTCGCAGTCGAAAGCGCGGTGGATGGGGGGCTTCGTATGCGAGCACCACGCGGCGACCTGGCCGGACAGCGGGAGGGTGCGGGCCTCCGTGAGGTGACGGACGGCCCGGGGCACCGAGGTCGCATCTGCGCGGACGTCACGGCGCGGCGGGAACGCCGACTGCCACGTGACGCGTATACGGCGAAGCGAAGGCCGTACCGCGCGATGATCGCGGACCTCAGATGCGCAACGTCCACCTCTATCGGAGACAACAGGACCTGATCACGGTACCGCAGAGGTCCGGCACGACGAACCCGATTTACGGCCCCCGGCCCCCGGCCCCCAGCCCCCGCGCCTCCCGGCCCCCGCGCCTCCCGGCCCCCGGCGGGCTCGGCCTCCCGGCGACGCTCGCCCCCCCTCGGCCCCCGGCTTCCTCGGGGGCCCTCTACGGCGCCGCGCCGCGCGCCCCCGTCACTTGGTGAGGGACAGCCTCATCTGCTCCTCCTCCACGATCCGCCGCGCGAGCGACTGCTCCGAGATGTCGACCGCGTCGGGAGTCGACTCCGCGAGGTCGCTGCGGCGCGCGTAGGCGTCGAAGAGCACCTGCTTGGTGCCGAGGATGTCGAGCATGCGCTGGTCGACGCTGTCGGCGATCAGCAGCCGGTGCACGCGCACGTGGCGGATCTGGCCCATGCGGTGGGCGCGCCCGATGGCCTGGGCCTCCAGGGTCGGCTTGACCTGCGGCTCGCAGAGGATCACCACCGATGCGGCCTGCATGTTCAGCCCGGTGCCGCCCGCCTGGATCTGGCTGAGCAGCACCGCGTGGCCGGGCACCGCCGCGAAGGCGTCGACCATTTCCTGGCGCTCGGTGGCGGCGACCGCGCCGGTCAGCGGGCCGAAGGCGGCCGGGCCGAGCGCGTCGTGCACGGTGGTCAGCACATCGCGGAAGAAGGAGAAGACGACGACCTTCAGCTCGTTCTCCTCGGCCTCCTTCACCAGTTCGCGCAGCCGCTGGAGCTTCGCCGAACGATGGGGCGCCGCGTAGGCGGCGCGCCGCATCGCCATGAAGTTCCCCTCCGCGACCGCCGTCCGGTAGGCGGCCAGATCCGTACGGCTGAACTCCTCCCACTCGTCGGACTGCGCCAGCTCCGGCAGTTCGGTGAGCACGTCCTGCTGATTGCGGCGCAGATAGGCCGGGGCGACGGCCCTGCGGAACGCCTGCGAGCCCGCGACCGCGTCGCTGTGCCGGATGTGCGGCAGCAGATCGGGCTGGAGGTGGTGCACCAGACTGCGGAATTCCTCGACGCGGTTCTCCATCGGGGTGCCGGTCAGGAACAGCACGCGGTCGGTCCTGGCCGTCCACAGCGCGACGGTCCGCGACCTGCGCGTGTCCGGGTTCTTCACGTAGTGCGCCTCGTCCACGACGAGCATCCCCAGCGGCACCCCCTCGGGCACGTCCAGCGAACTCAGCGCGTCGTACGTGGTGACGGCCACGCCGCCGTCCCGCACCCAGTCCGCCAGCGCCGCTTTCCGGTACGGGCCATGCAGCCGGTACGCGTCCAGGGCGCTGCGCGACTCGATCTCCCGCGACCAGTTGACCAGCACGCTCGCCGGGCAGACGACGAGGAAGTGCGTACGGCCCTCCGCCCGCAGGTGGGCCAGGGCCGCGATGGCCTGGATGGTCTTGCCCAGGCCCATCTCGTCGCCGATGATCACCCGCCGCTGGGCCAGCGCGAAGCGCGCGCCGAACGCCTGGTAGCCGCGCAGCGACACCCGGCGGTGCGTGTCGTCAAGACGCTGTCCGCGCACCCGCTCGGAGACCGACGACGGCAGGAAGCCTTCCGCCGCGTCGATGTCCGGGGCGAGTTCGGCGATCTCCGCGAGCAGGACGGTGTACTCCGACGGCCTGACCTCGAAGTCCAGCCACGCCTCGGCGGCGGGCGCCGCCGGGCGCAGCAGGTCGGTGCTCGCCTGGGTCAGCAGCAGCCCGGTGCCGTCGGCGGTATGCTCCGCCAGCAGCTCCTCGATCCGCCGCACGGCGTCCTGCGCGCGCAGCCGCCCGAGCCTGCCCGCCAGCAGCATCCGCAGCCGGGCGCCCGCCGGGCGGGCGGCGGCCAGCAGCGGTGTCAGCTCGGCGTCCACGCGCGCGGCGGTCTCCACGGCCCGCGGAATCTCGGGACCCGCGTTGACCAGCCGGTTGAGCGCCATCACCAGGGCGGTGGTGTCCGGGTCGTCCCGGTCGGCCGGATCGATACGGACGGCCACGTGCTCCTCGGCCGCCGACGCGATCTGGCGCGCCGCCGCTATGGCCTGGTCCGCGCTCTGCGCGCCCACGCCGGGGACCTGCCGCAGCTCGTACGACCGGGCGCCGTAGACCTTGCCGACCGTGTCGTACCCGGCCTGTTCCATGGCGCCGAGGCGCAGCCTGCCCTCGGTGACGTCCTTGAGCCGGGCGACCGGGATGCCGTCCAGCTCGCGGCGGACCCGTACCTCCCGCAGCGGGACCAGCGCGGCCCGCACGTCCGCGCGCACCCGTGTGTGGTCCGCGGTGACCGTACGAGCCGAGGCGACGAGCTTCGCGGCCTGGCCGGACACCTTCCGCGCCTGCTTGCCGACCGGCGCCTGCCGCGCACCCGCCTCTTCCTGTCCGACACCCCCGTCCGCGTCCATGGCTCCCCGTCTCCCGCCGATTCCGATTCCGATGCCGGTCCCGATGCGGCCGATGCGCGTGTCACCACGGATGCCGGGCCCGTCCGCTGCGGCACATGATTCCACCCCCCACCGACACCGCGACGGCCCCCGGCCAAATCTCCGGTGGCCGGGCTGCCCGGACTTCCGGACCGCCCGAGCCGCCCGCGCGGTCCGGGAGCCGAAAACGGGTGGGCCCGGGCCCCCGCGCCCCGGCAGACTCACCACCCATGAGCGCCCACATCACCCGCGTCAATCCTCCCGCCCTCCACCAGACCCCCGGCTACCACCACATCACCGTCGTCGAGGCCGGGCGGACCGCCTACCTCGCCGGTCAGTGCCCGCTCGACGCCGAGGGCCGGATCGTCGGCCGCGGCGACTACGCCGCCCAGGCCCGCCAGGTGGCCGCCAACGCCCTGACGGCGCTCGAAGCCGTCGGCGCCGGGCCGGGCGACGTCGTGCGCTCGGTCATCTACGTGGTGAGCGACGACCGCGAGACGCTGTCCACGGTGTGGGACGCGCTGAACGCCTCGCCGCTGGGCGGCGCCTTCGACACCGCGAGCACCCTGCTCGGGGTGGCACAGCTCGGCTTCACCGCGCAGTTGGTCGAGCTGGACCTGACGGCCGCGCTGGCTGGCTGACGGGCCTGTGTGCCGGAAGGGCGGGCGTGCCTAGGGTGAGGTCATGACGCAATCACCGTTCATCGAGATCGACGGCCGGGCCGCGACGGTGGAGGCCATCGCGCCCGCGCTCGGCGGCTACGGCCACTTCACGGCGATGCAGGTACGCGGCGGAAAGGTGCGCGGCCTGGCGTTCCACGTCGAACGCCTCGACGGCGCCACGCGGGAGCTGTTCGGCGCGGGCCTGGACGGCGAGCGCGTACGGGCGCACGTGCGGCACGCGCTGGCCGGGTCGGGGCGCGCGGACGCCTCCGTGCGGGTCAACGTCTTCCAGCCGGTGGAGGGCCCCGACGAGCCGGTCGCCGTCATGGTCGCCGTCCGGCCGCCCGCCGGTGTCGAACCCGGCCTCAAGCGCCTCAAGTCGGTGCCCTACCAGCGCCCGGCCGCCCACCTCAAGCACGTCGGCGGCTTCGGGCAGGCGTACTTCGGCCGCCAGGTGGCCGCCGGGGGGTACGACGAGGCGCTGTTGGCCGGTCCCGGCGGCGAGATCGCCGAGGGCGCCATCACCAACGTCGGCTTCATCGACGGCGACACCGTCGTCTGGCCGGACGCCGCCCCGCATCTGCGCGGCATCACCCTCCAGATCCTGGAGCGTGAACTCGTACGGGCCGGTGTCCCGCAGGACCGCCGCCCGCTGCGGCTCACCGACGTGGGGTCGTACGACGGCGCCTTCCTGGCCAACTCGCGCGGCACGGCGGTCATTTCGGAGATCGACGGCGTGCCGCTGCCCACGCGGTCCGAACTCCTGACGCGGGTGGGGGAGTTGTACGAGTCCGCGCCGTGGGACGCCATCTGACGGCGCCGGTCGGGCGGTCCGCTACGTGACGGCGGGGGCGCGGTCCGACGGCCCCCCCCATTACGTCTCCGGCCGCCCGCCGACCACGGTCACCGCCTCCGCTCCGGTGCGGCAGCCCGCCGCGAGCGACGCGGCGAGGTCCGCGCCCGCGAGACGGGCGGCCAACAGGCCGCCGGTGAAGGCGTCTCCGGCGCCCGTGGTGTCCACCGCGACGGCCGGGACGCAGGGCACCCGTACCGTCACCTCGCCGTTCACGGCGGCCAGCGCGCCGCCCGCGCCGAGGGTGACCACGACCGTGCCGCCGCCGCGCGCCGCGCTCAACTCGGCCGCCGCGCGGGCCGGTTCGGGCACACCGGACAGCAGCGCCGCCTCCGCGTCGTTGGGCAGCAGCAGATCCGTACCTGCCACGTCGGCCAGGAAACGGGCCACGCCCGCCTCGCGCAGGAAACCGGCGGAGGCCGGATCGACGCTCACCGGCAGCGACCGGGCGCGCGCCGCCTCGGTGACCACGGCCGCCAACTCGCGTCCCCACTCGGAGAAGTAGAGATAGCCGGAGAGGTGGACGTGCCCCATGCCGTCCAGCAGCGCGTCGTCCCAGTCGGCGGGGCCGAGCCGGAAGGCGGCGCCGCTGTCGGTGACCAGGGTCCGTTCGGCCGCCGCGTCGACCAGGGCGATCACCACGGCCGTCGGCGCCTCGTCGTCGACCCGCAGCACCGGCTCCACGCCCGCGGCCTCCAGCGCGGCGCGGTGCCAGTCGGCGGAGTCGGCGCCCGCGCGGGCCAGCAGCCGCACCCGCGCGCCCCGACCGGCCGCCCAGCAGGCCACGTTGGCCCCCGCGCCGCCCGGCCGCACCGCGATCCGGGCGGCGGTGTCGGTGTCGGCGGCGAGGGGCCGCGCGTGCCGCGCCACCACGTCGGTGACGACATCGCCGACGACGAGGAGTCCGGGAGGCACCGGCTCCACGGCGGCGGGTCCGGCGCTGTCGGACGGTCTCGCGCCATCTGACCGTCCCGTGCCGTCCGACCGTCCCGTGCCGTCCGACCGTCTCGTGTCGTCCGCCGGTCCCGTGCCGTCGCCCGTCCCGTCGCCCGGTCCGGCGCTGTCGCCGGTCATGCGCGCTGCGACCAGCGCACCGCGATCCCGGCCGCGAGCCGGACATTGCCGCGTACGGCCGCGAGGTTGGACTCCAGGGACGCGCCGCCGGTGTGCTCGGTGAGGTAGCCCAGCAGGAACGGCGTGATCGCCTGTCCCGTGACACCCCCGGCCTCGGCGGCGGCGAGCGCGTCCGCCAGCACCCGGTCGTGCAGCTCCGGGTCGAGCTGAAGCTCCCGCGGCACGGGATTGGCGACGATCAGCGCCGAGTCGTGCCCGCCCAGTGCGTCCTGCGCGGCCATCACGTCCGCGACCTGCCGCGCGGACTCGACCGTCCAGTCCACGGGCTCACCGGAGTCGCTGAGGTAGAAACCGGGGAAGCGGTCGGTGCCGAAGCCGAGTACGCCGATGCCCAGGGTCTCCAGCCGCTGGAGCGTGGCGGGCACGTCCAGGATCGACTTCACGCCCGCGCACACCACCGTGATCCGCGTCCTGGCCAGCAGCCCCAGGTCGGCCGACTCGTCCTGCACGGTCACCCAGTCGCGGTGCACCCCGCCGAGGCCGCCCGTACCGAACACCCGGATTCCGGCCCGCGCGGCCAGGAACGCCGTCCCCGACACGGTCGTCGCCCCGCTCGCACCCGCCGCCAGCGCGGGCGCCAGGTCCCGGAACCCCAGCTTGCGCAGCGACGCGTCCTCGGCGACCCGCTCCACTTGCTCCTTGGTGAGCCCCACCCGCGGCACCCCGTCGAGTACCGCCACGGTCGCGGGCACCGCGCCCTGCTCCCGGACGATCTCCTCCAGCTCGCGTGCCACCCCCAAATTGCGCGGCCGTGGCAGGCCGTGCGCGATGATCGTCGACTCCAGCGCCACCACGGGCGCGCCGCTCGCGACGGCGTCCCGCACCTCGTCGGAGAGGGTGACGGCCGGGATTGCGTTCGCTGCCGTGTTCGGTCCTGATCCAGATGTGCTCATGATCCCTACCTGGCGCGGCGGCGCCCCCGCCAAACCTCCCGGCGCCCTGTGCGCGCGGCGGCCATCGCATCGATTTGGTGTGAGCGCCGGCACCCCGTAGGGTGGTGTTCATCGACGCGGGGTGGAGCAGCTCGGTAGCTCGCTGGGCTCATAACCCAGAGGTCGCAGGTTCAAATCCTGTCCCCGCTACTGAAGAGGAAGGGTCCGGCACTCAGGTGCCGGGCCCTTTCGCTTGTCCCGGGCGCGTGCCCGCGCCCGCGGTCGTCGGACCGGTCCTCAGTGCTTTCCCGCGTGCGGCGCCGCCGGGCGGTACGGCGGGGTCGTGCGGCTCGGCTGGTAGCGCGAGCCCTGCCGCATGCGGCGGACGACCAGGACGGCGTCGATCGCGGCCAGCAGCGCGACGGCGGCCAGCACCGCGGCCCAGACCGGCAGACCGGCGAGCGCGAAGCCCACGGCCGCCGCGGTGCCCCAGACCACACCGCACAGCGCGAGCCCCAGCCGCAGCCGCAGCGGGCTGCGCGCCTGGACGGGTTCGTATCCGCTTCTGCGCATCCGTGCCATCTCCCTCACCTCCAGCATCCACCTCGGACGGGCCGGGCGGGAGCCTCTGCCCAGGTGAGCCGGAAATTCGGGGGCGGTACGCGGCGGCGCCGCGTAGGGTGCGGGACCGTGAAGGTGATCATCAGACAGTACGGTCCGGCGGACGCCGAAGCCGTCGCCGCCGTGGGCCGCGAGACCGTCCCGTACATGGTGACGACCGCGCGGACCGTGCACGCGCAGGTCACCGACGCACCCGAGAAAACACGCTTCCTGATGCTCGTCGCGGAGACCGGCGACGGCCGGATCGTCGGCAGTGCGAGAGCCGGGCTCTTCGCGGACAACGACACCCCCGGATTGGCCTTCGTCAATCTGAACGTGCGCGCGGGGGAGCGCGGCCGGGGCATCGGCGGCGCCCTGCTGGCCGCCGCCGAGTCCCATGTCGGCGGCCTCGGGGCGAGCACCGTCTACGCGTGGGCGATCGACGAGCCCTCGGCGCACGCCTTCGCCGCCCGGCACGGCTACCGGCGCGGCCGGTCCGCGAGCTTCCTCCGCCTCGACCTCACCCCCGGCGCCCCGCTGCCCGGCGTGCCCCCGCTGCCGCCCGGCGTGCTGCTGCGCCCCGCGTCGGACTACGCCGCCGACCCGCGCCCGGTGTACGAGGCCGACGCCGAGACCATCGAGGACGAGCCGGGCGATGTCGCCACCGGCGTCCCCGGTTACGCGGACTGGCGCGCCACCTCCTGGGACCGGTCCGACTACGACCACGACCTGACGACGGTCGCCGTCGTGGACGGTGTGGTCGCCGCGGTCGTCAACGTCCAGACCGACGGCCACGACCGCTACTGGTCGGGGGGCACCGGCACCCGCCGGGCCTTCCGGGGCCGCGGACTGGCCAAGGCCGCCAAGGCCCACTCCCTGCACCGAGCCCGCGCCGCGGGCTACACCGAGGCGTTCACCAGCAACGACGACGGCAACGCCGCGATGCTGGCCGTCAACCGGTGGCTCGGCTATCGACCCTGTGGCAACGAATGGCGGTACTTCCGTGACCTCTCCGATCGACCATGACATCCCCTGGTCCGACGCGACCTGGCTCAACCCGCCCGCCGAGGCCGTCGCCGACAGCACCGGTCTGCACGTCACCGCCAACGAGGGCAGCGACTTCTGGCGCACCACCAGCTACGGCTTCGTCCGCGACGACGGCCATGCGCTGCTCACCCCCTTCCCGTCCGGCACCGCCATCGAGGTCACCTTCGTCGCCGACTTCACCGAGCTGTACGACCAGGCCGGTGTCCTGGTGCGCGTCGACGCCGAGTCCTGGATCAAGGCGGGCGTCGAGATCTCCGACGGTTCGCCCCAGGTCGGTGCCGTCGTCACCCACGGCACCTCCGACTGGTCCCTCGCCCCGGTCCCGGACTGGGCGGGCCAGGAGGTGACCGTCCGGGTCAGCCGCTCGGGCGACGCCGTGACCGTCCGCGCCCGCCGCGCCGACGACCCCTGGCGCACCATCCGCCTGGCCTGGCTCGACCCCGCCGCCGACGCCCGCGCGGGCCTGTTCTGCTGCGCACCCCAACGCCCCGGCCTGCGCGTCCACTTCACCCGCCTCTCCTCCGGACCCGCCGACGCCTCCCTGCACTGATCCCGCCCTCACCCGCAGGCCGAGCGCCGACTCCGGCCGCCGCTAGGGCTGTTCGCGCAGGACCGTGTCGAGGACGCGGGACCACTGGCGGACGATTCCCGCGCGGCGGGCGGAGTCGTCGCTGAGGAGGTTGGCGAGGCCGAGGCCGCGGGCCATGTCGAGGGTGGCCTGGACGGTCTCCCTGACGCCGGGCAGGGATTCGTCGGCGCCGAGGAATTCGACCGCCAGGCGGTGGGCCTCGCGGCCGATCCGGGACTCCAGCGCGGCGACGCCGGGGCGGAGCTGTTCCTCGTCGGAGGCGGCCACCCACAGGTGGAGAGCGGCCCGGAACAGCGGGCCGGTGTGGACCGCGACGAGCATGTCGACGACGGCGTAGGTGCGGTCCTGGCCCGCGCGGGGGAGGGCCAGGGCGCGCTCTCTGACGGCGGCGACCCACTCCTCGGCCATGTGCGCGATGGCCGCGGTGAACAGCTCCTCGCGGGTGCGGAAGTGGTGCTGGGCCGCCCCTCTGGAGACACCGGCGCGGGCGCACACCACGGCGACGGTGCTGCCCGACCAGCCGTGCTCGGCGAGGCACGAGACGGCGGCCTCCAGTATCCGCCGACGGGTGGCGCGGCTGCGGTCCTGTTTGGGGGAGCGGTCGGTCACCAGGTCCATGACGGGTCCGGCCGTTCGGTGCGGGCGGCGGCGCCTTCCGTGGTCCGCGCGACCGCGCGGAAGGGCGCTGCGGCGCGGGTGCGAAGTGGTGCGGTGGTCACGGGCGCCTCCTCGGCGGGGTGTCGTCAGTAGGACTTCGGCAGTCCCAGTGTGTGGTGCGAGACGAAGTTGAGGATCATCTCCCGGCTGACCGGGGCTATCCGGCCGACACGGGACGCGGTCAGCAGCGAGGCGAGACCGTACTCGGCGGTGAGGCCGTTGCCGCCGAGGGTGTGCACGGCCTGGTCGACGGCCTTGGCGCCTGCTTCGGCCGCCGCGTACTTCGCCATGTTCGCGGCCTCGCCCGCGCCCATGTCGTCGCCCGCGTCGTAGAGGTAGGCGGCCTTCTGCATCATCAACCGGGCCAGTTCCAGCTCGATGTGGGCCTGGGCGAGCGGGTGCGCTATCGCCTGGTGGGAGCCGATGGGAGCCTGCCACACCTGCCGGGACTTGGCGTACTCGACCGCCTTGTCCAGGGCGTAGCGGCCCATCCCGATGGAGAAGGCGGCGGTCATGATCCGCTCCGGGTTGAGCCCCGCGAAGAGCTGGAGCAGGCCGGCGTCCTCGTCGCCGACGAGCGCTTCCGCAGGTAGCGCGACATCGTCGAGGAAGAGCTGGAACTGCTTCTCGGGCGCGGCCAACTCCATCTCGATCTGCCGGAATTCGAAGCCCGGTGTCTCCCGGTCCACGATGAACAGGCAGGGCTTGAGCTTGCCGGTGCGGGCGTCCTCGGTGCGGCCGACGATCAGTGTGGCGTCGGCGATGTCGACACCGGATATGAAGACCTTCCGGCCGGTCAGCCGCCACCCGCCGGTGCCGGGGTCGCGCCGCGCGGTGGTGGTGATGCGGTGCGAGTTGGACCCGGCGTCCGGTTCGGTGATGCCGAAGGCCATCCGCAGCGAGCCGTCGGCGATCCCCGGCAGCCAGCGCCGCTTCTGCTCGTCGGTGCCGAAGCGGGCGATGACCGTGCCGCAGATCGCGGGGGAGACGACGAGCAGCAGCAGCGGGCAGCCAGCCGCCCCCAACTCCTCCAGCACGATGGACAGTTCCGCCAGACCGCCGCCCCCGCCGCCGTACTCCTCAGGCAGGTTGACCCCGAGGTATCCGAGGCCGCCCGCCTCCTGCCACAACTCGTCGGTGTGCTTGCCCGCACGTACGGTGGCCGAGAAATATTCACGACCGTAGCGGCGGGCGAGGTCCCCGACGGCCTTGCGCAGGGCGCGCCGCTCGTCGCTTTCCAGCAAGGCGCTGTCGAAGGTTCCCTGAACGGTGCTCATGGCGTGGTTTCCTCCTTGACGACGGCGAGTACGGCGCCGACGTCGACCTGTCGGCCGACCTCGGCGGTGAGCTCCGTGAGTGTCCCGGTGGCGGGAGCGGCGATCACGTGTTCCATCTTCATCGCTTCGAGCCAGAGCAGCGGGCGGCCTTTTTCGACCCGGTCGCCCGGTGAGAATTCACCTATCCGGATGACCGTGCCGGGCATCGGCGCAAGCAGCGAACCCTGCGGCGTCAGATCCTCCGGGGCGGTGAAGCGAGGCAGAGCGGTCAAAGCGCATGACACGAACGGGGAATCGACGAACACCCGTTCGGCGTAAGCGGCGACGTCGAACACCCGCCGCACACCGTCGATGTCGAGGACGACACGCCGGGCCGACGCCGACACCAGCCGGACACCGTCGGCGCCGGTCGCCTCCAGACCGGCGCGGCCGAGCCGGTAACCGACCTCGTACTCCCGGCCGTCCGGCTCGCTGCGGAAGCGTTTCACCTGCGGCTGCGACGGAACGTTCCGCCACCCGCCGAGCCGGACCGGCACCGGCCCGCGCGCCGACGTACGCCCGGCCGCGTCGGCGAGCGCGGCGGCCAGCGCCGCGAACCGCACGGGACCGCCGTCCCCGTCGGCCGGCCCCGGCGCGTCCGTGGTCGCCCCCGACGCCCCGATGAGCGCGTCCAGGCGGCGCTCCAGGAAGCCGGTGTCCAGCCGCGCGGCGGCGAAGTCCGGGTGCCGCAGCACCCGTACGAGCAGGTCGCGGTTGGTGACAGGGCCGTGCAGCCGGGCCCGCTCCAGCGCGTACGCGAGACGCCGTACGGCCTCGGCGCGGGTCGGCGCCCAGGCGATCACCTTGGCGAGCATCGGGTCGTAGTGGACGCCGATCGTCTCGCCGCCGCTCACCCCCGCGTCCAGCCGAAGCCCGGCGTCGAGCCCCGGCGTCACGGCGAATTCGGCGTCCACGCCCGGCAGTTCGAACAGATGCAGCGCGCCCGGCTGCGGCTGCCAGCCGCGGGCCGGGTCCTCCGCGTAGAGCCTGGCCTCCACCGCGTGGCCGTGCGGCCGCGGGGGCGAGGGCGGCAGCGCGGCCCCCTCGGCGACACGGATCTGGAGCGCGACGAGGTCGAGCCCGGTGACGCACTCGGTGACCGGATGCTCCACCTGGAGACGGGTGTTCATCTCCAGGAAGTACGGACGCCCGTCCCGCGCGACCAGGAACTCCACGGTGCCCGCGCCCGTGTAGCCGATCGAGCGCGCCGCGCGGGCGGCGGACTCGTGCAGCGTGCGGCGCACCTCGTCGCCCAGACCCGGCGCCGGGGTCTCCTCGATCACCTTCTGGTGCCGCCGCTGGAGCGAACAGTCGCGCTCGCCCAGCACCCACACCGTGCCGTGCGCGTCGGCCAGCACCTGCACCTCGACGTGCCTGGCCCCCTCCGCGTACGGCTCGACGAACACCTCGCCGTCACCGAAGGCGGCTGCGGCCTCCGACCTCGCGGCGGCCAACTCGCTCTCCAGCGCGTCCAGTTCGCGTACGACCCGCATGCCGCGACCGCCGCCGCCCGCGGACGCCTTCACCAGCAGCGGCAGGTCCGCGGCCGTGACCCGCGCGGGATCGAGCGCGGAGAACAGCGGTACGCCCGCCGCGGCCATCAACTCCTTGGCCCGCGTCTTGGACCCCATCGCCTCGACCGCGTCCGGCGGCGGACCGATCCACACCAGCCCCGCCGCCTTGACCGCACGCGCGAACTCCGCGTTCTCCGACAGGAATCCATAGCCCGGATGCACGGCGTCCGCGCCCGCCGCGAGCGCCGCCGCGATCAGCAGATCGGCCCGCAGATACGTGTCGGCGGGCGCGTTCCCCGGCAGCCGTACCGCCGCGTCGGCCTCCGCGACGTGTGCCGCGTCCGCGTCGGCGTCCGCGTACACCGCCACCGTGGCGATGCCGAGCGTGCGGCAGGTACGGAAGACGCGGCGCGCGATCTCGCCCCGGTTGGCCACCAGCACGGAGCCGATGTCTCTGTGGCGCGCCGAAGGTGACTGCCCGTCAGCGGTGAAGTCCCCGCTCGGCGAAGCGCTGCTCGAATCGGTCATCGGAAAGGGACCCCTCACATCCGGAAGACGCCGAAGCCGCCCCTGGCGCCCTCGATCGGCGCGCCATGGACGGCGGACAGGCACAGGCCGAGCACCGTACGGGTGTCGCGCGGGTCGATCACGCCGTCGTCGTAGAGCCGTCCCGACAGGAACATCGGCAGCGACTCGGCCTCGATCTGCTGCTCCACCATCGCCCGCAGCGCGGCGTCGCCCTCCTCGTCGTAGGGACGGCCCTTCGCCGCCGCCGACTGCCGGGCCACGATGGACAGCACCCCGGCGAGCTGCGCGGGACCCATCACCGCGGACTTGGCGCTCGGCCACGCGAAGAGGAACCGCGGATCGAAGGCCCGGCCGCACATGCCGTAGTGCCCGGCGCCGTAACTCGCCCCGATCAGCACCGAGATGTGCGGGACGCGCGAGTTGGCGACCGCGTTGATCATCATCGCGCCGTGCTTGATGATGCCGCCCTGCTCGTACTCGCGGCCCACCATGTAGCCGGTGGTGTTGTGCAGGAAGAGCAGCGGAATGTCGCGCTGGTTGGCGAGTTGGATGAACTGCGCCGCCTTCTGCGACTCCTCGCTGAACAGCACGCCCCGCGCGTTGGCGAGGATTCCGACCGGATAGCCGTGCACCTCCGCCCAGCCGGTGGCCAGGCTCGGCCCATAGAGCGGCTTGAACTCGTCGAAGGCCGAGGCGTCCGTGATCCGCGCGATGACCTCGCGGGGGTCGAAGGGGGTGCGCAGATCGCCGGGCACGATGCCCAGCAGCTCCTCCTCGTCGTACGCGGGGGGTAGCGGGTCGGGACGCGGATCGGGCCCGGATTTACGCCAGTTGAGGCGGGCGACGACGCGCCGGGCGGTACGCAGCGCGTCCGGCTCCTCCAGTGCGAAGTAGTCGGCGAGGCCGGAGCGCCGGGCGTGCATGTCGGCGCCGCCGAGCGATTCGTCGTCGCTCTCCTCGCCGGTCGCCATCTTCACCAGGGGCGGCCCGCCGAGGAAGACCTTGGACCGCTCCTTGACCATGATGACGTGGTCGGACATGCCGGGGATGTACGCGCCGCCCGCCGTCGAATTGCCGAACACCACGGCCACCGTGGGGATTCCGGCCGCCGACAGCCGCGTCAGGTCGCGGAAGAGGGCGCCGCCGGGGATGAAGATCTCCTTCTGGCTGGGCAGGTCCGCGCCGCCCGACTCCACCAGGCTGATCACCGGCAGGCGGTTGGCGAAGGCGATCTCGTTCGCCCGCAGCGCCTTCTTCAGTGTCCACGGGTTGCTGGCGCCGCCGCGCACCGTCGGGTCGTTGGCCGTGATCAGGCACTCCACGCCCTCGACCACGCCGATGCCGGTCACGAGGGAGGCGCCCACCGCGAAGTCGCTGCCCCAGCCGGCCAGCGGGGACAGTTCGAGGAACGGTGTGTCCGGGTCGAGCAGCAGCTCGATCCGCTCCCGCGCCAGCAGCTTGCCGCGATTCCGGTGCCGCTCCTGGTACTTCTCGCCGCCACCGGCCAGCGCGGCGGCGTGCCCCGCCTCGACCTCGGCCAGCCGTTCCAGCATCGCGGCCCGCCGCTCGGCGAAGTCCGCTCCGCGTGTGTCGACCTGCGTCATGACGTGCTCCCCTCCGCGCCGCCGCGCGGCGGCCGTCCCTTGCCCGGCGGGCCCGCGAATGCCTGCACGATCGACAACCACGCGTCCGCGTCCGGGCCTTGGGCCCGTACCGCCACGTCGTCGCGGTGCCTGCGCCGCACCGCCAGCAGGCAGAAGTCCAGTGCGGGGCCGGTCACGCGCTGCTCGGCGTCGTCCGGGCCGAAGGTCCACAAGGCGCCGTCGGGCGCCGTCAGTTCGAGGCGGAATTCCGTGCCGGGCGGGGTGCGGCCGTGCACCGCGAAGGCGAAGTCCCGTGCCCTGAAGGCGATTCGGGCGACGTGCCACAGGCGGTGGGTCGGTGGGCGCTCGACGCCGAGCGCGTCGGCGATGTCCTCGCCGTGGGCCCATGTCTCCATCAGGCGGCCCGTCGCCATCGACGCCGTGCTCATCGGCGGCCCGTACCAGGGGAAGCGGCTGCCCGGCGGTTCGCCGGTCAGGGTCGCCCAGAGCCGGGCTCTGCCCGACCGCCACTTCTCCAGCAGCTCCGGCGGAGGCAGGATCGCGCCCTCCCGGGCGCCGTCCTCCACGTACGCGTCCAGCCGCGCCGCCGCGTCGCCGACCTCGCGGGCGAACGCCTCCGCGTCCTTGACCGCCAGCAGCGCCTGGGCGTCCGTCCAGGCCAGATGTGCGATCTGGTGCGCAACGGTCCAGCCTTCGGCCGGTGTCGGCCTCGCCCACTGCTCGGGCTCCAGCCCGGCCACCACGTCGTCGAGCGCGTCGCTCTCCGCTCTCAGATCGGCCAGGACGGTACGGACGGACTGCGGATCGGCCATGGCCACGAGGGTGGCAGGCGGGGCCCGCAACAATCAAGCATGCGTGCATGATTGTTTCCCGCCTCCACCGGGTCGGTGTCCCTGCGACAGCCGGTGCCCCGCTGGGGCCGGTTTTCAGGCCGCGCCACCGTCGTGGCTGGTCGCGCCGTTCCCCGCGCCCCTGAAAAGATCGGGCGTGCCGCCTAGGGCCCGCACGGCTCTCGGGGAGCCGGGTCCCGTCGGGGGCGCGAGGAACTGCGCGACCGGCCCCCGCCGGGCCTGCGGCCCGAGAACCCACGGCAACTGCCCCGCCGGCGCCGGTTCTGAGGCCGCGCCACTGTCGTGGCTGAGCGCGCAGTTCCCCGCGCCCCCTAAAAGATCGGGCGTGCCGACCTCGGTAAGACAACCGCGCGGTGCCGCGCCGCCAGAGCGCCCACCTTCGGGAGGTGGACGTCTTAGGGGCGCGGCCCGAAGGGGATTAGGCGCGGGCGGCGCGGCGGGCGAGAAGGGCTTCGCGGCGCTCGTCGAAGCGGGTGGCCTGTTCGTTGAGGCCGCCCATGAAGAGGCCGAGCTCCTGCTGGGCCTGGAGGCCCTCGGGGCCGAGACCGGAGATCTCGAGGACCTTGAGGTGGCGCAGAACGGGCTGGAGGACGTCGTCGTGGTGGATGCGGAGGTTGTAGATGCCGCCGATGGCCATGCGGGCGGCGGCCCGCTCGAAGCCGGGCATGCCGTGTCCCGGCATGCGGAATTCGACGACGACGTCACGGATGGCCCGCATCGCGAGGTCGGGGGCGAGCTCGAGGGCGGCGGCCAGGAGATTCCGGTAGAAGACCATGTGCAGGTTCTCGTCGGTGGCGATCCTGGCGAGCATCCGGTCGCACACGGGGTCACCCGACTGGTGTCCGGTGTTGCGGTGCGAGACGCGGGTGGCCAGCTCCTGGAAGGCGACGTACGCCACGGAGTGGACCATGCTGTGCCGGTGGTCGTGCTCGAAGCCCTCCGACATGTGCTGCATGCGGAACCGTTCCAGCTCGACCGGGTCGACGGCGCGGCTGGTCAGCAGGTAGTCGCGCATGACGATCGCGTGCCGGCCCTCCTCGGCGGTCCAGCGGTGCACCCAGGTGCCCCAGGCGCCGTCACGGCCGAAGAGTGTCGCGATCTCGTGGTGGTAGCTGGGCAGATTGTCCTCGGTGAGCAGATTGACCACGAGGGAGATCCGGCCGACGTCCGTGACCTTGGACTGCTCGGGGGCCCAGGCTTCGCCCCCCATTATTCCGTCGAAATTGCGGCCGTCGCTCCACGGCACGTACTCGTGGGGCATCCACTCCTTGGCCACGCCGAGGTGCCGGTTGAGCTCCCGCTCGACGACCTCCTCCAGCGCGTAGAGCAGCGTCGCGTCGCTCCAGACGTCGGGTTGGGCACGGTCGGGCGAGGTCAAGGTCACGGGGGCTCCTGGGGACGGGAGAGGGGACGGACATGGGACGGGGGTGTACGGGACCCGCACGGGCTGTACGGATCGTACGGACGTACGTACGCGACATGCGATCAGTCGGTCGTACGGCGCCGCGGACGGATCCACGGGCACATACGCACGGCCTGCGGGTGCAGCGGAGATTCGCACCTACGCCTACGTAAGTTACGCAACCGTAGGTTAAGGCAGCGTAAGAAGGCAACCAGCCAATATGGCTGCACCGGCCACCCACCTCGCGTCGAGCCGGACCCGTCGGCACGGCGAGACCCGGCGACAGCCCTTGGCCCGACCGGAGGCAAGCCCTCCGCCGACCGGAGGGCAAGCCTCCGCCGCCCGCCGTGAAAGCCCTTCGCCCGCCTCCCGTCGCACCCGATAAACTCCGCCCTCTTATGAGTGCCACTCTCGTCGCCAAGAATCTCGCCGCCGGACACGGCGACCGTGTCCTGTTCTCCGGCCTGGACCTGGTCGTCGCCCCCGGCGACGTCATCGGTCTGGTCGGCGCCAACGGCGCGGGCAAGTCCACGCTGCTGCGGCTGCTCGCCGGGCTCGACACGCCCGAGGACGGGACGCTGCGGCTCAGCCCGGCCACCGCCACCGTCGGGCATCTGCCGCAGGAGCCCGAGCGGCTGCCGGGCGGGGAGAGCGTGCGGGAGTTCCTGAGCCGCCGCACCGGGGTCACCGCCGCCCAGGCGGCCCTGGACGCCGCCACCCAGGCGCTGGTGGACGAGGCTCCGGGCGCCGACGACGCGTACGCGACCGGACTCGACCGCTGGCTGGCGCTCGGCGGCGCCGACCTGGACGAACGCGCCGAGGAGGCCGCTGCCTCGCTCGGCCTCGGCGTCGACCTGGACCAGCCGATGTTCTCGCTCTCCGGCGGCCAGGCCGCCCGCGCGGGACTCGCCTCGCTGCTGCTCAGCCGCTACGACGTCTTCCTGCTGGACGAGCCCACCAACGACCTCGACCTCGACGGCCTGGAACGGCTGGAGAAATTCGTCGGCGGCCTGCGCGCCGGTACGGTCCTGGTCAGCCACGACCGCGAATTCCTCACCCGCACCGTCACCCGCGTGGTGGAGCTGGACCTCGCCCAGCAGCAGGTCAGCATCTTCGGCGGCGGCTACACCGCCTATCTGGAGGAACGCGAGACGGCCCGGCGGCACGCCCGCGAGGAGTACGACGAGTACGCCGACACCAAGGCCGGACTCGAAGCGCGGGCGCGCATGCAGCGCGGCTGGATGGACAAGGGCGTCAGGAACGCCATGCGCAAGGCGCCCGACCACGACAAGATCGCCCGCAAGGCGCGCGCCGAGGGCAGTGAGAAGCAGGCCGCCAAGGCCCGGCAGACCGACCGGATGATCGAGCGCCTGGACGTGGTCGAGGAGCCGCGCAAGGAGTGGGAACTGCGGATGGAGATCGCCGCCGCGCCCCGCTCGGGCGCCGTGGTGGCCACCCTGCGCGGCGCCCGCGTGCGCCGCGGCGACTTCGCCTTCGGGCCGGTCGACCTCCAGATCGACTGGGCCGACCGGGTGGCCATCACCGGCGCCAACGGCTCGGGCAAGTCCACCCTGCTCGCCGCGCTGCTCGGCCGCCTCCCGCTGGACGAGGGCCACAGCGCGCTCGGCCCCGGCGTCCTGGTCGGCGAGGTCGACCAGGCCCGCGGCCTCTTCCGCGGGCAGGAACCGCTCCTCGACGCCTTCCGCGCCCCGGCGCCCGACATGGATCCGGCCGAGATCCGTACGCTTCTCGCCAAATTCGGCCTCAAGGCCGCCCATGTGCTGCGCCCCGCCGCGACCCTCTCGCCCGGCGAGCGCACCCGCGCCGCGCTGGCGCTGCTCCAGGCCCGCGGCGTCAATCTCCTGGTCCTCGACGAGCCGACCAACCATCTCGACCTGCCCGCGATCGAACAGCTCGAAGCGGCGCTGGCCGCGTACGAGGGCACGCTGCTGCTGGTCACCCACGACCGGCGGATGCTGGACGCCGTGCACACGACCCGCCGCGTCGAGGTCGCCGACGGCCGCATCACCGAGCGCTGAGCGAACCCCGAGCGCGCCTGGGCCCCGATTCCCCGAGGCGGCCCGCGCCGCGTTCCCGACGGCGCCCCCGGACCCTCCGGGCGGGAGGGAACCCGGTGGCGTCCGGCTGCGTCCCATCCATGACCGGACCCCGAACCGGCCGCCGGAGGAGGACACGATGCGCGCTCGGACATTCGCCGCTGCCGCCGCCGTACTGCTGGTGGCCGGTTGCGGAAGCGCGAGCGGCGTACGTGTCGGGTCGCCCGATCCGAGCGACAGCAGCACCCGGCCGGTCTGCGGTGACGTCACGGTCACGCCCGGCGGCGGGGCCGAAGGCCGCGAGGTCTGCCTGAGTGTCGGCAGCACCCTGCGGGTCGCCACCGCCCCCGGCGACCGGCCGCCCGGCGAGCGGGGCGCCGCCCTCTCCGAGATCTCTCCCGGCGTCTACCGAGGCGCGCGGGTGGGCACCGCCGAACTGAGCGGGTTCCGGCGCGCCTGCCCCGGCGCCACCCCCGGTGTCATGTCCTGCCATGCCATCGCGGGGTGGAAGATCACCGTCGACGTGCGGTGATCGGCACCATCGCGGGACCCCGGGTCGGCAGTGGGGGCCGGCCCGGGGTCCCGCGATCCCTTCGGTGCGGCACGCCGCCGCGGTTGACCCGGTCGGTCTTCGGCGCGGCACGCCGACACGGCTGACGCCGACTCAGTCTTCGGCGCGGCTCGGCCGGGCGGCGGGCGACAGGCCGTCCATCAGCAGGTCCAGCAGGCGGCCGGCCTTGGCCGCGCGCCCGGGCCGGGGGGCCACGGTGAAGATGCCGATGAGGGCGGCGGCGATGTCCTCGGCGGTGACGTCGGAACGGAGGTCGCCCGCCGCACTGCCCGCGTCGAGCATCGTCGTGATGGCCGTCAGCAGCTCGGTCCGGGTCCGCGCATGGGTGATCTCGCCCGACTCGATCATCGCGAGGAGCGTGTCGAGCATGCCGTTCTTGGTCGCGATCCAGTCGCCGAACAAGTCCGTCCAGCGCCGCATCGCCGCGGCCGGGGGCAGCTGACCGAGCAGCTCGCGGGCACCGGTCGTCAGTCGTACGACCTGATCCTGGTAGACCGCGTCGACCAGCGACTCGCGGGTCGGGAAGTGCCGGTAGAGCGTGGCGATCCCGACCCCGGCCTCGCGGGCGATCGCCCGCATCGACGGCTCGGCGTCGGCCGACATGAACACGCGGGTCGCCACCGCGAGCAACTGGTCGCGGTTGCGGGCCGCGTCCGCCCGTGGCGCGCGGGGCTCCGCGTCCGCCGAAACGGATCGCGCTCCGTTTATGTTACGGTCATTCATGTAAACGGAGCATAGTCCGTTTCGGTGTGTTCCCTCGGTCCCAAGGAGACAGACGCACATGAAGGCACAGAGCGATCAGCCTCCCGCGGGCGGGAGCAGGGCGGTCCGGCTCGAGTCGTTCGGCGGCCCCGAGGCCCTGGAGGTCCACGAGGTTCCCGCCCCGCAGGCCGGTCCGGGACAGATCCGCGTACGGGTCACCGCGGCCGGACTGAATCCGATGGACTGGATCATGACCGCCGACGCGGACACCGCCGCCCGGTTCGGCCTGAGCCTGCCGGCCGGGTTCGGAACCGACTACGCGGGAGTGGCCGACCAGGTCGGTGCCGAGGTGAGCGGGTTCGCCCCCGGCGACCGGGTGTTCGGGGGCGCCCTGTCCCGCGCGGTCGCCGACTTCGTGGTGATCGACCCGGCCGGGGGGACGGCGGCGAACGAGGCCCACCACACGCCCGACGGCGTCGACGACCGTACCGCCGCCACCCTCACGATCGCCGGCCGTACGGCATCCGCCGCCCTCGCCGTCATCGATCCGGGCCCGGGCGACACCGTGCTGATCGGCGGCGCGGCGGGCGGGGTCGGGGTCTTCGCCGTCCAACTGGCCCGGATCGCGGGAGCGCGCGTGATCGGGACGGGATCGGCGGCGTCGGCCGACTATCTGCGCGAGCTCGGGGCGGAGCCGGTCGTCTACGGCGACGGCCTGGCCGACCGGGTCCGATCGCTCGCTCCCGGCGGCGTCACGGCCGCCGTCGACCTGCACGGCGTGGAGACCGTGCACGCCGCCAGGGAACTCGGCGTCCCGGACGGTCGCATCTGCGCCATCGCCGCGCAGGTCGACGGGGTGCCCGCAGCCAACGGCGCGAACGCGGCTCCCGGCGCTCTGGAGGAGATCGCCCGCCTGGTCGCCACGGGCCGGCTCCGGGTGCCGATCGCGGAGACCTTCCCGGTCGAGCGGATCCGCCGGGCTGCCGAGCTCCAGGCCGGCAGGCACGTGCGGGGCAAGGTCGTCATCGACCTCTAGGGCCTGGCCGTGGCGACGGCGAACGTGGTGCCGCCTTCACCGATGCGGCGGGGAGGGCTTCCCGCCCCTGTGGGGCCGGGGTGGGAAGCCCTCCCGTCGCCGGGTGTCGCCGATCCGGAGGACCCCGGCGGACGACGGGCTAGCCGACGTTGACCGCCGCGTCGTCGATCAGGAACGACGTCGCGAGACTGGAGTCCTCGGTGCCGGTGAACTTCAGGGTGACCGTCTGGCCCTTGTAGGAGGACAGGTTGACCGACCGCTGCACGTAGCCGGTGCCCTTGTTGAGGTTGGAGTACGAGGCCAGCGTGGTGCTGCCCGCGGCGACGGTGAGCTTGTCGTACGCCGTGGTGGTGCTGGTCTCCTGGCTGCTGACGTAGAGGTAGAAGGTGAAGGTGGCGCTGGTGCAGGAGGCGGGGATCGTCACCGACTGGGCGAGCGTGTCGGTGTGGGTGGTCCCGTAGCCGTTCAGCCACGCCTTGTACGAGCCGCTGTGGGCGGGGGCGCCGGTGCTGTTGTCGATGACGCCGGAGGACGTCGTCCAGCCGGTGTTGCCGCTCTCGAAGCCGGGGTTGGTCAGGAGCTGCGCGGTGGTGCAGCCGCCGCCCGACCCGGTGACGGTCCAGGTGAAGGACGCGCTGCCGGAGGCGCTGGTGGTGTCCGTGGCGGTGACGGTGACGTTGTACGTGCCCGCCGCCGTCGGGGTGCCGCTGATCAGACCGGTGGAGGAGTTGATCGACAGACCGGTCGGCAGGCCGGAGGCGCTGTAGGTGAGGGTCTGGCCCGAGGCCGAGTCGCTGGCGCTGATCTGGAGCGAGGCCGCGGTGTTGACCGCGGTGGACTTGGCGCCCGGGTTGGTGACCGTCACCGTGTTGCCGCCGGTCGAACCGCCGTTGGTGAAGGCGGCCGTGCCGTTCGGCGTGCCCAGCCCGGTCGGCCCGTCGTATCCGGCCTTCGCGGTGCACAGGTAGGAGCCGCCGCACGAGCCGTTGGAGCCGCTGGTGACGTCGTTCAGCGAGCCGGTGTGGGAGTACGGGTAGGAGGCGGGGGTGGTCCCGGCCGCGGGGGTGCCGGCCAGGGCGTAGACGGAGGCGATGATCGGCGACGAGGCGCTGGTGCCGCCGTAGACCTGCCAGCCGGACGCCTGGTAGCTGTCGTAGACGGCCAGGCCGGTGGCCGGGTCGGCGACGGCGGAGACGTCGGCGATGGTGCGCTTGGCGCAGCCGGTGTCGGTCTGCCAGGTGGGCTTGGCGTCGTAGGCCGAGCAGCCGGAGCCGGTGCCCTCGGTGCTCGAGGTGTTCCAGACGGACTCGGTCCAGCCGCGGGTGGTGCCGCTGGCCCGGCTGAGCGCGGTGCCGCCGACGGCGGTGACGTACTTGGACGCGGCCGGGTACTCCGCGCCGTAGCCCTCGTCGCCTGAGCTGACGGTGATGGCGACGCCCGGGTGGTTGAAGTACTGCGAGTCGGCGGTGGTGTCGGAGGAGTCCTCGCTGCCGCCGTAGCTGTTGGAGACGTACTTCGCGCCCTGTGTGACCGCCTGGTTCACCGCGGTGCCCAGGTCGTCCATGCTCGCCGAGGTGGCCTCGACCAGCAGGATGTGGCACTGCGGGCAGACCGCGCTGACCATGTCCAGGTCGAGTGAGATCTCACCGGCCCAGCCGGAGTCGGCGCTCGGCAGCGACGTGGTCGAGCCGTTCTGGTTGATCTTCTTGAAGCAGCCGTTGGCCGTGGTGCAGGCCGGCAGCCCGTACTGCGCGCGGTACGTGCTCAGGTCGGCCGCGGCGTTGGGGTCGTCCTGCGCGTCCACGATCGCGACGGTGGCTCCGGCGCCCGCTGACGACGGCAGCGCGTACGCGCTCTGGAGGTCGGTGGGGCCGTAGCCGGAGGGGGTGGCGTTCGGGGTGATGCCGAGGTGGTGGACGACGTCGGTACGGGTCAGCGCCATGCAGGCCATCTGGCCCTTCTTGGCGGGGACGGCGCACAGGCGCTGGGTGGGAGCGGCCGACGACGCGGACGCGGACGCGCCGGACGACGTGCTCGCGGACGTGCTCGACGACGCGGAGGTGTGCGACGACGCGGCCGTGCTCGACGACGCGGAGGTGTGCGACGACGCGGCCGTGCTCGACGACGCGGAGGTGGCTGCCGCGCCCGACGCCGGGGTGCTGGCGACGGACGGCGCCGCGGTGGCCAGCAGACCGCCGGTGACGAGAGCCGCCGCCGACAGTACGGCGACCGCCGTGCGGCGGACGGCCCGTCTGGCCCGGCCGGGGTGTGACGACTTCAATGAACTGCCCTCCATGGGGGGATCGGCTCCCGAGGGCGTCCGCCGCTGACCTTCATGTCAAGGTCATGACAACCGATCATGCGACGGCGACGCCTGGGACTTCGTGTGGCGCACGTTCACTGGTGATCCGGATGTCATCTACTGCCGACTGCCACCACCGTGAGTGGTGACCGATGCTGAACGTAGTGACCGAGGGCCCAAGTAACTACCGGCCTATGGCAAAGAGTTGCCCTCGGATCGGCCTGGATCCGACCCCGGCTCGCTTCCGCAAGTCGATCTCCGCCGTATACCTTGTGGCGCCATGGAGACGGAGGAAGAACCGGTCAACGACCTTGTCGCGCTGGGTCTCGCGCGGTACGAGGCGCGGGTCTATCTCGCCCTCGTGCGACGCGAGTCGTACACGGCGGCGGAGGTCGCGCGGGCGGCGGACGTACCCCGGCAGCGGGTGTACGACGTGCTCGACACGCTGGTACGGCGGCGGCTGGCGACCGCGCACCCCGGCCGGGTCGCCACCTTCTCGGCCGTCGCGCCGGAACTGGCCGTCGCCCGCCTCATGGCCCTTCAGCGCGAGACCCTCGAACGCCTCGACCGCGTCTCCTCCGCGCTGACCGCCGCCCTCGTCCCGGTCTGGGCCGACGGCCGCACGCAGACCGTGCCGATCGACTACGTCGAGATCCTGCGCGACCCCAAATCGATAGCCGAGGCGTTCACCGACATCCAGGGCCAGGCCAAGACCGAACTGCTGAGCTTCTGCAAACCGCCCTTCGTCGCCCCGGCCGCGAACACCCCCGGCATCAAGGTGGTACGTCGGCTGCGCCGCTCGGGCGGCTCGGTGCGGGCGATCTACACCCACGACTCGCTCGACGACACGGAGGTGCTGGAGAACGTACGGCGCTTCGGCGCGGCGGGCGAGGAGCACCGTTTCACCTCCGCGCTGCCGCTGAAGCTGGTGGTCGCCGACGCGTCGCTGGTGCTCTGCGACATGCCGGACCCGGTGGCCGGGACCGGCGCGACGACCGCGCTCTACATCGAGCACCCGGCGCTCGCCGCGTGCCTGCGGCTGGCGTTCCTCACGGTGTGGGAGAGCGCGGAAACGGTTCCGAACGCGCGGCCGTGACCCGTACGGCGGCTGCGGGGCGCCCTGTCGCCCGGCTGTCGGCCGCCTGGCGCTCGGCTGTCCGCCGGGCCGGCCGGCTCCCGTGGGACCGCTGTCCGCGAGCTGTTCGTGAGCTGTCGGTGAGCTGTCCGCGTCGCTGTCCCGAAGGCGACGCGGACCTGTGGCGAAGCCCACGGAACCCCTCGATCCCGCGGTCAGTGCCTATACAGTGACCGCGTGGCCGTGTTCCTGCTGGGAGTCAGTGCCGCGTGCTGCCTCGGCCTTGGTTTCGTGTTGCAGCAGCGTGCGGCCGCGCGTGCCTCGCTCGCGGACTTCCTGTCCTTCCGGCTGCTGCTGCACCTGGTACGGATGCCGGACTGGCTGCTCGGTGTCGGCCTGATGGTCTGCGGCCAGGTGCTCGGAGCCGTCGCCCTCGTCTACGGCGAGGTCTCCCTGGTCGAACCGCTCACCGCCACCAATCTGCTCTTCGCCATGGCGCTCGCCCGCTGGCTCACCCCACGCCAGTCCCTCGGCCTCAGCGGCTGGGGCGGCGTCGTCCTGCTCGCCCTCGGCGTGACCGCCTTCATCGTCGCGGGCCAGCCGGAGGGCAGCGCGGCCGAGGCGGGGGCGCTGCGGCACTGGCTGGTCTTCGGCATCGTCGCCGGGCTCGCGCTGCTGCTCACCGGCGCGGCCAAGCGGCTGCCGCCGTCCTCCGAGGCCACGCTCCTCGCGCTGGCCGCGGGCCTGCTCTACGGACTCCAGGACGCCCTCACCCGGATCTGTAGCCAACTGGCCGGTGACGAGGGTGTGGCCGCCCTCGCCGTGCACTGGCAGCCGTACGCCATCGCCGTCATCGGCCTCACCGGCATGCTGCTCGTCCAGAGCGCCTTCGAGACCGCCTCGCTGCGGATGTCGCTGCCCGCGCTGACCGCCGCCCAGCCGCTGGCCGGAATCGCCTGCGGCATAGGTTTCCTCGGCGACCGCCTGCGCGTCACCCCCGGCGCCCTCGCCTGGGAGGCCGCCGGTCTCGCCGCCATCACCATCGGCGTGATCCTCCTCGGCCGCCACCCGGCCATGCCGCCGGGCGCCGCCGACCGCGTGGCGGTGGGCGCGACCCGCATGCGCTGAGCCTTCAGCCGGGCCGTGAGGGGGACGCCCGCAACCCCTGCCCTTTACTCTGCCGGGGACCGCGTGCCGGTGACCCGTACGCGCTGAGCTTTGAGGGGGACGCCCGCAACCCCTGCCTCCACTCCGGCGCGGACCGCGTGCCGGTGCGACCCGTGTGCGCTGGGCGTTCAGCCGGGCCGGTCATGGGGACGCCTACAGCCCCCGCGCCCACTCCCACGCGGCCTCCGTGCCCAGGAAGCGGCCGATGTCGGCGACCTCGGCCGTGATGCCGGCGGCGACCGGGGCGGGGAGGGGGCCGGTCAGCGGCTCGACACGGAGCGTGAGACGGCGGCCCTGCCAGGTGTGGCGCCAGGTGGCGACCACCGCGCCGTCGCGCAGCACGCAGGGCATGAGCATGCCGCCGCCCGTGGCGATACGGGTCGAGAAGGCCGGGTCGAGCAGGGCGTCGCGGTCCTGGTAGCCGAGCAGGTACGGGTCGAAGTGCCCGGTCAGCCGTACCTGCGGCCGGTCCGCGGGCCGCGCCGGAGGCGGCGCCGTGCCGGCCGCGGCCCACAGCGGCTCGCCGTCCGGGCCCGCGACCTGCGCGAGCCGGTCCGCCGCCGCTCGGTGGCCGCGCCTGGCCTGGCCCAGGGGCAGCCCGGACCAGCGCGCGAAGTCGGCGACCGACGCGGGGCCGTAGGCGGTGGCGTGCCGGACGGCCAGTTCGGCCAGCGCGTCGTCGCCGGTCGGGCCGTCGTCGGGGACGTCTTTCAGCCACCGCTCACGCAGGACATACGTGGACACGTCGCCCGCCGCCTCGGGGCCGCGGCACAGCACGCCCCTGGCCGCCGCGAAAAGCACGAGGTGCGCCGGGGCCTGGCCGCCCGGGTCCACGGCCACCCCCTCCGCCGCGAGCAAATCGACCAGCTCGGCGCGCGGTACGGGCGGCCGGTCGGCCAGCACCCGCTCCAGGGCGGGCAGCGCCCGCTCGCACAGCTCCTCGTCGAGGCCCAGCCGGGCGCGGCGCCCGCGGTACGCGTCGGCCGCGCGCGGGCCGAGCAGCGCGGTCAGCCAGCGGACGTCCTCGGCCGCCACCGCGTGCAGGGTGCCGCGCATCAGCCAGGTGCGGACGACGGCGCGGCGGTCCGCGCCGCACGCCGTGTCCACGTCGGCCGCGGTCGGCGCGCCGTGGGTGCCGCCGGTCCGCGCCCTGACCTGGAGGCGGCACGCCTTCGCGTCCTGCGCCTGGAGACCGGCCGAGAGCCGGACGGCGTCCGCCACCGTACGATCCGCTGCCGCTGCCGCTGCCGCTGCCGCTGCCGCTGCCGCTGCCGCTGCCGCTGCCGCTGCCGCTGCCGCTGCCGCTGCCGCTGCCGCTGCCGTCGCTTTCGCCCGCGCTGCCGCCCGCGCCGTCGCTTCCGTCCTCGGTCAGGCCCTGGGAGCGGGCGCGCCAGCGGCGGACCTCGGCCGTCGTGAGCCGTGCCATCGACTTCGTTCCTCCGCTCGGTCGGCCGCGCAATTGCTTCAGTCCGCTGCCGGGGTCCAGGTGAAGCGCGGCTCGCGGCGTTCGAGGAAGGCGGCGACGCCCTCGGCGGTGTCGCCGCTGAGGGCGGCCTGCCGGGCCCAGTGGGCGGCGCGGGCCGCGTCGTCCGACGCGTCCGCCGTCGCGGTGAACTCCTTCGCGGCGGCCTGGGTGAGCTGCGAGCGCGACCGCAGCACCCCGGCGAACTCCGTGACCCGCTTGTCCAGCTCGTCCTCCGGCAGCACCTCGTCCACCAGGCCGGTGCGCAGCGCCCGCTCGTCGTCGATCAACTCGGCCGAGAACAGCAGGTGTTTGGCGGTACCGGGCCCCGCGAGCCGCACCAGGCGCTGGGTGGAGGCGGCGCCGTAGACGATGCCCAGGCGCGCGGGCGTGATCCCGAAGCGGGCGCCCCGCGCGGCGAAGCGCAGGTCGCAGGCGACGGCGAGCTGGCAGCCGCCGCCCACGCAGTAGCCGCGTACGGCCGCGATCGTCGGCTTGGGGAAGGCGGCCAGCGCCTCCTCCGCGGCCATGGCGGCGGACTGCGCGCCGCTCGACGAGACGGGGTCGGCGAGGTCGGTGATGTCGGCGCCCGCGCAGAAGGTGTCGCCCGCGCCGGTGAGGACCAGCACGCGGACGGCGGGATCGACCGCGAGGTCGTGGAGGAGTCCCGGCAGCGACTGCCACATGGCCGTCGTCATCGCGTTGCGCCGGGCCGGATTGCTGATCGTCACGGTCGCGGTGCCGTCCGCGGCGCTGACGAGCAGCCCAGGGCCGGAGGTGGACATGCGTGCTCCTTCACGGGGGCGACATGCGCTGGCCGGTGCCGACAGATCCTATCGACCGGCGCGCGGCCGGCCGGGGGCGCACGGCGCCCGCGCCAGGACAGACCGGTACGCCGTGCACGTGCAGATGATCTCGGTCGAAGAGTTCGGGAAGCGTCCGAAGACTGCCGCGAATCGATCGAAAAAACGAAGTCGGCGATCGTTTCCGGTCAAAAATTACTGAAAGGTGCGGACTTACGGTTTCCTGCCTGTTCGGCTCCCGCCGTTACGGACACTCGACCTGTGAGGCGGAAGCTGCCGGGGTTGTCGGCAGGGGCCGCGGGGACACGTCACGCGAAAGCGACGGTGGGTGCGGTCATGGAGGTGCGCGGGAGCGTCCCGCCCGATCAGGCTCCGGCTCCGAGACCGTACGAGGGGGTGTGGCGGTTCACCGCCCCGGCTCTCGACTCGTCCGTGCCCCAGGTGCGGCGCGGGGTGCGCGCCCTCGTCGCCGACCAGGGGGTGCCGATCGACGAGGACCTGCTGTACGGACTGCTGGTCATCGTCTCGGAACTGGTCACCAACGCGGTGAAGCACGCGGCCGTGCTGTCGCCCGAGATCACCGTCGAGGTCGCGATCGGCGCCGACTGGATCAGGATCGCCGTCGAGGACAACCACCCGTACCGCCCCAGGGCGCTGGAGGCCGACCACGGGCAGACCGGCGGGCGCGGGCTGCTGCTGGTGAAGACGATCACCGCGGAGGCGGGCGGCCAGTGCGACATCGCGCAGACCGAGACCGGCGGCAAGGTGATCTGGGCGGCGCTCCCGCTGCGGACCACCGCCCTCTGAAGCCGCGGCCTGTCCTGCCCTGACCTGCCTGCCCGTCCTGGCCTGCCTGCCCGTCCTGCCTGCCCGTCCTGACCAGCGTGCCCGTCCCGTGCTGCCCTGCCCGTCCTGCCCGGTGCCGGACGGGGCCCCGCCGGACGGGGGCTACCAGCCCGCCGTACCGCCGGTGACCTCGCGCACGGTCGGCAGCGCCGCGTCGAGCACCGTCTGGAACCACGCCGAGAAGGGCCCGTCCGCGCGCAGCCGCGCCAGCTCCTGCGGGCCCACGAACGCCGTGTCGTCGATCTCCTCGGGGTCCGGCCGCAGCGCGTCGCCGATCAGCCCGACGAACAGGTGGTTGTACTCCTGCTCCACCAGACCGGAGGCCGGGTCCGGGTGGTTGTAGCGGACCGTGCCCGCCTCGCGCATCAGCACCGGCGCCGCGCCCAATTCCTCGGCGGTGCGCCGGGCCGCGGCCACGAACGGCTGCTCACCGGGGTACGGGTGCCCGCAACAGGTGTTGGACCAGACACCGGGGGAGTGGTACTTGCCCAGCGCGCGGCGCTGCAACAGCAGCCGGCCCTCGCCGTCGAAGAGGAACACCGAGAAGGCGCGGTGCAGGCGTCCGGGCGCCTGGTGCGCGGACAGCTTCTCCGCGGTGCCGATGGTCCGGCCGTCCTCGTCGACGAGTTCGAGCAGGATCGGTTCCGCCACGGCTTGACCCGCCGGGGTCTGCTCGGCATCTGCCAGGGTCTGCGCGGCAACACCATTGGGCGACGGTACGGCGGTGGGGGAGCCGGGTCGGCCGGTGGCAGGACTGGTGGGCATGTCCATCCTTCGCTTTCGACGACAGGCCCTCAGTCTGCCTCACTTCGCGTGCCGCTCAGTGGCAGAGCCGCGCCTCGTGCTCCGCGTGCCCGACCGGCTCCAACTGGAAGGTGCAGTGCTCCACATCGAAATGCGTGCCGAGGCAGCCCTGAAGGTCGTGCAGCATCTTCTCGTAGCCGACCGCCTCCAGGACCTCCTGGCTGACCACCACGTGCGCCGACAGCACCGGCATCCCCGAGGTGATCGTCCACACATGCAGATCGTGCAGGCCCTCCACGCCGGGCAGGCCCTCGATGTGGCTGCGGACATCGCCCATGTCAACGCCCTTGGGCGCGGCCTCCAGCAGGACGTCGACGGCCTCGCGCAGCAGCTTCCACGTGCGCGGCACGATCATCAGACCGATCAGCAGTGACGCCACCGGGTCGGCCTGCCGCCAGCCGGTGGTCATGAACACCACGGCCGCCACGATCACCGCGAGCGACCCGAGCGCGTCCGCCATCACCTCGAGGAAAGCGCCCCGCACATTGAGGCTCTCGCGCTGCCCGCGCATCAGCACAACGAGTGACACGGAGTTCGCGACCAGACCGATCGCGCCAAAGACGACGGTGCCGCCTGCGTCGATGTGCTGCGGGCTGATCAGCCGCCGTACGCCCTCGTAGAAGATGAACGCGCCGACGCCGAAGAGCAGCACCGCGTTGAGGACCGCCGCCAGGATCTCGGCGCGCGCGAAGCCGAAGGTGCGGCGCTCGCTGGCGGGGCGGTTGGCGATGTGGATGGCGAGCAGCGCCATCGCGATACCGGCCGCGTCGGTCGCCATGTGACCGGCGTCGGCGAGCAGCGCGAGGGAGTCGGTGACCGCGCTGCCGACCACCTCGACCGCGAGCACGAAGAGCGTGATGCCGAGCGCGATCCGCAGCCGGCCGCGGTACGCGGAACCGGCCGTGCCGTCGGCGCCCGGCCGCAGACCGTGGCTGTGGTCGTGACCGTGGCCCTTCTTCCGGCCGCCGTCGCCGCCGTCCTCCCGCTCGCCGCCGCGCTCCTGGCCGCCGCTGCGCGTGCGACCTTCGCCGTGGCCGTGCGCGTGGCCTGACCCCATGGCCGCGTCCCCCTCTCGTCGGACCGCCGTGCTATCCGGTGTGCGGCGGTCAGTCAACACCGGTTACCCACCGTGGGCAAGCCGGTACTGGAGACCGTTGTCATGTGCGGTGACCTGCGGTGATGAGGCGCGCAGAGGGGGCGCGGGGAACACCGCCCACCTCACTCGTACGGGTGAGCGCGTCCGTCGTTTGTCCGGGCGCCCGTGATCAACGATGATGATCACGCCGGGCACGCCAAGTTCAGGCGAACGGGCGGTGAACGGTGGCGGACGTGGATCCGATAGCCTCTGCCGTCGTGCCTGGCCCGGACTTGCCGACCGCGGCCCTTACAGGCAAGCCCTTCGCACGCATCCAGGGAGTGAGTTCCTCTGTCGACCGCCATTCTCACCGGCCCGCCCGCCGCGGGATCAGCGTCGCCGCTCGCGGACGACCTGCGGGCGCTGGGATTCCAGGTGGTCGAGGCGGACACGCCCGTCGCCGTCGCCGCGCGGCTCGCCCAGGTGCCCGCCGCCGACCGGGTCGCCGTCGTCGACCGCCGCTTCGTCGGCCACCGGCACGCGCTGCGCCTGGCCCTGACCGACCCGCGCTTCGACACCGCCGCGATTGCGGGCGCCGTGTCCGCGCAGGCCGCAGGCCGCCAGGCGCTCACCGCCGCCGTCACCGGGCTGACCGCGCAGGGCGGCGCCACCGTCCCGTCGCAGACCGCTCCCTCCGTACCGGCCTCGTCCGTGTCGGCCCCCGGCGGCACCCTGCTGTCCGCCGCCGACGGCGACACCGCCCCCGCCGCCCGCGCGGCCACCTCGGCCGCCGTCGTCCCCGACGCGCTGGCCGCCGCCCTCGACGCGCAGGGCGCCGCCCCGCACCGCCCCGAGCTGGGCGTCCTCGTCGCGGCCGTCCCCGCCGACGCCGCCGAGCGGACCGCGGCGGCCGAGGCCGTCGCCGCCGTGGACGAGGAGGCGGTACGGCTGCGCAGCGCGGTGAAGTCCCGCGACGGCTTCTTCACCACCCATTGCATCAGCCCGTACTCGCGCTACCTGGCCCGCTGGTGCGCCCGCCGCGGCCTCACCCCGAACCAGGTCACCACCGCGTCGCTGCTGGTCGCGCTGATCGCCGCGGGCTGCGCGGCCACCGGCACCCGGACCGGATACGTCGCGGCGGGCGTCCTGCTGCTCGCCTCGTTCGTCCTGGACTGCACCGACGGCCAGCTCGCCCGCTACTCCCTCCAGTACTCCACGCTCGGCGCCTGGCTCGACGCCACCTTCGACCGGGCCAAGGAGTACGCCTACTACGCGGGCCTCGCGCTCGGCGCCGCCCGCGGCGGCCACGACGTATGGGCGCTCGCGCTCGGCGCGATGGTCCTCCAGACCTGCCGCCATGTCGTCGACTTCGCCTTCAACGAGGCCAACCACGACGCCACCGCCAACACCAGCCCCACCGCCGCGCTGTCCGGCAGGCTCGACAGCGTCGGCTGGACGGTGTGGGTACGGCGGATGATCGTGCTGCCGATCGGCGAGCGCTGGGCGCTGATAGCCGTGCTCACCGCGGTCACCACCCCGCGCGTCACCTTCGTCGTCCTGCTGGTCGGCTGCGGCCTCGCCGCCTGCTACACCACCGCGGGCCGCGTCCTGCGCTCACTCACCCGCAAGGCGCAGCGCACCGACCGGGCCGCCCAGGCGCTCGCCGACCTCGCCGACAGCGGGCCGCTCGCCGAGGCCGGGGCCCGGATCCTGCGCCCGCTCGCCGGTCGTATGCCGTCCTTCGCGGCGCCCGCGGTCGCCCTGCTCGGCGCCGCCGCGGTCACCGCCACCGCGGCGCTCTCCTCCCGGGGCAGCTGGTGGCCGCCGCTGGTGGCCGTGGTCTACGTCCTGACCTCGTCCTTCGCCGTCTCCCGGCCGCTCAAGGGGGCCCTGGACTGGCTGGTCCCGCCGATCTTCAGGGCCGGTGAGTACGGCACGGTGCTGGCCCTCGCGGCCGTCTCCGGGGTAAACGGGGCGTTGCCCGCCGCTTTCGGCCTGGTGGCCGCGGTCGCCTACCATCACTACGACACGGTGTACCGCATCCGCGGCGGCACCGGGGCGCCGCCGCGGGCCCTGGTACGGGCGGCCGGCGGACACGAGGGCCGCACCCTGGTGGTCGCCCTCCTGGCCGCCGTCGCACACCACACAGGCTTCACGGTCGCGCTGACGGTGCTCGCCGCGGCGCTCGCGCTGCTGGTCCTCACCGAGAGCGTCCGCTTCTGGGTGTCCGCAGGGGCTCCCGCTGTACACGACGAAACAGGAGAACCCGCATGATCGGCCTCGTGCTGGCGGCCGGCGCCGGAAGACGCCTGCGCCCCCACACCGACACCCTGCCCAAGGCACTGGTGCCGGTCGTCGGTCCCGAAGGGGCTGCGGACAGCCTGACCGTCCTGGACCTCACCCTGTCCAACTTCGCGGAGATCGGCCTGACCGAGGTCGCCGTCGTCGTCGGCTACCGCAAGGAAGCGGTCTACGCGCGCAAAACGGCGCTGGAGGAGAAGTACGGCCTCACCCTCACCCTGATCGACAACGACAAGGCCGAGGAGTGGAACAACGCCTACTCCCTGTGGTGCGCGCGCGACGTCCTCAGGCACGGGGTGATTCTGGCCAACGGCGACACCGTGCACCCGGTGTCGGTGGAGAAGACCCTGCTGGCCGCGCGCGGCGGCGGCAAGCGGATCGTGCTGGCCCTGGACACCGTCAAGCACCTCGCCGACGAGGAGATGAAGGTCGTCGCGGAGCCCGGCAGGGGAGTGCGGCGGATCAGCAAGCTGATGGACCCGGCCGAGGCCACCGGTGAGTACATCGGCGTCACCCTCATCGAGGGCGAGGCGGCGGCCGAGCTGGCCGACGCGCTGAAGACCACCTTCGAGCGCGACCCCGACCTGTACTACGAGGACGGCTACCAGGAGCTGGTCAACCGCGGCTTCACCATCGACGTCGCCCCGATCGGTGACGTCGCCTGGGTCGAGATCGACAACAACGACGACCTCGCCAAGGGGCGGGTGATTGCGTGCCAGTACTGACCAGGCTCATCCCCTCCCCGGTCGTCGTCGACATCAGGGGCGGCGCGATCGCCGACCTGGCCGTACTCCTGGCCGATCAGCGGATCTCCACCTCCGGCAAGCTCGCCTTCGCCGTCAGCGAGGGCTCCGGGCTCAAGCTGCGCGACCGGCTGGCCCCCGAGCTGCCCGGCGCGGACTGGTACCCGGTGCACGGCGGCACCATCGACGCGGCCGTGAAGCTCGCCGACTCCATGCGCGGCAAGCGCTACGACGCGGTCATCGGCCTCGGCGGCGGCAAGATCATCGACGTCACCAAATACGCCGCCGCGCGGGTGGGCCTTCCCATGGTCGCGGTCGCCACCAACCTCTCGCACGACGGCCTGTGCTCACCGGTCGCCACCCTGGACAACGACAACGGGCGCGGCTCCTACGGTGTCCCGACGCCGATCGCGCTGGTCATCGACCTCGACGTGATCCGCGAGGCACCCGCCCGCTACGTCAGGGCCGGCATCGGCGACGCGATCTCCAACCTCTCCGCGCTCGCGGACTGGGAGCTGTCCCACCGCGAGAACAGCGAGCCGATCGACGGCCTGGCCGCGGCGATGGCCAGGAGCGCCGGCGAGTCCGTGCTGCGGCACCCCGGCGGCATCGGCGACGACGACTTCCTGGTCACGCTCTCCGAGGGCCTGGTGCTGACCGGCATCGCCATGTCGATCAGCGGCGACACCCGCCCGTCGTCCGGCGCGTGCCACGAGATCAGCCACGCCTTCGACCTGCTCCACCCGCAGCGGGCCGCCGCCCACGGCGAGCAGGTCGGCATCGGCGCCGCCTTCGCGATGCACCTGCGCGGCGCGCGCGAGGAGTCGGGCCTCATCGCCGAGACCCTGCGCCGCCACGGACTGCCCGTTCTCCCCGAGGAGATCGGCTTCACGGAACCGGAGTTCGTCGAAGCGGTGCGCTACGCGCCGCAGACCCGCCCCGGCCGCTTCACGATCCTGGAACACCTGGACCTCTCCGCCACCGAGATCAGGGACGCATACGCCGACTATGTCAAAGCCATCAGTAGCTGAACTGCGCCCGGTCGTTCACCCCCCGGGGGTCAAGGACCGCCGCAGCGGCGAACACTGGGCCGGCCGGCTCTACATGCGTGAGCTGTCGCTGCGCATAGACCGGCACCTCGCGCCCACCCGCGTCACGCCCAACCAGTTGACGTACCTCATGACCGTCTTCGGCGTCCTCGCCGCCCCGGCGCTGCTGGTGCCCGGGATCGCGGGCGCCGTCCTCGGCGTGCTGATGGTGCAGCTCTACCTGCTGCTGGACTGCGTGGACGGGGAGATCGCCCGCTGGAAGCAGCAGTTCTCGCTGTCCGGCGTCTACCTCGACCGCGTCGGCGCCTACCTGTGCGACGCCGCCGTCCTGGTCGGCTTCGGGCTGCGCGCCGCCGACCTGTGGGGCAGCGGCCGGATCGACTGGCTGTGGGCGTTCCTCGGCACCCTCGCCGCGCTCGGCGCGGTGCTGATCAAGGCCGAGACCGACCTCGTCGGGGTCGCCCGGCACCAGGGCGGGCTCCCGCCGGTCAAGGAGGCGGCGTCCGAGCCGCGCTCCTCCGGAGTGGCGCTGGCCCGCAAGGCCGCCGCCGCGCTGAAGTGGCACCGCCTCGTGCTGGGCGTCGAGGCGTCCCTGCTCATCCTGCTGCTCGCGATCGTGGACCAGGCGCGCGGCGACCTGTTCTTCACCCGGCTCGGCGTCGCCGTGCTGGCGGGCATCGCGCTGCTCCAGACCCTGCTGCACCTGGTCTCCGTCCTCGCCTCCAGCAGGCTGAAGTGAGCACGCAGGGGACGCCGCTGCGCGTCGGCGCGGTCATCATCACCATGGGCAACCGCCCCGCGGAGCTGAACGACCTGCTGGACTCGGTCGCCAAGCAGCAGGGCCCGCCGGTGACGGTCGCCGTGGTCGGCAACGGGTCACCGCTGCCGCCGCTGCCCGCCGAGGTGCGCACCGCGGAGCTGCCCGAGAACCTGGGCATCCCCGGCGGGCGCAACGTCGGCATCGAGATGTTCGGCCCCGGCGCCGAGGAAGTGGACGTCGTCCTCTTCCTGGACGACGACGGGCTGCTGCCGGGCGACGACACCGCGGAGCTGGTCAGGCGGGCCTTCGAGGCCGACCCCGAGCTGGGCATCATCAGCTTCCGGATCGCCGACCCCGAGACCGGGCAGACGCAGCGCAGGCACGTCCCCCGGCTGCGCGCCGCCGACCCGATGCGGGACTCGCGGGTCACCACCTTCCTGGGCGGCGCGTGCGCCGTGCGCAGCCGCGTCATCCAGCAGGTCGGTCCGCTGCCCGCCGAATTCTTCTACGCGCACGAGGAGACAGATCTGGCCTGGCGCGCTCTTGACGCGGGTTGGCTGATCGACTATCGGCATGACATGGTGCTGTTCCACCCGGCGACCTCGCCCGCCCGGCACGCGGTGTACCACCGGTTGGTGGCCCGTAACCGGGTGTGGCTGGCCCGGCGCAATCTGCCCTGGCCGCTGGTCCCGGCGTACCTCGGCGTCTGGTTCGCGCTGACGCTGGTGCGCCGGCCGTCCGGGCCGGCGCTGCGAGCGTGGCTCGGCGGATTCCGTGAGGGATGGACAACTCCCTGCGGTCAACGGCGGCCGATGCGCTGGCGGACCGTCTGGAGGTTGACCCGGCTAGGCCGACCCCCGATCATCTGACAAGCTCGGACCTGAGAGCATCAGGCGCAGCCCGGGATTCCCCTGCCCCGGCGCGCACCTTGAGGACGAAAGTGTCAACTGTGAGCGAGACAACGCACAATGGTGCGGTCGCCGTCGGTGTCCCCCCGGCACCCACGGCCGATGACGGCCTCAGCCCCGCCCAGGTAGCGGCCAAGTACGGCTTGTCCGTCAGTGGCGCCCGGCCTGGCCTGGTGGAGTACACGCGGCAGCTCTGGGGCCGTCGACATTTCATCAACGAGTTCGCCAAGGCGCGCACCCAGGCGCAGTACACCCAGGCCCGCCTCGGCCAGCTCTGGCAGGTGATGACGCCCCTGCTGAACGCGGCGGTGTACTACCTGATCTTCGGTCTGCTGATCGGCACCAGCAAAGGCATCGACAACTTCATCGCCTTCCTGGTCACCGGCATCTTCATCTTCACCTTCACGCAGTCCTCGGTACTCAGCGGCGTGCGCGCGGTGTCCGGCAACCTCGGTCTGATCAGGGCGCTGCACTTCCCGCGCGCCTCGATGCCGATCGCCTTCACGCTGATGCAGCTCCAGCAGCTCATCATGTCGATGTTCGTCCTGCTGGCGATCGTGCTGATGACCGGTGAGGTGCCGAACGCCTCCTGGCTGCTGATGTTCCCCGCGCTGATCACGCAGTGGGTCTTCAACACCGGCCTGGCGCTGATCGTGGCGCGGCTGGGCAGCAAGATGACGGACCTGGCGCAGCTCATGCCGTTCATCCTGCGCACCTGGATGTACATGTCCGGCGTCATGTACAGCATCGAGAAGCTGACCAGCGACGCGCCGCACTTCGTACGCATCCTGCTCGACATCAACCCGGCCGCGGTCTACATCGATCTGATGCGCTTCGCGCTCATCGACAGCGTGACCTCCTCCCAGTTGCCGCCGCACGTGTGGGCGTCCGCGGTCGGCTGGGCCGTGCTGGTGGGCGTCGGCGGCTACGTCTACTTCTGGAAGGCGGAGGAGCAATATGGCCGTGGCTGAGCAGCAGAGCGTCGAGAGGGCACAGCAGCCCTCCGACAGCCGCGTTCCCACCGTGATAGTGGACGACGTGCACATCGTCTACACGGTGCACGGCGCGGGCACCGGCAAGGGCAGCGCGACCGCCGCCCTGGGCCGGCTGATCTCCCGCAAGGGCTCGCCGAACGTCCGCCGGGTGCACGCGGTCAAGGGCGTCAGCTTCACCTCGTACCGCGGTGAGGCGATCGGCATCATCGGTTCCAACGGCTCCGGCAAGTCGACGATCCTGCGCGCCATCGCGGGTCTGCTGCCGCCGGAGCGCGGGAAGATCTACACCGACGGCCAGCCGTCGCTGCTGGGCGTCAACGCGGCGCTGATGAACGACCTCACGGGTGAGCGCAACGTCATCCTGGGCGGTCTGGCCATGGGCATGACGCAGGACGAGGTGCGCCGCCGCTACCAGGGGATCGTCGACTTCTCGGGCATCAACGAGAAGGGCGACTTCATCTCGCTGCCGATGCGGACGTACTCCTCCGGCATGGCGGCGCGCCTGCGGTTCTCGATCGCGGCGGCCAAGAACCACGACGTGCTGATGATCGACGAGGCGCTCGCCACCGGCGACCGCGCGTTCCAGCGCCGGTCCGAGGCCCGGATCAGGGAACTGCGCAAGGAAGCGGGCACGGTCTTCCTCGTCAGCCACAACAACAACTCCATCCGCGACACGTGCGACCGCGTGGTGTGGCTGGAGAAGGGCGAGCTGTTGATGGACGGTCTGACCGACGACGTGCTCAAGGCGTACGAGGAGCACACCGGCAAGTAGCGTTCCCTGCCTGCTCGCAGGCGTACGAGGTCCCCGTCGGACGATCCGGCGGGGACCTTGTATGTCAATCCCACCACGTGTCACGCCCCCGGCGTACGCCGCAGCATCACCGGTCGTAAGCTGTACCGGTGCTGGGAGCCTGGAGATGATCGAAACCGCTGACCGACACCCGGGTGCGACACCCGGTGCGGCGTGTCCGAAATGGGAAGTATCTGCTGGGCGGTGTAGAACGGGGGGTGTGGCGGCCATGATGATCGGGACCATCCTGCTCCGGGGCACGCTCGCCGCCTGTGTGCCGGGAAGAGCATGGTGACCGGGGACGCCGAGTCCCGGGCCGTCCTGGACAAGGCCGCGCGCGAGAACTTCCCCGTGGCACCGGTGTTCCTGCCGCGTGCCTGGCGCCGGGACCTGATGGCGGTGTACGGATTCGCCCGGCTGGTGGACGACATCGGCGACGGCGACCTGGCGGGGGGCGGCCGGGAGGACGCGCTGCGACTTGGACTGTCCGCCGACTCCGCCGACGACCGGCTCGCGATGCTGGACGCCTTCGAGGCCGACCTCAACCGCGTGTTCGACGGCACTCCCCGGCACCCACTGCTGCTCGCGCTCCAGCCCACCGTCCGCCGCCACGACCTCAGCCCCGAGCCCTTCCTCGGTCTGATCGCCGCCAACCGGCAGGACCAGCAGGTGCGGCGGTACGCGACCTACGACGACCTGCTGGCGTACTGCGAATTGTCCGCCAATCCGGTCGGCCGGCTGGTGCTGTCCATCACCGGCACCTCGACGCCCGAGCGCGTCCGGCGCTCGGACGCGGTCTGCACCGCGCTCCAGATCGTGGAGCATCTCCAGGACGTGGCCGAGGACCTCGGCCGCGACCGGATCTATCTGCCCGCCGAGGACATGAAGCGTTTCTCGGTCGAGGAGGCCGATCTCGCCGCCGCGACGGCCGGCGCACAGGTGCGCGCCCTGGTCGCGCACGAGGCGGAACGCGCCGGATACTTGTTGGATGAAGGTACCCCCCTGGTGGGCAGCGTCCGTGGCAGGCTCAGGCTGCTGCTCGCCGGATTCGTCGGCGGCGGCCGTGCCGCGCTGAAGGCGGTCGAAGCGGCGGGGTACGACGTACTGGCGGTATCGCCGAAAGCCACCAAGCCCAGCCTGCTGCGCGAGGTGGGGTCGACATTGCGAAGAGAGGGGTGAGCCGGACCGTGAACGGTTCCGCCCACACGTCCGGTCCCGTGCTCGCGGCCTACCGCTACTGCGAGGCTGTGACCGGCCACGAGGCCCGCAACTTCGCGTACGGCATCCGCCTGCTGCCCGCCCCCAAACGGCAGGCGATGTCCGCGCTGTACGCGTTCTCCCGCCGGGTCGACGACATCGGCGACGGTGAACTGCCGCCGCGGGAGAAGGCCGAGCGGCTCGACGGCACCCGCGGGCTGCTCACCCGCGTCCGCGCGGGAGAGGTCGCGGAGGACGACACCGACCCGGTCGCGGTCGCGCTCGCCGACTCCGCGCGCCGCTTCCCGCTGCCGCTCGAAGGGCTCGACGAACTCATCGACGGCGTCCTGATGGACGTCCGCGGCGAGACGTACGAGACCTGGGACGACCTCGCCGTGTACTGCCGTTGCGTGGCCGGCGCGATCGGACGGCTCTCGCTTGGCGTGTTCGGCACCGCGAATGGGCACGATCATGCGCGTGCCGCAGAATATGCCGACACGCTCGGCCTCGCCCTACAACTCACCAACATCCTCCGGGACGTCCGCGAGGACGCCGCGAACGGACGGACGTACCTGCCCGCCGAGGATCTCGCCAAGTTCGGCTGCGCGGCCGGTTTCCACAGCGATACCGCGCCGCCCGGCTCCGACTTCCCCGGTCTGGTGGAATTCGAAGTACGGCGCGCCCGCGCCCTGTTCGCCACCGGATACCGGCTGCTCCCGATGCTCGACCGGCGCAGCGGCGCCTGCGTCTCGGCCATGGCCGGGATCTACCGCAGGCTGCTCGACCGGATCGCCGCCGACCCCGAGGCCGTCCTGCGCGGCCGGGTGTCACTGCCCGGACGGCAGAAGGCGTACGTCGCCGTCCGCGGCCTCGCGGGGCTCGACGCCCGCCGTACCGCCCGCTCCCCACGAGGTGACGCGTGAGACCGTCCCGCGACGGCGCGGGTCCGCGCGCACGGCACGGGGCACGGTACGCGCACGACGAGGCAACCACCGGGACACGTACGGCGTCACTGCCAGCAACGGTTCGCCGTGCTGGACACGGCGGGGCCGAAGGGGGGAGGACGCATGACCGCGCATGAGCGGATCACCACCGACGGCGGCGGCATGCGCACCGCCGTCGTGGTCGGCGGCGGACTCGCCGGTACGACGGCCGCGCTCGCGCTGGCCGACGCCGGGGTGCGCGTCACCCTCGCCGAGGCCAGACCCCGGCTCGGCGGCCTCGCCTTCTCCTTCAAGCGCGGCGAGTTGACCGTCGACAACGGCCAGCACGTCTTTCTGCGCTGCTGCGACGCCTACCAGTGGTTCATCGACCGGATCGCGGCCCGCGACCTGGTGACCCTTCAGGACCGGCTGGACGTACCGGTGCTGGAGGCCGACACGCTCCGGCTGGGGCGGCTGTCCAGGACCGCGCTGCCGGTGCCCCTGCACCTGGCCGCGAGCCTGCTCCGCTACCCGCATCTGAGCCCGCGTGAGCGGGCCTCGGTGGGCCGCGCCGCGCTCGCGCTGGGCCGCCTCGACCTGGACGACCCGGCCCTGGACCGTACGGACTTCGCGAGCTGGCTCAGTGCGCGCGGGCAGTCGGCGCGCACCATCGAGGCGCTGTGGGACCTGGTCGGTGTGGCCACGCTCAACGCGCGGTCGGCCGACGCCTCGTTGGGCCTGGCCGCGAAGGTCTTCAAGACCGGACTGCTCTCCGACCCGGGGGCCGCCGACATCGGCTGGGCCTCGGCGCCGCTGGGCGACCTGCACGACGGCCGGGCCCGCGCCGCGCTGGACACCGCGGGCGTACGCACCATGCTGCGCTCCCGTACCACCGGCATCAAAGAGGCGGCGGACGGCGGCTGGCACGTCTCGATCGAGACCGGACCGGGACGCGGCGAGCAACTCGACGCGGACATCGTGGTGTTGGCGGTCCCGCAGCGCGAGGCGCACGGCCTGCTGCCCGCCGGATCGCTCGAAGATCCGGAAAAGCTCTTGCGCATCGGTACCGCTCCGATCCTCAATATGCATGTGATCTACAACAGACAGGTGCTCCGACAGCCGTTCTTCGCGGCACTCGGCAGCCCCGTCCAGTGGGTCTTCGACCGCACCGTCAGTTCCGGGCTCACCGGCGGCGGTCAGTACGTGGCCGTGTCCCAGTCGGCGGTGGAGGACGAGATCGACCTCCCCGTGGCCGAGTTGCGCGCCCGCTACCTGCCCGAGCTGGAACGGCTGCTGCCCGCGGCCCGCGGCGCGGGCGTCCGCGACTTCTTCGTCACCCGGGAACGCACCGCGACCTTCGCGCCCACTCCGGGTGTCGGGAGCTTGCGGCCCGGTCCGGTGACCCGCGCCCCCGGCCTCTACCTGGCCGGGTCGTGGACCGCCACCGGCTGGCCCGCGACCATGGAGAGCGCGGTGCGCAGCGGCCTGCACGCCTCCCGAGAAGCGTTGTCCGCGCTCGGGATGCCATTCGACAACGGCGTCCTGGAGGCGGCATGAGTGCTATTGGTGCAACCAGAGGAGAGAACGTGACCGCCACCGGCGTCATCGAACTGCTGGAAAACGGCCGCATCCTGACCACACCCGTACTGCGCGCGGCCGTGGCCCGCCTCGCACCCCCGATGGACACCGTCGCCGCCTACCACTTCGGCTGGATCGACGAGGCGGGCCGCCCCGCGGACGGCGACGGCGGCAAGGCCGTACGCCCGGCGCTGGCCCTGCTGTCCGCGGAGGCCGCGGGCGCCTCGGCCGAGACGGGCGTACCCGGCGCCGTCGCCGTGGAGCTGGTGCACAACTTCTCGCTGCTGCACGACGACCTGATGGACGGCGACGAGCAGCGGCGGCACCGCGACACGGTGTGGAAGGTGCACGGTCCCGCCCAGGCGATCCTGGTCGGCGACGCGCTCTTCGCGCTCGCCAACGAGCTGCTGCTGGAACAGGGCACGGTCGACGCCGGCCGGGCCACCCGCCGGCTGACCACCGCCACCCGCAAACTGATCGACGGTCAGGCGCAGGACATCTCCTTCGAGCACCGCGAGCGGGTCACCGTCCAGGAGTGCCTGGAGATGGAGGGCAACAAGACCGGCGCGCTGCTGGCCTGCGCGTCCTCCATCGGCGCGGTGCTCGGCGGGGCCTCGGAGTCCGACGCCGACGCGCTGGAGGAGTACGGCTACCACCTGGGGCTCGCCTTCCAGGCGGTGGACGACCTGCTGGGCATCTGGGGCGACCCCGCGGCCACCGGCAAGCAGACCTGGAGCGATCTGCGGCAGCGCAAGAAGTCGCTTCCCGTGGTCGCCGCGCTCGCCGCGGGAGGGTCCGCGTCGGAGCGCCTGGGTGAACTGCTCGCGGCGGACGCGAAGAATCCTGAAACCGGTGCCTTCAGCGAGGAAGAGTTCGCTATGCGCGCGGCGTTGATCGAAGAGGCCGGTGGACGTGAGTGGACCTCCCAGGAGGCCAGGAGGCAGTACGCGACCGCCATCGCCGCGCTGGACAAAATGGACATGCCGGAACAAATTCAACGTAAGCTCGTTGGTCTCGCGGATTTTGTGGTGGTCCGCGAGAAATAAAGAGAACGACAGAACGAAACGTGGAGCGCTAACGTCGCCGGTCCCTCTTATGTGACGGCCGACGGCCGCCCCAACACCGCAGATAGTCTCAACTGCAAAGGGGAAGCCATGACAGCGACGACCGATGGCAGTCCAGGGACGCCAACCCACCGGACACCTTCGGCCAGCAGCACCTCGGAGCCGGACCCTGTTCCAGCCGACGGCACCGAGGCGGCGGCGCAGCGTGCCGTGCAGCGCGCCGCAGACCACCTTCTGGCACGGCAGCACCCCGACGGATGGTGGAAGGGCGACCTCGAAACGAACGTGACGATGGACGCCGAGGACCTGTTGCTCCGACAGTTCCTGGGTATCCAGGACGAGCAGACCACCGCGGCCTCCGCCCGGTGGATCCGCTCGCAGCAGCGTGAGGACGGCGCCTGGCCCACCTTTCACGGCGGGCCGGGCGACGTGTCGGCCACCATCGAGGCGTATGTCGCGCTGCGACTCGCCGGGGACTCCCCGGACGAGGCGCACATGGCACTCGCCGCCAAATGGTCGCGCGGCGAAGGGGGAGTGGCGGCCAGCCGGGTCTTCACCCGCATCTGGCTGGCCCTGTTCGGCTGGTGGAGCTGGGACGACCTCCCGGAACTGCCGCCCGAGATCATCTACCTGCCCAAGTGGATGCCGCTGAACATCTACTCGTTCGGCTGCTGGGCGCGGCAGACCATCGTGCCGCTCACCGTCGTCGGAGCCCACCGCCCGGTCCGCCCGGCGCCGTTCGGCATCGACGAGCTGCACATCAACCCCAAACAGCCCAACCCCAAGCGGCGCAGAGCCTCTATCAGGACCTGGGACGGCGTCTTCGAGCGGCTCGACCAGGTGCTGCACGTCTACCGCCGCTTCAGCCCGCGCATGGTGCGGCGCAGCGCCATGCACGCCTGTGCCCGCTGGATCATCGAGCGTCAGGAGGCCGACGGCTGCTGGGGAGGAATCCAGCCACCCGCCGTCTACTCCGTGATCGCCCTGCACCTGCTGGGCTACGAGCTCGACCACCCGGTGGTCAAGGCCGGTCTCGACTCGCTGGATCGTTTCGCCGTATGGCCGGAAGAGGGCGTCCGGATGATCGAGGCGTGCCAGTCCCCGGTCTGGGACACCTGCCTCGCCGCCATCGCGCTCGCCGACGCGGGCGTCCCCGCGGACGACCCGGCGCTGGTCAAGTCGGCCGAATGGATGCTCGGCGAGCAGATCACCCGGCCGGGCGACTGGTCCGTGCAGCGGCCCCAGCTCGCCCCGGGCGGCTGGGCGTTCGAATTCCACAACGACATCTACCCCGACATCGACGACACCGCCGAGGTCGTCCTCGCCCTGCGCAGGATCGACCACCCGGACCGGGCGCGCGTCGACTCCGCGGTGGAGAAGGCCGTGCGCTGGAACGTCGGGATGCAGTCGCGGAACGGCGCGTGGGGCGCCTTCGACGCCGACAACACCAGCCGGTTCCCGAACCGGCTGCCCTTCTGCGACTTCGGCGAGGTCATCGACCCGCCGTCGGCCGACGTCACGGCGCACGTGGTGGAGATGCTCGCCGCGCTCGGTCTCGAGCACGACGAGCACGCCCGCCGCGGCATCGAGTGGCTGCTGGCGGAACAGGAGGACAACGGCGCCTGGTTCGGCCGTTGGGGGGTCAATTACATCTACGGCACGGGGTCCGCCGTCCCCGCGCTGGCCTCGGCCGGTCTGCCGTCGAGCCACCCGGCGATCCGCAAGGCGGTGAGCTGGCTGGAATCGGTGCAGAACAACGACGGTGGCTGGGGCGAGGACCTGCGCTCCTACTCCGACCGGGAATGGGTGGGCCGCGGTGCCTCCACCGCCTCGCAGACCGCGTGGGCCCTGATGGCGCTGCTGGCGGCGGGCGAACGGGACGGTGACGCGGTCGCGCGCGGGGTGCGCTGGCTGACCGACACCCAGCTCCCCGACGGGTCGTGGGACGAGCCGTACTTCACCGGTACGGGCTTCCCCCGCGACTTCTCGATCAACTACCACCTCTACCGCATGGTCTTCCCGCTGACCGCCCTCGGGCGATACGTACGCGACGAGCCGTTCGGTACCGCGGGTGCCCCGGCCGTCACCACCGGAACCGCCGCTGGAAAGGGGGCCTAGTTCGTGGGCCATACAGGACCGCCGCTGCTGGTGGTGTGCGCCCTGCGCATCGAGAAGGTCGCGCTGCGCAGGGGAGCGGCCCGGAACGCCGCCGAAAGGGTCACCGTGCTCAGGACCGGCATGGGACCCACGGCCGCCGACCGGGTGGTCCGTGAGGCCCTGCACCAACCGGAGCTGCGCGGCTCGGCCGTCCTCACCACGGGCTTCTGTGCCGGGCTCGCGCCCGGCATGCGCCCCGGTGACGTCGTGGTCGCCGAGGACGGCCACGAGAGCGAGGCGCTCGCCGCCGCGCTCAAGGCGGCCGGTCACACCGTGCACACCGGCCCCCTCGCAGAATCCGACCATGTCGTGCGGGGCGCCGAGCGCACCGCACTGGCGGCGACCGGTGCCATCGCCGTGGACATGGAATCGGCCGCGATGCGACGCGCCGCGCTCGCCGAAGGCGCGCGCCACATCGCGGCGGCCCGAGTCGTCGTCGACACGCCCGAGTTCGAACTCGTACGTGTCGGAACGCTTCGCACCGGGATCATCGCATTCCGGGTGCTCAGAGATCTTGTTCCTGCCTTTCTTGATTGGCACCGCACTACCGTGCTCCCCTGGAGGTGAGCTAGATGGCTATGCCGCTCCGTCAGACCATCCGTGTCGCGTCGTACCTCTTCGAACAGAAAATGGTCAGGCGCCGCGAAAAGTTCCCGCTCATCGTCGAGCTCGAACCGCTCTTCGCCTGCAACCTCAAATGTGAGGGCTGCGGCAAGATCCAGCACCCCGCCAACGTGCTGAAGCAGCGCATGCCGGTGGCCCAGGCCGTCGGCGCGGTGCTGGAGTCGGGCGCGCCGATGGTGTCCATCGCGGGTGGTGAGCCGCTGATGCACCCCCAGATCGACGAGATCGTCCGGCAACTCGTCGCGAAGAAGAAGTACGTCTTCCTCTGCACCAATGCCCTTCTGCTGCGCAAGAAAATCGAGAAGTTCACACCTTCTCCTTACTTTGCCTTTACCGTTCACATTGACGGTATGCGCGAGCGGCACGACGAGTCCGTGGCCAAGGAAGGCACCTTCGACGAGGCCGTGGCCGCGATCAAGGAAGCCCAGCGCCGCGGTTTCCGGGTCACCACGAACTCGACTTTCTTCAACACCGACACGCCGCAGACGATCATCGAGGTGATGAACTACCTCAATGACGATCTGAAGGTCGAGGAGATGATGCTGTCTCCCGCGTACGCCTACGAGAAGGCGCCCGACCAGGACCACTTCCTGGGCGTGACGCAGACCCGTGAGCTGTTCAAGAAGGCGTTCGACGACGGCAACCGGCGCAAGTGGCGGCTCAACCACAGCCCGCTCTTCCTGGACTTCCTGGAGGGCAAGGCGGACTTCCCCTGCACCGCGTGGGCGATCCCCAACTACTCGCTCTTCGGCTGGCAGCGCCCCTGCTACCTGATGGCCGACGGGTACGTGGCCACGTACCAGAAGCTCCTGGACGAGACGGACTGGGACAAGTACGGCCGGGGCAAGGACGACCGGTGCGACAACTGCATGGCGCACTGCGGTTACGAGCCCACGGCCGTCATGGCCACCATGGGCTCCCTGAAGGAGTCCATCCGCGCCGCCCGTGAGACGGTCGCCTCCAACAGGGCGAAGTGACCTGACGATGACAGCAGTCGAGCCGGTCGCGCTCGGCCTGCCCTCCCTGCCGGCCCGGCCTCTGGCGACGCGTCGTGTTTCGCGTCGTATCCAGGTCGGGTCGGTCCCGGTGGGCGGGGACGCGCCTGTTTCCGTCCAGTCGATGACGACGACCCGTACCTCTGACATCGGTGCCACTCTTCAGCAGATCGCGGAGCTGACGGCTTCGGGCTGTCAGATCGTGCGGGTGGCGTGTCCGACGCAGGATGACGCCGACGCGTTGGCGACGATCGCGAAGAAGTCGCAGATTCCGGTGATCGCGGACATTCATTTTCAGCCGAAGTACGTGTTCGCGGCGATCGATGCCGGGTGTGCGGCGGTTCGGGTGAATCCGGGGAACATCAAGCAGTTCGACGACAAGGTGAAGGAGATCGCGCGGGCGGCTTCGGACGCGGGGACGCCGATCCGGATCGGTGTGAACGCGGGGTCGCTGGACGCGCGGCTGCTGAGGAAGTACGGGAAGGCGACGCCCGAGGCGCTGGTGGAGTCCGCGCTGTGGGAGGCGTCGCTGTTCGAGGAGCACGGCTTCCGGGACATCAAGATCTCGGTGAAGCACAACGACCCGGTCGTGATGGTCAACGCCTACCGGCTGCTGGCCGCCCAGTCGGACTATCCGCTGCACCTGGGTGTGACGGAGGCGGGTCCGGCGTTCCAGGGCACGATCAAGTCCGCTGTGGCGTTCGGCGCTCTGCTGTCGGAGGGTATCGGGGACACGATCCGGGTGTCGCTGTCGGCTCCTCCGGCGGAGGAGGTCAAGGTCGGTATCCAGATTCTGGAGTCGTTGAATCTGCGGCAGCGGCGGCTGGAGATCGTGTCGTGTCCGTCGTGCGGGCGTGCGCAGGTGGATGTGTACAAGCTGGCGGACCAGGTGTCGGCGGGTCTTGACGGTATGGAGGTCCCGCTGCGGGTCGCGGTGATGGGCTGTGTCGTCAACGGTCCGGGTGAGGCCCGTGAGGCCGACCTCGGTGTCGCGTCGGGCAATGGCAAGGGTCAGATCTTCGTCAAGGGTGAGGTCATCAAGACCGTGCCGGAGTCGAAGATCGTCGAGACGCTGATCGAAGAGGCGATGAAACTCGCCGAGCAGATGGAGGCCGACGGCACCACGTCGGGTGAACCCTCCGTGACCGTCGGCGGCCAAGCCGTCGCGGGAACGGTCGGCTGAACATAGCAATCCCGGCAGGGGGAACGAGGTCCACTTATGTCGATGCTGGAGAACATCCGAAGCCCGCGCGACCTGAAGGCACTGCCCGAAGGCCGGCTCGACGAACTGGCCGCCGACATCCGGCAGTTCCTGGTCCAGGCCGTGGCCAGGACCGGCGGCCACCTGGGACCGAATCTGGGGGTGGTGGAGCTGACGATCGCGCTCCACCGCGTCTTCGACTCGCCCGCCGACCGGATCCTGTGGGACACCGGCCACCAGTCCTACGTCCACAAACTGCTCACCGGCCGCCAGGACTTCTCCAAACTGCGCAGCAAGGGCGGCCTGTCCGGCTACCCCTGCCGCGCCGAGTCCGAGCACGACGTGATCGAGAACAGCCACGCCTCCACCGTCCTCGGCTGGGCCGACGGCCTCGCCAAGGCCAACCAGGTCAAGGGCGGCGACGACCATGTGGTCGCCGTCATCGGCGACGGCGCGCTCACCGGCGGCATGGCCTGGGAGGCGCTGAACAACATCGCCGCGGGCCGGGACCGCCCGCTGATCATCGTCGTCAACGACAACGAGCGGTCGTACGCCCCGACCATCGGCGGTCTGGCCAACCACCTCACCACGCTGCGCACCACCGACGGCTACGAACGCTTCCTGTCCTGGGGCAAGAGCGTCCTCCAGCAGACCCCGGTCATCGGGCAGCCGCTCTACGAGTCGCTGCACGGCGCGAAGAAGGGCTTCAAGGACTCCTTCGCCCCGCAGGGCATGTTCGAGGACCTGGGCCTGAAGTACGTCGGCCCGATCGACGGCCACGACATCGCCGCCGTCGAGACCGCGCTGCGCCGCGCCAAGCGGTTCAGCGGCCCGGTGCTGGTGCACTGCCTCACCGAGAAGGGCCGCGGCTACCCGGCCGCCGAGCAGGACGAGGCGGACCGCTTCCACACCGTCGGCGCGATCAACCCGCTCACCGGCCGCCCGCTCGCCCCGGTCGGCGGCCCGTCGTGGACCTCCGTCTTCGGCAAGGAGATGGTCCGGGTCGGCGCCGAGCGGCCCGACGTCGTGGCGATCACCGCGGCCATGCTGCAACCGGTCGGACTCGAAGCCTTCGCGAAGGCGTATCCGCACCGGGTCTACGACGTCGGCATCGCCGAACAGCACGCCGCGACCTCGGCCGCGGGTCTGGCCACCGGCGGACTGCACCCGGTGGTCGCGGTCTACGCGACCTTCCTCAACCGCGCCTTCGACCAGGTCCTGATGGACGTGGCGCTGCACAAGTGCGGAGTCACCTTCGTCCTGGACCGGGCCGGGGTGACCGGGGTCGACGGCGCCTCGCACAACGGCATGTGGGACATGTCGATCCTCCAGGTCGTGCCGGGGCTGCGGATCGCCGCGCCGCGCGACGCCGACCAACTGCGGGCCCAACTGCGCGAAGCCCTCGACGTGGACGACGCGCCCACCGTGATCCGCTTCCCGAAGGAGACCGTCGGCGAGCCGCTGCCCGCCGTCGACCGGGTCGGCGGCATGGACGTGCTGCACCGGCCGTCCGAGGGCGAGACGTCCGATGTGCTGCTGGTCTCGGTCGGCGCGCTCGGCGCCACCTGCCTGTCGGTCGCGGAACTGCTGGCCGGCCGCGGTATCGGCGTCACCGTCGTCGACCCGCGCTGGGTCAAGCCGGTCGACCCGGCGCTGCCCGAACTGGCCGCGCGCCACCGCATGGTGGCCGTCGTGGAGGACAACGGCCGCGCGGGCGGCGTCGGTTCGACCGTCGCGCAGGCGCTCCGCGACGCGGGCGTGGACGTGCCGCTGCGCGACTTCGGCATCCCGCAGCAGTTCCTCGCGCACGCCAAGCGCGCCGAGGTGCTGGCCGACATCGGACTGACCCCCGCCGAGATCGCGGGCCGGATCGGCGCGGCCCTGACCCGTATCGACACCCGTACCGACACCCGGAACGGCGGCGCGCGTACGGTGACGGTCGGGGAACCGGCCGGGGCCGCGGACGACACCGCGCGGGAGGCCGTACCCATTCACGTACGCAAGGAGCAGGTGAGCGATGACATCGTCTGAGAGCAGCGTGGGCGAAGGGCCCGCCCCGCAGGCCGGCGGCGGCGAAGTGCCCGGCCCGGCCAAGGGGTTCGACCTGGCGACGCTGCTCGCCGAGCGCGGCGGCGAGCGCTACGACCTGCACGCCAAGCACCTGAACCACCAGCTTCCGCGGATGCTGCACACCATCGGCTTCGACAAGGTCTACGAGCGGGCCGAGGGCGCGCACTTCTGGGACGCCGACGGCAACGACTACCTGGACATGCTCGCTGGATTCGGCGTGATGGGCGTCGGACGCCACCACCCGGTGGTCCGCAAGGCGCTGCACGACGTGCTCGACGCGGGGCTCGCCGACCTGACCCGCTTCGACTGCCAGCCGCTGCCCGGCCTGCTCGCCGAGAAGCTGCTCGCCCACTCGCCGCACCTGGACCGGGTGTTCTTCGGCAACAGCGGCACCGAGGCCGTCGAGACCGCGCTGAAATTCGCCCGGTACGCCACCGGCAAGACGCGCGTCCTGTACTGCAAGCACTCCTTCCACGGGCTGACCACCGGGTCGCTGTCCGTCAACGGCGAGGCCGGATTCCAGGACGGCTTCGCACCGCTGCTGCCCGACACCCCGATCGAGGTGGGCGATCTCGAAGCGCTCGCGCGGGAGTTGAAGCGCGGCGACGTGGCCGCGATGATCATCGAGCCGATCCAGGGCCACGGCGTCTACATCCCGCCGCCCGGATACCTGCGCGCCGCCCAGGAGTTGCTGCACAAGCACAAGGCGCTGCTCATCTGCGACGAGGTGCAGACCGGCATCGGCCGCACCGGCACCTTCTACGCCTACCAGCAGGAGGAGGGCGTCGAGCCCGACCTGCTGACCGTCGCCAAGACGCTCTCCGGCGGATACGTGCCGGTCGGCGCCACGCTCGGCAAGGACTGGATCTTCAAGAAGGTCTACTCCTCCATGGACCGGGTCCTGGTGCACTCCGCCAGCTTCGGGTCCAACGCCCAGGCGATGGCGGCGGGACTGGCCACGCTGTCGGTGGTGGAGGACGAGCGGCTGGTCGAGAACTCCCGGCTGATGGGCGACCTGCTGCGTACCCGGCTGGCCGCGCTCACCGACCAGTACGAGTTCCTGAAGGACGTCCGCGGTCGCGGCCTGATGGTCGGCATCGAATTCGGCCGCCCCAAGTCGCTCGGCCTGCGCAGCCGTTGGACGATGCTCCAGGCCGCCCGCAAGGGGCTCTTCGCGCAGATGGTCGTGGTGCCGCTGCTCCAGCGGCACCACATCCTCACCCAGGTCTCCGGCGACCACGTCGAGGTCATCAAGCTGATCCCGCCGCTGGTCGTGAACGAGGCGGACGTCGACCGCTTCGTGACGGCCTTCACCGCCGTCATGGACGACGCGCACGGCGGGGGCGGCCTGATGTGGGACTTCGGCCGCACGCTGGTCAAGCAGGCGGTCGCCAACCGCTGAGGCGCACCGCCGGGACACGGACGGGGGCCCGTACGCCGCGCGTACGGGCCCCCGGAGATCTCTCAGTCCGTCAGCAGCACGTCCCGCAGCCGCTCGCGCCGCTCCTTCGTCAGGCCCAGGCCCTCCTCCAGATAGCGGTCGACCGAGCCCCACTCCTCGTCGATGGTCTCGAAGGCGGCCCGCAGGTACTCCGCCCGCGCCTCGAAGAGCGGGTCGAGCAGCGCCATCACCGCCGGGTCGATCTCGGAGCCGGTGCTGCCGTCGCCGCGGCGCACCCGGTAGCGGCGGTGCGGCGCGTTGCTCTCCAGGTAGTCCGCCTCGATGGCGGCGCGCTCGACGCCCAGCGCCAGCAGGATGATCGCGATCGACGTACCCGCGCGGTCCTTGCCCGCGGCGCAGTGCAGCAGCGCGGGGACGGCCGGGTCGGCGGGCTCGGTGAGCAGTTCGAGCATCCGGGCGTGCTCCGCGGTGCGCTCGCGGATCAGCGTGCGGTAGGACTGCGCCATCCGCTCCGCGGCGCGCCCCTCGCCCAGCACCTCCTCCAGCGCGGCCAGGTCGCCGTTGCGGACGGTGTGCCAGAAGCCGGCGTTGTTGTTGTTCGCCGGGTCGCTGAGCGGGAGGTTCACATTGACGGTGCCCGGCAGGTCGACGTCCGGGCCCTCGACGCGGATGTCGTCCCGGTTGCGGAAGTCGAAGATCGTGTGCAGGCCGAGCCCGGTGAGGAACGCGATGGCGTCGGCGTCGGCGTGCGCGAGGTGACCGCTGCGGAACAGCACGCCCGGCCGTACCCGGCGCCCGTCCGTCGTGGGCAGACCCCCGACGTCCCGGAAATTCCGCACACCGGTCAGTTCGGGCTCTGACAGCGCCTCGGCTATCGGCTCGGATCCGGTCGGGTCGGTCCGCGGCAATTCCTGCGTCACCGGTGATCCTCCTACCTCTCATACGTCGCGACCTGGGGCACTGCCGACGATACGGCAGCGCGGAACACCACGTACCGAACGGTATGTGTCCGGTGCGCCTCACCCGGCGGCGTATTCCTTCCTGGCGGCTTTGACCTGGTGGGATGAATCACGTCGCGTCAACCCCTCCTTACGGTCGCGTAAGTCACACCCGGAGGAGAAAGATGGTCCGATGTGGCTGACGATTCGCAAACAGACGACAACGGTGCGATCGGGTCGTACACCGCGGTGGGGGACAGCTTCACCGAAGGCGTCGGCGACCCCGGTCCTGACGGTATGTACGTGGGCTGGGCCGACCGCCTGGCCGTACTCCTCGCCGACCGGCGCGAGGAACACACCTTCCGCTACGCCAATCTCGCGGTCCGCGGCCGGCTGCTCGACCAGATCGTGGCCGCGCAGGTGCCGCGCGCCAAGGAACTCGCTCCCGACCTGGTGACCTTCTGCGCCGGGGGCAACGACATCCTGCGCCCCGGCGGTGACCCCGACGCCATCGCCGAGCGCTTCGAGGCCGCCGTCGCCGATCTCAGCGGCGCCGTCGGCACGGTGCTGGTCTGTACGGGCTTCGACACCCGCGACGTACCCGTGCTGCGGCACCTGCGCGGCAAGATCGCCACGTACACCGCGCATGTCAGGTCCATCGCCGACCGCTACGACTGTCCGGTGCTCGACCTGTGGTCGCTGCGTTCGGTGCAGGACCGCAGGGCCTGGAGCGACGACCGGCTCCACCTGTCGCCCGAGGGGCACACCAGGGTCGCGCTGCGCGCCGCGCAGGTGCTCGGCCTCGACGTGCCCGCCGACCCCGACCAGGCGTGGCCGCCGCTGTCCCAGCGGCCGGCCTCCGCGGTGCGCAAGGACAACATCCAGTGGGCCAGGGAGTATCTGGTGCCGTGGATCGGACGGCGGCTGCGCGGGGAGTCCTCCGGCGACGACGTCGAGCCGAAGCGGCCCGATCTGCTGCCGCTGTAGCTAACACGAGGGCGCGGGGTGTACGGCCAGTTCGGCCCACACCACGCGCCCTGTCCCGTCTTCCGCGGGTTCCGATCCCCAGGCCGTCGCCAGCACGCTCACCAGGAGCAGTCCGCGACCGCCCTCCTCGTCCGCGCCCGCGTCGCACGGTTCGGGCCTGCTGGAGCCCCGGCCCTGGTCGGTCACTTCCAGCCGTATCACCGCGCCGCGCTGGTGCACGACGCAGGTGATCTTCTCGCTGTCGGTGTGCCGCACCGCGTTGGTGAACAGTTCGGTCACCACCAGGCTCGCGTCGTCCACCAGTTCGGGGCACACGTTCCACTCGCTCAGCCGGTCGCGTATCCGGCCCCGGGCGTCGGCCACCGAAGCGCTCTGCGCGGGCAGCCGAAAGACGTCGTGGCGGCCACAGCCGCCACCGGTGTCATGGCGCTCGCGTCGGAGAGCGTTGGGTGAAGGAACCACTCCGTAACTATGGGGCTCGTGCCGGACACATGGCAAGGTCCGTTCTGTAATTTGCAAATTCAACAGAACACGCTGTCGCTGACGCTGACGACATGCCACACTGCTTATCAGTCAAGGGAGTTGGGGGTTGAGCCACGTGATGGACCCGCGGCCGGGCGGCGCTCCGACCGTCCTGCGCATGGTGCTCGGCAAGCGACTCCAGGACCTCCGCGAGCGGGCCGGGCTCAGCTTCGAACAGGCCGGGCAGGCCCTCGACGTCACCCACGCCACGATCCGGCGGATGGAAAAGGCCGAAGTCGGGCTGAAGATCCCCTATGTCGAAAAACTCCTGATCACCTACGGAATCACCACTCCCGAGGAGATCGGCGGCTTCCTGGCCCTGGCCCGCGAGGCCAACCGGCCCGGCTGGTGGCACAGCTTCCGCGACGTCCTGCCGGACTGGTTCAGCGCCTTCGTCAGCCTGGAGGGCGAGGCCACCGTCATCCGCGCCTACGAGCCGCACTACGTGCCCGGCCTGCTCCAGACCCCCGCGTACGCGCGCGCCGTACTGCGCGCGGGGATGCCGCACGCGGCGGCCGAGGAGATAGACCGCCTGGTCGAACTGCGCGTCGAGCGCCAGACGCTGGTCCGCAAGCACGAGGCCCCGCTGCTGTGGGTCGTCATGGACGAGACCGTGCTGCGCCGCCCCATCGGCGGCCGGCGGGTGATGCGCGAGCAGATCGACGCCCTCGCCGAGGCGACCGAGCTGCCGAACGTGCGCCTCCAGGTCATCCCGTTCGCCTCCGGCCCGCACCCCGCCATGTACGGGCCCTTCCACATCTTCCGGTTCCAGCTCCAGGAGATCCCGGACATCGCCTACGCGGAGAGCCTGGTGGGCGGCGTCTACTTCGACGAGCGGGACGACGTGTCCACCTTCCTGGAGGCACTCGACCGGATGTGCGCGCAGGCCGCGCCGGCACAGAGCACCAAGGCCATCCTCGATGGCATGCGCAAGGAGATCTGAACCATGGATCGCGTCAGCAACGACGGCGTGTACGGGTACGGCGACATCTACGACACCGTGCACGACGCCGCCCACGGCAGACATCACGACGGCATCTACAACGGAATGCCCGCCACCGAACTCGGTCCCGACGGGTGGCGCAAACCCTGGAGCGGCGGCAACGGCGGCTCCTGCGTGGAAGCGAAACGGCTGAACGACGGACGGGTGGCGCTGCGCCAGTCGACCGACCCCGACGGTCCGGCGCTGATCTACACCAATCACGAGATCACCACCTTCATCCAGGGCGCCAAGGCCGGCGAAGCGGATTTCCTCCTCGGATGAGCACCACGCACGAAGGACCGCGTGTCACCCACGCGCGAAGCGCCGCGTCCGACGCGGGACGCACCACGTATGACGCACAGAGCACAGCGGCACAGCAGAAGCGAAGGAAGCGGAGGACGGCGTGACCGACCAGGGATTCCCCGTCGACGAGATAGACACCAGCAAACCGCATCCGGCCCGTATGTACGACTACTTCCTCGGTGGTTGGGACAACTACGAGGTGGACCGGGAAGCCGCTCAGCGTGTCCTCGACGTCGCCCCGGACGTGGTCCTGGGCGCCCGCGCCAACCGCGCGTTCCTGAGCAGAGCCGTCCGCCACCTGGTGGAGGGCGGAATCCGGCAGATCATCGACATCGGCACCGGCATACCCACCTCGCCGAACACCCACGAGGTCGCGCACTCGGTCTCGCCCGACGTCCGGATCGCCTACATCGACAACGACCCGATCGTGGCCACCCACGCCGGGGCGCGGCTGATCGGCACCGGCAACACCGGCTTCTTCCTCGGGGACATGCGCGATCCGCGCACGATCCTGGAGCACCCCACCATCAGCGAGCTGATCGACTTCGACGAGCCGGTCGCGCTGCTGCTGGTGTCGGTGCTGCACTTCGTCACCGACGCCGAGGACCCGGCGGGCATGCTCGGCACGCTGCGCGAGGCGCTGCCGGCCGGCAGCTACCTGGTGCTCTCGCACGCCACCGCGGACTTCCACACCGACGTGGCGCCCGAGGTGATGGAGGTCTACAAGAAGGCCACCGCCTCGCTGACCGCCCGCAGCCACGCCGACGTGCTCGCCTTCTTCGACGGGTACGACCTGATCGAGCCCGGTCTGGTCCAGGTCCCGCTCTGGCACCCGGAGGGCCCGGAGCTCAAGGCCGCCGAGCTGCGCAAGATCGGGGTCTACGGGGGCATCGGCCGCAAGCGCTGATCACCGCGGGTTTTTGCCTCTGAGGTAACTCGTTTGCCTGAGAGGCAAGCCGTGCTGTTCCATGGAAGACATGGACGCCACCCACGGCACGGACATCCTCGACTCCGTGGACAGTGCGCCACCCCCGGGTGCGCTGTCCACGGACCATCTCGTCCTCGCGCCCCGCCTGCGGGACCGGCGACGCGCCAGCGGCCTCACCCTGGAGACCGCCGCCCGACGGCTTGAGCTGTCCGCGGCCCATCTGTCCCGGCTGGAGTCCGGCCTGCGCCAGCCCTCGCTGCCGGTCCTGCTCGGCCTGGCCCGGCTCTACGGCACCACCGTCTCCGACCTGCTGGGCGAGACGGAGGCCGAGCCGGATCCCATCGTACGCGGCGACCGTATGACGGCCGTGCCCGCGGGCGGCTGGACGTACTGGCGGGCGGGCGGCACCGGCCGCGCGATGCAGGCGCTGCGCGTGCACATACCCTCGGGTGCCCAGCGCGCGCTCGTCCGCGTCCACCCCGGCGAGGAGTGGCTGTACGTGACCGGGGGCACGCTGCTGCTCAGCCTCGGCGACCGCGGCCACACCCTGGGTGCGGGGGATTCCGCGCACTTCGACTCGCTGGTGCCGCACCGGCTGGAGGCGGCGGACGCCGGGGGAGTGGACCTGCTGTTCGTCCACACCCTCATGCAGAGCGAGACCTCCGCCCTGTGCGTCAGCCCGCAGGACGCCGCCGCGGGCTCCGCGCCCGCCGACGCCCCGCGCACCGGTACCGGCCGCGCCGACCCCACGCGCGGCGCCCACCAGGACCGTACGGATCAGCCCCGCGCACGCGCCCGGGGCGACGAGACCAGAGGAGCCCGGCGATGAGCGGCCAGAACCCGGCACCCGCCCCGACCCCCGAGCAGGTGCCCCCGCCCCGCTCGCTCGTGGTCGGCACCACCAACGGCAGCGAGAAGCGCAAGGAACGCGGCGTCGTCCTGCGCGTCCTGGTCTACGTCGTGGTCGCCCACGCCCTGGCCTTCTTCATCTGGCTGCTGTTCCTGGTCGGCAACCGCGGCTGAGCGGCCCCTGCGGGGTGGGACCGCCCGCCGTGTGAGGACACCGCGCCGCGTCAGGACACCGCGCCGCGTCAGGACACCGCGCCCGGCGCCGCGCTCAGCCCAGCGCCTCCACCGTGACCGTCACCCCGTCCAGCGTGCCCGCGTAGTCCGCGCCCAGCGCCAGCGACGGCGTCTGGAAGCCGGTCGGCAGCCCCGGCAGCCGCCCGATGATCCGCAGCACGGAATCGGCCGTCATACCGTACGGGCCGGGGCCGGTGAGGGTCGCCGTCACCGTGTTGCCCGCCGCGTCGCGGGCGCGGCCCCACACCTCGCTGCGGCTCCCGCTCAGGGCGCGCTCGCCGGGACCGCGCACCAGCTTGCCGACCACGCCCGCCAGCGCCCCGCGCAGCGGCCCGACCCGCAGCAGCCTGCTCGCGGCGAGCGCGGGCGTCGGCACGGGCACATAGGTGTACGTGGTCACGTCGGGAATGCCCGTCGAGTAGTAGGCGGTGCTGACATCGCCCCACGGGATCGACACGACCTTGCGGGTGCCGGAAGGGAAGGCGGCCTGCACCTGTCGGGAGCCGACCGGCACCGTACGGATCTCGCCGCCGGTACGGATCCTGCCGCCCACGCCCATGCCTTCGAGCGCGGTCCGCGCGGTACCGGGACTCGCCCCGCCGCCGATCAGGAAGGCGAGGTCGAGCTGGGTCGCGTCCGGCAGCCGGGCGGCGAGCAGCGCGGCGACGCAGTCGGTCGGCACCACGTCGAAGCCCGCGCCGGGCAGCAGGGTGATCCCGGCCTTCTCCGCGCGCGCGTCGAGCGCGTGCAGCGACTCGAAGACATCGATCTCACCGGTGATGTCCACATAGTGGGTACCGGAGTCGAGACAGGCCGTCGCCATCGGCAGCGCGGTGCGCGCGAAGGGGCCCGCGCAGTGCGCCACCGTCTCCACGCCGTCCAGTCCATGGCGTATCGCGGCCGGGTCACCGAGACCGAACACCCGGTGTTCCAGGCCCAGTTCGGCGGCCAGCGGCACCAGTTTCGCGGCGTTGCGACCGGCCAGCACAGGGCGCTGTCCCAGTGCTGCGGCGCGGCGGGCGATCAAGCGGCCGGTGTAGCCGGTGGCGCCGTACAACAGCCAGGTCATCAGTCTGATCCTCCCCGGAAGTGGTGAACGGAACCGTACACGCGCCGTGTGCCCCGGCGATATCGGGTGGGCCGACGCCGTCCGGCATGCGACTCTGGTGGCATGACCGACCAAGAGCAGGAGGCCACCGTGGCCGCTGAAGCAGCACCGCAGGACGCCGCGGCGGAACCGGAGACCGATTCGGACGCCGAGGCGCAGGCGCCGGACGAGGACGAGGTGAAGCGGAAGTTCCGCGAGGCACTGGAGCGCAAGCAGAGCGCGCGCAAGGGATCCGCCTCGGGCGGCAACAACCAGTCCAAGATCCATGGCGCGCACGGCAAGGCCGGAGGACAGCGGGAATTCCGTCGCAAGAGTGGCGGCTGACACCGGGACCGTAGCCGCACGGCACCGCAGTCCCACCGCCGTACCGGCAGCACATCACCGTCCCACCGTCGTACCGGCATCACATCGGCGCCCGCACAGGTCAGTGACCTGTGCGGGCGCTTTTCACGATCCGCGCGAGCGCTCGTCACGGCCTGACGGCGGGCAGGGCGCCGCGTAGGGTCGACGGGGTGACGACGAATCCGTTCCTCAGCCCGAGTCCGCTGCCGTACGAGCTGCCGCCGTTCGCCGACATCAGGGACGAGCACTACCTGCCCGCCTTCGAGCAGGGCCTGGCGGAGCACCTCGCGGAGGTCGAGGCCATCGCGGCCGACCCGGAGCCCGCGACCTTCGAGAACACCCTCGTCGCGCTGGAGCGTTCGGGCGCGCTGCTCGCCCGGGTGAGTGCCGCCTTCTTCAACCAGGCGTCCGCGCACATCACCCCCGCCGTGCAGGAGACCGAGTCGCGGATCAGCCCGCTGCTCGCCGCGCACAGCGACGCCGTCCGCCTCAACCCCGGCCTCTACGCCCGGATCACGTCGCTGTACGACACCCGCGACTCCCTCGGCCTCGACGCCGAGTCGCTGCGCCTGCTGGAGCGCTACCGCACCGCCTTCCAGCGCTCAGGCGCGGAGCTTGACGCGGACGGCCAGCGACGGCTGCGCGAGCTGAACGCCGAGATCGCCGCCGCCTCCACCGCCTTCGGCCAGAACATCGTCGCCGCCAGCAAGGCCGCCGCCCTCGTCCTCGACGACCCCGCCCAGCTCTCCGGCCTGTCCGCGGGCGCGATCGCCGCCGCGGCCGAGAACGGCACCGCGCTCGGCCACGACGGCTCCTACGTACTGAGCCTGCGCAACTTCTCGAACCAGCTCGAACTCGGCTCGCTGGACGACCGCGACGTGCGCCGCCGCCTGCTCACCGCGTCCCTGAACCGCGCCCAGGACACCAACGGCCCGCTCGCCGTCACCATCGCCACCCTGCGGGCCGAACGCGCCGCGCTGCTCGGCTACCCCAGCCACGCCGCGTACGTCGTCGCCGACCGCACCGCGGGCACCCCGCAGGCCGTCACCGACCTGCTCGACCGCCTGGTGCCGCCCGCTCTGGCCAACGCCGAGCGCGAGGCGGACGCCCTCGCGGAACTGGCGGGCGGACCCGTCGAGGCGTGGGACTGGTCGTACTACGCGGAGAAGGTCCGCAAGGAGCGCCACGACATCGACGAGGCCGCGCTGCGCCCGTACTTCGCGCTCGACAAGGTGCTGCACGACGGGGTCTTCCACGCCGCCCACGAGGTCTACGGCATCACCGTCACCGAACGCCCCGACCTGGTCGGCTACCACCCCGACATCCGGGTCTTCGAGGTCTTCGACGCCGACGGCAGCCCCCTCGGCCTCTTCCTCGGCGACTTCTTCGCCCGCGCGTCCAAGCGCGGCGGGGCCTGGATGAATTCCCTGGTCAGCCAGTCGGAACTGCTGGGCAAGCGACCGGTGGTGGTCAACAACCACAACATCGCCAAGCCCGCGGCGGGCGAGCCCGCGCTGCTGACGTTCAGTCAGGTCGACACGCTCTTCCACGAGTTCGGGCACGCGCTGCACGGCCTGTTCTCCGCCGTCCGCTACCCGTACTTCTCCGGCACCAGCGTGCCGAGCGACTTCGTCGAATACCCCTCCCAGGTCAACGAGATGTGGTCGCTGTGGCCCTCGGTCCTGGAGCGCTACGCCGTCCACCACGAGACCGGCGAGCCGATGCCCGCCGACGTCGTCCAACGCATGCGGGACGCCGCCCGGTTCGGACAGGGCTTCACCACCGTCGAATACCTCGCCGCCGCCCTGCTCGACTGGGCCTGGCACACCCTGCCCGCGGGCACCGACCCCGGCGACGCGCTGGCGTTCGAGGCGGCGGCGCTCAAGAATGCGGGACTGGCCCACCCCGCGATCCCGCCGCGCTACCGGACCACGTACTTCCAGCACATCTTCGCCAGCCAGTACAGCGCGGGCTACTACTCCTACATCTGGAGCGAGGTCCTGGACGCCGACACCGTCACCTGGTTCGAGGACAACGGCGGCCTGCGCCGCGCCAACGGCGACACCTTCCGCCGCGCGCTGCTCTCCAGGGGCGGCAGCGTCGACCCGATGGCGGCCTTCACCGCCTTCCGCGGCCGGCCGCCGCGCACCGAGCCGCTGCTGGAGCGCCGGGGGCTGCTGACGCCGTGACCGCCCCGCGCGGCCGACGCCGGAAAACGGCGTGCGCGCGGCCCGGGCGCGGGGCCACCATGGGCCGATGAGCTGGACGATCACCGCGGACCTGACCGCGTTCGAGACCGAGGCGGGACCGTTCCTGCGGGAGCGCCCGGTGGAGAATTCGGTGCCGGTCACCGTCACCGCCGCGCTGCGCCGCCGCGGGCTCGACGCGTACGGCGGGCAGCCGCCGCTGTTCGGCTGGTGGCGCCCCGAACCCGGCGCAGCGGTCGCCGCGGCCTTCCTCCGTACGCCGCCGCATCCGCCGCTGCTGACCGGCGGCCCGCCGTCCGCGGCCGCTGAGCTGGCCGAGGTCTGGCCCGGCGAGGCCCCTGGCGGGGTGCGCGGCGAGCGCGAGAGCGCCGAGGCGTTCGGCGCGGCCTGGGCCGCGAGGACCGGCGCCGAGGTCACGGTCGAGCGCGCCATGCGGCTCTACCGGCTCGGGGACCTCACCCCGCGCAGGCCCGCGCCGCCCGGCCGCGCCAGGGTCGCGGGCCCCGCCGACCGCGAGCTGCTGCTGCGCTGGCACCGCGCCTTCACCGTCGACATCGGCGAGCCGCCCGTGGACGACGAGCGGGCCATGGACGACGCCATCGCGCTCGGCGGACGCACCCTGTGGGAGCGGGACGGCGAGCCCGTCGCGATGGCCGGGAGGGCCGCCGACGCGGCGGACCCGTCGGGCACCGTCCGGGTGATCGCCGTCTACACCCCGCTGGCGCACCGGGGCCACGGGTACGCGGGCGGCGCCACCGCGGCCGTCTCGCGCGCCGCGCTCGACGCGGGCGCCCGCGATGTCGTGCTCTTCGCCGACCTCGCCAATCCGGTCAGCAACGCGCTGTACCGGCATCTGGGGTTCCGGCCGGTCCGCGACCACGTGTCGCTGGCCTTCGGTGACGGTGACGGGGGCGTGGAGAGCGGCGGGGCGCTGGCCGGCGGCGGGGGCGTGTCGGGCGGCGGGGCCTTGGCCGGCGGCGGGAGCGGCGAACCGGGGGAGTGACGCGAAACGGCCGTCGCGGCGGCCGGGCCACCGTAAGCGGATATGACGGCAGATGTGACACCGGGGACGGGGGAGAACCGGTGAAGGCGGCCCGGCCCGGGGCCTCGGCGCCCAGGCGGGCGCGGCGGACCGCCGCATAATGGGTGGTGGCGGGACCCCGCCGCTCGTCGTCATCTGCTCTGGAGGACCCGTGACCGGCGCCGGCCGACAGCCGTCCCGCCTCGTGAAGATGCGCCCCCCGTCGTTCGGCGCGGACCCCACGGGCGCCCGGCTGGAACGCATCCTTTCCTCACCGAATTACGCGGACGGCGCCTTCGTCAACCCCGTCGGCGCCCGCAGCGTCCCCAGCGGCAGCATGTTCAAGGCGCTTCCGGCCAGTTTCCGCAAGGAGGCCAGGCAGCCGCGCAAGCCCGCGGGGCCGGTGCCCCTGCACCCCACCACGCTCGCCGACATCGCGCGCCCGCCCGCCTCCGGGCTGCGGCTGACCTGGATGGGCCACTCCACGGTGCTCGCCGAGATCGGCGGCAGGCGCGTGCTGTTCGACCCGGTGTGGGGCGAGCGCTGTTCGCCCTTCGCCTTCGCGGGCCCCAAGCGCGTGCACCCCGCGCCGGTCCCGCTGGAGTCGCTGACCGGCCTGGACGCGGTCGTCATCTCGCACGACCACTACGACCACCTGGACATGCCCTCCATCGTCGCGCTGGTCCGCAGCGACGCCGTCTTCGCGGTGCCGCTGGGCGTCGGCGCGCACCTGGAGCACTGGGGCGTACCGCCCGAGCGGCTGCGCGAGCTGGACTGGAACGAGTCCGCGGAGATCGCGGGGCTCACCCTGACCGCCACCCCGGCCCGGCACTTCTGCGGACGCGGCCTGCGCGGTCGCCAGCAGACCCTGTGGGCGTCCTGGGCCGTCACCGACGGCACCCACCGCATCTACCACAGCGGCGACACCGGCTACTTCCCCGGCTTCGCGGACATCGGCGCGCAGCACGGCCCGTTCGACGCCACGATGATCCAGATCGGCGCCTACAGCGAGTACTGGCCCGACATCCACATGACCCCGGCCGAGGGGCTGCTGGCGCACAGCGACCTGTCGGGCGGCACGCCCGCGGGCACGATGCTGCCGATCCACTGGGCCACCTTCAACCTGGCCATGCACTCCTGGGCGGTGCCCGCCGAGGGCAGCGTCGCCGCCGCGCGCGAGACCGGGGCGAAGATCGCCACCCCGCGGCCCGGCGCGCCCTTCGAGCCCGCCGACGAACAGCCCGAGGACTGGTGGTGGCGGGCCGTCGCCATGCCGCCCGCGGGCGGCTGGCCCGAGCGGCCGGAGCACGCGGAGGGGACCGAGCGGATCAACGCGCCGGACGGGTCGGAGACCGCCGAGGCTCCCGAGGCTCCCGGAAGCGTGGACGGGGACGCGGCGGCCGAGTCCGGCTCCGGGTCCGAGTCCGCTTCCGAGTCCGCTTCCGGCTCCGATTCCGAGGACGCCGGTCGTACGGACAGCGGCGACTACGAGGTGGCGCGGCCCAAGTAGGTCAGCTCCCCGGCGTCCGGCACCGCGATCTCGTGGAAGCCGAGCCGGTCGTAGAAGGCCCGCGCGGGAGCATTGGCGGTGAGCATCCCCAGATGCACCGCCGGTACGCCCCTGGCGGCCAGGGCGCCGAGGAACGCCTCCATCAACGCCCGCCCGTGGCCGCCGCGTTGGAAGTCCGGCAGCACATCGATGTGCAGATGCGCCGGATACGCGGCCAACTCCGGCTGCTGCGCCATCCGTTCCGGGTGGTGCAGCAGCACGGCCATCGCCTCGCTCGGCGTCCCCGGCTCCCCGGCCGGCTCGGGGAAGCGGTCCGCGACCGTCGGCAGCCACTCGTCGCGGAAGCGCTCGACGAAGGCCGCCGTGTCACCGGTGCCCAGCACGTAACCGACCGCCCGGCCGTGCCCGTCGTCCAGCACGAAGGCCGCCTCCGGCTCCAGCACGGCGTACGGCGCCGCGAAGATCGCCCCCAGCAGCTCGTGGTCCCGCTCCGGATACCGCGCGCTCGCGTCCCCGCCCGCGTCAGCCGTGCGCAGGCAGATGTCGTACAGCGCGGGCAGGTCCTCCGGCTCGAACGGGCGTATCGCGGTGGTCACTCGGTCTCCAGAAGCGGGAGGTCCGCGGGCTCCTCGGGGTCCGCGGCGGCGGGCAGGCTCATGAAGGTGAACGCGAAGGCGGCGGGCGCCGCGCGCAGTTGGTGCCGGGGGAGTACGTCGGGGCCGCAGGCCGCGCTGCCCATGCCGTGCAGCGCGTGGTCGAGGTGCACCCACAGCACCTCGGAACGCGTCAACTCGTGGGGGTGCGTGGCCCGGTCGAGTTCCCCGGTGCTCCACGGACGGGCGGTGAACCAGAACGGCGGCTCGCCCTCCACGTGCAGCCCGGTGCCGTCCGCGCGGCGCAGCCGCGCCCACCGCACGTCCGCGCGTGCGCCGTTCTCCTGCGGGCGTACGTACGGCGTCTGGAGCCCGTCCACGGTGCCGGTGTACCGGCCGATCCGGGACGCGGCGCGCGTGTCGGGGTACGCCTCGCCGGGGCCGCCGCCGTACCACTCGACGCGGTCCAGGGTCTGGCACAGGCCGAGCCGTACCCCGAGCCGGGGGAGCGGCAGCGTCCAGTCGCCCTCGGGCGTGACCTCGACGCCCAGGCGCAGCCGGTCCCCGGTGGCCGTCCAGGTGTAGACGGTACGCAGCGCCAGGTCGGAGGAGGCCGGGGCGACCCGGGTGGTGACGGTGAGCGCGTCACCGCCGACGGCCACGGAGACGATCCGGTGCCGCATCCGGTCGAGACCCAACTCCCGCCACAGCCGGTCCAGTTGCCCCTCGGGATTCCAGTCCGCGCCGCGGTCGTTGTCGGTCGGGGCACGCCACACGTCCAGCACGGGTCCGGTGACCGCCGCGCCCTCCAGATAGCGCAGCGTGCCGTCCGCCGCGTCGAAGACGCCGGGGCCCAGCACGATCAGACCGCCCTCCGCGAGCCGCGGGGAGTGCGGATCGCCGACGCGCGCGGTGGCCGCGGGCGCCGGCGCGGGGGCCGCGAACTGCGTCCACGCCACCTCGTGACCCGACGGCGCCCACGCGGTGTCCTCGGCGAGCACCGCCCGCACCGTCCACCACCCCTCGCCGCGGCCCACCGTCCGCGCCGCCCGCGGCAGTTCGAGCACCGCGCTCTGCCCGGGGCCGAGCGACGGCACCTCGAACCGGCCCGCGTCGCTCCGCGCGCCCGCCACCTCGTACGACCAGCGGAACGCCAGATACGACAGGTCGGTGAAGTCGTGCAGATTGGTCACCGTGACCGTGCCGCGCTCCGCGTCGCCCTCGATCCTCACCGGCTCGACGACCTTCTTGTACTCGGTCAGCCCCGGTGACGGCGTGCGGTCGGGGAAGACCAGCCCGTCGCAGACGAAATTCCCGTCGTGCATCTCCTCGCCGAAGTCGCCCCCGTAGGCGAAGTACGACGTCCCGTCCGAGGTGCGCTGCCGCAGCCCGTGGTCGATCCACTCCCAGACGAAACCGCCCTGGCAGCGCTCGTACGCCTCGAACAGCCGCTGGTACTCACTGAGCCCGCCGGGTCCGTTGCCCATCGCGTGCGCGTACTCGCAGAGAATGAGGGGCAGTTCGCGCCGGTGCTTGTCCAACTCCGCGTCCGCCAGCGGCGGTTCCTCGCGGCGGCCGATCAGCTCGGTCTCGGCGTGGTTGGCGTACATCCGGGAGTAGACGTCGGTGTCGGCGCAGGTGAGGTCGCCCTCGTAGTGGATCGGCCGGGCCGGGTCACGGCGCCTGATCCAGTCCGCCATCGCGGAGAGCCCGGCGCCCGTGCCGCACTCGTTGCCCAGCGACCACATCACCACCGACGGATGGTTCTTGTCCCGCTCCACCATCCGCGCGGCCCGGTCCAGCAGCGCGGGCGTCCACCGCTCGTCGGCGACCGGGTTGCCGCGCCAGCCGACCACCTCGAAACCGTGCGTCTCCAGATCGCACTCGTCCATCACCCACATGCCCAGCTCGTCGCACAGATCGAGGAAGGCCGGATGCGGCGGATAGTGGCTGGTGCGGACCGCGTTGATGTTGTGACGCTTCATCAGCAGCAGGTCGCGACGCATCGTCTCGCCGTCCACCACCCGGCCGTGGTCGGGGTCGAACTCGTGCCGGTTCACCCCGCGCAGCAGAATCCGGCGGCCGTTGACCTTCAGCACACCGCCCTCCACCGCGACGGTCCTGAAGCCGATCCGCAGCGGTATCCGCTCGCCCTCGGTCGCCAACTCCGCGTCGTACAGCCGCGGTACCTCCGCCGACCACGGCTCCACCGGCACCGTCACCTCCTCACCGGTCGCCAGGTCGAGCCCCAACTCCGGTACGGTCACCGTCCCGCCCGGCTCGCAGTCCACCCGCAGCGTGCCCGTGCCGCTCGCGTGGTCGTAGCCGCAGTGCACGAAGAAGTCGGTCACCGCGCCCTCGGGCCGCTCGATCAGCGTCACATCGCGGAAGATGCCGGGCAGCCACCACTGGTCCTGGTCCTCCAAGTAGCTGCCGGACGACCACTGGTGGACCCGGACCGCCAGCACATTGCCGCGCGGGCGCAGCAGTTCGCCGACCTCGAACTCCACCGGCAGCCTGCTGCCCTTGAAGGTCCCCAGCTCCTGCCCGTTCAGCCACACCCGCGCGCACGAGTCGACACCGTCGAAACGCACCACCGCCGCGCCGCCCGGCCAGTCGTCCGGCAGGTCGAAGGCGCGCAGATGGTCACCGGTCGGATTCTCCGTCGGCACGTGCGGCGGGTCGACCGGGAACGGGAAACGGACGTCGGTGTACGCGGGCCGCCCGTACTCGTGCTCATGGGTGTGCCCCTGGAGCGGCCAGTGCGACGGCACCGTCACCGCGCCCCAGCGCGTCGCGTCGAACCCCGGCTGGGCGAAGGAGTCGTCCTCCGCGTCCGCCGTCGCCGACAGCCGGAAGCGCCAGGCACCGCCGAGATTCACCCGCCGCGCGTCCGACACCGCCCACCACGCGCGCGGCGCGAGCGCGCCGGTGCCGGGCGACACATCCTCGTAGTACGGAACTACCCCGGACTGTGACGCGTCGCGCATCGTGCTGCTCCTCATGAGGATGCTGGTGGTGTGCCCGCTGTATCGCATGCGGCTGTACGGGTATGGGGCGGTATCGGGCTGTACGGCCGCCAGGCTCCGCGGCCCCCAACGGCGTTGGGACATGCCGGTGGCCTGGTCGGTCACGGATGATTCTCCTGAGATGAGGGCCCGCGTGGCTAGGGCCTGTCCCGGGGAGCGGGTCGGCTCCGCGCCGGGCGCGGCGGTGACGTACTGCTCCCCGCAGTAGGGGAGTTGGCGGTACCTGCCGATTTGACCGGCGTACGGCGGCGCTGGGAGCATGCCCGCCCGGGGCGCGGGGGGCGGACCCGTGGTGCGGACGAGGGGGGCGCTTCACCATGACGGACTTCACGACCGTTCACGTCGCGGCGGCGAATGCCGGGACCGGCCGGGGGCCGGCCGCGGCGGCCGAGCCGATCAGCGGGCTCAACGGCGGCTCCGCGCTCGTCCTCATCTCGGTGGTGGTCGTGGCCGTCGCAGCGGTCGCGGTGATACCGCTGATCATGGATGTGCGGCGGGCCACGGCCTGGCGCCAGCAGATCACCGACCGGCTGCTCGAGGACGCGGCCCGCGACCACGAGGTACGCGACCTGCTGCGCGACCTTCGCGAGCCGCGCGGCGTCCGCGGTCTGACCCGCAGCGTCATCGCCGTCCTCATCCTCGCGCTCGTCGCCTTCGCGCTGGCCGTCGCGATGCTGTCCTCGGGCGCCGACTCCGGCGACCTCCGCAAGACCATCGTCACCTCGCTGATGACCGTCCTCGCCACCGTCTCCGGCTTCTACTTCGGCTCGCTCGGCGCGCAGAACAGCGCGGAGGACGCGCGGCGGCAGGTGGGGCGGTCTTCTGCGGCGCCGCCGAAACCGGGCGCCTCCGGCGGGGGTGCCGCCGGGGGGAGCGGCAAGGGGGCGGTGCCGCCCGCGCCGGGGTCGGGCGCGCCTGGTGGTCCGGGCGCTGCCGGGGCTCCTGGCGGTCCGGCTGCTCCAGCGGGTGCTGGCGCTTTCGAGGGCGGGCCCGCCGCCGCGCAGCCGACGCACTCGGCGGGCGTACCGCGGCAGGGGGCCGTACCGGCGCCGGAGGGCGGGCACGGGGCCTGAGGGGTTCTCGCCGAGTCGGCTCTAGGCCGGGAGCCGGGAGCCGGGACCGGAGCCGGAGCCGGAGCCTGGCCCGGGACCGAGGCCGGGCGCGTACGGGCACCGAGGCTTTCCCGACCCCGGCCGGGGCGGTTCGGGGCCCCGAACTTTCCGACCGCGGCCGGGGTCAACGGCCCTCAGTTCCATGCATTCGGACCGCGCCCCGGCCTTGCCGCCCGCGCCCCGGTCGTACGGTTCCGGCCTCGGCCCGCATGCGGGCGGTGCCGCCCTCCGCCACGTCCCCTCGCGGGTCAGACCCGCAGGAACGCGTCGATCCGGGCCCGTAGCGACCGCGCGTCCAGGCCATGCCCGGCCACGTGCTCCTGCCAGGTGCCGTAGTGACGCAGTTCGGCGCGGCGGGTGCCGAGCGCGAGCACGCGGTGCGGGACGTCGGCCAGCGCCTCGGCGGCGTGCGCCGAGGACGTACCGGTGAGGTAGGGCTCCACGACGACGAGGTCGGCCGCATCGGTCCGAGCGGTCGCCTCCCGTACGGTCGCCGCGTCGAACGGCCGTACCGTCGAGGCGTACAGCACCGTCACATCGCGCCCGGCCGTCGCGTCGAGGACGGCGTCCAGCATGGGCCCGACGGCCAGGACGACCCCGGCGCGCCCTTCGCGCAGCACCTGGAAGCGGCCGGGCGAGACGGGTCGCGGCGCCACGTTCGAGTGATCGCTGAGCCGTACGTAGACGCGGCTGTCGCCGTCCGCCGCCGCGTGCCGCAGCAGCGCGTCGGCCTCGTCGGGGTGCCCCGGCACATGGACGGTCCAGCCGTCGAGCGTGTCGAGCAGCGCGACGTCGCCCGGCGCCTGATGCGTACGCCCGCCCGCGGCGACGTCGTACGAGGCCCCCGCGCTGACCAGGACCGCGCCCACGCCCTGATGCCCGATGTCGAGCTTGACCTGCTCGAAGGCCCGCTCGGTCAGGAAGCTCGCGAAGGTGTGCGCGATCGGCCGCAGCCCGGCGAGCGCCAGTCCGCCCGTCGCCCCGACCAGCAACTGCTCCCTGATCCCGACGTCGATCACCCGGTCGGGGTGGGCGCGGGCGGCGTCACTGAAGCGGTCCGAAGAGATCACGGCGAGGACGACGGCCAGCCGCGGATCGGAGTCGAGCAGTTCGGTGGTGACGGCGGCGAACCGCTCCCGCATGGTGTCCATGGAATCCCCAGTCATGTCGTTTCTTCGCCTGCCCTCAGCCGCGGTCTCGGTCGCGGTCGCGGTGTCGGCCTGTCCTCGGCCTCGGTCTCCGCATCGGCCTCGGCGTCGGTCGCGGTCTCGGATGCTGTCGCTCGGGTGTCGACGTTCGGGTGACGTCGCTTGCCGTCACCCGTGGACCCGGCGGTCACTTCGGCTCGACGCGGGCGACCACGGCGTGCGGCCGTCCCGGATGCGGCGCGGTGAACGCCTCGTACAGCGCGGCGTGGTCCCGGCCGTCCACAGTCACCGCGGACCAGCCCTCGGCGGCGAACCGCGAGGCCAGCCCGCCGGGCCAGCCGTACGTGGCCGAGGCGTTGTCGACCGCGACGACATGGAGCCGGTCGAGGCCGACCGCCCCCGCGTACTGCACGGCCTCGTGATTGCTGCCCTCGTCCATCTCGGCGTCGCCCACGAGCACCCATACCGCCGGTTCGTCCAGCCCCTGGGCCCGCAGCCCCAGCGCGCTGCCGACGCCCAGACCGAGCCCGTGCCCGAGCGACCCGGAACCGATCTCGACGCCCGGTACGAGCGTGCGGTCCGGGTGGTGGCCGAGCGGGGAGTCGTACGTCCCGAAACCGGCCAGCCACTCGTACGGGATGAAGCCCTTGGCGGCGAGAACGGCGTAGTACGCCATCGGGCCGTGGCCCTTCGACAGCAGGAAGCGGTCCCGGTCCGGGGCGTCGGCGCTCTCGGGCCCGACCCGCAGTACCCGGTCGTACAGCACCCACAGGACGTCGAGGGTGGACGTGGCGGCGGTGTCGTGCTTCTCGTCGCCGGTCATCCGCGACATCAGGTGGCGCAGGTCGTCGTACCCGTAGCGCTCGGGCTGTTCTGAGTGGCCGGACGGCCCGGTGCGGTGCGTCATCGTCATGGGACGACCTTGCAACTTCAAGCCGACTTGAAGTCAAGCGTATGCTGGGCCGATGTGACCCTCTCCACCCGTGACCTGCTGCCCATCGGCGAGCTTTCGGCCCGCAGCGGCATCGCCGCCTCCGCGCTGCGCTATTACGAGGACCTCGGGCTGATCCACTCCGAGCGCACCTCGGGCGGCCAGCGCCGCTACCGCCGCTCCACGCTGCGCCGGCTCGCCTTCATCCGCGCCGCCCAGCGCATCGGGCTCTCGCTCGACGAGGTCGGCGCGTCCCTCGCCCGGCTCCCCGTCGACCACGTCCCCACCACCGCCGAATGGAACGGCGTGGCCCGGTCCTGGGAGCAGCGCATCGACGACCAGATCGCCGAGCTGCGACGCCTCAAGGCCAAGCTGACCAGCTGCGTCGGGTGCGGCTGCCTCTCCCTGACGCGCTGCGGTCTCTACAACGTCGACGACGCGGCGGGGGCGGCGGGCCCCGGAGCCCGCTATCTGCTGGGCGACACGCCTCCCGAAACGGCTTCCGCGCCCTCTCCTCTTGACGCCCCCTCCCCGTCTTTCGCGTCCTCCCCGTGCGACGCGTCCGACGCCCCCGTTACGCCCTGAGGGCCCCCGCCGGGGCGGTCCCCGTGGAGGCCCCCGACCGTCGGAAGTCCGTCACCCGCACGCGTCACGCGCGGGCCGCCGACTAGATGCCCTCCATCTTGAAGGGGTCGTGCTCCGCGAGCAGCTTGTCGAGCCGCGCCTGGTCGACCCGGCTCACGACCTGCCCGACCTCCTGCCGGTCGCGCACCACCTTCGCCAGCGTGAACGCCGCCGTCACCACATACAGCAGCCCCAGCCCCAGAAACGCCCGCTCCCACCCCCCCACCGGCAGATACGCCACCCCGACCACCATGGCCCCCAGCGCCACCGCGAACGAGATCGCCGCCTGCGCCGCATACGCCGCCGTCGTCTCCTGCTGAATCGGTTTCGTCATGCCCCGACCTTCCCCCCGCCCCGCCCCACCCCACATGAGTACCCCTACTCAACTCCCCCCGCCCAGGCCCCCACCCCCTCTGCGCACAAACACCCCCCGAGGTGCGGTATCGTTCTCGTGCACGGTCACCCGGGGCCACCACCCCGACCGACCAAGCACCGGGACGTGGCGCAGCTTGGTAGCGCACTTGACTGGGGGTCAAGGGGTCGCAGGTTCAAATCCTGTCGTCCCGACGGTGCACGAAGGGCCCGCTGGACTGGCATTTAGCCAGGTCAGCGGGCCCTTCGGCTTGTCGGCAACTGTCTCCATGTGATGGGGCGTCAGGTTCCTGGGGACCGCCTGGGGACCACGGTCGTGGAAAAGCCGCAGGTCAGCGTGATTTCGTCGGGGGCCATGTTCATCTCAGCCCTACGCGGAGTTGTCTGGTTCCTACAATCTCCGCAGGGTCGCGGACATGCCGGGGGAGGGCGGCGGGAGGCCGGGGGTAGTGCTCAGGTGGTTGCTGAGCGTGCGGCCGGCGTGGACCACGGACTGCAGGTCGGGGTGGAGGTAGCGCTGAGCGGTCTGCAGGGAGCCGTGGCCGGCGATCAACCGCAGGACGTGCAGGGGGACTCCGGCGTCCGCCATCCATGTGAGGCCGGTGTGTCTCAGGTCGTGGCGGCGCAGGTGTTCGTAGCCGAGTGAGTTCACGACGTCGTCCCAGTGGGTGGCGTCGCGCAGGACGGCGGTGGTGATCCGTCCGCCGCGGGGGCCGGTGAAGACGCGGGCGTCGGGTTGGTCGCCGATTGTCAGCAGGCGTCGGGCGACCATGGGCCGAATTTCTTCGATGAGGGGGACACCGCGGGCGGTTTCACTGTGTCGACAGAAGGCGGGTCAGCCTTCAGATGGCGACGAAGGCTGACGTACTGCTCGGGTGCCCACTCCGGCGAGGCAGTGAGCTGCTCCCGGACCCAGGCGTCCACCTTGCGACTCAGTTCGTCGTCATACGTGTCCATTTCCCGCCTGGATCCAGTAGCCGTGGAGGAGGCGGCCATGACGCAGGACGTGGTGACCATCACTACGCGGACCGGGACACGGCAGGCTCGTTGTTCGGACTGCAGTTGTATGTCCGAGCGGGTCCGTTGCGGGTACCGACGATGCCTGGCTGGCGCGGTGGGTGATCGGCTACAGCGGCCAGCAACGGGCGGATCTTGTGGACGGCCCGGGTGACCGTGGAGCGTCCACTGGCAGCAGAACCGCTCCAAGTCGGCGCACCCGGCCGCCTGGCGAACCGGCCACCCGCCCGCCATAGACACGGAAGAGGCGGTCGGGCCCCTGGCGGTGCTCGGCGTGGTGCATCCCGACGATCTGCTCGCATCGGGACAGGTCCTCGAGGGGGCCGCCGAAGTGGGCGAACCCCCAGTCGGCCACGGCAGTGACCTGGAAGGCCACCCGGTCCACGGGAAGGATGTTGGGCCCGAAGTCCCAGTGGGTAAGCGCCCCCGTCGCGCCCATCGGCGCGGCCTCCGGCGAAGACGCGCCCGCACCCGGCTGGGTGCTCCATGTCGGGGTCGACGAGGTCGCCGCGGTCGGCGGATCCGTGCTGCTGCCTCCGTCCCCCGACAGCACCGGCGCCGTCACTGCGCTCGTCGCCGACTCCGCGGGCACGCGCTTCTCGCTCCGGGAGGCAGGGGACGCCGCGGAGCCAGGCCGCAGCGACCAGCCCAGCACGTTCGCCTGGGCCGAGCTCATCACGGACGACGCGCAGGTGAGCGCAGCCTTCTACAGCTCCGTTCTCGTCTGGACGCTGACCGCGTCCGAAGGGCCGCTGGGCCGCCGAGCACGGCAGATCGACGGCGTCTCGGTCTGCGGCCTGCTGCCTCGCCCAGCGGCGATGGCAAGCCCATATCTCGTCCGCACCCAGCAGACAGCCAAGAGGAAGAGTCCGGTCAGCGACTTCTGGCTCAAGCGCCTGTTCAAGGGGCTGCCCGCCACGGCCGACAGCCTCCGCCAGGACCGGGCCCTCGAAGAAGCGACCGCCGCCGGACCCGATCCCCTCCGCATCGCCACCATGTTCAACCTCAGCGCCCAGGCCAGCTTGCGCTACACCTACGCAGCCGGCCCGTCAGACACCGAGACGACGATTGGGTAAGCCTCTAGTAGCTGACCGTTATGTGCCCTGTTCTGGGAGCTGTCTGCCGCTGGCGGCGACGTGCGGGCTGTGCGCTCAGGTCACGATGGGAGTGGTCGCAAGGCGCTGGCGATGACGGTGGTCACCATCTTGTGGACGGCGGCAGTCTGCGGTGGGGCGCTTGTCCGGTCGGCGAATAGCAGGTGCCCGGCCCCGACGAGGGTGGGGGCGAGTGTGTCGATGTCGGCGTCACCGGCCAGACGCCCCGACTCCCGCTCGGCGGTGAGGTATGCGGCGATCATGGCGGTGCCCTGCATGGCGAGTGGGATGCCGGTCAGACCGGCCTCGCGCAGCCGGGCGCGGAGGCCGTCACGGAAAGTGATGAGCGCGACGATCGCCACCGTGACCGGCCCGAACAGATCCTGCAGCGCGTCGGCGAGGTTGTCCACCACGCTCCCGGTGCCGGCGGCCGCGCGCAGAGTCGCGGTCCGGTCCTCGATGCCGCGGACGCGGTCGAGGACCAGTCCTGCCAGGAAAGCGTCGAAATCGGTGAAGTGCCGGTGCAGCACACCCTTGGCGCAGTTCGCCTCCTCCGTGACCGCCCGGCTGGTCAACGCGTAGGGCCCGTCCCGAAGCAGGACACGCTCGGCGGCTTCGAACAGCTGACCGCGCACGTTGTGGATGTGCACCCCTGACGGCATTGTCTCCCTCTCCGCGCCGCTCTGCCTTAACAAGTGGGCATGCGCCCACTAGTGTGGGCGCATGCCCACTTTATCGCAGGGACAGCCGTCCGAGTCCGGCCCCGAGCCCCACCGCCACCGGCAGACAGCCGAGTCGTTCGGAGTGGACGCCGAACGCTACGACCGCGCCCGACCGCCGTATCCCCAGGCCCTGGTGGACAGGATCGTCGCGGCAAGCCCCGGCCGGCACGTACTCGACGTCGGAGCCGGGACCGGCATCGAGGCCCGGCAGTTCCAGGCGGCCGGCTGCACGGTGCTCGGTGTCGAGCCCGACGAGCGGATGGCCGCCTTCGCGCGACGCAGCCGTATCGAGGTCGAGGTCGCCAGGTTCGAGGACTGGCAGCCGGCCGGGCGGCAGTTCGACGCGGTCATCGCCGGCACCGCCTGGCACTGGGTGGGCCCCGTCGCCGGCGCGGCCAAGGCGGCCCAGGTGCTTAAGCCCGGCGGCCGACTCGCCCCCTTCCACCACGTCCCCCAGCTCCCGGCCGAGGTGATCGACGCCCTCGCAGAAGTACTCCAACGGGTCGCCCCCGATTCCCCGTTCAACCCCGGCCTGCTCAGGGGCTCGGCCGTGGACGCCTACCAGCCGCTGTTCGCGAAAATCGCCGACGGGATCCGGCAGACTGGCAGCTTCAGCGAGCCCGAACAGTGGCGCTTCGCCTGGGAGCGCACCTACTCCCGAGAGGAGTGGCTCGACCAGCTCCCCACCTTCGGCGGCCTCACCCAACTCCCCGCAGACAAAATGGCGGAGGTCCTGGACAGCGCCGGGACCGCGATCGACAAGCTCGGCGGCCACGCCACCATGCCCTACACATCCATCGTGATCACCTCCACCCGCTCCCAGACGGCGTGACCGCCGCAACGCCGGGCGCGAGTACACCGATGAGCACAGCAACGTTCCCGGGGGAAGCGGGAAGAAGACTCGCAAGAGGGGAAGTTTCTCCGGCCCTTTGCCCCGGGCCGCGGCCATCATCAGCAGCGCCCCCATCGCGCGCATCGAGGCGGAACGCCGACACTCAGGGAGTAAGGGCTGTCCCGCAATTGATCTTGTGCGCTCCTGGTTGCCGGTCGGCCGTCCGATCAGCGGGCCTGACGAAGATTGTGCAGGTGGGCGATACCCAAGATCGCGTAGTGGACACCGTCACCCTTGAGTCGGCAGTCGCGAAGGATCTTCCAGGTCTTCATGCGCGCGAAGACGTGCTCTACACGAGCCCTGCCCTGTTTGTGGGAGCGGTTGTGCTCATGCTTCCATCCGCACAGTTCGCCGCCCGCGGGCCGACGATGCGGGACCACCAGGCCAGTGCCCTGGTAGCCGCCGTCGGCGATGGTCGTGGTCCTGCCGACGGCTGCCTTCGCACCCGATTCTGCCCATGCCTTGCAGTCGTTGCGGTTGCCCGGCACTGGTCGTCCGACCGCAACGACCAGCCGTGTGTCAGCGTCGACGACCACTTGGTGATTGGTCGCGTACCTGTAGTTCTTGGACTGCTCGGCGATGCTGTGATCGCGGGTAGGCACCAGTGTGCCGTCCACGATGAGCACGGTGCCGGCGTGGAACCGCTGCCGCTGCTTGAGTGCCAGCAGCGGCCCGATGTGGCCGATTATCCGGTCGGCGGATGACTTGGAGATACCGAACAGTGGGGCGAGCTGCCGCAACGTCAGGTTGGTCCGCCAGTACGCGGTGACCAGAAGTACCCGCTCTTCCAGCGGCAGTGACCAGGGACGCCCGCGGCGAGTTCGATTGGCGCCTTCTCGGCGCAACAGCGTGACCAGCTTTCGAAAGTCGCGCGAGCGCAGCCCGGTGAACGGGGGTATCCAGGACGGCTCCGCTGCCGTGATCATTCCAGCCACAGCGGGATCTTCTCAAGGCGAACCACGCCCTGACCGCTCACATGGCCAGCGCGGCTTGCCGCGTCGCCGCGGCGCTCAGGTCGTATCGCGCTTCGCGGCCGACGGAGATTGCGGTTGCTCGTCGCGGCTCTCTGAGGTGAAGGCGTCGCGTCGAGCGAGAGTCACCGACAGAGGCAGGCCCAGCCGCTCGGCTGCGCGGCGCCGGACACGCACCTGAGCTCGGGTCCGGGGCCGGAAAGAGGGGAGCCGTGAGCAGCCGCAGCCGGGGCGGTGATCGTAGGTCAGCCCCTCCGCGAGCACAGTCGCAACAACTGACCATGCCTTCGTGTCGCGTCGCCGGGGCGCAGCAAAGTCGTAGCCGGCGAAGACGAGCTGTTCACGACAGCCAGGACAGATGCGCTTCCGGATCGGCCATGTGGTGCCTTTGAAGGAGAGCCGGCACGCGATGCATACGTAGTGCCGGAAGGCACCGTTGAACGCGTGGTAGCACATGGTCCGAGAGGATACGCATCGTCCGCGGGCGGGCCCAACCGGATTCCTAGAGCCCGATCTGGCCAGTCGGCCGCCCGGTCAGTGTCCGCGCCACCACACGATGGGCCGGACGCACAAATAGCGGGACAACCCTTACGAGCTCGTGCATGGTTGGCGGTGGCGCGTCGAGGACCGTGGGTCGGCGGTTGTGCTCACCTTTGCGTGCTGATCGCCGACGTGGCGGCCTGCTGGTGGGAGAGCAGTGCGGCGACGGCTTGGATGATGTCGCTCATGTCTTCGCGGCGGCCGTGGTGGCGGGCGAGGGATCTCCAGTTCTTCATATGGCCGATGCCGTGCTCGACTCGGATGCGGCGTGAAGAATGGGCCTTGCGCTGACGCTCGTGCATCTCCTCGTACCACCCGGGCGGGTTCTTCTTGAACTAGCCCACTCCTGTGCACAAAACCTCAAGAGAATCGCAATCGCGTGCGATTCCCGGATTGAGTGGGCTTATGCCGTGAAGAACGTCACCCCGGGCGATGACGCGGTCGAATCCTCGGTCGACACGCCAATTAGCGCTGCGACATGTTGGATTGGAGCACCATTGCTCCGTCGAAACCGCGGTGCATCGCGCGAAAGATCTTGAGGTGACCGAACGCCATCGCTGTCACGCATCGCATTCGTTTGCCGGAGGACAACGTTCCACTGCCGGGCCCCTCCAGGATGTTTCAGGCGTGCCCGCCGACTGGTGCGGCACGGACTGTGATGGGGGTGGACTGCAAGTGCGGAAACGCATACTCGGACGCTGGGGCTCGGTGCTCGGCGTCGCGACCACGGGGGTGGTCATCGCGGCGGGTGCGCCGGCGGTGGCTGCCGCGCCGGACGTTCCGACGCAGGCGGTGGCGCTGGTCGACAGTGTCAAGCCGGTGTTGACCGCGAAGGTCTCGAGCCCGTCGGGCGGGCAGGTCACGGCGAAGTTCTTCGCGGGGACGTATGCCGCGTACGGGGCGTGGGACCTGGTCAACGGCGGTACGGTGACGGTCGCTTCGGGCTCGGTCGCCCGGCTGACGCTGCCGACGTCGATGCCGATCGGTACGGAGTTCGACTGGCAGGTGCAGGCCTGCCAAAGCGGCACCTGCTCGGCGTTGACGACGCTTCAGGACACGCATGTCTCGCCGATGCTGGCGGCCGGGGCGCGGCCGGGTGCGACGCGGCTGTCGTTCTCCGCCGGCGACCATGTCTCGGCGCAGGTCGACGTGGGCTCGGGGAATGTACTGGTGTCCACCAGCGATCTGACGCTGCCCGGGATCAACGCCGATGTCGGTCTAGGCGCGTCGTACAACAGCGAGTCGGTGGGATCCGGGTTCACCTCGACGTCGGCTCCGGCGGGGTACGGGTGGCTGCTCACCCCGTACGACGTCTCGCTGACGGTGCATGAGGAAGGATCGGTGACCTACCGCGGCCGGGCCGGTGTGACGGGCCTGTTCGTGTCCACCGGCACCGGCTTCACCGCGCCGGGCGGGTTCAAGGCGGACTTGGTCAAGAACAGCGACGGCACCTACACGCTGACCGACCACGCCAGCCAGACCAAGCAGACCTTCGACTCCTCCGGCAAACTCACGAAGATCACCGACCGCAACGGCAACACCACCACACTCGGCTACAGCGGCAGCCTGCCGGCCTCGATCATCGCGACCCGCGGCACCACCAGTCAGCGCACCGGCGTGTACGCCAATGCGTCGGGTCATGTGACGACGCTGAAGCAGACCGCCTCGGACGGCTCGGTCCGCACCGTCACCTACACCGTCAACAGCAGCGGCGACCTGGCCTCGGTCAAGGACACCCTCAACCGCACCACGTCCTTCGGCTACACCGCCCACCAACTGACGTCGATCACCAACCCCGGCGGCGGCATCACCAACTTCACCTACGGCGCCCGCGGGGTCACCTCCGTCACCCAGCACAACACCGCCACCGGCTCCCCCGGCGACTCCGTCACCCGGCTGTCGTACCCGTCTGCCACGCAGACCCTGCTGGCTGCGCCGGACACCGACCAGACGCAGTCGGTTTCCACGGTTCCGCACACCACCTACGACCTCACCTCGGACAACACCGCGCACGTCACCAAGGCCACCGACGCCGACGGCAACGTCCGTTCCAAGACGTACACCGCGAACTTCGACACCTCCACCAGCACCGTCGGGTCCGGCAGCGGAGCCTCGACCTCGTCGAACGAGTACAACGCCAACGGCGGCGAGTCGCTGACCAAGACGACTTCCCCCACGGGTTCGTCGCAGTCCGCGCTCTACGGCAACACCGCCCCCGCCAGCAAGTACCTGCCGTCCTCCTCGACCGACGCCCAGTCCAACGCCAGCACCTACCACTACACCGGCGCCGGGCAGCGCGACGAGAGCACCGACGCCAACGCCGCCAACGCCAAGGTCACTTACAACAGCGACGGCACCGTCGCCACGTCCACCGACCCGGGCAACAGCACCAGCGCCACCTACGGCTACGACTCCGCCACCCACCAGGCCACCTCCGTCACCCCGGTGACCGGCGGCTCCCTGGGCGGGCAGACCTTCAGCTACGACAAGTACGGACGCCTGGCCACGGCCAAGGACGGCCGGAACATCACCACCACCTACGGCTACGACGACGCGGACCGCATCACCTCGGTCACCTACTCCGACAGCACTCACGCCGTCGGGTACACCTACGACGGCTTCGGCCGGGTCTGGACCCGCACCGACGGCACCGGCACCACCACCTACACCTATGACGACCTCGGGCACCTGGCCACCCGCACCGCGACCTCCGGCGGCGGCACCCTCACCTACGGATACGACAAGTCCGGCAACCTCGTCACCCTCACCGACGCCCGCGGCACCGCCACCTACAGCTACGACGACGCGAACCTGCTGACCCAGCTCATCACCGCAGCGCCGACCTCCACCAAGATCCGCTTCGCCTACGACGACCACGGCCGCCGCACCGACACCTGGTACGGCACCGACAACAACCACACCCTCTACAAAGCCCACGTCCACCAGGACTACGACGCCTCCGGCCGCCCCTCCCGAGTCTGGGCCGACCAGGGCCCCGCCACCTCACCCACCCGCCAGTTCGACGTCACCTACTGCCGCGCCGCAGGCGGCACCCCCGGCACCACCTGCTCCGCCGCCACCACCGACGACCGCAGCCTCCTGCAGTGGTCTAAGGACAACCTGACGGGGAAAACGACGGCCTACGGATACGACCCGGGCAACCGGCTGACGTCAGTGGCGACTTCGGGAGGTGGGACCACGTACAGCTACGGCTATGACCCGCGCGGCAACCGCACGACCGCCACCGGCGCCACGACCCTGACCCACAACGCCGCCAACCAGATCACCACCAGCGGCTACACCTACGACGCCGCCGGGAACCTCACGAAAACCCCGTCGCTGTCCTCAGTCACCTACAACGGCGCCGGCCAGATGACCGCGGCCACCACCTCCACCGGAACCGGCACCTACACCTACGCCGGCACCAGCCAGACCGAACTGACCCACCAGACCACCGACGACGGCCAAAACGTCGACTACGTCTACGGCCGCCCCGACGGCAACGGCCAGCCCGTCATCGAACAGGTCACACTCGACGCCGGCACCGCCTACATCGACCACGACCCCACCACCGGTCAGCCGTTGGTCCTGCGCACCACCACCGGCACCGAGGCGTACTACATCATCGACGGCTTCGGCAGCCCCGTGGAATTCATCAACCAGTCCACGGTCACCTCCACCGTCTACCAGTACGACCCCTACGGCGCCTACCAGACCACCACCGCCACCGGATCAGCCGCAGCCCAGAACCCCTACCGCTACGTCGGCGGCACCTACGACCGCACCACCGGCTGGATCAAATACGGCCAACGCTGGTACAACCCCACCACCGGCCGCTTCACCAGCCAGGATGCACACTCCTTCCTCGCCGACCCGGCCCAGGGAAACCGCTACGCCTACGCCGGCGACGACCCCATCAACAACGTCGATCCGACCGGCGAGGTGCCCTGGTCGAAATACGCGACGTCCTGCTTCAAGGGTGGAGCTCAAGGAGCGCTCGTCGCAGGACTCACAGGAACCGCCACCACGGGAATCGGCCTCGCCACTGAGGCCGCGACCGGCTGCGCCATCGATACAGGGCTGGACATCGTGGGCGACTACGGGCCCAGCGGTTCCGGCGACGCCTCCGAAGCCGTGAGCTTCCTCAACGACGCAAAGGACGCCTTCAAACTAGGGGCAAGCCTGTTCTGACCTGGTATGCCTGGGGGCCGGGCACCCTTGCCCGGCCCCTGAACCGAAAGGAACCCGGTGAATATCTTCGTCTGGCTCGTCATCGTGGTGGTTGTCGCCGCCCTCATAGCATTCCAACTTTTCATGCGAACCGGAGGTATGCGAAAGTACAGGGAACGGAGGGGCAAAAAGTGGTGACCGATAGCACGGTAATCAGCTCCGGGCAGGGGACCGAACCCCAGGCGTATTATTTGGCTTTCAGCGGGGCCGCTCTGGGAATAACCGTGCTCGTAGTTGCCCTAGTGGCTTTCTTCTATTTTCTTATCGTTCTACTCACTCGAAAGCGCTAGGAGAACCAAGCCGTCTCGGGAGGGGCCGGAGCCACCGTCAAATGCGCAAAAAAAAACGCGCTGCGCAGCTCGTAGTCAGCCACCAGGAGGAGCGGTGAGCACCTACAGGACCAGAGTCGTTGCGTGGTTCGCATCTGTGGCCGTGACCATAGTGGCTATGTTCCTGTTCGTCCCCTGGGCCCAGGACGAGCTCAGCAAGCCGCTCCGCGTCACTATCGCAATCGTCCTCCTTGTTGCAATCCTGGCATCGCTGATCTGGGTCAGCCGAGGACAACGCAATAAGAAATGACCGGGAGCATTGATCTATGAGGGAAGCGGGAAATTTTATTTCCCGCTTCCCTCATAGTAAAGAAAATAGCAGATCGAACCCTTCTGTTTTCATCAGAGGTGGCGAGAAGGCCAATATGCCGACCTCGCCCGGCGGCCGACTCTTCAGCCGCCGCCCTGGGACTCGCCGCTGTCAGTCTATTTCTTGCGTGCCTCGGGGTGGGTGCGGTGCAGAACCAGCCGACCCCAGCCGCTCTCGGGCAGGGTGCAGTCCGCCAGGGTCACCGCGACGGCTCCTCCTCCGATCGGAGCCCCGCGTAGTAGGTGCCCTCGACGCCAGCTCCGCACCCAACTCCCCCGCCACCGCGGTGACACTGGGCCGCGCTCCGCCGGCACGTCATGCCGGAACTCCCGCTGCCGCTGGCGGCCGACCACCAACCCACCACCCAATTTCGAAGTGCCCGGCATCCGGCGCAGCCAGGACCGACTGCACCAGGTTGCTTACTTGCGGAAGCAGCTCGGCGACGGCCTCTTCCTCACTGCCGTACGGTCCTGGGCCGATCTCCTGGTAAAGAGGGCCGACACGCCAACGCTCCTTGAACGCAGCGGCGTCGGCCTGGCTGGCTTAGCGGAGGAACCATGCGACGTTCCTGCTGACCGCGTCATCGCATGCACGCGTAACGCCGTGTTGGCTGCGTGGGCTCGAACGGAAGGACGAAAGCGATCGCCCCCGCCATCGGTGATCTCCAGCAAATGGCGTTCCGCAAGCTGAACCAGCGCCTGTGCGGCCTCGCGCTGGCTCGTTTGGGCGGCTGCGGCAACCGGCCCGACGCTGAGCTCTTCCCACGGCCACAAGGCAGCCACCCGGTACACGCGAGCTGCATCGGACCCCAGCCGAACGTACTGCAACTGGGCCACCGAGCCGACCGGGTCTCCACTATCCCCACCTTCCGGGAGCGCCGCATTCAGATCCACCCCGATCATGCGCAGCGCATAGGGAAACCCTGCGCGCCGCTCGAGAATGGCCAGCCTGACGCAGATCCTCGCCTAACGCTGCTCGGTTGGGAAACTCGCCCCGGTCCACACCGCGCTCGTCACCCTCCAAGGCACAGGCGTCGATCACCTCACGTCAGCCACCCATGGCTGCCGCTGGCAGGCGATCCGGGGAACCGATCCTCTGCTGTGACCAAGCCATCCACAAGCATTGACTATTGCTCACCCCACCGCCGCCCACCGGCTATTCCGCGCATTGCGCCGCAGCGGCGGCCTCGGGCTTGCACCCGCCTAGGCCATCGCTTCCGCCCACGACAAGGAGCCCAACCTGACCACTACGCCTACAAGCAGTGCGATCAGTCCGATTGCAGAGGAAGGTCTGCAACCATGAGCGCATATAGCGGTGAGTCGGCGAAGGGCCGCGACTCGCCGACCTTTCGGTAGCCCCACGATTCGTAGAGTTCCTGCACCTTCGGATGAGCGGTGTCAACTGAGAGGGCGGCCATCGCTTCCGATCGGCCGTCAAGCAGCGCCTTGTACAGCAGCGCGGATATGCCCTGCTTCCGCCAGCGGGGCCGGACCATCAACTCGGACAGTGAGAAGGTGGAGGTGTCATTCGGCTCTTCCATGAAGGGCCGCCACCACTCGCGTCCCTCGGTGGCCGGAGCGCCGTAGGCGTAGCCGACTGGTTCGTCACCGTCGTATCCGACCACGCAGGCAAAGTCCTTCCGGCTGCCTCATTGGTCGACGAACCACGGGAACCGCCTGTGGAACTCGTCGTCCATCTGGTCGGCGAAAGCGTCGGCGTGGACATCGATCAGCATCTGCCGGATCGACGACAGATCCTCAACGGTGTACCTGCGAAGTTCGGTCACGTCGGTCAGGTCCATTCAGCTCGGAAGCGATCCGCCCAGTCGTTAGCCGCCCTGGAGTCAGGGGCCTGCGTCAGCAGATCGCGGTGGAAGTCACCGATCAAGGAGCGTAGACGGCCAGGAAGGGGGTGGCTATCCATGATCCGGAAGACCTCCTCGGCCCTCGCGCACCCCTGCTCGATCTCTCCTTGATGGATGAGCGAAATGGCCAAGCGCGCCTTTACGGAAGCCCTGTTGCGCCGGAACTGCGCGGGGAGCACCGACAAGGCCCGGTAGGAGGCGGCCTCGGCGTCGGCCGGCCGGGAGAGGTTCTGCTGCGTGCTGGCCACGACGGAGTACAACTCGCCGTGTCCAAAGAACGAAACCCACGTCGGCCGCTGCACGTCCGGAACCCTGATCATGGCCTCCTCGGCGTATCCGAGGCTGCGAAGGGTGGCCTGGCGATCGCCCAGAGCCGCATGCCCGACTGCGGCCTGGGTGTGCCCGAGGGCCGCGTACATCGGATCGCGCCGGACGGCGCCTGTTCGTTGGGCGGCCTGGGCTGCCGCCAGCGAATCCGCGTATCGGTGAGCGCTGAATTCCAGCATCGCCAGGGTCTTCCACACACGCAGTCCGTCACACTGTCCTGGGCCATGCCGGCCAGGACAAGAGCGGAGTCCAGATGCTCCCGGGCACGGGCGAAGGCTCGGGCGTCAAGTGCTGTCCAGGCGGCCGTCGCCGTCAGGTCGGCCGCCAGGCTGAACAGTCTTCGGCGGACGGCTTGTGTGGCGCGTCCCTGTTGGAGGCTGAGCGTCTCCGACGCGGCGTCCAGGGCTGCCCTTTCCAACCGGTCGTGACCGCCCTGCTCTTGATCCAGCGCGTTCAAGGCGTCGAGCTTGTGGCGGATAGTCGAGACCTCGCGGAACCCGACCGAGGTGGCCACCGAGAAGGGGTGCGGCTGCTGCTGCGGTGGTGCTGTTGACGAACGACCTGCGGTTCACGGACTGCTCCGTCTTGAGCGCGGGACTGGCCTGAGCTGGCGGTTCAAACCCCAGCTCTTCCAGGGAACACCCGAATACTGCCTCCAGCGCAAGCCTGGTGCGTTTCCTGGGTCGTCGCGTCTTTCCGGTGAGCCAGTACCTCACCATCCGGTCGCTAACGGTGCCTTCCTCGCCGTGCTGCCGCAGCCAGTTGTTCAGGGCCTCGGCTAACTCGGCTTGGGTGAAGCCCCGCCCGGCCATCTTGCGCTGCAGCAGCTTGTTGCCCTCCACCCACCCACCGCAGCCGCGCGATCGGCACCGAGTGAAGGCGTCAAGCGAGCCTCGCCTCAAAAGTTTCCGGTTGTCTGCGAGTGCACGCTGCGAAGAGTTTCCTCCCGAAACGAGCGCTGTCCTCGTTCACTGTCCACGGCAACAGCTTTACTCCGGGGTCCCAAGCGGGGTCCTCCGTCGCTGAACGAGAGGCGTGGTCATGGCTTCCAGCTTCCCACAGAGCAGGCTGGACCTCACCTGCGAACCCTCCGCTGTCCGGCACGCCCGCAAGCACGCACGGGACATAGCTGAACGCTGGGGTTTGCCCTGCGACGTGGCGGGCGATTGCTCGCTGATCGTCGATGAACTCGTCGCCAACGCCATACGCCATGCCAGCGGTGCGACCAAGCCCTTCAGCCCGGCCCACGGGCAGCCCGAGGTTCGCCAGTGCTCCCTGATGATGTGGGTCTCCGCGCGGCAGCTTGTGATCGCGGTCTCCGACGAAAGCCAGAACCCACCTGTCCGACCGCCGTCCGCAGAGTCGAAGGACGGGCGCGGCCTGCATCTGATCTCGGGGCTCACTGACGGCCAATGGGGTTTCCAATTCAACGTTGGCCACCCGGGCAAGCTCGTCTGGGCCAAGCTCCCCGTCCCTGCCAGCGACTCGCCGGGTAAAGCCGCCGATGGGCGTTCCGACGGCAATCATGCTGACTCGCTATGGCAGGAAGTAGTGGGGCCGTCCAAGCGGTCGGTGAACAAGCGATACGCGATTACGGCGGCTGCGAGGCGTCATGCCAACACGCGGTAAGCCTCGTGATCTCGTCATGCCAACCATCGGCATCGCTGACTTCGAGGCGATCCACCAGGCGGTAGCCGAATGACGAACTTAGTCAACGGCGCGACAGCCGCTACTGCTGATACGACCCGTCGAAGTGCCTGTTCAGGATGCGGCGCCTACCTGAGCCGCTACAGCGACGACACGAGATGTTCGGTCTGCATCCGGTCGGGTTTCATCCCGTGTGCCGTCTGGGCGGATCCGGAGGTCGCAGCCGCTGTGGCGCAGTGGAATTTCGGCGTGCTCTTCCGGCTCTTGCGATCGGCCACCGGCATGAGCCAGAACGATCTGAGCGCGCTGACCGGTCTGAGCCAGGGTGCGATCAGCCAGATCGAAGCCGGTACCCGCCGTCTCTGCCATATCGACCGCATCCAGGCAGTCATTGAGCGTTTTCAGCGTTGCCTCTCCAGAGTGAGGACGGCTTTGGTGATGACGCTCATGCGGTTGGGGCTGATGCGGGATCTGCGGAAGATCTGCCAGGACTTCAGTCGTGCCATGCCTCTTTCGACGGGTGCACGGGCTGCGGACAGGGCCCGGTTCGCGGTCTGCTCGGTGGGTTTGAGTTCACCTCCTGGTGGGCGGCGCTTGGCGGTGGTGACCCAGTCGCCGGCACCGATGTAGGCCATGTCGGCGAGGATCGGGACGCCCTGGCGCGCGCAGGTCCGAAGGATCCTGTGGTTGCGGGCGGCTGTCAGATCGTGGGTTCGGCTCGGCAGGGCCGGCGACAGCCAGAGGATCTCCCCGCTGGGGTCTGTGACGACCTGCACGTTCACCCGTGCTGCTTGTGTTTCGAGGAGTAGTCGGCCCTTCCGTCGCCGACACGGTCGCACTCTGCGAGCGTGCCGTCCAGGAGGACAAAGTCCGGATCGTGTGCGCGCAGCGTCTTCAGCAGGCCCGGCGCCTGCTCGGCGAGCAGGCCGGTGACCGCGGTGACGTAGGCATGGGCGGTGCCGACTGATATCCCGAAGGCCACGGCGATACGGGCGAGGGTGTCGTGGCGGCGCAAGTACACCAGTGCGATCAGCGCACGCCGGTGCGGCGGGAGTTTGCACCGGCGGTCACCTTCACGGGTGACGATGAGCATCGTGACCCACTCGACCAGGGCGTGCGGCAGGTCGAGTGCGGCAGGATACGGAACCAACAGGGCTCCTGTGTTGCTGAGTTGAGACGTCGAACACCTCCCTCAACGGCACGGGAGCCTGTCCGTTGCGCGCTCCGATCCCACGCCGCCCCGTCACCCGATCAGTAGCCACGCTGAAAACGCTCAGTGAGCCTTTTCCATCATGGGTTTGAGCTGGTCAGATGCAGGGTGAGGACGGCTTGGATGAGGCTGGTGATCCGGGTGGTGGAGCACCGGAGTTTGCGCAGGAGTCGCCAGTTCTTGAGGGTCGCCATGGTCTGCTCGACGAGGGCGCGGATTTTCGCGTGGGACCGGTTCACCGCCTGCTGACCGGCAGAGAGGGTCTCCCATCGTCCCCGGTACGGGATGCGGACGGTTCCGCCGGCGCCGCGGTAGCCCTTGTCGGCCCAGCAGGGGATGTCGGCCTGGGCGAGGGCGTCGATGATGCCGTGTTCGCGGGCTGCTCGGATGTCGTGGACGGTGCCGGGCAGGGCCGGTGAGGCCCACAGCAGTCGGCCGGACGGATCGGTGAGGACCTGCACGTTCATGCCGTGTTTCTTGTGCTTCCCGGAGTAGAAGGGCCGGTCCGCGGCGATGCGGTCGATGGGCAGGAGCGTGCCGTCCAGGAGGATGAACGCCTTCGTCGACGCGGCGCGCACGGCATCGGCCAGGGTGGGTGCGAGGGCGGCCAGGAGGTCCACGGCCTCGGTGACGTAGCGGTATGCCGTCGTGGTCCCGATTTCGAACCCGGCCGCGAGCTGGGCATACGGATGGCCGTTGCGGAGATGGACGAGAGTGAGCAGGGCCTGGCGGCCGGCACTCAGGCGCCGCCAGCGGGTGCCGAGCTCCCGGCGGCGCTGACGGAGCTTGGCGGACAGGAAGCGCAGGGCAGAACTGGACACGTCGACGCCCGACGGGTAGACAAGCACACGAAGCCTCTGGTGGAGACGGATTTCTTGGTCGAAAACCCATCTACCAGGGGCTTCGCCACGTTGTCACCCCAACTGCACGCGCCCACCGGCAGGTTGGAAAATGCTCAGTGTCGTTCTCCTGTGTGAGGAGGATGCCGAGGTTGTGCATGGCGTTGGTGTCGCCGTTGTTGGCCGCGCGAGTGCAGGCGTTGGCGGCTTGGGCGAAGTGGTTGCTGGTGTAGGTGGCGTAACCCATGCCGAAGCAGGCTTCTGCAGTGGCGGCGGTGATCAGTAGTTCCCACACCGCTGTGGGGATGTTCTCGGGAGGGCCTACGAGCGCAGTGGGCGAGCCGCGGTGAGTGAGGATGTCTGGCGAGACAACTGACGCAGACGGGGAGCGTGCCGGTCGGGGCGAGCGCTGCTTCGCGGAGCCTCCGGCGCAAGGCGAGGTCAGCGCAGCTTCTTGAGGAAGAACACACGGCTTGCCTGTTCGGAATGCTCGTGGTGCGTGACGGTGTAATTCCGCCTTTGGTAGAAGGCGATATTGTCGTGCATTTCGACTCTGGTCCACAGACTGACCGCATCCATTCCGGCATCGCGTGCGAACTCTTCGACGAAGGAGACCAGCTTCGTGCCGATACCTCGGCCCTGGCATGAGGGTCGCACCGCGAGATTCCTCAGGACCATGTGTGAGTCGTGACGCTCTACCGTGACCATGCCCTGGAGTTTTCCTGCTTCCTCTGCCACGTAGGTTCGTCCCGAGGAGGCGACACGGCTGTAGTCGAGTCGCAGGGGCGCGGGCGGCTCGTCAAGCTCTTCTACGTATGTTCCATACGCTTGCTGTGCGATCTCGGCCAATTGTTGGCTGTCGTCGGGTTGGGCAAGCCTCAGTGTGAGTTGATCGTCTTTCACGGTGTCCTCGTTCCTGATCCCCGGAACGCAGCGTCTAGCGCGAGGTGGTCACCGAGCGGGCGGCTCTCGGTTACTACCGGCTGGCCGATGTCACTCTGCCCGGCGCATCGCTCACCCTGACCGCACCGGCTACTGGCGGTCTTCGCGCTTTTCGCTCGGCGAGGCAGCGTGGATCCGACCTGCCCGTGAGCTCGTGTGTGCCATCGGCCCGTTCGTGAAGGAGCGACATCACGGACCGTTACGGCGATGTCTGGGACGTTGAGGCGAGCGGCAGCTTCTGCAAGGAGGACAGGCATGTGCTGAGCTGGTCCAAAGAGACAGCCTCATTGGGGGCGTGGGCCTGAGCGATGGAGCCCGGCCCCCATACGACTGTCGGGATTCCGGCGTGTCCCCAGAAGAGTCCTGCTTCCGTTCCGAATGCGACGTATTCCGGGGGCGTCGGTTTCGAGAGGGTTGCAGTGACCATCTCGACGAATGGGTGATTCTCATCGATTGCGAACCAGGGGGTGTCTGACAGTTGCTCCCACTCAATGGTTGCCGAGGCGGTGTGTGCCTGCATCTGGTTGAGCAGGGTGCCGTCGGCGTAGAGCCGCAGTTGGCTGGAGATGTCGTCGCAGCCTTGCTCGGGCAGAGCCCGCACCTCAAGCTCCATTGTGCAGACGGCGGGGACGATGTTGGGTTTGACTCCGCCTTCAACCCGTCCGAGGTTGATCCATGAGTAGGGGATGCCGAAGCGCTCGTCGTGCGGGCCCTGGGACCGGAACCGCTGGTTGAGAGAGCTGGCATGGATGGCAAGCGCGGATGCTGTAGTGATGGGATTCGCTGCCTCTGGGGCGAGGGCGGCGTGTTTTGCTTCGCCGGTGAAACGCACTCGGTGGTTCTGCTTGCCTTTGTGTCCCACCACCACGGTGAGCCCGGTGGGTTCACCGACGATGCAGCCGATCGCTTGCTCGGACCGCTTTCGGAGCTCGGGGACGAGCTGGCGGGCCCCTACACACCCCACCTCCTCGTCGTAGGTGAGGACCAAGGTGATGGGGCGGGTGAGGGAATCGATGGCTGCCGCCGAGAGGATGGCCAGGCAGCAGGCGATGAAGCCTTTCATGTCCGCGGTGCCCCGGCCGACGGCCAGCTTGTCAGTCACTCTCAACGTGAAGGGATCGGACGTCCAGATCTGTCCGTCGACCGGGACCACATCGGTGTGAGCGGACCAGAGGATGCCGCGTTCGCGGACTCCGCCTCGGCCCGCAGTCGCTATAAGACTGGCCTTGTCGTGCCTGGTGTTCCAGTGCAGTTGGCTGTCGACCCCGCAGCTTGTGAGCAGGTCTTTGACGTAACTGATGATGCTTACGTTCGACTTGTGGCTGGTCGTGTCGAAACGGACCAGGTCCGCGAGGATTCGAAGTGTGCGGGAGAAGAGTTCATCGCTTGAGCAGGTCACAGGGATCCCGGGGGCCATGGTCACTCGCTAACGGATCGGCGGGCCTTCACTGGACTTTCCGTGCCGGGGCGTATCCGGCGGGATTGGAAGCGCCCCGACTACGGCGGTGGTGTCACTTCGAGGCAGACAGCCGGCTGTAGCCCACGTCCGGCACCGAGGGCGTCACGGACGAGCCATGGGTGGTCAGACGCAGCAGTCGCCTAATGTGCTGGCCGCCGAGCTCCTTCGTCGTCGCCGAGTGCAGGACACATCGGTTGTCCCACACGACAACGTCGAGCGGATCCCACTGGTGGCGGTAGACGAACGGAGTGCTTGTGATGTGCGAGATCAGCTCTTCGATCAGAGCTGTACTCTCACTTTCGTCGAAGCCATCGAGGCCAACGACGCTTCCGATGATGCGCGGTTGGATGAATAGCGTCTCGCGCCCCGTGTCCGGGTGTCGGCGGACCAGCGGATGAGTGACCTCCGGGGTCTGCTTGCGCTCCTCCTCCCCGATGTACTTCCAGCGTGCCCACGGGTCCTCACGGTTCGGGGACCACCGGTATTGGTGACGCACGCGAAGGGTCCTCAGATAGGCCTTCCGCTCCTCGGGCAGGGAGGCGAAGGCGGCTTCGCCATCTGCGAAGAGGGTGTCTCCTCCCTCCTGCGGGATTTCGATGCCGTGCAGCATGGTGGCGTTGCCCGGCACCAGTTTGTACGAGTAGTCCGAGTGCCATCCCTGCCCTGAGTACTTCATCTCCTCGGGTCGGCCGGGCTCGTTCTGGTTGGAGATGAACGAGAGCGTCGGCTCGTCAGGATGGCGCAACTTGACGACGTGATGCTCTTCGGGACGCCCGAAGATGGTTCCGAACTCCGCAAACGTGTGGGGCGAGATGTCCTGGCCACGGAATACGAGAACCTTGTGGTCGAGGTACGCCTCGTAGACGGCGCGGCCGAGCTCGCGGATGCTCTCGGAGGTGATGGGCGGCTGCTGAACTTCGCCGGCGAAGGTCTGAGCCAGCCGACGGACGATCGGCCTGTTCTGGGGAATCACGGTGTTTCCTTCCGCTGTTTGACGGTGCACTCAGCCCAAAGCCGACTGCCGGCCGAGGGTGCGTGCTTCGCGGGTGTCGTTGAAGTACGAGCTCTGGTAGACGTCCTCGCCGTCCTTCTCGCCCACGTGATCGTTGAAGGGGCTGCCCACGTCGTAGTTGAAGGTCTCCCGGGGGAACGCGAGCGCATCCACCCGGGCCTTGTCGTAACGGGCGTCGATCGAGGAGAAGCGCAGCGCGTAGGCAAGCCGAGAGGGAATAGGGCCTTCGCCGAGTTGGACGCTGCGGTGCAGGACGTACTTGTCGAAGACAAGGGCGTCACCGGGTTCGAAGGCGTCCTCGACCGCGAAGCGGTTCAGTAGACGCCCCATATCGGGCGAATTCAGCAGACTGTTCTTGAGTCGACTGAAATCCTCGTAGGATAGATCGTGACCCGCCGACAGCTCCGAAATCATGAATTCCGGCAGCATGTTGATGTGCTGGTAGACGAATTCGCCGGAAAGCACTCGCTTCGAAACATACGCCATTCCACCCCGCTGACCCCGTGGGTCGATATGGCACAGCGGGGTCCAGATCGTGAATCCTGGATCCTCCCTGCGCTGGAACCCGAAGCTCTGCGTGCCGACATGCCAGGGAAATCCTGTGCTCTTGTTCTTCTCCAACTCGAATCCGAGACCCTGCGTGAAGAACAACGGGGTACCGGTGAGCGTCATCATCGTCTGCGCGAGGACGGGGTCGCTCATGAGAGCCAGAATCGTGGGGTCGTCGTTGCCGATGTCGTACTTGAGCTTGCTGAATCCGGTGCCGTAGTTGTCCGACGGCGGTGCCACCTGGGAGCCACTCAAGTTCTTCATGTGTTCGATCAAGGCGCCCGTGAATATACTCTTGAGCTTCAGGAATCCGCTTTCGTTGAAACTCTCGATGTCATCCTGACTGAGTGAGAAATCCGGATTGATCACACGTGGCTCCTGGGGTGGTGTTCTTCGCGGTCAAACGGACTGTGCCAGCTTTCGCCTCACCAATGATGTCTGTCAACACATCACTTTCCGTCCGGGGTGAACAAAGCCCCTGGTATCGGGAATCGATGCCAGGGGCGGGGAAACGGCCTAGTGTGGGCGGGAGGGTCCTGCCTGTTACCGGAACGATGGATTCAGCATGTGCAGGCATGGTAAGGACCTGGACAGCGCTCACCCCGACTGTCTAGGGGAAAATCCCTCACGCTCTTCGACGTACTGCGCGAATTCGAGCCAGTTGGCTGCGTAATGGCGTGCCAGATCGCGTACCAGGTGCGTGCAGTGGGACGGCACAGCGGCGCCGAGGTCAAGCCACTCGGCGGCCTCGTTTTCGTGCAGGAGGCGCAGCAGATGCCGGCCTTCCTCTCTCATGCGCAGCGACGGGTCACGCAGAAGTTTTTCGAGCACAAGACTGCTGGGCTCATCCGCGGAAGGAGCCCCGCCTTCAGATGGCGGCATCGGATCCGGCTGCGCAGGGGTGGGCGGTTGTCTCTCCGGGACAGGCACTTCGCCAGCTCGGACGCGGCGACGCACGTCGCTTGCTGTCGTAGGAGAAATGCCGGCAATCCGTGCCAGCTCACGTACCGGGGCGTCGGGCTTTTCCTTGAGTACCTGAGCGGCGCGCAGCCGTCCTTGAGTGCTGTTCACGGGGCGCATCCGGCCGTCGCGCCCGACGCGTGCGTTCAGCGGCTGTCCAGGGGCAGGTAAGCGCCGGCGGATCGCGGCAACCGACTTCGCGCCGAGCCCGGAGGCCGCCGCGACAGCACGGTCCGACATCTGGGGGTGGGAGGCGATGATCCGAGCTGCGGCCGCCCGCCGGTCCGCGAGTGAGAGGGGGAGGCCGTGCGCGACGTTGTTCTCGACCGCACGCAGGAAGGCGTCTTCTGGTGACCCGTCGAAGAACTCCACCTCGATGACGTCAAGGCCCTTCGCAACGGCCGCCAGGAGACGGTGCATGCCGTCAATCACTTGCATGCCCACCCGATGCACCACGATAGGAGGGAAAGGTTCCTCCACTTCCACCAGCCTGTTGAGGTGCTCCTGGTCGATCCCCCGCAAGCGTGGTGACTCCCCGGGCAGAACTGACGTGACCGGTACGAAAGCTGTCGGTGCTCTGCCAGTCGGCAATGTGGATTTGCTGGCCGGTCTTCTTCGCGCTGCTGGTCCGAACTGTGGTGCTGGAACGTCTGTCTCAACATCAGGTTGAGACATCCTTCCCCCTTGGGGTCATTTTTCACAAATAGGACATGTTTTGCTGCTCACGACAGGAACACAACAAGTGTCAGTCGGCTCCGACGGCATTGCACCGAGCGGTCCGGCTGTCCCGGCGGCCCACGTGCGTTCTCGGCGGTTGTATCCGGCTTACTGTGAATACGTCTAGGGCATACGTCAGTCGATGTGTGCAGCATTCATGATCGTGCCATCGTTGCCATCTGTCTAGAGCTGCTAACAGCCAGTCATGCGGCGATGGTTGCCAGCCGGGCTAAGACCGGCCCGGAATCCCGCACAGGCCGGTCCGGACTGCCTGAGAAGGACCGTTGCACAGGCTTGGATGCGGGGACCCGCACGGGAGGGAAGGGGGCCGCGGCAGGCCAGAACTCATTCCCCGTTACAAGGGTGATGACGGAAAAACTGAGCCCAACGTGGCTGGCCTTGCACCGGAAGCGTGTGCGCCTGGCGCATCTCAGCGTGAAGTCCCTGTCCACTGCCCAGCCTCGCCACGTTGCCCGGCATGGCCGAAATTCTGGCGGATCCTCCGCCGGTACAGTCCAGACCAACCGCTTAACGTTAATTGCGACAGCCGCCTCCACTCGCATACGGGACGTTGAAGCGCTCACTTCTGCATTGAATTCAGCACAGCTGCGCAGTTGCTGACTGTTGGTGCCAGCACCATGGAACCGGAAACGAACAACAGCCCCTGCCTGCTGTCTTCCTGGATTCCCGGAGATGTTCCTCCGGAGAGGAAATATATCCCCGTCACGCCGGAACTGGATCCCGCTGCCGATGAACGGCGGTCTGTGACAGTGAACTCGATCTGGTCCGCTCCGCTGGTGTAAAAGCGGAGCCTTCGGTAACCATTGATAGGCGAGTCAATTTTTGTCATGGTGAAGGCTTTCTCGCACAGGGCGGAGTAAATATCGAACTCATCCCCGCCGAGATCCAGTTCTATACGGCCTATGTGGGCCTGGGCCGCCTGCTCCACGGCGTGGGGATGCGGTATCCAGTTGCGCTGACCCAGGGAGAGGGCTGCCTCAGGGCCTTCCAGCGTGAGTGTGTGATGTATCCCGCCCGTCCGCACGATGACCTGACCACGTGAACCCGATTCGACCATGGCACCGCAAGCGGCAGCTGCGCTGGCAGTTTCGTGTACGTCTTCACACTGCAGGGCGATGCCCGCCACCACCGGACCGGGCTGACGCGCCGGTTGAGCTGCCGCCCAGCCTGAAGTCACGATCACATGGGCCTGGCCGCGTCTGAGAAGAACGGAGCTCCCGTCGACCTCAACCACGTCAGCGACCCGTGTGAACCCGAGGCGGGACATCAAAAAGGCGATATTGGTAGAAGCCCTTTGTGTGTACAGCTCTATGTGCGATATGCCAAGAATTGTCATTTCGGGAATGCCTCATAAAAATTCGTCTAGTGTTCGATTCGGTTCTCTTCTATGTGCGGTTCCAGAAGAGACTGGAAGAACAGCATGACCGGTGCCCGATCCACGATCAACCATGGCTGGTGCCTGACAGCGGTTTGTTCAACTGCGTATCGCGGCAGTTGAACAAACATCGGCAGATCATGTCGGTCCCCGTGCCCGTGCGGCCGACCGCCACCGCGCTAGATCTGGTTAGCGGCCCAGCAACTCGCTCCCGGCGTAGCCGCCGGCCCGCAAGAATCAGGAACTGCCCCACTCGTACTCGTCGGCCGCGGCACGCTGACCAGACAGCGGTCAGTGGAAGCAGCCGATCCAGGATCCCAGGCACTTCGAAGGCGACCTCACCACCGGCTACGCCGAGCCTTGTGCTTCTGCTACGGCTGCCGGCCGGACATGTCCGCAACGCGTACGGCCGCCCCACCTGCCCCCAAGGCGCGGCTCCTGTCGGTCTGCAGCACGGAAACCCTTGCCTCACTTCGTCACCGAACCCAGTTACCGCTCCGCAGGACCCGGACCGGCGGTCACCAGCGGGCTCACCGCAACAACCGTCTGATCACGTGCCGCGATAGTCGCTGGGAACCTATCCGCTTCATTACGCCGAGCGCGGCCACGCCTACCTGCGCACCTCACCCCAGCAGCCGGGTCAGCGGACTGCTGGGGACCATTCATGCCTTCAGGCAATCCATTGCGGTCGGCGGCGCGGCGGCGGGCTGGTGCCGCCCTCTGCGACTGCTGCACCAAGGCGTTCGGCCGCATCGTTCAATACAGCAGGGGACAGGGTGTAGGGAATACGCAGACGGGTTTCGCAAACACCAGGGTCGATGGAGAAACAGGAGCCGCTCTCGATGCGGATGCCGCGGTCGCGGGCTTGTCCGGCGATGGTGCTGGCAATCGGATGGCCGAGGTCTACCCATAGGGACAGGCCGCCTGGGGGAAGATGCCAGGACCACTCGGGCAGGTGCGTGGCGAGTGCGGCGTTCAGGGCGTCTCGTTGGAGGCGGAGTTGCTCCAAGCGGGGCGGCAGCAGTGTTCTTGCCTGTTTGAGCAGATGCAGGGCCATGAGCTGGTCGAGGACAGAACCGCCGAGATCATTGGCGATCCTTTCCGAGGCGAGTTCGTCGACCAGGTCGGAGGGGGCACGCAGCCAGCCGATGCGCAGCCCGCCCCAATAGGTCTTGCTCATCGACCCGAGAGTGATGACGCGTGAAGCATCGCGAGGGGGAGCGTGCGACGCGAACGGTACGGGCGGCGGAACATCGAGGGCGACTTCGGCCAGGGTTTCGTCGATGACGAGCCAGGTGCCGGTGTGCTGCGCAACGTGCAGGAGATGGGCGCGTGTCGCGTCGGGCATTAACAGGCCCGTGGGGTTGTGGAAATCGGGGATCAGGTAAGCCAGATGGGGGACGCTTTGTCGCAGCGTGGCGTCCAGGACACCGGTATCCCAACCATGGTCGCCGACCGGCACCGACACCGGGCGCAACCGGTGCCGGCGCAGGGCCTCAAGTGCGTTGGGGTAGGAAGGAGTTTCGATGAGAACGCGGTCGCCTGGACCGCAGAGGAGCGAGAGGACAAGGGTGAGTGCATGCTGAGCGCCGCTGGTGACAAGGATCTGCTCGGGGGTGGTGGCAAGACCTCGCACGGTGTAGTGCGCGGCGATGGCTTCGCGGAGTTCGAGCAGGCCGTGCGGGTGATAGCCCGGGGTGCGGGCGTGGGCGGCCAGATCCGGTGTCACCGCGATCAGAGCCTGGGCAATGACATCGTCCGATAGACCTGGCGCGGCGCGAGCGAGATCGATCGTGGCACCGTCGATTGCGACGGTGCGGGCGATATTTGCCAGCGTCCGGCCGCTGGGCAGGGCTGTCCACGTACCCGAGCCGCGCTGACTGTGCGCGAACCCGGCCTCCCGCAGGCGGTTGTAGGCAGCTGTGACAGTGGTGCGGCTTATACCGAGGACAACCGCGAGACCGCGTTCTGACGGCAGTCGGACCCGCAGGGCGATCTGTCCGTCCAGGATGAGCCGGCCGATGGCATCGGCCAGCATCCGATAGGAGAGTTCGCGCTCAGAGGACTGCGGGAGCAGGGCAGAAAGTTGCTTGCTCCCCAGGCTCCGTTTGGTACCTGCGGTGGACGGCGGGCGGTTTCGGTCAGTCAACTTCCCTCCAGAGGGCCCTGGATGGCAACGGCAGGCGCACAGGCGTACGGGTTCCTCGGCGATGTGTGAGACCGCTGAAGCCGATCAGGCGGGTCTGCGGGTTCGGCTCTTCCAGCCGATCGCGCCCAGGGCAGTAAGAGCGAGCAGGGACAGGGCGGTCCAGTCGGGAGTGAAACTCCCGGTTGTGTCTCTCACCAACCCAAGGGCCGGCGCCACCAGGATCACGGCAATCTGGTTGACCGCCATCGCCCACCCCAGCGCGAAGCCGGACTTGCCCGGGGGTGCGCAGTCCGCCACGTAGGCCACCCAAGGCCCGTACCAGCCGAACCCGAAGAACCCGAGCCAGGCCATCAGGCAACCGATCACGAGCCCGGAATGCAACGGCACCCATGCCAGGGCCACCAGACCAGCGATCGCGCAACTCATACACGTCAGGACGGGTACGGACCGGCTGGAGGAGCGATCGCTCCAGGCTGCCAGCGTGATCCGCCCGACGACACCGAAGCTGAGGGCCACTAACAGATAGGAAGCAGCACCGCCTGCGGTCACCGATGCCGTTGCATGCAGGTAAAGCTCCGTCAGCAGCAGCAGCCCGTACTGCACCGACGTCATGGCCACTCCGGACAGCATGATGGTGACCATCTCCGGTGTGCGGGCCACGTCCAAACGCGCCGCGACCTGCGCACGAACCGAGCGACCGTCCCTTGAGGGAGTCGAGGAAACAGCGGGTGAGCGGTAGAACCCCATGAAGACTGCACCGCCGACCAGTGCCAGCGCTCCTGAGCCCACCAGCGGGGCCCGCCAGCCGTAAGAGTTCGCCAGCCATGGGAGAGTCGCCGCCGCCAGCGCACCGCCCAAAGGCAAGCCGGCCTGACGGATGCCCATCGCGAACCCGCGCTGCGAGGGAGCGAACCACGACGCCACCGACTTGCTCCCCCCTGGTTGAGCAGTGCTGTAACCCGCTCCCACTATCAGCAAGAACACCAGCAGCCACCCATACCCGGGCGCCAAGCCCGCAGCCAAAAGTCCAAGGGCCACGATGACACTGCCTCCGCCCACTACCCACCGTTCGGGATAGCGGTCCAGCAGCTCGCCTGCCACCAGCAGTCCCGCCAGTGGAATCAGCTGCGCGGAAGTCACCAGCAGCCCGATCTGCGTCGTGTTCAGATGCAGATCACGCTGCAGGACGACGGTGATCGACCCGATGCCCTGGACGAAGAAGCAAGCACAAGCCTGGGTGAACGTAGCAATCGCGAGAACCACCCAGCGATAGCTGTCAGAACGTACGCCCTCATGTTCGCTCACCTGCTCTGCAAGCTTCACACCAACTCCAGCAGGATCAACTGACCAGTTGTGGAAAAGGGGCTCCGGCGCAGCAGCTACGGCTCGTCAGGCCACGCCTGTGTCCACAGCGGGGAATGACTGCAAAACGCGGCCCTCCAGGTATGCGCCTGCAGCCTGGGGAAGAGACTCCGTCCGGCCACTGCGCAAGACCGTCAGACTCCCGGTCGTTGGCACACCTGGGTCCGGCTGAAGTCCCAACAGAACAAGGGCCTGGTCAGCCAACTGGGCCGCCGAACCATGGAGAACGGGCGCGCTTCTGCCTGCGGCCTGCAAAGCTGCGTGGATCTGGGGAGCGACCAGTTCGTAGTGCGTGCATGCGAGCGCAACCGCCTGAACATCGACCGGAGTACGTTCCACAGCGGTGGCGATGGCATCTGCCAAGGCTGCGCTGTCTGCGCGTTCGATCGCATCTGACAGACCATGGCATGCGACCTGCGTCACCGATAAGCCTGCCGCGAACTGTTCTATGAGGTCTCGCAGTTGCGGGCTGCCGATCCCCGTTGCGGTGCCCCACACCGCCAGCGGACCACCCGCTGCGGCTGCGGCCTCTACTGGGGGCAACGTCCCCACCACGCGCGTTCTCGGCTCGAGGTATTCCTTGATAGCAGGCAGAGCATGCAGAGTCGCCGTGTTGCAGGCAACGATCAACAAGTCCGGTTCATAGGCAAAGGCCGACTCAGCCACCATCAGCGCCCGCCCTCGCAGATCCTCCGGGGAGCGCACCCCCCAGGGCATGCCATCCGGATCGGTAGCCAGCACCAGATCGGCATCAGGACGCAATCGTCGAACCGCTGCGGCTGTGGCCAACATGCCCAACCCCACATCCATGATGGCGACACGAGGCTGCCTGTTACCGGACGCGTGCGGATGCCCGCCGAACTGGTGGCTCAGGGAACTCCCTGTCATGCCTGCACTCTCCCGCGTAGCTTCTTCGACATCACCAGCGGCAGTCTGCGGCGCGGGCTGGTACGAAGGACAGATCCAATTGGCCCGAAGTGGCTTTGAGCTCGATCAGCCGGGTCAGGACCGGGGTCGGCGACGGGTGTTGTGGAGGGCACTGGCTCCGTTAGAGCGCCTTGAACTCCGCCTCCCAGGCGGGCTCGTAGACTCCGTCGCGGTCGTCGGTGACCAGCAGGATTCCGGAGGGGCCGCCGCCGGGGCCGGGAAGGATCCCGTGCTGGGCGTACCCCTGGCGCTTGGCGTCCCAGCGGGCGGCGTAGTGCGGATTGTTGAACATGCCGAGGTGCTCCCAATAGAGCGGGCGATCGGGGTCGTCGGTGTGAATGGCGAAGTCGGGGTAGCGGGTCTGGCGGTCGAGGGTCAGCGGCTGTTCGTACGCCCAGCGACCCTGAGCGAGCCGGTCGAGGAGGTCGGCGATGATGACCTCGTTCTTGCTGCGCACGGCGAGGCCGAGGTGGGTGAGGTGGATCAGATTCGAGTCGAAGACGCCGATGGGCTCGCCCTGAGGGTTTGGCAGGGGCCAGTCGGCTGGGGTTGAAGAGAATCGGTGAAGTGGCGGGCGGCGCCGGAGGCTGTTGGAGAGGACAAGGCGATCAGGTCCTCCAGCGGTTCTTCGTGGCAGATGATCAACCGTTGGGTCTGCCGGATCAGCGCGGTGTAGAGCAGTTCGCGGGTGACGCCCGGGCCTGGGCGGGCAGCATCAGAATCACGGTGCCGAACTCGCTTCCCTGGCTCTTGTGGATCGTCAGCGCCCAGGCCAGTTCGAGCGCGGGCTCATCCCTGCTGCCGCTGCGGCAGGTGATCCGCCACCCGGGCTGGGAGGAGAACTCCACCTGGGTTTGCCACGGTGCCTTGCGCATCTCTCCGGACTTCAACTGGCCGGTGAAGACGCCGAGTTCACCGTTGGCGACATACTTCCTGGGTTCCTTGGACCGGGTAGTAGAGGCATGGTAAGCGGGCAGATGGCGGTTGGCGGTGTTGACGACCCACAGCCTCACCGCGCTGTACCACATCTACGCCAAGCCCCCCGCGCGTACTTTGGTCTTCCACAACCGCATCGCCCTCGCGGACGCGTTTTCCGGCTGGCTGCCGGACACCGCCGCCGCCCTGGACCCGGGCAGCCCGGTTCACATCGACGGCCTGTGGTCGCGCGTCATCCACAGTCGCCAGCCCAGCGAGGAACGCCGAGACCTCCTGGAGGACTTCGCCGACAGTGCCCGGCACTGCGCGGTGCTGTCCAACGTGCGGGTCCTCAACGAGGCGTCGACATGCCGGATGTCGACGCGGTGGTCTTCGCCGCTCCCCGCTACTGCGTCATCGACGCCATCCAGGCCATCGGCCGCGGACTGCGCCAGCCCCCTGGTGCGGGCAAGAAGACCACTCTGGTCATCCCCGTCTACCTCCACAACGGTGCCGACATCGCCGGCCTGCTCCACGACTCGCAGTTCGCGAACCTGCTCACCTTGCTGCAGGCCCTGCGTGCCCACGACGGATCGTTCATGGACCGCATCGCCCTGCCCGCCCGCACTCGCGCCGCCCGCACACGCTCCTCCGCTGGGGGGCGGGACGTCTTCTATGCCCAGCCCGAACGCGCCGCGCAACTGGCCCGCGTACTCGGCTGCTCCGGCCACGCCGCTGTCCCCGGGGCCGCCGACCTCGTCCTGGCCGACTGGGAACCGTTCGACCCCGCCGTCTACCACCAGCACATCCGCACCCGCCTGCCCAGCCACACGGATCCCACTGCTTCGCCGGACCCGCCGACGTCCGCTTCCCCGCCCCGGCGGGAACACCCCTGAGACCCTGCGCCCCTTGGAGATTGACGTGCCCACCCCCACCGGCGAGCAGGAAGCCGCCGCGACCGCCTTCGAAGCCGGCGACCACCTTGCGGTGCAGGCCAGTGCCGGTACCGGCAAGACCACCACCTTGTCCATGCTCGCCACCCGCACGCCGCGCCGTGGCCGCTACCTGGCCTACAACCACGCCATCGCCACCGACGCCGCCACCCGCTTCCCCGCAACGGCCACCTGCACCACCGCCCACTCCTGGCCTACCGGGCCCTCGGCCACCGCTACCACCACCGCCTCAATGCCCCGCGCGTGCCTGCCTGGAAAACCGGCCAGGATCTCGGCATCACCGGTCCGGTCCGGATCGGACCGCACGAGATCACCCCCCGAACGCTCTCCTACACCGTGCTGCGCACCGTTGCCCGGTTCTGCCACTCCGCCGACACCGACATCAACCGTCGCCACGTCCCCGCACTGCGCGGCCTGGACGACCCCGGCCTGCGCCGTGAACTCGCCGCCCACATCACCCCCTACGCCCGCAGAGCCTGGGACGACCTGCGCGACCCCGAGGGCACGAAGGTCCGGTTCGACCACGACCACTACCTCAAACTGTGGGCACTGACCGGCCCGCGGATCGACGGCGACTTCATGCTCCTGGACGAAGCGCAGGACACCAACCCCGTCGTCGAACAGGTCTTCCTCGACCAGCGGAACCGCATGCAGCTGGTCATGGTCGGTGACTACGCCCCGGCCATCTACGGCTGGCGCGGTGCCCGCGATGTCATGACCGGCTTCCACGGCACTGCCCTGGCCCTGCCGCGTTCCTTCCGCTTCGGACCCGCTCTTGCCGACGAGGCCAACCGCTGGCTGACCGCCGCCGGCGCTCCGATCCGCCTGACCGGCACCGAACATGTCCCCACCACGATCGGGCCCTGCTCCGCCCCTGACGCCGTGTTGTGCCGCACCGACGTCGGCGCCATGAACGAAGTCCTGCACCTCCTCCAGGCCGGCCTGCGCACCGCCCTGGTCGGCGGCGGAGGAACCCTGCGCCCCCTGGCCCTTGCCGCCGGCGAACTCAAAGACGGCCGCCGCACCACCCACCCCGAACTAGTGCTCTTCCCCACCTGGGGCGCCGTCCAGGACTACGCCGCCCACGACCTCCAACCCCTGGTCGGCCTCGTCGACAAACACGGAGTCCACGCCATCCTGACCGCCGTCAGCCAACTCCACGACGAAACAACCTGCCTGGTCACCGTCTCCACCGCCCACAAAGCCAAGGGCCGCGAATGGTCTCGCGTCCAGATCGCCTCCGACTTTGCCCCGCCCAAGGACACCGACCAGCCCGGACCCGACGGAACCCCCATCCCCGCACCCGTCGACAGCGCTGAAGCCCGCCTGGCCTACGTCGCTGTCACCCGCGCCCAAAACCTCCTAGATCGCACCGGCCTGTCCTGGATCGACCGCTACCCCGACACGGCCACCATCGGATAGACGGCCTTCCCGTCTTCTTGGGCTGGCTCCATCTGTCTACCGTGGCGGCGTCCCTGCAGCCCCTCCGCCGACCACGCATGGGAGCAACACGCACAGCCGGGATGCCAGGAGCGACGTCCATTGCAGCAGTCCATGCCAATAAATTCCGTCGGTGTTCTTACCTGCTGTGGGGTGCTGCGGTCGGGCAGGTTCTGGCGGTTTCCCCGTTCGATTTGGATGCGATTTTCAGTGTGCGAGTGTCGATAGGTCTGTGATGGCGTTGTTGACCATGGTGGCGAGTTGCGTATCGCTGAGTGCGTGAGGGTCGGTTGGGTCGTGCCTGTACCTGAGGGTGATGTTGACGTCATTGAAGCGCAGCCATGCCCACCAGGTCACGCATTCATCTTGCTCCCGCTCGCCGCATGTGAATTGTGCCTGGTCTGCACTCTCGGCTCGGGCTCCGATGTCGTACGTGCTGGCATTCGGGTAAGCGTCCGGATTCACTTTTTCTGGCGACGATGAACGGAAGTCTCGCTTTGCGGCTGACTCGGATGCGAACCCGTAGACTACTTCGGTGAAGTCATCTGGACCACGGTTCCAACTGCGAGAGACCGATCGGCTGATGGCGTAATCATGCGCTTTTGTATTGCTCCAGTCTTGAGGCCCGCGCAGCGAGGGCAAAAGCATGTCCCGCCGCTGCCTGCTGTCGCCGCCTGCGGACTTGTGGACAACGACGACAGTGACCAGGACAGCAGCTATGACGACTGCTGCGATGACGGCTGCTCTTCGGATGTTCACCACCCGGCATACTTTATCTGATCGAACCCGGCTGTGGCGTTGATTCTCACCCAGTGCAAAAGGGATTTATCGAACTCCGTGAAGGTGAGCCCTGCGCCATAATCGTCCCACAGGTTCATTCCCAGGCCGCTTACGGAAAGATCCCCGGGGTCAGTATGGCCGGTGCCAGGCAACTGCTGTCCGATCTCCAGGGCCTGGCGGTTGAATTTGACGCTACGTCCGACAAAGCCGTAATGAATATTTGACCAGATGTCATAAAGCACCTGCAACTGCATTCCTGGAACCTGAGCCCAGGTTCGTCCCCCTGTCATGGCCTGCAGAATCGGCTTGTGGTCCCACTGCCCACCAGGACGGACTTTGTCGGCCCAGAGGGCCGCGCTTCCGATTTCAAAACCAGGGCCGGCAGCGGGGAACCCAAGGATGTTTACCAGAGCCTGATTTCCGAAGCGAACCGCCTTGGCTATAGGGGAATTGATGTTTCGTTTCATCTCACCGAAGATGAAATTTTCCTCCATGCGGAACCGGGCTTCTCCTGCTGTCCGGTCTGCTGAGACGTCGGCGTTGCTTTCCATGGCGCAGTCATTATATTCCGCGATGGTTTCGTAGAGCCCTCCAGAGATCCCGTACGAGCAGTCGAACTTGGCCAGGACTACATGTGTGCAGGCGGGGCTGGCGCCGGTCGGGTCCGTTTCATAGGTCGGGGAGTCGCTGGCGTACGCATATCGCGATTCGGCTGGCTTGTTGATTGGGGCGGTGAGCGGGTCGGTGGTGGTGAAGCGGCCGAGGGTGGGGTCGTAGTTGCGGGCTCGGAGGTCGAGTCCGGCTGCGCTGGTGGTGCGTTCGCGGTATTGGCCGGTGTAGTTGAAGGGGTTGGCGGGTGGGCTGGTGGCGGTGTCGGTCTGGGTGTATTCGCCGTAGGCGGTGTAGGTGTAGCTGCTTTGGAGGGCGCCGGCTGCGTCGGTGAGGTCGGTGACGGAGCCGAGCTGGTCGTGGTGGTAATAGAAGCTGGCGCCGTTGCTGTTGGTCTGGGCGTGGATCTGTTCCAGCGGGTTGTACTGGTAGTTCGCGATGAGGTAGCCGGTGGCGTTGTAGTCCGACGATGCCTGCGGCAGGGTGTAGTTGGTGTCCCAGACGGTGGTGCGCTGGATGGCGCCGCTGGTGGCGGCGGTGGTGCGGTTGCCGTCGGCGTCGTAGGTGTAGGCGTAGGTGGAGCTGCCGTTGGTCAGGCCGGTGAGGTGGTTGTTGGCGTCGTAGCTGTAGGTGGTGGCACCGGCACCGGTCTGATTGCCGTCGTTGTCGTAGCTGAAGGCGCGGGTGGTGGTACCGGTCAGGGTGGAGGTGAGCTGGTCGGCGTCGTTGTAGGTGTAGGTGGTGAGGGCGCCGCTGGCGGTGGCGGTAGTGCGGTTGCCGACGCCGTCGTAGGCGTAGGTTGTGCCCGTGGCCGTGTTGGGGCAGCTGGCGGCCTGGGTGGCGGCGGTGCAGTCGGTCAGGAGCCTGCCGGCCGGGTCGTAGGTGTAGTACTGGTAGCTGGTCGGCTTGCCCAGCCGGTCGGCGTCGATACGCGTGGGCTGCCCTGCACTGTCGAGGGTGAGCTGCCAGTTCGCCAGGGTGGTGGCGCCCTTGGTCGAGCCGATCGCCGTCATCCGCCCGTCGCGGTCGTAACTGCGCTTCTCGGTGTAGCCGTTGGCGCCCGGCATGACGGTCGAGGTGAGGTTGCCCGTCTGGTCGTAGCCGAAGTTCGTGGTCCCCCCGCCGGACTTCTGCGACGTCTGGCGACCGTCGTCGTCGTAGGTGTAGTCCGTCCTGCTGCCGGTTGCGGGGGCGGTGACGATGGTGGCGCCGGTCAGGTGTCCGGCGTTGTCGCCGCTGAACAGCCGCAGGTGGTTGCTGGTGTCGGTGGCGACGATGTCCAGGGTGGTGCCGGCGTTGAACTGACCGGGTGCCGGTGTGCCGAACGTGGTCCAGTCGGCGGTCTGGAGTATGTAGGTGCCGAAGCCGCCCGTGCCGGTGGCGGGGTAGAAGCGGAGTTTATTGTTGGTGGTGTCACGGGCGAGGAAGTCGGTCTTGCCGTCCTTGTTGAAGTCGCCCGGCACCAGGTACATCGGGTTCCAGCCGCCGCCGAGGTCGGTGCGGGTGTTCAGGGTGCCGTCGCCCTTGCCGGGATAGAAGTACAGGTGCCCGTCACCGGAATTGATCGCCAGGACATCCTGCTTGCCGTCGCTGTTGTAGTCCAGCGAGATCAGCCGGTACGTGGCCCAGCCAGGACCCACCGTGGTGCGGGCGCCGAACCCGCCCGTGCCGTTGCCGGGGTAGAAGTACATGGCATTCGCCGACGAACTGACCGCCAGGAAGTCCTGCTTGCCGTCACCGTTGAAGTCCCCGGCAGTCAGCGTCATCACGCCCCAGCCCTGACCGAGGTCGAACGCGGCGGCGAAACCGCCGGACCCGTCGCCGTTGTACCGGAACAGGTGACCGGTGGACTTGTCGATCGCCAGCAGATCGACCTTCCCGTCCCCGGTGTAGTCGATCGGCAGCACCTGGCTGAACCCGGTACCGGTGCCGGTCAACGTGCTGCCGGTGGAGAACGTGCCGTCCTGGCGGCCGAGGTAGGTGCGGATCGTGTCGTGCGCGTCGGTGCGGATCACATCGGTGAGTCCGTCACCGTTCAGATCGGCCGTCACCGTCTGGGTCGCACCGGACCAGTCCAGTGCCGCACCGGCCGTGTAATCCTGGGCCCTGGAGGACAGCTGCCCGGCGTCGTCGTAGGTGTAGGCGAACGTGCCCTTGCCCGCCGACGGGGCGACCGACGTCAGCTGTCCGTTCTCGTTGTAGCCGTCGGTACGGGTGCCCAAGCTGTCGGTGACGGTCTTTCGCTGCCCTGTCGCGTCGTAAGTGAAGGCCACCGCCGGGGTGCTGTCGCTGTACGTGGTACCGGTCGCGAGGCCCCGGCCGTCGAACGCCGTGGTGGACACAATGCCGCGCGCGTCGGTGACCTTGGCCGGATTGCCGTCCTGGTCGAACTCGACGGACTGCTTGTGCCCCAGCGGGTCGGTCACCCCGTTCTGCCGACCCGCGTCGTCGTATCCGTACGTCGTGGTGTGCCCGTTGTCGTCCGTGCGCGTGGCCAGCGTGCCGCTGACGTTGTACGTGTAGCCGGTGACCGCACCGTCCGGACCGGTAACCTTCTTGATCCGCCCCAGCTCGTCGTACTCGGTCTTGGTGACCTGGCTCAACGGATCAGTGACCTCAACAACGCGGTTCGCCGCGTCGTAGTCGGTCGTCGTGACCTTGCCGAGCGCGTCGGTCACCCTCGTCTGGTTGCCGGCCGCGTCGTAGTCGTACGTCGTGGTGAACTTCGCCTTGTCCGCACCCGCCACATTCCCGCGAGGGTCGACCTGTGTGCGCATCCTGCCGTCGAAGTCGTACGTCCAGGACGTGACGAAGCCCAGAGGTGTGGTCTGGCTGATGTGGTTGCCGACCGCGTCATACGCGTCCGTGGTCACCCTGTTCAGCGGGTCGGTGACGGTGAGCTGACGGTCCGCATCGTCGTACGTGTACGTCGTGACCTTGGCACGGGCATCCGTCGTCGAAGCGATGTTGCCATTGCCGTCATAACTGGTCTTCGTGGTGTGGTTCAGGCCGTCGGTGACCGAGAGGACGCGGTTGAGCGCGTCATAAGCCGTCGTCGTCGTGGCACCGGACGCGTCCACGGTCTGTGTGCGGTTACCGTTGCCGTCGTAGCCGTACGTCGTGGTGAACTTCGCCTTGTCCGCTCCCGCGACATTGCCCCGCGGCGACGTCATCGACACCTGCCGCTTGGCCTTGTCGTAGGTGTAACTGGTCCTGTTCCCAGCCGTGTCGATCGTCGCGGACACATTTCCGGCGGCGTCGTACTCGGTCTTTGACACCTTGTTGTCCGGCCCGGTCACCGACGTCTGACGGTTGAACTTGTCGTACCCGTACGTAGTCACCCGGTTCAGCGCGTCCGTTGTCGTCAGGACGTTGCCGTTGTCGTCGTAGGTGTACGATGTCCCGTGCCCCAGCGGATCGGTCTGCGTCTTCAGCCGACCGGCCGTGTCATACACGTACGTGGTGGTGAACTTGGCCTTGTCCGCCCCCGCGACATTGCCCCGCGGATCCGTCTGCGACGTCATCCGGCCCGCACTGTCGTACGTCGAGGACTCGACGTTCCCCTCCGGGTCTGTCGTCGATGTCGGATTCCCAGCGCTGTCGTACCCGTAGTGGGTGACCCGGTTGCCCGGCTCGGTCATCGTCTCGACCTGACCGGCTGCCGTATAGGTGTACGTCGTCACACCGGGCGGCCCCGACTCCGACAGCACCCGGTCGCTGGACCCGTCGTAGGTGTACGTCGTCGTGTGACCACGGCCGTCGGTGTGGGAGGTCAACCGGTCGGAGGTGTCGTAGACCCATGACTCCGACACATCGCCGGCCTGCGCCGACTTCACGTTGCCATGGCCGTCATAAGTCAGTTCGGTCGAGGCGCGATTGCCGTCGCTGTTCTCGGTGACGTTGAGCTGCGGATCGTAGGTGCGCCGAGGACCATGGCCGGTCGGGTCATAGCTGTTGAGCAGGACTCCGAACCGGTAGACGTCCGTCCAGATACCACCGTTGGGATCCGTCATGTCCGACTCACCTGAGCCGGGCGGCGCATCCGCGGTGGGTGTCCAGGTGAACGTGGTCGTTTTGCCGTCGGCGTCGAGCTGTTGAGATATCCGCCCGGTTGTCGGGTCGTAGGTGTTCTGTGTGACCGTGTGGCCTGCTGGGTCCACGATCGTCGCCAGCCGCCCCGCCGTGTCATAGGTGTAGTGGGTCACGCCATTGTCGATGCCGGTGACCCCGGTCAACTGGCCGCCGGTATAGGAATAGTGCACGGAACGGCCGTCGGCCAGTGTGACCGCGTTCAGCCGGCCGCTGGCGGCATCGACGTTGAGGGAAGCCGTACGGCCAGCCGCATTGGTGACCGCATTGAGCACACCGGAGGCATAGCCAAGGGACAGACCCCGGCCGTCACTGTCCTTGACCGATGCCAGCCGACCCGCCTGATCGAATTTACGGGTGCTGTGGTCCAAGGCCGTGACGGTGAAACCCCCTGACACGGCCGCAAGCGTGTAGCGAACGGGCTTCGGCGTCGAGTACGACCCGTCACCGTTCTTCGTGAACACCACACGGGCACCATCGGAATCGACCAAAGTCGCTTTGTCACTCGCAGGAGTCAGCGCCGATTCGAAGGCGAGAGACCAGCCCTGGCCCAGTAGGCCCGTTGTCGCCGTTGCGTCCGACCGGTACGAGCGCGCCAGCGTAAACGGCACCCCGGCCCCCGGGACTGACGCATCCGTGACCGTCTCCGTCACCGTCCCCGTGGCGGTGTTCACCGGATCCGCCCGGCTGGACTGGTGCGAGCAGGAGCACTGGCCGTCCATACCCCCCGGGATACCAGGGGTGTAGAAAGCAGGCCCCGTCGGCGTCGTCGCGGGCGCGGTCCACGCACTCGGAAGCGAATACTCCTGGAACGTGTCCTTGTTTATCTGATAGTAATGAATAGTGGACTGTGTCGCGTAGTACAGCTTGCCGTAGTACGGAGTTCCGTTCTTCCCGGCTATTACACCCTCGGCGACATCCCAACTGCAGGTCTGCGGCCAATCTTTCGGACCGCCTTGGATCCACTGAAGGCAGACGCCGAAGGTATCCACGTCTTCATTGTTAAATATGTTGGAAATACGTGAGTCGACGAGCTGGTTATTGGACGCCTGGAAGAGATCGAGCCGAATGTATACCGGTCTCGTCGCACCACTCCAGCCCGCCTCTGCAGTCCACTTGGTTGTCCCCGGCCACCCGCTCGTCACAAGCCGTGGACTCACAGGCGTAGAGGCCGGCAGAGGATCGACCTCGCCATCGTCATCAGGCGGACTGGTCCACCCGGTGTACGTGTCACCCCATATCGCACCGTGATAGGGGTCTGAATCCATCGGTACAGCACCGGAGCGCGCCGCCAGAGCGGCGGGCTTCTGGTACTGCGGTTCAGGACTCATCTCAGGCCTGGATGACGCAGAACTACCCTGTGCGACCACAGGGAGAACCCGTGTCGCAAGGTCCTGTTGAACCTGGGCGCGACGCTCCTTGGGGGACATTGCCTTCGCCGGGGTCATCGGTCGGTTGCGCGCCGCCGTGCTCACAGGCACCGTTTTGGAATCCGGGTTCTCCGCCTCGGCTCCGCGTGCGCTCGCTGTGGCCGGGAGTACGGCGGCAATGAAACCGGCAACTACAGTCAGAGCGATATTTTTGCGCATGCGACGCCAAGCCCCGGCCATCAAATCCCCCAAAAAAAATCTTCGTGCCTCACACACAGAAGCTTCGATCTTTGACCACTCCGCGCGTGACGTCAAGACCGCCAGAAAAGCGGAATAACGAATTCCTGTGTACCGCTGTCTGCTATCTCAGCTTCACTCGGGCGAGTGCCCAGTTCTCGCCGACTTCGCCCATACGGGCGGCTGCAGCGGGTAGAGGCGATAGCGCCATCTGCACGCGCAAGGACAACAGAGGCTGGCCTCAACCCCTCGCGCACTGCCGGTGACCTCTTCAGTCCAGGGGGACGTCGATGGCCTGGTCGGGGCAGGCGTCGGCGAACTGCTGGAGGGCGTCGTGTTCGGCGGGGTCGCTGGTGAGGTTCCAGCGGGTTTTCACACTGGCCCAGTCGGCCAGGTAGTGGCAGTGGGCGTCGGCGGCCGGGGGCAGCCATTCGGCGGGGTCCTGGTCGGCCTTGGAGCGGTTGGACCTGGCGGTGACCGCGACCAGGGAGCGTGACCAGTCGAGGTCGTTGGCGTAGGCCTGCCGGCGTGCGGGGTCCCACTCGGAGGTGCCCGGAGTCCCAGGCTTCGGCGAGGGGCACCATGTGGTCGATGTCCAAGCCGGAGGGTCCGTTCACGGTGGTGTTGTCGTAGTAGGAGTACCAGGTGCCGCCGGTGAGTCTGCAGTCCGCAGTCCGCAGTGCGCTCGGGGGCGTGGACGGCTTCGTCGAGGAGGACTTCGGCGCGGGCGTCGCAGTGGTCGTGGTCGGCGTCGATCCAGTGCCGGAACGCGGTGCGGGTGTATCCGGTGCGGTCCTCGGCCGCGACCGGCAGCCGGTCGACAAGCTCCCGCAGCGTCTGCGCACCGGTGGCCGATTCCTGCGCGTGCGCGCCGATGGTAGTGCCGGCCAGCAGGGCAGCGATGGCGAGCAGCACCAGCAGGGTCTTGTTCACAAGCGTCCCGTCCAGGTTCAGCAGCGGATGGGACAGATCTACCGGCCGGCCGGGGACAGTGGTTTCAGGCTCGGCAGGGGTGTCACCCGCCCGAGCGACACCGCGGGGCCTTTGCAGCGCCGTGCGGGTGGTGCTCCACCGCTGGAAGCGGCCGGTGGAGCACTTCGACCTCGGTGGAGTTGTAGGAGCACACGTCGACCCTGGTGCCGGTGTTCTTACGCAGGGTGGAGGTGTCCTTGTCGTTGTTCCACACGTACCAGGACCGCTTCTGGTATCGGTTCGCGGCGGTGTTGGTGCCCTTGCCGGTGTGCATGGTCACCGTCTTGCGGGCACCGAGAGTGTAGGTGCCGAAGGTGTAGCGGTGGCCCGCGGCGTCGGTCAGCGTCCAGCCTTTCAGACTCACGTCCCTGGTCGTGGTGTTGGCGATCTGCACGTACTCCGCGTTCAGGCTGGCGTTGGATCTGCGGTCGGTGCCGGGACTGTCGTAGTAGATCTTCGCCAGGTGCACCGACCCGGTGGCAGCACTCGCCGGTACGGGCAGAAGTACGGCGACGGCTGCGGCGGCCGCCGCAATGGCAGCGGAGACGGCGGTGGAACGGGTTACGCGCATGGGCTCTTCCTTCGGCACGACAGTGGCACCCCTCTAACCTGGCCAGCTGACACTCATACCGGCGGAGCAGTGAGCGTTTTCAGCGTGGCTACTGATCGGGTGACGGGACGGTGTGGGATCGGAGCGCGCAACGGACAGGCACCCGTGCCGTTGAGGGAGGTGTTCGACGTCTCAACTCAGCAACACAGGAGCCCTGTTGGTTCCGTATCCTGCCGCACTCGACCTGCCGCACGCCCTGGTCGAGTGGGTCAGGATGCTCATCGTCACCCGTGAAGGTGACCGCCGGTGCAAACTCCCGCCACACCGGCGTGCGCTGATCGCACTGGTGTACCTGCGCCGCCACGACACCCTCGCCCGTATCGCCGTGGCCTTCGGGATATCAGTCGGCACCGCCCATACCTACGTCACCGCGGTCACCGGCCTGCTCGCCGAGCAGGCGCCGGGCCTGCTGATGACGCTGCGCGCACACGATCAGGACTTTATCCTCCTGGACGGCACGCTCGCATAGTGCGACCGTGTCGGCGACGAAAGGGCCGACTACTCCTCGAAACACAAGCAGCACGGGGTGAACGTGCAGGTCGTCACAGACCCCAGCGGGGAGATCCTCTGGCTGTCGCCGGCCCTGCCGGGCCGAACCCACGATCTGACAGCCGCCCGCAACCACAGGATCCTTCGGACCTGCGCGCGACAGGGCGTCCCGATCCTCGCCGACATGGCCCACATCGATGCCGGCGACTGGGTCACCACCGCCAAGCGTCGCCCACCAGGCGGTGAACTCACACCCACCGAGCAGACCGCGAACCGGGCCCTGTCCGCAGCCCGTGCACCCGTCGAAAGAGGCATGGCACGACTGAAGTCCTGGCAGATCTTCCGCAGATCCCGCATCAGCCCCAACCGCATGAGCGTCATCACCAAAGCCGTCCTCACACTGGAGAGGCAACGCTGAAAACGCTCACTCACCTCGGCGTTTAACGTCCAGCTTCGAACAGACGAGCCTGACGATCACGCGTCCGCGCGGCCTCGCGTTCACCCCTGCCGTGCGAGAGATGTGTCTCGACAGCGATGTCGGTCCGCTCGGGCATGATCTACTCCGATCGGACTCAGCGGTGGGGTGATGTGACGTGGGCGAGTGGCAAACCGATCCAACCTTCGCGATGTGCCGGGCTTTGACGGGCGGGGCAGACCTGTCCTCGTTCGTGGGCGGGCCGTTCGATGTACGCGCGGTGGTGGCCGCCGTACGGCCCGAGGTCAAGGACGGATTCTTGCTCGACGAAGTCCCCTGGGAGAACTTTCCGCGGGGGGATCACGTCAGGGAGGCCATTCAGCTGCTCCACACCGGCGGCTCGCCCGTTCGCGCCGGAACGGGTGTTGTGAGTGGGATGTGCGCCAACGACATGCGGGCGGCCGCCGTGCTTGCCGTGCCGTTCCTGATCCGGATCGCTGCCGATACCCACCACCCTTGCCGTGCCGACACGCTCGCCGAAGTCTCCTCTCCAGCTCGCGCCCGCTACTTCGGCGTCGCCACCCGCGGCGAACTGCTGCTCCACCGCGCCGATCCCCAGAACGACCGCCTCTACGACGACTACGGCGTCGAGGTGACCGGCTACCCGGCGGGCTGGTCGGTTGCCGCCGCTCGGGCCGCGATCACCGCCGACGCCACCCTCCTGAAGCCTCTTCTGCACGACCCCGACCCTGCGATCCGGATCCGCGCCGCCTACGCACTGGCCGCCGCCACCGACCTGGATCACGCGGTCCGTGCAGCCTTCCGCGACCGGCTCGACGCCGAGCAGGACCCGATCGTCCACGCCGCCCTGGTCTTCGCCACAGCCGAAGCCACCCGCACCCAACCCCATCCGCCGACCACCGTGTGGATGCGCGAGCGCTGGGGGGACCGAACGCAAGCGTCCGAGGCCCGGCTGGCCGCCGCGATCGGCTGGCTCTGCCTCACCGACGAACCCGCCCCCGACGACCTGCGCTCAGCCGTCGACCAACTCGCCACCAATGAGCGCGCCCGCGCCATGGACGACCTGCCTTGGATGGCTGCCGCCAGCGGATCGAACGAGACGGGACTGCGGCGCTGCGTCCGAGAGATGCTTCACCCCGAACACCCCGAACACCCCGAACACCCTGATCAGCTGGAGCACGACGACCCATGGGCCCCGCAATCCTGACGCCGGAAGCAGACCCCCGCCTGTGTTCGGCTTCGACAGGCGGACCAGATGATCACTCCTCCGGGTGTCTCAGGGGACGGCGATACGGCCTCTACGTGATCCTGAACTCGACCAAGAGGAACAGGACTTGACGCGAAGGCTGTGCTGGTGGGTGTGGTGCAAGAGGGCGGGCGGTGCGATCAGTTCGCGGAGCTGTCCCGCTTCCGGGGGGGCTTCTACGACTGCCTGACCGGGCGGCGCGACGCGCTGTTCGAGCTCGCCGACGCGGTGCTGTGCACCTGCGGGCCGGTGAGGACGCTGGTGGACCTGGCGCTCGCGCCCGAGCACCGGCGCGGACACGGCGCCCTGTACGGCGCGCTGAACCGGGGCTGCCTGGACGTCGGCCGGCTGCGGACCGCGCTGGCCGGCCTGCCGCGGCCGCCGCCGCCGACGGCCGCCTGGTGCTCGCTGTGGACGTCTCACCGTGGCTGCGGCCGGACGCCGCCACCTGCCCGGACCGGTCGTTCTGCCACACCTACGGCCGCGGCGACGCCAAGCACCAGATGATCCCCGGCTGGCCCTACTCGTTCGTCGTCGCGCTGGAGACCGGCCGCACCTCGTGGACGGCCGTCCTGGACGCGGCGCGACTGGAGCCCGGCGCCGATCTGGCCGGGGGCCGCCCGCCCAAGCACGGCGGGGAGTTCGTATTCGGCGACCCCGCCACCTGGGGCGACGAGCAGGCGGTCACCACCACCGAAACCCGCCGCTACGGCACCGCCGTCGCCCAGGCGTGGGACCGGCTCCACCCCCGGCTGACCCGCCGCGCGGCCTGGCTGGAGCACGACGGGCCGCTGCCAGTCATCGAGGGCATGGTGATCCGCCTGGCCGTCGAGAAGCTGCCCAGCCGTGGGGTGAACCGGCCAGTCCGGCTGTGGTGGTCGCGCACCGGTGCGAGCCCGGCCGACGTGGACCTCTGCTGGCAGTCGTTCCTACGCAGGTTCGACCTGGAGCACACGTTCCGCCTGCTCAAGCAGACTCTCGGCTGGACCCGGCCCCGCCTCCGCGACTCGACGGCGGCTGATCGTTGGACCTGGCTCGTCGTCGCCGTGCACACCCAGCTCCGCCTCGCCCGGCCGCTGGTCGCCGACCTTCGACGGCCCTGGGAGCGGCCGGCGGAACCGAACAAACTCACCCCCGCCCGCGTCCGCCGAGGGTTCAGGAACCTCCACACGAAGGCACCGCCCCTCCCGCGTCTGGGCCGACCAGGGCCCCGCCACCTCACCCACCCGCCAGTTCGACGTCACCTACTGCCGCGCCGCAGGCGGCACCCCCGGCACCACCTGCTCCACCACCGCCGCCGACGACCGCGACCTGCTGCAGTGGTCTAAGGACAATGTAACGGGGAAAACGACGACCTACGGGTACGACCCGGGCAACCGGCTGACGTCAGTGGCGACTTCGGGAGGTGGGACCACGTACAGCTACGGCTACGACGCACGCGGCAACCGCACCACCGCCACCGGGACAACCGCCCTCGCCCACAACGCCGCCAACCAGATCACCACCAGCGGCTACACCTACGACGCCGCCGGGAACCTCACGAAAACCCCGTCGCTGTCCTCAGTCACCTACAACGGCGCCGGCCAGATGACCGCCGCCACCACCTCCACCGGGACCGGCACCTACACCTACGCCGGCACCAGCCAGACCGAACTGACCCACCAGACCACCGACACCGGCGACAACATCGACTACGTCTACGGCCGCCCCGACGGCAACGGCCAGCCCGTCATCGAACAGGTCACACTCGACGCCGGCACCGCCTACATCGACCACGACCCCACCACCGGCCAGCCCCTGGTCCTGCGCACCACCACCGGCACCGAGGCGTACTACATCATCGACGGCTTCGGCAGCCCCGTGGAATTCATCAACCAGTCCACGGTCACCTCCACCGTCTACCAGTACGACCCCTACGGCGCCTACCAGACCACCACCGCCACCGGCTCCGCAGCGGCCCAGAACCCCTACCGCTACGTCGGCGGCACCTACGACCGCACCACCGGCTGGATCAAATACGGCCAGCGCTGGTACAACCCCACCACCGGCCGCTTCACCACCCAAGACGCACACTCCTTCCTCACCGACCCCGCCCAGGGCAACCGCTACGCCTACGCAGGCGACGACCCCATCAACAACACCGATCCCACCGGCAAGTTCTCCCTCTCCTTGGGCGGTGTAGTGGGAGCCGTCGTCGGTGGAGCCACCTCAGCGGCGTTCGACGGATTCTTCGGACCGGTCCTGGGGGGCGCCGCATCCGGTTGCTTGAGCGGGTCCGTTACCGCTCTGATCGACGGTTCGTCGGTCAGCGAGGCGTGCGCTGAGGGAGCAACGCTGGGTGCCGTCTCGGGAGGGGCCGGAGCCACCGTCAAATACGCGAAAAACGCGCTGCGCAGCTCGTAGTCAGACAGCCACCAGGAGGAGCAATGAGCACCTACAGGACCAGAGTCGCTACATGGTTCGCAGCCATAGCTGTAGCCATAGTTGCCATGTTCCTGTTTGTTCCCTGGGCCCAGGATGAACTGAACAAACCAGTTCGCGTCACAATTGCCATTTTTCTCCTCGTAGCGATCCTTGCCTCGATTGTCTGGGTAGGCCGCGGACGGCGCAGCAGAGAGTAATGCCAAAGATGCCATAGGGGTGATGGGGACCAAGTCCCCATCACCCCTTCTTCGACGGGTTCTTCCCGAAACTCCTTGCGGCGGCTTAATGGCTCTTTGCGGTCAGTGCGCCGCTGGACCGTCTGAGGGCAAGGCTGCGTGGCATACCCGCGGGGGTCCTTCGACGGACCCATGCACCACCGGGAAGTCACACCTGTCATACCCGCCCCAGTTTTCTTCACTTGTGCCGAAAAGCATTGGCCGCCGTCACGGGTGGAATTCATCAACCAGTCCACGGTCACCTCCACCGTCTACCAGTACGACCCCTACGGCGCCTACCAGACCACCACCGCCACCGGCTCCGCCGCAGCCCAGAACCCCTACCGCTTCGTCGGCGGCACCTACGACCGCACCACCGGCTGGATCAAATACGGCCAACGCTGGTACAACCCCACCACCGGCCGCTTCACCACCCAGGACGCACTTTCGTTCCTCGCCGACCCCGCCCAGGGCAACCGCTACGCCTACGCAGGCGACGACCCCATCAACAACACCGATCCCACCGGAAAGAATGTTCTGGGCGATCTCGTCGATGGTCTGGACAAGATCAAGACCGTGTACGACATCGGTACAAACATCCGCAGTGGCAACTACGTGGGTGCCGTCGCCTCACTGGCCGGAGAAGCTGCGGGTGCCATGACAGGTGCGACCTGCGCATCGATCGCAGTGGGATTCGGAGTAACAACCGGCGTGGGCGGACTTGTAGTGGGAACTGGCTGTCTCGTTGCCGAAGGATTTGCCTCCTACGCTGGCGAGGATTTTGTCAATAGGGAATTCGGCTAAACGACAAGAGGTCGAATTCATATAGAGAGGAGATTTGGCGATGATCGGATTCGTCATATTTGCGACCGCACTTGGGCTAATCTTCATCGCCTTGGCTCTTTTCGCCACAAATGGACCTGCCAAGGCGGCCACTCGGCATAGTGGCGAGGCGGCAGGAAAAACTCTCAAGTTTGTCAACCGCACCCTTTTCATGTGGGTCGGTGTTCTCAGTCTCGCCGCCGCTATCTACGCCTTGGTCGCGGGAAAGCGTTAGTAGAAGAGCAGTGAAATCCAGCTAGGGTGACGTTCCCTTGCAAGGGAACGTCACCCTAGTCAGGGGCACCGTGACGCTTACGCCGACCGATCGCATGACATCAAGCTGAGGCTCTGGTTGCATGCCTGTCGAGTCGTATCGGAAGCGCCATCAAGCGGAGCCGGGGCTACGGTCTGCATTCTTCGGAATGTGTCGGTATCGTACGACCGGCTCGGGTCTCGTGCCTCGTGCAGGGTGGGCCAGTTGCGGTCACGCGATCTAGTGTCCTGAGTCGGTAGTTCACTTGCGGTTGTAGCTAGGTCGGTGCCTGGTCCTAAGCCGTTGCCGTTGGACTTGTCTGCTCACGAACGCCGTGTGTTGCGGGGCTGGTTGCGCAAGCAGACCGCCTCTCAGGCGCTGGTGTTGCGGTTGAGGATCGTGTTGGCGTGTGCGGAGGGCCGTTTGAACGCGCAGGTTGCGGATGACCTGGGTGTCTCTCGGGAGACGGTGCGTAAATGGCGGTCCCGGTTCGTCGCCGGCCGGCTGGAGGGCCTGGTGGACCGGCCTCGTTCAGGGGCGCCGCGAAAAATTACCTGTCGCAGGTCGAACTGCTCCCGACGCTCGCGTGTGAAACCCGCTAGGAAGTTCCGCGCTTCCTGTTCGCCCAGGAACGCGGCCCGGTCGCTCTCCGACTCCTGGATCTGCCCCTCCAGGTCGGGAAGCATCTGGAAGAAGTCAGCCGGCTGGATCGTCCCAGCATTGTACGCCTCTTTGAGAAGGCGCTTCCGCTCCAACAAAGAGTCGAGAGTGCCCTGTTCGTGCCAGATCCGAATCTCCGGCCTCTTGGCCGCGTACTGCTCCGAGAGCACCTTCAGGACGAGTTCGATGATGGCTTCATCCACCTTGTCCATCCGCCGGGCGAGACCGCGACAGTTGGACGAGTTGCACGAGTAGGCGCCATGCGGCGTCCTTTGGGTCACTGGGTTCCCGACCAGGGTAGACGCGCAGATCTCACCTGACGGGTTCACCCTGCCGCACCGCAGGAAACCAGACAGTTGGTACTTCCGAGTCTGCTGCACTTCCTTGCGGCGGGCGGCTCGCGACCTCCTTGCTGGCGGCCGGCCTGATGCAGGGGCTGCGGCGCTGCGAGGTCTGCTGGGGCGCTCATGCCCGGCTAGAGAGAGGAGTTCGAAGCTCCACGCGGAGTCGGATCGAGGTGTCGATGGGCAGTCCCGTGGTGGAGTAGCGAAGCTCCTTCGCGTAGTTCGCAATGAGGTCGAGATCCCGCAGCTGCCGCTGCAACTCGGAAGCCAGCGCTTCGTCCGTATCAGGGACGAGTTCGCCTTCTTCCTGTTCGGCGAGGTACTCCAGGTGTTGGTCAATGGCGTCCACCGCCCGGCGGCTGGTCCAGTTGGCGAAGTCGTAGCAGCCGAACAGATAGGCGTGCGCGGCATCCAACGTCGCAGTTGCGGCCGCCTCGTCCGCGTCATCGGGGCCGTCCTGCCCGTCGTTGTGGCAGTACTCACTGAGCATGTACTCGGCGACACCGCGCTTCACCGCCGAGAATGCCGTCGTGTCACCGAGGACGCCGTCCCATACCGAGTTCAACAGGGGGCGAAGGCCCACGGTGAACGGCGCCTGCTCGTCATCGGGCAGGGCCTCGTGCCAGCTCATGAGCCGTTCCGCAACGCCAGCAGTGAACACGCCACGTTCGCCGGTCGACGCCGCCTTCAGCCGCTCCTCCACCAGTACCGAAAGCTCCTGCCACCTGTCCATAGGAGCCGTCCCCGAGTCGTGAAACCAGCGTGCTCACGCTGCCAACCTCGATCATCGCATTCACCACGGACAACGCATCAGGCGCGGATCCCTGGCACGAGTTGCGGGATACAGCTGACACAGCTTCCCCGTCCACGGACCAGATCAGCTGAGACTAAGGACTGTCCCGCAACGTTGAGGCGGGTGGTTGAGTGACCGATAGGTTCGCCGCATATCCTCCTGTGGTGCAGCTGCCCCGGGACTCGTCGAACGTCGCCCCTGCGCTGACGGCAGCGTTTCCGACCCGTCTTGCCGACGACGTGCGCACCGTCCTGGCGGTCATGCCGGAGGCCAGGCATGCGCCGATGATGCCCTTCGAGGTCGAGGTCGAGGTCGAGGTCGAGGTGCAGGGCGAGACCGTCGCCATCCCGTCGCGCATCTACAACGATGAACCGGGCGTCGGCTCGGATGGGCAACTGTCCGGGACACAGCAGGTGATTCTGCACTGCCTGTACTCCCGGCACCATGATGGCCTGGTCCGCCAGCGGCACCTTGAGCGGATCGTGGCGTCGGACGAGCCGTGGGTAGTCCCGTTCGTGGTGCAGTTGGCCGGCGAGTACGTGCTGGAGATCATCGAGGCGATCGGCCGGGGCCTTCCCGGGCTCGCGGACCCCGGCTCGGTCCAGCGCCGTGCCTACGGTGAGTTCATCGCTCGGAATGCGGCCTTCTTCGCGCGCACGGAGCGGCGCGTGGTGAGCTACTGGTCGTGCTACTACCGCTGGAAGTACCAAGCTTGGTCGGCGCCACGAACGCCGCGATTCCGCAACCAGCTCGCCAGCGGTTTCGTGCCCAGGGGACGCAGGGCGGCCGGGGTCTGATAGCCGGTCAGAAGCATCAACGGCCCGGCGTCAATGAGGTCCAGGACCCGGTCCAGCGCGGGAAAGATGCCGGTCAGGTGGATGTGGAGGCGGTTGACGGTGCGGGTGCGGTCGCCGACCAGGTCCGAGTGGTGGGCTGTGAGGAGCTTGAGGTCGGTAGCGGTCTCGTCGCCGGTCCGCAGGACCTGCAGGTTCCGGCGGATGCGGGTCTGGTCTGCGGTCACCGCCGCGTCCTTGGTATCAGTCTTGTCCTCGCCGCGGTAGCCCTCGGAGGCACGGTTGATGGCCCGTCCGGAGATGCAGAAGGCGCGCTGGCCGTGGTTGAGGAGCACCGCGATCACCAGGGCAGCCCCGCCGTCGGCGAGGTCGATGCCCCGCGTCACCTCGTCGCCCAAGTCCAGGATGTCGGCGGGGAGATGGAGCAGCTCCGGCTCATCCTTGGCGACCCGTCGAGACAGCAGCCGGCGGCCACGCGGTTCCTCCGTGCGTCGGGCTGTGCGGACGTACCACGGACGACCTCGCTGTCGATTCCCTACGGAGCGACCGTGCGCATCTCCTAATTGGCAGCCGAGCCGTCGTGGGGTGTCGTGTGGCCCATCGATGGCGGCCACAAGCGGCAGGAGTTTGAAGCCACACCCGACACCCCTGGGCGGGCCAACCATACGAAGGGCTGGCCCGGACCCGTGCCACAACGTAGGGAAGTTCGATCGGCGACGTCCGGGCAACAGGTCTCGGAGGTGGGTGACGTGTACGTACATGTTCCGTATGTAGAAGCGGACTGGGTCACCGCCGAAGACCTCCAGTGTCCGGCCGTCGAACGAGTAGAACCTGGTGCCGACCGTGATGATCACCTCGGGGTGACTGCTCGTAGACGATGGCCGCGCCGGACAGGCTGCACATGTGGATAGGCCGTCGGCCGATGTCAGTGGGGTGGGTTCTACTGGGGTCATGAGCGAGAACACGGGTGAGAGTGCCCTCGGTGAGGACGAGGACGCCGCGTTCTTCGACCGGCTCCGCCGGTGGCAGGCGCGTTACGGCGACGGCGCCATGGTCGGGCCCATGCCCCGGTGGTGGCCCTGGCCGCTGGAAGAGGTCACCTTCGACGACGGCGACCCGGACAGCGGGCTGATCGTCATCGGCCTCGAACCGGTGCTGGCACCGCGGCACAGTGCCGCCGAGGCCGGGCGGCCGTACGCGAAGCTGGCACGCCAGCCCGCGGGCGAGCCGCCCTACCGCTTCGGCTGGGCCGGCCTGGCCTGGGGGCTTCCGCCGCTCACTGAGGAGGAGGCCGCAGAGCTGGAAGCGGAGCCGCTGGACCCGGTGGTCGCGTACAGCTGGCACGAAGCCGACTGGCAGTGGCACCTGTTCACGAACGGAGGGCAGCGGCGGCTGACCGCCGCCGAAGTGACCCGTATACGCGAGAACCTGGACCACGATCACCGGTTCCCGCCGGGCTTCTCCTCTTTCCGGCTCTGACGCTTCCAGCGATGCAGCTGTCGCCGCTGAGCGCCACCGCGACCGGCACGTGTGTGTCAGCCCGGTGCCCGACTCCTGACTGGTCGACCGGCATCGACATTGACCCGCGTCTGCCGCCGCCGTTCACCCCGCACGGCCGCCGCCCGGCCTGGTACACCACCCCGACCATCGCCCACGCGCACGAACTGATCGGCCAGTTCGCGGTGCCAGGAGCACAGCACAGCGTCGGCAGCCGCCGCAGACCTCGTTTTTCTGCCCGCTGGGCGTCCACGGCCAGCTCCGACGGTGATCCGGCACCTCGTGCGGGTTGTCCCAGCGCAGGGGCTTGCCATCACCCGGCGCTGACACGGCTGGCTTCACAAGACGGCACAGCGGAGCTGCGCGCCCGGTGTCGCAAGAATCCCCCGAACCGCCCTTCACCGTCGGGCGCACGGCGGTGGGGCTGCGGGGGGCGACGGGGGAGGGCAGCTCGGGCGGGGTGGTGACATCGTGTCGGCCGGGACCCTGTCCGCTGGCACGGGGACACGCCATGGGCCGCTGACCTCCCAGGTCTTTCCTGTGTCGACGTCGATTTCATACCTGTGCGGCACCGCGGCATCAGAGGGTGGGGAATCATATGACTGATAGCGGAATGAGCCATTCCTTCTGGGTGCAGCCGAGGGAACACTCAGCTTCGGATGGCCGGGACGCTCTCTTCCCGCTTCGTCTCCTGCGCCTGCCGCCCGTTGCGGGTTCCGATTCTCCATGGAGCCGTGGGGGTCGGCGCTCGTGCATCCGACCAGTGCAAATAGAGCGGCACTCAAGATCACCCCGAAACGGGTTAATCGCGGAGAATCAGCTACTGTCTGAAATGCGCTCGCGTTAAACATATGGCCTACCGATGCGTCTTTTTGTATGCGACCGGGGAAGCGTCTTCTGGGCGCCTCGCACGCCGCCGTACGCCGACTCCCTGCGCTGGAACGCCCCATGGTCGGCGTTGCTGACACCAGCGACGCCGGACGCTACGTCGGTGACGGAGGGTCAGTCGCCTTCCTGAGTCCCCCGGGGCGGCGACCGCGACGGCATCGTCGCGGTTGAGGGAGTTTGAATGGTCGATCATGAATGCGGCACATCAGCAACGGGTGATGACGCCCTGGGCGCCCTGACTGACGCAAGCTGGGGCAACGGGAGTTTTCCTTCCTGATTCGTGTGCTCCTCCAGGGAGGACCGCACCTCCGCGTCGACTCGGTCATTCCTTTGGGCCGGGGCGGAAATTCTGTCAGATGAGGGCCGTTTCCGGTTGCCCAGGTTTCCGCAGTTGGGGCGGTTCGGGGCAAGGGCCTGCGCGCGGGCAGAGTGCGTGCGAGCTGTGGCCGCCGGTACCCGTCGAGGAGTGCGTCCCGCCGGGATCCGGCGTATGCAGGCCGGGTACGGCGGACGGTTACCCGCAGGTGCCCGGCGCATCCGCCCCCGCTCGTAGACGGTGACGTTGAGATGTGCTGGCAGGGTAGTCACGGTGACCTGGACTGCCTGTCCCGTATTCGAGTAGGCGGTGGAGATGATCTCGATCGCGAGGAGCGAGTCGTCGCCGCTCGGGCCCCCGACGGGTGGCCTCCACCGGCTGCGTCAACCGTGGACGGAGTTCGTCGACGACACTCGACACGGTGTGGCCGGGGCTGGCGAGCGTCTCGGTCAGATTCTCCGGCGTACGGTCGTCCTGCATCCAGGCGCTGCCCCGGACAAGCCGCAGCGGTGCCGTCGTGTCCACCGTGCGGATCACGGTGTCGTTGACGAAATAGGTCCATCGCCGGACAGCGGCCTGCTCTCCTTCCTGCATGCCCAGGCGGCGGCACACGTGGTCGGGAGCAGGTCCGATTTCCGGTTCCTGGCCGCGGACTTCGAATCCCTCGGCGGGCGTCAGGCCGCCGACCAGCGCGGGCACCGAAGCCGAGAGGGCCGGGAAAACGGCCTGGGGGCGTACGGACTGCTTCCCAGTCGAACGGCGGCCACGCGTCGGCTCCCCTCCTGCTGCGGACGACGCTCAGGGTTTTGAGCCGTTCCACTGCCGCTGCGCGCGCGACGCTGGGCCGCGGTCGCCGCCCGGGCTGGGACCCCGCCTCACCTGTATTGACAGGTGAGGGGGCGGGTTGAGACACCTGTTCAGTCGACGCCGCACACCCAGCCGGACTGTGCGGGGAGGAACCTGTTCGACGACACCGAGTTCCTCCGTGAGCACCCGCATGGTGTGGGCGACATCTCGTGTGAGTGTGTGCGTCGGCACCGCAGGGTTAGAAGAGAGGCGGGCCACATAGTCGGCGAGGTCATCGCTCGCAGGGACTAAACGTACAATCTTGGGCCAGTACAAGGCCGTCACCTTCAGCCAACCGTCATCACGTATCCGGAAGAAGGGGGTAGTAGAGGCCGTGTGCCCGGATCGCCTCGCTCATGACACGACGATATGGGTTACCTGCAATTGGTGGATGGCTTCTTCTCCCGCTTATGGCCCTCGTCCTCGGCTCGTGCCGCCACGTACTCGGTCCAGTCGCATCTGACGTAGGCGACCCAGCGGATCGCGGTGTGGCGGTGCGTGCCGGTCAGGTCGGCGAGGATGGGGCTGGGGAGGTTGGTGGCGAGGGCGGAGGTGCGGGCCGCGCGGCACGAGATTCTGTGCCGGTTCAGCTTCTGTGTCATGGAGTGCGTCGAAATCGGCTTCCCCGGGACCAGACCCGCGAACAGCAGTGGTGGACCTGGAGGGGTCTGAGCGAACAGGGCTCGGGGGACGGACCATGGTTCGTCGGCCAGCTGCTGCAGCAGCCCGACCAGTCGTGGCGCCACCATCCGTACGCGCCCAGGACCAGTTTGCGGTTGCCCGCAAGTGCCGTCGGACCCTGAGCCTGATTACCGGCTTCGATCAGGCACTCGGCCGCAGCGCGGGCTCGGGCGACCGTCTCGTCCGTTACGGCAGGGGACCAAGCGGGGACCACACGCGGTGCGCGGTAGTGAGCGATGGACGCATAACTAGGCGTAATGCGCGGGGGATTGGTCCCGAATGGCGCGGAGATTCCCTTGGCCTTCGCGACTGGGGGTCAAGGGGTCGCAGGTTCAAATCCTGTCGTCCCGACGGTGCGCGAAGGGCCCGCTGGACTGGCATTTAGCCAGGTCAGCGGGCCCTTCGGCTTGTCAGCAGCGGTTTCCGTGTGATGAGTCGTTGGAGGCGGCGCTGGGTGGTCTGCGGGGAGCCGTGGCCGGCGATCAACCGCAGGACGTGCAGGGGGACTCCGGCGCCCGCCGTCCAGGTCGGGCCGGCGTCTCTCGGGTCGTGTCGGCGCGGGTGTTCGTAGCCGAGGGTCTGGACGACATCGTCCCAGTGGGTGGCGTCGCGCAGGACGGCGGTGGTGATCCGTCCCCGGTGGGGGCTGGCGAAGAGGCCGGCGTCGGAGTTGGTGGCAGGTTACCTCGGCCCCCGGTGACTGAAAATCTGTGATGGCCGGAGTAGACATTTGGTGGTGGCGTGGGTACGGTTTCTCTTGTACCCAGAGAGACAGAGGGCCCGGCAGAGACGAACTGCCGGGAGGCAGTACGCACATGACGCAGGTCGGTACGGTGGTGGAGTTCCAAAGCCAGGGATGTTGCCAGACGGGCGATGGGACTGACGACCGGACCGGGTGGCCCGCAGTGATCAGGGGCCGCCGTGAGAAGGACCGCAGCGGTAGTAGCGGTAAGTGCAGTGTGCGGTAACCAGCAGCGAAGTCAGTGAGCAGTACCTCGGTGAAGGCGTCGGCTGCGGGCGCGCGCACCGGGAGGTTCGGCAGTGGGGTTCCAAGCCAGAGAAGACGCAGGACGGGCGACGGGGCTGGCTGTCGAAGAGTGGTGCTGGTAGAGGCCATCAGCAGTACAACAAGTGTGCAGTTCACGTTTGGCAGGCAGTTGATCCAGAGGGAAGAACGGAGGAGTTGAGCGCCATCGGGATCGCCCGGGCGGAGTGTTGAGTCCGGGTACCGCAGGACATCGATAGTGAGGTGGTCTCCGGTCAAGCAACCGCGATCCCCGCACCTGCCGCTCACCCTTTGGTGGCGGTGCGGACACAGTAGGCCGACGCAATAGCAGGTCGGCAGATGGTGTAGCAGTTCCTTCGGGGCCCCGGTGCCGGTATGGCACCGGGGCCCCTCCACGCGTTCCGCAGAGAGGTGCGATGACAGCAGGCGACACGAACGGGCGTCTCGATGACGACGACTACCCCGCGTACACCATGGGCCGGGCCGCCGAGATACTCGGTACCACCCAGGGCTTCCTCCGCGCGATCGGCGAAGCCCGCCTGATCACCCCGCTGCGTTCCGCGGGCGGACACCGCCGCTACTCCCGCTACCAACTGCGCATCGCCGCACGCGCCCGCGAGCTCGTCGACCAGGGCACCCCGGTGGAGGCGGCCTGCCGCATCGTGATCCTCGAAGACCAGCTCGAGGAAGCGCAGCGCATCAACGAACAACTACGCCGGTCCCAACCCGGCGACCGGGCCGACGTCTGACCGGTGTCCCTGACGCGAGGGAGCTTCTGCGGGTCGCGGAGGTGCTCCTCATATGTGCACATGATCGCCGAAGACGTTCAGCCGCCGGCTCCTGAGCGTGATTCCCGGTCTGGCGCCGACACGCCGCCCGACGTCGTCCCGGACACCGCCGGTGCACCTTCCGCCGGCGGGCCCGGCCACCGGTCCTTTCCGGCCCGCGCCGCGGAGGGCGTGGTGGAGCGGGTGGTCGCCGGGCCGAAGCCGGGGATGCGTGGCTCGCTGCACGCGGGTGGTCGAATCCGCTTTTGTGGTGTCCCGGCGACGGCCAATCCCTGGGCCTGCCAGGAGAGATGGTGATCGACCACGGGGCCGCTGTGCTCGGGTGCTTGACCAAGCGTACGGAAAAAGATCGGCACTACTCACGAGAGCCGCAGGTCTTTTCCGGTGCAGGCGTCCGGCTCGACGAGCCGTGTGTCGGGGCGGGCCGCGACGGTCGGATCGCGGAGGGGTCCGGACCGGGAAGACCGCCGTGTCCACGCTACGGAGCCACCGGACAGCGAGCCGACTGGGACGGGCCGGGAGCGGCCCGGCGTCAGTCGCAGGTGATGTTCTCCGCGTACAGACCCCTTGGGTTCTGCCCGATGTCGAAGTGGACCCTCTGGCCTTCGGTCAGCCCAGGAAGAGCGTCGTTGACGAGATTGGAGTAGTGCGCGAAGACGTCTTCACCGTCGCCCGACTGCTCGATGAATCCGTATCCTTTAGCTGAATTGAACCATTTCACAGTACCTGTGGCCATTCTGTAACTCCTGCTCGCTCGGCGTGCGGCAACAGATTCGCGAACTCCGCATCTTTGTGGAATTTTCTTGTTCGTGCACCGGTGAAAAGGAAGAACCAGTCGTCAATCACGCGGCTGGCGCGGCCCCACGGGCTGGTGGACGCGGGCATCTGCGGCGAGGCCGCCCGCAGCCCTCTTCCTCGGGCGTCGCCCGAGAGGCCCCTGGCGTCTGCCCCGCCGGCGGCTGGTGGGGCAGAGGGCTGAGCGTCCGCCCGCGACGTGCAAGGGTCGGCGACCGCGGGCTGAGCGTCCGCCCGCGACATGCGAGGGTCGGCGACCGCTCGAATCGGAAGCCTGGCACGGCCGTTGGCCGGGTTGGCGCGGGCCGAGGAGTGACCTCCGCGCTTGGGACGAGGCGGGATCGGGCGCCTGCTGCTCGGAGCCAGGAGCCCGCCGGTGTGCCGCGAGTGTGGGTTCTCCTCGTGGGTCAGGCTGTCACGGGGATGCCGAGCAGTGACTGGGCTGTCCGGAGTGGACTGGAGGCGGTGACGGGGACGTGGGTGGCGGTGTTGCGGCAGGTGTAGCCGAGGCTGAGGAGAGCGCGGGTCATCTCGGCGGCGCTGAAGTCGCGGCGGTCCTGGCGGGTGATCACCTCTCCCACTTGCTTCACGGGGTAGTGGCGTCGGCCGATGATCACGTACTCGCCCGTGACGACCTCGGGTTTGATGCCCTTCATGGACGCTTGCACGCCGCTCTTGGTGAGGTCGAAGGGGAAGTGGGCGATGATGCAGCGCATGGGACCTCGCGGAGATGAGGGGGGATGGGGACAGGAGCCGGTTCGCCCTGGTGAGTGCGGTCCGGCGGCGTTCAGGCCGCCGGGCTGAGTGCGGTACGGCGGCCCTGGGTCTCCGTCGAGGCCGTGGTCGGACGGGCGGAGCGCCGGGCCGCGGCGGGGCGGCTGCGCCGGCCGCGCGCGGAGGCGGCGGACGTGCTGCGCCTGGTGCGGTCGGCGACTGGCTCGGTGATGGTGACGGGCACGCCGGAAGGCGTGCGGGCTCCGGTGATGCGGTTCAACTCGGCTTCCCCGGACCGGATCTGGGTGGTCTGCGGGGTGATGCCTGCGGTGGTCATCAGACGGGTCATCTCGCGGCGCTGGTGAGGCAGGACCAGGGTGACGACCCGACCGGACTCACCGGCGCGGGCGGTGCGTCCACCGCGGTGCAGGTAGTCCTTGTGGTCGGCGGGCGGGTCGACGTTGACCACCAGGTCGAGGTCGTCGACGTGGATGCCGCGGGCGGCCACGTTGGTGGCGACCAGCACCGTGACGTGCCCGGTCTTGAACTGCGCGAGGGTACGGGTGCGCTGCGGCTGCGACTTCCCGCCGTGCAGCGCCGCCGCCCGTACACCGCTCTTGAGCAGGTGCTCGGTGAGCTTGTCGACGGCGTGCTTGGTGTCGAGGAACATCAGCACCCGGCCGTCGCGCGCGGCGATCTCGGTCGTCGTGGCGTGCTTGTCCGCGTTCTGCACGTGCAGAACGTGATGCTCCATGGTGGTGACCGCGCCGGCTGACGGGTCGACGGAGTGGACCACCGGGTCGTTGAGGTAGCGGCGCACCAGCAGGTCGATGTTGCGGTCCAGGGTGGCGGAGAACAGCATCCGCTGGCCGTCGGGGCGCACCTGGTCGAGCAGCGCGGTGACCTGCGGCATGAAGCCCATGTCGGCCATCTGGTCCGCTTCGTCCAGGACGGTGACGCCGACCTGGCCCAGTTGGCACGCGCCGCGGTCGATGAGGTCCTTGAGCCGTCCGGGCGTCGCCACGACGACTTCCGCGCCGCCGCGCAGCGCGCTGATCTGCCGGCCGATGGACATGCCGCCGACGACCGTGGTCATCCGCAGCCGCAGGGCGCGGGCGTACGGGGTGAGGGCGTCGGTGACCTGCTGGGCCAGTTCGCGGGTCGGGACCAGGACCAGGGCCAGCGGTTGCCGGGACTCGGCGCGCTGACCCGCGATACGGGCCAGCAGGGCCAGGCCGAAGGCGAGGGTCTTGCCGGAGCCGGTGCGCCCGCGGCCCAACACGTCACGTCCCGCGAGGGAGTTGGGCAGTGTCGCGGCCTGGATCGGGAAAGGCACGGCCATTCCCTGCGTGGCCAGCGACGTCAGCAGAGCGGCGGGCAGGTCGAGTTCGGCGAAGGTTTCCACCGGCGGCAGGGCCGGAGTGACGGAGACCGGCAGGGCGAACTCGCCCAGCGGGGCCGAGGGCCGCCGGCCGCCGTAGCCGCCGGAGCGGGAAGGGCCGCCGGAACGGCTCGGGGCCTGGCTGCCGCGGTATCCACCACGGCCGGAGCCGGAGCCGGAGCCGGAGCCGGAGCCGGAGCCCGGGGAGCGGGTGCGGGAGTAGCGGTCGGTGGAGCGAACAGTGCGGTTCACGGAGAACCTTCCTCGATGCGGTGCGTCGAGGGATCCCCGGCGGCAGACGAGCCGCACAGGGAGCACAGGAACGAACCGATGAAAGTGAATGTACGAAGCGGGCCATCTGGAGCTCTCGACGAGCTGTCCGGTCGTTCCCGCGGGCACCAGCGGTACTCACACGTTGATGGCGGACCGGGGCTGGACTTCCCCGCTGCGGCAGAGGTGCTCCTCCGGGCGGCCGGGAAGGCGCGCGGGCTGCCATGGCGGCCGGGGGCGGCGGGGGAAACCAAGTAGGCCGGGGCCCGCACCCCAAGGTGCGGGCCCCGGCCTACTGCTACGCGTGAGCGTCAGGCGGGAACGATGTTCTCGGCCTGCGGGCCCTTCTGGCCCTGCGTGACGTCGAACGAAACCTTCTGGCCCTCCTGCAGCTCGCGGAAGCCGGAAGCGGAGATGTTCGAGTAGTGAGCGAACACGTCAGCGCCGCCACCGTCCTGCTCGATGAAGCCGAAACCCTTTTCCGCGTTGAACCACTTCACGGTGCCAGTAGCCATGTCATATCTCCTTCGGGGCAGTGCCCGGAGCCCGCACTGTGCGGCCTCCGCGTCGCCGCGAGGTTGCCCCATCCGGAATGCACCGGAAATACAAAAGTGCTTCCACCGCTTACAGCAGTGAAGGCACTTGAAGTCTTTGGGAACCACAACTGCAACTGGGGAAACCATAGCATGCCACCAGCGGTAATGCTGGATCTCCGATTACTGGCCGCTAAAGGCACGAAATGCTGCGGTCGGTCTGCTGGTATTTCTGTGCCGGCGGTGTCAGATATTCCACCTGGGCTTTGACAGGGTCGGCGGACAGGATGCCGGGGGAGGCGGTAACCGACCGGCCCCTCGCGCGCAGGCGGGCGACGCGTGCGGGGGCTGGCGAACTGCCCGGTCAGCGGCGGCCGGTGGCCAGGATGACGAGGAACTGGCCGCCGCCCGGCTCGATTTCGGCGGTCACCGGCAGCCCGGGAACCAGTCGGGAGAACCGGTCCACCAGCCAATCCGCGGCCTCCTGGGCGTCCCGCCGGGTCGGACAACGGCCCACCATCTCGCGGCCCCCCTTGCGCTCCAGTCTTCCGGCAACGGTAATCAGCGGCGCGGGTTCGACCACGTACAGGCGGTCCGGCCAAGCGATGACCACCTCGACCGCGCCCTTGCGGGTGTTGCAGCCGCGGTGCGCCAGCCGCTCGGCGACCTTGGCCTTCCGGTCGGCGGTCCGGCTGTCCACGCTGGGCCCCCGCGGGTCGTTCACCGACATCTCGGGGTCGACCGGTTCGTCGCACACCCAGCACCGCCAGCCGTCGCGCTCGGCCACATCATCAAGGAGGCTCACCCGGGTAAGCTACCGTGCCCAGCCGGTACCCCGCGCACCTGGGCCGCGGCGGGCGAGGGTCCAGCCGTCAGCCGGGCAAGGCGACTCTCCGTAGCCAAGAGACCGACGAAAACCCACCTGTAATCTCCAATCAGCCGCGATGGCAGGCGGCCAATAAACGACCGCGTTCATACCCGGTCACACGGAGAACGTGAACGCAACAGGCATTGAGCCGTACGCGCGTATCGCCAGTTCATCCCGGTCGGTCTGGAATTCCCGGGCGCTGCCGGAGGCGTCATGACAGTCGGCGCGCCCCCTCCGTTTCCTCCGCCTGCCATCCCTCCTCCACCACGTCCCCGAGCCGCCATCCCGAGACCGCCCCTGACCACCCGTCAGCCGGACCATCCGCAGGCCACACTCTGTCCCCCTGCTCCGCTGGGGGACAGGGCAGGTGCATCGCCTGACTCGCCGCAGGTTCGGGCGCTCGAACCGTTACCACATCCGAGCCGGTACCACCTTGCGGCATCCGGGGGCGTGGGATCTTCCGTTGCTGATCTTCCGTTCACGCTCGCTCTGCGCGACGAAGAGGCCACCCCCCGGGAACTGGAAGCTTTCCCAGCCGCCTTCAGTCTGCGAGTTCTGTGGCGGGGGCTGGATTCGTAGTCACCTGTTTGACCGGTCCGGCAGGCGTGGGCACGCGGGGAGCCGCCTACTGGGGATGGGTGCGTGGTGCCGGGCCCGCTTTACGAGCCGGCTTCCGGGACCCGTGGAGATCTGTTCGCACGAAGGGATGTTCCTGTGCCAAGTCAACTCACGCGTGGCAGGCGGCTTGCACTGTGCGCTGCCGTAGGAGCGGTTGTGGCGGCGGGGGGTGTGGCTGCTCTGGGCTACGGTACGGCCGCAGCGGTTCCGCAGGCAGCGGCGCGGCACACCGCATCGCTGAACCCCTGCACAGCCCAGGACCATCTGCTCACCATCGCCGTTACCACGGATGCCAAGAACGTCGCTGTCGGCGACCGCCTGTGGGACAGCCATGCCCGCTTCGTCAGGAGCACTCACCAGTCCTTCCTGGTCGCCTACGGCCTTGCGAAGGGTCCGGAGCGGGCCGACCCGCTGGACCCGGCCTCGGCGCTGACGGGTCGGACGGTGTACGTCCTCAACGAGTGCTACCGGACCAGCGCCGACATCAGCAGGCACTGGAAGATCACCTCCACGCGGTGGCCCGAGTTCCAGGCTGTCCTCGACTGGATGCACACTCCGGGCACGCAGGTGGTGACCCTGCACGACGGGCAGGTCAGAAACTCCCTCTGGTAGTCCGCGACCCGGCGGCAGTCGGGCGGGCAGGGCTGGTCGGCGCGGCGCGGCGCCTGACTCTAGCTGTCGGCAGTCGACGGCCGGTTCGTCCACGTCAGCGATGCTGGGGTCTTCGGGCGGCGCCCGCTCCGGCGTCTCGCGGCCTTCGGCCGTGGCGGCGCGCAGCCCTGGGGGCGGTATTCCTGAGGCTGCGGGAGAAGGGCCGGCCGCGCGGTGTGGGCGGAGCGGCCAGCGGCTGCAGGCCGGTGAGGCGCAGCCGGGCCCCTGGGACTGTTATCTCCTGGGCGGCGACGACGAGGGTCGGGCGGTCAAGACCCGGTTCCGACCAACCACCGGGACCGGCCGGGCTGGACCGAAGCGATACGCGCCTACTACTGGCTCGTGCCCTTCACCGATGACCCGGACCTGGCAGACCAGGCAGAGCGCAGCCGGACCGTCCTCACCGGCCTGGGCTTCGACGCCATCGACCGCGCCGGCCTCCACCTCACTCTCGGCCGCATCGGACTGGCCCACGACGTCACCGAACGCCAACTCGCCCGTCTCGTTGACCTGGCCGGACACCACCTGCCGTCGGCGGCTACCGTGCACGCGATCCCCACGACAGGCTCCCGCGGCACCGTCCGATTACAGCCTCGCACCTTGGACCCCCGTCCGTCGGCTCCACTCCCACCTCGACACGTCGACTCGCGCCGCGGGGCTGCCCGGCCTACACCCCACTCCGACGCTGCGCCCCCACATCGGCATCGCCTACTCCAACCGGGTACAGCCCGCCGCATGAAGGTTGGTATCCAGTCGGATACGCCGAGTCCCGTGATCACGTCCTGGACGCGGTCGATGTGGAGGAGACGGTGGCCCTCAACGCGGTCGCTGCGTCGCGGCCGACGGCACCGAAGTGTGGCGTTCGCAGTTCGAGCCGGAGGCGGCCCAGCAGCACGGACACCGGCCCGGCTGCATGGAGTTCCACGCGGGCACGGCGGACACGGACAGTGCCTGCTACGTCCAGCCCCTTGGCGCTGGACCGAGTCTCGCGACCGCCCTGAACAACGCATTGCGTGCGGGGCGTTGGAACACGGCGGCGACGTTCGACTGTCAGATGCCGTCAGGTGAGGCAGACCGGAGAAGGGACGCCTTGTGAGGTGCGGGCCCAGGTTGCCAGGTAGCAACCATGGTCCACACGCGGTGCGCGGTAGTGAGCGATGGAGGACTTCGCGATTTGGTGATCAAGGAGTCGCAGGTTCACATCCTGTCGTCCCGACGGTGCACGAGGGCCCGCCGACCAGGTCAGCGCAACTTCACCCTGGACCAAGATCGTCTCAACCGGCGGTGAGCCCGCGCGGCCCGGGGCTGCCGGTGAACTACCAGCGCAATAAGGTGAGTTGAGTCTCCGGGCAGTACCCTGTGGTGCTTTGCGGCGACCACAGGGAGATCACGATGCACTACCGGAATCCCCGTTTCGAGCACTGGCCGGTCTACGAGGACATCACCGACACCTACTACCGGCACGGCCGCTTCTTCTACGGCGAGGACCGGGACGGCCACCTGCGGGTGGGGCGCGTCGTGGCCTTCTACCGGTACCTGCATCCCATCAACACCTCTGCCGTCGAGCCGGTCGTGCGCTTCGTCGGCACCGGCGGGGTGGAGGGCGAGCCCGAGTACGTGTCGCTGGGTGAGGTGACCGAGCGGTGGTGGATCGGCCGGACCGCCGAGGACGTCGAACAGGCGTGGCGGGCGGCATCCACGACCGGGGAGTGGCCGCAGCCGCAGACCGGCGGGCCGGGACAGCACTCTGCGGCACCCTTCTACGTTGATCCGGCGCACTACCTGCTGTACTACGCGGCCCGTGACGACGACCGGTCCTACCTCGGCCGGGTCGTCGGGTGGGATCCGCCGCTGGATCCCAATGAGCTTCCCACGCCGATCGTGCGCCTCTACCAGCCGGACGGCAGCCTGGACGAGGAGGGCCAGTACGAGGGGCTGGACCTGCCGGTCGGCGGTTACGTCGCCGGGACGCTGGATGCAGCCCGGGACTACCTCGACAAGTAGCGGTAACGGGTGCCCCATGCCCTGCCGCGCGAGGGGAGGCGCGGCGGGGCGCTGTCGAGCCGCTGTTCGCGGGAAATGCCTGGGCCCGCCGCCATTCGGTGGAGCGTGCCCAGTCGTGGCGATGCGGAATCTCCACGCCCACGGCCGAGTCCACGGCCGATCCGCGCGCACGGCGCGGGTGGCTCACTCGGCGCGCTGGCCGACCCGGAGGACGCTCAGATAGCGGCGTGCTGCTCGGTCGCCCATCCGCGTGCGGACGCGCTCGGCTACCGCGTCGAGCAGGGGCTCACGGATGTCGCGGTCGAGCCTCCGGTACAGCGACAACGAGCGGAGGTGATCGGCAAAGCCGTCTCCGTCGAACCATTGCACGGTCGGGTACCAGCGCACGATCGGTGGGCCGAACAGTCCTCCGGGATCGTCGACCAGGCCCCAGCCCTGGTCGGTGGCGCGCACGTCGTCCTCCAGGGGAGGATGACGCCAGTCGGGGTCCCCGGGGCAGAGCTGCTCGTGGAGGTCGGCGGTCTCGGCGTAGAGCTCCTGCTCTCCCGGCCGGCGGACGACGACGTGGCCGAGCACCGCCATCCAGCCTCCGGGACGGAGCACGTCGTGCGCCCGTTGCCAGCCGATCGACGGGTCGACCCAGTGCCACGAGGACGCGGCCACGAGAGCGTCGAAGCGTCGGCCGCGGTCGTCCCACTCCTCGAACGTCGACGTCTCGACGTCGACGTTGCCGAAGGACGCGATCCGTTGGCGAGCGAGCGCGGCCATCTCCGCGCCCGGCTCGACGGCGGTCACTGAGCAGCCGAGTGCTGCCAGCGAGCGCGTCGCCTGACCGGTGCCGCAGCCCACTTCCAGCACCGACGACCTGTCGTCCGTGCCGGTGACGGCGACAAGGTCCGCGAACAGTTCGTCGGGGTAGCCCGGCCGGACCCGGTCGTAGAGCTCCGGCACGTCGTTGAACACCCGGCCGAGGTCGCGCGGATTCGGGCGCATCTCCGGAGTATCGGTCATGGGCGTACAAGCTATGAGGTTCGTCCACGGGGACGCCACTGGTTTAACGGCGGCTCCTCGACAGCAGCCGTGTCGGTCCTCTCTGTCTGCCCTGCGCGACGGCCCCGCAGCGGGTCGCGGCGGTGGGGGACAGGTGGAAGGCCGGGGCGAGGTGCGGCGGGCCGGCGCCGACGGCCAGCGCTTCCCGGAGTGACGCGGCGCATCAAGGGTCAGGCGTGTCGTGCTTGTGGGCATTTGCGCATTTCGCGATGCTTGACGCGACATTGGTCGGCATCGTGTGGAGGCGTTTCATGGGTTCATCACGTGGCGTCAGTCGGCGTGCGCTGCTGGCGTCGGCCCCGGCGCTGGCGACGGGGGCGCTGCTCGCGCCCCGGGCCGCAGCCGCGCCCGCGCCGTTCCCGCAGCCGCCGGTCATCCGCTCCCAGGGCGGCGTCCTGTCGACCTCTCTGCGGGTCGCGTTCACCCGCGGCGTGCTGCCCGGCGTCGGCAACGTCAACCTCCGGCTCTACAACGGGCATGTGAACGGGCCCACACTTCGGCTGCGCCTGGGCGACGTGCTCGACCTGGAGCACGTCAACGACCTGCCGCCCAACCCCGACCAGACCTCCCACGCCGACCACAACGTCCCGCACAAGTTCAACTCGATCAATGTTCACACTCATGGCCTGCACGTCTCGCCGACGGGGAACGCGGACAACGTCTTCCGCGAGTTCACCCCCTACGACCCGCGCAACGGCCTGAACACGCGCAGCTACCGCAGCCGGATCGAGATTCCCGCGGATCACGAGGGCGGCACGTTCTGGTACCACCCCCACGTACACGGAGCAGCCGCCGTCCAGTTGTCCAGCGGGCTGATGGGCGCCCTGATCGTCGAGGGGGCCATCGACCAGGTCCCGCAGGTGGCCGCCGCGAGCGACCTGGTGATGTGCGTCGGCGAACTGAAGCTCGCCCGGGGCCAGGTACCCGACCTGCACGCCGAGGACGATCTCAGCTCGGTTCCCTCGACCTTCGTCGTGAACGGGAACTACCGGCCGCAGGTGCGACTGCGCGTGGGCGAGGTACAGCGCTGGCGCCTGGTCAACGCCTCCGCGTTCACCGTCCTGCCGATCGAGGTGGAGGGGCACACCCTGCACCAGATCGCCATGGACGGCATCGCCTTCACCCGGCCCGTGGAGCGCGAGCGCGTCACCCTGGCCATGGGCAACCGCGCGGACGTCATGATCCGCGCACAGCGCCCGGGCAACTACCGGATCATGGCCGGGGACACCCTGCTGGCCACCATGACCGTGCAGTCGGGACCCGGCGTACGGATGGACCTGCCCACCGAGCTGCCCGGCCCCGCGCCGTTCATCGACCCGGCCGAGGTGACCCGGCGCCGGGCCCTGACCTTCCACAGCGACATGGACGCCTTCCCCGGACAGGCGTTCACCCACGCCTTCCGCATCACCGGTGACGGCGCGACCCCCGCCACCCGCGACGCGGCTGACCCGTCGGATCCGACCTACGGGCGATTCGACCCCTCCTACGTCAACCACACGCTGCGGCTCGGCGACACCGAGGAATGGACGCTCACCAACGACTCCGCCAGCCACGCCAATCACCCCTTCCACCTGCACACCAACCACTTCCTGGTCACCGCCGTCGACGGCCGCGCACTCGACACACCCGTCTGGCAGGACACCGTCGCCATCAACAAGTCCGGCTCGGTGACCCTCCGCGTCCGCTTCAAGGACTTTCCCGGCCGGGCCCTGGTGCACTGCCATCACCTCCAGCACGAAGACCGCGGCATGATGCAACTCATCGAATACGTCTCCTGACCAGGGCGGGGACCAAGTCTGTTGCTCGACGCCCGGCCGGCCCTACTCGGTCGTCCCGGCCCTGGAGACCGACCGTCGAGCCGCTCTTCGCCGCAGGCCAGCGGACCGAGGGCGATCCGGAGGCCCTGACCGTGCTGGACGCCGCCTACGACGCCCGTCGATGCCCGCCACCAGGTGGTCGGGGCAGCGGGCAGCGCCCTGCGGCTCGCGGATGCCGGGGACGCTGCCAGGGCGAGGTTGCGCGAGCTGGTGACCGAGCTGCGCGGTGCGGTCCACGAGGGCATCAGCGACGAAGGGCACGTAGTCGCGCTCAAGGTGCTGCGCAAGATGGTCGCCAACGTCGAGCGCAGCAAAGCCTCCGGGTCGGCTTCTTCCTCTCGGCCTGCCGCCGAACCGGTCGGGGGAGACTGTGCGTAGGGTGCGGAAGCCGGTTGACGGCGGCGCTGGCCAGCGTCTTGGGCATGGTCGAATCGACGTCTGAGGGGTACAGGTTCGAGGCGGCACGCCGAGCGGGCGAACGGGACCGTCGTGGGCGGTGGCCATGGGATGCGTCCGTAGGTGAGGTCGGTAGCCTGCCTTCATGGTTTCGGGCGAGGGGGCCGGGCACATCGGTGCCGATCTTGAGGGTCAGGGCTGGGGTGCGACGCGTGCCTGGGTGGAGAAGGGGCTGTCAGCGGCCGAGCGCATCGAGGACGTCGTACGGTTGCGTGGCGGCTGGACGTCGGAGATGCGCCGCCTGGGCATCTGCGGGCCGGGCGGTCGACGCTCACTAGTCCTGCGGTCCTTTGCGAAGCCCTTCTTCGTCCGGCACGCGGAGGGCCTGCTGACCCGCGAGGCAGCCGTCCTGCGCCTGCTCGGCGACACGGACGTGCCCGCAGCCACGCTTGTGGCGGTGGACGCAACGGCGCGCTACTGCGACCATCCCTCCTTGCTGATGTCCCTGCTGCCCGGGACCGTGGGCCTGGGCGATGAAGGGGCCGATCGGCGTGCCGAACTGCTTGCCCGTCAATTGCTCCGCATCCACCGGCTGCCGGTGACCGCGGAGGCCCGGCCGCGCACCTATCAGGCGTGGACCTCTCCCGAGCGGGTGAGCCCGCCCGAAGACACCGAGCGGCCTGAGCTGTGGCAACGGGCCGTGGACGTGATCCGCCGCGAGCCCCCGGACTACCGGGCCTGTTTCCTGCACCGGGACTTCCATCCCGGCAATGTCCTCTTCACTGGTGACGGCGACGGTCTGCGGATCAGCGGCGTCGTCGACTGGGTGGAGACCTCGTGGGGGCCGGCCGACCTGGACGTGGCGCACTGCTCGACGGCCCTGGCCCTGCTGCACGGGGTTCCCGCAGGCATGCTCTTCGCCGACCGCTACCTCGAGGCGGGAGGAACGCTGGCCGAGGACCGCGCCGCGCATCTCTACTGGCGTCTGCTGGACGCGTTGGCCTTCGCTCCGAACGCCGAGAAGGTCGCCATTCCCTGGCGCGAGGTGGGCCGTGCTGATCTGACCCCCACCGTGCTGACCAGGCGGCTGGAGGGATACCTCCAGGCCCTTTTCGACCGGTACGCATGAATCCGGACCGGTGGCCCGGCCGCCAGCGGTCCTGGGCGGACGCGATCAGCGGCGGTCTCCCGCTGCGGCAAGCGGCTCAGCCACGCGGGAGCGGTGGGCGTTGACCGTCTCGTCAACTGCCTGACCGAGGTTGGCCCAGGAGATACCGGTCCCCGACCTGCGGTGCAGGCGGCGGCGGTGTTGCCGTAGAGCGCGCACTGCGAGGCACCGCTCGGCGAGGTCGTAGGTGGTGTGCGGCACCGAGGCGACCGGCTGGGCCTGGTCGGTGTTGGGCGCGGCCAGCAGGGTCTGCGTCGCGGAGGGGTAGGACAGCCGGGCCACCGAGTCGCCGGGCCGCACCGGCGGCTGGGCTGGTGATCGACGTCGGCTTGTGCGCGGTGTAGCCGAAGGACGTCGTGCGGTTGAGGGTGTCGTTCACCGAGGCCAGGTCCCCGGAGCCGTTGACGGCGTATGTCACGGTGCGGACCGTATCGTCGGATGCCGTCTGATTCAGGGTCGTCGTAGCGCCATTGAGCAGATCCCGCGCGCCGTCGGCGGCATACGTCTCCGCGAAGAACTTCGCCGTGACCTTCCTCATGACATGACCCGCGTTATCCGGGGAATGTCCGTGCGCGGCCGGAGAAGCGAGGCCGCCCGGCCAGGGGGGAGGCGCAATGCGCAGGAGAGGCCGAGGCGCGGGAGGGTCGGCGACGCCGCCTCGTGCTCGGGGGGCGGGGCGTTTCGGCTTCGGCGCCGTCGACCAGAAGGGTTTGACCCGGTTGGTGGGCTTGGCGTCTCTCGTGATCGTCGGTGGTACGGAGGGCGGAAGGGGCGTCGCTTCGCGGGGGAGCGGAGCGGCGGCGCCTCGGGGGATCACCCGGCTGCCTCTCACCCGTATGGCTTAGAGTTCCGCGAGGATCGCTTGATCCCGTTGAGAGAGGATTCCCTGTGGCTGGCAAAGACATCGCTAAGCGCTTGATCGGTCTGCTGTCCGTCCGGGGTGAGGATCTGGCCGCCGAGTGGGCCGACAAGGTGACCGGTTCGCTCGGCGGACGAGTGAGCCGTTCCGAGGTCGAGCGGGAGCTCCGGGAGATCTACGCCGCGCTGCTGGCCGCGCTCGGCAGCGGGAGCGTGGACGGGCACGACGAGGCGTTCGGCGAGGTACGTGCGCTGCTGACCGAACTGTCGCGGAACCGGGCCATGCAGGGCTTCGCTCCCACCGAGACCGCCGTGAGCGTGTTCGCGCTCAGGGAGGTCCTGGCGCCGGCGCTGGAGGGCGAGGACAGCGACCCGCAGGCGTACCTGCAGTTCGCCGCGCTGCTGGACACGCTCGGGCTGTTCACCATCGAGGTCTACACCCGTACCCGCGAAGGGCTGATCGCGGCGCAGGCGGAGCAGTTGCTGGAGCTGTCCACCCCGGTCGTGAAGCTGTGGGACGGCGTGGTCGGCGTCCCGCTGGTCGGAACCCTGGACTCGGCGCGCACCATGGTGGTCATGGAGAAGATGCTCCAGGCACTGATCGACACCGGGTCGGAGCAGGCGATCATCGACATCACCGGTGTGCCCGCCGTGGACACCGAGGTCGCCCAGCATCTGCTGAAGACCGTCGTGGCGGCCCGGCTCATGGGCGCCGAGTGCACGATCTCCGGCATCCGCCCGCAGATCGCCCAGACCATCGTGGCGCTGGGCATCGACTTCGGTGACATCGTCACCAAGGCCACGCTGGCGGACGCCCTGCGGCACGCGCTGCGCCGTTCCGGAGTCACGGTCTCCCGTACGGCGCCGCAGGCCGGTGGCCGATGAGCGAGCAGGTACCCGTCCTGCGGATCGGGCAGGTACTTCTGGTCTCGATCCAGACCGACCTCGACGACCAGGCCGTGATGCGACTCCAGGACGACCTCGCCGCCGCGGTGGTGGACACCGGCGCGCACGGGGCGATCATCGACATCACCGCCGTGGAGATCGTCGACTCGTTCGTCGGCCGCATGCTGGCCACCATCGCCAACCTCGCCCGGCTGCTGGACGCCCAGACCGTCGTGGTGGGCATGCGCCCCGCCGTCGCGATCACCCTGGTCGAACTCGGCCTCTCGCTCGGCAACGTACGGACCGCGCTCACCTTGGACAAGGGCCTGCGCATGCTCGAACACGACCGCGTCGGGCACGGCTTCGAAAGCACCGTGCCGGACGCCGCGGCTGACGCATGAACGGCGCCTCCCGTACCCCGGAGGTACTGGAGATCACCGCCACCACCCAGGTCGTACAGGCCCGCCAGTTGGTGCGCGCGCTGGCACAGGAATGCCGGTTCTCCCTGGTGGAGCAGACCAAGCTGATCACCGCGGCCAGTGAACTGGCCCGCAACACCCTCATCCACGGCGGCGGGGGCACCATGACCGCACTGTTGGTGGAGCAGCACGGACGGCGCGGCGTGCGGCTCGTCTTCACCGACGACGGACCGGGCATCGCGGACATCGACCTGGCGATGACCGACGGCTGGACCTCGGACAGCGGAATGGGCCTGGGACTGCCCGGTTCCAAGCGGCTGGTCGACGACTTCGTACTGGAGACGACGCCCGGCGAAGGCACCACCGTCACCATCACCAAGTGGGTCCGATGACGACCCCCGGTTCCCCCGGGCTGGCCGACTGCGAGGACGTGGCCTGGTTCCGCGACCGGCTCGACGCCGCGCGTGGCGCGGCGGCGGCGCTCGGCCGCCGGATCGGCCTGGGCGATCAGCGCACCGCCGAGTTGGTCCTGGCCGTCTCGGAACTGGCGGCCAACATCACCAAGCACGCCGTCGACGGCTCCCTGCTGCTGCGGGTGCTGCGCAGCCACGCCGAGTCCGCGGGGAACGTGGTGGCAGGTGTGGAGGTGATCGCTGTCGACAGCGGTCCCGGCATGGCCGACGTCTCCGCCGCCCTGCGGGACGGGATGTCGACCGCGGGCACGCTGGGCATCGGCCTGGGCGCCGTACAGCGTCTCGCCGACACCTTTGACATCCACTCCCAACCGGGCGTCGGCACCGTCCAGTTGGCCCGCTTCTGGCCGCGCTCCGCGGCGCCCGCCACGGCCGGGGAACCCGCCGTCGGAGGCATCACCCGCCCGATCAGCGGCGAACAGTCCTGCGGCGACGCGTGGGCCGCGCGTATGGACGCGCGGACAACGGCGCCGCGTGGCCAAGCGCCGACAGCCCCTGACCAGGCCGCCGGCGCACCGCCCAGTTGGTCGGACCTGACCAGCCCCCGTCCCACCGCGGTCAGCGCCGCGGACGCCGGCCTCCGGGCCGGTCCGTGGCCGGGTTCGGGCGGCCGTCCGGCGTCGGCACACGGAGGCGACCGTCCGGCGTCGGTACACGGAGGCGACCGTCCTGCGCCCGTACACGGGGGCGGACGTCCCGCGTCGGTGCGCGGAGGCGCGCGTCCCGCGCCCGTGCGGGGCGCCGTGCCAGGGCCCGGCGAGGGCCTGCTCGTCATGTCCTGCGACGGACTGGGCCACGGCCCGCTGGCCGCGCTGGCCGCACAGGCGGCCGTCCAGGCGTTCCGCACCGGATCCGGTCATACGCCCGAGCAGGTGATGGAAGAAGTGCACCGCGCGCTACGCGGCACCCGCGGCGCCGCCGTGGCCGTCGCCCGTCTCGAGCCCGACGGGCGGGTGCTGTTCTGCGGCGTCGGAAACATCACCGCGGTCCTGCTCACCCGGACCACCCGCACCACGTTGCTGTCCCACCCCGGCATCGTCGGCCACCAGACGCACCAACTGCGCACCCATGAATACCGGATGCCCGCACAGGGCGCGCTGGTGATGCACTCCGACGGGCTCAGCGAACGCTGGAAAGGCGCCGATCTGGCCGGGATGCTGCACCATCCGCCCGCGGTGATCGCCACGGGACTGCTGCGCCTGGCCGCGACCCGCCGTGACGACGCCAGCGCAGTGATCGCCAAAGCGGCCCAGTGAGCCCGCCCGTGTCCGACCGCCTCAGCCCGACCCCGCTGCTGGTCACCCCCATCAGGACCGAGCGGGACGTGTTCGCGCTGCGCCGCCACGCCAAGACCATCACCGAGGCGGTCGGCCTGGACAGCCGCGACCAGGTACGTCTGGCCACCGCGGTGAGCGAACTGGGCCGGGACCTGCTCCGCCCCGCGGTGAGCGAACCGGGCCGGGACCTGCTCCGCCCGGCGCCGATGACCGCGGTCTTCAGCATGCGGCAGGAACCGCCCGTTCTCCTCACCGTGTTGCAGTGGGGCGACGACCGCGCCCCCAGCCGCGAGTCGCTGACGGCCGTCACCCGGCTGCTGCCCCAGACGCGTTACGAGACCGCCCCCGCCGCTCCCGCGCGGCCCCCGTCGGGCCCCGGCCGCGTCGAGATCGCCTGCCCGATCCCCGAACTCGCCGCCCGCGACCTGCGGATTGAGCAGGTCCGCTCGCTCCTGGCGTCCGCGAGCCCGGCCAGCGCGATCGACGACCTCCAGGCCCAGACCCGCGACCTGATCGCCTCACTCCAGGAAGCGCACGCCCAGCGCGACGAACTCGAACGGCTCAACGACGAACTGACCGAGACCAACGCCGGCGTCATGGCCATGTACGCGGAACTCTCCGTCGAGCACAAAGACGTCGTCGAGCGCTACAGCCAGGAACACGAGCTCGCCCTGGCTCTGCAGAGTACGTTCCTGCCCGCCACCCTCCCACAGGTCCCCGGCGCCGAACTCGCCGTGCGCTACCTGCCCTCCGCCACCACGGCCGAGATCGGCGGTGACTTCTACGAAGCCGTCGACACCTCCCGAGGGCTCCTCCTGGCAGTCGGTGACGTGGTCGGCCATTCCCTGCAAGCCGCCATGGTCATGGGCGAACTCCGCCACGCTCTACGCGCCTACGCCGCCCAGGACCACCCCCCGCACGTACTGCTGGAGCAGCTCGACCGGCTCCTGGGTCTTCATCGGCCCGGATGGACCGCCACCGTCTGCATCGCGCTGGTCGAGCCCGGCAACGCCTGCCTGCGTATCGCCAACGCGGGCCATCTCCCGCCGCTGCTCCTCCACCCCGACGGCACCTATCGCTACCTGACCGAACACGGCCCGCTGCTGGGCCTGGGCCTGCCCCATCCCCCCGCCACCGCGCACCCCGTCGAACCCGGCAGCCGACTCCTCATGATCACCGACGGGCTCATCGAGACCCGCGACAGCATCCTGGACAAACGCCTCGAACTCCTCGCCGCCACCGCCGCGGCCGGCCCCCGAGAACCCGACGCCCTGTGCTCGGAACTCCTCGACACCTTCGGCGCCGAGCCCGACGACGACATCATCGTCTTCACCACCCGCCTCACCCCGCCCCCAGCGGAGGGGTGAGTGTCGCCGTCGGCCGTGGTCCTGCCCGGGGCCGGGCCGGGCCGTGCCGCCGGGTGAGACCCGCCGCACCTCCGGCGATCGACGGTGTCGACGGCCCCTGCCGCCGACTTCGGCGATGACGTGGCGGGCCGTACAGGGTTGCCAGCAGCCGGCATCGTGGTCCGTTGCTCCGTCCTGTCATCATGACCACGGCGCGGGAGTGGGGGCGTCGTGGTCCGCATGAGGGCATCCGCGCCATGTGCCTTCCACCGGTCCTGTGCCGCCTCGCTCCGATGTGCGCGAGCATGCCGGGCGCAAGAGCGCTCGCCTGAGACAGGAGCCGTAATGGCACTGAAGATACGCACACCGAAGACTGCCGCCGTGGCGCTCGCCGTCACCGTGGCCGCGGTCTCGTTGGGCACCGCCCTTCCCTCGGCCGCCGCCGGGTACACCGCTTCGGCGGGACCGTGGAGCGCGGCCGTCGCCCTGACCGGAGCGGACGGCCAGCAGTCTCTCATCGATGTCCAGGTGGCCGGTGACGGCGCCGCGTTCGCGCTGTGGCGGGACAAGGCCGCCGGGGCCACCGGTTGGGACTTCCGGACCGCCGTACGGCCTGCCGGAACCACGACGTGGAGTGCGCCGCACACCCTGGCGACCGGGCGTGCCGAGAATTCCGCGGCCGTCCTTGCCGTGAGCGCCGACGGACGGGCCGTGGTGTCCTGGCTGGACGGCAGTGGCGCGGACGGTTCGCTGGTCGCCCTGGCCGCGGGCTGGAACCCGGCCACGGCGGCCTGGTCCGCCCCGGCCACCCTCGCAGCCTGGGACGGCCTGGACATGTCCACGCCCCGCCTGGCCGCGGCGGCCGACGGCACCTTCACCGCCGTATGGGACCAGGGCGACGGGTACCGTAACTACGATGTGAGAACCGCCGCCCTCGCCCCCGGCGACCAGGCGTGGTCCGCACCCCGGACGCTGGCTTCCACCACGACCGGATCCCTCTGGAGCATCGACCTCGCGGTGGCCCCCGGCGGCGCCGCCACCGCGGTCTGGGATGAACTCAACCGTTTCACCGGCGAGCACACGGTCTCCACCGCCACCCGCACCTCGGCCCGGTCCAGTTGGAGCGGTGCCTCCGTGCTGCCCGGCACCGACGCCACGTCAAGCGACGTACAGGTGGCGATGGACGCCAAGAACGCCTCCACCGTGCTGTGGCGCAACGGCGCCAACGACCTCAAATCCGCCACCCGCACCGCTCCTTCGGGTAGCTGGAGCGCAGCTCAGACCGCCGTTTCCGCCATCAACTACAGCGACGGAAGCGAACCGTTGGCCGCGCCCAACGGGGACGTCACCTACGTGTGGACGGGCTGGAGCCCCACCGCCGGTGTCCCCGTGGTGCAGACCGTGACCCGTACCGCGAGCACCGGGACCTGGTCGGCGCCGAAGACGCTGTCCACCGGCTACGTGAACTGGCGGGTGGACGCCTCCATCGGCGCTGACGGAACCGTGCAGGTCGTGTGGCCGCAGGTGCCGAGCATCGACAACGGCAACGACCACTACCTCGAGTGGGCGGTGCGCGCCGACGGCACCTGGAGCCAGGCCACCGCTTTGAACAGCACACCTGTCGTCGACGTCCCCAACACCGACGCCCTCGCGGGCGAGGTGGCTGCCGGACCGGACGGCCGGGCCACGGTGCTGTGGCGCAAGGCCGAGTACGTCGGCAGCGGCGGCTACACCTCCCAGGTGTGGTCCGAGGCGCAGACCCTGTTGATGGTCAAGCCACAGATCACCACCAACGCCGCGGTGAGCGGAACGGCCCGAACCGGCTCCACCCTCACCTGTTCCGCCGCCTGGAACGGCACCAACGCCAAGGCCGCCTTGGCCTGGTTGCGCGACGGCGCGGTCATCTCCGGTGCCACCGCCAAGACCCGCGTCCTCACCTCTGCCGACTACGCCCACCAGGTGTCCTGCCGGGTCACGGTCAGCAACGGCGCGGGCTCCGTCGCTTCCACCTCGCCCGCGCGGAAGGTCGAGGTCGGCCCCGCGCTGAAGACCACCACCGCGCCGTCGATCTCCGGCTCCGTCAAGGTCGGTCACAAGCTGACGGCTGCCCGCGGCACCTGGTCGCCGTCCGCCACTTCCTACACGTACCAGTGGAAGCGCAACGGCAAGACCATCAAGGGTGCGACCAAGTCCGCCTACGCCCTGGTGAAGGCCGACCGCGGCCGGAAGATCACGGTCACGATCACGGCCCACCGCAACGGCTGGACCAGTGGCGCGGCCACCACAAAGCCCGTCACCGTGCGCTGACCCGACGCGGGCCGGTACCACCGGCCCGCGTCCGCCGGTCCGGAGCCCGGCCGACTCAGAGGTGGTGGGCCAGCCCCGAGTCGGCATGTTCAGGTGGGCGAACGCCGCGCGCGTCAGCGCCGGAGGCCGGGCGACGCCACGGCGGCGACCGGGGCCGAAGGGTCGGTCTCCGTGCCCGGTCGCCTGCCTCGCTGACCCGCGGGGACGGTGTTCCGTGAGGTGCGCCGCCCGCTGACGGGATCAGCGGGGGCGGTTCAGCCGATGCCGAGGCGGCGCATTGTCAGGCAGGCCAGGGCCACATCGCAGGCGGCGACGCCCTGGACGATGCCGAGCACCCGCTCGTCGGGGTGCGTGCGGCCGGGGAGGGAGCCGGCGGCGACGGCGGGGAGGGAGCCGGTGAGCCGGGCGTCAAGGGTCCGCGGGGGCAGGCCCGCCGCGAGCCAGGAGGCGATCGAGCCGATCTCCCGGGCGTAGCCGAGATCGTCGACGAAGAAGCGGTCGGCCGTCCCGGTCCCGTGCCCGGTGGCCTCCGGGGCGAGCACGGCTCCCGCGACGCCTCCGCACCCGGCTGCCTCGGCGGCATCGGGGGCGGGGGCCCGCGTGCCGTACGGCGTCGGCCCGGTCACGATCTCGGCCGCGATCTCCGCGCCGCCGCCGAGGCCGAGCAGCGTGACGCCGGGCCCGAAGTGCCGCGGGTGGACGACGGGTTGGCGGGCCGAGGTGAGGGCGACGACGATGTCCGAGCCCGGTGCGGCGGCGTCCAGGCCGTCGTACGGGGTGAGGGTGGCGCCCGGTGCGACGGGCTGCCGGGCGACGAAGTCGGCGGCGGAGCCGGCCGTGCGCGCCACCACCCGGATCTCCTCCAGCGCGAACGCCTCGGCGAACGCGGCCGGGACGAAGGCGGCGATCTGTCCGGCACCGACCAGCGTCAGCACCTTGCTGTCGGGCCGGGCCAGCAGCCGCGCGGCGACGGCGGCGGAGGCCGCCGTCCGCAGCCGGTGCAGCCAGGTCTCCTCGACGGCGACCAACGGGCGGCCGGACTCGGTCTCCAGCACCAGGCACCAACTGTTGCGCCCGGCGGTGTGGGTCGGGGTGACCCGCACCCCGGCGACCCCGTACCGGTCGAGCAGCGCGCCCTTGAGGCCGAAGCCCCGCGTGCCGCCGCTCACGCCGAGCCGGGTGATGGTGGGGGCGGACAGGGAGAGCCGGTCGGCGCCGAAGTCGGCGTAGGTGGCCTCGACCACCTCCAGCGCGTCGGCGACGGTGATCACCGACCGTACGTCGGCGTCACCGACCATGGGCAGGGTCGGCAGGCTCATACGGCGCCACCCGCCGGGGAGGCCGCGACGGAAGCCGGTACGCCGCGCGGCGGCACGTCGGTGGCCGGCGCGCCGGAGACGGGCGGCCCGACGATCGCGACGCACAGGCCGCCCCCGTCCGGTGCCTGGTGGACGGAGTTGGCGGAGATGAACATCCGCCCGGTGCCGAGCACCGCTCCCGCCACCCCGCTCATGATCGCCCGGACGTGCTTGTCCGGGTCCAACTGGCTGGTCAGCACGGTGGTCCGGGCGCCACGCAGAGTGCCGTCCCGCCGGTTGCCCGCCTTGATCAGCAGGGCCGCGACCTGTCCCGGCTCCCGTACCGTCCCGTCGGCGGTCAACTCCGCGCCCGCCGCGGCCAGGACGCGGCGGATGCCGGGCGCGTCCAGGACGTCGGCGAGCAGGCCGGAGACGATCCGGAGGTCGCCGCCCGCGCCGGGGCGGTTGCCGAACACCAGGACCTCGACACACGCGGCCTCCGAGCTGGAGAAGACCATGGTGCGGCGCGAGTGCAGGGTCAGGTCACGGCCGAAGGCGGCCGGGACGACGTCGGCCCGCTCCACCTCGCCGAGCGCGAGCGCCGCGCCGAGCGCGCCGACCGCCTTGGCCTCGGCGGAGGTGACCCGCATGGGCTCGTCGTGTGCGGTCAGCGGCGTCTTGACGACGGCCAGCGCGACGTCGGCGGGGTCGAGACCCGCGTCCGCGACGGCCTCCGCGACGGCCTGCTCGGCCAGCGCGACGTGTTCGGCCGAGCCGATCTCGGAACCGCGGATCCGGCGGCTGCGCCCGATGCCCACGCAGAGCGTGCCCGCTGGGCCGGGCGCCCCGCGAGGAGCCGGGGCCGACCCCCCGCCGGTGGACTCCGCGCCGTCCGTCACGGCAGCGGCCTCTGCGGCACCCGCGACGTCCGCGTCGTCCAGCTCGACGACGAGATAGCCGAACGGCGTCATCGCCCCCTCGGAGCCCGTGGAGTGCAGGAACACCGAGCGTTCCAGCAGGTCCCCGCCGCCGTGCGCGAGCACGGCCTCCCGGGCCCGCCAGGACGCGAGTTCGCGTGAGAAGTCGTTGGTCTCGGCGCTGCCCTCGGTCTTCACCAGCAGGGCGAGCCGCCGTATCCGTGCCGGGTCGTGGGCGCTGAGCACCGCCACCAGCCCGTCGGTGTCACCGGGCCCCGCGGTGTCGAAGGAGTCGATCCTGACTGTCATGCTCGGGCGCCTTTCGGAAGGGGGGCGGCGACAGCCGGCCAGCGGTCGGCCCAGCCGTACGCGGCCTCGTAGTCGGATGCGAGGTCCAGCAGCGCCCGGTCCGCGCCGTACGGGCCGACGAGCTGGAAACCGATCGGCAGGCCGGCCGGGGACGGCGGTCCCGGCAGGCTGAGAGCGGGCACACCGGTGGCGTTGGCGATGCCGGTGAACACCCGCTGGTAGGGCGGGGCGAGCTGGTCGGCGGCCCAGGGCATCGCCCCGGCGACCGGGGTGAGCAGCAGGTCGGTGCCGGTGAAGAAGTCGGCGAGCTGCGCGAACAGGTCACGGAAGGCGTCGAGCGCGTCCACGTAGTCCGCGGCGCTCAACGAGCGGCCGTGCTCGACCATCGGCGGGTAGATGTCGCCGACCGCCGCGCGCCAGTCCGGGTGACGCCGCATCAGCCAGGCCAGGCCGGTGGTGCCGATGGTCCGCCAGTGGGTGTCGAACCGGTCGAAGTCGAAGGGCACTTCGCCGGTCTCCACCCGGTGGCCGAGCGCGCTGAGCCGGTCGGCCGCGGCCGTCAGCGACGCGGTGATCTCCGGTTCGACCGGATAGTCGCCGAACCGCCCCACCATCCTGATCCGCAGCGACCGGCCGCGGAAGGCGGGGCCGTCCGGCACACCGAGCGAACGGCGGTCCCGCGCGTCGGGCCCGGCCACCGCCCCGAGCAGCGCGGTCAGGTCCGCCACCGTACGGGCGGCAGGTGCGATCACCTCCAGGTCGTGCAGCACGGTCGGCAGGCCGTCGAGCCGGGCGACCCGGCCCAGCGTCGGCTTGAGCGCGACCAGCCCGCAGTACCCGGCCGGCCAGCGGATCGAGCCGCCGCCGTCGGTGCCCAGCGCCACCGGCCCGACGCCCGCGGCCACCGCCGCCGCGCCGCCGCCGGTGGACGCGCCGGTGGTGAGCGCGGGATTCCACGGGTTGCGGGTGGTGCCGTGCAGCAGGGTGCTGACATTGCCGAGACCGAGGGTGAACTCCGAGACATTGCTCTTGCCGAGGATCACCCAGCCGCCGGCCCGCAGCCGTCCGACGCACAGTTCGTCGCGCTCCGGCGTGCGGTCGGCGTAGAGCCGGCTGCCCCAGGCGCAGGGCATCGCGGCCACCGGGATGTTGTCCTTGACCGTGAGCGGCACGCCGTCGTACGCGCTCAACGGGGTTCCCGCGCGCCACCGTTCACCGCTGGCGGCGGCGGACCGCCGGGCGGCGTCGAAGGCGCGGTGGGCGAAGACGTTCAGACGCCGGTCGACCTGCTCGGCGTGCTCGACCACCGCTTCCAGCACTTCGGCGGGCGTGGCCGAGCCTTCGGCGTAGGAGGCGGCGAGTTGCCGCGCCGAGCGGCGCCACAACGGCTCGGAGCCGGACTCCCCGGTCGACGGCCCGGCCTGCCCGGCCGTCACTTCTTGGGCTCCAGCGTCCAGTAGAGGGTGACGGGCTCCGGGGTGAAGGTCAGGCCGGAGACCCCTGAGGCGCTGACCAGGGTGCGGCCGGTGACCACCAGCGGCAGGAACGCGGCGTCCTGCGCGGCGAGTTGCTGGATCTTCTCGTACGCCTGGTCACGCGCCGGGCTCGGCGCCGCCATGGCGAACTCGCCCTGGAGCCGGTCGATCTCCGGGATGCTGGTGCGGGAGAAGTTCACGACCCCGCCGGTCACGGTCCACAGCTTCACCGGGGTCTTGGCGTCCTCCACGTACGTCGACAGCGTGGTGAGCACCATGCCGTCGTCGGCGCTGCCGCCGGTCTTGGCGGTGGCGCGGCCGATGATCGAGGTGATCAGCGCGGCCGAGGTCTGCGGTTGCAGGGTGACGTCGACGCCGATCGGCTTGAGCGCGCTCTTGATGAGCTGGGCGGCGGTCGCGAAGTCGGTGTTCTCGCTGGGGTAGCGGAGCTTGGTGGAGACCGACGGGTTCCCGGCCTGCGCCATCAGGCTCTTGGCCTTCGCGGCGTCGCCGTAGTCCTTCCAGGCGGCGCTGTAGCCGGGGGCGCCGGCGGAGACGTAGGAGTCGGCACGCTCGGCCTGGCCGTAGTAGACGTTCTTCACCAGCGCGTCGTACGGGAGTGCCTCGGCGACGGCGCGCCGCACCAGCGGGTCCTTGAACGGGCCTGCGTCGGAGGCGAGTTGGAGGTAGAGGTAGCTGGAGGTGTTGGCGTGCTGGACGTTGAAGCCGGCCGACTTCAGCGAGGTCGCGTCCCGGGGGCTCAGGCCGTACTGGGCGATGTTGACGCTGCCGCCGCGCAACAGGCCCGCCACATTGCCGTCGTTGACGACGCGCAGTGTCACGGCGGAGAACTTCGGCGCGTTCAGGGCCGCGCCGGGCACCGCCGCGAGATTCAGCGACTGGCCGGTCTGCCGGCTCTTGACGTAGTACGGGCCGCTGCCCGCCACGTGGCTCTTCAGCCACTCGGCGGCGATCGGGTCGGACGGGCCGGCGTTCTTGAGGGCGGCGGCGGAGTCGATGACGCCGTACCAACAGGTGCGCAGCGTGGCGATGTTGACCTCGCTGGCCTTGATCGGTTTGCCCGCGCTGTCCTGGTAGCGAATGGCGACGTGGGTGGCGTCGGGGGCGGTGATCTGCGCGGCGTCGAAGACACCGCTGTTGTTCAACTCGACGGCGCCGTTGAGCTTCAGCGCCCGCTGGAGCGACCAGACGGCGTCCTTGGCGGTGACCGGGTTGCCGCTGGGGTAGAACTTCAGGCCGTCGCGGAGAGTGAAGGTGACGGTGTCCCCTGCGATGGTCCAGGAGGAGGCGAGGGCGGGTGCGGCGGCGAGGCCGCTGGAGGCGGAGTGGCCGCCCTGGGCCGTGGTCTTGTAGCCCACCAGGTTCTGGTAGACGTTCATCGCCAGCTCTTTGTCCTGGTCGGTGTTGACGTTGCCCGGGTCCATGGTGGAGATGTCGCTCGGCCAGGCGGCGACCAGCGCCGCGGGCGGTTTGGCGGCGCTCTGTCCGGTGGTGCCTGCCGAGGACGAACAGGCCGTCAGGACGGCGGCGACCGCGACCGCGGCCGTACCGGCCAACAGCCGGGCGCGCCGCGGAGATCTACTGGTCATCTGAGTCTTGCCTCTCTCTTCGCGCGGCCGAGAGGTCGGCGCTGACCTGTCGGTGGGTGATGGGGCAGGCGGCGTCGTGCGTGCCGCCGAAGGACAGTTGCGGGGGCCTACCGGCCGTGCAGGACTCCTCCGCCAGCGGGCAGCGGGGGGCCAGCGCGCAGCCGGCGGACAGGTCGAAGGGGCCGGGGTTCTCGCCGCTGAGCCGGATGGCGCGGGTGTGGCCGCCGTACGCGGCGACCGGCGCGGCGTCCAGCAGCGCGCGGGTGTAGGGGTGAGCGGGACGGCGCAGCACCTCCTCGGTGGTGCCGGACTCCACGACCCGGCCCACGTACATCACCTGCACGCGGTGCGCGATCCGGCGTACGGCCTGGAGGTCGTGCGAGATCAGCAGGTAGGCGATGCCGGTCTCGCGCTGGAGGCGGGCCAGCAGGTCCAGCACGACGCCCCGGGTGGAGGCGTCGAGCGAGGCGGTGGGCTCGTCGAGGATGACGGCCCTGGGCTGGACGGCCAGCGCGCGGGCGATGCCGATCCGCTGCCGCTGGCCGCCGGAGAGCGCGGCCGGCCGCCGGTCCAGGAGGTCCTCGGACAGCTCAACTGAGGCCAGCAGCTCACGGATTCGGGCCTCGCGCCGCGGCGCGGGCATCCGCAGGTGCAGCCGTAGCGGCTCGTCCAGGATCGAGCGGATCTTCTGCCGGGGGTCGAGGGAGGAGCGGGGGTCCTGGAAGACCATCTGCACGTCCCGGTACACCTCGCGCCGGTCGCGGAAGGACGACAGCGGGCGCCCGGCGACGGTCACCCGGCCCGCGGCCGGTTCGACCAACCGCAGGATCGACCGGGCCAGCGTGGACTTGCCCGAGCCGCTCTCCCCGACGACGGCCAGCGTCTCGCCCGGCCGCAGCACCAGGTCCACGCCGTCCACGGCGCGCAGGGTGTGCCGCAGGCCCCGGCTGCGGACGGTGAACTCGGTCCGGAGGCCGTCCACTTGGAGGACCGGTTCGGACCCGGCCGGGGCGGACGCGCCGACGGCGGCCGAGTGGGCGGCGGAGGCGGAAGAAGCGGGTACGGCGGACGCGGTCATGACGGCCTCCCGGAGTCGTCGTCAACGCGGTTGGCGGCCAGCAGGAGTTGGGAGTAGTCGGCCTGCGGAGCCCGGAAGAAGTCCTCGGCGGCGGCCTGTTCGATCACCGTGCCGCCCCGCATCACCACCACCCGGTCGCAGGTCTCGCCGACGACGCCCAGGTCGTGGGTGACCAGGCACACGGTGAGCCCGTCCTGCCGGGCCAGCTCCACGACAAGTTCCATCACATCGGCCTGGGTGGTGACGTCCAGCCCGGTGGTCGGCTCGTCCAGCAGCATCATCCGGGGGCGGCACAGCAGTGCCATCGCGATCATCGCCCGCTGCGCCATGCCGCCGGAGAACTGGTGCGGGTACTGCGCCATCCGCCGCACGGGGTCGGGGATCCGGACGCGTGCCAGCGTCTCGGCCACCAGTGCGCGGCCCGCGCGTTTGCCGAGGCCGTGGTGGAGCCGGGCCACGTCGGTGAGCTGGCGGCCGACGGTGAGCACCGGGTTGAGCGAGGAGCGGGCGTCCTGGAAGACCATCGCGATCTGGCCGCCGCGCAGTTCGCGGTAACCGGCCTCGTCCAGGCCCAGCAGTTCCTTCCCGTCGAAGCGGATGGAGCCCTCGACGGCCAGCCGGGGCGGGCACAGTCCCATCACGGTGAGCGCGGTCAGCGACTTCCCGCTGCCGGTCTCGCCGACGATCGCGGTGATCTGCCCGCGCGGCAGCTCGAAGCTCACATCGCGCAGCACCTGGACGGCGCGCGCCCGGTCGCCGTGCCCGGAGCGGAAGGCGCCGGACAGGCCGGCCACCGTGAGCAGCGGGACGCCGGGGTCGGCGCCGGACGCGTTCCCGGCTCCGTCGGCCAGGGGCGCGGGCGGCTGTACGGCCGCGCCGGAGGTGGCGCTCATCGGTCGTCCTCCCGTTCCAGCAGGCCGTCGCCGAGCAGGTAGAAGGCGGCGGCGAGCAGCAGAATGCAGACGCCGGGGAACAGCGAGATCCAGTACGCGTCCGGGGAGTCCTTGCCGCCCGCGATCATCGAGCCCCACTCCGGGCTGCCGGGTTCGATCCCGACGCCGACGAAGCCGAGACTGGAGACCACGATCGCCACCCAGGCGGCGTTGACCGCCGCGTAGGACACCAGCGGGGTCAGGCCGTTGGGCACCAGGTGCCGGGCCAGGACACGCCGTCCGCTGTTGCCCGCCAGTACGGCGGCCTCGGCGAACTCCCACGACTTGCGGCCCTTGACCTCCGCGCGCAACAGCCGCAGATAGCCGGGCAGTCCGACGAAGGCGACCACGACGATCACATTGGCCAGGCCCGAGCCGAGCGTGGTGACCAGCAGCAACGCCAGCAGCAGCGCGGGGAAGGACTGGAGGATCTCGGTGACCCGCATGATCACCGCGTCCGCCCAGCCGCCCCAGTACCCGGCGACCGCGCCGAGCAGGCTGCCGATCACGAAGGCGATGGCGACCGCCACCAGGGTCAGCCACAGGTCGGTCCAGGTGGCGGCGAGCGTCTTGGAGAAGACGTCGGACCCCGCCTGGTCGGTGCCGAACCAGTGCTTCCCGCCCGGGGACTGGTACGGCAGCCCCACGCCGGGCTGCTCGGGGTCGTACGGCGTCCAGATCCGGCCGACCGCGGCGGCCACCAGCAGCACGGCCATCAGGCCGAGGCCCAGGCGTACGGTCAGCGAGTCGGCGCCGCCGGCGCCGGGCAGCAGGCGGGTCAGCCGACGGCCGGACGGGCGCCGGTCCTGGTCCGGGCCGCCGGGCCCCGCGGGCGGGCCCGCTGAGGGGGCGGCGGTCAGGTCGGCGGAGGGCACGGGGGCCGGGGCGGTCATGAGCGGATCCTCGGGTCGGCCAGCGAGTAGGCGAGATCGACCAGTGCGTACAGGGCGACGTATACGACGGCCGCGTAGAGCACGAAGCCCTGGAGCGCGGGGAAGTCGGACTGCTGGACGGCGGTCAGCGCGTACTGGCCGATGCCCGGCCAGCCGAAGACCCCCTCGACCAGCACCGCGCCGGTGAAGGCGAAGGCGACGCCGCCGGCGATCATGGTGATCACCGGGAGCAGCGCGTTGCGGAGCGCGTAGCTGCGGTAGATACGGGACCGGCTGAAACCGTAGGCGTGCGCGGTCCTGACGTATTCGCTGCGCAGCGCCTCGACCATGCCGGACCTGGCCACCCTGGTGATGGGGGCGAAGATGCCGCAGACCAGGACGACGCAGGGCAGCACCAGTTGGAGCAGGGCCTGCCGGACGGTGTCCCACTGCCCGGCCAGCAGCCCGTCGATGACGTAGCTGCCGGTGACGCCGGGCGGCGGCGCCAGGCCCGCGGGCAGTCGGCCGATGGGTCCCGGCAGGATGCCGAACCGGACGAAGAACAGCGACAACAGCACCAGGCCGAGCCAGAACTGCGGCATCGCGAGCGCCGCCACGGTGACCACCCGGATCGCGTGGTCGGCGGCCTTGCCCCGGCGGACCGCGCTGATCACGCCGAGCGCGGTGCCGAGCAGGACGCCGATGATCAGGGCGGGTACGGCCAACTCCAGCGTGGCGGGGAGCCTGCTGGTCAGGTCGGCGCTGACGGCGCGGCCGGTGCCGAAGGACGTACCGAGGTCGCCGTGCAGCAGATCGCGCAGGTAGATGAGGTACTGGCGAGGGATGCTGTGGTCCAGGCCGAGGGAGGACCGCACCTGGGCCCGGACCTCCTCGCTCGCCCCGGGCGGTACCAGCAGGCCCGTCGGGTCCGGCGCCACGACGCGGGCCACGACGAACGTGAAGGTGACCACGCCCCAGACGACCAGCACCGCGCCGCCCAGTTTGCGGGCGACCAGCAGCAGGGCGCCTCGTGGCAGCAGGCCACGGGACGGGGACCGGTTCGGCGGCCTGGCGGCGGCCGGAGGTACGGCCACCTCGATGTCGGAGACGGTCATCAACCCCCCTTCCCTTATTTCCGTGAGACGGAAACGAATATTCCGCACTGCGGATTCGACAGTATTGGAAGGCCCCGGTCCGGCTGTCAAGGGTTTCGTGCCCGATGACCTTGCGAATCGGCATTCCCGCTGCGCAGTCTGAGGAAGTGTCATTGACAGGGGGTCGGTGAGGCTCCGATACTCCAGTGGTGCGGAGCCGATATGTTGATTCCGTGTTACGGAATGACTCTCGCCGACACCTCAGCGGTAACGGCGGGGAAATCCAAGGGATCCAGCGGCGACCAGCGGGACGGACGCGACCTGCGCGACGATGCGATCCAGGCGATCTGCGGGATCAACGGGATCAACGGGATGGGGACACCTCATGAAGAAGACCGGCGCCCAGCGACCACGGTCTGACAAGTCCGCTGCGGAGACGGCGGGTTCGGACAAGCCGGGTCCGGAGCGGTCGGGCGCAGACAAGCCGATGCACGTGGTGGTGCGGGCCCTGTCGGTGCTCACCCACCTGTCCGCGTACCGCCAGGGCCTCACCCTCCAGCAGCTCCACCAGCAACTGGAGATCCCCGTCGGCAGCATGCACCGGGTGATGAGCACCCTGGAGCACACCGGCTTCGTCAGCCGGTCGCCCACCACCAAGCGGTACGTGCTCGGCCCCAACGCGCTCGAACTCGGCCATGTCGAGGACTACGAGCCGTTCGTGATCCAGCCGCCCTCTGCGCTGGTGGAGGCCGAACGGCGGTGCGGGGAGAGCGTGGTGCTCACCCAGTTGATCGACGGCCGGGTGGTCGCGGTGTCCATCGCGGGCACCAAGCGCCCGCTGCGGCTGTTCGTCAGGCTCGGCCAGGAGGTGCCGCTGCACGCCGCCGCCTCGGCCCGCGCGATCCTCGCCTACCAGGACCCGGCCTTCGTCGAGACGCTGCTGTCGTCCTACCCCCGCGCGTCCTTCACCTCCGGCACCGTCCGGGAGATCAACCGGCTCATCGACCACCTCGCCGTGGTCCGCCAGCGGGGCTTCGACGTGTGCGACAACGAACTCGACGAGGGCGTCTGGGCGGTCTCCGCGCCGGTCCGCAGCGGTCCGTCCGGACGGGTCAGCTCGGCCGTCACCGTCTGCGCGGCCTGGTCGCGGGTCGCCGATCCGGCCGACCGTGCGGTCAAGGCACGGATCGTGCTGGACGCGGCGCAGGCGCTGTCGCGCGAGCAGGGGTACGAGCGGCCCTTCGCGCCGGACCCGACCCAGGAGCAGCTCGTCGCACTGATGCAGGCCGACAGCACGTCGCCGGACGTCTTCGTCCCGCGGCCCTCCTTCGCGGGAGGGGACCGGCCATGACGGCGGAAGCGGGAGCCGGGGCGGGGGTCGGGGCGGTCTCCACGGTGCCGGTGGTCGCGGGGGTCGGGGCGGTCTCCACGGCGACGGCGGTCGCGGGGGTCGGGGCGGTCTCCACGGTGCCGGTGGTCGCGGCGGCCGGGGCGGAGGCGGTCGCAGCGCGCGGCGTGGCGGAAAGCCGGTCGCGGGTCGGCGCCCGGGTGCTTCCCGGTCTCGACCGGGCGCCGGGAGTGCTGGCGGAGGAGCTGGCCGGGGACCTGGCCGCGGCCGGGTACGCCGCGGGTGACGCCGCCGCCGGTGACGCTGTCGGCGACCGGGGGAGTGGCTCGGGCTGGCTGGACCGGCCCGCGCTGCTGCGCCGGCTCGCCGCCGCCCTGGCCGCCGAAGTCCCCGCCACCGCCGACCGGTTGGTGGCGGCGGGGCCCGGCGCCCAGGCTCTGGGCGCGGCTGTGTCGCTGGAGACGGGACTGCCGTTCGCGGCCCTCGTCGCGGGCGCCCCGCCGTTCGGCGTGATCCACCCGGGCGAGACGGTCGTCGTGATCGCCGTCGACGCCGCCTCGGCCGCCGGAGCGCTGCCGCTGCTGCGCGAGGCCGGAGCCCTGCCGCACAGCGCGGCCGTGGTGGTCGCGCCATCCGGGGAACCGCCCGCCGGCCTCGGCCTCCACACCGCCCTCGTACGGCGGACGGCGACCGGCTACGCACCCGTCGGGTCTCTCGGCCCGCTCGAAGGGGTCACCCCCGCGGACCCCGCAGGCCCCGCAGCCCTCGCCGGACCCGCCGGACCCGCCGGACCCGCCGGCCCCGCCCCGAAACCCACCGCCCGGCAGGAGAACCGTACGACCCGACAGGAGAGCGCCATGCCCACCAGCCCCCTTCCGCATCCCCCCGCCCCGCCGGCCCCGGCCGCCAAGTCCCCCGCGGAGCCCGCGGATTCGACGACGGGCGCCGGTGCCGCTCTGCTCGCCGACGACCCCGCCACCGTGGAACGGGCGGGCGCGGCGCTGGCCGAACTGGCCGCCCGCTACCGCCCCGAGGCCGTCGTGAGCTGGAACGCGACCGCCGACGTACTGCTCGCCCATGTGGTCGCCCACACCCTCGGGCTGCCGCGCCGGGTCGTGGTCGAGGACCTCGGACGGCTGATCGTGGAGGACGTGCTGCCCGGCGAACGCACGGTCGTGGTCGCCCGGGGCGGCGTCGACAGCGGCGGCCCCGGAGCCGAACTCGCGCCGCTGGTAAGGGCGGTGACCGGTCACGGCGGCCGGGTCGTCGCCGTCTGCTCGCTCGCCCCGCTCCTCGGGGCGGCCCCCGACGGCGTGGACGTGGTCAGCCCCGGGAACGGCGGAGCCGACCGTGACAACGGCCGCACCGGCCACGACAGGGACGAAGCGTGAGCACCGGGACGGCCCAGCCGGCGACCGCCGACCTGCTCGACGGGGTCGACCTCGGGCGGATCGACGCTCATCTGGCGGGCTTCGCCGCGCTCACCGAACCGGGGCCCGGCTGCACGCGCCTGGCGTACAGCCCGCTGGAACGCCAGGCGCACGCGGTGTTCGCCGCCCACATGACGGCCCTCGGGCTGACGGTCACCACCGACCACGCGGGCAACACCGTGGCGGAACTGCCGCCCACCGGGCCGAACACGGGCTCCGGCGACGCACGCGCGCTGGGCACCGGCTCACATCTGGACACCGTGCCGCAGGGCGGCGGCTTCGACGGCATCGTTGGCGTCGTCGCGGCCATGGAAGTCGCCGAGATCGTGGTCCGGCAGGAGGCCGCGCACCGTCGACCGTGGCGGTTCGTGGCGTTCGCGGCCGAGGAGGGCGCGCGGTTCGGGCAGGCGTGCAACGGCAGCCGGATGGCGGCCGGGCTGACCGGCGCGGCGGATCTCGCGGGGCTCACCGACCGCGACGGCGTGACGATGGCCGACGCGATGGCCGCCGTCGGGCTGCGGCCGGACCTGGTGGACGCGTCGCGCTGGCGGCCCGAGGAGTGGTTCGCCTTCGTCGAACTCCACATCGAGCAGGGCGAGGTGCTGCGGTCGCAGGGGGTCGACCTCGGCGTGGTCGACGTGATCTCCGGCAGCACCCGGCTGCGGGTGCGGGCCGAGGGCCGCGCCACCCACTCCGGCGGCACCCCCATGCACCTGCGGCGCGACGCCCTGGTGGCCGCCGCCGAGTGCGTGGTGCTGGGCGACCGGCTCGCCCGCGACCCCCGGCACCACGGCGTACGGGTCACCGTCGGCCGGCTCCGCGTCGAGCCCGGCTCGATCACCACGGTCCCGGGGTCGGTCGAGTTCTTCGTCGACGTACGCGACGTGGACTCCGTCCGCCAGCGCGACACCGCCCGTACCCTGGCCGCCGAGTTCGCCGCGCTGGCCCGAGACCACGGGGTCGCGCTCACCACGGAGGTCATCGCCGATACCTCACCGGTCATCCTGCCGGGCTGGGTCGCCGACCACATCCGCCATGCCTGCGCCTCCCTGGGCCTTCCGTACCGCGTCCTGCCCAGCGGGGCCAGCCACGACGCGCAGCAGATCGCCCATGTCATCCCGACCGGCCTGCTTTTCGTCCCCAGCGACGACGGACTCAGCCACGTCCCCGCCGAGTTCACCCCTACGTCCCAGATCGCCTCGGGCGTCCGTACCCTCCTCGCCGCCCTCCACCGGCTCGACGGCGCCTCGTGAACACGACGCCGGGGCACGGGACATGGCGGGTGGAGCGGGTCGGCGTCGCCGGGCGGACGGGGGTCTTCGACCTCACTGTCGAGGACGGGGTGATCCGGGCCGTGGACGCGGTGGCCGGGGAGCCGACAGGCGGGACGGTGCTGCCCGGGCTGGTCGATCTGCACACGCATCTGCGGGAGCCGGGCGGAGAGGAGGCGGAGACGCTGGCGTCCGGGGCCGCCGCGGCGGCGGCCGGAGGGTTCACCGACGTCTTCGCGATGGCGAACACCTCACCGGTGACGGACACCGTCGCGCGAGTACGGGAGGTACGGCGGCGGGCCCGGGGGCTCGGCGTACGCGTCCACCCGGTGGCGGCGGCGACGGCCGGTCTGGCCGGAGAGGCGATCGTGGACGTGGCGGCGTTGGCGGCGGCCGGGGTGACGGTCTTCTCCGACGACGGCAAGTGCGTGAACGACGACAATCTGGTCCTGGAACTGCTGACGGCGATGGCCCGGTACGGCACCGCGTTCGCCCAGCACGCGCAGAGCGCCGCCATCGTCCGCGACGGAGTCGTCAACGCGCCGGTCGCCGCCGGTCTCGGCGTGCCCGGCTGGCCGGGCGCGGGGGAGGAGGCGGTGATCGGCCGGGACCTGGCGCTCGCCGCCGCCACCGGTGGACGGCTGCACATCTGTCATGTCTCCACGGCGGGTTCCGTCGCGCTGGTACGGGCCGCCAAACGCGAGGGCCTTTCCGTGACCGCCGAGGTGACGCCCCATCACCTGATGCTCACCGACACCCAAGCCGCCGAGCGGGGACCGGCGTTGAAGGTCAACCCGCCGCTGCGGTCGGCCACCGACGTGGCCGCGGTGCGCGCGGCGCTGCGCGACGGCACGATCGACGTCGTCGCCACCGACCACGCTCCGCACCCGGCTCGAACGAAGACCTGCTCCTGGCTGAGCGCCGCCTTCGGCCTGACCTCGTTGGAGACGGCGCTGCCGGTGGTGGCCGAGGTGTTCGCGGACCCGGCCACCGGGGCGGTGGACTGGACCGCGGTGGCGCGCGTGATGTCCACGGCCCCGGCCGCGATCGGCCGGATCGCCCACCTCGCGGGCCGCCCGGTCGCGGTCGGCGAACCGGCGACCTTCTGTGTCGTCCGGCCGCAGGCATGGCGGGCCGAGCCCGCCACCTGGCTGAGCCGGTCGGCCAACTCCCCTTTCCACGGCCGGGACTTCGCACACAGAGTCACCCTGACCGTCCTGGAAGGCCGCCCCACCCACGGCCGCCTCACCCCCGACCCCCCCACGCCTATGAGCCCGCCGCGACGCAGCAGCCCGCTCGCGGAGCCTCCTTCGTCTCCGCGATGACCCGGATTTCGCCACTCCAGCGACATCAGCGCCTGGAGGACTCCGCCCGCAGGCGCTGGCGTTGCCTCGCCGGGGACGGCGTTGTGCGGATGCCGTATTACGGTGCCCGTAGGTTCCACGAAGGGGCCCGTGTCGTGAGCGACCGCCGCGGTGAGACGTTCTTGCGGCGGGCGGATGGAAGCGACGTAGCCGGAGCGGCGGAGATGGGGAGCGGATGACTCTGAAGGCGGGCCAGCGGGTGGTGCTGGCAGCGGACACCAGACTGACCGATTCGGCGGAGGTGTCGGGGGTCGTGATCGGGTTCCTGTCTTTGGCCGCGGGCACAGGCGGGGCCGTCGAGCGGGTGGTCGCCCACCGGGACGAGAGCGACGAGGTGCGCGAGTACGAGCGGCTCAAGTCGCTGCTCGACGCCTTCGGAGGCGAGATGCCCACGGAGAGCAGGAGACAGCTCGAAGAGAAGGTCGGCTCTCTGGAACCCGCGTGGACCGCCTTCCAGGAACAGCCGCCTCGCGTGAGCGTGCGGGTCCGCTTCGACAACGGGTTCATCCTCGACGGGGCCCACGAGGCTCTCTTCGTCCCCGCCTGATGCGTCACCGATCCGGGTCATGCGCAGACCGGCACGGGCGGGACTCGGAAAGCGGGGTCCACGACCGGCTCTGGCGTTCTTCGCTGACGCGCGGTCGGACATCACCGTTCCCCGCCCCGACATACCGGCCGCCCCAGTGGCGCTGGCCGGTACGTCGGGTCTTGAGGGGTCCGGGGGAGCCCCCCGCGCGAGGGGTCAGTCCCAGGCGTTCTGGTTGAGGAAGCGGGCCACGCCGCGCCAGGAGTTGGGGCCCATCACGCCGTCGATCGGGCCGGTGTAGCCCCACTGCGCGGCGAGCCGCTGCCAGGCGGCGTACGTGTTGACGCCGGGCACGCCGTCGACGGGACCGGCGTAGCCGAAGTGCGCCTTCAGGTACCGCTGGAGGGCCGCGTAGGTGTTGACGCCGGGCACGCCGTCGACCGGACCGGTGTAACCCGAGGTGAGCGACAGCCACTTCTGCGCCCGGCTCCAGAACACCGGTCCCGGTACGCCGTCCTGCTCCGTCGTGGTCTTCGGCAGACCTCCGCCTCCGCCGCCCCCTCCTCCGCCCCCGCTGCCCGGAGCGACCAGATCGAACGCCGAGCCGCGAGCGAGATTGTGGTCCACGTTCCGGATGCCGCCGATGGAGCCCACGGAGGTGTACTGGTGGACCGCCCAGTCCGGGTACGCGCCGCCCAGCTCCGGTTCGCCTTGCCGCGTACCGTTGTTGGAGCCGTACGCGGCCACCCACAGCTTGGCCCCGGTGGCGATCGTCTGGCCCCAACTGCCGCCGCGCAGATTCGCGGCGCCGATGTAGAACCAGGGCACGCACGTACCGACCCTGGCCTGTACCTGCCGGAACCAGGCGGCGACCTGGCCGTCGTTCCACAACCCGGTGGAGTCGTCCAGCACTTCGTCGTCCAGGGCCAGTACGTCGCCCTGCCGGTAGTCGTGCAGGTGGTCGACGAAGTAGTTCGCCGCGTCCGTCGGCGCCTGGAAGTCACCGGACAGCCAGTAGTGGCCGACCCGCAGTCCGGCCGCTCGCGCGCTGTCCACTTGGGCCGTGTAGTACGGGCTGACGTACGGTCCCTCGCTGAGCTGGCTGCCGCCGGTTTTGGCGATGGCGAACTGTTGGCCCTGGTTGCGGGCGAGCGCGAGGTCGATGCCGCCTTGGGTGGTCGCGACGTCGATTCCGTACGAATCGGCCGCGGCGGACGCGCTTCGTGCGCCCAGTCCCAGACCTGCCGGGGCGAGCGTGCCTACGGCGAGGGCGCGTATCAGCGTTCTCCTGCGCATGTTTCCTCCGTGACGGTGGGGACGAGAGGGGCTGTCGAACTTTCGTTCCCTACCCACGGTTGGGTCCGCGCAGTTCCTCGCGCCCCTGCGAAGACGGGGCTCGGGCAGAGTTCTGGATTTCCGAACTAGCGCGGGAGCGGGGCGAGTTGGCGCTTCCTACGGTCACGGTGGAGGGCGGGGGCGCGGGCGGGGCGGGCCGTGGAGCCCTCGAGTCCACGAAGGGCCGCAGGACGCGGTCGTAGTTCGCCAGCGCGGTCGGCAGGTCGTGCTGGAGGAGCAGGCGGACGCGGGGGCGCCGGACGTTGTCCCCGTCGTCACTCACGAGGAGGCGTTCGAGGCGGGCCTCGCGCTCATCCTCGGGGGCCTCGATCAACCGGCGGGAGACCCCCGTACGTTCGAGGGCCCCTTGCGGGGCCGGCTCCGGTCGCTTCCGCGGGCAGAACGGGCGTTGGCGGTCGCGGGGTATGACGCGACGATCCGGCGACGCGCCAACTGGGCTCTCCGGTCAGGGAGTTGGCCGAGACGTCACGGCCGCGACGGGCGATGCCGCCGCCGGGGCGGACACGTCGGCGGGTCGGCACAGCCGCCAGACCCTCGCCGGGGGCAGGTTGCCCCACACGGTCCGGCAGCCGGTGGCGTACTGGTCCTGGTATCCCGCGAGGACCTCTTCGACGGCACGGTGGCGGCGGGCTTCGCGGCGGGTGGCGGTCAGGGCGCGGGCGTAGCGGGTGCCGCGGTAGGCGAAGTACGTGAGCGTGCCGCCGGGCCGGAGCAGTTCGATGTACCGGTCCATGATCGTCGTGACGTGCGCCGGGGTGAAGTTGGTGAACGGCAGGCCGGAGACGATCACGTCGTAGCGCCGGTCGGTGTCGAGCTGTTCGACGAAGGCGTGATGGACGCGAATCCGTTCGCTCCCGTCCGCCGGAAGCGGATGGGAGCTGACGAGGCGTCGCAGTTGGGAGGCGAAGCGGGAGTTGGCCTCGACGATGTCCAGGCTGCTGCCCGGAGAGAGGCGGGGGAGGAGCGTGCGGGTGACGGAGCCGGTGCCCGCGCCCGCCTCCAGGACGTTCAGGGGCCGCGCTCCGTATTCGCCCGCGGGATCAGTGAGCAGACGGGCCAGAGCCTTGCCGCTGGGAGCGATGGCGCCGGTGGTGCGCAGATCGCGGGCCGCTTCGAGCAGGAACATCCAGCTCTCCGCTTTGCGCCGCGCGGGGGCACGGTGGTGTGAGGTGGTCCAGTCGTCCATGTCCGAGACGCTAGAGACGCCTTCAGCCGCGCATATCCTCCCTTGTGCGGCCGTCCTCCCCTACCAAAGGTGGAGGTCGGCGTAGCCGAACGTCGGACGACAGGCATCCGGGCGCGTGCCACGCTCTGCGGGTGAACGGGGAACAGGGGCAGGGATGGGCGGTCTACGGCCGCTACGGCTTGGTGGCGTTGCTGGCTCTGGCGGCTTTCCGGAACGAGGCGTTGAGCGCTGAAGGCCGGTACGCGCCTGCCGGCGGTGCGGCGGCCGTGGTGTGCGGGCTGGCGCTGCTGCGCCGGGCGCCCTGGTGGCTCGCTCCGGTGGTGACCACAGCGGCGGCGGGGGTATGGGGATGGCCGCTGCTGCCGCTGCTCCTGCTCGCCCTGTTCGACCTCGCCGCGCACCGGCACGTCGTGGCGGCTGTGACCTGTTCGGCTGTGGCGCTCTCGGTGAGCGCCGTGCTCCACCCGGCGGTCTCCCTGTGGCGCCCGCAGCAGTACGGCTCCACGGTGCTGGCGGTGGTGGGAGGGCTGTGGATGGGCAGTCGGCGACGCCTGGTGAAGGCGCTGAACACGCAGGTGGAGCATCTGCGGACCGAGCGGGAACTGCGCGAGCAGGCCGTACGCATGGCCGAGCGGTCCGCCATCGCCGCCGAGATGCACGACGTACTCGCCCACCAGCTCAGCCTGATCGCCCTGCACACCGGCGTGCTCGCTGCCAGGAAGGACGTCCTGCCCGCCGCACTCGTCCACCGCCTCACCCTGTTGCGCACCGCCTCCACCCATGCCCTGACCGACCTGCGTGACGTGCTGGGCGCCTTGCGCACCACCGACGTCCCCCACGGTGCCGAACGGCCGGCGCCGGTCCTGCGTGATGTCGAGGAGATGATCGGGCAGGCGCGGACGGCCGGGCAGCACATCGACACCGTCATCGAGGGCAGGCCGGAACAGGCCCCGTCGGCCCACAGGCTGGCGGTCTTCCGCCTGGTCCAGGAAGCCCTGACCAACGCCCGCAAACACGCTGCCGACGCCCCCGTCCGCGTCCGTATCGACTACGGGCCGCCCGCCACCGTCGTCGAGGTCACCAACACTCCCGGCGGGCGCGGCGAGGCGACGGCGCCCTCGGGGTTCGGCCTTGTCGGGCTGCGCGAGAGGGTCGAAGCACTCGGCGGACACCTGAATGCCGGGCCCGGCGGCAGCGGGTCCTGGCGGCTGGCCGCCCGGATACCGCACCGCGCCGCCGCGCCGAACGGTCCCCGCGCATGATCCGCGTCATGGTCGTCGACGACGACGCACTCGTCCGCCTCGGACTGACCGACCTCCTCGACGGCGACGAGGCCATCGAGGTCGTCGCCCAGGCCGCTGACGGGCTCCACGCCATCGAGCAGGCCACCGCCTACCGCATCGACATCGCCCTGGTCGACATCCGGATGCCCCGCATGGACGGCATCGTCGCCACCAAGCGGTTGCGCGCCTTGCCCCACCCGCCCAAGGTCATCTCGCTGACCACCTTCGATCTCGACGAGTACGTCTACAACGCGCTGGCCGCGGGTGCCGACGGCTTCCTGCTCAAGGACACCGACCCCGCCGAGATCCTGCGCGCCGTCCACCTCGTCGCCGCCGGCTCCGCCTTGCTCCATCCCGCCGCCGCTCGCCGTCTCATCGACTGCTACCACCGCACCAACCGCCCTCGGGCCGCCCAGGCCCGGACGCGGATCGACCCTCTGACCCCGCGGGAGAAGGACGTGCTGGCCCTGCTCGCCGAGGGGGACACCAACGCCGACATCGCGAACGCGCTCGGCATGCGGGAGAGCACCGTCAAGTCCCACGTCAGCCGCATCCTGACCACCTTGCGCGTGACCAACCGGGTGCAGGCCGCACTCCTGGCCCGCGACGCCGGCCTCGCGCCGTGAGCCGTGAGCCGTGAGGTCCAGCGCGGCCGTCCGGGGAAGGTGCCGCCGGGTCCCGCGCACCGGGCGTCGCAATCCCTCGGCCCTCGGCCGCGTGCCCGCGAGGGGAGTCCCGGAGGACGTCCGACCACCCGGATCGCCGCAATATCGCGCCATTCGGGCAAATCGGTGAGCATTTCGAGGCATTAAAGCTGGTGAAGGGGTAGCCGCACATCGAGCCCGGGGGGCCACCAGCACAAGAAGCGCGTAAGGAAGGAACCGCCATGGCGGTCAGCAATCTGAAGGACCGGAGCGTTCTGGCGATCGTGACGAACTACGGCGTCGAGCAGGACGAACTCGTCGTCCCCGTGGAACACCTGCGGGCGGCGGGCGCAAGAGTCGACGTGGCGGCCGTGTCCGACGAGCCGATCCGGACGCTCGTCGGCGACAAGGACCCCGGCAAAACCGTGCAGCCGACGCTGACCCTGGAAAAGGCGGACGTCACGGCGTACGACCTGCTGCTCGTACCCGGCGGCACGCTGAACGCCGACAGCCTCCGGCAGGACGAAACGGCCGTGCGGGCCGTACGGGCCTTCGCGTCGGCCAAGCGCCCCGTCGCGGCGATCTGCCACGGCCCGTGGCTCGCGGTCGAGGCCGATCTCGTCCGCGGAAAGACGCTCACCTCCTACGCGTCCCTGCGCACCGACATCCGCAACGCCGGCGGCGCATGGGTGGACAAGCCTGTGGTGAGCGACACCGCCGACGGCTGGACGCTGATCACCTCGCGCACGCCCGACGACTTGGACGACTTCCTCCGCGAGGTCGAGACCGCCCTCGTCCCGGCGCCCTGAGCCCGTCAAACCCTGGCGCGACCCGCCCCGCCGACCGCGCGGGGAGCGCTCACCATGCCCGGCTCGTGCCTGACACGTGTCCGAGCCGAAATTCACGACCCTCTCGACCGACGAAAGCGAGACAGCCATGCCCACGCGCAAGCTTCCGAAGTACACCGTCCCCGGCCTGACCACCAAGCAGGGCGGCGAGCTCATCGGGATTCTCCAGATGCGGCTGCACGCCCTCAACGACCTCCATCTGACGCTGAAGCACGTGCACTGGAACGTCGTCGGGCCGCACTTCATCGCCGTCCACGAGATGCTCGACCCGCAGGTGGAGCAGGTCCGCGCGATGGCCGATGACGTCGCCGAGCGCATCGCCGCGCTCGGTGGTGTCGCCCTGGGCACCCCGGGCGCCCTGGTCAGTGAGCGGACCTGGAACGACTACAGCATCGGCCGGCAGGACGCCATCGCCCACCTCGGCGCCCTCAACCTGGTCTACAACGGCGTCGTCGAGGACGTCCGCAAGGCGATCGAGGTGGCCGGCGAGATCGACCCGGCCACCGAGGACCTGCTGATCGGACAGCTCCGCGACCTGGAGCAGTTCCAGTGGTTCGTCCGGGCGCACCTGGAGACCACCGGCGGCACCCTCGTCACCGACGGCGCCGCCACCGAGAAGGGCGCGGCCGGCAAGGCCAAGGGCTGACCGCTCGTCACCGCCGGACAGCCCCAGAGCAGGAGACAACCCTCATGACATCCACCCACTACCTGGCAAGCTCCGGGGTTTCCGGCAGCCTGCTCATCCTCCTGGCCGCGATCGTGGTGGCCGCGGTCCTCCTGGGCGGCTTCTGGTACGGCAGCCGCCGTATGCGCTCCCGCCGGACCGCCGCCCCGGCCGTACGTCCCGATCCCGCCGCGCCGAACGGGCAGCCGGATCCCGCCGCCTCGGCCGACGCACAGCGCGGCCGGACGTGGCAGACCATCGATGACGACCCCGAGCAAGGCGCCCCTCACCGTCAGACGCGGTGACGGGCGGCCTTCCCGGCTCGTACCCGCGCCCGCCGTCGCGTACGTCGGGACGTAGAACGCCGAACCCCGCATCCGCCTCACGGCAGGTGCGGGGTTCGGCGTTGTCGGCGATGACGGCCGGGAACTACGGGAGGACGCGGGCGGCCGCGGCCAGACGCAACTCCTCGAGCACGGCGCTCTGGTGCTCGGCGCGCTCCAGCAAGGTGTCCAGGTGCTCGGGGTACAGCCGGGGCTCGGTCTCGGCCAGAGTGCGCAGGGTGCGCCAGCAGGCCGCCTTGCCCGCAACACCCAGGCACATGGATTCCAGCTCCAGCAGGTCGCTGAGCGGGGATCGCGTGAAGAGGTGTCCGTTGGGCTTGAGGCGGCCGACCTTCTCCGCCACCCATCCGATGGCGACCTTCGAGCGGTCGGGGGACACGTCCAGATCGGTCATGATCTGGATCAGCGAGTCACGGTCCTGTTCGATCTGGCGGGCCAGCTCCGCCAGTTCCGGGCCGCCGTCGCGGTCCTTCTGGGCCTGCGCCGCCCGGCGGAAGAGCTCCAGTCCGCCGGTCGCGCCGGACAGGTGGTCGTTGAGATAGATCGCCAGCAGACCGGCTCCGCCGGAGGCGGACGCGGCGGCGCCGCTGGCGCCGCGCATCTCGTTGTCCACGGAGGCGCCCAGTTCGGTCCAGCTGTCCTCGAACTTGGTCAGCCCTTCGCGCTCCAGGGTGTCGGTGACATCCGCGAAGTCGACGCCGACCCGCGCCAGCGCCTCGAAGTGGGCGGTCGCCGCGGTGTACTCCTCGCCGGTCGGCGGGTGGGCCGGAAGGGCGCCGTGGTCGGCGAACGCTTCAAGGGTCGTGCCGGGCATGGTGTTGACGGTGCCCGCGATGACGAGTTCGCCGACGTACATCGTGTCGGGGTAGTCCGGGTTCTTGACCCCGGTGGACGCCCACAGGGGGCGCTGCGGGCGGGCTCCGGCGGCGGCGAGCGCCTGCCAGCGCGGCGCGGCGGTCATCTCCTCGTAGGCCCGGTACGCCAGCCGGGCGTTGGCGACGGCGGCGGCGCCCCTGAGGTCGCGCGCCTCGGGGGTGCCGAGCGCGTCGAGCCGGGCGTCCACCTCGGTGTCCACGCGCGAGACGAAGAACGAGGCGACCGAGTCGATGGCCGCCAGATCGCGACCCGCCTCACGGGCCTGTTCGAGGCCGCTCTGGTAGGCGTCCATCACCGCGCGGTAGCGGTCGAGGGAGAAGATCAGCGTGACGTTGACGCTGATGCCCCGGGCGACGGCGGCGGTGATCGCGGCGAGGCCCTCGCGGGTGGCCGGGATCTTCACCAGGAGATTCGGCCGGTCCACGGCCTCCCACAGCTTGCGTGCCTGCTCGATCGTGGCGTCGGTGTCCCGCGCCAGCCGGGGGTCCACCTCGATCGAGACCCGCCCGTCGGTACCACCGGTGCGCTCGTGCACCGGGGCGAAGAGGTCGCAGCCGGTACGGACGTCATCGGTGGTCAGGGCGAAGACGGCCTCGTCCACGCTCGCGCCCTCGGCGCCCAGGCGCCGCAGTTGCTCGCTGTAGCGGTCCCCCTTGGACAGCGCGGAGGCGAAGATCGTGGGGTTCGTCGTGACCCCCACCACGTGCCGGTCCGCGATCAGCCGCTTCAGCTCACCACCGGCGAGCAGCTCGCGGGACAGGTCGTCCAGCCAGACCGAGACTCCGGCCGCGGAGAGTTCGGCGAGCGGATCGGATGCGACGGGAACAGACATTGCGGGACCTCCATAGGGGCGCTGCGCCGAACGACGCGCGGTGTACGCGGTGCGCGTACCGGCCCGACGCCCGGGGACGCGGGGTTCGTACGTGTACGAGGGGCAGGCAGAGCGCCGTGCGCCGGGCGTACGGAGCGCCCAGCGGATCAGCGCGTGCCGTGCCGGGGAACGGCCAGCTGGAGCCCGACGGATTCCTCGGCCTACGGCATGACTGGGCACCTCAGAAGGACCGGCCCCCGTTATGCGGCTGCCCAGCCAGCGAATTCAAAACCTCGAACGCCGCCGGGTCCGCGCGCTGCCCGGCCGGAGCACGTCCGGCGGCCGGCCGGGCCGGAACGCGGCGGGCGAGACCGCCTGGCCGGAGGTGTGACTACGGGGTGTGCGGCGGTCGCCCCGGGGCGTTGCGGAGCTGGTGGGTGTGTTCGGTGACGGTGTGGACGCGGTCGGCGAGGTCGGGGTGGCCCGCTTGGAGGTGGGCGTGAGTGGCGGTGAGCGGGGTGATGAGCGCGGCGGCGTCGTCGGCGGCCAGGGCGGTGTCGAGGTGGCCGAGGGCGGTGTCGGCGGCGGTCGGCAGGTCGGTGAGCTGGGTGATCTGGCCGGCGAGTCTGCGCAGGTCGGCGGCGTTGGTGCGGGCCCAGGCGTCGACGGTTCTGTCGGCGGCGCGGCGGTTGCGGGTGGCGTTGACCCTTTCCTCGCCGGTGGAGCCGGCCGGGCCGGGGCGCAGGCGCAGGTAGCGGCGCTCGGCGGCCTGGCGGCTGGAGACGCCGAGGGGCGCGGCGAGGTCGGCCCAGCTGGCACCGGCCGCGCGCGCGGTCTCGATCAGGCCGGTTTCCCAGCCGGCGAGTTGTTCGCGGATCTCGCGCAGGAGCAGGAGCGAGGCGAGTACGTGCCGGGGGTCGGCCGCAGGGGCCGACGGCTGGTCGGGTGCCGGGCCGCGGGCGTCGCGGACGGCCGCGTCGATGGTTTCCAGTGCCGCCGCGGCGGCGGGGAAGGTGGCCGCGGCGGGCGGTGGCGACGGTGTCGGGGCGGGCTGGTCGGCTGTCATGGCGCCTCCTCCGGGCTGTCACCCAGGGGTGTCACCCTCAGGGTGACATCAATGTTTGTCATCGGATGGATGACATGCTACAACAGAGGGCAGGTGAACGACACCGGCGCCAAGCGCCCGACTTCCTGGAGGTGTTCCGCGATGCTGATGCGTACCGACCCTTTCCGTGAACTGGACCGACTCACCGAGCAGCTCCTGCGCCCCGGCACCTGGTCGAGGCCCGCCGCGATGCCGATGGACGCCTACCGCGACGGCGAGCAGTACGTGGTGTCCTTCGACATCCCCGGGGTCTCGCCGGACGCGATCGACATCGACGTCGAGCGCAACATGCTGACGGTGAAGGCCGAGCGCAGGCCCGCCCCGCACGACGAGGGCGTGCAGATGGATCTGTCCGAGCGGCCGCTGGGGGTCTTCTCCCGCCAGATCGTGCTGGCCGACTCCCTGGACACCGAGCAGATCCAGGCCGACTACGAGGCCGGGGTGCTGACGCTGCGCATCCCGATCGCCGAGCGGGCCAAGCCCCGCAAGATCTCCGTCGGCGCGGGCGACAACCGCCGGCAGATCGCCGGCTGAGCCCCCGCCGCCCGCGGTACCGCCCCCGCCGCCCGCGGTACCGCGCTGGCGAAGGACGCGAACCCGTCGGCACCCTCCTTCGCCGCCGACCGACATCTCCTCCACCCCACCCGGCGGCCGGCCCCGCTCACCGGGCCCGGCCGCCGCCCGAAACGGAAGGCCACCGCCGCAGCCATGCCCGCCCAGTCCGAACAGCGCCGGACCGCGTCGGCGCTCACCTACGACCAGATGCTGGAAACCGTCCGTTACGACGGCGCCTACCCCACCCGCGAACGCGCAGAGCAGGCCGTCCACGCCGTGCTCGCGGCCCTGGGAAGCCAGCTCGGCGACGACCCGCGCACCGCACTCGCCGCCCATCTGCCCCGTCAGGCCGCTGACATCCTCACCGCCCAGGCGCCCACCGCGCAGCCCCGCACCGGCTGGAGCTTCGTCCAGGACATCGCGGCCCGCACCGGCGTCACCCCCGCCGTCGCCCGCTGGGACACCGGCGCCGTCCTGAGCACCGTCGCCGCCCTCCTGCCCGGCGACCTGCTCACCCGCACCATCAACGAACTCCCCGCCGGCTACGCCCTGCTGTTCGGCCGCGCAGAACTCGCCCGAGCCGCCTGACCCCCCGTCGCGCCGTCCGGGCCGTGCCATTCGCAGAACAGGACGGTGGCGTCGTCCTCGAGGCGTCCGTGGTGGTACTCCATGACGGTGCGCATCAGGCGGCGCAGCGTCTCGTCGACGGGAAGGTTGTCCGCGTGGTGGCGGGTGATGAAGTCGGTGAAACGCTCCACACCGAATTCCCGGCCGTCGCTGTCGCGGGCCTCGGTGATGCCGTCGGTGAACAGCAGCAGCCGGTCTCCGGGCTCCATCTGCTCGGTGCGCTGCTCGACCGGCAGGTTGAATCCGCTGCCCATCGGCCCGGCCGGAGGGCAGTACAGGGTGCTGGACCACCGGCCCCCGCGGATCAGTACCGGCAGCAGGTGGCCCCGGTTGACCCAGCTGAACTTGCCGGTGTCCAGTTCCAGGTCCGCCAGGACGCCGGTGGCGTACCGGGTGTGTCCGAACTGCCCGACCAGCGTGTCTTCGATGGCTCTGCTGGCGTCGGGAATGGTGGCGCCGGCGCGGCGGTGGCTGCGGCAGGTGGACATCGCCAGAGCGGCGGTCAGTCCGGCGGAGGTGTCGTGCCCCATGGCGTCGAAGATCGCCAGGTGCAGGATGTCGTCCGCCAGCGCGTACTCGAAGGCGTCCCCGGCCACCTCGTAGGCCGGTTCCATGAAGGCGCTGACCGTGGCCCGCTGGTCGGAGAAGGTCCGTGGCGGCATCAGCGCCCATTGGAGTTCGGCGGGCACGCCCATCGGCCGGGTGCGGGTCAGCCGGGCGTGGGAGTCGCTGTTGGCCCGCTTGGAGACCAGCAGCAGTCCGGCCATCGACGCCAGCGCCAGCGCCACCTCACCGTCGGGCGTGCCCGTGTCGTCGGGGCCGGGCTCGACGTGCAGGACGCCCAGACGTTCCGTGCCGTCCCGCACCGGCATCCAGCACGCCCCGCCGGACGCCGGGGCGGTGACCTGTGTGATCTGGTAGGCGCGACCGGGCAAGGTGCCCTCGATCCGGTGCTCCTCGCCGCCTTCGCCGGCGTTCAGGCCGGTCCCGGTCACCTCGCGCAGTACCTCCTCCTGGAGATCCGCCACGAAGAGCCGGGCCCCGCCCGCGCCGGCCTGCTTGGCCGCGGTGTCCAGCAGACGCGGCAACCGCTCGAACGGCGCCGTATGGCTGGCCTCCAGCAACCCGGCCAGTGCGCGCGCCAGACCGTGCGCGGTCATGCCCACCGCTTCGGACCGGAACGCACCCTGCCGGCATCAGTCTCTTCCGCCATGACTCAATCCCCTCACAGCGCGGGACCACGAGGTCGCGCACATCGACCAGCACATGCCACCGGGGACCACAGGGCACACGCCCGAGGGAACGACACCAGCGCGACCACCCCACCCGGCCACTCCGCGGCGGCCGGGACGACGGTCCCCACAACCCTGCCACCCAGGCCCGTCCCCAACAAGCGGCTCTCGCCGGGAGCGGCGAGGACACGGCTCGGGCCTCCGCCGGGAGCACGCGGAATGCCGGGCCACGGCACGTCGGAGTCGTTCAGGCAGCGAGTCGTTCAGGCAGCGAGTCGTTCAGGTCGGGAGTCGCTGAGGTCGGGAGTCGTTCAGCCGGTGGCCCGGTCGCGGGGCTCGGAGGAACTCAGCTCCTCGTTGATGCGCTGGGCCTCCGCGAGCTGGTCCTCGAGGATGACGATGCGGCACGCTGCCTCGACGGGGGTGCCCTGGTCGACGAGCTCGCGGGCGCGTGCGGCGATGCGCAGTTGGTAGCGGGAGTAGCGGCGGTGTCCCCCCGCGGAACGCAGCGGGGTGATCAGGCGGGCTTCGCCGATCGCGCGGAGGAAGCCTTGGGTGGTACCGAGTATCTCGGCTGCTCGGCCCATGGTGTACGCGGGGTAGTCGTCGTCGTCGAGTCGGCCGAACGAGTCGTCTGCTGTCATCTCGCCTCTCTGTGGAACGCGCTTGAGGGGCCTTGGTGCCGAACGGCACCAAGGCCCCGAAGGAACTGCTACACCATCTACCGGCTTACGTACTGCGCCGGCTCTCTGTGTCCGCATCGCCACCGGGAGGGGGTTGGCGGCTGATGCGGGGATCGCGGTTGCTTGACCGGAGACCACCTCACTATCGATGTCCTGCGGTACCCGGGCTCGAAAATCCGCCCGGGCGATCCTGATGGCGCTCGGCTCCTCCGTTCTTCCCTCGGGATCAACTCTCTGAATCATCTCTTGGCACTGCGGTACTGCTCGTGGCGGCCCCTGATCACCTCGGGCCACCCGGTCCGGCGGTCAGTCCCATCGCCCGTCTGGCAACAACCCCGGCTCTGGAACTCCACCACCGCACCGTCCTGCGTCCTGCGCTCGTACTGCTGCCCGGCAGTTCGTGTCTGCCGGGCCTTGCTGATCTCGGCTACGAGAGAAACCATAACCACGTCACCGCCGAATGTCTACTCCGGCCGACATAGATTCTGCGTGTCCCGAGAGGGAGATAACCTCCGGCGGCCACGCGGCACGCCTTATACCCGACCGCCCGCTCGTGCGTCCGGTACTTCCGGGACAGCCACTCGTACGTGGGCGGAAAGTTGCCGTTTCGGGTGATACCGAACAGCATGATTACGCAGGAGACCGACCGCGTTCTCCGGAAAGGTCTGGTGCACCATGGGCCTTTACTTCGCGAACGAGATCGACGACCTCGTCGTGGACTCCCTGGCCGGTTTCGAACGGGCGCACGCCGACAGCGTCGCCTGGGACGAGGCGAACGGCTTCGTACGGGCGCTGACCCCCTCGCCCGCGCGGCGCGTGGGCCTGGTGTCCGGTGGCGGCTCGGGGCACGAGCCGCTGCACATCGGCTACGTGGGCGCGGGCATGCTGGACGCCGCCTGTCCCGGCCGCGTCTTCGCCTCGCCGCACAACCGCCAGATCTTCGCCGCCTCGCTCGCCGTGGCGCGGGAGAACGGTGTGCTGCACCTGGTGAAGAACTACACCGGCGACAAGATCAACTTCGGTATCGCCGCCGAACGGCTCGCTCGCGAGGGCGTCGACTGCGCGCGGGTCCTGATCGACGACGACGCCGCCTCGGACTCCGCGGAGGTCGTGAACGGCCGCCGGGGAACCGGTGCGACGGTGCTGGTCGAGAAGATCCTCGGCGCGGCGGCGGACACCGGGATGGGCCTGAAGGACCTGGCTGCCCTGGGCGTGGACGTGGTGGGCCGCTGCCGCAGCATGGCCGTGGCCTCCGCCGCCCACACCGCTCCCGCCACCGGCCTGCCCGCCTTCGACCTGCCGGCCGGCGGTCTCGAGTACGGCGTCGGCATCCATGGTGAACGGGCCCGTCGCACGCTGCGCGAACGCCCGTTGCGCGACCTGGCCGCGGACATGGTCGGCACGCTGGCCGACCCCCTGGGCCTGGTCCCCGGCACGTCGGTGATCGTGCTGGTCAACGGCCTCGGCGGCATCACCAGGATGGAGCTGTACGCCGTCCTGCACGAGGTCACCAAGGTGCTCGACGGGCGCGGCGCGGCCGTCGAGCGCACCCTGGTCGGCGACTTCGTCACGGCCCTGGACATGCGCGGCTTCTCGCTGACGTTGCTGGTGGCCGACGCGGACACCCTCGCCTACTACGACGCGCCCGCCCACACCCCCGCCTGGCCCGCGACCGCACCGGTCGTATAGGAACCCCGCGACTCACGAGTTCCCCGGAGGCAGTCATGGCCGCACCGTCCCGCACCGCGTTCACCGATGCCTGGATACGCCGCTTCGCCGCCTCCGCGGAGGCCACCGAGCCCGAACTGACCGCACTGGACCAGCAGGTCGGCGACGGTGACTTCGGCGCGAACCTCGTCGCGGGCCTCCGGGCGACGCTGCGACGTCTCGACGACCCGATCGGCCCGGAGGCGTGGAAGGCCGCCTCGAACGGCGCACCGGAGCGGGTCAGGCCCCCCGAGGCGAGCTGCGCCGGCCCGCTGGACGCCGCCGCGGCCGCTTTCCTCGATGAGGTCGGCGGCACCAGCGGGCCCCTGTTCGGCCTGCTGTTCCATGAGATGGCGGCGGCGCTCGCGGTGAGCGAGGGGGGACCCGACGCCGGAGCGCTGGCCGCCGGTGTCGGCAACGGCCTCGCGGCCATTCAGCGGGTCGGAGAGGCGACCGTTGGCGACAAGACCCTGGTCGACGCGCTCGCCCCGGCCTCCGACGCGCTGACGGCGCAGCCGCCGGGGACCGACCCGGCCACCGCCGTGGCCCACGCGGCGCGGGCCGCGTGGGAAGGCGTCGGCAACACCGCCCGGCTGACGGCCCGGCGCGGCCGCGCGAGCTACCTCGGCGACCGGGCGGCCGGCGTCCCGGACCCGGGCGCGGTGGGGATCGCGCTGCTGTTCTCCTCCGCGCGCGGAACCGTCTCCCGGCTGGGCCCGCTGCTCGCGGCGGCGGGGGACGTACCGGAGGAACAGAGTGCCTGACCGGCCACGCGGCTGACGGACGACCGGCGGACCCGGCGGGTGACCCGCGGGCGGACGGGGCAGCGGGGGAGTGGGCCGGTCCGTCCGGAGGACACGGGGCGGGAGACCCGCCGGTCCGCGGCGGGTCGGATCAGACCGGCAGCCGCTGGGCCATCCGGCGCGTCGCCCACTCGAAGATGCCCGGCTCGTCGAGCGTCGCGACCCACAGGTCGACCCGCGCCGCGATGTCCTCGCCCGGCCAGGGGCCGACGCCGACGACGCGCAGGCCGCCGCGTACGGCCGCCTCCACCCCGCAGGCGGAGTCCTCGACCGCCAGTGTGTCGCCCGGCGCGGCGCCGCAGAGCCGGGCCGCGGTCAGGTAGACGTCCGGGTGGGGCTTGGGCCGGTTGTCCTCGTCGGCGACCACGATGTGGTCGAAGTGGTCCCGGAGCCCGGCGTGGTCGAGGCAGGTCTCCACGACGTCCAGAGGGCAGTTGCTGGCGACCGCGAGCGGGGCGAACTTGGCGGCCGTCTCCACCAGCTCCCGCGCGCCGCGCATGGTCTGCGGTTCGCGGGCCACCAGCGCGCGGAAGTGGTGCAGCAGGCCGGAGGTGAGCTGGACGCCGAGCTCGGGGCGGCCTGCTTCGTCGGCCATGAGCTGACCGCACTCGGTGAAGTGCAGGCCCTTCGCCCGTTCGGCGAAGCCCTCGGCGGGGGCGACCCCGACATCGTTCATGGCCAGTTCGCGGGCCTGCTGCCAATGGCGTTCGGTGTCCATGAGTGTGCCGTCGCAGTCGAAGACGATGGCCGCGGGTGTCCACGAAAGAATGGGATGAGAGTTCATCGGGGATTTCCTTTTCAGGAATGCCTGAATGTGCCGGCGATGCGACGTCGCATTCCTCGCGGCGGGGTCGGCATACCGGTGAAAGCAGACGGGCGCGGGCCCTCGGCGGACGCGGCCCCGTAAAAGGGCCGTCTGGGAGACCGCCAAGAACATATCGATCGTTACGTTATGGACGTCAACCCAACGTAGTCAAGTGAGTCCTCTGCGTAATCACCCGAGTCGCCGTATCCGAGTACGCCGAAAGCGGCGCGCTCGGCGCCGTTGTGGATGCGGAAGACGCAGGTCCGGTGGTGCGGGACGCACTCCACGCTGGCCCGCGGCGTGAACTCGGCGAACCGCGCCGCCACCAGACGGCCGCACGTCGGATGGAGTAGTACGCCGCCGCTGACCTCGGCGGCGGCCTGCCGCGCCGCCTCCAGGAGCACCATGCCGGGGACGTGGTCGGTCGGGTGGTCGAAGAAGAACGGGTGGCAGGGGTCGGCCGGGTCGATCTCGACCGTGCCGCCGCGGTGGGTGATCAGCACATCTCTGAGGTGGGCGACGGCCAGCGCGGCGGGCGCGGGGCGCCCGTCGGCCGTCGGCGTCGGCTGGCGCGCCGTGAGGCGTTCGGCGCGCAGCGCCGCGTATCCGTGAGCGCTCAGGAAACGGGCACCCCCGTTGGCCTGCGCGAACGCTCGGCCGTCGGCGAGGTAGGTGACGTCGAGCCGCAGGCCGGTGGTGACGCCGTCCGCCCCCTGGCGGCGACCGCCGACCGCGATCCGGCACGTCACCTCGGTGCAGCCGTGGCCCGCCCGCGGCGCGCGTCCGGGCCGCAGGTCGAACGACAGGTCGGTGATGAGCAGGTGGCTGGTGGGCGGGACCCCGTACCAGCGCAGGGGTATGTAGATGCCGAGTTGCCGCAGGGTCTCCACCAGGACCAGCGGGCTGTGCCGGTCGGTCCCGTCGAGGGGGAAGGTCGTATGCGATCGGGGCCAGGCGGCGGCGGCCTCGAACGCGTCGTCCGCCGTCGGCCGTACGTCGGTCAGGAGAACCTCGGCGACGGACGCGCGGTGCACTGTCTCGCGGGGGACCGTCCGGGACCAGGTCAGCGGACGGGCACGACCGCCGACCCCTGTCGGAGAATTCATACCATAAGGAGAACTCACGCCCTGGGGATTTGCACGCGCATTGCTTCGTGGATGTTACGCGGAGGTAGTAGATTGCCTGCTGTTGGTGACGGCGCGGCAGGCGGAGTGAACGTGCAGGAGCGGGCGGAGACGACACGGCGGTTTCTGCTGGAGGCCGCGGCGCGTCTGTTCGACGAACGTGGTTATGCGGGGACGAGTATCAGCGACATCAGCGCGCTGTCCGGCCGCACCAGCGGTGCGATCTACTTTCATTTCGCCAACAAGGAGAAACTCGCGCTGGCCGTCGTCGAGGCGCACTTCGCGACCTGGCCGGAACTGGTCGACCGTGCCCGGACGGCCGACGCGCCCGCGCTGGAGAAACTCGTCGCGCTCAGCTTCACCGTGGCGCGCGCCTTCCGCGACGATGTCGTCGTGCGCGCCGGGTCCCGGCTGTGGATGGAGCGCAAGGCGATCGACGCGAGGCTGCCGACCCCGTTCAGTCCCTGGATCGAGACGGTGACCGCGTTGCTGGAGGAGGCCGGCCGCCGTGGGGAACTGGCCGACGGCGTCGCCCCGGCGGTCGCGGCCCCCGGTGTCGTCTACGCCTTCTTCGGCCTCCACACCGTCTCCGACGCGCTGGACGGCCGCGACCAGATCGAGGAGCGGCTGCACGACCTGTGGGTGCTGCTGCTGAGGGCGCTCCAGCGGGTGCCGGAGGCGGCGGGGCTGCTGGGGCGAGTCAGGAACGGGAAGGCCGAGCCGGTGGGGGAGCGGGTCGCCTCGCCCGCGTAGCGGCGGTGGAGCCGGCGGAATCCGCTGAGCCGGGCCATGGTTCTCCGCACGGTCCCGCGTCACGCGGGGCCGGGTCCGCGCGTGCGGTGATGCGTCCGTTGGCCACGGGCCGCCGCGCGGCGACGTCCCGACCGTGATCTGATGGAATGGCGCTCTCGCCGCCGAGCGCGACCCGCGGGCGAAGAGGTCCGCCGACGGATCGGGCGTCTCGCCCCCCGATCACTTTCCAGCGCCTGAACGAGGCCGCTATGAACCAGCTCCATCACTTCCACATCGAACACGCCGGGCACTCGATCAGCGTGGACGTCAGCGGCGGACACCACCGAGAGGTCGAACTCCTCGTCGACGGGCGGGAGGTGGGCCACCGGGAGGACGGGAACGCCGACCGGCTCACGCTCTCCGGGGAACTGCCGGAGGACCCGCCCCGGCCCTTCGCCGTCCGCGTGGAGGGGCGACCGCACCACCGATCCCAGCCTCCGACCTGCACGCTCGTACTCGCCGGAGACGAATTCCCCGTCCCCGACCGGACCCCTGTGCGGCGTCCTGACCACCGCGTCCGCTGAGCAGGAGCCGGAGCCGGAGCCGGAGCCGGAGCCGGAGCAGGACCGGGGCCGGGGTCACGCGGGTCGTCCGGAAAGAACGGGCCCCTGTGGCAGCAGTTCGGCGGCCATGAAGGAGATCACGGAGGCGAGGACGATGACCGGCACGGAGCCGGAGTGGCCGAGCATGATCGCGACCAGTACGACGCTGCTGACCGGCAGCCGCAGCGCCGATGTGGCCGCCGCCGCCATTCCGGCCGCCATCGCGGGTACCAGGCCGAGCCCCGGCAGCGGGGCGAGCAGCGCGCCCGCGGCTCCGCCCAGGAAGAGGGCCGGGAAGACCGGGCCGCCGCGCAGGCTCCCCAGGCACAGGACGTAGGCGGCCCCCTTGAAGACGAGCACCGCCACCAGCGCCCCCACCGACCAGGCATGCGGGTCCTTGGCCAACTGCGACAGCGTCGCCTGACCCGACAGCGCCGCCTCGGACGGCGAGCGGCCGGTGCTGACCGCGAAGAGCGCGACGCACCCGCCGGCCGCCAGCGCGCAGAGCGTCGTGTGCGGCAGCAGTCGGCCGGACACGAAGACCGCCACGTACCGTCCGCCCACCACGAGTACGTGGACGGCCGCTCCGATGACCAGCCCCATCAGCAGCGACCAGACGACGTCACCGGTGTCCAGCACGGGAGGGGCGGGCAGACCGACCGCCAGGCTCCCGGTCTTGAAGCCGGTCCACTGGCCGAACCCGCTGAAGATCACCGATCCGATGCCGCTGGCCAGCAGGGCCGGCAGCATCACGGCGAAGAGCTGCGGCCCGCCCACGCCCGCCACCTCCATCAGCAAGATGCCCGCCACCAGCGGGTTGCCGAAGATCGCGGAGATCGCCGCCGCGGAACCGGCGGCACCGAGCAGGGCGGTGCTCCGCGGTGAGGCCGGCGCGCGCGCCAGGTCACGGAAGACCAGGGCCAGCCCACCGCCGAGCGCGATCAGCGGGGCCTCGGGTCCCAGCACCGCGCCCAGCGGCAGGCTGAACAGCGCCGCGATGATCACACCGGGAATCGCTGCCCTCGTTGGCCCACCTGAGTGCAACCCGGCCGCCGGTACGTGTCCGCCGCGGCCGGGCAACCGGCCCGCCACCAGCGGGACGACCAGTCCCGCCAGCGCGAACGCCGGAAAGGGCCACCACCAGGGTGCGTGCGGCCACCCCAGATCCTTGGGCCAGTCCGTCCAGACCAACTGCTCCAACTCGTGCAGCGCCGCGAGGAACCAGAAGGCCAGCGCGGACACCGGAATGCCGATCAGGGCGCAGAAGAGCAGCGCCCGCCGGTAGGCGGGGTCGCGCAACATCGTCCGCAGCCGCTCGGCCTCGGGCGGCTGGGTTCCGGGGGAGGCCCCCGCGGTGGCGGCCTTCGACTCGGCGATAGGTCATCTCCATCGGTCGGCGCGCAGGCGGAACTGCACCCGGGGCAGCGCGAGACTACCCACCCCGACCCCGCCGCCCCCCGGTGGCCACGGCCCCGTGACCTGGAATTCCCCTGGGTGGCGGTACGGACGGACCGCGCGGCGTCGTCATGGTGACGACGGGGGCGCCGGGGCCTTCGTCCGGTGCGCGTCACCGATGGTCTGCCACAGCCGCAGTGCGCGTTCGTGGTGGCGGTGTGCCAGGTCGTGGGCTCCGGCGGCTGCGTCCAGGTCGCCGAGCAGTTGCCAGCACGCGGCTTCGTCGTGGCGGTCGCCGTGTCGTTGGAAGATTCCGGCCGCGCGCTCCAGCGCCGGGCCTGCCCGGTCCCGGTCGTGCCGGCCGGCGTGCACGCGGCCGACTTCCAGCAGTGTGTACGCGGCGCACCGCTCGTCGGCCAGTTCCTCGAAGGCGGTCAGCGCCTGCCCCAGGCAGCGCAGCGCCTCGTCCGGATCGCCGCGCCGGTCGTGCAGCCGGCTGAACCGCCGCAGCACGACCGCCACCCGATGCCCGTCGTCGAGCGCCCTGGCCTGGCGCAACGCCTCGCCGAACCAGGACTCCGCCTCGTCGAGTTCGTCCTGCATGAGCCGCATCACGCCCATCGAACAGGACAGTTGGGCTTCGAGGTGGCGGTCGCCCTCACCGACCGCGATGGACAGGGCCCGCTCGATACGGGCGGCGGCTTCGTCGTAACGGCCCTGTACCCGGCTGATCGTGCTCAGCATGGCCATCGCCAACGCCTGGCCGCGCTTGTCCTCGCCGTTCTGGCACAGGGCGGCGGAGGACTCCAGGGCGCGGGTCGCCTCGTCGAACTCGTCGCGGTAGATGTTCAGTTGGCCAAGGCCGCGCAGCAGCACCGACGCGCCGCGCGTATTGCCCGCGGCCTCGGCCGCTTCCCACGCGAGCAGGTGCCCGTGCTCCCAGTCCTGGTACAGGCACCGGTGGTCGTAGTAGGTCGCGGGACCTGCCGCCAACTCCCAGGCCAATTCGTCCAGTCCCCAGTCCACGGCCAGCCGGACCGCGCCGAGCAGGGTGTCGCGTTCGGCGTCGAACCAGGCGACCGGGTCGGCCATCAGCCGGTCCACGACCGCGTCCGGCAGCGAACGGCGCGGCGCGGAACCGGGTTCGGCGACCAGCAGCCCTGCGGGCAGCCGATCGGTGGCGCGCCCGGCCAGGTCGAGCCAGGTGGCCAGCACGCGGACCATCGCGTCCCGCCTGTCCGCCTCCGGCAGCTGTGCGGCGAGCTCCACGGCACAGGTCCTGATCAGGTCGTGCAGCCGGTAGCGCGGCTGGCCGATGGCGTCGGTGGCGGTGAGACGGACCAGGCTGGCGTCGACGAGGGTGTCCAGCACGTCGTCGGCGTCGCGGCGGTCCAGCAGCGGACCGACCACCCAGCCGGGCAGGGTGGACGCGCCGAGCAGCCCCAGCAGGCTCAGCGCGCGTACCGCGTCGGGCGGGAGCAGCCGCACGCTCAGTTCGACGTTGGCTCGCACGCTGAGGTCCCCGATCCTCAGCTCGGCCAGTCGGCGGGACTCGTCCTCGATCCGTTCCCGCAGCACCCGCAGCGACCAGGCCGGGCGGCCGGTGAGCTTGGCGCCGGCGATCCGGATCGCCAGCGGCAGGTTGTCGCAGCAGGCGAGGATCGCGTCGGCCTCCGCCGGTTCCCGCTCGACCCGCCGCCGCCCGACGATGCCGGTGAACAACTCCCGCGCCTCCGCCAGGCTCAGCACGTCCAGGTCGATGTGCCGGGCGCCGGGAAGCTGCGTCAGCAGCATGCGACTGGTGATGAGCACCGCGCAGCCGTCGGCGCCCGGCAGCAGGGGCAGCACCTGACTGGCGTGACCGGCGTCGTCCAGTACCACCAGCATCCGGCGGTCCGCCAGTAACGACCGGTAGAGCGCGGCCCGTTCGGGCAGGCCGGTCGGGATCGCGCTGCCGCCGACCCCGAAGGCGCGCAGTGCCTCGGCCAGCATCAGCGCCGGGTCCCGTGGCGCGTCCGACGTTCCGGCGAGGTCGAGGTAGAGCTGGCCGTCGGGAAAGGAGGCGCTGGCCAGCCGCGCGGCGTGCGTCACCAGGGAGGATTTGCCGACACCGGGACCGCCCACGACGACGGCCACCGGGGCCCGGTCGGGCGCCGACACGTCCAACTGCCGTGCGACCTGCGCCAGCGCGTCGGCTCGGCCCACGAAGTCGTGCACGCCGAGGGGCAGTTGGCGTACCGGTAGCGCCATGGCCGGTTCGGCGGCGGCGCCGGGCCCGTCCGGTCCGGTGGCCGCGGGGCCGCTCGCCGGGGCGGGTGCCGCCAGGGACGGATCGGCGGCCAGAATGCGCTGGTGCAGGGCTTGGAGCGGCGGGGTGGGATCGACGCCGAGTTCGTCCGCGAGCGTCCGGCGCAGCCGCTCGTACACCTGTAACGCCTCGCCCTGCCGCCTGCACCGGTACAGGGCGACCATCACGTGCTCGGCGACCTGCTCGTCGAAGGGGAACTCCCCTAGCAGGGCGGTCAGTTCCTCGATGACCTCACGATGGCGCCCCAGGTCGACCTCGATGCTCAGGCAGAGCTTGTGCGTGGCCGCGCGCTTCTCGTTCAGCCGTGCCGCGTCCAGCTCCAGGACCCGGCTCGCCATGCCGACCAGGGCGTCACCGCGCCAGCAGGCCAGCGCGCGCCGCAGCGCGACGGCGGTCTCCAACGCTGAGGTGTGCCGCTCGGCGAGCTGCCGCTGGTGGTCGAATTCCAGCAGGTCCAACTGCTCCCGTTCCAGGTGGATCTGGTAGCCGCCGCGCCGCGTGCTGATCAGGGAACGCGACGCCCCGCACGCGGCGAGGTTGCGGCGCAGCCCGGACATGGCGTCCTGGACCTGGCGGACCGCGGTGGCGGGGACCTTCCCGTCCCACATCACGGCAACGAGCTGTTCCATGGTGACGAGGTTGTTCGCGTCGACCAGAAGCGCGGCAAGCATCTTCGCCTGCCGCGCTCCGTCGAGTCGGACTTCGCACCCCGCGACCTGGGCGTGCAACGGCCCCAGCACGCCGAATCTCATGCCCCCGGCACTCCACGATCAGTGCCGGACCCCCGTCTGACCCGGCATCAGACCCGATCCTAGCGCCGCCCCGTGGCCCGCAGGGGTGCAGGTTCAGCCATACGCCGCGAGGAAGCACGCGGACGTCAGAACGTCATAGTTCCTGTCATTGACGTCCTTTATCGTGGCGGCCAATGCGGGCACACAGGCGACGAAGGCGTTCTCCGCGTTGACGAAGGCGGCGACAGCGGTCGTGTTGCAGATGATGATCCGCGTCGTCGTGGCCGCGTAACCCCACTGCGTGAGCGTGCTGATGCAGGAGTTCGGGTTGGCGTCGGGCTTCACCTGCGCCGCGGGCGCGCCGGCAGGGGCCGTGGCGGCGGAGGCGGCAGGCGCCATCGCCAGACCACAGCCCGCGAGAGCGACCGCGGACAGCGCGGCGGCGGCGAGGCGGCGGCCGGAGAGCGGCTTTCTCATCTGTTACCCCGTTTCGTGGGAAAAGGTGCTGATGGTACGGACGGTGTCCGTCACCAGACGGACGACGATCTTGGACAGGGGACTTCCTTCGACGGCGGCTTCCGTCGACAGGCGGACTCAGGTGGCCACGTCGAAGACGAGCCACGCCTGGTATCCCGAGTCCTGGGACGTTCCATTGCACGGATAGCCGCGCAGGCCGTACTGGAGGGAGAGATCGGCGCACATGTTGGCGTGGTCTTCCTGGTACCGCCCGTTCTGGAGCACGACCTGGGTGATGCCGTGAGCCTGGCGGGTGACGAGCCGCCACTCCTGCCATCCCCCGGTGTAGCTGGTGTTGTAGCAGGGGAAACCGCGCAATCCGTATTCCTGGGAGTAGTCGAGGCAGTTGCTGCTGCCCACGTTCTCGAGGTTCGCCCAGCCGTTGGCGTTGATGACGACCTGCCACCGGTACGACGTGTCGTAGAGATCGCACGGAGTGTTGCGGACCCAGCCGACCGGATGCCCGTGATAGGTGGTCAACTCGCGGGAGTCCTGCATGCAGGTGTTGCCCGCGTCCGGCGACAACGATTCGAGCCGGTAGATGTGGCCGGTCTGCCACGACCAGGCGGGCGCGGCGTCGGCGGATCCCGTGGCGGCCAGGATCAGTCCCGCGGCCATCGCCACCGCGGCGGCGATACGAGGCAGGGGTTTTCTCATGTGGGCTCCTATCAGCCGGGTGACGGGACTCCCCGCCCACCGGCGCGGCGGGCTCACAAGCCAGGGAAACGGGTCCTTCCGACGTCCTTGACTCGTCCTAGCGCGAGGTCGTGGGGGCCATCGGGAAGCGCCGCTGATGTCGCCGCGTGCGTCGCGCCGGACCCGGACCGGGACCCGGCGCCGGACCCCTGGCCGATGTCGGACCCCTGCCCGGTGTCGGACCCAGCCGCGGCCCCGGGCCTCAGGGTTCGACGAGGCCGGCCCGGATCGCGTACCGGGTGAGGTCGATCCGGTCGCGCATGCCGAGCTTCTGGAGGATGTTCGCCCGGTGCCGGTCGACGGTCTTCACGCTGATCACCAGCGTCTCGGCGATCTCCTTCGCCGAATTCCCCTCGGCGATCAGCTTGGTGACCTCCTCCTCCCGCGGCGTGAGGATGCTCTCCGGCAGCTTCTCGCCCTGCCTGGCCCGATGCAGGTAGTCCCGGATGAGCGCGGTGATCGCGCCGGGATAGAGGAACGGCTCGCCGCGCATCGCCGACCTGACCGCCTCCAGCAGGTCCCGGTCGGCGACCGACTTGAGCACGTATCCGGACGCGCCGGCCCGGAGCGCCTCGAAGAAGTACTGCTCGTTGTCGTGCATCGAGAGCATCAGGATGCGTACGCCGGGGGCTCGCCGGGAGATCTCACGGGCCGCTTGCAGGCCGGTCATCCGCGGCATCGCGATGTCCAGAATCGCCAGGTCGATCTCGGACCCGCGGATCATCTCCACCGCTTCCGCCCCGTCGGCGGCCTCGGCGACCACCGTCATGTCGGGCTCGGCGTCGAGAATCAGTCGCAGGCCCCGCCGGACCAGTGCGTGGTCGTCCGCCAGCATGATCCGGGTCTTGGTCGTGGACACGCTTACCCCCGCTTCCTCTCCGCCGCCGACGGAATCGGGCCGTCGGCGGGAACGGTCAGCCGGACCTCGGTGCCGGTGCCGGGCACGGCGGTGATGGACAGCCGCGCGTCGATCAGGAGCGCCCGTTCCCGCATTCCCCGGATGCCGGCGCCCTCCCGGCTCACCTCGCCGAGGCCGTCGTCGGCGACCCGCAGCACGACCGTGTCCGCCTCGGGCCGCAGCGACAGCTCGACCCGGCCGGCCCGGGCGTGCCGGGCCACGTTGGTCAGGCTCTCCTGGGCGATCCGGTAGATCACCAGTTCCTTCTCCGTGCTCAGCGCGGGCAGGTCCGGCTTCGCCCGCCGGACCACCGGCACCCCGCTGACCTGGGAGAACTCCGTCGCCAGCGCGTTCATCGCGCTGAGCAGCCCGAGATCCTCCAGCACGTCCGGGCGGAGCCTGCGGGCCACCCGTCCCACCTCGTCGAGGCTGGACCGCACCGTCTCCTGCACGGCGTGCAGGTCGTCGCGCAGGTCGTCCGGGGCCCGGTCCACGGCCCGCTTGAGGCCGAGCAAGACCACCGTGAGACTCTGCCCGATCTCGTCGTGCAGTTCCCGCGCGATCCGCTGCCGCTCCGCCTCCTGGGCGGCGAGCGCGTCCGCGCTGCTGGCGCTGCGTTCGGCCCCCAGCCGGTCCAGCATCGCGTTGAAGGTCGCGATCAGGTCCGCCAGGTCACCGTTGCCGGAGTCCGCCAGCCGGTCCCCGCCGCGCAGCAGGTCCACCCGGCGCATCAGCGCGGTCAGCGCTTCGAGCGGGGCCAGGCTGGCCCGCAACAGCAGGGCGTTCACCGTCAGGATGAGCGCCAGTCCGACGATCAGCACCGGGATCTCGGCCAGCCGTACCCGTGAGGAGACGGTGGCCGGTGAGAGCGCGAGCACGAGCGTACCGATCGTGAAGACCAGGCCGTTCAGCACGACCAGACGGCGGAACAACGCCTGGGCAGGTGCCCTGCGACCGGGCTCGTCCCGGCGCCCGTCCTTGCCCCGGCGGTCGGCTTCTTCTCGGTGCCCGGGCTCCTCTCGGCGGCCGGGCTCGGGGATGGCTGCCCGGTCAGCGGAATTGGTCACCGTGCCAGCCTCGCTCGGGAGCGGCCCGTTTGTCCATCGGGTCGCTCACCCATCCACAACCCCGTTCACCTGCATGTTCCGCGCGGGCAGAGATGGGTGTCGGACCCCATGGCCGGGTCGGCCGAATTCCCGAAACGTAGAGGGGGACCAGCCTCCCTTGCTCGAATGACCCGAAGGAGCCCTCAGTGGAGATCACCCGCACCAGTGTTTTCGGCGTCGGCGTCGTCAACCACTTCTCGACCCGTGAAGGGCAGCGCTTCGGCGTACTTGTGCATCAGTCCGGCCGCCGATCGCTGCTCTGTTACGGCGCGGGCGATCCGGACGTACCGGTCAACCAGATCGAACTGGACCTCGACGAGGCCGACCAGGTCGCCGAGGTGCTGCACAGCGTCTCGGTCGCCGACCGGCTGGCGAGCCTGGAACGCCGGCTCGCCGAGCTCCAGGGCGGGTTCGCGTGATCAGGACGTATCCGAAGGTTGGTCCAGGCCAGGGGAGTTGGTGGAATGCAGGCACAGCAGATCGCCGTGACCGTACCGACGGTGACCGTTCGGGACTCCGTGGCCCACGCGGTCCGGTTGATGGCGCTACGCCGGTTGCCCGGCATGATCGTGGTGGACGACAGGGGCCGACCGCGTACGGTGCTGCCGGGCACGCAGGTGCTGCGGATGGCGGTGCCCGACAGCTACCGGGCGGACCGGGCGTTGGCCCGGGCCATCGACGAGGCGCACGCGGATCACTACTGGGACGAACTCGGCGACCTGACCGTGGGCGACTGCCTGCACCAGGGGCTGGCCCGGGTGGTCACGGTCGGCCTGGACGGGACGCTGCTGGAAGTGGCCGCCCTGATGGCCGGGCAGCGCAGCCCGCTGGTGGCGGTGGTCGACCACGCCGGTGTGCTGGTCGGGGCGATCACGCTGGAGCGGGTGATCGCCGAATTCGCGGTGGCCCACCCGGACGTCTGATCGCGCCCGGACGTCTCATGGGGCCGGGACGGCTGATCACGCCCGGACGTCTGCTCCCGCCGGGACGGCTGATCACGCCCGGACGTCTGCTCCCGCCGGGACGGCTGAGTCCGGCTGGACGTCTCATGGCGCCGGGACGGCTGATCCCGTCGTGCGGCGCGAGCCGGTCGGGGGGTGACCGGTGAGCGCCGTCGTCGCGCTGGCCATCTTCTCGGTGGCGTTCTTCTTCATCGCCACCGAGAAGGTCGACAAGGTCAAAGTCGTACTGGTCGCGGCCGCCGTGATGCTGGTGTTCGGGCTCGCGCCCGGAGCCGAGGTGTGGTTCTCCCAGCACGCCGGGGTCGACTGGGAGGTCATCCTCCTGCTGCTCGGGATGATGATCATCGTCGGGGTGCTGAAGCAGACCGGCCTCTTCGACTACCTCGCCATCTGGTCCGCGAAGCGGTCGGGCGGCCGGCCGTACCGGCTGATGGTCATGCTGATGCTGATCACCGCTGTCGCGTCGCCGTTCCTGGACAACGTCACCACGATCATGCTGGTCGCCCCGGTGACCGTGGTGGTCTGCAACCGGCTGCACATCCCCGCGCAGCCGTACCTGATCGCGGAGATCCTGGCCTCCAACATCGGCGGCGCCGCGACCCTGATCGGCGATCCGCCGAACATCATCATCGGCAGCCGCGCCGGGCTGACCTTCACGGACTTCCTGGTGCACATGGCCCCGATCGTCGTCGTGATCTTCGCGGTCTTCGTGCTCTTCACCCGGGTGCTGTTCCGCAAGTCGTTCCGGTACAACCCGGAGCACGTCAACGCGGTCCTGGCGTTGCAGGAGCGGCGGGCGATCACGGACGTACGGCTGCTGGTGCGCTGCCTGGCCGTACTCGCGCTGGTGGTGGTCGCCTTCTCGCTGCACTCCGTGCTGCACCTCGACCCTTCGGTGGTGGCGCTGGTCGGCGCCGGGCTGATGCTGCTGGTCTCCCGGATGGACGTCACCGAGGTGCTCAACGAGGTCGAGTGGCCCACCCTGGTCTTCTTCATGGGCCTGTTCGTGATGGTCGCCGGTCTGGGGCACACCGGTGTGATCAGCACGTTCGGCGATTGGGTGGTCGGCCAGGTGGACGGCAACTTCTTCGGCGCCGCGACCGCCCTGCTGTTCGGTTCGGCGATCCTGGGGGCCTTCTTCGACAACATCCCGTACGTCGCCTCCATGGCCCCGGTGGTCGAAGGGCTGGTGGCCGAGGCGCCCGACGAGCGCACCGGTCAGGCGATCTGGTGGGCCTTCGCCCTCGGCGCGGACTTCGGCGGCAACGGCACGGCGGTGGCGGCCAGCGCCAACGTGGTGGCGATCGGCATCGCCGCCCGCAGCGGCCACCGCATCTCGTTCTGGCAGTTCACCCGTTACGGCATCATCGTGACGACCATGAGCTGCGTGATCGCCTGGCTCTACATCTGGCTCCGCTACTTCCTCTGAGCGGGCCGAGGCTTCTCCGAGCGGGCCGAAGCTTCTCCGAGCAGGCCGTATTCCCTCTGGGCGAGCCCGCCGACCGGGCAGGACATCCCGTCCTGCCCGGTCGGCGCGCTGCCGCGCGGCCGACCGACCGCGGCCTCACCTCGCCCCGGCGTCTCGCGTCCCGGCGTCTCGCGCCCCGGTGTCCCCGGCAGCCCCTCCCGCCATCCTCCGACGCCCCTGACGCATCACTGAACTCACTTCTTTTCAGGCTGAGTTACGGAAATTTCTTTCACTTGCCCGGCTTATTGCGCGACTGTGTCGCCGAACCTACGATCGGTGGCGCGCGGAGACCCCGCCCCGTCCCACGGATGCTGCTTCCGGCTCGTTCCGCTCCCCCCGCCCACCGAAGGGACAACGACCTGTGAGAAAGCTCCGTCTGACCGCCGCCGCGTGTACCGCGGCCCTGGCCGCCCTGCTGGTACCGGGCGCCGCCACCGCGTCCGCGAGCACCACGGACTGGCCCAGCGGCTGCCAGTACTACACCGACTTCGACTTCATCTACGGCCAGCTCTCGATCTACAACAGCAAGGTCTGCAACGGCGTCAGCCAGCCCGCCTACGCCGTGATCGAGAAGGTCAGCAGTACGGGCACGATCACCGCGGTGGCGTACGGCGTCGGCATCGTCCGCTACACCTGCCAGGGCACCGCCGTGAACACCTTCCGCTTCGACGGTGACCTCAGCCACCAGGTGACCCTGACCCCGGGGGCGCTTCCCTGCGGCTGACCACCGCGCACCCGTCCGCCGCCTCCCCTCCGGCCGACGGTGAAGACGGGTCCTGTCACGGCGGTGGCAGGACCCGTTCACCGGCGGGCGCCCGCGCGGAGCCGGTGATCCCACGGGCTCACAGGCCGTGGCAGACGTGCGGGGCCGCCGACGGCCTGCCATGATCCGCAGGAAGAGGCAGCGCGTCGCCGAATCCGCGTTGGCCGTCGCGCGGCGGGAGGCTCGAATGACACGCGGAGCGAGTGAAGGCGCCGTCGACGTGGTGGTCGTCGGCGCGGGTGTGGCGGGGCTGGCCTGCGCGCAGGACCTGGTGGCCGCGGGGCTGCGCGTGCGAGTGCTGGAAGCGTCGGACGCGGCGGGCGGCAGGATGCGTACCGACGTACGCGACGGGTTCCGCTTCGACCGCGGCTTCCAGGTGGTCAACACCTCCTACCCGCAGTTGCGCCGTCGCCTGCGGCTGAGCGAGCTGCGCCTGCGGCCGTTCACGCCCGGCCTTCTGGTGCACACCCCCCAGGGGAAGCTCCGCCTGGGCGACCCGACGCGCCACCCGCGGATGGCGGCCGACCTGCGGCCCGGGCGGTTGGCCACGCTGCGTGATCTCGCCGGACTCGCCATGATGAGCGGCCGCGACCTGCTGGCACCGCCCCGCGTCCTCAAACGCCAGACGGACCGCACGACCCGCACCGCGCTCGCGCAGGCGGGCATCGGCGACGAACTGGTCGAAACCCTGTTCCGCCCGTTCCTGTCGGGAGTCTTCCTGGAGGACGAGCTGGAGACCTCCAGCCGGTTCTTCCACCTGGTGTGGCGCTCCATGCTGCGCGGCACCCTGTGCCTGCCCGCTCGGGGAGTCGCCGCGGTGCCCGAGCTGATGGCGGCCGCGCTGCCGGACGGCACCGTGGCCTTCGACGTCCCCGTGGAACGGCTCACCGACGACGGGGTGCTGACGGCCCGCGGTGACGAACTGGCCGCGCCCGCGGTGGTCGTCGCCGCCGGCCCGGCCGCCGCGGCCTCACTCGTACCCGGCCTGCGCGTACCGGCGACGCGATCGGTCACCACGTACTACCACGCGGCTCCTGAGCGACCGCGGGCCGAACCGACGCTCATCGTGGACACCGCACGGCGCGTGCTCAACACCGTCGTGCTCAGCGAGGTCAGTCCCACCTACGCGCCGCCGGGCCGGGCCCTGGTCTCCACCTCCGTGCTCGGAGTCGACGAGACCGAGGGCGGCGAGGCGGAGGTGCGCCGGGTACTGGCCGAGCTCTACGAGACCGACACCACGACGTGGGAGCCGGTGGCCGCCTACCGCGTCGCCGAAGCGCTGCCCGCCATGCCGCCGCCGTGGCCGCTCAGCCGTACCACGCGGGTCTCGCCCGGCCGCTACGTCTGCGGCGATCACCGGGCCACCGGCTCGGTCCAGGGGGCGATGGCCTCCGGCGCCCGCGCGGCTCGCGAGCTGCTCGCCGATCGCTGAGGCCGTTCGAGCGCTGAGGCCGTTCGGGCGTTGAAGCCGTTCGGGCGGGCGAGTCGGGGCCTGAGGTGTGGGCGCGGGGCGGGCGGGCACGCGACCGTCTGAGTACGCGTCACCGGCGAGCAGATGCCGCGACGGCATTCTCGTCACTCGGGGCGCGACGTTTCCGATGGAGGAGCCGCGACATGAGGGACAACATCTGGGGCTATCAGCACACCACCGGCCATACGGCGGGGACCGACCTGATCGGTTACCAGGTCGAGGCGACGGACGGTCACATCGGCAAGGTCGACAAGCACTCCGACGACTTCGACTCGGCGTATCTGGTCGTCGATACCGGCGTGTGGATCTTCGGCAAGCACGTACTGCTCCCCGCGGGCACCGTACGGTCGATCGACACGGCGGACCAGAAGATCTTCGTCGATCTCACGAAGGACCAGATCAAGAGCTCCCCGGAGTTCGTCGTGGACGAGCACACCGGCGATACCCACTACCGCGAGCTGGTGGCTCGGTACTACGAGAACCACTACAACATCTGACCCGCCGTCGGGGCGGCGGGGCCGGGCGGGGTGACCGCGGCCGTCCATCCCCGGTCGAGCAGGAGCATCGCCTGGTCGATCGCGGCGACGGGATCGGGACGGGAACCGGCGAAGGCGAGGGTTTCCAGGGTGAAGCGGGCGTAGGCGGCGCAGAGCAGGTCGTCGTGGGGGCGGCCGGTCTGCTCGGCGAGGGCGACGGCCAGGGCGTTCTCGTGGCGCAGGGTCATCGCGCGGGAGTACTCGCGCAGGGCCGGGGTCTGCCGGACGAGCTCCTGGAGGTCGGCGAAGCGCGGGTCACGCGTGTGGGGCGAGGTGGCGAAACCGGTGAAGTGCGCGCGCAGGGCCTCGGGGATCGTCCGGTCCGCGGGGCGGTCAGTCACCGCGGCGACGAGGCGGGCCTCGTTCCCGGCGTCCTCGTCGAAGACCAGGGCCTCCTTGCCGCCGGGGAAGTAGTTGAACACCGTCGACACCGACACATCGGCGGACTCGGCGATCTCGCGGACGCTCACCTGGTCGTATCCGCGCTCCAGGAACAGCCGCAGCGCGGCGTCGGCGATCGCCTGCCGGGTGGCGGCCTTCTTGCGTTCGCGCCTTCCGGCGGGGGCGGTCCGGCCGATGGTGTCGTCCATGCGCCGACCGTACCCCGAAAGTTGCCATCGCACCATTATTGGAGTCGTTGTATGTTTGGAGGCGTTCGAATAATGTGACGGCGCCGGACATGCCTGCGGCATCGGGCCGCGGCCCTCCGGCGTCGGCGAGAGGAACCACCCATGAACCCCACGAACCCCGTAGCACCGGCCCAGGCCAGGATCAGCGTCATCGGCGCGGGACCCGGCGGCCTGACCTGCGCCCGCATCCTCCAGCGGCGCGGCCTCGCGGTCACCGTCTACGACCGCGAGGCCGGTCCCGACGTCCGCGACCAGGGCGGCTCCCTGGACCTGCACGCCGACAACGGCCAGATCGCCCTGCGCGAGGCCGGTCTGCTGGAGGAGTTCTTCGCGCTGTCCCGGCCCGAGGGCCAGGAGATGCGCCTGCTGGACCCGGACGGCACGATCACCGTCCGGCACGTCCCGGAAGCCGACGAGCTGTTCAAGCCGGAGATCGACCGCGGGGTGCTGCGCGACCTGCTCCTGCGGTCGGTGGAACCGGGAACGATCCGCTGGGGAAAGGGACTTGAGTCCGTCGGCGGTCCCGCCGAGGGTCCGCGGCTGCCGCGCTTCACCGACGGCACCACCGTGGAGACCGACCTGGTCATCGGCGCCGACGGCGCCTCGTCACGCGTACGCCCGGCCGTCTCGCCCGCCGTCCCCGCGTACACGGGGGTCAGCTTCCTGGAGGCCTGGTTCGACGACGTCGACGACAGCCACCCCGAGATCGCCGAACTGGTCGGCCAGGGCATGGCCCACGCGGGCGACGGCGAACGCGCGCTGGTGGCCCAGCGCAACGGCGGCGACCACATCCGCGTCTACATCGTCCAGCAGGTCCCGGCCGACTGGATCAGCCGCGGCGGCCTGGCCGCCGACGACACCGACGCCGTCCGCGCCCTGCTTCAGGAGCGGTTCGCCCACTGGTCGGCGCCCATGCGACGGCTCATCACCGACAACGACGGCCCCTACGTCCAGCGGCCGATCTTCGCCCTGCCGGTCCCGCACACCTGGGAGCCGCACCCCACCGTGACACTCCTGGGCGACGCCGCCCACCTCATGCCGCCGCTGGGCGTCGGCGTCAACCTCGCCATGCTCGACGCCGGTGAACTCGCCGTCGCCCTGGCCACCGAGGCCACCGTCGCCGACGCCGTCCGCGCCTACGAGAGCACCATGCTCCCCCGCTCCACCGAGACCGCCGAACTCCTCGACGGCGCCGTCGCGGACCTCCTCACCCCCGACCTCCCCGACTTCGCCGACGCCCCCGCAAGGCCCTGATCCCGCAGGGACCTCTTACGGCCCTGAGCCGCGAGGGCGGATTCCGTCATACGAACCCCGGCGCTCCGTCGGTGGCGGGACGGAGCGCCGCGGGCCCCGGTCAGCAGCTCGTGAAGGCGACGCGGGCGTTGTCGTAGGAGCAGACGTCGAGAACGAGGCCGGGCACCCCCCTTGCGGGCCCGGCAGACCCGTACTTCACCAGATAACGGAGCGCACCGTCAGCCCTTTGTGCAAACCGGACGCACCGTTACTCTCGGGCGCGGGAAGCGGGCGGGCGGGCGGCTGTGACGGCGGACACAGGAACTCGGCCGGTGCTGCGGAGAGTAATGAGTGTGACGCAAACAGAACCAGCGGAGCCGTTGCGTGGGCGGATCCGTGCCGGAGACCGTTCCGCGTTCGCCGAGCTGTACGAACAGAGCGCGCGGGCGGTCTACAACCATGCGCTGCGGCTGACCGGGAGTTGGCCGGAGGCCGAGGACGTGATGTCCGAGACCTTCCTGGCCGCCTGGCGCGGGCGGGAGACCGTGGAGCCGGAGGGCGGGTCCCTCACGCCATGGCTCCTGGGCATCGCCACGCACAAGGCGCACAACGCCAACCGCGGACGGTGGCGCAGGCTCGCCTTCCTCGCGCGCAGCCCGGAGCCCCGCGCGGTCGAGGACTTCGCGGAGGAGGCGATCGGCCGGATCGACGACGCGCGACGGCTGGCCGCCGTCCACGAGACGCTGCGCCGACTGCGCCGCCAGGACAGGGAGGTGATCGCCCTGTGCGTGGCGGCCGGGCTGGACTACCGGCAAGCCGCCGAGGCACTGGGCATCCCGGTCGGCACCGTGCGCTCGCGGCTCTCGCGCGCCCGCAAGCGACTGGCCGAGCTGAGCGCCGTACCGGCACGCGACACGGCGGGGGAACCGGACCGCGTTCCCGGAGAGAAAGACGGCGAGGCCGTGTTCGCGGCGCTCTTCTTGCAGGAGGAAACCCGATGAAGGCTGACAACGCGCCCGCCACCGTCCCGGCCGAGGCGGAAGAACTGCTGGCCGCCTCGGCCGCCTGGGACCACCTTTCGCCGAGCCGCCATCGGCACCTCAAGGACGTTCTGATGCGGCGGATCGACCAGGACCTCGCCCGCGGGACCCGTACGACGGCGACGGCGACGGCGACGACGATGGTGGCGACGGCGGCGGCCCCACAGCGCCGCCGCCGGCAACCGCGTCCGATGATGGTGCTTCCCGTGGCGGCCGCACTGACCGCCGTGCTCGTCGTCACCGCGTCCGGCGGCGGACACGCCCCTGGGCACTTCCCCGCGGCCCCTCCGGCGCACTACAACAGCGCGTCCGCCACGCTCAGCCGCATCGCCGCCGTCGCCATGACGGGCAACGTCACGCCGGTGAAGGACGACCAGCTCGTGTATGTCGAGACGCTGACCCGGGGGAACAAGGGCGCGTTCGGCGGCCAGGTCCGGCTCGGCGCGCTGCACAAGCAGGAGTACTGGACCGTCCAGCGCCCCGGCCCCATGACGGAGGAGGGCTGGATCCGTGAATCGGGGAAGGACGCGGTGATGCCGGGGCTGGGGCCCATGGTGGCCACCTCGCCCGTGTACGCGGGACTTGACCACCCCACCTACAAGTGGCTGGCCACGCTGCCCACGGACCCCGAGGCGCTGCGCGCGCTGCTCTACGCCGAGACCGAGCCGTGGGGCACCTCCTCGCTGGACGAGACCGTCTTCTCGAACATCGGCGGGATGCTGAGCACGGCGATCATGCCCCCGGCCACCGCGTCCGCGCTGTACCAGGTCGTGGAGAAGATCCCCGGCGTCCGCGTGGTGCCCGACGCCGTCGACGCGGCGGGCCGGCACGGCTTCGGCATCACTCGCCACGACCCCGGAGCCGCCACCCGCGACACGTGGATCTTCGACAAGGCCACGCTCACGTATCTGGGCTCGCGGTCCTACATGATCGGTCACCAGGGCGACGGCACCGCCGTCGAGACGTTGTACGGCGTGAATGCCGTCATGCGGCGCGGCGTGGTCGACCGCCCTGGTGAGGTCCCCGCGAGCGTCGAGGGCTGACGACGGGCGGGCCGGCCGCCGTAGCCGGACGGTGGTCGGACGAGTCGCCGTACGAAGTGCTGGACGTATTGCCGTACGAAGTGCCGTACGTATTGCCGGATGAGACCGGCACGACAGTGGAGAGCGCACCATGAAACGCAGAGTCCTCGGCGGTACGGGTATGTCGGTGAGCGAATTCGCCCTCGGGACGATGATGCTCGGCGCGATGGGCAACACCGACCACGGCGAGTCCGTGGCGATGATCCACACCGCGCTGGACGCAGGCATCAACTTCATTGACACCGCGGACGTCTATTCGGCGGGCGAGAGCGAGGAGATCGTCGGCAAGGCGCTGAAGGGGCGGCGTGACGAGGTCGTCCTCGCCACCAAGTTCGGGCTGCCGATCGGATCGGACGACAACCGGCGGGGCGGATCGCGCAGGTGGATCACCCAGGCGGTGGAAGGGAGCCTGCGCCGTCTCGGCACCGACCGCATCGACCTCTACCAGATGCACCGCTGGGATCCGTTCACGGACCTCGACGAGACGCTTTCCGCGCTCTCGGACCTGATCCGGGCCGGGAAAGTACGGGCGATCGGCTCGTCGCTGTTCCACCCGGAGCAGACGGTCGAGGCGCAGTGGGCCGCCGAGCGCGGCCACCACCACCGCTTCCGGTCCGAGCAGCCGCCGTACAACGTCCTGCTGCGCGGCGTCGAGGCCACCACGCTGCCGACCGCCCAGCGATACGGCATGGGCGTCCTCACCTTCGGCCCGCTCGGATCCGGCTGGCTCTCCGGCCGCGCCGATCCCACCGCCGGTCACCGCAACGCGGGAGCTGCCACGCCCCTGTTCGACCAGGCGGAACCGGGGAACCGGGCCAAGGCGAAGGCCGTTGGAGAGCTCACCGAACTGGCCGCCGAAGCGGGGCTGAAACTCGCCCATCTGGCCACCGCGTTCGTGCTGACCCACCCGGCGGTCACCTCGGTCCTCCTCGGTCCGCGCACCCCCGCGCAGCTCACCGACCTGCTGGCCGGCGCCGATGTCGCACTCAGCGACGACGTACTGGACCGCATCGACGAGATCGTCCCGCCGGGGGTCAACCTCAACCAGAAGGACATCCTCTTCCTGCCCTCCACCCTCGGCGACAAGCACACCCGCCGCCGCCCCCGCTGACGCCGCCCCAGGACGAGTTGCCCCCGACGACGGGCTCGGTCCCCTCCAGGTGCGCGGGGACCAGCTTGGGGCTGTTTCCTCCAGGGACGACCGATGACCCCGGGGGCCCAGCGGCACACCGGGATGGGGTCCGTACGGGCAGTGACCTGTACGGGCCACGATCTTTCGGAGGGGGCCGCACCGGCACCGGGCTTGACATCGTGACGACGCGTTCGCGCGATCCTCGGGGGTAGACGACTGTCCTTGTGGCGACGGCAGTTGGGGGCGCGGATGAACAGCGAGTACCGCCAAGACGGGGATGTGGACTGGGATGGTGAACGCCGTTGGTACGACCGCCTGTGGGTGCGTGTCGGGACGGCAGTGGCCTTCCTCGCGGTGATGTACGCCGCGCTGTGGTTCTGGCTGGGCTTCAACTTCGGCGGTTTCGCGGGAGGCTTGGGCGCCGCCACGGCGGGCTTGTGGCGGCAACGGACCTTCCGGCGACACCTCGCCCAGGAGGCCGGAATCCGGCCCCGGCAGATCCCGGTGATCGCCCGCCGCCTGCGCAAGGGACGCGTTCCCGCGGACCCGGCCGTACGGCACGCCATGACCGTCCTTCTGCGACGCCAACGCAAGGCGGCGCGCAGCGGCCTTCGGTGGCTGCCCTGGCTCGCCGGGTTCTATCTCGTCCTCGGCACCATCCTCCTGATCGTGGGTACCACCGGCTTCGGTGTCTTCTGCCTGACGATCGGCGTCCTCCTCGCCGCCGCCCGGGCCGCCCACAGCCGCACAACCAGACGCCTCGACCGCGCCGAAGCCCGACTCATCCCCCCGCCGCCCCCTCCCGCCACCATGGCTCGCGGCTGACAGTGACACTCTCCGTCGCGCATAGGCGCCTTCAACGAGGTGCGTCGATCCGTCAGGGGTCGAGTGGGGAATTTTGGGATGCGGCCTCCGCTCGTCGGAGCTCTGGAGATGTGTCGGCGCCGCGTAATGCGGAAAGATTGGGAAGCGTTGTGCTCGAATTGCTAGATGTGGTCCTGGAAACAGTGTTTGCGGAAGAAGCTCCGGACGGCGTCGTGCCGGTTTTGGCTCAAGGTGAGAGTGATACGCCCATATTGCTCTCAAATGGTACCGGCTACGATTTTTGGCGTTGGGACCCTCGCACCGGTGAAATGCTCTGGAGGTTTGCGGGTGAGGATCTGATATCGACGGTTGCGGTGGCCACCCCGACGAATGGTGATGCCGTCGTCGCGGTAGCCACGGATATCGGGGTGGTGCGGGTTGATGCTGCAAGTGGCAGGCCCGTGCCCGTTGGCGCGATGGCTGAGTTTGATGACACCGCTTGGGACGTCACCAGTGGGCCGCTGCCCGGTGGGCGAGCGTTCATCGCTGTTGCCGCGCAGTGTGAGCCGTTCATCCACTATTGGGACGCGACTACCGGCGAAGCGTTGAGCCCTCAACTGACGGGGCCGGATTATCCGCTGAAGACCATCACGTCACTGTCGCTCAAGGACGGCACGGTCCTCATCGCAGCGGAGGACGAGGCTGGAGTTGTGTATCGGTGGGTCGCCTCGACCGGCGAGCCATTCGGATCACATATTCATGGTTTTGGCGAATACAACATGAGGATGACTGCGCTGACGCATCCCGACGGCCGGGCTGTCCTGGCGTCACTCGACATGAATGGAAACTTGTCTCGGTATAACGGGGTGACTGGTGAGCCACTGGGTCCTGCTTTGTCGATGGGCTCGGACGTCGGTGCCATCGCCGCGGGCTGTCTGAATGAGTCCGCGCTTCTGTTCGTGTCTTCCGGTGCGGGCCCTGTGCACATTCTCGATGCCTTCACGGGTGAAGCCGCCTATGCACCGATCCCGGGTAACAACCCAGCGGTTCTCGAGTGTTCTGACGGCGCTATCCTGTTGGCTACGGTTCACGCATCCGACGACTATGCAACGGTGAGTCGATTGACTCACCCTTCCGGCTAGCTCGGCCACTGCGGGCGGCCCGCCGAAGTCGGCGGAAGCGCCATGGGCCGGTGCTGGTCTTGGAGCCGCCCGGGAATGGATCTTCGCCCACCTGAGGCACCTGAGGTGAGCCGAGGAGGCTGCGCCGATCCGGTCGCGCGTCCGCTCGCCGGGCATCTTGGGGGTCCTCGTCCACGCCGCCGCCCGTGCGCTGTCGTCCGCTGGGCCCACGTGCGTCCCCAAGGTTCCACAGGCCGTCCAGTTCGCTTGCCTCCGGTGAGGCGCGTCCGGGCCGGCCTCTTCCTGTCTGCGGGGGCTTTCGGTTCGGAGGGGGTGGGTGCGGCGGGGTGGGATTGGATACGACCGGTGGTTCGTACCAGAGGGAGGGCGGGGGGTCGGGGGGAATCGCGGGGGAGTTGGGGTCGACGGGGGCGGCGGCGCGGGGTGTGCGGGTGGGGCGGGGGGAAATTTGCTGGTCACCTCGGGGTAATACCAGTGGTTTGCTTAGGTTATCGAGCTGTAATACCAGAGGGTTGACCACTGGTTGATACCAGATCTAGCTTGAGGCAACTCACCCCGCTACACATGGCTCAGAGGTGGACGAAACTCTCATGAACGTTACTTCTCATTCACACCGCCGACGCATGGCCGTTGCGGGGGTGGCTGTAGTTGGAGCCCTCATGCTGGCCTCGTGCTCGTCGGACACATCCGACGCGACCTCCGGCTCGACCGGCGGCTCCGGCGGCGGCAAGGCCAAGGACAAGCCGATCGTGGCGCTGCTGCTCCCGGAGAACGCGACCGCCCGGTACGAGGCGCGGGACAAGCCGACCTTCGAGAAGCAGCTCGCGGAGAGCTGCCCCAAGTGTCAGCTCCGCTACTACAACGCGGCCGGGGACGCGAGCAAGCAGCTCAGCCAGGCCGAGTCCGCGCTGACCGAAGGGGCGAGCGTGCTGGTGATCGACCCCGTCGACTCCAAGGCCGCCGGGGCGGTGGTCGCCAGCGCCCGCAGGCAGGGCGCGAAGGTCATGAGCTACGACCGCGTCATCTACAACGCGGCCGTGGACTACGGGGTGAAGTTCGACAACGTCCAGCAGGGCGCCGTCGGCATGCAGTCACTGCTCGACAAGCTGAAGAAGGACGGCAAGACCTCCGGCAACGTCGTCATGATGAACGGCGACCCCGTCGACTCGGGAGCCAAGCCGGAGAAGGACGGCGCGCACAGCGTCATCGACAAGTCCGGCTTCACCGTCGCCGCCGAGTACGACACCAAGGGCTGGTCGGCGGCCAACGCGCAGAACCAGATGCAGCAGGCCATCACCAAGCTCGGCGCGTCCAAGATCGCCGGTGTCTACGCGGGCAACGACGGCATGGCCACCGGTGTCGTCGCCGCGCTGAAGAGCGCGGGCATCAAGCCGATGCCGCCCGTCACGGGCCTCGACACGCAGCTCGACGCCATCCAGAACATGGTCGCGGGCGACCTGTACGAGAGCACGTACCTGCCGGTCGAGACCGAGGCGCGGATCGGCGCCAAGGCCGCCGCCGCCCTCGCCACCGGGCAGAAGCCCTCCGGCGAACTGCTCAACGGCACCATCGACGACGGTGCGGGCAAGGTGCCCGCCTACCTGCTCGAATCCATCGCCGTGACGATGGAGAACATGAAGGAAATCCTGCTCGACAGCGGCTATCTGACCGTCGATCAGATCTGCACGGCCAACTACAAGAAGGCGTGCGTCGAGGCGGGACTCATCAAGTGACCTCCTTCTCCACCGGCGATGCCGCCCAGGTCGTCGCAGTCGACCTGGGCGGCACCACCGCCCGCGCGGCGCTCGTCGACCGCGGCGGAACCGTGACCGCCAGGCTCAAGGAGCCCGTCCGGCACGACGCGGCGCACGAGCAGGTCGCCGATCTCATGACGCGGATCGCGGCCGGTACGGACGCCGTCTCGGCGGTCGTCGGACTGCCGGGACGGGTGGACCACGTCGAGGGCCGTCTGCACGTGGCGCGCAATCTGCCGTCCACCGACCTCGGCCGCCTGTCGGCCGCGTACCTCTCCGAGGCCACCGGACTCGCCGTCGAGCTGGCCGGTGACGCCGAGTTGGCCGCGATCGGCGAGGCGTACTTCGGCGCCGGGTCCACCGCGGGGACAACGGCCTATCTGACCCTCTCGACGGGGATCGGCGCGGCGGTGGTGAGCGACGGCCGCGTGCTGTCCGGACGCGTGTCGGGGTTCCAGATCGGATTCCTGCACCTGCTCGGCGCCGGGCGCCCCATGATCGAGGACCTCGGCTCGGGACAGCGCGTACGCGAGGCCGGGCGTGAACTGGGCAGGGACGTCGACTACCGCGCCCTGACCGACCTCGCCTCAAGCGACGGCGCCCCCGGCGCCGACCCCGTACCGACCGCGCCCCACCCCCGCGCCCTGGCCGCCGCCGCCCTCACCGACATCGCCGACGCGGCGGCCGCCGCCGCGATCCTCCTGTGCCACGTCGTCTCACCCGACGTACTGGTCGTCGGCGGCGGCCTCGCCCGCGCGGCCGGCGCGCAGCTCCTCGACGAGCTCGACCGCCGCATCAGCGACACCGCGCGCTCGCACGTCTCCTGGGACGTCGACGTACGCGCCGCCGTGTGCGGCGACGACGCCGGTCTCGTCGGCGCCGGCGCGTGGCACCTCGCCCAACCGATCGCGGTCGCCACCGCGGCGGACCGACTCGGCATGAAAGGAGACCGCCGATGACAACGACCGTTGACAGGGCGGCCGACCGGGCGGGAGAACGCCCGCCGCCCGTGCTGGAACTCGAACACATCAGCAAGAGCTTCGGCGCCGTTCAGGCGCTCAGCGACGTCAGCATGACCGTCGCCGCGGGAGAGGTCGTCGCGCTCGTCGGCGACAACGGCGCGGGCAAGTCCACCCTGATCAAGACGATCGCCGGTACGCACCCCCGCGACGGCGGCACCATGGCGGTGAACGGCGAGCCGGTCTCCCCGCGCAAGCCCACGGACTCCACCCGCCTCGGCATCGCGACGGTGTACCAGGACCTCGCGCTGTGCGACAACCTCGACATCGTCGCCAACCTCTTCCTCGGCCGCGAGAAGCACCACGGCGGCTTCCTGAGCGCGCTCGACATGGAAGAGGTCGCCGTCGGGCTGCTCAAGCGGCTCTCGGTCAAGATCAAGGACCTGCGCGCGCCCGTCTCCTCGCTCTCCGGCGGGCAGCGCCAGTCGGTGGCCATCGCGCGGTCCCTGCTCGGCGACCCGCGGCTGGTCATCCTGGACGAGCCCACCGCGGCGCTCGGCGTCGAGCAGACCGCCGAAGTGCTCGAACTCATCGAGCGGCTGCGGAGCGAGGGGCACGCCGTCCTCATGGTGAGCCACAACCTGGCCGACGTCTTCGACGTGGCGGACCGCATCGTCTGCCTGCGGCTCGGGCGCAGCGTCACCGAGTTCCCCGTCGAGGGGACCACAGAAGAACAGGTCGTCGCCGCCATCACCGGCGTCGCCGACAGCAGTGCCCAAAAGCGCCGGACGCTGCGCCGCGACCGGGCTCAGGAAGGATGACCGTGACCACCAACACCGCAACCGCCCCCGCCGGGCAGAGCGTGCTGCCGCCAGGACCGCCGGCGCAGGAGAACTGGGTGCGCGAGCGCGTCCAGCGCCTGCGTACCGGCGACTTCGGGGCGCTGCCCGTCATCCTCGGCCTCGTCGTCATCTCGCTGGTCTTCCAGATCGCCAACCAGCGGTTCCTCTCGCCGCAGAACCTCTCCAACCTGAGCCTGCAGATCGCCTCGACCGGCGTCATCGCGCTGGGCATCGTGTTCGTCCTGATCATCGGCGAGATCGACCTGTCCGCCGGATCGGTGAGCGGGATCACCTCCGCCTCCATGGTGGTGCTGAGCATCAACCAGGGCTGGCCGCCGGTGCTCGCGATCGTCCTGGCCGTCGTGTTCGGCGCCGCGATCGGCCTGTTCCACGGCTTCATCTTCACCAAGCTCGGCGTTCCGTCGTTCGTGCTGACCCTGGGCGGCCTGCTCGCCTGGCAGGGCGGCCAACTCCTCGTCCTGGGCAACCAGGGCACGATCAACATCCCCTACGACGGCACCATCGCCTCGCTCGCCAACACCACGCTCCCCGCGTGGATCGGATACGTGATCGCCGCTGTCTACGCGGGCGCGGCCTTCGGCGGGACGGTCCTCACCGCGAGACGGCGACGCGAACGCGGCCTGACCGTACGGCCGCTCACCGGGGGCCTGGTGCGCGCCGGAGTGATCACAGTCCTGATCGTCGCGGCGACGACCGTCTTCGCGCGGTGGCACGGCATACCCCTGTCGCTGATCATCTTCGTCGGACTCGTGGTCCTGGTCGACCTGCTGCTGCGCGGCACGACCTTCGGCCGCAAGCTGTTCGCCGTCGGCGGCAACGCCGAGGCGGCCCGGCGCGCGGGCATCCAGGTCGGCACCGTCAAGGTCATCGCCTTCACGATCGCCTCGTCGCTCGCCGCCTTCGGCGGTGTGCTCGCGGCCTCACGCCTGTTCGCGGTCAACCAGGCCAGCGGCGGCAGCGACATCCTGCTCAACGCGATCGCCGCCGCGGTCATCGGCGGCACCAGCCTGTTCGGCGGACGCGGCACCGCGTACTCCGCACTGCTCGGCATGCTCGTCATCGGAGCGGTGTCCAACGGCATGGATCTGCTGAACCAGACCTCCGCCGTCAAGTACGTGATCACCGGCGCCGTACTCGTGGCCGCCGTGGTGATCGATTCCCTGGCACGACGAGGAAGGGCGGCCAGCGGCCGATGAGTGTCAACGCGTTTCTGCGCCAGGGGTTCATCCCCTTCGACGAGGGCGTGCTGAGCCAGACCAGCCGGCTCACCGAGGTCGCACCGGTGCTGCGCGAGCGGGCGCTCGCCGCGGCGGGTGCGGTCGGCCGCCCCGACCAGGCCACGTTCATCGGCATCGGCGCGAGCCTCGCGGCGCTCGCCGCACCGGTCGCCCACCTGTCGGCGCGCGGCATCCCCAGCGTCCGGCTCAACGCGGCGCAGGCGGGGCCGTTCGACGAGACCACCACGCTCGTCGCGCTGTCCCAGTCGGGCCGCAGCCGCGAGACGGTCGACGTGATGCGCGCGGCCACCGGCCGCAAGCTCGCGGTCGTCAACGTCACCGACTCGCCGATGGCCGCCGCCGCCGACTCGGTGCTGACCCTCGGCGACCTGCCCGACAGCCTCGCCTCGACGATCGGGTTCACCGCCTCGGCGATGGCCGTCTCCATGCTCGCCGAGACCTGGACCGACGGCGAACCGTCGCCGACGTGGCTCAGCCTGGGGGAGCGGCTCGCCGGGTTCCTCGACGCGACCTCCGCGCAGGCCGAGGAGATCGCGGACCGGCTGTCGGCCGCGTCGATCATCGACCTGGTGGCGCCCGCGGACCAGTACGGGGTCGCCGAGAGCGGCGCGCTGCTGCTGCGCGAGGTGACGCGGGTCCCCGCGGCGTCGTTCGAGACGCGGCAGTACCTGCACGGGCTGATGGAGTCCACCCACCCCTCGACGCTGCACGTCGTTCTCGACGGTCCCGACGACGGGCAGATCCTGCGCGCCCTCGGCTCGCTCGGCCGTCAGATCGTCGAACTGCGGACGGGCGCCCCCGTCGTCCACGGCGAGCGGACCCTGGTCGTGCCGGTCGAGGCGCACAACCCCCTGGAGATACCGGTGTTCGTGGCGGCGCTGCTGCAACAGGTGGCGCTGCGCTCGGCGCGGGCGCGGGGGATCGATCCGGACGAGTTCCTCTTCCTCGACACCGGAACCAAACTCGACGACGGCGAATAGCCCGGCCGGGCGGCCGTACGAGGGCGGTACGGCCGCCTTCGCACCGTGCGACACGGGCTGCTGATTACGTTCATTCCCACCAACTCCACGAGACACAATCGGGGTCATGTCTACTTCGCCAGCACTGCACCGCAAGGTGGCGCAGCACCTCAGGGAACGCATCGAATCGGGTGTGATCGAGCCCGGTTCGAGACTGCCTTCCGAGCGGGTTCTCGCTGAGCAGTTCGACGTCAGCCGGGTCACCGTCCGTCAGGCACTGAAGGATCTGGAGGCGGCCGGCCTGGTCACCGTCGTCATGGGCGCCCGGTGGGTGCGCGGGCAGACGCCCGCGCCGGCCCCGGCCCGGCCCGCGGACCAGGACGAGGCGGAGTCGATCGAGGAGGGCGCCACCGGGCTGGTGAGCTTCTCCGACCTCGCGGAGGCGAACGGCCTGACCTCCAGCTCGAAAGTGCTGAAGTGCCTGACCCGCGCCAGCTCGCTCGACGAGGCGGACCTGCTGGGCGTCGCCCCGGGCGCACCCATCGTCGACCTGGTCCGGCTGCGGTATCTCGACGGCATCCCGACCCTGATCGACTTCTCGCTCATCCCTGAGCAGTTGGCGCCGGGCCTCGGCGACCACGATTTCACCACCGCTTCCCTGTACTCCACGCTCTCCGACGAGTACGGCCTGCACGCGGTCAGAGCCGACTGCGTCATCGAGGCGCGCGGGGCCACCGCCGACATCGCAGAGAACCTCGGCCTTGCTCCGGGCGACCCCGTCCTGGGGATCGTCCAGACCACGTTCGACGAGAACCGCCGGGTCGTGCAGTGGTGCCGCAGCGTCTACCGCGGTGACCGTTACCGCTTCCGCGCCGCCCTCCAGGGCCAGGCCGGCCGCGCGCACCGCCATCAATCCGCCGCAGAGCCGACCGGCCGCGGCCCAGCCCCCCATATAGCGAGGTTGTATCCATGAGAATTTCCGCACGCGGCGCCGTCGTCGCCGGCGCCTGGGTGAAGGGCGACGTCGAGGTCGACGGCGGACGGCTGGTACGCACCGGCCTGCCCTCGACCGGCACGGGGTACGTCCTGCCCGGCCTGGTCGACCTCCAGGTCAACGGTTACGGCGGGGTCGACTTCAACGCGGCCACGGCCGAGGAGTTCGAGCGGGCGCTCGCCGCCCTCACCCGCGACGGCGTCTTCCACGTACAGCCCACCGTCATCACCGACTCCGAGGAGAACGTGGTCCGGCAGCTCGGCGTGCTGGACAAGCTCCAGGCGTCCTCGCCTCCCGGCGCGAAGGTCGTCGGCGTGCACGCCGAGGGCCCGTTCCTGTCGCCGCACCACCGGGGCGTGCACCGGCCCGAGTACCTCCGCGACCCCGACATCGGCATCGTGCGACGCTTCCTCGACGCCGGGCCGCTGCGTACGATCACCGTCGCCCCCGAACTGCCGGGCGCGCCGGAGCTGATCGCCTGGGCCGCGGGCCAGGGGGTCATCGTGCAGGCCGGGCACTCGGGCGCCGACGCGGCGACCGCGTACGCCGGTTTCGACGCGGGAGCCCGCGCGGTCACGCACCTGTTCAACGGGATGATCGCGTTCAGCCACCGCGCGCCCGGCATCGCGGGCGCCACGCTCAACCGGGAGGAGGTCGCCATCCAGCTCATCGCCGACGACATCCATCTGGCGCGGGAGACCTCGCTGTTCGCGCTCAAGGCCGCCGAGCACCGCATCATGCTCGTCACCGACGCCGCGTCGCCCGCGGGGGCCGGTGACGGTGTCTTCACCGTGGGCGGTTTCACCGTCGAGGTCACCGACGGGGTGCCGCGCCTGCCCGACGGCACCCTCGCCGGCAGTACGGTGACGCTGCTCCAGCAGGTACGCAAGCTGGTCGAGCACGACTGGCCCGTCGACCGGGCGGTGAACCTGGCCAGCCGAGCGCCCGCCCGCTTCTACGGGCTCACCGGCGCGGGGGAACTCACCCTCGGCGGCCCGGCCGACCTGATCGTCACCGACGAGAACGTCGCCGTCGAGCGCGTCCTGGTCGCCGGAGAGGAGTTCGCGGCGTGAACATCCTTCCTCGCGGCCTGATCGTCTCGCTCACCCCGTCGCCCCAGTCGCCCTGGCAGAACATCGACGACGTCGTCCGGCTCGCCGCCGCCGCGCAGGCCGGTGGCGCCGTCGCCGTGAAAATGGACGGCCCGGACGCCGTACGCGCGGTGAAGCGCGCGCTCCCCGGCTTCCCCGTGCTCGCCGTGAGCATCGACGGCTCGCACGGCGGGGTCGTCCGCATCACGCCGACGCTCGACCACGCCGCCGCCCTGGTGGACGCCGGGGCCGACGTCGTGGAACTGGAAGCGGACGCGGCGGCGCGCCGACACGACGGCCAGGACCTGGCCGAACTCGTCGCGTCCTTCGTCGCGCTGGGCAAGCCGGTCAAGGCGGGCGTGCCGGGGATCGACGACGCACGCACCGCCGTGGAGGCGGGCGCCGCGATCGTCAGTTCGTCCACGATGGGCTACCCCGCCAAGGCGAACTCCGGGCCCCTGCCCGACCTGGGACTTGTGGCCACCCTCGTCGCCGGCGCCGGGGTGCCGGTCGTCGCCGAGCGCGGCTACTCCACGCCGGACGACGTACGCGCGGCCCTGGCCGCGGGCGCGCACGCCGTCGTGGTCGGCTCGGCCATCGTCGACCCCGTCTGGCTGACCGCCCGCTTCGCGGGCGCGGCCTAGGGCCTGGCCGGCCCCACGCTCCTCGCCTTCGCGGTCCTAACGCCCAAGTCGACAGGCGCGGTTACCGCCGGGTGACGGCGTCTCCTGTCGAGGCGGGCGCGGCATCGCACGGCGGGGAGGGTGCTTCGGACCGAATCCGCGCGGGGCTGGCAGAATCGGGGTGTGAGCGCCGAGCGGAGGATGCGGGCCCCTGGCGGGGCGGTTGTCGTCACGGGAAGCTCGGGCCGGGTCGGATCGGCCCTGGCCGCGGCCTTCGACGCGGCGGGCCGGGAGGTCCGCGGCGTGGACAGGGTGGCCGGCCGCTGGACGAGCGTCGTCGCCGACCTGCGGGACCCGCGCGAGCGGCGGGCGGCGCTGCGGTCGGCCGACGTCCTGGTCCACACCGCCGCGCTGCACGCCCCGCACGTCGGGCGCGTGGCCGATGAGGAGTTCCGGGCCGTGAACGTCGGCATGACCGCGGAACTCCTCGACGACGCCGCGCGCCTCGGTGTCCGGCGCGTTCTCTACATCAGCAGTACCAGCGTCTACGGCCACGCCCTGGTGCCCGCCGACCGCGCCGTCTGGGTGGACGAGCACCTCACGCCGCTTCCCCGGGACGTCTACGACGAGACCAAGCTGGCCGCGGAGCGGCTGGTCGCCGCCTGCGGCGTCTCCGCGGTCACGCTGCGCATCGCGCGGTGCTTTCCGGAGCCGCTGCCCGTACGCGCGCGCCATCTGCTCCACCGGGCGGTCGACGTGGCCGATGTCGCGGCGGCGGGGGTCCTGGCCGTGACGCGCCCTGAGGTGACCGGCACGTTCAACGTCTCCGGGCCGCACGTGTTCCAGCGTGAGGACTGCGTCGCTCTCCACCGCGACGCGGGCGCGGTCCTCGCCGGTCGGGCTCCTGACGTGGTCGAGGCGTTCCGCGACCGGGGGTGGCCGGTGCCGGATCGTCTGGACCGCGTGTACGACTCCACCGCGGCAACGAACGCCTTCGGCTACCGCCCTGTTCGCGGCGTCCGGGAACTCTTGCGGGACGCCCGCGCGGTCTGACGGCACGCTGTCCGATCGACGGCATGCGGATCGTGGCGGATGTGACGCGGGCCGAAGCGGACGCGACGACCTCGGTGACGCTGACCCTTGATCGAGGTCCGGTCCCGCGGACGGCGGCTCCCGGGCGGGTTCGCGCATTACCCTGGCGGCTGTCCGACAGTGGGATTCGCAGACTTCACCTTATCGGGGGACCGCGTGGCAGTTCACCAACAGCCCACCGGGGCAACGGACTTGGACGAGCTGCGGCGGCGGGCCGTCGCGGCGCCACGGCGGGAGGAGGGGCTGGTCGTCTGCGAGAACCTGGTGCGGATCTACCAGACCGAGGGCGTCGAGGTGCAGGCGCTCCAGGGCCTCGATCTCGCCGTGGCCCAGGGCGAGATGATCGCGGTGGTCGGGGCGTCCGGCTCCGGGAAATCCACCCTGCTGGGCATACTCTCCGGCCAGGACGTGCCCACCGCGGGCGCCGCCACGGTCGCCGGACACGACCTGCTGACGATGAAGCGCCGCGAGCGGCTCAGCTACCGGCGGGGCACCGTGGGCTTCGTCTGGCAGCAGACCTCGCGCAATCTGCTGCCCTACCTCTCGGCGGCCGAGAACGTGATGCTTCCGATGACGTACACCGGGATCAAGCGCTCCCAACGCCGGGCGCGGGCCGAGGAATTGCTCGACCTGCTGTCCGTCGGACACTGCCGGGACCGTACGCCCGACACGCTCTCCGGCGGCGAGCAGCAGCGGGTCGCAATCGCCGTGGCCAACGCCAACGAGCCGCAGGTGCTGTTCGCCGACGAACCCACCGGCGAACTCGACACCGCCACCAGCGACGAGGTGTTCGCGGCACTGCGCCGGGCCAACGAGGACCTGGGCGTCACCGTGATCGTGGTGACCCACGACGCGCTGGTGTCCGAGCAGGTCCAGCGCACGGTGCGGATCCGTAACGGCCGCACCTCGACCGAGGTGCTGCGCCGGGTCACCACCGGCGAGGACGGCGTCGAGGTGCTCACCGCCGAGGAGTTCGCGGTACTGGACGCCAGCGGGCGGCTGCAACTGCCCGGCCAGTTCACCGAGCGCCTGCACATGCGCAAACGGGTGCGGCTGGCCCTGGAGACCGACCACATCGGCGTATGGCCGGACGAGGCCGCGCGGCGGGCGAAGTCCGCGGCGGAGAGCGCCGCGGGCGCAGGAGACACGGAGGGCGACACGGAGTCCACCGAGAGCGCCCCGTAAGCCCTGCGCTCGACGGCCGCACCCTGAGCCGCGGCCGTTCACGTGAGCCGCAGCACGGCCCCCAGTCGCCGCCGACGCGCGAGGACGGTCTCGGCCGCGGCGGCGACCAGGATCAGCGCGGTCACGGCGACGACGAGGGCGAGCGTCAGCGAGTAGTCGGTGCGCAGGGCCGGTTGGGCCGGGCCGCCGGTGAACTGCCGCAGGTCCAACGCCGGTGCCATGAGCCGCGGTTCGAGCAGCCCGAGCAGCGTGCCGCCCACCGCGGAGGCGACCGCCAGCGGCAGCAGTTGCAGGAAGTGCAGCGCCCCGGCCTCCTTGCCGCCGAGCCCGAGCGTGCGCAGGAACGAGGCGGTGCGACCGCGCTCGTGCGCGGTGAGGGTCAGTTCCAGGGCGAGCGTGAGCAGGCCGGCCAGCGCGGCCAGGATCGACGTGACGGCGTAGGCCGTGTCGAGTCCCCGCGTCAGCCCGTCCGCGCGCAGGGCGCTCAGCGTTTCGGAGCGGACGCGGATCCGGGCCAGCGGCCCGAGCGTCTGAGCCGCCGCCGACCGCAGCGCGGCGGGCGTGGCGGGGGCGGTCCCGTCGGGAGCGCCGCCCTTGAGCAGCATGACGGTGCTCCCCGAGGACTGCTCGGGCATCAGGTGCTCGGCGCCCGCCGTGGTGATCAGCAGCGGCGTCCCGGCGGGAATCCGCGCCGTGACCGGCCCGAGGAGGGGGTCGTGCAGGTCCGCGCCGGTGAGGGTGCCGACCGGCGTGAGAACCAGGTCCACCGGCCGCCGCCCGAGGATCGAGACGCTGGAGGTGAAGCCACCGGTGCGCTCGCGCGCCCGCAGGTCGGGCGAGAGGAAGGACGGCAGCGGGACGCGCGCGTCGATCCTGGTTCCCGCCGGGGTGGCCAGCCCGGACAGCAGGGCGTTGGCCAGCGGCGACTTCGGTGCGACGGCCGCCAGTTGCCGGGGGTCCACGGTGATCACGGCGACCTGCGTGATCAGCGCGCCGTCGACCTGTCCCACCAGGTCGAGGGTGTGCAGATGCTGGACGACGGTCCGTATGCCCTTGCCTGCGCCGGTCCCCGGCGCGGCGGTCCCGGTCGTGGCCCCGTTCGCGGTCCCGGCCACGATCGCGCTCGCGTCCGCGCCGGTGGTCCAGTCCGCGCCCGCGGCCAGGCCGTCGCCGATCGTGCGCTGCACGAGGCCGCCGAACACGGCCGTCCCCAACGTCAGGACCAGGACGAACAGCGCCAGCCCGGTCGCCGGGGCGTCGTGGGCGGCCCGTGCCGCCCCGATGAAGCCCACCGCTCCCCGGGCGCGCCGGGTCCGCCGCAGCACCACGCGCAGCGCGAGCGGGGAGATCCGCAGCAGGAGCAGCACGACGGCCAGCGCCACCAGCACCGGCACCGCGCCCAGAATCCCGTCGGGCCCCTGCGAACGCAGCGCGACCACGCCCGCCGCCGTCGCGAGCAGCACCGTCAGCTCCAGGACCACGCGGCGGCCGGTGACAGCGCGGCGGCGCGAGCGCCGCGGTCGGCCGGGCCTGCGCGGCTCGCGGACCGCGAGCCACGTCATCAGCGGCACCGTCACCATCACGACCGCGGCGGCGAGCGCGGCGGGCACCGGCTGCGGCGATCCTGACGTGCCGCCGGGAGCCAGGGCCCGACCGGCCGCCCAGCCGAGCGCAGCGCCGATCAGCACCACCGGCCAGGCCACGGCGCAGCGCAGCAGCACCAGCCGCGCGGTGGACGCGCCCCGCGCGCGCTGCAACCGCAGGTGCGCCCGCCGTCGGCGCAGCAACAGCCGTACGGCGACGGCCACGGTCGCCAGCGCGACCGCGGCCAGCGCGTCGACGGCGTACATCGCCAGCGCCCTGGCCTGATGGTCCTGAGCGGTGAACTCGGCGAGCAGCGGCGTCAGGAAGTCGGTCACCAGCAGGGACCCGGTGGCCTGACCGCGTACGTGGCAGCTGATGTCGCCGGAGATCCAGTCGGTTCCCTGGCACAGGGCGGCGCTCAGGTCCGCGCCGTAGTGCGACAGCGGCCCGGCCAGCGCGCGGGCCTGGTCGAGCGCCGCTCCCGACAGGTCGGCCCGCAACTGCCAGGTCACCCGGGGCCCGACGACCCCGGCCCCTGCGAGCAGGTCGGCGGCGTCGAGGCCGACGAGGCCGCTGACGGCGAGCACCGTGCCGGCGGAGCGCTCCGCCGGGTAGCGCGTCGGCTGGTCCAACGACGCCCGCCCGGCCCAGAAGCCGTCGGCCGCGGCCGTGGTGCGGTAGACCCCGCTGACCAGCAGGTCGACCTGGGGCGGCGCGTTCCCCACCGCGGGCGTCCTGGCGAATTCCAGCGTCAACCGGCTCCCGGTCGTGACGCCCAGGGCCCGCGCCGTGGCCTGCGACAACCCGATCTGGGGCGCGGTGCCCAGCGGCGTGCGGTCGGCCGGGGCGCGGCCACTGACGTAGCGCAGATGGGCCCGCGCGGACGGCAGGTAGCTGAGCGCCAGCTTGGTAGCGGTGTTCGCGGGGCCGGGAGGCGGCGGTGCGACCAGGGACGCCGGGTTGTAGTCGTAACCGCCGCCGACGGAGGTCAGGCGGCGCGCGCCGGTGCCGCTGAGCTGCTCGGTGAAGGTGCTTCCCGCGCCCAGCAGGGTGGCCATGTCCACCGCGGGCGGGTCGGTGTCGAAGACCTCCGGAGTGGCGCTGACGCTGATCAGCGGCGCCTCGGCCTGCGCCGCCGCGACGCGCTGCCGCAGCGCCCGGTCCTCCTGGCGGCCCACGACGGCCGGGGCCCAGGCGCACAGCGCCGTCAACACGATCACCATGACCGTCAGGCAGACCAGCAACGGGAGGTCGCCGCGGGTCTCCTGACGTATCAGGCGCAGTGTCACCGAGGCGCCCGTACCGCCCGGCCGCCTCACCGCCGTGTCCGCTCCCGCCGATCCCGTCTCTGTCGTACCCGTTGCCCCAAGTCCCTTTCCGGTCACGTCCGTTCGCTCGGCTCGCGTCTCCGCCCCGTCCGTTGCCCCACGTCCGTTGTCCCCCGCGCCCGTTCCCTCGGCTGGTGTCCGCCGCCCCGCGCGGTCGCGTCCGGCCCGGCTCATCGGTCCTCACCCGCTCGCAGCACGCGTACGAGGTCCACCCGGGCCAGCAGCCGGGCGAGCGCCAGCACGATCGCGCTGATGGCCACAGCGGTCGCCACCGCCGTCAGCGTCACGGTGCCCCACGGAGTGACGTTCGGCAGCGGGGGATACGGGGCGTGGCCGCTGTCGTCCACGGTGACCAGCGGCAGCACCGCCGAGGCCAGGGCCATGCCCATCAGCGCGCCCGGCACCACCGCGAACAGCGCCAGACTCAGCTGCTCGGCGCCCAACAGCGCGTACAGGCCGGTGGACCGGACGCCGATCGCCCGCAGCAGCGCGAATTCCTTGCGGCGCCGCCGGGTGGAGACCACCGCGTGCACGGTGAAGGCGATGACCGCGAAAGCGGGGGCCAGGTAGCGGACGAGTTCCAGCACCCGGCGCAGTCCGGCGCGGAACGGGTCGTCGCGCAGCGCCGCCGCGGTCCGTTCCGCTGTCGTGACCCGGCCCAGCGCGGGCCGCGCCTCGGCGGCAGCGGCCGTACGCGCGCTGTCGGTGCTGCTGATCCACCAGAACGCGGGATCCTCCTGGTCGACTCCGGCCACGGTCATCGCCGCGGCGAGCTGGCGCTGATCGGCGATCAGATGCCCCTGTCCGCGGCCCAGTCCCGGCAGCGAGTCGACCAGGCCCACGATCGTCGCGGTGATCCGGCCGCCGCCCAGATCCAGTGTGGTGGTGCTGCCCACGCTCAGGCGCGTGTCGCGCAGGGCCGCGGCGTCGGCGCGTACCGGGAGCGGCGAAGGCCGGTCGGCCGGGCCCGCCACGAGGCGCACCTGGCTGCCGGGCCGGGTCTCGTAGTCGCTGTCGGCCAGGCCGCCGAAGGCGTCTCCGGTCGCGGTCGAGGCCCTGACGCCGGTGCTGACGGTGGTCCTGAGCACCTCGGAGCGGCCGGGGGCGATCGCGCACACCCCGGGAGTGCCCGGACTGTAGTCGCCCGCCGGTTTGCCTTCGCAGGCCCCGGCGGTGGCGTCGGAGGCGTGGGTCGTACCGTCGGCCCAGACCTGGCCGCCGGGAAGGCCGGTGACCCACGTGTCCGCGCTGTCCCGCGCGCCGACCCGGATCAGCTCCAGGTCGAGCCGCGCGGGCCGCGCGTTCGGCTGCGGCAGGACGTTCACGGCGGTCACCGTCAGCGGATACGCCCGCGGGTGGCCGTCGCTCAGCGCCACGTCGAGGGGGACCACGACGGTGTGCCGGGCGCCGTCGGCGGCGGGCAGGCGGGTCGCCAGCGTACTGACGAGGCCGGACGCGTCCTGCACGGTCAACTCCAGATTCGGCGCCGCGCGGCTGCCGTCGCTGCGCAGCCGCTCGTCCAGCAGCAGCGCGGTCGGACGGCCGGGGAGCGGCACCCCGAAGACGGCCGGTGACGGGGTGGGGGGAGCGGGCCCGCCGACCGTGCCGACCAGGCCCTCGGTGGCGTCGCCCGGCAGGTTCACCGTCGACTGCGTCACCGGGGTCACGGCGGTCACCGCGGGCAGCGCGCGATAGGCGGCGCCCAGTACGGACGAGGGGTAGCCGCCGTCCGCCGACGGCTGGACGCGTACGTCCGCGCCGACGGTGAACGCGGCCTGCTCGGACGCCAGTCCGCCCAGGCAGGCCAGCGCGGTGGTCGCGAAGGCGCTCACGGACACGGCCAGGCACATCAGGACGACCGGTCCCGCGTTGCGCGCGGCCCGGCGGCTCAACTGCCAGCCCGCCAGCGCGAGGGCCAGGCCCCGGCTGCGACGGCCGAACGCGTCCAGGAGCAGGGAGGTCAGCGGCAGCAGGCGCAGCAGCAGGAGGGCGGCGGCCCCGGCCACCAGGGCGGGCACCAGGACCAGCACCGGGTCCGCGCCCGCGCCGCCCGTGCCGACGTCGGCGATCAGCGAATGGTGCCGCCGCAGCTCCAGATAGCCCAGGGCCGCGACGGCCAGCAGCGCCAGGTCGGCGCCCAGCCGCTGGGCGGCGGCGCGTACACCGCGGGCCGGCCGGGACCGCGTCGAGCGCAGGACGGGCAGCAGCACCGCCGCCGCGTGCACCAGCAGGGTCAGGCCCACCGCCGCCCACGCGGCGGCTCCCCGGCTGCCCGGACGCAGCAGCCCGGCCAGGAACGGCGCGACGGCCGCGGCCGGAACGCCGGTGACCGCCCACTCGGCCGCCGCCGCGCGCAGCAGTCGCGGGGTGCCCGCGCCCCTGGCCTGCTGGAGTGCCAGTTCGTCGCGCCGGTGCTCGGTGAGCTGGCGGGCGGCCAGTACCAGGGTGGCCAGGGCGAGGACCGCCAGCAGCACGCTCGGCAGGTACAGCGAGGACCGGGCCGCCACCATCGGCACCGCCAGGCCGTCGATCGCGCCCGGCAGCCCCGAGGCCACCGTCAGGTCGTCCAGAGCGGGCTGCCGTCCGCCGAACACCGACACGCGGCTCGCGCTGCCGGAGAAGGCGCGCATCCGGTCGTGCAGTCCGGGGAGGCTGTCGGCGTCGATCCGGGCGAAGTCCGGCTGCATACTCCAGTGGGCCGTCAGATGGCTGTTCAGGACGACGCTCCCGTTGAGAGCCGACGCCGAGACCACGAGCAGGTCCTGGCTGGCGGTCTCGTCCGCCGTCACGTCGCCGGCCATCGCGGGCCAGAATCCGACGGGGCCGGTCGGCCGGAAGACGCCGGTGATCCGCAGCGTCATGGAGTGCCTGAAGCCGTCGCGCACCTGGAGGCGGGAACCGGCGGTGACTCCCAGCCGCCTGGCCAGCGCGTCCGGCAGCGCCGCGTCGACCGGGGCGGTGGACCCGGCGGCGATCCGTACGTCGGGCAGCGAGGTGAAGGCGCTCGCCGTCGCGTCCGCTGTGCCGACCGGCCACCGTCCGGCGACCAACTGCCCGAATCTGCCCGCGTTTTGGACGGCGACCGGGTGCAATCCGGTTCCCCCGGGGCCGCGCGGCGGGCCCGTGACCCCGTCGATCCCCGTCACCGAGACCGGTGAAGACCCCAGCAGCCCCACATAGGTGTGCTGCGGCACCCCGGCGAACGTCCGGTCGGCGGCGGCCCGTACATCCCGGTCGGCGACGGCCATGCCTCCGGCGCGGAAGGGCGCGTTGACGGTCACCTGCGCGTCGAGGTCGGCGGCCAACCGCCGTACGGCGCCCGCCTGTACCGAACTCCCGGCCAGCGCCGCCAGTGCGGCCAGCGCCGTCGCGCACAGCAGGACGGTCACGGCGACGGCGGCCAGCACCAGCCCGTGCTGCGTGGCCTGCCGTACCACCGTGGGGAGCCGCCGTCGGGCCGGTCCCGGGACTCCCGGGCGTCGTCGCGGCGACGACGTGAAGGCCGTGGCGACCACATGAACCCCCGCGTTATCGAACATGTGACGGTGACGGCGCGTCACAGTCCTACCAGGGCATCCCCCAACGGGGCAAGCAGAGGCCCGGCGCGGGCCTGTGGGGAGGCCCGGCGCGGGGCCTACGGGGAGGCCGAATCCCGGCCCGGCGGCGCGGGCGGGGCCGCGCGCGTACCCGATGGGCCGACCCCGCACCTGTCACGGGCGCGCCCTCACTCGGGCGGCTCACCGCTGCCACCGGGGTGGCGCACAGGGCCGGGGTGCGGAGGGAGGCAGCCCCGGCTCCGGAGCCCACTGTCGCCCCGTCACCACCGCCGCCCCTGGCCCGAGTACCGGCGAATCCAGGTTTGTTGACCGTGGTGGCCCACAGCGAGAACCCTTCTGCCGCATTTCGGACCTGGCGCGTTGCAGGCCCCCTCGGCGCATGGTGCTTTATGCGTAGCTTAAGCCTCATATCGGACTTGCTCGGTGCCGTCGCCGTCACCGTACGGCGCGGTCATCGAGGTTCCGTTCAGGGCTGAGCCGTCCCCGCTCTGCGCCGTCCCGCCCCCAGCCGGGGGGCGGCGGCCCCGCCTGGAAACGGATGGTCCATGCAGTCTTCCCACCCGCCCCGCCGCACGGCGGCCCGCGCCGCCGAACGCTCACTCGCCACCGCCGGCCTGCTGGCCCTGGTGTCCTCCGTCGTCCTGACCGGTCTGACACCCGGTGTCAGCTCCGCCTCCAGCCACCGCGAGGCGCCGCTGATCGCCGGGGACCCCAAGGCGGACAACACCGACGTCTACGCCTTCACCAGCCCGGACAACCCCGACACCGTGACCCTGGTGGCGAACTGGATCCCGTTCGAGGAGCCCAACGGCGGCCCGAACTTCTACCCGTTCGCCAACGACGCCCACTACAACATCAAGATCGACGCGGACGGCGACGGCAAGGCCGACACCACGTACACCTGGTCCTTCACCGACCACTACCGGGACGAAGCCAACCAGTTCCTGTACAACACCGGGGTCGTGAAGTCGCTGGACGACACCACCTTGAACTTCCGTCAGACGTACACGCTGACGGTGACCGACGCGGAGGGCAACACCAAGACGCTCCTCAAGGACGCGCCCGCGGCCCCCTCCAACGTCGGCAAGGCGTCGATGCCGGACTACGCCTCACTGCGCAAGGAGGCCACCGTCGCCCTCCCCGACGGCGGCCAGACCTACGCCGGGCAGGCGTCCGACCCGTTCTTCCTCGACCTGCGGGTCTTCGACCTGCTGTACGGCGGCAACCTCAAGGAGACCGGCCACAACACGCTCGCCGGTTACAACGTCAACACCATCGCCCTCCAGGTGCCCAAGTCCGCGCTGGCGCTGAAGGGGGACGCGACCCGCAACCCCGTCATCGGCGTCTGGTCCACCACCGACCGGCAGGGCGCGGCGGTCGCCGCGCCGTCCGGCAAGGGCGACGAGGGCATGGCGTCCCACGGCGCGGAGGGTGCCGGGGGCGCGGGGGGTGCCGGGGAAACCGCGGGCGCCGCGGACTCGCAGGACGAGGGCAAGGGCGGCCCGCCGATGCCCGACAAGGGCGGCGAGACGGGCTGGCACCAAGTCTCGCGCCTCGGCAACCCGCTGGTCAACGAGGTCGTCGTCCCGCTGAAGTACAAGGACGCCTTCAACACCCTCAACCCGGACCAGGACCACACCGTGCAGCCGGTCGTCGACAAGGTCCTGGACCCGATCGTGCCCAAGCTCATCCAGAGCATCTACGGCGTCCCGGCGCCCGCCACCCCGCGCAAGGACCTCGCCGAGATCTTCCTGTCCGGAATCTGCAAGGCGTGCGGACCGGTCCAGGCCGACCTCAACTCGCAGTTGCTCAACGCCGACGTGGACAAGGCGAAGTTCACACCGTCCGAGGAACTGCGGCTGAACATGGCCGTCGCGCCCTCCGCCAACCCCAACCGGCTCGGCGTCCTCGGCCAGGACCTGGCCGGCTTCCCCAACGGCCGGCGGCTCAACGACGACGTCGTCGACATCGAGCTCCAGGCGCTGGAAGGCGCGGCGGAGACCGGAAAGATCGTGCCCGCGCTGGCCGCGGGCGACGCCGTCGACACCCCCTACCGCCAGCCCGGTTCGACCTTCCCGTACGTGGCGCTGCCCAACACCGCCGCGGTCAACCAGGCCGACTCGCTGCACCCCGACGGCGGCGTGGGCGCCGGCTTCGGCGGCACCGCGTTCCACGGTGGCTTCCCCGCCGTTCCGGTGACGGCCCTGGGCGGCGGCGCCCTGCTGGCCACCGCCGGACTCCTGGCGCTGCGCCGCAGGCGCGCCGACCGGGTGTGACCGCCCCCGCCACCTCGGGCCGCCCGGCCTCCGCACCGGAGGCCGGGCGGCTGCGGCGCGCCCTCAGATTCCGCCCCGCCCGGCCCTGGCGCCTGATCACCGCGCTGGGCGTCCTCGCCGGTCTGGGCATGATGACGGCCGGAGGCTGCGCGCTGCTCACCGCCCGGCCGCCGAAGACCACGCAGGTCGACGTCGGCACGCTGCCGGTCCCCGCGACCGCCGGGGGCCACGCCGCCGCCGTCGCCCCCGCGGCGCCCGCCGCACGGCCGGTCCGGATCCGTATCCCCGGCATCGGCCTCGACCACCCCCTGATCGGCCTCCAGGTCCAGCAGGACGGCCACCTCGGCGTGCCCGAGGACCCCGGCCAGGTCGGCTGGTGGAGCGACGGCCCGCGCCCCGGCGACCCGGGCGCCGCCATCGTCGTCGGCCACGTCGACTCCCTCACCGGCCCGGCCGCCTTCTACGGACTGTCCACGCTGCGCCCCGGCGACCGGATCACCGTCGACCGCGCCGACCACACCCACCTGGACTTCACCGTGCGGGCGCTGCGGCAGTACGAGAAGGACGCGTTCCCCGACGACCAGGTCTACGCGACCGCCGGTCCGCCCACGCTGCGGCTGATCACCTGCGGCGGCGCGTACGCGGGACCCGAGGGCGGCGGCTATCTCGACAACGTCGTCGTCTACGCCACGCCCGCCGACCCGAAGCCGCCGCGCCCGTCCCCCCACGCCACCCCCAAGACCCCCCAACGGAGCGGGAATTGACTACGTCCGTCCGCCGGAGCCCCCGGCGTCATCTGCTGTCCGCCGCCGTCACCACCGTCCTCGGCGTGGGCCTCTTCCTCGCCGGCGGCCTCGGCCTCGCCCCCTGGCCGGTGACGGGCGCCGACCGCGCCCCGGGTCCCACGGGCGAGGCCGGGGCCCCGGCGGCCGGCGCGGACCCGCTCGCCCAGGACATCGACGGCATCCAGGTCCACCTGCGGCAGAGCCCGCGCGACGCCGTCGCGCTCGGCACCCTCGGCCTCGACTACGTCCAGCAGGCCAAGAACACCGCCGACCCGACGTACTACCCCAAGGCGGAAGCCGTCCTGAAGCGCTCGCTGTCGGTGGACGCCACGGACAACTTCACCGCGATGGGCGGCATGGCCGCCCTGGAAGCCGGGCGGCACGATTTCCGCCAGGCGCTCACCTGGTCGCGCAAGGCCGTGGCCGTCAACCCGTACAACTCGTCCCTGTACGGCACCCTGGCCGACGCCCTCACTCAGCTCGGCCGTTACGACGAGGCCGCCGACGCCGTACAGCGCATGGTCGACCTCAGGCCCGGCGCGCCCTCGCTGGCGCGCGCGTCGTACGTCGCCGAACTGCGCGGCGACATCGACACGGCCAGAACCGACATGCGCCGCGCCCTCCAGGACTCCGCGGGCCCGGCCGACCAGGCGTTCGCCCACTACTACCTCGGCGAACTCGCCTTCAACAACGGCGATCCGGCCACCGAGCTGACCGAGGCCGCCGCCGGTCTGCGCGTCGCGCCGACCTACACCTCGCTGTTCCAGGCCAAGGCCAGGGCCGAGGCCGCGCTCGGCAGGACCGACGCCGCCCTCGCCGACCTCAACCGGGCCGTCCAGCGGGTACCGCAGCCCGAGTACGTGCTCCAGCTCGGCGAGCTGTACCAGTCCCTCGGCCGCACCGCGCAGGCCGACGAGCAGTACCAGCTCTTCCGCGCCGAGCAGAAGCTCTTCGCCGCCAACGGCGTCGCCCTCGACTCCGACGCGGCCCTCTTCGAAGCCGACCACGGCGACGCCGCGCAGGCCCTCGCCATCGCCCGCCGGGGCATCGAGTCCCGCCCCTTCATGGACACCCACGACGCCCTGGCCTGGGCCCTGCACGCCAACGGCCGCGACCGCGAAGCCCTCGCCGAGAGCGACCTGGCCCTCGCCCAGGGCACCCGCAACGCCCTGTTCCGCTACCACCGCGGCATGATCGAACGGTCCCTCGGCGACGCCGCGGCGGCCCGCACCGACCTCGCGACAGCCCTGTCCGTCAACCCCCACTTCAGCCCCCTGGCCGCCCCCAAGGCCCGCGCGGCCCTGACCGCCCTGACCGGCCCATCCCGGCGCACCTGACCGTCGCGGAGTCCCGGTCCTCGGCGGCTGGGCCGGGCACCGGGGCGTTCGCGCTTCTTGACGGGGGTTCGGGTGGCGTGCCACGGTGAGGATATTACTTAGGGATGTTAAGTGATTCCTCGAGGAGCCGTATGAAGCTGAGGTTGTCGCCCGAGGACGCGGCCTTCCGTGACGGGTTGCGGCGGTTCTTCACCACGCGGGTGCCGGGGCACATTCGGGAGACGGTGGCGGCGCGCGAGGAGTTGACCAAGGAGCAGATGGTCGAGTCGATGCGGACGCTCGACGCGGCCGGGATCGCGGTGCCCAACTGGCCGGTCGAGTGGGGCGGGAGGGACTGGACGCCGCTGCGACGGCACATCTGGCACGAGGAGATGCAGGCGGCCTGCGTTCCGCCGCCGGTCACCTTCAACGCCTCGATGGTCGGCCCGGTCATCGCCGCGTTCGGCTCGCGGGAGCTCAAGGAGCGCTTCCTGCCGGCCACCCGGAACGTCGACATCTGGTGGTCGCAGGGCTTCTCCGAGCCCGACGCCGGTTCCGACCTGGCCGCTCTGCGCACCTCGGCCGTACGCGACGGCGCGCACTATGTCGTCAACGGCCAGAAGACCTGGACCTCCTACGCCCAGTACGGCGACTGGATCTTCACGCTGGTGCGCACCGATCCGGACGCCCCGCGCAAGCAGGCCGGCATCTCCTTCCTCCTGATCGACATGGCCTCGCCGGGCGTCACCGTCCGGCCGATCCAGCTCATCGACGGCGGGAGCCTGGTCAACGAGGTCTTCTTCGAGGACGTGCGCGTCCCCGTCGACAACCTCGTCGGCCAGGAGAACCACGGGTGGGACTACGCCAAATTCCTCCTCGGCAACGAGCGGGTGGGGATCGCGGGCGTGGGCGGGACCAAGTGGCTGCTGGCGCAGGCCAAGACATGGGCCGGGGACCGGCTGCGCGAGGATCCGCTGCTCGCGGCGGACTTCGCGCGGCTGGAGAACGACCTGCTGGCGGTCGAACTGACCTCGATCCGGGTCGCCGCCGACTCGGCGGACGGCAAGGCGCAGCCCGCCTCGTCCGTCCTCAAGCTCGCCGGATCCGAACTCCAGCAGGCCGTCACCGAACTCGTCCTCGGCCTCGCGGGCGAGCAGGGGCTCTCCGGCGACCCGGCCGCGGGCGCGCCGCCGTGGACCCGCCCGGCCGCCGCGGCCTATCTCCACCTGCGGGCCGCGAGCATCTACGGCGGCTCCAACGAGGTGCAACGACAGATCATCGCCGGCACGATCCTGGGGCTGTGAGACATGGACTTCGACCGCACCGACGAGCAGCGCGCCCTGCGGGACGCCGTACGCGGTCTGTTGGGCACGGCCTACGCCACGGTCCAGGGCCGCCGTGACGCCACGGCCGAGGAGCCGGGATACGACGAGACCATGTGGTCCCGGCTGGCCGCGATGGGCGTCCTCGGACTGCCGTTCGCGGAAGAGGCCGGCGGCATGGGCGCGGGCCCGGTCGAAGTCGGCGTGGTGGCCGAGGAGATCGGGCGCGTACTGGCCCCCGAGCCCTTCGTCGAGGCCGTCGTCCTGTGCGGCGGCCTCCTCGCGCGGGCGGGCGGCGACGTGTCCGGCATCGCGGACGGCACCCTCCTTCCGGCGTACGTCGGCGGTCCCGGCGTCACGGCCCGGCGCCACGGCGAGCGCTGGGTGCTGGACGGCGGCGCCTCGCCCGTACTCAACGGAGCCCGTGCCGACCTGCTCGTGGTGGTCGCCGACGCCGGCGGAACACCGGCGCTCTTCACGACGGCCGGGGGTGAGCGGACCCCGTTCGGTACGTACGACGGGGGACGCGCCGCCCGGGTGACCTTCGACGCGACCGCCGCCGAGCCGCTGGGCGATCCGGCCGCCGACGCGACCGGCGTGATCGCGTACGCCCGGGCCCGCGCGCAGGTGGCGTACGCCCACGAGGCGCTCGGCGCCATGGAGCGCGCGCTGGAGATCACCCGCGACTACCTGCGCGACCGCCGCCAGTTCGGGAAACCGCTGAGCGCCTTCCAGAACCTCACCTTCCGCGCCTCCGACATGTACGTCTCGCTCGAACTCGCGCGCAGCACGGTGCTCTGGGCGTCGATGGTGCTCGCGGAAAGCGACGAGAGGGAGCGGGAGGGCGGTCTGGCGGGGAGCGGCGCGGCCGAAGGCATCGAGGCGGCGTCGCGCGCCAAACTCCGGGCCGCCGAGTCCGGGCGGCACATCGGCCAGGAGGCGATCCAGTTGCACGGCGGGATCGGCATGACGATGGAGTACCAGGTCGGGCACTACGCGATGCGGCTCACCACCATCGAGCACCTGCTGGGCGACCGGCGCCACCATCTCTCCCGCCTGGCGGCGGCGGTCGGCGACCACCGGGCCGTGAACCCGCTGCAATAGCCGGCGCCCGGCCGCCGCAGGAGCTGACGCACGAGCCGCCGCACGAGCTGACGAACGAGCCGGCGGACGAGTCGTCCGATGAGCCGGTGGATTCTGTCGATAATCCATTAACCATGCTAATTTATTGCGCAATCCGAAAGGGGCCCCCATGGCAGGGTCGGTCACCACACACGAAGCCCGGCTCACCCACGACGGCGCGGAACCCCTCACCGCCGGTTCGTTCGAGGTGGCCGAACGGGAACTGCCCCCGGCGGTCGACGGCGAGATCCTCGTCGAGGTCCGGTACGCCTCCCTCGATCCCTCGCAGCGGATCCGGCTCCGGTCGGAGGGCGCCGGTTTCGTCCCGCCCGCCGGAGTCGTCGGCACCGTCGTGGAGTCCCGGAGCGACGCGTTCGACGTCGGGGACACGGTGACCGCGCCGGGCGCCTGGGCCACCGCGGTCCGCGTCCCGGCCGCGAGCGCCGAGCGGTACGACGCCCCGGAGGGTGTGGCCCTCCACCACGCGGTCGGTCTGCTCGGACTGACCGGTCTGACCGCCTACTTCGGGGTACGGCGGGTGCTCCGCCCGCGTCGCGGCGAGAAGATCGTCGTGACCGGCGCCTTCGGGGGAGTGGGGCAGGTCGCCGCGCAGCTCATCGCCGCGAGCGGCGCCGACGTCCTCGGCGTCGTGGGCGGCCCCGACAAGGCGCACGGCCTCAAGCGGCTCGGCATCACCGCCGTCGACCACCGGGCTCCGGACTGGACCGCCGAGGTCGACCGCTGGGCGCCCGAAGGGCTGCACGCGGTCTTCGACAACGTGTGGGGCGAGACGTCCGCGCGGCTGGTCGAGCGGCTGCGACCGCTCGGCCGCGTCGCCCTGTGCGGGCAGATGTCCGGCATCGGCGAGGCGGTGGTCCCGCCGCTGCCGCTGGACAACTGGTTCCGGCTGGTGACCCGTTCGCTGACCGTCCAGGGTTTCCGCGCGGCCGACTTCGCCGCGGAGAACGCCGACGCGCGCCGGGCGCTCGCGGACATGATCGCCTCGGGCGCCCTCGACCAGGAGATCCACCTGGCGCCCGGCCTGGCCGCCGCGGGCCCGGCCTTCGCCGACCTGCTCACCGGCCACGTCGTCGGCAAGCTCGTCGTAGCGGTGCGGGAGTGAGCGACGGTGCGGGATCACGTAGCGGTGCGGGAGTCAGTGACGGTGCGGGATCAAGCAGCGGTGCGGGAACGAGCGGAGGTACGGGCATGAGCAGCGGTACGAGCGCGGGCGCGGACGCCCTGCGGGACGACGTACTCGCCCTGCTGGCCGGGGACGGCGACAGACTCGCGGACCCGTACCCCACCTGGAACCGGCTGCGCGAGGAGATCCCCGTCTGGAAGCAGGGCGACGTGGTGATCCTGAGCCGGCACGAGCACGTGCACCAACTGCTCGGGGACAACAACATCCTCTACAGCCGTCAGGGCACGAAGACCTCCGCGCGCTACGAGCGCGCCAAGCGGGAGTTCAGCCCGCACGGCAGCGCCGCCTTCGGCCAGGTCCTCGACCAGGAGTTCCACCAGTTGGTGCGGATGGACCCGCCGGACCACCCGCGGGTGCGGCGGGCGGTCCAGCCGCCGTTCTCGGCGCGCAATCTGGCCCGTGAGATGCAGGACAAGGTCAGCGAACGGGTCGACCGCAATCTGACCGCGCTGGCGGCGGGCGGCGGCGAGGCCGACTTCAAGAAGTTCGCGTACTCCCTTCCGCTCCAGGTGCTCGGCGACCTCCTGGGCATCCCGATCGACGACCTCGACATGGTCCACTCATGGGCCCAGAAGATCGCCGAGAACAAGTTCAACGCCGACTCCGAGAGGGCGGCGGTCGAGGCCGACGAGGCGTACCGGCACCTGATGACGTACATCGACGTGCTCGTGGCGCGCCAGCGGGCGAGCGGCTCCGAGACCGGCCTCGTGGCCGCCCTGCTGGAATCGGAGGACAGCGGCGTGGTCTCCCACGAGGAGGCGATGGCCATGATGGCGCTGATGATCTTCGCGGGACACGAGACGACCAGCAATCTGCTGGCCATCGGGCTGCTCGAACTGCTGCGCCACCCGGACCAGTGGGACCTGCTCGTCGCGGAGCCCGAGCGGGTCCCGGCGGCGGTGGAGGAGCTGCTGCGCTTCGTCACGCCCGCGCACTTCCTGCCGTACGTCGCGAAGGAGGGGCGGGAGGTCGACGGCGTCGCGGTCGAGGCGGGCGACACCGTCATCGGTGTGCTCGCCGCGGCCAACCGGGACCCCGCGGTCTTCGCGCGGCCGGACGAGCTGGACATCGCCCGCTCCGACAGCCGCGCGCACGTCTCGCTCGGCCTCGGGCCGCACTTCTGCCTGGGGGCCGGTCTGGCGCGGATGGAGGCGACGGCGCTGTTCGGCACGATCGCGCGCAGGTTCCCCGGCGCGCGGCCGGTCGAGGCCGACCTGCGCTGGGGCGGCCGTTCACTGCGTACGCCACTGGCCATGCCGGTCCGACTGCTGGGCTGATCGGATGCCGTGACGGCGGCCGATCCCGTGCCTTGACGGTGGCGGGCAGCACTCCTATCGTGTTATTTCACATCGCTAAATGAATGATCGGGAGGTTCCGGTGCGCTACCTCATCACGGGCGCGGGCAGTGGGATCGGACGTGCGGTGGCGACCCTGGCCGCGCGCGCGGCCGGGAGCGAAGGAGCCGGGCAGGCGCGGCTCGCGCTGCTCGACCGCGACGCCGGGGCCATCGAGGCGGTCGCCGCCGAACTCCGGGGGACCGGCGCCGAATGCCTGCCGCTGGCCGTCGACCTGAGCGACCCGGCGGCGGTCGGCAAGGCGGTGGAAGAGGCCGTCTCCGCCTTCGGCGGCCTCGACGCCCTCGTGAGCAACGCCGGGATCAGCTCGGCCGACCCGCTCGAAGACCTCAGCCTGGAGACCTTCCAGCGCACGTTCGACGTCAACACCCGCGCGACCTTCCTGCTGGCACGGGCGGCCTTCCCGGCGCTCCGCGCGTCGCGCGGTGCGATCGTCGCCACCGCGTCGATCTCCGCGACGCATCCGACACCGCCGCTCGGCATGTACAGCGCGAGCAAGGCGGCGCTGAAGATGATGGTCCAGCAGATGGCGGTGGAATGGGGCCGGTACGGAATCCGGGCCAACTGCGTCTCGCCGGGACCGACGGACACCGGCCTGACCCGTAAATCGTTCGGCGACGCGGAGGACACGGCCGCCGCGGCGAACCGGCGTTACCGCGAAGCGGTCTCCCCCATGCGGAAGATCGCGCGCGCCGAGGACATCGCCGACGCCGTGCTCTACCTCGCGGGTCCGCGCGCCGGGCATGTCACCGGCGTGGACCTGCCCGTCGACGGCGGCCTGTCGCTGACCGTCATGCCGCTCACGGGGGGCACACCCGGATACCGACTCGACGAGATCGCGCAGGAGGCGACGTCGTGATGACCGACACCACCGCTGGGACGCTGCCCGGATTCCTCTCCTCCGAGGTCGCGGCCGACCCCGACGCCTTCTACCGGCGGCTGCGGGCCGAGGCCCCCGTGCACTGGGACGACGGCTACCGCGGCTACCTGATCAGCAAGCACGCCGACGTCGGAGCCGCCTACCGCAACCCGCTGTTCTCCACCCAGAACTACGAGGTCAGCCTCCAGCCCGTCTTCGGCCGCTCGATGCTCCAGATGGACGGCGCCGAACACAGCCGCAAGAAGGCCCTGGTCACCCCGTACTTCCGCGGCAAGGGCCTGGAGAAGTGGGCACCGGTCATCGCGCGCAATGTCGCGACGATCCTGGACCGCTCCGTCGCGTCGGCGTCCGCGCACCTCACCCGCGGCTTCCGGCCGGGCGACACCGTCGACCTGCTGGCCGACTTCGGCTACTACCTGCCGGTCTACGTGATCACCGACATGCTCGGGCTGCCGCACAGCGACTACGACCGGTTCTTCGACTGGTACAGCAGGCACGTGGCCTTCCTCGGCAACCTCGCCCGCGACCCGGAGATCGACGAACTCGGCCGCCGGGCCACCAAGGAACTCTGGGAGTACCTCGCCCCCGTGATCGAGGACCGCCGCTCGCACCTCGGCGAGGACCTCATCTCCGGGCTGATCACCGCCGAGATCGACGGCGAGCGCCTGGACGACCTCGAAATCCTCACCCACGTCACGCAGTTGCTCAACGCCGGGTCCGAGACCACCGGCAAGGCGCTGGCCAGTATGTTCGCCTATCTGCTGCGCGAGCGGACGCTGTTCGAGGAGGTACGGGACGACCGCTCGCAGGTCATCCCCGCGATCAGCGAGACCCTGCGGATCAGCCCGCCGTCCCAGATGAACGGCCGCAAGGTCACCCAGGACGTCGAGGTCAAGGGCACCCTGCTGCCCGCGGGCACCCTGGTGATGCTCCTCATGGCCTCGGCCAACCGCGACGAGGACCGGTTCTCCGACCCGGACACCTTCGACTTCCACCGGCCCGACCTCGACCACGCCAAGACGTTCACCGCGGCCGGTGACACCTTCGCCTTCGGCTCGGGGCGGCACTTCTGCCTCGGCGCGATGCTCGCCAAGTCCGAGCTGGAGATGGCCTCGAACGTCCTGCTCGACCGGTTCCCCGGCATGCGCCTGGCCGACGGGTTCGAGCCCGCGTGGTCGGGCCTGAAGATGCGGTCGGTGGACAGGCTGACGGTGACCCTCTGAACGACCGGCCGCCGGGGCCGGGGGCGAGCGGGCGTGCCCTGTCGGCACTGCTGGTGTCCGCCGCCCTGGTCTCGGCGGCGGTCGTCACCCTCGGCGCCCCGCTCGTGCCGCGGGTCCAGCAGACCTTCGGCGTCGGCACCGAGGCGTCCCAGTGGTCGTACACGATCACCCTGCTCGTCGGCGCCACCTTGACCCCGCTGCTCGGCCGGCTCGCCGACGGACGGCGGCGAAGACCCGCGATGGTCGTGGTGTGCGCGCTGGTCACCCTCGGATGCGCGGTCTCCGCCGCCGGGACCCACTTCGGGGTCTTCCTGGCGGGACGCGCGCTCCAGGGCATCGCGGTGGCGCTGGTGGCGATGACCATCGCGTGCGCCCGCGACCTGTACTCCGGTCCCGCGACGGCCCGCCTGGTCGCGCTGCTGTCGATCACCACGGCGCTCGGCGCCGGGGCGGCCTACCCGCTCACGACGTTCGTGGCCGACCACTTCGGCCTGCGGGCGGCGTACGGCGGCGCCACGGTGCTCGCGCTGCTCGTCACGCTCGCGGTGGCCGCCGGTCTGCCGCGAACGGTGCCGGTGGGCCGCGACGCGCCGCTGGACGTGCCGGGCGCGGTGGTCCTGATCGCCGCCACGGCGTGCGCGCTGCTGGCCGTCAGCCAGGGCAACTCCTGGGGCTGGTCGAGCGCCGGGGTGCTCGTCCTCGGCGCAGCGGCCCTCTGCCTGTCGCTGTGGTGGATCCGGCTCGAACTGCGCGCCCCCCACCCCTTGGTGCAGCTGCGGCTCTTCGCCCGGCGCGACGTCCTCGCCGCGCACCTCACCGGCCTGCTGATGGGCGTGAGCCTCTACAACACCCCCGTCCTCATCACCCGCATCGGTCTCGCCTCCCGCGACACCCGGTACGGCGTGGGGCTCAGCCTCAGCGCGATCGGTGTGGTGATGGTCCCCATCGCGCTGTGCAACTACCTGAGCAGCCGCACCGCGACGGCGCTGGCGCGGGCCAGGGGCCGACGGGTCGCGCTGGCGTCGGGAGGCGTCGTCGGCGCGCTCGGGCCGCTGATGCTGATCGAGGTCGACGGGCACCTGGCGCTGCTGGTGGCCGCGGTCGTCCTGACGTCCTGGGGAGCGGGGGCGACCTTCGGCACGCTGCCCGGCCTCATTGTCGACTCGGTCGAACCGGGCGAGACCGGCAGCGCCACCAGCGTCAACATCCTGCTGCGGGCGGTCGGCGGCGCGGTGGGCAGCGCGGTCACCGCAGCGCTGATCGGCGCGGCCCACGGACCGGCGGGGGAGGCGACGACGACCGGGCTGACCTGGGCCGCGCTCGCCTGCGCCGCCACCTGCGCGGCCTCGGTCGTGGTCAGCTGCTGTGTGCCGAGCCGCCGCGCGCGCCGGTCAGAGCCGCGGCCGGCCGCCGTCGAACCAGTCCCACTCCCACGGGCGGATTGACAGCATCGGGGTGCTCAGCAGGACGTGCTCCGCGTCGCCGGGCGCGCTGTCCCGCCCGATCCAGTCGGGCCGCGCGTCCTCGACGCGAGCGCTTGTCTCCAGGACGTCGCCGTCGAGGTACAGCACGCGCACCGTCAGACCGTCGTCGGCGCTCCCGGCCGGTGACCCGAACCCGCCCGCGCCCTCGGCGAACCGGTACGTCGCCGCGCCCGCGACACCGGGCACCGCGAGCACCGCCGGGATCAACTCCCGGTCCAGCGCGGCGAAACGGGCCGCGCCCGCGGGCTCGGCGGGAGCGGCCGTCCTGGACAGCGTGAGGTGGACGCCCCGGTGCGGGCGGTGCGGGAGCGCCGCCGCCGCGACGAGGACGCGCGGGGCCGCGTACTCCTTGACCGGGTGGAAGAAGCCGACCGGGCGTCGTTCGGTCCAGGGCAGTTCGGGGCGGCGGCCCCACCACAGCGCGCGCTGGTTGAGGCCGGTCCACTCCCGCAGCGCGGACTCCAGCGGGGCACGGAACCCGTAGGCGACGGCGTACTGGACGGGTGCGTAGGCGTCGTCGCCGACATGGCCGGCCGCCGCGCACCGCGGGGTGCGGACCCAGCGGTCCCCCCAGGCGACGCCGGGGAGCAGCGCGTTCTCCGGCAGGTGGTCGAGCTGGTGCCACGCGTTGTACTCGGCGTGCCGGGTGGCGTCGTTGAGGTGCGTGAAGGTGAGGAAGAGCCGGGCGGTGCTCATATCGGGCGGCTTTCGACCCGCGGCTCTTCGGCAGGTGCCCGCGACCACTCGCGCAGGACCGCGTCGTTGTCGGCGCCGAGCCGGGGCGCGGGGGCGGGCGTGTCCTGCCCCCATCCGGCCGACCGCGTGACCGGACCCGGTACGGGGAACACGCCGACGCCCGGCTGATCCACCTGGTGGAACAGGCCGTTGGCGGTCACGAGCGGATCGCGGACGAATTCGCCGACGGTCCGGTAGTCGCCCCACAGGACGTGCCCGGCGTCGAGCGCGGCGACGGCCTCGGTGTGGGTGTGCGCGGAGAACCACGGCGCGAGGATCGCCGAGATCAGGTCCCGGTGCTCGTAGCGCGCCGCCTCGTCGCCGAAGTCCACGCCGAGCGTGCGCTGAAGGCTGTCGAGGACGGTACGTGTGCCGGTCAGTCCGACGAGCTTGTCCCAGTGCCTGGCGGTCAGGGCGACGACCATGACCCGGCGGCCGTCGCCGGTCGCGAAGTCGCAACCGTAGCTGCCGTAGAGGTAGTTGCCGTCGCGCAGCCGTCCCGCGCCGTTCACCACCGCGTCGGCGACGAAGCCGAGGTGGGCCATGGTCGCGGCGGCGACGTCCGCGAGGTTGACCTCGACGAGCCGGCCGCGACCGGTGGCGGCGCGTTCGGTGTGCGCCGCGAGCAGGGCCAGCGCCACGTGCAGACCGGTGAGCAGGTCCCAGGCGGGCAGGACGTGGTTGACCGGGAGCGAGGAGTCCACGGGCCCGGTGAGCCAGGGCAGGCCCACCTCGGAGTTGATCGTGTAGTCGACCGCCGGACGTCCGTCGCCGCGCCCCCCGATGTGGGCGACGATGACATCGGGCCTGACGCGGCGCAGTTCCTGGTAGTCCAGCCACGACTGGCCGACCGCGTTGGTGACCAGCAGGCCGTGGCCGCCGCCCGGTGCGGCCAGCAGCTCGCGCACCACGTCGCGCCCGGACTCCGACCGCAGATCGGCCTCGACCGAGCGCTTGCCCTTGTTGAGCCCTGCCCAGTACAGGCTGGTGCCGTCCGCGCCGCGCGGCAGCCGCCGGGTGTCCGTGGCGCCGCCGACGGGGTCCACCCGTACGACGTCCGCGCCGAGTTGGGCGAGCGTCATCGTCGCGGAGGGGCCCGCGACGTACGTCGACAGGTCGAGGACGTGGAGTCCGGTCAGCGGCCCGCTCATGCGAACGGGGAGACGTACGGGATGTTCTTGGCGGCGGCGGCCTCGGCGATCCAGCCGTCGATCTGCTCGGCCACCTCGTGCGAGACCAACTCGATCCACATGCCGGGGGATTCGGGGTTGTAGTGGAAGGTGGCGCGGCCGATGCCGCCGTCCTCGGCGACGCCGTTCAGCTCGCGCCGGTATCCCCTGGCCTCCAGAGCCGCCGCCGCGGCGCGCAGGTCGTCGGTGTAGTAGCCGAGGTGGTGGACCCTGCGCCCGCCCGTCACGTTGAGGTACGGCGCCGGGTCGATCTGCTCCAGCAGTTCGATGAAGTGCGGGCCCTGGAGCGAGTAGGTGAAGCGGACCTCGCGCCCGACGACGCCGTCGGGGCACTCCAGCGGAACGGTCGAGGTCAGCGGCGGTGCCCAGTCCAGGCGCAGGGCGTCGCCCATGGCCGCCATCGCCTTGTCGAGGCTGTCCACGATCATGCCGGTGTGGTACAGCCGGAGCAGCGGCTCGGTGCTCATGAAGGGCCCCTCTCTGTGGTCGGGCGACGAACGTTACATCATGCTAAGTAAATCCGGCAGTGCCGACGCGGGCCGACGCGGAAGGTTTCCGACGACCCCTTGACAGGGATGATCCGCGACCTCAGTCTCATAGCAGTTAGCCATGTGAAAGATTCTGGTGCGGACCGTTCCTGGGCACAAGGGAGTGCGCAATGATCTCGCTGGTCGTGACCGGCCTCTCGCAGGCGGCGGTGCTGATTCCGCTGGTCCTGGCGGTGAGTCTGGTGTTCCGTGTGAGCGGCGTCGTCAACTTCGGCGCGGGGAACTTCTGCGTCTTCGCCGGTGCCGCGTGCGCCTCCTGGGGGGCCGCCAACAGCGGCCTCGGCGTCGTCCTGACGATCGTGGTCGGCGGTGTCCTGGGCGCTGCCTGCTACGCGATCGCGATCGTGCCCGCGCAGCGCAAGAAGGTGCCGGTCATCGGCCTGACCCTCGCCACTCTCGGCTTCGGACTCCTGCTCAACTTCCTGACCCGCACGTGGTTCGGCGGCGAGCCCTCGATCGTGCAGCCCTGGATCCACGGCTCGGTCTCGATCGGCAGTTACGAGACCTCCAAGCAACGGCTGCTGGTCATCGGCCTGTCGCTCCTCCTGCTGCTCGTGATGTGGTTCCTGTTCGACCGGACGCTCATCGGGCACCACCTGTCCGCCGTCTCCTTCGACCACGAACTGGCGCAGGTCTACGGCGTCCGCACGATGCGGTTCGAACTGCTCGCCTGGGTGGTCTCGGGCGCCTGCCTGGTCATCGGCGGCATCTTCCAGGCCTCGCTCGGCAGCGTCTCGGTCGACGTCGCGCCCACCCTCCTCGTCCTGAGCCTGGTCGGCGCCGTCATCGGCGGCCTCGGAAGTCTCTTCGGCGCGGTGGGCGGCGCCGTCGTGGCCGGCTTCGTGATGACCTTCACCGACCAGCACATCGCCGCCAGTTACCACCTGACCTCACTCTTCGTGATCCTGTCCCTGGTGCTGCTCGTGCGGCCGACAGGGCTGTTCACCTTCCGCGGAACGGCTGAGCGCGTATGAGCACCATCGGACTGGACAAGGCCGCACCGCGCGAGGTGAGCGGCGCCCCGAAGAGACCCGAAGGAATACGCAGGGCACTGACCTCGGTCTGGGCCAAACACGTCGCGGGCCCACTGGTCCTGGTGATCGTCGGACTCATCGCCAGCGGCAACGACTACTACGTCCACCTGGCGTCCGCCGGAGTCATCGCGTACATCCTCACGACGGCCTTCAACATCGTCTACGGCTACGCGGGCATCTTCAATCTCTCGGTCGTCATCACCTACGGCGTCGGGGCCTTCACCAGCGTCTATCTCGAAGTCCGGTTCGGAATGCCGTTCTGGCCCGCGCTGCTGATCTCCGTCGCGGTCACCACCGTGCTCTCCGTTCTCGTGGCGGTTCCCACCCGAGGGCTCAACGAGCTGTTCCTCGCCATCCAGACGCTCGCCTTCGCGCTCGCGCTCGCCGAAGTCATGGTGAACTGGCACCAGTTCAGCGGCGGCACGATCGGCATCTACTCGATTCCGCTGCCCACCTTCTTCGGCCACCAGCTCATCAGCGGCTATCTCTCGTACTACTGGCTCGCCGCGTTCTTCGCGTGGCTCACGTACGAACTCGTCCTGCGCATCCACCTGTCGGCGATGCGGCGCAAACTGACCGCGCTGCGCGAGGGGCCGCGCGTCCTCGCCTCGGTGGGGGTCTCGCCCGACTCCACGCGGCTGGTCGCCTTCGCGATCTCCGGCGGCCTCGCCGGACTCGCCGGGGTGCTCTTCGCCCACTTCCAGCTCGTGATCGACCTGGAGACCTTCAGCTTCACCCGCCTGGTGGCGCTGCTGCTCGCCGCGATCCTCGGCGGAAGCGGCTACTTCCTCGGCCCGGTGTTCGGCGTCGTCGCCATCCTGGTGATGGACGAGCTGTCGCTGGCCACCAGCCAGGCCCAGGACCTGGTCTACGGCGTGGGCATCCTGGTGCTCGTCGTGCTCACCCGCGGCGGCATCGCGGGCGGCCTGGACAACCTCGTGAAGTGGCTGCTCAGGCGCCGACGGCCGGACGAAGCGGCAGAGCCCACCGGCGAGTTGGAGCCGCGGGAACCGGGCCTCGCCGTCGCCGAGACGGTGACCCAGGTGACCCACCGCCTCGCGGACTCGGTCAGGGCCGTGCACCGGGACGCACGGGTCGAGGTGCGCGGAGTGTCGGTCGCCTTCGGCGGCAACACCGCGGTCAACGATGTCTCGCTCTCCTTCGCGACCGGTGAGGTCATCGGACTCATCGGCCCCAACGGCGCGGGCAAGACCACGCTCCTGAACGCGATCACCGGGGACGTCCGGGCGACCGGCTCCGTGCGCCTCGGCGACGACGAGATCCTCGGCACGCCCGCGCAGAACCTCGTACGGGCGGGCATCGGCCGGACGTTCCAGAGCCCGAAGGTCATCCCCGAACTGACCCTGCTGGAGAACGTCATGCTCGCCGGGGACGGCATCGGCAGGGTCGGCTGGCTCCGCCAGTCGCTGCTGAGCCCGGCCGCCCGCAAGCAGGCGCTGGCCGGACGCGACCGGGCGATGACCCTGCTCACCGACCTCGCCCTCGCCGACCGCGCCAGGAGCCTGGCCGCGGACCAGCCGTACGGCGTGCTCCGCCTGGTCGAGATCGCCCGCAATCTGATGCTCGACCCGGCGTTCCTGCTGCTGGACGAACCCGGCGCGGGACTCACCGAGTTCGAACGCCAGGAGATCGCCGCGACCGTCCGCGCGCTCGGCGCCCGCGACCTCGGGGTGGTCCTGGTCGACCACAATCTTCCGCTGATCACCAGCGCCTGCGACCGCGTCTACGTCCTGGACCACGGCCAGGTCATCGCGGAGGGCCCGCCCGACGAGGTCTTCGCACAGCAAGAGGTCATCTCCGCCTACCTGGGGGTTCCCGGATGAGCACGCCGCTTCTCGACGTCACCGGCCTGACGGCCGGCTACGGCGACCACCAACCCGTACTCCACGACGTCTCCTTCACCCTCGCCGAGGGCGAACTGCTCGGCCTGGTCGGGATGAACGGCGCGGGCAAGACGACCCTGATGCGCGCCCTCAGCGGCGGCCTCAAGCCCAGGTCGGGGGAGGTCTCCTTCCAGGGCGAGCGGATGAACGGATTCTCGACGGCCGCCAGCGTCCGCAAGGGGATTGTGATCGTGCCGGAGGGGCACCGCGTCCTGCGCCCGCTCACGGTCGAGGAGAATCTGCAGATCTCCGCGATGCGGCTGAGCAGGCGCGCCGTGCGGCGCGCGATCGCCGAGAAGCAGGCCCTGGTCTACGAGTTGTTCCCGATCCTGGCGGAGCGCCGCACGCAGCTCGCGGGCCTGCTCTCCGGCGGGGAGCAGCAGATGCTCTCCCTGGCCCGCGCCGTCATCCAGCGGCCCAGACTGCTGCTCCTGGACGAGCCGTCGCTGGGGCTCGCCCCGGTCGTGATCGAGAAGATCTACGCGTCCCTGCGGGCCCTCCAGGCCGAGGGCATCTCGATGCTGGTCGTCGAGCAGAACAGCGACCGCCTGGCCAGGGCCAGCGAACGGCTGATCGTCCTGCGCGACGGCCGGATCGCCGCCACCGGCACGCCGTCCTCCCTCCAGGGGGCCGAGCTCAACGCCGCCTATTTCGGCTGAGCGGCCGGGGCGCCCAGGTGTCCGGCCGCAGGGCCATGGGCGATACTTTACGTAGCTAAATAAATTGCCCCATGTCCTTCGCCCCACGTCCTTCGCGCGACGTCCCTTCGCCCGACCTTCCCCGCCCGAATCCCCGCCCGAATCCCACGGTCCGATCTCCATCGCCCGACTCCCGAGGAGTTACGCCCCATGCTCACCGTTGACTACGCGGCACGACGCTCGATCGTCGAGCCGGACAGGCTGCGCCGCTTCTTCGGCGCCCGCAGTATCGCGGTCGTGGGAGCATCGCCGAGCTCCAGTTGGGCGCGCAATCTCCTCAACGCCCTCGAACTCGGCGGCGGGGTGCGGGATGTGCGCTTCGTCCACCCCAAGTACGACGAGGTGTTCGGCAAACCGACCGTCCCGACGCTGCGGGACCTCGAAAAGCCCGTCGACATGGCCTACATCATGGTCGGCCCGAGCCGGGTCGACGCCATCCTCGAGGACGCCGCCGCGGCGGGTATCAAGAACGCGGTCATCCTCGCCTCCGGATACGGGGAGTCCGGAGCCGACGGACGCGACCGGCAGCGGCGGCTGGCGCAGAGCGCGGTCGATCTCGACCTGACGCTCATGGGCCCGAACACCATCGGGTTCATCAACGCGGTGGACGGGGTGGTGCCCTGGGCCGTCGCCACCGAGTCCGCACCCGTGGCCGGTCCGGTCGGCGCCGTCTTCGAGAGCGGTTCGATGGCGCGGGCGACGTATCAGTTCGCCCAGGCGCACGGCGTGGGCTCCACGCTGTGGGCGTCGGTGGGCAACTCGGCCGTACTGACCAGCCTGGACGTCCTCGACTACCTGATCGAGGACGAGAGCACCCGCGCCATCGCCCTGTTCCTGGAGACCGTGCGCGAGCCGGACCGGCTCTTCGAACTCGGCACGAAGGCGCTGCGGGCGGGCAAGCCGATCGTGGTCTACAAGGCCGGGCGGAGCGAGGAGGGCATGCGCTCCGCCATGGCGCACACCGGCGCCATGGCCACCGACGACGCCGTCGTGGACGCGGCGTTCCGGCAGGCGGGCATGGTCCGCGTCGAGAGCGTCGAGGAACTGGTCGCGACCGCCGGGGTGTTCGGCTACAGCCCGCGGCTCCCGGACGGCCGCCGCATGGGCGTCGTGACCTCGTCGGGCGGCGGCTGCAACATCATCGCCGACCTCGCCTCGGTCAACGGCCTGGCCCTGCCCGGCTGGCAGGAGGACACCGGCGCCAAACTGGCCGCGCACCTGCCGGAGTTCGCCTCGATCCTCAACCCCCTCGACACCACCGGCTTCGGCCACGCCCGCGCCAGACCCCGGCCGACGAAGGCCGAGGACGACCTCATGGAGATCGCGGTCGAGGACTCCGGGATCGACTTCATGTTCTCGATGATGACGCCGCTGCCGGACGAGCGCCCCGAGGACCCGACGTTCATCGAGAGCCGGATGAAGATCATCGGCGAGATCGTGGCCGCCTCGCCCGTACCGGTCTTCCTCTCGTCCAACACCTGCCTGGACATCTCGCCGTACGCCCTGTCGCTGCTCTCCGAGAACAAGCTGTTCCTGCTGCCCGGCGTCGACCTCGCGATCACCTCCCTCGGGCATGTGGCCCGGTGGGTCGAGCAGCGCGACGCGCTTCGGGTGACGGCGAGCAGGACCGGGGAAGTGCCGCCCGCCGCGGTCGGCGACGGGCCGACGGTCGGCACCTGGGCGGAGGACGAGGGGCGGGCCCTGCTGGAGGCGGCCGGTGTGCCGATCGTCCCGGCCGTGCTCGTCCACTCCGCGGCCGAGGCGGCGGGCGCGGCGGCCAAGGCCGGCGGCCCGGTGGCGATGAAGATCTGCTCGCGGGCCGTCGCGCACAAGTCCGACGTCGGCGGAGTCGTCCTCGGCGTCGAGGGCGCCGGGGCCGCGGCGGCGGCGTACGACTCGATCACGGCGACGGTGGCGCGGAACGTCCCCGGCGCCGACCTGCGCGGTGTGCTCGTCTCGCCGATGCGGGAGCCGGGACAGGAACTCCTCGTCGGCGTCACGGTCGACTCGACCTTCGGACCGGTGCTCGCGGTGGGCCTCGGCGGCATCTGGGTGGAGGTCATGAAGGACACCAGCCTGCGGGTGCTGCCCGTCGACGCCCGCGAAGTGCGCCGGATGCTGGGGGAGTTGAAGGGCGCCGCCCTGCTGCGCGGCGCACGCGGCAGCACGGCCGCCGACCTCGACGCGCTGAGCGAGGCGATCGTGGCGATCAGCCGGGCCGCCCTGTCGGTCGGACCCAGCCTGGACACCCTGGAGGTCAACCCCCTGCGCGTCAACGGCAGTCGGGTCGAAGCGCTCGACGTACTCGTCACGGCCACGGTGGGGGAGGACGCATGACCGCGCCCGACATCGAGCGCGCGACCGCGCCTGAGGACGGAACCGGCGTCGAGCGCGCGACCGCGCCTGAGGACGGAACCGGCGTCGAGCGTACGACCGCGCCTGAGGACGGAACCGGCGTCGAGCGCGCGACCGCGCCTGTGGTCACTCCGGACACCGTGCCCCGGCCCGCGCCCGGCGCGCCCGAATTTCTCGCCGGAGCGCTCGACGGGATCAAGGTCCTCGACCTCACCCGCTTCCTCCAGGGCCCCTACGCGACCCGCATCCTCGCCGACCTCGGCGCGGAGGTCGTCAAGGTGGAACGGCCGGGCGGCGAGTGGGACCGGCGGCTGCGCCAGGCCCCGGACGGATACGCCGGGTTCTTCACCGGCCTCAACCGCGGCAAGAAGTCGATCGCCGTCGACATCACCACCCCCGAGGGCCGCGACATCGTCAAGGCCCTCGCCCGCGAGTGCGACGTCGTCGTGGAGAACTTCCGGCTCGGCGTCATGGAGAAGCTGGGCCTGGGCTACGACACCCTGCGCCAGGAGAATCCGGGCATCGTCTACGCCGCCGCGTCCGGCTACGGCCCCCTGGGCCCGCGCGCCAAGGAGCCGATGTTCGACATGGTCGCGCAGGCCGTCTCCGGCCTCTCGGACTTCGTCCGCACCCCGGACGGGGCGCCCCGGCTCGCCAGCCGCGGGATGGCCGACTCGGCCGGCGCCGTCTTCCTCGCGATGGGCATCCTGACCGCGCTCCTGGCCAAGGAGCGCACCGGGCGCGGCCAGCGCGTGGACGGCTCGCTCGTCGGCTCCTGCCTGGCCATGCACACCGCCGAGGTGACCATCGCGCTGCACGGCGACGAGGTGAAGCGCACCCAGGGCCGTGTGACGTCGACCTCGGGCGCGTTCCGCTGCGGGGACGACCGCTGGATCGTCATCGGCGCCACCGACCAGAAGGTGTGGCACGGGCTGACCGCGGCCCTTGGCCGGCCCGACCTGCGCGACGATCCGCGGTTCGAGAAGAGCAGGATCCGCGAGCGGCACCGCGACGTCCTGGAGCCGGTCCTGGAGGAGATCTTCCTGACCGCCGACCGGGACACCTGGGTCGAGCGGATGCGGGACAACGGCGTACCCGTGGCTCCCGTCAACACCTTCGTCGAGGCCGCCCGCGACCCCGACGTCCTCGCGAACGGCTTCGTCGTCGAGCAGCCGGACGCGACCTGGGGGACCGTCCGCACCGTGGGCAGCCCGTTCCTGCTCAGCGCCACCCCCGCGCGGGTCGGCGACTGGACACCGGAGCTGGGCGCCGACACCCGCGACGTGCTCGCGCGCCTCGGCGTCCCGCAGGACCGTATCGACGCGCTCGTCGCGGACGGCGTGGTCGAGCAGGCGCGGCCCGCGCACGCACCGTCGGAATCACCCCGAGCAACGGAAGAGGTGGGCAAGGCGTGAAGTACGGAACCCCGGAGAGCATCGCCGCCGCGGCGCGACAGGTGCTGTACGAGGCCGACCCGGCGTCCGGCATCGCGTATCTGACGCTGAACCGGCCGGAGAAGCACAACGCCATGAGCGTGCCCATGCGCGACCGAATCATCGAGTTGATGGCACTTGCCGGGGACGACCCGACGGTGCGGGTCATCGTGATCCGGGGCAACGGGAAGTCGTTCTGCAGCGGCAACGAGATCAACGAGCAGTGGGGCCAGAAGCGCCCGCACGAGCGGCGCCGCACCCTGACGGTCGGCTACCGGTACGGCGCGGACATGGCGTGGGGCCGACTGGGCTTCAGCCAGGCGATCTCCCGGTCGCCGAAGGTCACCGTCGCCCAACTGCACGGCTACTGCGCCGCGGCGGCCTACTTCATGATCGCGTGCAAGGCCGACGTGGTGACGGCCGCCGAGGACAGCAGGATCGGCGCGCTCGAAGCGCGCTTCCTGGGCCCGGCGGGCGCGGTCGCCAGCGTGCACATCAACCGCATCCTGGGCATGAAGGCCGCCCGCCGCACCGGCTTCACCGCGATGCCGATGAGCGGGACCGAGGCGCACCACCTCGGCCTCGTCGACACCGTCACCCCGGCCGCCGAACTCGCCGCGGCCACACGGACGATCGCGGCCGACCTCGCCGCCCGGCCCCCCGGCCACCTGCTGTACCTGAAGTCGCGGCTGCGCGCCGCCGAGGGCGCGATGGACACCAGCGTCCCTTCCATTACAGGGCTGTTGGTCTCGCACTTCCTCCAATCGGGCCCGGACGAGATGGACTTCTGGAAGACCGCGAGAGACGTCGGCGTCGGCGGCGCGCTCGACGCCGACAAGAAACGCAAAGGCGCGGCCGACCCCCGCCTGGGGGTGAAGGGATGAGCGCCGTCGACCTCCGCGTGGCCGACGGCCGCGCGTACATCGAGGTAGAGAGCTTCGCCACGCTGACGGCCCATGACCCCGCCTTCGCCGCCGAGTTGGCCGCGGCCGTCGTCGAGGCGTCGGACGACGACCACGTCAAGGCGATCGTGCTGCGCACCACGGGGCCCGACTTCGCACCGGAGGCGGCCACCGGATTCCCGTCCGCGGCCGAGGCGCCGACCACCTGGCACCGCGCCTTCGCCGCGTCGACCGCGGTCTACCAGGCGACCTGCTTCGCGAAGAAGGTCGTGATCGCCGAGGTGCGCGGGGCGTGCCACGGGGCGGGCACCGCGCTCCTGCTCTGTACCGACCTGGCCGTCGCGAGTGAGGACGCCGTGTTCGGCTCGCCCTTCCTCGACGTGCCCGAGGCGAATTTCGTCCTGGCCGCGCTGACGGTCCGGCTCAACCGCGCCAAGTCGTGGCTGCTCAGGGGGACCGTCCACGACGCGGCCACCGCCGGGCGGATCGGGCTGGTCAACCGGGTCGTCCCGGACGGCCGGCTCCGCGCGGAGGTCGTGTCGATGACCGCCGCCGTCATCGGCATGCCGCTGGACGGCATGACGATGTCGAAGATGCTCCAGCAGGCCGTCTACGACGCGCACGGCGTGGGCCGGGAGTTCGACCTGGCCGACCACTACGCGATCCACCGCGCGGCGGTCGGGTCCGGTCTCACGGAGGAGAGCGCATGAGCGAGGGCCGGGTCGAACTGGGCAAGGACCACGAGAACCACATCGCGACCGTCACCGTACGGCGTCCCGCGACGGGCAACCTCATGACCCGCGCCATGGCCGAGCAGTTCGCGGCCCACCTCGCGGACGTCGACCGGGACGACGACGTGAAGGCCGTCCTGATCCGCGGCGAGGGCGACGACCTGTGCGCGGGCTGGGACCCGGCCGACGCCTGGGACCAGTACGTGCAGGCGCCCGGCGGATCGGTGCGCAAGCACCCGAGCCAGCGGGCGCGGCTGATCGCGCTGGACGAGGCGTGGTGGGGGAGCACGGGCCTGTACAGCCGGCTGCTGCACTGCCGGAAGGTGACGGTCGTCGAGGCGCGTGGCCGCTGCTGGGACACCGGCCTCTACCTGGCGCTCTGCGCGGACCTGGTGGTCGCGGGCGAGGACGCGACCTTCGGTTCCCCCCGGTGGCACAACGTCGGGGTGGACGGCGACATGTCGCTGCTGTTCGCGACGGTCGGCCTCAAGCGGGCCAAGGAGCTGATGTACTGCAACGTGGCCTGGTCGGCGCGGACCGCGCTCGACTACGGTCTGGTCGACCGCGTCGCCGAGGACGCGCCACGGGGGGCGGCCGAACTCGCCGCCATGTGCGCGTCGATCATGCGGGACGGCATCGTCACCGAGAAGTACGCCGTCTTCGCCTCGCTGGAGAAGCTGGGCGTCGGGCTCTCGTTCGCCGCGACCACCGTCGTCGGCGCCTCGCTGAGCAACATCCACTTCCAGCCGGGCGAGTTCAACTTCCTGCGGGAGGTGCGTCGCGAGGGCGCCGAGGCGGCCCTGGCGCGCTCACGCGAGGAGGTCGAGATCCGCTGACCGCCACCTACGGCCGGTGCCCGCCGGCCGCCGCGGGCCGGGGGACGTCAGGGGCGGCGCGGCAGCTCGGGGTCGCAGAGCCGCTCCAGGGCGGGCAGCGCGGTGAGCAGGCTCTCCAGCTCCGTGTCGTCCAGCCGTCCCAGGTGCTCCTCCAGCCAGACCTCGCGGCTCTTGAGCACCTGCTCCCGCTCGTCGGCGCCGCTGGGCGTCAGCTCGATCAGCGCCGCCCTGCGGTCGGCGGGGTCGGCGGTACGGGAGACGTAGCCGAGTTCGATGAGGCGGTTGAGCGACCTGGTCACCGACGGCGGGGACACCCTTTCCGACGCCGCCAGCTCGCCCGCGGAGACGGGCTGGTTGCGGCCGATGTTGAAGAGCAGCGAAATGAGGGCATAGCTCAGACCGTCGTCATTCTGCTGCCGCAATACCCGTCCGAGGCGACCGAGCGTCATCCGCAGGCGCGTCAGATCCTCGCGCCGGATGGCGTGCTCGTGCTTGACGCGGTCGACAGAGCCGTTAGTGGTCGTGGTCATCCTTACCCCGAATCTGGGCGTTCGCCTCATCAACTTCGCGCTGCTAAGTATGCGCCCGGCGGGCTTCCCGACGCCACGTGCCCACGCCGTAGATCTGTCAGGGCCATGTCCAGAAACCCCGTTTCATCGGGGGTTTGCGTACATCTGCGCTGATTCGCCGAACACCCTTGCGGGTGTCGGATTCAGCCATTAGTTTACATGGTTAGATAAATTGTGGCGACCGTCACACGGAGATCCCGTATCCCTGAGGAGGGAAAATGAAGGACTTCAGGCCGGAGCTGACATACACCAGCTTCGAGGCGCACATGCACAAGGCCAAAACACCTCTGCAGCTCAAGCATCTCGAGACGGTCGTCCACCACTCGAAGGGCGAGGTGCTGGCCGACCTCGACATGGTCCTGCCGACGCTCTCGGACGACCCGCAGTACCACGAGTACGGCGTCCTGGGGAACGTCAAGGGGGACACCGGCCCGAAGGGCATCGAGCAGGTTCGAGCCAACTACACCGAGATGGTGAACAACGGCTCGTACGTCATCGAGTCGAAGAAGACCCGTGTGGTGGTCGGCGACTACGACATCGTCACCGAGGGCACCTTCCGGCAGATCCTGACCGCCGCGGTCGCCCGCAAGATGGGCTTCGTGGACGACACCTCGCCCGCGAGCCCCTTCTACGTGCTGTCGGCCAGGACCGTCGTCTTCTGGGAGTTCGACGAGAACGACAAGGCCAAGGGCGAGGACCGCTACGTCCTGGACCACCACATCGTCCCGCTGGCCGAGGAGGACCTGCCGGACGACTACCCCGACAAGTTCCGCACCGCGCCGAAGGCCGAGGTCTGAGCACATGACGACACGCACCGAGGGCCGGTCGCTGGAGCAGCGGATCGACGAGCTGGAGGGCCGGGCGGAGTTCGCCGACATCGTCGCGGGCTACTGCGAGGGCACCGACCGCCGCGACATCGACCGCTTCATGAGCATCTGGCACGACGACGCCGAGTACCTGATCCCCGGCGGGCGCGGCGACTTCCACGGCACGGACGAGATCCGCCGCTCGCAGGAGGTCATCGGGAAGGTGTGGAAGGAGACCTATCACTGGACCACCAACCACACGGCCCGCTACGAGACCCCCGACCGCGCGACCGGCCGCAGTGACGCCATCGCCGTCTGCGTCCACCCGGACGGCAGGATCAGTTGGGTGAGCTGCACCTACCACGACGTCTACGAGCGCCGCGCGGGCGCCTGGAAGCTCGCCCGGCGCCTGGTCGAGCGCTACTTCGTGAGCGCGCCGCAGGACGTCGCACTGCTTCCGCCCTTCTGACCGCAGGACCGCCGACACGGGCCCCATCGTCAAGGAGACGAGATGAGTGCTGGACGAGTGCTGGTGGCCGGGGCCAGCGGGCTCATAGGGGCCGCGGCGATCACCGCCTTCGCCGCCGAGGGGTGGGACGTGGTCGCCTTCTCACGACGCCCGCCCGAGGCGGCCGGATTTGTACGGTGCCGGCACGTGCCGGTGGACCTCACGGACGGGTCCGCGGCCCGCGAGGCCGTCGCCGCGCTGGCACCCCGGCCGACCCACCTGGTCTACGCGGCGGCGTACGAAAAACCGGACCTGGTCGCCGGGTGGTCCGACCCGCGGCAGATGGCGACCAACGAGGCGATGCTCGGCAACGTCCTCGGGCCGCTGGCCGAGGGGGGCGCGCTGCGGCACGCCACCGTCATGCAGGGGACGAAGGCGTACGGCGCCCACCTGCACCCGATCCCGGTCCCGGCGCGGGAGCGGGCGCCGCGCGATGACCACGAGAACTTCTACTGGCGCCAGGAGGACCTGCTCAGGGAGGTGGCCGACCGCCACGCGTTCGACTGGACCATTCTGCGGCCGGTCCAGGTCGTGGGACCGGCGTACGGCGTCTCCTACTGCACACCGCCGGTGATCGGCGCCTTCGCCGCGCTCAGTGCCGCGACGGGCATCCCGTTCGGCTTCCCCGGCGGCACGGTCCACCCGGTCCGCCAGGTGGTGGACGCGCGGCTGGTCGCGGGCGCCCTGGTGTGGGCGGCGACCTCGCCCGCGGCTCGGGGCGAGCACTTCAACCTGACGAACGGCGAGGTGTTCTCCTGGCAGGAGCTCTGGCCGTCCCTGGCCGACGCGATGGGCGTGCCGTGCGCGCCGCCCCGTCCGATGAGTCTGACCGAGGAGCTGCCCCGGCTGGCCGGGGTCTGGCAGGACATCGTGACCAAGCACGGGCTCCGCCCGCTCTCCCTGCTCGACGTCCTCGGCCGGTCGCATCAGTACGCCGACTACACCTTCGGTTACGGCCTGACGACGATGCCGCCGCCCGCGCTCGTCAGCACGGTCAAGGTGAAACAGGCCGGCTACACCCGGGTCCACGACACCGAGGCGACCTTCCGCGACGCGCTGCGGACGCTGGTCGAGCGCCGTGTGCTGCCCGACCTGACGGGAGCCGCCGGGTGAACGCGCCGCCCGCGGCGCGCGAGCCCCGGCTGGTCCTGGCCTGGGGCACCGTGCGCGACGCGTCGTTCCCCGACCGTGTCGCCGCGGCCCGCCGGGCCGGGTGCGAGGGGATCGGGCTCGCGATCCCGTACTTACCGGGACCTGCTCGCGCGGGGGTGGAAGGACCGCGACCTCGCCGCGGTGCTCGCCGAGTGGGACGTGCGGATCAACGAGGTCGAGGTGCTGTTCGGCTTCCACGGCGCGCCGGGCCGACCGGCGGGTGTCGCCGGCCGTCCTGGTCTGGTCTACGCCGACCCGGAGCTGGAGAGGACCGCCTTCCACCTGGCCGACACCTTCGGGGTGCCCTTCGTGCAGACCGTCGGCACCTTCGACGCCCGGCCGGTTGCCGACGCCCGGCCGATCGGACCTGAAGTGGTGGACGCCTTCGGGGAGTTGTGCGACCGGGCGGCGGCGCACGGGCTGAGGGTGGCGCTGGAATTCGTGCCGTACAGCAGCATCCCCGACCTGGCGTCCGGGCTGGCCGTCGTGGCCGGGGCGGACCGTGACAACGGCGGTCTGTGCGTGGACAGTTGGCACTTCTTCCGCGGTGACCCGGACCTGGGGCTGCTGCGTACGGTGCCGCCGGAGCGCGTGTTCATGGTGCAGTTCAACGACGGCCCGGTGCCGCCGGTCGACCCCGACCGCATGGTGGACGCCGTCCACCACCGGGTCCTGCCCGGCGAGGGCGACTTCGACCTGCGCGCGTTCGTGGCGGCCCTCGACCGGCCGGGCGTCGAGGCGCCGTTCTCGGTCGAGGTCTACTGCGACGCGCTGCGGTCGCGGCCGACGTCCGAGGTGGCGCGGCGGGCGGCGGACGCCACGCGCGCGGTCGTCGCGTCCGCGCCGCGAACCCTCTGAAACGACCCGTGGTGTGACCGTTGACACGTATTGCTTCGCCTGGTTAAGTACACATGGCTAAGTAATGGTGGGGATGAGGAGCAGATGAACCCTTACCGTGTCGCCGTCGTCGGTTCGGGACCGGCGGGCGTCTACGCGACCGACGCTCTCGTGCGCGGCGCGCTCGATGTGTCGGTCGACGTCTACGACCGGCTGCCCACGCCGTACGGCCTGGTGCGGTACGGCGTCGCGCCCGACCACTCGAGGATCAAGTCCATCGTGGTCGCCCTGCGGAAGGTGCTCGAACGCGACGGGGTCCGCTTTCTCGGTGACGTCCACGTCGGCCGCGACGTGACGACGCGGGAACTCGCGGAGCTGTACGACGCGGTGGTGTTCGCGACCGGCGCCTCCGTCGGCCGCAGGCTCTCCGTACCGGGGGAGGAGCTGGCCGGGGTCTGCTCGGCCACCGACTTCGTCGCCTGGTACAGCGGCCATCCCGACCACGCCCGCGCGGGGGAGTCCTTCCCGCTGGAGGCGGAGTCGGTGGCCGTCGTCGGCGCGGGCAATGTGGCGCTCGACGTGGCGCGCCTGCTGGTGAGGTCGGCGGCGGACCTGGCGCGGACCGACATGCCGCCGCACGTCCTGGACCGGCTCGCGCGCAGCCGTGTCCGCGACGTCCACCTCGTCTGCCGCCGCGGGCCGGAGCACGCGAAGTTCACCGCGAAGGAACTGCGTGAACTGCTCGAACTCCACGATGTCGCGACCGAGTTGGACGCCGGGCTGCTGCCCGCCGGGTCGCAGGACCCGCTGACCGCGGCCAACCTCAAGGTCTTCGCCGACCTCGCCTCCCGTGAGGTGCCCGCCGTCCGGCGCACCCTGCGCTTCCACTTCTGGTCCCGCCCCGTGGAGCTGTTGGGCGACGGCGGCGCCGTCACCGCCGTGCGCCTGGAAAGGACGCGGGAGGCCGACGGCGCGGTCGTGGCGACCGGCGAGGTCACCGATCTCACGGTCGGCATGGTCGTCCGGTCGGTCGGCTACCACAGCACACCGGTCGGCGCCCTGCCGTTCGACGAGGACCTGGGCCGCGTCCCGCACGACGCCGGCCGGGTGCTGGGCCCCGACGGCCGGGCGCTCGACGGTCACTACGTCGCCGGGTGGGCCAAACGCGGGCCGTCCGGGGTCGTCGGCACGAACCGGGCCTGCGCCGCCGACACGGTGGCCGGTCTCGTCGCGGACCTGGCGGCCCGGCCGCCCCGCGGCGCCGGGCCCGACGAGGTCGACCGGGTGCTCGCCGAGCGCGGCGTCAGGCCCGTCACGTACGACGGCTGGCTGTCGATCGACGCGGAGGAGGAGAGCCGCGGCCGGAATTTCGGCCGGGCGCGTACCAAGATCTCCGACTGGGAGACCCTGCGGCACGTCGCCGCCGCGGACGCCGACCGGCCGGACCGCGGCGCCGCCTGACGCGCGGGCGCCCACGACCGCCCGAACCCCGGGCGCACCGCAGGCCGTTCACCACCGCCCGAACCCCGCCCCCACCGGGAGCCGTTCATCACCGCCCGAACCGGCGGGCGTTCACCACTGTCCCTCTCAACCAGGAAGTCGGCATTCCCATGGCCTACGTCATCCACGGCGCCTGCATCGACGTGCTCGACCGGAGCTGCGTCGAGGTCTGCCCGGTCGACTGCATCTACGAGGGCTCGCGCAAGGCGTACATCCACCCCGACGAGTGCGTGGACTGCGGTGCCTGCGAGCCGGTCTGTCCCGTCACGGCCATCAAGTACCGCGACGAAGTACCCGAGGGCCAGGCCGACTTCGTGGAGGACAACGCCCGCTTCTTCCTCGAACCCCTTCCGGGGCGCGACGAGCCGCTGGGCCACCCCGGCGGCTCGGCCGACCTCGGACCCACCGGTGTCGACACCGCTCTGGTGTCCCACCGCCCGGCGTCGTCGGGCGGCGCCTGACCCCATCCACCTCGGAGGCCCAACCCGCCATGGAGAGCCTGAAGGAAGCACGCGACCAAGACCCGTATCCCTTCTTCGCCGACCGACTCGCCCGCGGTCCCGTCCACTGGGACGAGGGCATGAACGCCTGGATCGTCGTCGGCTACGAGGAGTGCCGGTACATCCAGCTCAACGAGGATCTCTTCGCCCACCCGTACTTCGAACTCAAGGGCGCGGCGGACGTCTACGGGGGACCCAAGGGAGTGCTGCTCCTCCAGGGCGAGCAGCACCACCGCGTCCACAACTTCCTCCTCCAGCACTTCACGCCGACGACGGTCCGCAAGTACCGCACCGCCTTCATCGCGGAGCTGGTGAGCACCCGGCTCGACGCGATCGAGGGGCGCACCCATGTCGACCTCGCCGCCGAGTTCGCCTCGGTGGTGCCCAGCGACGTCATCGCCGCGCTGCTCGGACTCGACTGGCGCGACGAGGAGTTGATGGCCAAGTGCCGTCGCTGGAACTCCACGATGTTCCGCTGGACCGAGACCTTCGGCGAGGACGAGGAGGCGTACGCGGAGGCGGCCGCCGCGGCCTCCGCCCTCAACGAGGTGCTGCTCCCGGTCATCAGGGCGCGCCGGGACGAGCCGCGCGACGACCTGATCTCGGTGCTGTGGGAGCAGGGGCAGGGCGTGCTGGAGCAGTGGGGCGAGGAGGAGATCCTGGCGCAGGCGCGGGTGCTGTTCTTCGCCGGTACCGACACCACCGCGCACTTCCTGAAGAACGCCATCCACACGCTGCTGAACCACCCCGAGTTGCAGGACCGCATCCGCGGGGACGAGCGTCAGATCGTGGCCTTCGGCGAGGAGGTGCTGCGCTACCTGGCGCCCGTGCAGTTCCGGGTGCGCGTGGCGACCCGTGACGTGGAGGTGGCGGGACGGCTGATCGCCAAGGGCGACCGGGTGCACCCGGTCAACGGGGCCGCGAACCGGGACCCCCGGCAGTTCCACCACCCCGAGACCGTCGACCTGGACCGCGGCAATCTCAAGACGCACGTCGCGTTCAACGTCGGCCCGCGCTACTGCGTCGGCGCGGCGCTCTCGCGCGGCGAGGAGGTCGAGGTGATCTCGCAGTTGCTCGACCGCTACGGGACGCTGCGCTGGGACCGCGACGCGGAACCGGCGCGCTACCGCGGCTACATGCCGCGCTCGTTCAGCCCGCTCAACGCCGTGGTGACCCCGGCCGAAGAGGCCGCCCCGGCCACCGCCACCGCAACCGCCACCGTCAGCGCGGACGCGGACGCCTGCGTGGGCGCGGGGAACTGCGTCCTGGTGGCGCCCTCGGTCTTCGGCCTGGACGACGACGGGGCCGTGGCCGTGCTGCGGGAGCGGATCGGCGCCGCCGACCGCGCCGCGGCGGACGCGGCGGCGGCCGGGTGTCCGGCCGCCGCGATCATCGTGGAGGACTGACGACGCGGACAGCGAAAAGGTGGCCGGGCCCCGAGGGCCCGGCCACCGTCGTACGCGGCTGACGTACGGTCAGATCGCGGCCACGCGGCCCGATCGCGCGGACGCCTCGGCGAAGTCCACGACGGTCGTGTCCCGGACCGAGCCGAGACGGTCCCGCTGGGCGATGATGTCGTCCAGCCGCAGCGCCGTGCTCCCGGTGATCTCGTCGGCGGGCGTCCACTCCCGCATGCGGGACACCGTCGGGCCGTGGACGACGAAGACCTGGCCGGTGATCCCCCGCGAGTGCGCGCAGCCGAGGAAGGCCGTGAGCGCGGCGACGCTCTCGGGGTCCCACTCGTCGGCCGCGCCCTCGGCGGGCGCCATGCCCTCGACGACGCCTTCGGTCATGCCGGTCCGGGCGCGCGGGCAGATGGAGTTGGCGCGTACGCCGTAGCGTGCCAGCTCGCGCGCCGCGACCTGGGTGAGGGCGACGATGCCCGCCTTGGCGGCCGAGTAGTTGACCTGCCCGAAATTGCCGTAGAGCCCGGCCTCCGAGGACGTGGTCACCACGGCGGCGTCGACCGGCTCGCCGGACGCCTGGTGCAGCGCCTTCCAGTGGGCGGCGGCGAAGTGCAGGGGACCGGCGTGGCCCTTGAGGTGGACGGCCATCACCGCGTCCCACTCGGCCTCGGAGATGTTGACGATGGTGCGGTCCCGGATGATGCCCGCGTTGCAGACGAGGAAGTCGAGCTTTCCCCGGACGCCGGCCGCCTGGGCGATCAGCCGCTCCGCGCCGTCCCAGGTGGAGATGTCGTCCCCGTTGGCCTCGGCGCTGCCCCCGGCCGCGCGGATCTCCTCGACGGCCTCGTCGGCGACCGGCCGGCCCTCCGGCGTACGGCCCACGTCGTTGACCACCACATGCGCGCCCGCCCGTGCGAGCGCCCGCGCCTCGGCGCGCCCGATGCCCTGGCCGGCCCCCGTGACGACGGCGACCTTCCCCTTCAGCTCGTCCATTTCTCGCCCTTCTCCTCCGTGCTCGTGCGGCTCGGTCCGCGAGATGTGCCCCCGGGTGATCAGCGTGAACAGCGTGATCAGGAGGCACTGAAACACATTTGCTTAGCCAGGTAAAGAGATTGACGCGATCCATTGCGCTCGGTTTAAGACGATGTTACACATGGCTAACCACTTCCCGTGAACGGCCTCCGCTTCGCCGTCCGCACAGTTCGCGACGAGAGGAAAGAGCATGGCCGCTGCTCCCGCGCCGACGACGAGGACCGACCGCGAGGCGTACTACCGCGAGCACGGATACTGGACCTCCGAGCGTCTCGGATGGTGGGTGTTCGACGTCGCCGAGCGCACCCCGGACCGCGAATTCCTGGTGATCGGCGACCTTCGGCTGACGTACGGCGAATTCGCCGCGTGGGCCGATGTGCTCGCCGCGCACTTGGTCGAGGCGGGAGTCGTACGCGGCGACCGCGTCATGATCCAGCTGCCGAATCTGGCGGAGGCGCTGCTGGGCCAGGTCGCCGCCTTCCGGATCGGCGCGGTCAACGTCCCGGTCGTGCCGATCTACCGCGAACACGAGATGGCGCACATCGTCAACGACTGCAAGCCGCGCGCGGTGATCTCGATCGCGGAGAACCGCGGCAGGCGCCCCGCCGAAGAGCTGGACGGCATCCTGGAGGGCGCCACCTGGGGACCGGTCGCCCGCTTCTGCGTGGACCTGGTGGAGCCGCGGCCCGGCTGGCGCGCCTTCCCCGGCCGGGACGACCGGCGGCCCGCCGTCTCGCTCCCCGACCCGCTCGAACCCGACCGGTGCTGCCTGATGCTCTACACCTCGGGGACGACCTCCGCGCCCAAGGGCGTCGAGCTGACGGGCCAGGGGTTCGTGTCCAACGCGCGCAGCATCCGGCACACCATGTCGCTGAGCGCCAAGGACGTCTTCTTCTGCGCCTCGCCCCTGTCCCACCTGGCCGGTTTCAACGCCGGGGTCGTCTGGCCCGCGTCCATGGGCGCCAAGATCGTCGTGATGCCGGTCTGGAACGGCGCGGAGGCGGCCCGGATCATCGAACGCGAACGGTGCACCTTCACCACCGCAGCCTCGGTGTTCCTCCACGACCTGGTCGCGGCCCACCGCGAGGGCATCGGCGCCGGCCACCCGATCTCGGTGTTCATGTCCGGCGGCGCGGCGACCGTACCCGATCTGATCCGGGAGGCGGGCGAGGTCGGGATCACCGCGCTGCGCGGCTACGGCATGACGGAGACCGGCGGGGGAGTCTCCTGGGTCGCCCCCACCGAACCGCTCGACATCAGGGCCGAGTACGACGGCGCCGTCGTCCCCGGCAGCGAGATCCAGGCCGTCGACGCCGAGCGCCGGCCGCTCCCGCCCGGCGCGGAGGGCGAACTGCGGATCAGGGGTCCGCAGGCCCTCATCGGCTACACCGACCCGGCCCTCACCCGCGAACAGCTCGACAAGGAGGGCTGGTTCTACACCGGCGACCTCGGCCGGGTCGACGCGCGCGGTCTGGTCCGCATCACCGGCCGTACCAAGGACATCATCAACCGCGCGGGCGAGAAGTTCTCCGCCCGCGACATCGAGGAACTCATCCAGCGGCACCCGGCCGTCGACATGGCGGCCGTGGTCGGACTGCCCGACCCGCGGCTCGGCGAGGTCGTCGGCGCCTTCGTCACCCTCGCCGCGGGCCAGAAGTGGCCGGGCGACGGCGAGATGACGGCGTACCTGGACCGGGCCAAGCTCGCCAAGCAGAAGATCCCCACCTCGTGGCAGGTGCTCCCCGAGCTGCCCAGAACCGCCTCGGGCAAGATCCAGAAACACGAACTGCGCCACACGAACTCCACGACGAACAGGAGGAGTTGAGCCGTGACCCGCCCCGACCGCACCCCGGTCATCGCCGCCGTCGGACTGTCCGACGGTCCCAAGGCGCCCCATCTCGACGCGCTCGGCCACCAGGCCCAGGCGATGCAACGCGCGCTGGCCGACTCCGGCCTGCGCAAGGACGACATCGACGGCTTCGGCTGCGCCGAGGCGTGGATCCCCGGCGTCCCCGGCGTCGACCTCCCCGAGACCGCGGAGTACCTGGGCCTCGACCCGCGGTGGATCGAGGGCACGTACACCGGAGGATCGGCCTACGAGTTCCAGATCCAGCACGCCGAGGCCGCGATCCGGTCCGGCATGGCGGACACGATCCTCCTCACCTACGGCAGCGATCTGTTGACCCGGATGGGCCGGAGCCTCGGCACGGCGTACGGCCGCAGGCCCGTCGGCGGCGCGGCGTACGAGGAGCCGTACGGCAAGACGACGGTCGCCGCGTACGCGATGGCCGCGCGGCGCCACATGTACGAGTACGGCACCACGCCGGAACAGCTCGCCAGCGTCGCCGTCGCGGTCCGCGAACACGCGGCCCACAATCCGCAGGCCATATACCGCAAGCCGCTGACCGTGGACGACGTCCTCGGCTCCCGGATGATCGCCGACCCGCTGCACCTGTTCGACTGCTGCGCGATCACCGACGGCGGCGGCGCCGTCATCGTCACCACCGAGGAGCGCGCCCGCGACCTCAGGCAGCCGTACGTCTCGATCCTGGGCACGGCCGCCCGCCAGAACCACTGGAACATCTCGCAGGCGCCGGACGTGACCACCACGGCGGGCGCCCGCTCCGGCCCCGACGCCTTCGCGCGCGCCGGACTGACCCCGGCCGACGTGGACATGGCCATGCTCTACGACAGCTTCACCATCACGGTCATCCTGCTGCTGGAGAGCCTGGGCTTCTGCGAGCCGGGCGAGGGCGGCCCCTTCGCCGAGGAGGGCAACCTCCGGCTCGGCGGGAAGCTGCCCGTCAACACCGACGGCGGCGGCCTGTCCGCCTGCCATCCGGGACTGCGCGGGATCTTCCTGCTGATCGAGGCGGTCAGACAACTGCGCGGCCAGGCCGGTGAGGTGCAGGTGCCGGACTGCGAGGTGGCGCTCGCGGCCGGCTCCGGCGGCTGGTTCTCCACGATCGGCGTCACCATCCTCGGGAAAGGCAGATGAGGCAGATGGCAACCGAGAACATCCGCGGCCCACAGGGGACCCTCGACGTCATCGACGTGGCCGACACCTGGGCGAAGCCGGTCCCCGAACTCGACCCGGTCAGCGCCACCTACTTCCGCGCCGCCCAGGAAGGCACGCTGCTGATCCAGCGCTGCCCGTCCTGCCACGCCACGCAGCACTACCCGCGGCTGATCTGCCGCGTCTGTGCGGCGACGCCCGAGTGGGAGGCGGCGAGCGGGCGGGGCACCGTCTACACCTACACCGTCGTCCGGCAGGCGGGCATGCCCGGATTCGACGAGGACGCGCCGTACGTGATCGCGCTGGTCGACCTCGACGAGGGGCCGCGCATGATGGGCAACATCACCGACTGCCCCGTGGACGAGGTCCGCGTCGGCCAGCGCGTCCAGGCGTATCAGTTGCGGATCGCCGACGGGATCGGCCTGCCCCAGTGGCGGCCCGAGGCCACCTCCGGCTGAGACCGCGCCACGCGACCGAGGCCACCTCCGGCTGAGACCGCGCCACGCGACCGAGGCCGGGTCCGGCCGAGGCCGCACCCTACCGAGAGCACCTCCGGCTGAGCCCGCTCGCGGCTGAGCCCGCCCACCCTCCCCGTGACGCGCGTACGCGCCGTCGCCGGCGATCCATCATTTCACTTCGTTAAGGAGCCTGTTGTGCACAGATCCCTCTTCGGCGTCGGCGTCCTGGCGCTCGCCGCCACGATGTCGCTCGCCGCCTGCGGCTCCAACGGCGGGGGCAGCACCTCCGGCGGTGGCGGCGGCAAGACCCTGGTCATCGGCTTCGCCGCCCCGCTCACCAGCGGCAACGCGGCAGTGGCCGAGCAGATGGTCAACACGGCCAAACTGGCCGTGAAGACGATCAACGCGGACGGCGGCGCGGGCGGCCGGAAGCTCTCCCTCAAGGTCTACGACGACAAGCTCACCGCCGACGAGTCGGCCAAGGTCGCCCAGCGGGCCATCACGGTCGACAAGGCCGGGGTCATGATGGGCGGCTACACCAGCATCGAGGGACTGGCGATCCGCAAGATCGTCGAGCCGCGCAAGATCGTCTTCATCAACTCCTCGACGATCTCACCCGCCCTGATGGACGGCGCGAAGTACACCTTCCGCACCACCGTCGACCAGAGCGACTACCCGGTCCAGATGATCGACCTGCTCAAGTCGCTCGGCTACAAGCACCCGGTGGTGACCGCGGACGACGGCCCGACCGGATCGACGCTGTGGAAGCCGATCGTCGACCAGGCGAAGCAGGCGGGCATGGACCCGGGCGACACCGTGCACTACACGCTGGGCGCGACCGACCTGACCTCGGCCGTGACCAAGCTGAAGGGCGAGCACCCGGACGCCGTCGTCCACATCGGCTCCGCGGCGGCCGACGCGGGACTCATGCTCAAGACGATGGCGGAGGCCGGGGTCAACGTGCCCGTCGTCGGCTTCGGCTCGCTCATCGCGCCGGACGCCCTGAAGATCGGCGGCGACGCGTACACCAAGCTCCCGGCGATCTACACGCTGGCCAACCAGCAGCCGTCCAAGCCGGAGTACCAGGACTTCGTCAAGGCGTACGCCACCGAGTACGGCGGCAGCGCGGACGCGCTCGCGCTGGGCCTGGCGGAGCAGGCGGGCGCCACCTGGGACGCCTTCACCGTCCTGAAGAAGGGGCTCGACGCCACCAACGGCGACACCGACGGGGACAAGCTCGCCAAGGCGATCGACGCGATCACGCCCTTCGCGGGCGCCGCGGGCAAGGACGGCTCGCTGATCAACTTCGGTGACGGACGCGACGGATTCAGCAAGTCGCTCGTGGCCTTCCAGTTCGTCGGCGGCAAGCCCAAGGAACTGGCGAAGCAGCCCTCGTGACCCGGCGCGACCCGGTCGACGCGCCGGGCCCCACACCCCGGGGCCCGGCGCTCGACGCCCAGGACGTCCGGCGGATCACCGCCCTGCTCACCGCGTACTGCGACAGCGTGGACACCGGTGACTTCGCGCGCTTCGCCCGCCTCTTCCGCGACGGCACCTGGCTGGGAATGCCCGGCGCCGACGTCGAGGACTGGATGCGGGAGAACGTCCTCACCTACGACGGCGCCACGCACACCCGGCACCGCGTGCACGACATCAGCCTGGCACCCGGCGGTTCGCGGGACGAGGCGTACGGGACCTGCGGCATCGAGGTCACCCAGCGGTTCCCCGGTGAGCGGGCCCTGCTCGTCACCCGCAACACCTACGCCGACCGGTTCCGCCGCGTGGACGGCCGGTGGCGGTTCGACTCCCGGACGATCACGCGGCGGCAGCCCGGCGACGACTCCCGGCACCGGCGCCGGGGGAGCGGCCGGGACGACAACCAGAAGGGACGAGGCACGTGCGGATCTTCGACGGGCTGACGGATCTGGCCGACTCCGAAGGCGAGGATCTGGGGGCCAGCGACTGGATCGCGGTCGACCAGAAGCGCATCGACGCCTTCGCCGACGCGACCGGGGACCACCAGTGGATCCACGTCGACCCGGACCGCGCGGCCTCCGGCCCCTTCGGGCGGACGGTCGCCCACGGCTACCTGACCCTGTCGCTGCTCGCCGAACTCACCACCCGGCTCTACCGCGTCGACAACGTCTCCTTCGCGGTCAACTACGGCCTGGACCGCGTCCGGTTCGTCACGCCCGTGCTCGAAGGCTCCCGCATCCGCGCCACGGCGCGGCTCGCGGAGGCCGCACGCCTGGACGCGGCCGTCCAGGTGAGGCTGGAGAGCACCATCGAGATCGAAGGGTCACGGCGCCCGGCCGCGGTCGTCACCTCACTCGCCCGCTACATCGCCTGAGCCGGGCAGCGTACGAGGCGCGGCGGACCGGGACAGGACATCGTGATGGACCTGCGCGCCGCGCCGCACCGCCTGTGCCCCTTCCACGACCGGCGGCGGGAACTGCCGGGCGGCCGGTGATCCGGGGGCGCTCTCTGCGGAGCGCCCCCGGATCACCGCGGCTGTACGGCTCTACGGCTCTACGGCTTCGGCTACGGCCTACGGCTCGACCGTCTCGATCGCCTGCGCCGGGCAGCCCACTTCGGCCTCGCGGACGTCGTCCCACGTCGCCTCGGGCGGCTCGTCGGCCAGCAGCCGCACGATGCCGTCCTCGTCGCGCTGGTCGAAGACGCCGGGCGCGGTCAGGACGCACATGCCGGAGCCGCAGCACTTGTCGGTGTCGACGTGGACACGCATGAGGCGTTCCTTTCGTTGCGGAGCGGCGGGGTTCACCAGGCGAGCGGGAGCGCGTGCAGCCCGTAGACGGCCATCTCGTGGCGGAAGCGCAGCTCTTCGAAGGGGACGGCCAGGCGCAGGCCGGGGAACCTCTGGAGTACGGCGGGCAGCGCGACGCGCAGTTCGAGGCGGGCGAGCGGCTGGCCGAGGCACTGGTGGACGCCGAAGCCGAAGGCCAGGTGGCGGCGGGCGCCGGGGCGGCCGAGGTCGAGCAGGCCGCCCTCGGGGAAGGCGTCCTCGTCCCGGTTGGCTGCGCCGATCATGCACAGGACGCCCTCGCCCGCCCGTATCCGCGTGCCGCTGACCTCCACGTCCTCGACGGCGACCCGGCCGATCCCGTTGTGGACCACCGTCATGTAGCGCAGCAGCTCCTCGACGGCGGTGTCGAGGGCGGAGCCGTCGCCGTCCTCGTCGAGCCGGGCCGCCTCGTGCAGCCGCGCGGCCTGGGCGGGCTCGCGCAGCAGGGCGAGGACCGACAGGGAGGTCATGTTGGCGGTGGTCTCGTGCCCGGCCACCAGCAGCAGCCGGCCCATCGACGCGATCTCGTCGTCGTCCAGGACGTCCTGCTCGGCGAGGCGGCTGATGATGCTGTCGTCCGGCGCGGCGCGCTTGGCGCGCGCCAACCCGGCGAGATAGGAGCCCAGTTCGTCCTGCGCCGCGGCGACCTCCCGCGGCGGCGCGTCGGTGCGCAGCATCGTGCTGCTGCACTGCTGGAAGAAGGCGTGGTCGGCGTAGGGGACGCCCAGCAGCAGGCAGATGACCATGGAGGGCAGCGGCAGCGCGAAGTCGGCGACCAGGTCCGCGGTGCGGTCGGCGCGGGCGGCCATCCGGTCCAGCAGGTCGTCGGTGACCTGGCGTACGGCCGGTCGCATCTCGGCGACCTTGCGGATCATGAAGTCGGCGGTGAGCATGCGGCGCAGCCGGGCGTGGTCCGGGTCGTCCATCCGGATGAAGGTCGGCCGGTCGGTGGCGAGCGTCCGCAGGCCGGCCGAGAGGAACGGGAAGCCGGGCCGCCTCGCGTCCGAGCTGAAGCTCCGGTCCCGCAGCACGGAGCGGATGTCCGCGTGCCGGGTCACCATCCAGCACGACGTGCCGTCCCACAGCCGGACGCGGCTCAACCCCTCCTCGCCTCGGGCCTGTTCGTAGGCGGGCGGTGGGGCGAAGGGGCACGTCCCTCGGGCGGCGGGGGCGGTGACGGCAACGGGCGGGTGCGCGGCGGTGGCCATGACGGACACTCCTGTCTTGCCGGTGCGGAAGGTGCCAGAGCGGTGCCAGGGGCAGCAGAGGTCAGTGCCTGTAGCACTAAGTGCCGTAGGCAACTAACTTGGTGTCGAGGCTAGTTCGCTCTCCGCACTCGCCGGTAGGGCGGATTCGGGCCGTTTCACGCCGATGCGACCCGGTGGTCACGCCTTCGGTGACGGGACGTCACGCCCCGAACGAGGCGCCCGCTTGAGGTCGGCGCGGCGGCCCCGACCGGCGACGCCGCGCCGTGCCGTCGCGCACCCGCGCGCGTCGCGCCGACCGCCGCCCGGCGCCGTCCGAAACGCATCGGTACGCGGTCGGGTGCGGCCGTTCGGCGTGGCTGCCGTCCGTGGCTGCCGTGCGTGGCTGCCGTGCGTAGGCGCCGTGCGTGGCCGCCGTCACTCCGGGAGCGTGCGCCGCCGGACGTGGGTCACCGGAACCGTCGTGGCCAGGGCCGCGCGATGGGCGGGCGGGGCCGCGAGGGGGGTGAGGTGGAGCGGGGCGCGGGGCCAGTCCCGCACGGTCGGCGCCGTGGCCAGCGCAGTGCTGACGTCGATCGCCGCGGGAGGAGCCGACAGGCCGTGGCCGGTCAGCTTCATCGCCGCCTCCTTGCGCACCCAGGCGTCGAGGAACGCCTCCGGGCGCGCGCTGGGCGGGAGTCGGTCGTACGCGGCGCGCTCGGCGGGGGTCAGGGTGAGCGCCGCGAGGCCGTCCGCGTCACGGTCCGCGTCGAGTTGGTCGAGATCCGCGCCGATCAGGCCGCTGCCGACGACCGCGATCAGCAGCCACTCGCGGGTGTGCGAGACGGAGAAGTCGAAGGCGGCGTCCGCCACTCGGGGGCGGCCGTGCCGGGGCGCGCCGCACAGTGCGCAACCCCGCTCGACGGCCACCTCGGCCGGTGGCACGCCCAAGTAGCGTCCTACGACGAGCCGTTGGGCCGCCCGCGAGGTCAGCAGCGTATCGGCCGCCGCGCCCTCGCCGAGCACCTGCCACCGCTCCCGCTCCTCGGCGCCGAGCAGACCGGCCCACGCCGCGCGCCGCCGCACCGGCACCAGCCACACCTCGCAGGTCCCGGCGACGGGCGCAGCGAGGGCCCTTCCGGCCGCGACCGGCCCGGCCGCAAAGGGGCTCGCCGCCAGAGGCGTGGGGACGAGCGGTCCGGCCGCGGCCCGCCCCGCCGCCTCCGGCCGGCTCATCCGCCGCTCCGTCCCGTCGCGGCGCCGACGGCCCCGGCGTCGACCGCTCCGGCGTCGGCCGGTGCGAGGTCCATGCCGGACCCGTCCGTCGACGCCGGTGCCGGCAGCACCGTCAGCAGATGCGTCACCGCCGTCGCCAACTGCGCGTCCAGGCCGGGCTGCGGCCCCGCCGGGACCACGGCGACCGTGATGTCCGGCTCGACCCCGCGGTTCTCCAGCCCCGCCCCGACCCCGCGGAAGTAGTAGCAGAATTCGGGCTGGGTGGTCACCGTGCCGTCGACCAGCCCGTGCCGCGGCCAGGTGGCGATCGTGCCGCCCCACGTCCGCGTGCCCACCAGCGTGCCCAGGCCGCGCTCGCGGAACATATGGCCGAAGATCTCGCCGTCGGAGCCGGTCTGTTCGTTGATCAGCGCCGCCATCGGACCGCGCGGCGACTCCAGCGGATAGGGCACCGCGCCGCTCCACCGGCCGTGCTCGGTGCCCGTGCGGCTGCGCGCGAGCCGGTCGAGGAGCAGCGGAGAGACATGGCCGCCGCCGTTGAACCGCACGTCGACCACCAGCCCCTCCCGGTCCAGACCGCCGAGGAACTGCCGTACGAAGTCCGCGTATCCGGTCCTGAACATGTCCGGCACGTGCAGATACGCGAGCCTGCCGTCGGAGACGGTGTCCACGTACGCGCTGTTGCGGGCCACCCAGTCCAGGTAGCGGGCGCGGGCCTCGCTGCGGGCCGCGCGGACCACCACCCGGCGCGGGACGGCGCCGCCGCGCAGCACGGTCAGTTCGACCTCGCGGCCCGCGAGACCGGTGAGCAGTTCCGCCGGGCCGCCGGGCCCCACGAGGTGCCCGTCGACCGCGGCGATCTCGTCGCCCGGCCGGATGTCGACGCCCGGCCGGTCGCAGGGCGAGGTGGCGTCGGGGTTCCACGGGTCGCCGCGCAGCACGTGCGCGATCCGCCACCGGCCCTCGGCCTGCGGCGCGGGCTCCCAGTCCACACCGAGGAAACCCTGCGCCTCACCGCTCGGCGCGCCGTAGTCGCCGCCGCGCTCGTACGCGTGCGAGGTCGCCAGTTCGCCGTGCAACTCCCAGACCAGGTCCGAGAGTTCGGCGCGGGTCGCGACCCGGTCGAGCAGCGGCAGATAGCACCGGTGCACCGCGTCCCAGTCGATCCCCGACATGTCGGCGTTCCAGAAGCTCTCGCGCTGGAGCCGCCACGCCTCCCGGAACATCTGCCGCCACTCCGCGGCAGGGACGAACGGGATCTTGACCCGGTCCAGGTCGACCCAGCCGGTGGGCCGCCCCGGCGGGGCGATGGGCGAGTCGAAGTCCTCCACCGCCTCCTTGGGCGCGCCCGCGGGCACCACGCGCAGCCGGTGGTTGTGCCGGTAGAGCAGCGCCGTGCCGGTGCGGTCGGTGCTGATCTCGTCGACCGGCCCGAGATAGTCCTCGGTCACGTCGCCGGTCGCCAGGTCCACCAGGGTGACGCTGCCCTCCTGTTGCTGCTGCGGGTCGTCCGGCTCGGGCGCGCTGAGCGGTACCGACAGCAGCAGCACGCAGTCGGGCAGACCCAGCACCGCCGCGTAGCGGCCCTCGGGGACCGGCAGCGGGACCAGGCGCCGTTCGATACCGGTGAAGTCGATGGCGACCGGCCCTTCCGGATCGCCCTCGTCGTACCCGTCGGGGGAGTACGCGCCGCCCGCCGACTGCTGCGGCGGAGCGAACGGCGGCTGCCGGTCGGCGGTCAGCGGCACCGCGTACGGCCGGGCGCCGAAGGGGAAGCCGATCTCGAACTGGACCTGGTCGTGCTCGGGCGTCAGGTCGCGCTGTCCGACGAAGTACAGATAGCGGCCCGCCGGGTCGAAGGACGGCAGCGCGTCCCGCAGCACCGGTCGGGTGATCCGCGAGGTGCGTCCGGTGTCCACCTCGGCGACCTTGATGGCCGTGCTCCTGGGCGTGTCCGGATAGGTGTAGGCGAGCCAGCGGCCGTCGGGCGACCAGGCCAGATCCTCGATCCGCTCATGGGCGCTGGTGTCGAGCAGCCGCGGCTCCAGCTTCGGCCGGTCGGTGTCGACGCTCCACAGCTCCTGCCGGTTGGTGGCGAAGGCGACCTGCCCGGTGGCGGGCGAGGCGGCCAGCGCGGTGACATAGCCCAGGTCGGCCAGCGGCACGCCGAGCAGCTCCGCGCCGCCCTCCGCGGGCAGCAGCACCAGCCGCTCACCGGGCCCCGAGTCGCCCGCGACCGCGACCAGCCGCTCGCCGTCGGCGAGCCAGTTCAGCAGCCGGTAGCGGACACCGTCCGGGCGCCCGTGCCGCCGTACCGGACCCGACCAGGGCGCGAGCGTGAACGCCTTGCCGCGGGCGGTGACCGCGAGGGTCTGCCCGTCGGGGCCGATCCGCGCGCCGTCCAGGAAACCGGTGGCCGACACGATACGGCGCTGGTGCTGGACGCCCGAGGGGCCCAGCTCCACCCGCAGCCGCCGGGTGCCGCCGCGCGCCGGGTCCAGCACGTGCAGGACCGCGCCGCTGTGGTAGACCAGCCGGCGGCCGTCGCTGGACAGACCGCGCGCGTAGTACTCGTCGTGGTCGGTGTGCCGGGTCAGACCCGTGCCGTCGGAGTGGCAGGAGTAGACGTTGCCGGTGCCCTCGTGGTCGCTGATGAAGTAGATCCGGTTGCCGACCCAGCACGGGTCCGCCGGATTGCCCGCGGGCAGCGCGAGCCGCCGGTACGCGCCGGATCCGTCGTCGTCCACCCAGAGTTCACCGGCCGCGCCGCCGCGGTAGCGCTTGCGGCGCGCCGGGTCGGCGATGCTCCGGCCGATCACCGAACCGCCGCCGGGCCCGTACGACACGGACGCGGCGGGGCCCGCCTCGACCAGCCGCGGCGGGCCGCCGTCGGGGTGCACGGCGAACAGCCGGAAGCCGAAGCCCTCGGGCTGGCCCGCGGTGCTCGCGTACAGGATCTCGCCGGTCAGCGGGTGCCAGCCGGTGACCGTGCACCGGCCCGCCTGGTGGGTCAGCCGGCGGACGGGACCGCCGGAGACCGAGGTCAGGCAGACCTCGGTGAGGCCGTCGGGGGAGCCGGTGAAGGCGACCTGGCGGCCGTCGGGCGAGAGCCGGGGGCCCGCGCACGCGGTCGTGCCCGCGGTGAGCCGCCGCGCGGTGCCGCCTTCGGCGGACACCGTCCACAGGTCGTCCTCGCACACGAAGACCACGGTGTCGCCCACGATCGTCGCGTGGTGCAGATAGCCGCCTTCCGCGGCGCGGGCGCTCATGACGGCTGGGACGACGTGGAGCGGATACGGGCGGCGATCGCACGGCGCCGGTCGGCGACCTGCTCGCGCCGGCGGTGCACGTCCTGCTCGCTCTCGGTCCAGTAGCAGGCGGTGCGCCACTCGCCGACGGTGTAGGAGTCGTACGCGCAGCGCACCCGGCGCTGCTCGGTGAGTTCACCGGACGACACCAGCATCGTGTTGTGCTCCAGGACCTGGTTGACGACCACCCGCATGTTCAACTCCGCGCGGATGTACGCGTGCGCGGCGGTCACGGCGGTCGCGCCGTACGGGCCCCGGCACTCCGGCAGCACGCCGAAGGACAGCTCACAGGTCTGGCCGGGCCAGTCGATCGAGGTGATCCAGGCGAAGCCGACGGTCGCGCCGCGGGAGTCGCACATGGTGAACATCCGCTTGACGTCGTGCTCACGCGTGAGGGTGCGGCGCTGGTTGGCGGTGAGCGCGTCGTCGTCGCTGACGACCGCGAAGTCGGTGAGATTCGCCTGGAAACGCGACTCGCGCAACAGGGCGGTACGCGTGGGGATGTCGTCCTCGGTGAAATGCCGGACGGTCACGAACGGCATGGGTCAGCCCTCCTCGGTGGCGCAGTAGACCAGCACGTCGTGGTAGCCGCCGGTGTGGAAGACATGGCCGGGCAGCCGGCCGGCGCCGGTGAAGCCGCAGGCTTCGAGCGCGGGCACGGCCGGTGAGCCGTCGGGGACCTCGGCGACATACGACGTGCACCGGCGGTAGGTGCGCAGGAAGGCGAGCAGGGCGGCCAGCGGCTCCGGGTCGGCGGACGTGGTCGCGACCCAACCCTGGCGCGGCTGCGCGGGGTTGGGCACGTATCCCAGCAGCACGTCCCCGGCCTGGAGCACCTGCGCTCCGGTGCGGGCCAGCTCGCGGGCGAGCAGCGGGCCGTTCTGGGTGACCGGGTCGAGGCCGAGGAAGCCGCGGGCGGCCTGCGGCGCGGCGCTCAGCCGCGCGGCGGCCTCGGCGGTGCCGAGCAGGGTCAGGTCAGCCATGGCGGGTCGCTCCCCAGATCTGTCGGGCCACCGGGCGGCCGTCCAGCCACAGCGCCCGCGGGATGTCGGCCTCCGGGCTCAGCCCCGCGTCACGCAGCAGGGCGTCGCGCGGGAGCCCGTCGGGCAGCGGCACGGCCGGGGTGACCCAGCCGAAGACCCGGCTCAGGCCGAGCACCCGGAAAGCGTGGTCGAGGGCGGCCTTCAGCAGCGGCTCCGCGCTGGTCTCCGCGCCGGAGCGCAGACCGATCTCCAGCCGCGCCCTGCGGTGCACCCAGTCCAGGGCGGCGAGCCGGACGAAGCCGGTGCCGGGCACGACGCACAACTCGTCGTCCTGGCCCGGCGCTCCGTCCTCGCCGGGACCTTCCGGCGCCGGCACCCGGGCCGGTTCCGCCAGGACGGGCCTGCCGGGCACGGACAGGCCGAGCAGCTCGCCCGGCAGCCAGTGGCCGGTGAGCAGGGGCAGGTCGGCGCCCCGGTATCCGCGCAGCATCATGACGTGGGCTCCCAGATCCGGGAGAGGAAGACGGAACCGCGGCGGTGTCCGTCGTGGACGACGTGTCCGGTCAGGACGCCTTCCTCGGTGAAGCCCGCCAGGCGGGCGGCGGTCAGGCCCCGGTCGTCGAACTCGTGGACGACGACGGCCAGTCGGACCACCTCGCGCTGCCAGCGCAGCGCCCGGACCAGCTCGCGGTACGCCGACGCCCAGGCGTCCGTGCGCAGCCGGGAGGTCAGCCGCAGGTGCAGCACGTAGTGGCAGGCGTGCTCGGCGCCCATCGCCTCCAGGGCGTACAGGCCCACGGGCCGTCCGTCGGCGCTCAGCAGCCGGGTGTCCTCGTCCAGCAGCGCGAGGATCTCCCACTGCGGGCGGGTGGCGGGGCGGGCGGTGCGGAAGTAGAAGTCGGACTCGGTGAAGAGGTCGAGTACGGCGTCGTGGTCGGCCTCCGTGACCGGCCGGGCGGACCACGCGAAGGACGCGGGCGCGGGAGTTGTCGCGGGGGCGGGGACGGACGCCGTGGCCGGGCGCGCCGTCAGGTCCGTGGCGGTCATGTCCGTCCCTTCCGCGCAGCCAGGTCGTGGGTGATGTGCAGCCGCTGGATGTTGCTGGTGCCCTCCATGAACTCGAAGGCGAGCACGTCCCGGCTCCACTTCTCCAGCAGCGGGTGCTCGATCAGCGCGCCGGGGCCGAGCGCCCGGGCCGCCCAGTGCGTGGTGCGCACCGCCAGATCGGTGGTGTGCAGCTTCGCCATGGACGGCGGCCGTACGACGTCGGGCTGGAGGTCGACGGCCGCCGCGGACTCGTACAGCAGCGCCGTGGCCGCGTCGAGCCGGGCGGAGACCACCTCGTGCCCCGACCAGCCGGGACGCTGCTCGGTCACGTAGTCGCGGGTGCCGAGAGCGGTGCCCAGGGCCAGCGCGGCGATCTGGAGCCGCATCGCGTTGAAGGTCCTGCTGATCCCCCACAGACCGCGCCGGGAGGCGGGCAGGTGGGCGCCGAGCAGCATCTCGCGCGGCACGGGCACCTCGTCGAGGTCCAGCCGGCAGATCCGCGCGCCGCGCAGACCGATCATGTCCAGCGGCTCGCCGTTGAAGCCGGGCGCGGGCTGCCGGATCAGCGCGCCGCGGATGGAGAGCGGGCTGCGGCCGGTCCTGGCGAAGACCACGCCGATCGCGCCCCGGGAGGCGTTGCCGACATAGCGCTTGGAGCCGGAGAGCAGGTAACCGTCGGCGGGGTCGCCCGCCGCGTCGAACCTGCTCTCCATCGCCGTGGCGTCGGTGCCGTGCTCCGGTTCCGTCATGCCGAAGAAGGTCCAGGCGCGACCGTCGGCGATGGTGTCGTAGAACAGTTCGCGCTGTGCCTCGTTGCCCAGGGTGTCGACAGCGACGCCGGCCAGGGAGGGACCGGTGTTGGCGCTGAGCACCCCCGCGTCGCCGCGGGCCAGTTCGACGCTGGCGACCACGCGGGACAGGCAGGTGTCGGAGTAGCCGCCGTCGTCCACGGCGGAGCCGGTGCGGTAGTCCTTGGGGGTGGAGGCGGACCTGACCAGCGCCATGACGGGCAGGTCGAGGTGGGCCGTGCCGGCCGGGTCGGCGTCGACGGCCAGGGCGTGGGCGCGCAGTTCCCGGCCCGCTTCCCGGCACTGTTCGCGCAGCTCCCGCAGCGGGGTGTCGAGGGGGATCATGGCTGTACGTCCTCCCGGTCGGTCCAGCAGTCCGCCGCGAGCCGGCCGACGTACGCGGCGCGCACCGGTCCGTCGGCGAGGTAACCGGAGGCCCCGAAGAGCTTGGCGGTGTCCCAGTCGAGCGCGGTGATCCGGTCGTGCGCGTCGGCCACGGCCGCGGGGACGCGGTGGGCGACGAGCAGGAGTTGGCGTACGGCGTCGAGTGCGGTCATGACGTCGGCGACGGTGCCGAGCACGAGTTGTTTGCGGATCAGGGGCTCGCCGCCGCCCACCCGTCCGGACAGGTGGGCGACCGCGTCGTCGAGGAGCCTGCGGGACACGCCCACCCGTACCGCGCCGAGCAGCGCGGCGAATACGGTGCGGCGGTCGTCGGGCCCGTCGTACGAGGCCGGTGCGGCGGATTCTGCGGGCCGGTGGGGCCACGCCACGAAGGCGACGCCCTCCATTTCCGCGAGGCGGTGCGGCACGACCTCGGCGCCCGTGGGCACCCGGCCCGCCGGGAAAGCGGCGACGCGTCCCGCGGGAGCGCCGACCTCCACCGTGCGCAGCGCCAGCTCCAGGCCGGGCGTGAACCCGCCGTCATGGGCCGCCGCTTCACACGCCACGAGCGTGTCCCTCATCGAATCCTCCGTTGGGCCGTGCCGTGTTCGGCTAACCGGCGACCCGCGTGAGGTCCAGCCGGATTTTGATGTAGTCGGCAAAGGAGCCTGCGGACTGGAATACCTCGGGTTCGAGAGTGTCGGGGTCGACTTCGAGGCCGATGGTGTCCTCAAGGCTCATGAGGAGTTCGACAAAACGCATGGAGTCGATCTCCAGGTCTTCGAGAATCCTGGTATCCGCGCTGAATTCGGGGAGCGGCCGGTCCAGGATCACGGAGAGGGAATGCTGAAGGTGCTCGATAATCTCGGCGTGTTCCACCGGACTTTCCCCTTCCCTGGGAGAAGTGGGCCCGAGCGGTCGGCCGTCCGGCCCTGGGGGAGGGCTGCCCGCCGGCAGGGCGCCGGCCGCCTGATGGCGGACGCGGCGCCTTGCCGGCGACGGACGTCACACGGCCGTGAGCTCAGACATGTTGCAGGTCCGAGATCAGGCGGCCTTGGACGCGGCCTTCACCGCGGCCTTGACGGCCGCCTTCGACGCGGCCTTGCTCGCGGCCTTGCTGGCCGCCTTGGACGCGGCCTTGGTCGCCGACTTGTCAGCGGCCTTGACGGCAGCCTTGCTGGCGGCCTTGGACGCGGCCTTGACGGCGGCCTTCACGGCGGTCTTGGACAAAGGAACCACACCTTCCATGTAAGGAAATTCGGGACCGGAGTGGGCCCCGGATGCCGGATCTGGTTTCTCCGACACCATGAGATTCCCGGACGGCGCAACTCCCGTCAACCCTTGCCGGGTTGCACCGGGTCGAATCCCGATGGCAGCTTTTTGCCGTCAACAAGCGGCCACCGTGAAACGCTGCCGTTATTCCCGTTCGGGCCTGATGCTGGGAGGTGATTCACGGGCCCGCGCGAATGCGGCCGGGCCGGTCCCACTCACGGTTTGGAAGGAGGGCGGGATGCCCGAGGTGAGAAGCGCGGACCTCTGCTGGGGGCAGCGGTACCACTGGCTGAGGTACCAGCAGGTGCCCGCGGGCGCTCGTCACGACGCGCACATCGTCACCAACTACCCGCTGCCGCAGGGACTCTCCCTGACGGGCCTGCGGTCCGCGCTGGCCTATCTGGTGCGCAGGCACGAGGGGCTGCGCACGGTCTTCGACGCACACGCCAGGCCGGGCCCGAGACAGCGGGTCGAGCCGCCGGGGCCGATGCCGCTGCTGGTGGCCGCCACCGAGCAGGACGGTACGCCGGGACCCGCGGCGGTCATCGCCGAGATGTCCAGCACCGAGTTCGACCCGGAACGCGAGTGGCCGATCAGGGCCTGCGCGGTCACCACGGGCGGAGTGCCGCGCACGCTGGCGCTCGTCCTCAACCACACGGCCTTCGACGACTGGAGCATGCAGCTCTTCCAGCGCGACTTCGAGGCACTGCTCGGCACGCTCGCCACCGGCCGCCGGGCGCAGTTGGGGCCGGTCGCGTACCAGCCCGCCGACCTCGCCGCCATCGAGGCGCGGCCGTCGCCGGAGCGGGCGCAGATGCTGCGCTATTGGCAGCGGGCGGTGCCCGAGCTGCCCGCCGACATGTTCGTACGGCGCCGTGAGCCGGCCGTGCCCGACGGCGTCGCCGCCTTCGGGGCGACGCTCACCTCGCCCGCGCTGCTCCCCGCCGTCCGCGAGATCGCCGCCCGGCTGCGGGTGTGGCCCTCCGCGGTGCACCTGGCGGCGTACGCGGTGGCCATGGCCACGTACACCGGGGAGCGGACGGTCACCCACCGCTGGCTGACCAGCCACCGCCAGGACGGACCCCGGATGTCCGTGCTGACGTGCATGTTCTCGCCGGCGCTCGTCTCGGTCGACCTCGGCGGCGACCCCGGATTCGCCGAGGTGGTCGCGCGGGTCGCCGCCGCGCTGGAGACGGCGCAGGAGCACGCGTACGCGCCGTACGACGAGATCGTGGAGCTGGTCGCCCAGGACGCCTTCCGGCGCGGCGCGCCGATCAGGACCTCCTCCGAGGTCAACTTCCTCAACCACGGGACGAAGAGCTGCGGCACCCGCAAGGAGCGCCTCCTGCGGACACCGGAGCCGACCGCGTGGGCGCTGTCCGAGACCGACACCTATCTGCGGGTCGGGGAGTGGGACGACGGGGTCACCGTCGGCCTCAACGCGCGGGCGGACGTGATGGACGCGGCGGCCGTCGAGCACTTCCTGCGCGGGTACGGGCGGCTGCTGGAGGCGCACCGCGACGCGGCCGTCGACCTGCGGCTCGACGAGGCCGCCGCGCTCTTCGACTTCGCCGCCCCCGCCCCGCGTCGCCTGGCCCGGCTCGGACCCGACGCGGTGGACCTGGACGCGACCGAGCGCGTGCTGCTGGCGCATCCGGCGGTACGGTCCGCGCGGGTGTCCGTGGAAGACGGCCGGCTGCTCGCCGAGGTCACCACGGAACGGCCCCTGGACGAGCGGGAGTTGCGGCTGCACTGCCTGGACACCGGCTCCGCGCTGCCCGGTGCGCGCCGCCCCGACCTCTTCCGGGTGACGGCCGGGGAGGGCGCCCGCGCGGCGCGTACGGAAGCGGTGGCCGCGGACGCGCTGGCCGCCGTCGTCGCCGAGGTCAACGGGCTGGCCGCCGTGGACCTCGACGCCTCCTACACGGTGGCGGGCGGCCGGATGCTGCGCGCGCCGCGGGTCCTGACCGAGCTGCGCGCCCGCGGCTGGGAGGGCGCCGATCTGAACCAGCTCGGCGGCACCCGGCCGCTGTCGGGCCTGGCCCACGGACTGACCCCGGTCCAGGAGCCGACCCCGGAGTTGACCCCGGCCTGACACCCTTCCGCCCGGCCGCTGTCGACCGCGCCGCCCTCGCCACGGACCACCCGCGGCGAGGGCGGCGCGGCCATGCCGGGACCGCTCCGCCGTACCGCTCGCGGCCATGTCGGGACCGCTCCGCCGTACCGCCGTTCCGCGCGCCGCCGTACCGCGCCCGTGACATCCGGGACCGGCCCGCGCACGCCGCCCCCGCAACCCACGGCGGCGGCCGACCCCGGTGGGGGTCGGCCGCCGCCGTGCGGGTCGGGGACGGGTGTGCGGGGGGCGGGTTCAGGCGGCCTCCTCCAGGGACAGGCGCTGGGCGATCTGGACGCCGGCCTGGAAGCGGCTGACCGAGCCCAGGCTGCGCAGCAGGGCCGCGATGTGGCGGCGGCAGGTGCGGACCGACATGTCCAGGCGGCGGGCCACGACCTCGTCGGTGAGGCCCTGGGCCATCAGCCGGGCGATGGAGCGCTGGAGGTCGTCGTTGATGTCCTCCGCGTAGCCCGCCTCCTCCATCGCGAAGGGCGCGGCGCCGTCCCACAGCAGGTCGAACATGTCGACCATGCACCGGATCATCGTCTCGTCGCGGACCTGCCGCGCGGTGGGCGGTCCGCCCGCCTCGCCCGCGGTGACCACCACGGCCAGCGCGCGGTCGAAGACCACCGCCGTCTGCGGCACGGAGCGGATGGTGCGGATCGACGCGCCGCGTTCCGTCAGCTTCTTGGCGCGGGCGCGGGAGGCGAAGTCGGCGCGGTCGCGGTGCGGCGAGAGCACCCGTACGTCGATCTCCGTGCCGAGTGTGTCGTAGCAGGCGTCGAAGAGGTCGTCCGGGGCGATCCGCGCGTCGTGACCGGGGCGCAGGACGATCGCCTCCGTGGCGCAGTCACCGGCCGCAAGGCGCAGCAGGCCGCGGATCTCGGCCTCGCCCTCGACGGTGTCGATGACGCCGAGCGGCCCTTCCGCGCCGCCCGGACCGCCCGCGATGGAGTCGATCCTGGCGCGCAACCGGTCGGCCAGCTCGCGCTGTTGGAGGATGGCCCGCTCGATCGGCGAGGTGAGCTGGGTCGCCGCGGAGTGCGGGTCCACCGGTACGAGACCGGTGCCGGTCGTCTCGTCGGTGCGCAGCAGCCGCAGTTCCACCAGCCGTGCGGCGGCGGCGAACACCTCCCCCGCGGACAGGCCGAGTTCGAGCGCCACCAGGTCGATCGAGCCGGGGGTGACGGCGCCGCTGCGGGTCGCGTACTGGTAGACCGCGACGAGATCGCCGCTGTCGTGGCCGCCGGCCGGGTGCCGGTCGTATCCCGCGGGACGCGGGTGTTCCGGCGGGCGGTCCGGTGTCGGCGCGAGGTCGGATATCCCCGTGAGCATGGAGGGTGCCTCCCCTTCGTGGATCAATGCGGTGCCGCGGCGGGTCAGGTTCCGTTCGTGCTCCGCCCATGGTGCGTCGGGCCGCCATCACGCCGCCCTCGTTCCGCTCACCGCCCCCGGATACCGGCTCCCGGCGCGCTATCGATCCGCTATCGGCCCACTGTCCGGGGACCGCCGCCGGGGGCCGCGCCATCGCCCCGGGAACCCGCGTCACCTCGTCCGAGGGGCCGGGCGAGAGCGCTGCGATGGCGGTTCGAGAGCGGCCGGCGGTCAAGTGACATCTGTGCGCGGGTGGGTCCCGCGCCCCGGACGAAGACGAAGACCGGACGAAGACAAGGGGACCGATCACCATGGCCGAGACGACGCGGGAGATACCGCGCACCTTTCAGGACGTCCTGCTGCCCCGCCTGCCGTACGCGGAGGGCGACGAGCTGACGGCGGACGCCGATCTGGCCGCGCTGGGGCTGGACTCGATGGGCGTCGTGCAGCTTCTCGCGGACCTGGAGGACCACTTCGGGGTGGAGCTGGACGACGAGCTGCTGACCGAGGAGACCTTCGCCACGGTCGGCTCGCTGTGGGCGACCGTCGCCGACTTCGTCACGCCGGAACTCGCGGCCGGCCATGAGTGAGCCGACGGTGAGCGCGTCGGCGGTGAGCGAACCGACGACGGGCCGGACGACAGCACACGCCACGGCGACGAACGGCACGGCGACGAACGGCACGGCGAACGGCACGGCGACAAGTGCGCCGTCCACGAACGGCACGGCGCCCCACGGGGCGGCGGTGGCCGCCCGCCGGGTCGCCGCGCCGCTGACCCGCCTGGACCGGCTGATCGCGCGCGGCGCGACCCACCGACCGGCGCTGACCTTCAAGGACCGCACCGTCAGCTACGGCGAACTCGCCGAGCAGGTCGCCGAAGTCGCCTACGGCCTGCACCGGTTGGGCGTGCGGCGCGGCGACCGCGTCGCGGTCTACGCGGAAAAGCGCGTCGAGACCGTCGTGTCGATGCTCGCGGTCTCCGCGGCCGGGGCCGTCTTCGTCCCGGTCAACCCGCTCTTCAAGGGCCGCCACCTGGCCGGTATCACCACCGACTGCGCGGTCACCGCGCTGGTCACCACCGCCGAGCGGCTGGAGACCGTACGCGCGGCGCTGCCGCCGGACACCACCGTCCGCCACCTGGTGCTGATCGGCGACACCGGCACCGTGCTCCCGGCCGACGACCGCTGGACCGCGGTGCCGTGGGAGCGGCTGCGCGAGCACGGGCCGCTGCCGGTGCCCGGCGCCGACGCCGTCGTGGACGGCGACGTCGCGGCCGTCTTCTACACCTCGGGCAGCACCGGCGGCCCCAAGGGCGTGGTGCTCTCGCACCGCAATCTGCTCGCCGGGGCCGAGAGCGTCGCCTCCTACCTCGGGCACACCGAGGACGACGTGGTGCTGGCCGCGCTGCCGTTCAGCTTCGACGCCGGTTTCAGCCAGCTCACCACCACCCTGATCGCCGGGGCCCACCTGGTGCTCACCAACTACCTGCTGCCGCGCGAGGTGGTACGGCTCTGCGCCCGCCACGGCGTCACCGCGCTCACCTGCGTACCGCCGCTGTGGCTGCAACTGGCCGCCCAGCAGTGGCCGCGGGAGGCGACCGCGCGGCTGCGGTACTTCGCCAACACCGGCGGCCGGATGCCCCGCGCCACCCTGGGCCGGCTCCGCGAGATCTTCCCGCAGGCCCGGCCGTATCTGATGTACGGGCTCACGGAGGCGTTCCGCTCCACCTACCTCGACCCGGACGAGACCGACCGCCGTCCCGACTCGATCGGCAAGGCCATCCCCAACGCCGAGATCCTGGTGCTCCGCCCCGACGGCACCCCGTGCGTGCCCGGCGAGCACGGCGAACTGGTGCACCGCGGCGCGCTGGTGGCCCTCGGCTACTGGAACGACCCCGAGCGCACCGCCGAACGCTTCCGCCCGGTGCCGGGCGCCGTCCCGTACGGCGGCACCGAGTTGGCGGTCTGGTCGGGCGACACCGTCTACAGCGACGAGGCCGGTTTCCTGTACTTCGTCGGCCGCACCGACGACATGATCAAGTCGTCGGGCTACCGGATCAGCCCCACCGAGATCGAGGAGGCCGTGTACGCCAGCGGCCTGGTCACCGAGGCGGTCGCGCTCGGCGTCGGCGACGAACGGCTCGGCCAGCACGTGGTCCTGGTTGTCGCGGGGGCCTGCGACACCGCCCGGCTGCACCAGGCGCTCGCCCGCGAGCTGCCGCCGTACATGCTGCCGCGCCGCACGGTCGTCCTGGACGAACTGCCGCGTTCGGTGAACGGGAAATTCGACCGGGTCGAGCTGCGCAGGACCGTGGAGGGCAACCGATGAGCGGCGCGGCACCGGGTCAGGGCGCGGAGGGCGCCGACGCTTTCGGCGGCTTCGGCCGGCACGGCCGGTTCACCGTCGTGGACGGCGAGTTGGCCGTCGGCGGGGTGCCCGCGGGGCGGCTGGCCGAACGCGTCGGCTCCACCCCCTTCTTCGCCTACGACCGTTCCCTGCTCAGCCGCCGCGTCGCGGAACTGCGGGCGGCGCTGCCCGACGGCGTGGAGCTGAACTACGCCGTCAAGGCCAATCCGATGCCCGCGCTGCTGCACCACATGAGCACGCTGGTCGACGGCCTCGACGTGGCGTCGGCCGGTGAGATGCTCACCGCGCTCGACACCACCGTCCCGGCCGAGCGGATCGGCTTCGCCGGACCCGGCAAGACCTCGATCGAGATCCGGCAGGCCGTCGCCGCGGGCGTCATCGTGGAACTGGAGTCGGCCACGGAACTGGCCCGGGTCCGGCTCGCGGGCGAACAGCTCGGCATCACCGCCCGCGTCGCCCTGCGCGTCAACCCGCCCTTCGCGGTGCGCGGTTCGGGCATGCGGCTGGGCGGCGGACCGCAGCAGTTCGGGGTGGACGCCGAACAGGCACCGGAACTGCTCGCCGGGATCGGCGCGGCCGGGCTGGACTTCCAGGGCTTCCACGTCTTCGCCGGATCGCAGAACCTCGACGCCGAGAGCATCTGCGCCGCCCAGCGCGGCACCGTGGAACTGGTCACGGAACTGGCCGAGCACGCGCCGGGTCCGGTGCGCTACCTCAACCTCGGCGGCGGCTTCGGCATCCCCTACGCCGCCCGCGACCGCGCCCTGGACCTGGGGCCGATCGGCGAGAACCTCGCCAAGCTCCTCGACACCGTCATCCGCCCCGCGCTCCCGCAGGCGCGCACCGTCATCGAACTCGGCCGCTATCTGGTCGGCGAGGCCGGTGTCTATCTGACCAGGGTCGTGGACCGCAAGATCTCCCGCGGCACCACCTTCCTCGTGGTGGACGGCGGTCTGCACCACCAGCTCGCGGCCACCGGCAACCTGGGCCGCGCGATCCGGCGCAACTACCCCATCGCGGTGGTGGGTTCCGCCGTCGCCCCGGCCACCGAGACGGTCGACGTGGTCGGCTGCCTCTGCACCCCGCTCGACCTGCTCGGCAAGGACGTGTCACTGCCCCACGCGGAGATCGGCGACCTCATCGCGGTGTTCCAGGCGGGCGCCTACGGCCTGACGGCCAGTCCGGTCGGCTTCCTCGGCCATCCGGCACCGCACGAAGTCCTGATCTGAACCCACCCGCCGCGGCGGCACCGGGCCCCGCGAGCCTCACGTTGCAAGGAAGGCTGACGGACATGGCGATCGCATCACCCCTCCCCGCCAGAGCCACGGCGGACCCCACGCCGGACCCGGCTGCGAACCCGCCCGCGGACTCGACATCGGACTCGACAACGGACCTGACGGGTGAGCCCACCGTGGACGGGCAGGCGCCCGCCGCCCCGGTGGGCACCGCGGTCCGGTTCCGGGTACTCGGCTCCCTCGAGGTGCGCGGCTCGCAGCAGGTGGCGGTCACGGCGCGGCGGCAGCAGATCGTGCTGGCGCTGCTGCTGCTGGAGACCGGCCGCGGTGTGGGACTCGAAACGATGGTGAACGCGGTCTGGGGCGGCGCCCCGCCCGCGACCGCCCGCTCCCAGGTGCAGACCGCCGTGTCGGCGCTGCGCCAGCGGATGGAGCGCGCCGGGCTCGGCAAGCGCATCCGCATGCACGGCCTCGGCTACACCCTCGACCTCGCCCCCGGCGAGCTGGACCTGCACGTCTTCGACGAGCTGGCGGCCCGCGGCCGGGCCGCCGCGGCCGACGGGCGGCCCGCCGCCGCCCGCGCCGCCTTCCGCGAGGCGCTCGACCTGTGGAACGGCGACCCGCTGCCCGAGGTCGACAGCCCCGTGGTGCAGACGAAGCTGGTACGGATCTCCGAGCGCCGCTTCGAGGTGCTGGAGGAGTGCCTGGACGCCGAGCTGCGTCTGGGCCTGCACCACGAGGTGCTGGGCGAGATCAGCGCGCTGGCCGCCGAATTCCCGCTGCGCGAGCGCCCCGCCGTGCAGCTCATGACCGCGCTGTACCGCTGCGGGCGGCAGGCCGAGGCGCTGGCCGCGTACCACCAGGTGCGGCGCACCTTCATCGAGGAGCTGGGCATCGAGCCGGGGCCGGTGCTGCTCAAGCTGGAGCTGGCCATCCTCAACGGCTCCGGCGACCTGGACCTCCCGCAGACCGCCGCCCCCGCCACCGTCAACGCGACCGCGCCGCTGCCGCTGCCGCGGATGCTCCCGGCCCGGATCACCGACTTCACCGGCCACGCCGACGTCCTGGCGGAACTGACCGACCGGCTGTCCGCGCCCTCGGCGCCGATGGCCGTGATCACCGGCTGCGCGGGCGTCGGCAAGTCCGCGCTCGCCGTCGAGGCCGCGCACGCCCTCGCCCCGGCCTTCGCTGACGGCCAGTTGTACGCGAGGCTGCCGGTCGGCGCAGGTCCCCGCGAGGTCTCCGACGTCCTGGAACGCTTCCTGCGGGCGCTCGGCTTCACCGCCGCCGCCGTACCGGAATCCCTGGACGGCCGCTCCGCGCTCTACCGCAGCGCGCTGGCCGAGCGCCGGATGCTGGTGGTCGTCGAGGACGCCGCCGACGTCACGCTGCTGCGCCCCCTGGTGCCCGGCACCCCCACCTGCGGTCTGCTCGTCACCAGCCGCGCCAGGCTGTCGGCGCCCGCCGACACGTACACCGTCGAGCTGGAAGTGCCGCAGATCCCCGAGGCCGTGGAACTGCTCGCGGCGATGACCGGCCGCGAGCGGGTGGCGGCCGAGCCCAGCGAGGCGATCGAACTGGCCGAGCTGTGCGACGGGCTGCCGCTGGCACTGCGCGCCGCCGCCGCCCGGCTGTCCGCCCGCCCGCACTGGAGCCTGGCCCAGCTCACCGCGCGGCTGCGCGACGAACGCCGCCGGCTGGACGAGCTGTTCCACCAGGGCCTGGACGTCCGGGCCGCGCTGCGCGGCACCTACGAGCATCTGGCCGCGCCCGCACGGCAGCTCTTCGCCCGGCTCGGCGGACTGCCCACGGCGGAGTTCCCCGCGTGGGCCGCGGCCCCGCTGCTCGACGTGGCGACCGCGTCGGCCGTGGACGTGCTGGAGACGCTGGTCGACGCCCGGCTGGTCGACCCGGTCGGCGGCAGCGGCGTCACCGCCCGCTACCGGCTGCGCGGCCTGACCCGGCTGCACGCCGCCGAGTGCCTGGCGGAACTGGCCGAGGACCAGGACGAGTCGGCCCCGCGGCGGCGGCTGCTCGGCGCGTGGCTGACGCTGGCCGACGAGGCGCTGCTGCGCCAGGGCGGCACCCCGGCCGCCGAACTCCACCACCCCACCCGCTGGCCGATGGAACTGCCCATGCTGCGGGCCGTGTTGAGCGACCCCGGCGAGTGGTACGGCACCGAGCGCGAGTCGCTGCTGGCCGCCGTACGGCAGGCGGCCGACGTCCACGAGACCGAGGCGTGCTGGCACCTGGCGGTCGCGGTCGGTGCGCTGGCCGCGGTCCAGCGGGCCCACGACGACTGGCGGGCCGCGGGCACCGACGCGCTGCGCGCCACGCAGCGCGCCGGGGACTCCCTCGGCGAGGCCGCCATCTTGTTCTCGCTCGGCACGCTCGACCTGCGCGAGCGCCGGTACGAGCAGGCCACCGCCCGGCTGCGGGGCGCGCTCGGCGCCTTCGAACGGCTCGGCGCCGACTCCTGGCGCGAGGCGGCGGGCAAGGCGCTGGAGCGGCTGGCCCGCGAGACCGGGGCAGCGGCCGACGGCAGGACCCCGCGTCCCGGCCGCGGCGGCGCGGGATCGACGCCCGCGACGCCGGTCGAGACCTCCGCCTGGGGCGTCCCGGCCACCCAGCGCCGCTACGGCCTGGCCGCCAGCACCGGCGGCTCCGGCACCCCCGCGGCCCGTACCACCCCGGCCCCCCGCTCCACGGCCCCCCGCCACCGCCCGGCGGCCTCCTTCCCCACCCGCCGGCGTACCGAATCGGTGGAGGAGCAGTGACGCGGGCGCCCCACCCCGTGCGGTACGGGTGCCCCGCCCCGGCGCCCACCGGTCCTGACCACCGCGTTCTGCACTGGCAGCACACCGATTCCCAGGAGGAGCAATGAGCTTGAGGACCCCCTCGCCGCCGGCGGGAGTGCGGGACGAACCGTCGCGGAAGCCGGACCGGCAGGCCGCCAGGAGCGGTGAGGACAGCGACCGGGCCATGCTCGAAGTGACCGGACTCAGCAAGCGCTACGGCGAGGTCCAGGCGCTCGACGGCTTCGAACTGACCGCCCACCGCGGCGAGATCGTCGGACTGGTCGGCCACAACGGCGCGGGCAAGTCGACCTTCGTCGAGATCGTCTCCGGGCTCATCAGGGCCGACTCCGGCGGCGTCCGCATCGGCGGCGAGGAGCCCACCAAGGCGCGCGGGCGGATCGGGGTCTCCCCGCAGAACATCGCCCTCTACCCGCCGCTGTCCGTCCGCGAGCACATGAAGTTCTTCGGCGGCCTCTCGGGACTGCGCCGCCGCGCCCTCACGTCCGCCATCGACGAACTGTCCGCCGCGCTGCGGCTGACCGAATTCCTCGACCGCCCGGCCGGTGTGCTCTCCGGCGGCCAGCAGCGCCGTACGCAGGCGGCCGTCGCCATGATCCACCGCCCCGACCTGCTGCTGCTCGACGAGCCCACCGCGGGCGCCGACCCGGAGACCCGCCAGGCGCTGCTCGACACCGTCAAGCTCCGCGCCGCCGACGGAGCCGCCGTCGTCTACACCACCCACTATCTGACCGAACTCACCGAACTGGCCGCGACCATCGCCGTCGCCAAGCGCGGCCGGGTGGTCGCCCGCGGCACCAGCGCGCAGCTCCTGGAGGGCCTGCCCGGCGAGGTCCGCGTGGTCCTGGCCGACGGCAGCGAACTCCACGAGTCCACCACCGACCCGACCGCCGCCCTGGTGCGGCTGCTCCACGAGGCGCGGCAGCCGGTCACCTCCGTCGACGTCCGCAAGCCCGACCTCGACGACCTCTACCGATCCCTGGCGGTGCTCGATGTCGACTGAATCCCTCTACCGGTCCGGCCTGATGGCCAAGTACAACGCCCTGCTGCGGCTGCGCGACCCCGGACAGCTCATCAGCTACATCGCGATGCCGATGCTGCTGATGCTGGTCTTCAAACCGCTGTACGTGACCGCGCTCAAGACCGGCACGCTCCAGGCGGTCACCGGGCCGCTGGTGATGTTCTCGGTCTTCGCGCTCTCCATCGTGGGCAACTCGATCATGGTCGAGCGCGAGTGGCGCACCTGGGACCGGCTGCGCGTCACCCGCGCCTCACGGGCCCAGCTCCTGCTGGGCAAGGCCGTACCGGCCTTCGTGATCCTGCTGCTCCAGCAGAGCGTGCTGCTGATCTTCGGCTGCCTGGTGATCGGGCTGCCGGTCCCGCCGACCCTGGGCTGGATCATGCTGGCCGTCGCGGTGTGGGGCTTCACCCTGCTCGCCCTCGGCACGGCGCTCGCCACGGTCGTCCGCAGCCGCGGCGACCTCGGCATGGTCTCCGACCTGGGCGCGATGCTGGTCAGCGCGCTCGGCGGCGCCCTGGTGCCGGTCAGCCTGATGCCCGCCTGGGCCCAGCACATCGCCCCGGCCTCGCCCGGCTACTGGGCGATGTCCCTGCTGCACGCCGCCATCGACGGCGACGCCTCGCGGATGCTGCGCCCGGCGCTGGTCTGCCTGGCGATCGGCGTGGCCTGCGGCGCCTTCGCCACCTACCGGCTCTCTCGCGGCTGGGGCCGCAGCCACCTGCTGTGAGGAGACATCGTGTCTGACATACCCGACGAGACGGACGAGACCGACGAGGCGTACGACGCCTACGATTCCGCGGTGGCCCTGGTCGGCATGGCCGGCCGCTTCCCCGGCGCCCCGGACGTGGCCACGCTGTGGCGCAACGCGCTGGCCGGTGTCAGCGGCCTGCGCGAGATCACCGACGAGGAACTGGCCGCGGCAGGCGTCTCCGCGCGGACCGCCGCCAACCCCCACTACGTACGGGTGGGCGGGCCGGTCGACGGCATCGCCGACTTCGACGCCGCCGCGTTCGGCTTCTCGCCCCGCGAGGCGGAGACGATGGGCCCGCAGCACCGGCTCTTCCTGGAGTGCTCCTGGGAAGCGCTGGAGAACGCCGGTTACCCGCCGGTGGCCCCGCCGGGACAGGTCGGCGTCTTCGGCGGTTCCGCCTTCCCCGACTACCTGCTCGACAACGTCGCGCACGTCATGGACGAACCCGGCGGCGGCCAGTTGGTCGCGGTCGGCAACGAACGGGACTCGCTCACCAGCCTGGTGGCGTACAAGCTCGGCCTGCGCGGTCCGAGCCTGAGCGTGCAGACCTTCTGCTCGACGTCGCTGGTCGCGGTCCACCTGGCCTGCCAGAGCCTGCTGACCTTCGAGAGCGATCTGGCCCTGGCCGGCGGCGCCTTCCTGCCGCTGCCGCAGCCGACCGGGTACATGTACCACCCGGGCGGCATCACCTCGCCGCAGGGCACGGTCCGCAGCTTCGACGCGGCGGCCGACGGAACGGTGATGGGCGCGGCCGTCGGCGTGGTCGCGCTGCGCAGGATGACCGACGCGCTCGCCGACGGCGACGTGATCCACGCGGTCATCCTGGGCTCCGCGGTCAACAACGACGGTCAGGAGCGCGTCGGTTACTCCGCACCGGGCGTCGAGGGACAGGCCGCGGTGATCCGTACCGCGCTGAACGTCGCCGACGTCAAGCCCGAGTCCGTCGGCTACGTGGAGTGCCACGCCACCGGCACCGCGCTCGGCGACGGCATCGAACTGACCGCGCTGTCACGGGTGTTCCAGACGACACCGCAGACACCGATCGTGCTGGGCTCGGCCAAACCGGCCGTCGGCCACCTGGACCGGGCCTCCGGCGTCACCGGCCTGATCCGGGCCGCGCTCGGCGTCCGCGACGGTGTACGGCTGGCCATCCCCGGCTTCGAGAAGCCCAACCCCGCGCTGGCCGCCGCTTCCGACCGCTTCACCGTACTGCCGCACAATCAGCCGTGGCCGGCCGGTCCCGAGCCGCGCCGGGCCGGAGTCAGCTCCTTCGGCATGGGCGGCACCAACGCGCACGTCGTCATCGAGCAGGCCCCGCCGCGTACCGCCCGCGCCGCCGTCCCCGGACCGCACCTGCTGGCCTTCTCCGCGGGCGACCAGGACGCGCTCGACGAGGTCACCGAGCGGCTGCGCGGCCACCTGGCCGCGCACCCCGAAGTGGACCCGGCCGACGTCGCCTACACCCTCCAGGTCTCGCGCGGGCACTTCGCACTGCGCCGCTTCGTGGTCTGCGACGACCTCCAGGACGCGGTCGCCGCGCTCGGCGACCCCGGCCGCTGGGTGGACGGCGAGACCACCCGGCACGACCCGGCCGTGGTGCTGGCCGAGGAGGAGCGGGCACCGGCCGACTGGCGGTCCCAACTGGCCGCCGCGGCGGCCTCGTTGCTGCCGGGAACCCCCGAGGGCGGCGCTTCCCCTGCCGTCTCCGCCGTCCTGGAACAGGGGCTGCGGGCGATCGGCGTGCGGATCAGGGCCGCCGGTGACACCGGGACCGGGCACGTCGAGACCGTCACCGTCGCCCCCGAGGCCGACGCTCCCTCCGGGTCGGCGGCGCGCTGGCTCGTGACCACCGTGGGCCGACTGTGGCTGGCGGGCGCCGCGATCGACTGGGCCGCGCTGCACAAGGGCGAGGGACGGCGGGCCGAACTGCCCACCTACCCCTTCCGCCGCACCCGCCACTGGGTGGAGGCGCGGCCGGGAGCCCGCGGTGAGAAGCCGCCGGCCGAGGGCCGTGTCGACGACCTCGCGCAGTGGTCGTATCTGCCCGCGTGGCGGCAACGCCCGCTGCCCACCCGCGATCTGGACGAGCGGCTGCGCGCGGCCGGGCCGTGGCTGGTGCTGGCCGCCGAGGAGCGCGCCGAGGCGCTGGTACGCCGACTGGCGGTGGCCGGCGCCGAGGTCGTCACGGCGAGGCCCGGCGGGGAGTTCGGGCAGGACGCGGCGGGGGACTTCACCGTACGCATCGAACACCCGGAGGATCTGGGGGAGTTGCTGGCCCTGCAATTCGTCGCGCCCCGCACGCTCGTGCACGGCTTCTCGCTCGCCTCACCCGAGGGCGACGGCGCCGGGCACTTCACCGCGGAGCAGGAGCGGGGAACGCACTCCGCGCTCGGCCTGGTCGGCGTGCTGGCCGCCGAATCCGAGCCCGCGCAGGCCGAGTTGACCCTGCTGACCGCCGGGGCCGTCTCCGTGACCGGCACCGATCTGCGGCATCCGGAGCACGCGGCGCTCGCCGCGCTGGCCCCCACCATCGGCCAGGAGAACGCGCATCTGTCGTGCCGTCACCTCGACCTGGACCCGGCGGAGGGCGCCGGCACACCGGCGGCGGTCGACCAGACGCTGGCCGCGATCGTCCACCCGCACCAAGGGCCTTCGGCCGTCCGGGCCGGCGACCTGTGGGCGCGGACCTATCAGCCACACCCGCTGGAGGAGACCGACCCCGCGCGTCCGGTGTTCGGCGACGGCGAGACGGTGCTGATCACCGGCGGTCTCGGCGACGTCGGGCTGGCCCTGGCCCGGCACCTCGCGGAGACCCACGGCTGCCGTCTGGTGCTGACCTCGCGCGGCGGACTCCCGCCGCGTGAGCGCTGGCCGGAGCTGTCGGCCGGTGACGACCGGGTCGCCCGGCACATCAGGAACGTGCTGGATCTGGAAGCGCGCGGCGCCGAGGTGATCGCCATGGGCGCGGACGTCGGCGACCAGGAGGCGATGCGGGCCGTCGTCCGGGCGGCCGACGAGCGGTTCGGCGGCATCGACGCGGTGGTGCACGCGGCCGGTACGCGGGACCCGAGCCGGTTCGAGATCGCCCACCTGTCCGACCGGGAGAACCGCGCCGCGCACCTGCACCCCAAGGTGGCCGGCTTCCACACCCTCCAGGCGGTCCTCGGGGACCGCGCCAAGGACCGCAGGATCACCGTGTCCTCGCTGTCCGCGGTGCTCGGCGGCGTCACGTTCGGTCCGCACGCCGCGGCCAACGCGGCGCTGGACGCGTACGCCCGCAGGGCCCGGCTGCGCGGCGAGGGCCGCTGGATCACCGTCGACTGGGACACCTGGGCGACCGACGCGGAGCGCCGTGAGGCGCACGGCGATCCGGCCGCCGGGGCCTACGAGATGGCGGTGCCGGAGGGTCTGACCCTGCTGGAGCGCGCGCTGGCGGCGGCCGACCGGCTCGCCCATGTGGTGATCTCCTCCGGGCCGCTCGCCCCGCGGCTCGCCCAGTGGGTCACCGGCGACGGCACGTCGGCGGAGCAGCGGGCCGCCGACGACGGGCAGCGCCACGCGCGGCCGAAGCTGCGCACCCCGTACGCCGAGCCCGCCGAGGGCACGGAGGCGGCGCTGGCGGAGATCTGGGGCCAGGTCCTGGCGGTGGAGGGAATCGGCGCGGATGACGGCTTCTTCGAACTGGGCGGTCACTCGCTCGTCGCCGTCGAGCTCTCGGCGCGCATCCGCGCGGCCCTCTCGTGCGACCTCGCCCCGACCGACCTGCTGGAGCACTTCACCGTCCGCCGTCTGGCGTCCTTCGTGGAGGGCTGACACCGGCACGTACCGGCATCCGTACCGCCAGGGGCGGCCGTCGCGGACCTTCCGCGCCGGCCGCCCCGCGCGTGCTGTCCGCGCGGTGGTCCCGTGCGGCACGCCCGGCTCCGCCACCCGGTGGCGGGGCGCCGTCACCGGTCGGCCGCCGCGGCGCGCGCCGTGAGGGCCTTGCGGTCGATCTTGCGGTTGGCGTTGAGCGGGAACTCCTCGACCTGGACGAAGCGGCGGGGGACCAGGGCGCGCGGCAGGAAGGCCGCCAGGTCCTCGGCCAGGGCCGCCTGAGGCCGCCGCTCACCGAGCAGGAAGGCCGTCAACTCGCCGTCCACGGCGACCGCGACGGCCTCCTTCACACCCTCGACGCGGCGCAACGCCCACTCCACCTCGGCCAGTTCGACGCGCACCCCGTGGATCTTCACCTGGTGGTCGCGCCGACCCAGATACGCGAAGGCGTCGCCGGGCAGCCGTCGTACCAAGTCGCCCGTGCGGTACCAGCGTTCGCCGCCGTGCTCCAGGAACCGGCCCTCGTCGTCGGCCGGGTCGAGATAGCCGGGGAACATCTGGTCGCCGGTGACGCACAGTTCACCGTCGCCGTCCTCGGTGGGCTCGTGCAGCAGCGCCCGCATACCGGGGTGCAGACGGCCGATCGACACCACGTCGTTGACGCACGACGACGGTGAGGTGACCGGGTCCCAGCGGTGCACACTGCACGAGATGGTCAGCTCGGTCGGGCCGTAGAGATTCTCCACCACCGAGCCGGGCGCCGCAGCGCCCCACTCCCGCGCGTCGTGGGCCAGCAGCGGCTCTCCGCAGAACAGGCTCCAGCGCAGGCTCGGCATGCTGCCCGCGGGCAGCCCCCGGGGCCGCCGCCGCAGCAGCGACACCAGGCTCGGCGCGGAGAACCACACCGTGATGCCCTGCTCGGCGACGAACCGCTCCAGCGAGGCGTACGCGGTCGGCGGCACGCTCACCACGGTGCCGCCGCTGCCCCAGCCGGTGAACAGGTCGAACATCGCCAGGTCGAAGGTGAGATCGAAGGTCTGCGAGAACACGTCCCCGCTGTGGAAGCCGTACCGGCCGTGCACGAAGCGCAGATAGGCGTCGACATTGCGGTGCAGCACGGGCACCCCCTTGGGCGTGCCCGTGGAGCCCGAGGTGAACAGGATGTACGCGATGTCGTCGGGCGTCGTCGGCAGCGGCTGCTCCAACGGCTCCCCGCCCGGCTCCCCGACGACGGGGACGCCGTCGAGGACCCCGGCCAGCTCCGGCAGCACGGCGGCGCCGCGCTCGTCCACGATCAGCGCGTCCAGACCGGCCGCGGTGATCATCCGGGCGGTGCGGTCGGCGGGGAAGCCGGGGTGCAGCGGCACGACGGCCGCGCCCGCGAACTGCGCGGCCAGCAGACCGGCGTAGGCGGTCACGGTACGGGAGGCCAGCAGGCCGACCCGCCGGGGCCGCCCGCCGGGGACCGCCGCGACGACGGTCCCGGCGAGCGCCCGCGCGGCGGCGTCCAGCCGCGTGTAGTCGACGGCGGTGGAGCCGACGCGCAGCGCCTCGGCCCCGCCGTCGAGCGCCAGGCCGTGCCGGAACCAGTCGGTGAGGGTCCGGCCCGCCGGGACCGCGGCGCCCGCGGTCCCCGGCGGCCGGTCCCCGGCCTCCCGTCGCGGCCCGCCCGGCCGCGACGGCAGGCGCGCGGGTTCAGTGGTGAACAACGGATGCCTCCTGCGGGTGGATGGGCGCGAGGCCCGGAAGCTGCGGGCCCCAGGTGCCGCGCAGCGCCCGGTCGATGTAGCGGTGGGTGACCGCGGCCTGCTCCAGCACCGCGAAGTGCCCGCCGGTCAGGGTGTGCGAGGTGAAGCGCCCGGTGGTCTGGTCGCGCCACCCCGCCACGTCGGCGATGCCCGCGCGCGGGTCGTCGGTGGCCGCGAGCGCCGTGATCGGCACGCTCAGCGGAGCCTGCGGCCGGTACTCGTAGGAGTCCCTGACCCCGAAGTCCGCGCGGAACGGCGGCAGGATCATCCGCAGCACCGTCGGGTCGGTCAGCATCCACTCCGGGGTGCCGCCGATCCGCCGCAGCAGCGCCACGACCTCGTCCTGCGTCATCCCCGCCACCGGCGGGTCGCCGTCGTCGGGCGAGCCGGGCGCCGCGCACCCGGAGACGAACAGGTGCACCGGCATGGGCCCGCCGCGGCGCCTGATCTCCCGCACCAGCTCGAAGCCGACCAGCGCCCCGAGGCTGTGCCCGTACACCGCGTACGGCCGCGTCTCCCCCTCCGGGGAGGTGTCGGCCAGCACGGCGTCCGCGAGGTCCGGCACCAGCCGGTCCATCCGGTCGTACGGGGTGTCGCGCAGCCGGGTCTCCCGGCCGGGCGGCTGGACCGGGCGCACCGACACCGGGCCCAGCCTGCCGAACCAGGAACGGTACGCCGAGGCCGAACCCCCGGCGTGCGGCAGGCAGTACAGCCGCACGCCGGCGCAGCCGGGCTGCTCCGCGAAGGGCAGCCACGAGGCGGCGGGCGCCGCCTCCAGCACGGTCGTCATCGCGTCACCTCGACCTCGACATAGCCGGGCAGCGGCTGGATCTGGTCCAGGTCCGCCCCCAGCACCAGCCGGTCGCCCTCCCTGGCCACCTCGCGGAAGCCGCTGAAGGCGTAGGTGATCTGCATCATCCGGTTGCGGCCGGTCTCCACGAAGTCCGCGCGCAGGCCCGCACCGGCCTCCCGCGCCCGCTCCATGATGTGGCTGAGCAGCACCGAGCCGACCCCGCGGGACATCACCCGGCACGACATCAGCATCATGTGGAGCTGCCAGTTCGGGTCGCCGGTCTCCACCAGCGCCAGGCCGATCTTGCCGTACGAGCCGAACCGGTCGGTGAGGGTGGCCACCAGCAGCAGGTGGTCGGGCGACTCGCGCAGCGCGTCCAGCTCGTCGTACGAGTACGTGCGGCCCGTCGAGTTGAGCTGGTTGGTGCGGATGGTCAGTTCCTCCGCGCGCTGGAGGTCCTCGCGGGCCGCCGGGGCGATGGTGAACGTCATGCCCAGGCTGGCCAGGAACTCCTCGTTGGTGCCGACGAAATCGCTCTCGATCTCGTCCCGCGCGAGCTGGCTGTGGTACATCGCCCGGCGCTGCGCCGACTCGTCGGAGACGAACCGCGGCCGGAACTCGATCCGGTTCAGCTCGGTGTCGATGTCGAGCGCGTTGACCCGGGTGACCTCGGGGACGGAGAACTCCATCTCGGCCAGCTCGAAGTCCTGGTCGTCGACGAAGGCGAACGCGTCGAGCCCCAGATTGAGCTTGGCGGAGATCTGCCGGACCGACTCCGACTTGGCGTTCCAGCCGATCCGCGGGTACAGGAACAGGTCCTCAAGGCCCAGTTCGCGCAGCTTCGCCATGGCCGTGTCGTGGTCGTTCTTGCTCGCCACGGAGTGCAGGACGCCCAGCGCGTCCAGCCGGCGGATGTGCTCCACCACGCCGGGGCGCAGGGTGACCTCGCCGTCCTCCAGCAGCACCCCGTCCCACAGCGTGTTGTCCAGGTCCCACACCACGCACTTGATCTTGCCCTGCGCGGGCTTGCGGTACGGACCGTCCGGCGGCGACGCCGGGCCGGTGGCCGGCGCGGTGGCCGGCGGTTGCGTCAGCGTGCTCACAGTGCCCACTCCCGGTATGCCTCGTCAGCGATCGTGATCCGCTGGATCTCGTTGCTGCCCTCGATGATTTCCATGACCTTCGCGTCCCGGTACAGCCGTGCGGCCGGGAAGTCGGCGCTCATTCCGTTGGCGCCGTGGATCTGTACGGCCTCCGTGGAGTGCCGGGCCGCCGCGGTGGACGCGAAGTACTTCGCCACCCAGGTGGCCATGATGGTCGCCGGGTCCCCGGCGTCCTTGAGCACACCGGCCTGGTGGCACAGCAGCCTGGCCGCCCGCACATCGGTGACCATGTCCGACAACTTCGCCCGGATGAGCTGGAGTTCACGGAGTTTGCTGCCACCGACCGTGCGCTGCGCGGTGTAGTACGCCGACGCCTCCAGGCACGCCTGGACGATTCCGACGGAACCGGAGGCGACCGAGAACCGGCCCAGGTCGAGGGTTCCGCTGAGCACCATGCCGGAGGCGAACGAACTGGGCCCCAACAGCGCGTCGGAATCGAGCCGCACATCGTCGAACTCCAGCTCGGCGATGAGCGAGGCCCGGGTGCCGAGCACGTCCTCCACCGGTATCACCCGCACGCCGGGTGACCGGCGCGGTACGAGCAGGGCGATCACGCTGGACTCGGTGCGGGCGAACACCAGGAACAGGTCCGCCCGTTGGCCACCGGTGATCCACTTCTTGCGGCCGTTGAGCCGCCACCCGCCGTTCTCCTGGACGGCGGTGGTACGGATGCCCGCGGTGTCGCTGCCGCCACCTGCGGGCTCCGACAGGCAGAAGGCGCCGCGCACCGCGCCGGTGGCCAGCGACGGCGCCCACTGCTCGATCTGGGCGGGGCTGCCCCAGCGGAGCAGCGCCCACGACAGCATGGTGTGCACGGTGAGCAGGGACCTGACCGAGGAACATCCCCGGCCCACCTCCTCGTGCACCTGACCGAGCGTCACCAGGTCAAGGTCCTGGCCGCCCAGCGCGGCCGGGTAGAAGGGGGCCCACAGGCCCGCCTCGCCGATCCGCTCCTGCAACTCCTCGGGGACCGCGCCCCGCCGGTCGTACACGTCGGCCACCGGCATGATGTGGGTGTCGACGAACGCGCGTGCCGAGTCCCGGGTGATCCGGGCCCCCGCCGGCGCCGCCGCGAGGGGCGGCGCCGTGGTCAAGCTCGTCATGGTCTGGCTCCTCAGTCGACGGAGACGGGGACGCTCCGGCGGGCGACGAGGTCCGCCATGGCCTCGACGGTGCGGAAGTTGTCGATGCGCAGTTCGTCGTTGGGGATGGTGAGGCCGAAGGTCTTCTCGATGAACATCACCAGCTCCATCGCGAAGAGCGAGTTGATGTAGCCGAGCGAGAAGATGTCCTGGTCGGTGGCGATGCTGGCCTGCGGGAAGCGGGCCTCGATGAAGGAGAGGATGCTGGTCTGGGCGGTGGTGTTCTCGGACATGGTCGTCATCCCTTGTTGTCGTAGGTGTAGAAGCCACGGCCGGTCTTCCGGCCGTGCAGTCCGGCGTCGGTCATCTGCTTGAGCAGCGGGCAGGGCCGGTACTTGCTGTCGGCGTAGTGCTCGTAGAGCACCTCGACGCTGTAGAGGATCGTGTCGACGCCGATCAGGTCGGCGGTCTCCAGCGGACCCATCGGGTGCCCGAAGCACCCGCGGAACACCTCGTCCACCGACTCCGCGGTGGCGACGCCCTCGTGGACGAGGAAGGCGGCCTCGTTGACGGTCAGCATGAGCACCCGGTTGGAGACGAAGCCGGAGGCGTCCTTGACGTCCACCGCCTTCTTGCCCATGCCGCTGAGGAGCTGGCGGGTGACCTCGACGGTCTCCTGCGCGGTGTGGAAGCCGGGGATCAGCTCCACGACCGGCTTGGCCGGCACCGGGTTCATGAAGTGCACCCCGACGACCCGCTCCGGGTGCGTGCCGACCGCGGCGACGCGGGTGATCGGGATCGCGGAGGTGTTGACGATCACGACCGCCTCGGGGGAGAGCACGCGGTCCAGCTCGGCGTGCACCTCGCGCTTGATCTCCCAGTTCTCGGTGACGTTCTCGATCACGAAGTCGGCCTTGGCGAGCGCCTCGACGCCGACAGCGGTGGTGATCCGGCCCAGGATCTCGTCGGGGTCCAGGGCCGGTCCGCCCATCAGGCGGCTGAGCCGGCAGTTGCGGCTGATGGCCGCCTTGGCGTCGGTGAGAATCCGCTCGTCGATGTCGACGAGGACGGTCTCGTAACCGGACTGGGCCAGATTGTGCGCGACTCCGATGCCCATGACCCCGGCACCGACAACTCCTACGACGGTCATGATCTCTCCGATTCCTTGGTGGGTGGTGCTGGCTGTTGTGGGTGTGCTGAACCACGCCTGGGGCGTGGGGTGTCGCGTGGTGCGGAGTGCCGCTGACGCGGGATCAGCTCCTGCGCCGCCGGGCGGCGGTCTTCAGGCCGGACCTGCGCAGTCGCGCCTGCTCCTGGCCGTCGGGCTCCGGGACGGGCGCCGCGTCCGCGGCGGGTCCGTCCACGACCTTGGCGAGGGCCTCGACGGTCGGGGCCTCGTAGAGGATGTGCGGGGGGAGCTCGGCGTCCTGGAAGGCCCGGCGCAGGGCCGCGAGCAGGGCGATGCCGAGCAGTGAGTTGCCGCCGAGTTCGAAGAAGTTGTCACGGGCGCCGACCCGTTCGAGCTTGAGCATGTCGCCCCAGACCTCCGCCAGCCGCTCCTCGACGGGGCCCGAGGGCTCCCGGTAGGGGGTGAGGAGTTCGGGCCGCGGGTGCCGGTCGGCGGAGCCGGAGCCGCCGCCCGCCGGGGCCATGACGGCCTCGACGGTGAAGCCGGTGCTGTAGCTCACCATCGTCGGCAGGTCCTGCGTGGAGACCACGACCCGCGACTCGCCGGAGGCCAGGGCCCGCAGCAGCGAGCGCCAGCCCTCCGCGAAGGTGATGCCGAAGGCTTCCCGGTGCGAGCGGAAGAAGGCCTGCAAGCCCTCGTCGTAGCCCGACAGACCGGAGTCCCAGGCGTTCCAGGTCCACTCGCCCCAGTCGACCGACAGGACCCGGCGGCCGGTGGCCGCCTGCCGTGCCGCGTAGCCGTCGAGGTAGGCGTTGCCCGCGCAGTAGTCGACCTGGCCCGGGCCGCCGCCGGTGGCCGCGGTGATCGAGGAGAACAGCACCAGGAAGTCCAGCGCGGTCTCATCAGCGTGGCCGATTCGCAGTGCTTTGTCCAGGGCCTGTACGCCGGCAACTTTGGGCGCGAGAACGAGCTCGGAGTCGTCGGACTGCTTGAACTGGATCAGACCCGTTCCGGGCACGCCGGCGGTGTGCAGGATGCCGTGCAGGGCGCCGAAACGCTCCTGCGCCAGGTCGATGGCGCGCCGGACGTCGGGCGCGCTCGCCACGTCACCCGTGACGATCTCGACCTCCGCGCCCAGCTCCACGATGCCCAGGACACGGCTCACCCTGGCCCGCAGCGCCTCGTCGGCCGCCTCGGTGCCCGCGGCGATGCCCTCCCACCGCTCACGCGGCGGCAGCCCGCGGCGGCCGAAGAGCACCAGCCGGGCGTTGACCTGCCGTGCGAGGTGTTCCGCCATGCCCAGACCGATGCCGCCCAGACCGCCGGTGATCAGATAGACCCCGCGCTCGCGCAGCACCGCCGCGGCGCTCTCGTCGTCCGCCGCCGGGAGCATGTCGTAACCGCACACCCAGCGCCTGCTGCCGCGCAGGGCGACGGCCGCGTCGGTCCGCGGTCGGCGCAGTTCGGCGGCGACGGCGGCGGCCGGGGTGTCCGGCTCGACGTCGAGCAGCCGGGTGGTGACGTTGGGGTACTCCAGCGGCACCACGAGCGTCGGGCCGATGAGCGTGGCGGCGTCGGGCCGTACCTCCGAACCGTCGAGCACCTGGTGGGCGCCCGCGGTGACCATGTCCAACTGCCAGTCGCCCGAGCCCAGTTCACCGGCCGCACGGGCCAGTGCCACCAGGGTGTGCAGACCGAACGCGATCGACTCGTCGTCGGGCCGCTCCGCGAGCGTCCACAGATGGACCACCCGTTCCAGCGCGAGCCCGCGCTTGCGCAGATCGCGCAGGACCGCCTGGGCGTCGCCCGAGTGGCCCGGCCGTACGGTGTAGCCGGTCGCCGGGTCGGCGCTCCAGCCGCCGCCGGGACGGACCGCGGTCACGGTCGCGCCGTCGGCCGCCGCCGCGCGCACCAACTCGTCGAGCACACCGTCGGCCTCCGACCCGTCGGCGTAGACCAGCCAGCTCGCGGGCTGCGCGCCCGCCGTCGCAGGGGACGCGGTCTGCCGCCACACCGGCTGCCAGACCCACTGCTCCTCCGGCAGCTTCGGGACCCGGTCGATGTCCTCGAAGCTGGCGGGCACACCCGGTGTGCCCGGCGCCGTCGCAGCCGCGGGCGCGGCCGGCTTGGCGCCGATCAGCGGGGTCTGCTCGATCCAGTAGCGCTGCCGCTGGAAGGGGTACGTGGGCAGCGGCACCCTGCCGGGCGCGAAGCCCCGGTGCAGCTCGGCGGTCCGCTCGGCGCGGCCGTGGTAGGCCGCCCAGTCCAGGTCGACACCGGTCAGCCACAGCCGCGACAGGGCCTCGGTCAGGACTCGGTCGGCCGGACGCGGGTCGCTCTGCGCGGGCAGCGTCGCGGTGATCGTCGCCCAGCGCTGCGGAGCGCAGCCCGCGCCGCGCACCATCGTGCCCAGTGACTGTCCGGGACCGATCTCCACCATCGCCAGCTCGGGGTCGGCCAGCAGCGTCTCGACGGCCGCCGCGAACTGCACGGGACGGCACATGTGCTCCGCCCAGTAGGCGGGGTCCCGCACCAGCCGGGCGTCGGCGACACCGCCGGTGACGTTCGACAGGTACGGCAGACGCGGCGGGTTGAGCCGGATGTTCTCCGCGACCCACGAGGTCAGCTCGTCCGCGAGCGGGGCGAGCATCCGGGAGTGGAAGGCGTGCGTGGTGCGCAGCCCCCGGCTGGGGACGCCGTCGCGCTCCAGGTCGGCGGCGAGGCCGGCCAGCGCGTCGGCGGGACCGGCGACCACCACGGTCTGCGGGCCGTTGACCGCGGCGATGTCCAGGCCGCGCGCCTGAAGTCCGTAGCGGTCGCGCAGGTCGTCGGGCCCGAGCGGCACCGCGGCCATGGAACCCGTCTCGACCCCGGAGATCAGCCGGGCCCGGTGCACCACCAGCGCCAGCGCGTCCTCCAGCGACAGCACCCCGGCCAGGCAGGCCGCGACGTACTCGCCGAGGCTGTAGCCGAGCATCAGCGACGGCTGCACGCCCCACACCATCAGCGTCGAGGCCAGCGCGTAGTCCACCGCGAACAGCAGCGGCTGGACGATCTCGGTGCGCTCCAGCTCCGCCTCCCGGTCGTCGGCCGCGCCGGTCGCCCGGCCCAGCAGCGCCGCCAGGTCCATACCGCCGCCGGGACGGTCCCCGGTCAGCAGCCCCATCAGGTCGGTGTCCGGCAGGTGCGCGGCCAGCAGGCCCAGGCAGTGGTCGAGTTCGGCGCGGAAGACCGGCTCGTGCCGGTAGAGGTCGCCGACCAGACCCGGATACTGCTCGCCGACCCCGGCGAAGAGGAAGGCGACGGGACGGCCGTGCGCGGTCTCCACCCGCGCCGACAGCGGCGCGTCCTCGTCCGCACCGGCCAGCGAGGCCACGGCCTGCTCACCGCTGGAGACCACGGTGGCGCGGCGGTGCTCGAAGGTCTTGCGGCCGACCTGGAGGGTGTAGGCGACATCGGCGACGCTCGCCCCCGAGGTCGCGGCCAAGTGCTCGGCGAGGTTGCTCACGGCCTGGTCGGCGGCGTCCGAGGTTCGGGCCGAGACCGGCAGGAAGTGGTGCCGCCTGCCGCCCTGCGGGGTGTCGGGGCCGGCCCTGCGGGCCGGCGGCTCTTCGACGACGACGTGCACGTTGGTGCCTCCCATGCCCAGCGAGTTGAGTCCGGCGATCCGCGGCCTGCCGTCCTCGGCCGGCCACTCGGTCAGCCGGGTGTTGACGTAGAAGGGGCTGTCGGCGAAGTCGATCTGCGGGTTGGGGGCGGTGAAGTGCAAGGTCGCGGGGACCATCCGCTCGCGGACGGTGAGGACCGTCTTGATCAGGCCCGCGGTGCCCGAAGCGTGGTTGAGGTGACCGATGTTGGTCTTCACCGCGCCGATCGGGATGCTGCCGGGACCGCCCGCCGTGCCGAACGCCCGGCTCAGCGCGGTGACTTCGATCGGGTCGCCGATCGGGGTGGCCGTGCCGTGCGCCTCGATGTAGCCGAAGTCCTCCGGCCTCACCCGTGCGTCGGCCATCGCGTCCTGCACCACACGGGCCTGCCCGGCGACGCTGGGCGCGGTGTAACCGACCTTCAGGGCGCCGTCGTTGTTGATCGCCGAGCCGCGGATGACCGCGTGCACGGTGTCGCCGTCGCGCAGCGCGTCCGAGAGCCGCTTGAGGACCACGACGGTCGCGCCGTCGCCGAACATCGAACCGCTGGCCTGCGCGTCGAAGGTCCGCACATGGCCGTCGTGCGACTCCATGCCGCCCTGCTGGCGGCGGTGGCCGACCCGGTCCGGCACGCTGATGGACACACCGCCCGCCAGCGCCATCTCGCACTCGCCGCCGCGCAGGCTCTGCACCGCCAGGTGCACACCGACCAGCGACGTCGAGCAGAAGGTCTGCACCGCGACGCTCGGTCCGCGCAGGTCGAACAGGTAGGAGACGGACGTGGTCAGCGCGTCCTTGTCGTTGCTCATGATGATCTCGTACGGGCTGATGTCGCCCGCGGCGAGCTGCGAGGTCATCCCGAACAGATACGTGGACAGGTTGGAGCCGCCGAAGACGCCGATCCGGTCGCGGTACGCCTCGTTGGCGTACCCCGCGTGCTCCAGACCCTCCCAGCAGACCTCAAGGAAGAGCCGCTGCTGCGGGTCGGTGAGCGCCGCCATCCGCGGGCTCATCCCGAAGAATCCGGCGTCGAAGCCGCTGATGTCGTCCAGCACGGCGCGCGCGGGCACGTACTCCGGGTCCTGGACCATGTCCGGGTCGACGCCCGCCTCGATCAGCTCCTCGGGGGTGAAGAAGCGGATCGACTCCACGCCCTCGCACAGATTCCGCCAGAAGCCGGCCACGTCGCCCGCGCCGGGGAAGCGGCCCGCCATGCCGACGATGGCGATCCGCCGGTCGAGTTCGGTGCTCTCCGGTTCGGTGTCCTCGGGGCGCTCGGTGTGCTGGGTGACCGCGCTGACGGCCGGGGTCGCGGCCATGGCCGGACGCGGCGCCGGAGCGGCGACGGGTACGGGCGCGGGGGCGGGCCGGGGCGCGGGGACGACGGTCGCCGCAGGGGTACGGGGCGCCGCCGGGGCGCGGACCGGTGCCGGGCTCGGCCCTCCGGCGGCCTTGGGCTTCTGCTCGTCCAGGACGGCCGCCAGCCGGTGCACGGTCGGCGCCTCGAAGAGCGTGACCGTCGGCACCGTCACACCGAAGCGCGACTTCACGGTGGCCAGCATCTGGAGGGCGAAGAGCGAACTGCCGCCCAGGTCGAAGAAGTTGTCACGGGTACCGACCGGGTCGACACCGAGGGTGTCGGTCCACAGCGCGCACAGCTCGCGCTCCGTGGCGGTCAGCGGCGCCGTGTACGGCTGCGGCAGGTCGGGCCGCGGGAAGGACGCCACAGGGGACGTGCTCCCGCCGCCCGCCGGGACCGCCTGCGGACGGCTCGGGAGCCGGCCCGCCAGACCGCCGGCCACCACGACCACCGCGGGCAGCGGCTGCGTCACCGCGCGGTCGAGTGCGGTCAGCGACTGCTCGGCGGTCATCGCGTGCGCGGCCATCGAGGCGCCGGTCCTGGCGTCGACCTTGGCCAGCGTCGGCGCCCAGGTGTCCCAGGCGGCCGAGGTCCAGCGGGTCTGCGCGGTGCCGTCGTCCGGGCCCGCCCCGGCGAGCGCGGCCAGCGCGGCGTTGGCCGCCGCGTAGCTGCCGAAGGCCAGTCCGCCCAGGTGCGCGGAGGTCGAGGAGAACAGCAGGCCCCAACGCGGCGCGCGGTCCCCGGCGAGCCCGCCGACGGCGTCGCGCAGCACGCGTGCGCCCTCGTACTTGGCGGCGAAGTGCCGTGCGACGGTGCTCTCCTGGAGCGCGCCCAGCGGCAGGAAGGTGTCCTCCGAGGTGTCGGCCGCCGCGTGCACCAGGCCGTCGAAGCGCTCCGCGCCGAACAGGGCGCGTACGGCGGCGGCGTCGGTGACGTCCAGCGCGGGCGCCTCGACGTCCGCGCCGAGCGCGCGCAGCCGGACGACCGCCTGGCGGCGCGGGTCCGCCGGGTCGGCGGGCAGTCCGGTACGGCTGGCGAGCACGACGCGCCCGGCGCCGCCGCGGATCAGGTGCTCCGCGACCATCAGGCCCACGTCGCCCAGGCCGCCGGTGACGAGGTAGCTCTCGCCGGGCAGGACCACGGGCAGTTCGTCGGTGTGCGCCTTGGGCGCCTCGATCGGGCGGTACCGCGGGGTGAGGCGGCTGCCCGCGCGGAAGGCGGTGAGCACCGGCCCCTCGGCGGCGGCCAGTTCGGCGGCGAGCAGGGCGGCGGAGGCCGCGGTGTCGGCCGCGGGGTCCAGGTCGACGCCGCGGGCGTCGAGGCCCGGGTACTCCTGGCCCGCGACGACCGGCAGGACGGCGACCGCGGCCTGCGCCGGGAGGCTCCGCTCGGCGGCCGTGACGCTCTGGCCGCCGCGGGTGACCACGACGACACCGCCGGTCCCGGCCCGGTCGCCCCACGCCGACACGGCGCGGGAGACGTCGAGGACGGCCCGGGCCGGGTCCGCGTCGGGCCCGTCCGCGTCCAGCGCGGACAGCACGACCACGGTCAGCGGCCCGTCGCCGGGCACCTCGGCGGTGTCGGGCGCGTCCGTCGGCCGTACGGTGACGGCCTCGGCGCCCGCGCCGCGCAGCCGCTCGGCCAGCGCGTCGCCGACCCCGGAGGCGTCGGCGTACAGCAGGAACCGGCCGGTGGCCGTACCCGTGCCGCCGTTCGCGTCCGGGCTCCACACCCGGCTCATGACCTGTACGTGCTCCTCGGCGCCGGAGTCGGCGGACTCCGTTGCCGCGGAGGGGAGTTCGGGCTTGGCGGCGGCGGGCGCGTCGATCCAGTAGCGGGAGCGCTGGAAGGGGTATCCGGGCAGCTTCGTGCGCAGGACGTCACGGCCGTGCTGGTAGCCGGACCAGTCGATGTCGACGCCGGTCAGCCACAGGCGGCCCACGGCCTCGGTGAGGACCGTGCCCGCCTCGCGCGGGTCGTCGTCGCCGGGCAGCGCGGGGATCAGCAGGTCCGCGTGCCCTTCGGTGAGGGCGCGGTGGGCGCCGAGGGCGCCGTCGCCGATCTCCAGCAGGGCGTGGTTCCCGGACTCCAGCAGCGCGCCGAGCGCGGTGCCGGGGTCGGCGGGCGGGCCCGTGAGGGCCGCGGTCCAGTGCGCGGGGTCGGTGGCCTCGGCCGCCGTCAGCCGGCCGCCGGTCGCGGCGGAGTACAGGACGGTTGCGGGCTCGCCGAAGGTGATGTGGCCCGCCGCCCAGTCGGTCAGCGGCTGTCCCTCGGTCTCCGTGCGGCGGTGCAGCAGCGCGAAGGCGTCCTTGAGGGAGAAGACCCCGGCCAGGCACCCGGCGACGTACTCGCCGACGCCGTGCCCGAGGAGGGCGTCCGGCTGGATGCCCCAGGAGCGCAGGAGCGTGCCGAGGGCGTATCCGAAGGCGAAGGCGCGGTGCCCGTGCTGGTCGTGGCCGCTGGTGCGGTCGGGGGAGAGCAGTCCGGCCAGCGGGGCGCCGCCGACGGCCTGGGCGGCGGCGCGGCACTCGTCGAGCGCGGTACGGAACGCCGGTTCCGCGTCGTAGAGTTCGGCCGCCGCGGCGGGGTACGGCTCCGCGGCGCCGGTCAGCAGGAAGGCGACCGGCCGGGAGGCGGTGCCGTCGGCGCGGCCGAGGGCGGACCCGGCGCGCAGCTCGCGCGCCGCGCCGCTCAGCGAGTCCGCGACCAGGGCGCGCCGGTGGCTGAAGAGCCGGCGGCCGCTCTGGAGGGTGTAGGCGACGTCGGAGATGCCCGCGCCGACCGTGGTGTCCGCGTCGTCCATGGTGTCCAGGTGCGCGGCGAGATTGGCGGTGGCCTCGTCGGCGGCGGCCTCGGTGCGGGCGGACCACACCAGCAGTTCGCTGCGGCGGCCCGAGCCGGTGCTGCGGGCGGCGACCGGCGGGGCCTCCTCCAGGATCACGTGGGCGTTGGTGCCGCCGATGCCGAAGGCGCTGACCCCGGCGCGGCGCGGACGGTCGCCGCGCGGCCACGGGTGCCGCTCGGTGAGGACCGTCAACCGCGCGTCGCCGGACTCCAGTTGGGGATTGGGCGCGGTGTAGTTGCGGGTCGCGGGGATCTCGCCGTGGTGCAGCGACAGGGCGGTCTTGATCAGACCGGTCACACCGGCCGCGCGGTCCAGGTGGCCGAGGTTGGTCTTGACCGAACCGATCATGACCTCCTTGCCGTCGAACACCTGCTGGAGCGCGGCGAGTTCGGCGGCGTCGCCGAGTGCGGTGCCGGTGCCGTGCGCCTCGATGTAGTCGATGTCCTCGGGCTCGAGACCGGTCGCGGCGAGCGCCTCGGCGATCACCTCGGCCTGGCCGCTGACACCCGGCGCGGTGAAGCCGACCTTGCGGCCCGCGTCGTTGTTGACGGCCCAGCCGCGGATCACCGCGTACACCTGGTCGCCGTCGGCGAGCGCGTCGACCAGGCGGCGCAGCGCGACCACGCCGACGCCGTTGCCGACCAGGCTGCCCCGGCCGGAGGCGTCGAAGGCGCGGCACTCGCCGTCGGGCGAGCTGATGCCGCCCGGCTGGTAGAGGTAGCCGGTGTCGTCCGGGACCGCGATGGCGGCGCCGCCCGCGAGCGCCAGGTCGCACTCGAAACCGGCCAGGCTGGTGGCCGCGGCGCAGACCGCGACCAGGGACGTCGAGCAGTAGCTCTGGATGCCGTACGCGGGCCCTGACAGGCCCAGCGTGTGGGCGACGCGCAGGGTCAGCGAGTCCTTGTCGTTGGCCAGGCCCACGGTCAGCTCGCCGACGCTGCGGCCGATCCCGGACGGGGCGACGTTACGCGTCAGATAGGTGCTGATCGCGCAGCCGGCGAAGACACCGATCGAGCCGTCGAAGCTCGCCGGGTCGCAGCCCGCGTCCTCCAGCGCGTGCCAACTGTGCTCCAGGAAGAGCCGGTGCTGCGGGTCGAGGATCTGCGCCTCCTTCGGGTTGATCCCGAAGAAGTCGGCGTCGAAGCGGTCGATCCCGTCGATCACCGCGCCCGCCTTCACATACGCGGGGTCGTCGATCAGTTCGTCGGGCACGCCCGCGGCGCGCAGTTGGTCGTCGGTGAAGCGGGTGATGCCCGAGCGGCCGTCGCGGAGCGCCGACCACAGCTCCGTGGCATCGGTGGCGCCGGGGAAGCGCCCGGCGAGGCCGACGATGGCGATGTCCATCGGTGACACCTCGGTGGGTATGCGCGGCATGAATCCGTCCTCCTAGTTCCGGGTGATGGAAGGCTGGGCACCGCGGGCGCGGCGCCGTCTCTCGCCCCGGGCGAGGCCGGAGTCGCGTGCTGTGGTGGTGGCGGTCCCGGCGGGACCGCCGTCGAGCGCCGCCGCGAAGGCGGCGACGGTCGGGTGCTCGAACAGGACGGCCGGGGCGATCCTGCGGTCGAGCCGCTTCTCGATGTCGGCGACCATGGACATCCCGACCAGGGAGTTGCCGCCCAGGTCGAAGAACGGGTCGTGGACGCCGATGCCGTCGATGCCGAGGTGCCGGCCCCAGCTGTCGGCGATGACCGTCTCCAACTCGGTGCGCGGGGCCGCGTATTCGGTACGCAGCAACGGCCGGGGGAAGCGCGGCCGTTCGCTGTCGGCGGGGGCGCCGGCCGCGACGAGCGCGTCCAGGTCGGTCAGCGCCGCCCACTCGCGCAGCCCCTCGGCCATCGGCATCCGCACCGCCAGCAGGCTGCCGCGGGCGGCGCCCGCCAGCCTGCCCAGCAGCGCGTTGCCGCCGGACTCGGAGAAGCCGTAGCGGGCGCGGTGCTCGCGGACCCGGTCGGCCAGCGCGCCGCCGGACGCCTCGGCCTGCCAGTCGTCGTGCTGCCACGGGCCCCAGGCCACGCTCAGCACCTTGGTGGTGGCCGCGGCGGCGTCGGCCAGCGCCGCGCCGTACGCGTCCAGGACGGTGTTGGCGGCGCTGTAGTCGCCCTCGCCCAGGCCGCCGAAGACGCTGACCGCCGAGGAGTACAGGACCAGCAGCTCCGGCCGCTCGGCCTCCGGGGTGCCGGGGCCGACGAGTTCGGCGAGCGGGCCCATGGCGAGCACCTTCGGCGCGAGCACCGTACGGGCCGTGCCGGGCGTCAGGCGGACGGCCATGCCGCCCGCGGGGACGCCCGCCGCGTGCAGGACGCCGGTCAGCGTTCCGAACCGCTCCCGGCAGTCGCGCAGCGCGCGCCGCAGGTCCTCCGGCACGCCGACGTCGGCGGTGAGCAGCAGCACCTCGGCGCCTGACGCCTTCAACGCGGCGATGTCGCGCAGGCTTTGGGCGGCCCGCCCCTCGGGGTCGGCGGCAGCCGCGGCGTTCAGATCGGTCCTGCCGACCAGGGCCAGCCGCCGCGCCCCGGAGCGTACGAGTTCCCGTGCGAGCCCGAGGCCGAGACCGCGGGTGCCGCCGGTGACCAGATACGCGCCGTCGGGGCGTACGGGGAAGCCGGTCGCGCCGTCGGCCGCGGGGAGCGGCACCAGGCGCCAGTCCTTGAGCAGGCGGCGTCCCGCGCGCCAGGCGATCAGCGCGGGGGTGGCGGCCGGGTCGTCGTGCTGCCAGGCGCGGTGGCCGATCTCCTCCGCGAGGTGGGCGGCGCAGGTATCGGCGGGCGCCGACGGGTCCAGGTCGACGCCGCGCCAGGCCGTACCCGGCTGCTCGGCGTGGGCGATCCGGGCGAAGCCGTGGGCCAGCGCCCGGTCGGGGGCCGTGCAGTCGCCGCCGTGCACCTGGGCGGCGCCCGCGGTCACGGTCAGCAGCTTCACGCCGCGTTCGGCCGCCGCCGAGGCGAGCGACTGGACGGTGAGCAGCAGGCTGTCGAAGCCCAGCCGGACCGCCCTGACCAGCTCGGCGTCCTCGGCGAACAGCGGGGTGCGGGCCGGGTCGCGCAGGCTCCACAGGTGGGCGACGCGCAGCGGTCCCGCGGTCCCGGCCAGCGCTTCCGCGACGACCCTGCGGTAGTGCTCGGGGTCGGCGGGGTCGATGACGACCCGCCGTCCGTCGCGCCGCCAGGCGCCGCCGGGCACGACCTCGGTGACGGGTGCGCCGCAGGCCGCGGCCAGCTCGGCCAGCCGGGTCCCGACACCGTCGCCGTCGGCGAACACCACCAGGGGCGCGGCCGGTTCCACGGCGGTCGGCGCGGGCAGGGTGACGTCCTGCTGCCACGCGGGGGCGTAGCAGAAGTCGTCGGGCCGGACGGCGCCGCCGGTGGAGCCGGTGCCGGTCGCGGCGGCCGTCCCCGTGCCCGTGCGCGGCCAGTAGCGGGTCCGCTGGAAGGGGTAGGCGGGCAGTTCCGTGAGCGTGCCGGGGCGTGCGCCGCGCAGCGACGTCCAGTCGAGGTCGGCGCCCAGCTCCCAGAGCCGGCCGAAGGTCTCCAGCAGCCGGGAGCGGCCGTCGGTGGGGCCGCCCGCCGCCCACTGCGCGGGGACGGTGCCGAGCACGGTGGGGTTGGCGCCGCTGCGGTCGTTCTGCCGGAGCAGGCCGCCCAGGGTCTGGCCGGGGCCCAGCTCCACATAGCCGTCCACGCCCAGATCCGCGCAGGCCGCCAGACCGTCGGCGAACCGCACGGGGCTGGTCAGGTGGTCGGCCCAGTAGCCGGGGTCGGTGGCCTGCTCGGCGGTCAGCGGCGCGCCGGTGACGTTGGAGACGACCGGGATGCGCGGCTCGTGCCGGGGCACCGCGGCCACGGCCTCGGCCAGCTCCGCGCGGGCCGGGGCGAGCAGCGCCGAGTGGAAGGGGTGCGCGGAGCGCAACTGCCGTGCCGCCAGGCCCTGTTCGGCCAGGTGGGCGGCGGCGGTCGCCACGGCGTCCGGCGCTCCGCTGACCACGGTCATGGCCGGGCCGTTGACGGCGGCGATGTCCACCGCCGCGCCGCACGCGGCCAGTTCGGCGCGCACCCGGTCGGCGTCGGCGGCGACCGCCAGCATCCGGCCCTCGGGCGCCGCCTCGATCAGCCGGGCGCGCCGCGCCACCAGCCACAGGGCGTCGGGCAGTTCGAAGACACCGGCCAGGGTCGCGGCCACGTACTCGCCGAGGCTGTAGCCGATCAGCAGGTCGGGCGTGACGCCGTGCGTGGCCAGCAGCCTGGCCAGCGCGTACTCGACGGTGAACAGTGACAGGTGCGCGATCTCCGCGTGGCTGTCCGGGTCGTCCGCCAGGTCAGCCCCGCTGCCGGGCCTGGCCAGAAAGCCCGCCCCCGCGTCGGCCGGCGCCTGCGCGGGCTCACCGAGCAGCGTGTCCCGCAGGTCGATGCCGCAGCGCTCCTCGGCGACGGCCAGGCACGTCTCGACGGCCTCGGCGAACGCCGGTTCCGTACGGTGCAGATCGCGCGCCATGCCCCGGTAGTGGTCGCCCGTGCCCGGCAGCAGATACGCCAGCTTGGGGCGGCCCTTGACCGTACGGACCCCGGTGGCCCGCGCCGCGGTCGCCAGCGCGGCGGCAGCGTCCTCGGGGTCGGCGGCCACCACCGCGCGCCTGAACTCCAGCGCCGCGCGGCCGCTTTGCAGCGTGTACGCCAGGTCGTCGAGGCCGGTGCGTCCGGCGACCGCGGCCAGCGCGTCCAGCCGCGCCGTCAGCGCGCCGTCGTCGGCGGCGGAGACGGGCAGCAGTTCGGCCCTGCCGGGCGCCGGGGCGGCTTCGACGGAACCTTCGGCGGCGCCGTCGGCCGAGGTGCCTTCCGTGGTGGCGAGACCGGCGCGGACCGGGCCGCCGACGCCCGCCGCCGTGCCCGTCCCGGCCGCCGCGGGCGACGGCGCCGCCAGGACGACATGGGCGTTGGTGCCGCACCAGCCGAAGGAGCTGACGCCCACGAGCTGCGGCGACGCCTCGTCGGTCGGGAGGGGGCGGGACTCGGAGGCCGGGCGGACGGCGCCCGCGGCGACGGCGGTCTCCGAGGGCTCGGTCATGTTCAGATTCGGCGGCACCGTGCGGTGCTTGACGGCCAGGACGGCCTTGATGAGACCGGCCATCCCGGCCGCGGCCTGGGTGTGGCCGATGTTGGTCTTCACCGCGCCCACGTGCAGCGGCCGTTCCTCGCTGCGGCGCCCGAACACATCGGTGAGCGCGCCCAGTTCGATGGCGTCGCCGAGCTTGGTGCCGGAGCCGTGCGCCTCGACGTACGCGATGTCGTCGGGGGTCGCCCCGGCAGCGGACACCGCGCGGCGGATGACGTCGGCCTGGGCGCTGCGGCTGGGCGCGGTCAGGCCGTTGCTGCGGCCGTCCTGGTTGACGGCCGTGCCGCGGATGACCGCGTGCACCCGGTGGCCGCGCCGTACCGCGTCGGAGAGCCGCTCCAGGACGACCACTCCGGCGCCCTCGCCCAGCACATAGCCGTCGGCGCGGGCGTCGAAGGTCTTGCACAGGCCGTCGGGGGACAGCATCGAGGTGGAGCAGGCGTTGACGTACATGTCGGTGTGCATCAGCAGGAAGGCGCCGCCCGCCACCGCGAGGTCGCACTCGCCGCGGCGCAGCGCCGTACCGGCGAGGTGGACGGCCACCAGCGAGGACGAGCAGGCGGTGTCCAGGGTCAGCGCGGGGCCGCGCAGGTCGTAGTGGTACGCGAGCCGGCCCGCGACGACGCTGGCGGAACCGCCCTGGCCGCCGTACGGGTCGTGCAGCACGCCCAGACCTTCCTCGGCCTGCTCCAGGCGCAGGTACTGGAGGACGTCGGAGAAGCCGATCATCACTCCGGTACGGCTGCCCGCCAGGCTCGGCGGCGGCGTACCGGAGTCCTCCAGCGCCTCCCAGGTCAGCTCCATGAGCAGCCGCTGCTGCGGGTCCATCCGCAGCGCCTCCTGCGGGGAGCTGCCGAAGAACCGGGCGTCCCAGCCCGCCACGTCGTCGAGGAAGGCGCCGCGGGTGGTGTAGACCCCGTCGTTCTCGACGTGCGGGGTGAGGTCGAACCGGCCGCCCGGCACCTCGTCGAGGACCGCGGACCTGCCCTGGTCGAGCAGGTCCCAGTAGGCGTCGACGGAACCGGCGCCGGGGAAGCGGCACGACATGCCGACGACTGCGATCGGCTCGTGCGTCTGTGCCTGGGCCTCGGCCAGCTTGCGCCTGGCGTCACCCAGGTCGACCGTGGCCTTCTTCAGGTATTCGCGGAGTCTGTCCTCGCCTGCCATCTTCCTGCCCTCTGCCGATTCGTGGTGTGGTGACGGACTGCCCGGTGCCGGGAGCCGGTGGTGCCGGTGATGTGCGCCGGCGATGTGCCGGGGGAGTGCCGGTGGGAGTGCCGGGGAGTCGCTGTACCTCGGTGGCCGGGCCGTGCGCCCGGCGCGGGATTACGCCTGGGCGTCGATGAAGGCGAAGATCTCCTCGTCGGAGGCCTCGTCGAGCACCGCGGTGGGGGAGTCCATCGGGACTCCGAGTCGGTTGAGGGCGTCCTGCAGGGCCACGACCATGCGGTCCCGCAGCGCGGGTGCGGACGAGCTGAGTTCGCCGGTGATCCGGGCGAGGGCTTCTTCCATGGTGGTCACGTCATCCTTCGGGGCCGGGACCAGCGCGATGGCCAGGTGCTCCGCCAGGGCGCCGATGGTCGGGTGATCGAAGACGAGCGTCGGGGCCAGGTCGAGACCGGAGTCCGTCTGGAGCCGATTGCGCAGTTCGACCGCCGTCAGCGAGTCGAATCCGAGGTCGATGAAGGGCAGGTCGGGGTCGAGCGCTTCGGGCGCTCCATGGGCCAGTACCGCGGCCACGTGGTGGCGTACGGCGGTGTCGACCGCGGACTTCGCGGCGTCACCGGTGAGTCCTTCGAGCTTCTTGGCCAGGCCGCCCGCGGCGTTGGCGCCGGACTGCCGGGCGCCGCCGCCTTCCGCGGTCCGCCGCCCCGCGCGGACCAGGCCGCGCAGGATCTGCGGAATCCGCTCGCCGCTGTCCTGCGCGCCGCGCAGGCCGCTCAGGCTCCAGCGGGAGGCCACGACCGCGGCCTCGACATCGGGGTCGGTCAGCACCGTGTCCAGCAGCCCGAGGCCCTGCCGCTCGTCGAGCGGCGCGACCCCGATCCTGGCCAGCCGCGCCTCGTCGGCCGCGGTCAGCGTCGAGCCCATGCCCGCCGTCGACCACAGTCCCCAGGCCACCGAGACCGCGGGCAGACCCGCCGCCCTGCGGTGGACGGCCAGCGCGTCCAGGAAGGTGTTGGCGGCTCCGTACGTGGTCTGCCCGGCGTTGCCGAGCACGCCCGCGACGGAGGAGAACAGGACGAAGGCGGCCAGCGGCAGGTCCGCGGTCAGCTCGTGCAGCAGCCAGGCCGCGTCCGCCTTCGGCCGCAGCACGTCCGCCAGGCGCTGCGGCGACTGGCCCGCGAGCAGGCCGTCGTCCAGGACACCGGCCGCGTGCAGCACACCGGTCAGCGGGTGCTCCGGCGGCACCGAGGCCAGCAGCGCCGACAGCTCGCCGCGGTCGGCGGCGTCGCACGCCTCGATCCGTACGGTGGCGCCGGGTCCGGCGGCCTCGGTCAGCTCGTCGGCCAGCTCCCGCGCCCCGGGGGCCGCGAGACCGCGCCGCGAGGTCAGCAGCAGGTGCCGTACGCCGAAGCGTTCGACCAGCCGCCGGGCGACCAGCGCGCCGAGCGCCCCGGTGCCGCCGGTGACCAGGACCGTGCCGTCGCCGAAGGCCGGCTCGACGGCGGGTGCGGGCACCCGGCGGGCGACCCGCGGCAGCAGCGTACGGCCGTCCTCCAGCAGCACCTGCGGCTCGTCGGCCTCGGCCGCGGCGGCGAGCAGCGCCACCGCCCTGCCGGGACCCGCGAGGGCCGCGCTGATGCCGCCGCGGGCGCCCACCAGCAGGAACCGGCCGGGGTGTTCGGCCTGCGCCGCCCGCACCAGGCCCCAAACTCCCGCCGTGCGGAGCGAGTCGGGGTCGGTGGCGATCACCAGCCGGGAGGCGGCGAAGGCCGCGTCGTCGGCCCACCGCTGGAGCAGGCCGAGCACCTGCCCGGTCAACTCGCTGACGCTCTGCGGGAGTTCGGCGCCCTCGGCGGTGTCCAGTGCCTCGGTGTCGAGCAGGACGTAGTCGGGCCGGACGCCGGACGCGGCGAGCGCGTCGGGGCCGGTGTGGAAGGGGAGCGCGGCGACCGGGGTGCCGAGCGCGGCCCAACTGCCGGGGCTCACCGCGGGAAGCGTCGTCTCGGTCCACTCCAGGCCGTAGTAGCCCTCGGGTGAGGCCGCGCTTCCGGCGAGCGCCCGCATGGCCGCGGCCGGCACCGCCCTGACCCGCATGTCGCGGGCGTCCAGGACCAGTCCGCCGTTCTCGTCCGCCGCGGTCAGCGACAACTGGTCGGCGCCCTCGGTCACGATCCTGACCCGCAGGGCGGACGCGCCGACCGCGGTCAGCCGCACCCCGCGGAAGACGAACGGCAGCCGCAGCTCGTCCCCTTCGCCCTCGGCGGCGTACGGGTGGAAGGCCGAGTCGAGCAGCACCGGGTGAAGGCCGAAGCCGTCGTTCTCCGCGCCCTCGGGCACCTCGACCTCGGCGAACAGCTCACCGTCGGTGCGCCAGGCGCCGCGCAGCCCGCGGAAGGCCGGGCCGTAGCCGTAGCCGCGCTCCGTCAGCCGCTCGTAGACCGCGTCCAGGTCGACCGGTGCGGCCCCCTGCGGCGGCCAGGTGGCGGCCCACGCGCAGCCGTCGGGCTCCGCGGGGCCCGCGGCCAGGCTGCCCGACGCGTGCCGGGTCCAGCTCTCCTCGCCGCCGCGCCGGGCGTGCACCCCGACGGAGCCGTCGCCGCCGATGGCGACCTGGAGGTCGAGCGACCCGGTCACCGGCAGCGGCATCGGCGCCTCGAACGTCAGCTCCTCGACCCGGTCGTAACCGGCCTGCGCCGCCGCCTCGACGACCATGTCGAGCAGGGCGGTGCCGGGCACGATCGCCGCGCCGCCCACGGAGTGGTCGGCCAGCCAGGGCAGGTCGTCCGCGGTCAGCCTGCCGGTGGCGACCAGTCCGCCGTCGGCGACGGCGACCGCCGCGCCCAGCAGCGGGTGCCGCAGCTCGGTCAGGCCGAGCGCGTCGGCGTCGCCGCGCGGCGGGGTCCGCAGCAGCCAGTAGCGCGTGTGGTCGAAGGCGTACGTGGGCAGTTCGACGGGTTGTCCGCCGGGCGCCGCGGCGCTCCAGTCGGCGGACGCGCCGGCCGCGTACGCCTCGGCGAGCGCGGTCAGCAGTCCCTCGGGCTCGGCCAGCGTGCGCCGGGACACGGCGGTCACCACGGCCTTGGCGTCCGGCAGGCAGGCGCGGACCATCCCGGAGAGCACCGGGCGCGGCCCGATCTCCAGATAGACGTCCGTGCCCGCCGCGTCCAGCCGCGCGGTCATGTCGGCGAAGCCCACGGCCTGGCGGACCTGGTCGGTCCAGTAGCCGGGGTCGGTCCAGCTCCGGTCGGCGCCGAGGTTGACGGCGCTGTCCAGCGTCGGCTGACGGAAGGTCAGCGCGGCCAGTTCGGCGCCGAAGGCGTCGAGCATCGGCTCCATCAGCGGCGAGTGGAAGGCGTGGCTGACGGTGAGGCGCTTGGTGCGGCGGCCCTGCTCCGCCCAGTGGGCGGCGACGGCGGCGCAGGTCTCCTCGTCACCGGAGACCACCACGTCCGCGGGGCTGTTGACGGCGGCGACCTGCGCCAGGCTCTCCTTGCCCGCCAGCGTGACGGCGACTTCCCGCGCCGTGGCGGAGATCGCGAACATCGCGCCGCCGGAGGGGAGTTGCTGCATCAGCCGGGCGCGGGCGGTGATCATCCGGGCCGCGTCGGCCAGGTCCCAGACACCGGCCACATGGGCGGCGGCGATCTCGCCGACGCTGTGCCCGGCGACCTTGTCGGGGACCAGACCGAGCGAGCCGAGCAGCCGGAAGGCGGCGACCTGGTAGGCGAAGAGCGCGGGCTGCGTGTAGTAGGTGCGGTCCAGCTCCGCGGCCTCGGGCGTGCCGGGCTCCGCCCACATCACCTCGCGCAGCGGCCGGTCGAGATACGGGTCGAGCGCGTCGCACACCTCGTCCAGGGCGGCGGCGAAGACGGGGAAGGCGGCGTGCAGTTGACGCCCCATGCCGGGCTGCTGCCCGCCCTGTCCGGTGAACAGGAAGACGGTCCTGGCCGTACCGGACGCCACGCCGGTGGTCACCGGGGAGCCGTCCCTGCCCTGCGCGAAACCGTCGAGACGGTCGAGGAGTTCGGCGCGGTCGCGGCCGACGACGACCGCGCGGTGGTCGAAGCGGGCGCGGGTGGCGGCCAGCGACCAGGCGATGTCCACCGGGCGCAGCGCCGGTTGAGCGGCGACGCGGCGGCCGAGCCGGTCGGCCTGGCCGCGCAGGGCGTCGGCGCTGCGGGCGCTGAGCACCCAGGCGAGCGGGGCGTTGCCGGTGTCGGACGCGATGCCGGACCCGGTGTCGGACGCGGCGCCGGTCCCGGTGTCGGAGCCGGTGTCGGTCCCGGTCTCGGAACCCGTCCCGGTCTCCAACTCCGGTGCGGCGGGGGCCGGTCGCGGCTCCTCCAGGATCACGTGCGCGTTGGTGCCGCTGATCCCGAAGGACGAGACGGCGGCCCGGCGCGGCGCGTCCTCGCGCGACTCCCAGGGCTCCTCTTCGGTCAACAGCCGTACGGTGCCCGCCGACCAGTCGACCCGCGAGGTCGGGGTGCCGATGTGCAGGGTGCGCGGCAGCTTGCCGTGCCGCATCGCCTGCATCATCTTGATCATTCCGGCGATGCCCGCGGCGGCCTGCGTGTGCCCGATGTTGGACTTGATCGTGCCGAGCAGCAACGGCCGCTCCGGCGTGTGGTCCTTGCCGTAGGCGGACAGGATCGCGTTGGCCTCGATCGGGTCGCCGAGCGGCGTGGCCGTGCCGTGCGCCTCGACCGCGTCGATGTCACGGGGCGTCAGGCGGGCGTCGGCCAGCGCCTGGGCGATCACCCGCTCCTGCGCCTTGCCGTTGGGCGCGGTCTGCCCGTTGCTCGCGCCGTCCTGGTTGACGGCCGTGCCGCGGATCACGCCGTAGATCGGCCGGCCGTTGCGCTGAGCGTCCGAGAGGCGCTCCAGCAGCAGGACACCGCAGCCCTCGCCCCACACCGTGCCGTCGGCGTCGGCGGAGAACGGCTTGCAGCGCCCGTCGGGGGCCAGGCCGCGCTGCCGCGAGAACTCCGCGAACATGTCGGGCTCCGCCATGACGGTCACCCCGCCCGCCACCGCGAGCGTGCACTCGCCGCTGCGCAGGGAGCGTACGGCCTGGTGGACCGCGACCAGCGAGGACGAGCAGGCGGTGTCGAGGGTCACCGAGGGACCTTCGAGACCGAAGCTGTAGGAGACCCGGCCGGACAGCATGCTCGGGGTGCTGGCGACCAGGAGGGTGCCGTCGACGTCCTCGGGAACGGCGCCGAGGAAACGCGCCGAGTAGAACTCGTACATCATCCCGGCCCACACGCCCGTGCTGCTGCCGCGCAGCGTCGCCGGGTCGATGCCGGCCCGCTCGAAGGACTCCCAGGCCGCTTCGAGGAAGAGCCGGTGGTGCGGGTCGGTGCTCACCGCGTGACGGGGGCTGATCCGGAAGAAGGGGGCGTCGAAGTCGCCCGCGTCGTGCACGAAGGCGCCGCGCCGGGTGTAGCTGGTGCCGGGGGTGTCGGGGTCCGGGTCGTACAGCTTCTCCAGGTCCCAGCCGCGGTCGGTCGGGAACGGGCTGGTCGCGTCGGTGCCGGAGTCCACCAGCTCCCACAGGTCGTCAGGTGCCTCGACCCCGCCGGGGTAGCGGCAGCCGATGCCGACCACGGCCACCGCCTCGTGCTCGCGGTCATCGGCCTCGCTCAGCTTGCGCCGGGCGTCGGTCAGGTCGCCGACCACCTTCTTCAGATATTCGCGAAGCCGCTCTTCGCTCGTCATAGCCGTGTCCTCCAGTACGAAGTCGGGTTGTCGCGAATGTCAGAGTTGGTTGTCGATGAAGTCGAAGAGGTCCTCGTCCGAGACGGTTTCGAGGCCGCCGCCGGGCAGTGCCGGGCTCAGGAGCCGCCCCGGTCCCTCGCCGCCGTCGCGCAGCCGGCTCAGCGCCGCCTGGAGCAGCGCCTCGGTGCGGTCGCGCTCGTCGGGGTCGGCCGGGCCCTCGGCCGCGGCGCCGCCGTCGAGCAGCGCGGACAGCGCGTCGCCGAGGGTGCCCCACAGCCGGTCGCCCGCCGGTACGGGCTCGGCCGGTGCGAAGTCCGCGGCGAGCCGGGCCGCCACGTCCGCGACGGTCGGGTGGTCGAAGGTCAGCGTGGCCGGGAGCGGCACGCCGGTCATCCGGCCGAGGCCCTCCTGGAGTTCCACCGCGGCCAGCGAGTCGAAGCCCAGCTCCGTGAAGGGCCGGTCGACCTCGATCCGGTCGGCCCTGTCGTGCCCGAGGACGAGCGCGGCGCGCTCCCTGACCAGGTCGAGCAGCACCGCGTGCGCCGCCTCCCGGTCGAGCCCCGCCAGCTTCCCGGCGAGTCCGCCCTGACCCGCGGCGGGCGCGGGCGCCGTCGCACCGGTCGCGGCGGCGGGCCGGACGGAGGCCGTCCGGCGGGCCGGGCGCGGCGCCGGCACCAGGCCGCGCAGCAGCGGCGGTACGGGTGACCCGCTGGAGGCCGCGCGGGCCCGCAGCCCGGTCAGGTCCCAACGGGCCGCCACCGTACGGCCGCCCGCCAGGTCGGCGGCCAGCGCCGCGTCGAAGAGCGCCAGACCCTCCTCCTGGCCGAGCGGCAGCGTGCCGATCCGTGCCAGCCGCGCCTGGTCCACCGCGCTCAGCGCCGTGGCCATCCCGGCCTCCGCGGACCACAGGCCCCACGCGACCGAGGTCGCGGGCAGCCCCGCCGCCCTGCGGTGGACGGCCAGCGCGTCCAGGAAGCCGTTGGCGGCGGCGTAACCCGCCTGCCCCGCGGTCCCGAGCACGCCCGCCACGGACGAGTACAGGACGAACGCCGCCAGCGGCAGGTCCGCCGTCGCCTCGTGCAACAGCCACGCCGCGTCCGCCTTGGGCCGCAGCACGTTCCCCAGCCGCTCACCGTCGAGCCGCGCGACCACGCCGTCGTCGAGCACGCCCGCGGTGTGCACCACCGCGGTCAGCGGCTTGTCGTCCGCGATCGAGTCCAGCACCGCGGTCAGCGCCGCCCGGTCCGCCACGTCGCAGGCCGCGATCCGTACGGCCGCGCCGCGCGCTTCGAGCGCGGCGACCAGCTCGTCGGCCCCTTCGGCCGCCGGGCCGCGCCGCGAGACCAGGAGCAGGTCCCGCACGCCGTGCCGTGCCACGAGGTGCGCGGCGAGGCGCGCGCCGAGTCCGCCGGTACCGCCGGTGATCAGGACCGTGCCGGTGCCGAGGGCGCTTCCGGTGTCCGGGGTGTCCACGGTCCGCGCGCCGTCGACCGGCTCGGTGCCGGTGCTGGTGCTGGTGCTGGTGCCGGTGTGGGTGTGGGTCTCGGTCTCGCGGAGGGTGAGCCGGGGGACCAGCAGGGCGCCGTCGCGGACGGCCGTCTGCGGCTCCGCCTGGTGCAACGCGGCTGCCAGCAGCGGCCATTCGTCCGGCGCCGTACCGCTCGCGTCGGCCAGGGCGAAGGCGTCGGGGTGTTCGGTCTGGGCCGACCTGATCAGGCCCCAGAGCGGGCCGCCGGTCAGCGAGTCGGGGTCGGCGAGGAAGAGCAGCCGGGTGCCGGCCAGTTCGGGGTCGGCGACGCGTCGCCGTACGAGGTCGAGGGTGTCCGCGAGGACGCGGCGCACGGTCGAGGGGAGGCCGCCGGACGCTGCCGGTTCCTCGGACGTCGGTTCCTCGGATGTCGGGCCCTCGGGCGTCGGGTCCCCGTGCGCCGGGTCCTCGGGTGCCGGGATGACCAGGACGGCCGGGGCCGCGCCCGTGCGGGGGGTGTCGAGGTCGGCGAGTACCGAGGCGGGGCGGCCGGAGGAGCGCAGGGCCGCGGCCACGGGTTCGGCGGCGGCGGAGCCGAGCACCGCCCAGGGTGCTGAGTCCTCGGAGGACGGGGCCGGGGACGCGGCGGCCGGGACCCAGGCGATGTCGTACAGGCCGATGTCCTTGGGGGCCGAGGTCGCCGTGAGGCCGAAGCCCTCGGGGGCGTTGCGCATGCTCACCGTCACCTCGCCCACCGGGCGTCCCGCCGTGTCGCACAGGGACATCCGGGTGCCGTCGCCGGAGGCGTCGCTCGCGGTGAGCCGTACGCGCAGGGCGTCGGTTCCGGGCGCGGGGACGGTGACGGACGTGAAGGAGAAGGGGACAGGGCGGCCTGCCGACGAGGCGTTCCTGGCTTCCAGGACGAGGATGTGCAGGGCGGCGTCGAGCAGGGCCGGGTGCACGGCGAAGTCGGCCGCGGCGGACCGTACGTCCTCGGGCAGCCGGACCTCCGCGTAGAGGTCGTCGCCCGCACGCCAGGCGCCGGTGAGGCCCTGGAAGGCGGGGCCGTAGCCGTAACCCGCGGCGGCGAGCCGCCCGTACACGTCGGTGAGGTCGACCGTCTCGGCTCCGGCCGGCGGCCAGACCGCGGCCCAGCCGTCGTGGGGGGCGGCGTCCGCCGAGGCCGTCAGGTGGCCGGTGGCGTGCGCCGTCCACGGCGCGTCGGTGTCGTCGGCGGGCCTGGCGTGCACGGTCAGCGCGCGCCGCCCGTCCGCGTCCTCGCCGCCGACGGCGACCTGGACCTCGACCGCGCCGAGTGGCGGCAGGACCAGCGGGGTGAGCAGGGTGAGTCCGCCGACCGCCTCGGCCCCGGCCAACTCCGCCGCCTGGAGGGCGCATTCGACCAGCGCCGTTCCGGGGACGACGGCGGTGCCGCCGATGGCGTGGTCGGCCAGCCACGGCGTGGAGCGCAGCGAGAGCCGTCCGCCGAGCAGGTGGCCGCCGTCGGCCGCGACGGTGGTCGCGCGGCGCAGCAGCGAGGTGCGGGCGGTCGAGCCCGCGTCGGGCCCCGCGTCGGTGAGCCAGAACCGGCGCCGGTCGAAGGCGTAGGTGGGCAGCTCGGTACGGGCGCCGTCCGCCGCGGTGGCGGCCCAGTCGACGGTGGCTCCGGCGGCGAACGCCTCGGCCAGGCCCCGCAGGAGCGCGTCCTGTTCGTCCCGGCCGCGCCGGACCAGCGGTACGACGCTGCCGGGGCGCCCGGCCAGGCTCTCGCGGGCCATCGGGGTGAGCACCGCCTGCGGTCCGACCTCGAACAGCACGCCGGTACCGGCGGCGGCCAGCCGGTCCACGACCGGCGCGAAGAGCACCGTGTCCCGGATCTGGTCCACCCAGTAGGCGGGGTCGGTCCAGGAGCGGTCGGCGCCCAGGGCGGCCTCGTAGGGGAGTTGGGGTTCGGCGAGGGTGGTCGCGGCGATCTCCCGCCGGAAGGCGTCGAGCATCGGGTCCATCAGCGGCGAGTGGAAGGCGTGGCTGACGGTGAGCCGCTTGGTGCGGCGGCCCGCGTCGGCCCACTGCCGCGCGATGGCCTCGCAGGTCTGTTCCTCGCCGGAGATCACGCAGCTCAGCGGGCCGTTGACGGCGGCCAGGCCCACGGCCCGCGCCGCGTACCGCGGCTCCGCCAGCGTGCCGCGGATCTCCTCCTCGCTCGCGGCGACGGCGAACATCGCTCCGCCGCGCGGGAGTTCCTGCATCAGCCGGCCGCGCGCGGCCACCAGCCGTACGGCGTCGGCCGGTTGCCACACCCCGGCCGCGCAGGCCGCCGCGTACTCGCCGACCGAGTGCCCCGCCACGACGTCGGCCTCGACGCCGAGGGAGCGCAGCAGCCGCCACGCGGCCGTCTCGAAGGCGAAGAGCGCGGGCTGGGTGTAGCGGGTCTCGTCCAGCAGGACCGCGTCGGGTCCGTCGGGCTCGGCCCACAGCACCTCGCGCAGCGGGCGGTCGAGGTAGGGGTCGAAGGCCGCGCAGATCTCGTCGTACGCCGCCGCGAACACCGGGAAGGCGGCGTGCAGTTCGCGTCCCATGCCGAGCCGCTGGCCGCCCTGCCCGGTGAAGAGCAGCGCCGTCCGGGCGCGGCCCCTGGCCGTACCGGAGACGGTGCCGGGCCCGGCCGGGTCGCCGTCGGCGAGGGCGCGCAGCCCCGCGATCAGCTCGTCGGTTCCGGCGCCGAGGACGACGGCGCGCTGCTCGAAGACGGTACGGGCGGCCAGCGTGCGGGCGACGTCCTCGGGACGCCTGTCGGCGACGGCGCCGGTCAGCCGCTGGGCCTGGTGCCGCAGCGCCCCGGGGGTGCGGGCGGTGACCGGCCAGGCCAACAGGCTCTGTGCAGAAGTTTCCTGACGGTCCGTCCGTTCGGCGGGAAGGTCGGCCGCGGCCGGTTCCTCCACGACCACGTGGGCGTTGGTGCCGCTGATGCCGAAGGAGGAGACGGCGGCCCTGCGGACCCGCTCCCCGCGCGGCCAGGCCCGCTGCTCGGTGAGCAGCCTGATCCGTCCGGTGTCCCAGTCGGCGCGCGGCGTCGGCTCGTCGGCGTGCAGCGTGCGCGGCAGCGTCTCGTGGCGCAGCGCCTGCACCATCTTGATGACGCCCGCCACACCCGCGGCGGCCTGCGTGTGACCGATGTTGGCCTTCACCGAGCCGAGCCAGACCGGTCGCGCGGCGGCGGGGCCGCCGCCGCCCGGGGCGCTGCCGTAGGTGTCGATCAGCGCGTTGGCCTCGACGGGGTCACCGAGGGAGGTGCCGGTGCCGTGCGCCTCGATGGCGTCGACGTCGTCGGCCGTGAGCCGCGCGTCGGCCAACGCCTGGCGCACGAGGGCGCGTTGGGCCTGACCGTCGGGCGCGGTGAGGCCGTTGCTCGCACCGTCCTGGTTGACGGCGGTGCCGCGGATGACGGCGAGCACCGGGTGGCCGTTGCGGCGGGCGTCGGAGAGCTTCTCCAGCAGCAGCACCCCCGCGCCCTCGGAGAAGGACGTGCCGTCCGCGTCGGCCGAGAACGCCTTGGCCCGGCCGTCCGCGGCGAGTCCGTGCTGCCTGCTGAACTCCACCAGATTGCCGGGCGTCGACATCACCGTCACGCCGCCCGCCAGCGCCATCGGGCACTCGCCGCCGCGCAGGGCGCGGACCGCCAGGTGCAGGGCGACCAGGGAGGACGAGCAGGCCGTGTCGACGGTCAGCGCGGGGCCGCGCAGGCCGAGGGTGTACGCGACCCGGCCGGAGATGACGCTCAGCGCCGTACCGGTGAGCAGGTGGCCGTCACCGCCGCCGTTCGGCCGGTGCAGCGGGGGGCCGTAGTCGGAGGCCATCGAGCCGAAGAAGACGCCGACCGGCTGCCCGGCGAGCGTGGCCGGGTCGATGCCCGCCCGCTCGACGGCCTCCCACGACGTCTCCAGCAGCAGCCGCTGCTGCGGGTCCATCGCGAGCGCCTCGCGGGGGCTGATGCCGAAGAAGGCGGCGTCGAACTCCGGTGCCTCGTGCAGGAATCCGCCGCCGACGGTGGTCAGGGCGCCGGGCCGGTCGGGGCCCGCGCCGAGCAGTGCGTCCAGGTCCCAGCCGCGGTCGGAGGGCAGCCCGGTGACCGCGTCGGTGCCGTCCGCGACGAGCTGCCACAGCTCCTCCGGGGTACTGACCCCGCCGGGGTAGCGGCAGCTCATGGCGACGACGGCGATCGGCTCGGGCGCGTCGGGGTCGACGCTGGAACCGGCGGACGTACCGGTGTCGGCAGCGGTGTCGGCGGAAGTGCCGTCGCTGGTCACGCTGTTGGGGGCGGGCCGCACGCCCGCGCCGTCCGCCTCGGGCGTCCGCGGCGTCAACCGCGCTGTCAGCTCCGCCAGTCGCTCTCCCAGCCGCTTCGGCGTCGGGAACTCGAAGAGCAGCGTCGTCGGCAGCTTCAGACCGGTGGCGTCCTTGAGCCGGTTGCGCAGCTCGACGGTGCCCTGCGAATCCAGGCCGAGGTCCTTGAAGCTGCGGCGCGGGTCGATCGCGCTGCCGTCCGCGTGCCCGAGGACCGCGGCGGTGCTCGCGGTGACCAGATCGCGTACGGCCTCGGGAGTGCGGACCGCCACGGGCGCCGGGGCCGCGTCCGAGGGTCCCGCGGTGCCTGCGGCACCGGGACCGGCCGCCGCGCCGAGGATCGGCGCCCCGCCCAGCCAGTGCCGCTCGCGCTGGAAGGCGTACGTGGGCAGGTCCGTCGTACGGGCTCCCGGTACGGCCGCGACGGGCGCCCAGTCGATGTCGGCGCCGTGTACGTAGGCACCGGCGAGGGCGCGCAGCACCTGCGCGGGGCCGCCCTCCTCGCGGCGCAGGGTGGGCACGGAGGCGGCCTCGTGGCCCGCCTCCTCCGCGGTCTCCTCGATCGCGTGCCGCAGCACCGGGTGCGGGCTGCACTCGACGAACAGGCCGTTGCCGTCGGCGAGCGCGGAGCGGGTGGCGTCGGTGAAGCGGACGGCGTGGCGCAGATTGCGGTACCAGAAGTCGCCGTCGAGCTCCGAGGTGTCCTCGACCCGACCGCCGGTCAGCGAGGAGTAGAAGGGGGTGTCGACGGCGACCGGCCGGACCGGTGCGAGCACGTCGAGCACCTGCTCGCGGATGACTTCCACAGCGGGGGAGTGCGAGGCGTAGTCGATCTTGAGGACCTTGGTGCGGAAGCCGTCGGCGTCGAAGCTCGCGGCCAGCTCGGTGAGCGTGTCCAGCGGTCCGGAGACGACCGCGGAGGTGGGGCTGTTGAGCACGCTGAGGGTCGCCGCCCCGTAGGCCGCCAGCCGTTCCTCGACCATGGCGAGCGGCGCGGACACCGACAGCATCCGGCCGCCGGTGACCTGGAGCAGCACCTGGCTGCGCAGGGCCACCACGCGGGCCCCGTCGTCCAGGGAGAGCGCGCCGATGACGGTCGCGGCGGCGATTTCGCCCTGCGAGTGGCCGATGACGAAGTCCGGTTCGACCCCGGCCGCGCGCCACACCTCGGCGAGCGAGACCATCACGGCCCACAGCGCGGGCTGCACCACGTCGAGCCGCTCGAAGCCGGGCGCGCCGGGCGCACCGCGCACCACGTCCAGCAAGTCGTAGTCGGTGTACGGGGCCAGCGCGCGGGCGCACTCGGCGATCCGGTCGGCGAACGGGCCGTCGATCTCCAGCAGTTCGCGCGCCATGCCCCACCACTGGGAGCCCTGGCCCGGGAAGACGAATCCCACGCCGCCGGTCGCGGTGTGCCCGGTGATGACCTCGCTGTGGGGTCGGCCCGCCGCCAACTCGGCGAGCAGCGTGTCCAGTTCGGGGCGGCCCGCGCCGAGGACGACGGCGCGGTGGTCGAAGGCCGAGCGGGTGCGCAGCAGGGACAGCGCGACGTCCCGCGCCGGCACGTCGGGGCGCGTGGCGAGGTGGGCGGCGAGCCGGTCCGCCTGGGCGGTCAGGCCGCGCGGGGAGCGGGCCGACAGGAGCCAGGGGGTGGTCGGGGCCGGGTCGGCGTCGCAGTCGCGGCGGACCTCGGGGCTGTCGTCCGCGACGGTCTCGTTCGGCGTGGTCTCGTTCGGCACGGTCCGGGGCGCGACGGTCTCGTTCGGCGCGGTCGCGGGCGCCGCCGCCAGGATCAGGTGGCAGTTGGTACCGCCCATACCGAAGGCGCTGACGCCCGCGGTCGGGCGGCTGTCGGGGGAGCCGGGCCACGGACGGGCGGCGGTGACCACCTCGATGCCCTGCTGCTCGGCCGCGATGGCCGGGTGGAGCGAGGTGAAGTTCAGGCTGGGCGGGAGCGTGCGGTGGCCGATGCTGAGCGCCACCTTCAGCAGACCGACGATGCCGGCCGCGCCCTCCAGGTGGCCGACGTTGGTCTTGGCCGAGCCGACCAGCAGCGGCGGGGCGCCGTGCGCCACCCGGGACCCGGTCTCCAGCGAGGCCCCGAGACCGGCCGCCTCGATCGGGTCGCCGACCGCCGTACCGGTGCCGTGCAGCTCCACGTAGGCGATCTCGGCGGGCGCGACTCCCGCGTCGCGGCAGGCCAGCCGGACGACCTCGCGCTGCGCCTCGGGGTCGGGAACGGTCAGGTGCTCTCCTGTGCCGCTGTTGACGGCGCCGCCGAGGATGACGCAGTGCACGGTGTCGCCGTCGGCGAGCGCGGCCGACAGCGGCTTGAGGAGCACCACACCGCCGCCCTCGCCGCGTACGTAACCGTTGGCCCGGCCGTCGAAGGTGTGGCAGCGGCCGTCGGGGGACAGGGCGCCGAAGCGCTCAAGGGCCCGGTCGCTCTCGCCGAGCAGATTCAGGTTCACTCCGCCCGCCAGCGCCGTCCGCGCGGTGCCGCGACGCAGCTCCTCGCAGGCCAGCCGCACGGCGACCAGGGCGGAGGACTGGCCGGAGTCGACGGTGAGGCTGGGGCCGCGCAGGCCGAGCAGGTGCGAGACCCGGTTGGCGATGATGCTGCGGTGGGTGCCGGTGACGCTGTGCCTGCTGATCCCCTGGCCGCCGAGCCGGTCGTGGACCAGCGCGTAGTCGCCGGTGATGGCGCCGATGAAGACTCCGGCCGCCGTGCCGTGCAGGGTCGAGGGGACGATCCGGGCGTGCTCGATCGCCTCCCACGCCAGCTCCAGGACGAGCCGCTGCTGCGGGTCCATCGCCGCGGCCTCGGCCGGGGAGAGGCCGAAGAAGGCGGCGTCGAAACGGTCCACGTCGGCGATGTATCCGCCGCGCCCGGCCCGGCCCGTGCCGTCCGCGGCACCGTCCGCCGTCGACCCCGCCGTACCGTCCGCCTGGCGCCGGTCCGCCGGGGCCTCGCCGACCGCTTCGCGGCCTTCGCTCAGCAGCCGCCAGAACTCCTCGGGGCTCTTCGCGCCGGGCAGCCGGCAGGACATGCCGATGACGGCGACCGGCTCCGCGGCCGTGGACCGTTCAGTCAGAGCGGACATGACCCACCTTTCGAGGATTGGCTGTTCCAGAACGCATCGCCCGGCATCGCACGCACCGCGGCGCATTGCCGTGAATTTCTTCTTCGTGTTTCTCTTCGCGGGTCCTGACGGTTCGGTAAACGCATTCCGCTGCTCAGGACCGGGAAATACGACCGGGGCGGTCGGCGTGGTCTTCACCGGTGGCCCCGGCTGTTCCGGGCATGGCAGAAGCGTGGACTCCACGGCCCTGGCGGGTCAAGGAAGTTCGCCCCGAACGCGGTGGCAGGGAATACCGCGAACTTGATGCCAACGCGCGCGTATGGACAAGGAGAAGCGACCCATGAATAAGTGTGTGATGCGGCGAAAGGGCCGCCGGAAAACCGTCAGGAGCGATGTGCGGGAGGAGGTGAAGCAAATGCGCAAGGTGGTCTGTACGCGGGTGGTCTGCACCCGGGTCGTCTGCACGGCCGTGAGCCACGCGCGCGGCACCGTCTGTCGCTGAGCCGTCGCGTTCCACGCGCGGCGCGGCTCGTCACCTTCCTCCCCGCGCCGACGGGCGCGGGGGGAGGGGCCGTACGCGAACCCGTAGCGCGGCCCGCAGACCGCAGACCGCAGACCGCAGACCGCAGCCCGCCGACCACCGATCACCGACCGCTTTTCGGCGCACGACCGCCGCACGCCTGCCGCATGACCGCCGTCCGACCGCCACCCCGAAACCCCGTCGGCGCCTCACCTCGCGCCGCGCAACCTCCTCACGCCACGCCGGACCACCACCTCACGCCACGCCTCGTGCCCCACCTCATGCCACGGAGGGACCATGCCCGTCGACGCCCCACTCACCTTCGGCCAGTTGTCGACCTGGCGATCGATAGAAACCTTCGCCACCGACCGGCTGATGGAGGTGAACGTCCCCGCGCTGTGGGACGTCGAGGGACTTCAGGCGCCCGCGATCGACCGCGCCCTGCGCGTCCTGACATACCGTCACGACAGCCTGCGGACGACGTTCCACACCGATGCCGACGGCCGGCCCTTCCAGCGCGTCCACCCCGAAGTCCCGCTCCGGCTGGACCGGTTGGACCTGCCGTCGGTGACCCCGCAGGACGGCGCGCGGGTGCTGCGCGAGCTGTACGCGCGGCCCTTCCCCGTCGTCGGCGACCCCGGCTGGCACGGCACGCTGATATGCGCCGCGGGCCGCCCCCGCTATCTGGCCGTGTCGATGTCGCACATGGTGGTGGACGTCTGGGCGATCCGCGAACTGGAAAGGCAGCTCAAGGAGTTGGCTGCCAGGGGCGGAGGGGACCCGGCGGCCGACGGCCGGCCGGGGCCCGCGCCGCGCGAGCTGGCCGTCCTCCAGCACGGCGACGCCTGGGCGGGCCACCGCCGCGGCGCCGAGAAGTACTGGAAGAAGATCCTGGCGGGCGGCCCGCTGAGCAATCTGCCCGCCCGGACGCCCGGTCCCGACGAGCGCCGCATCCAGGCGACGTTGCGCTCCCCGCGGCTCGCCGCGCTGGTCGCGGACGCCGCCTCCGCACACCGGGTGTCGCCGCAGAGCGTTCTGACCGCGCTGACCGGCGCGGCCCTTTCCGGAGTGCTGTCCCGGAACCGGATCATGCTGAGCCTGATGTGCGCCAACCGCTTCGACCCGCTGTGGCAGCCCGTCGTCAGCACCATGAACCAACTGGTGCCGCTGCTCTGCGCGGTGGACCCGGACGCGCCGCTGTCCGGCTTCCTCAAGCGCGCGCATCTCAGCTCGCTGCTGGCCTACCGCCACGGCAGTTACGACGTCGACGCGGCGGCGCGGCTGGCCGCCGAGGCACCGGGGCCGGACGGCTCGCTCTTCGTCCACGACTGCTGGTTCAACTACGTGGCGGAAGCGGAGCCGTCCGCCGACGTACCGTCGGCATCGTCACCGCCGCCCGTACCGGCGCGGGACCGGGCCGAAGTCCCGTCCGACGCGTCCCTGACCTGGACGCCCCCGGCCCGCGAGGCGGGTCACCCGTTCTACCTCCGGGTCAACGCCGAAGGGGCTCACCAGGTGGAGCTGACGCTGCGGTCCGACCCCGACGTGCTCGGCGAGGAGGATGTCACCGCCGTCCTGCGGACCATCGCGCTCGGGGCGCTGCGCGCGGCCACCGAGCCGGAGGCCACGGTCGGCGCCCTGCTGGACGACGGACGGGCGAGGGGGGAGCTGGGAGCCGATCTGTTCCCGCGTCAACCGGCCCTCGCCAAGGGGTAGTCGCGGTGCCTCAGGCGCCGCGGTAGCTCAGGAAGGAGTGCGTGGAGACCACGATCGGCAGGTGGATGTCCGCGTCGGACTCGGTCACCCGGAACTCGACGATGGCCCGGGGATGCAGGGGCAGCGAGCCGAGGACGGCGTAGTACGCGTCCAGGTCGCAGACCACCTGGTAGATGCCCGGCTGGATGTTCCGGTCACCGAGCATCGCCAGCCGGCCGTCCTGACCGGTGCGCCCGCGCACCAGCTCACGCCAGTCGTCTCCGGCGGGCTGGCGCAGCAGGACGTCGACGTCCGCTGCCGGTACGCCGAACGCACTGTCCACGATGTGCACGCAAAGACTCACGGGGTCCCGCCTCCGGGTTCGGGCGCGCCTTTTGCGGTGTCGCGCCTGGGTGGCCACGACGTTGGGGGATGCCCCTATCGTTCCGCCATCGCTCCGGCGGCCCGGGACGATAGGACCGGCGGCCCCCGACGATAGCGAAACGAGGGCGGGGCGAGAGCCGGACCGCCGCGCCGAGCCCCGCGCCGACCTGCGGCGGTCGGGTGAGAGCGACGTGATAGCGACCGTGATAGCCGGGCGAGGACGGACCGAAAGCGGTCCACCGAACCATGAAGTCATCGAGCCACCGGGACACCTGAACCGGCGGCCCCACAGACTTGGAGATGGCATCATGACGGTTCGCGCCTTCCGCCGCAGCATCACCGCCGCCGCCCTGCTCGTCACCCTCACGGGCGGCGTCGCCGTCGCGGTCACCTCGACGCACTCGTCCACGAACGGCCACACCTCGGTCGTACGTGTCGACGGCGGAACGCCGAAGCCGACCCCCACCCCCACCGCCTCCACGGACAACACCATCTGGGACTGACCTCCGCCGCGGCCCTCGCGGCCCGGCACCCCGTACCACCGCACCGCGCACCACCGCTTCCCCAGCTCCACCCCACGACGACCGCCGCTCGGTCGGCCGGATGAGCCCTTTCTCACGGCGCCCCGGTTCGATCCGGCGAATCGTCTCCCCACGAAGCCCGTGCCGACACGGGCATCCCGCACCGTCGGAGATCCGGCACCCCCACCCGCCCGCGCTCTCGGGTACCTCCGCACCATGACGCCCGTGACCCCGGGCCGCCCACACGGCTGGGCGCCTTCCACCCCGTGACACCCGGTGCTACCGGCTGCCCGGATTCTCCCTGCCCGCACCGGCGGGCGCCCCCGCTCCACGACGCCCGGTCGGCCGCACCTTCACGCCGACCGGAAACACCGCCGACCCGGCAGGCCCCCTGCCGGGAGCTGGCGTTCCCCCAACTCCCCGGCGACTCCCAAGCCGTTCAGCTGTGCAGCTCGGCCTCCGCCGGAAGCTGCGCCGCCGCGACACCCGCGTCGGCGCCCCCGTCGGCCAGCGTACGCAGCAGCCGCCGCACCTCCTCGACCAGCGCGACACCGCCCTTGTCCGTCCGCAGCCCGGTCAGCATGCCCGCCGCCGCCTGCCAGTCGGCACGCGCGCCCTGCGGACGGCCGGACGCCGCGTGCACCCGGCCGCGCAGCACCATCGCGCGCGCCTTGTCCAACGTCGCGCCGATCGCCTCGAAGCCGGTCAGCGCGCGCTCGACGTACTCCGGCGCCGCCTCGACGTCCGAGGTGAGCAGCGCCTCGGCGAGCGCCAGCGCGATCCGGCTCTCCACCATGCGGGCGCCGGCCTGTACCGCCAGTTCGAGCGCCTCGGTCAGCATCGCCCGCGCGGAACCCGGCTCGCCGCGGCGCAGGTCGACCGTCGCCAGACCCAGCAGCGCGTAGCACTCGCCGACCTTGTCGCCGGTCACCCGCACACTGTCCAGCACACGCGTGTAGGCGACATGCGCGTCGTCCAGCCGCCCGACCCGCAGGTGCAGCGCGCCCAGCCGGTTCTGCACCTGAGCGGTGACCCGGCGGTTGCCGACCTCGTGGCAGATCGCCTCGGCGCGCTCCAACAGCCGCAGCGCCGTGGCCGTTTCACCGCAGTCCACGTGCACCTGGGCCATGTTGTGCAGGACGTGCGCCTCGGCGATCCGGTCGCCGGTGACCTGGAAGACGCCCAGCGCCTCCTCCCACCGCTCCTGCGCCGACGCGATGTCACCGGTCAGCCGGTCCAGATAGGCCATGTTGCGCAGTACGAGCGCCGCGCCGTGCTCGTCGCCGAGTTCGTGGTAGAGCGTGTGCGCCCGCTCGAACTGCCGCATCGCCGGGTCCGTGCTCTGCTCGAACATGTGCAGTGAGCCCAGCGAGTAGCGCATCGCCGCCTCGCCGTGCTGATCGCCCGCCCGGCAGGCGGCCTTGAGCGCGATCTCGTGCGTCTCGCGCCAGTTGCCGAAGTACGAGTACGCCTCGAAGAGCGTCACCGAGCTGAGCGCCAGGTCCCAGCAGTGCTCGACCAGTCCGGCCGCCGACGCCTGCCGCACGGCCGCCACGATCGACGTACGCTCCTGCTCGTACCAGGCCAGCGGGTCGGACAGCAGCCGCTCCACCAACCGGTCGGGCAGCCGCCAGCGCTCCGCCGAACTGCGCCGTTCCAGATAGCCGCCCGCGTACTCGCGGCGGTGCGCCTCACCGGTCAGCGACAGCAGCGCGCCGAGCCAGCGCTCCAGCGCGCCCAGCCGCTCCTCGGAACTCTCCTCCGCCAGCCGCTCCTGCGCGAAGGGCCGCATGATGTCGTGGAAGCTGTAGCGGACATGGCCGCCGGGACCTGGCGTGGCGTCGATCAGATACGCCTCCGCCAGGACTTCGAGCGCCTCCTGCGCGCGCAGCACGTCGACCTGGAGCAGCGGGGAGCCCACCCAGGCCGCGAAGTTGGGCACGTCGAGCAGGGCGAGACGGCGGAAGAGCAGCCGGGCGTCGTCCGGCAGGCTGTCGTACGTCAGCGAGATGCTGGCCCTGACCTGCATCTCACCGTGGTTCAACTCGTCCAGCCTGCGGGACTCGTCGAGCAGCCGGTCGACGAGGTCGGCGACGCTCCAGTGCGGACGGGCCGCCAGCCGCGCCGCCGAGATCCGTAACGCCAGCGGCAACCGGCCGCAGAGCTGGGAGAGTTCGGTGACGCTCTCCGCCTCCGCGACCACCCGCGCCTCACCGATGTAGCGGGCGAGCAGCGCGGCGGCCCCGCTCTCGCTGAGCGCGCCGATCTCCACCCGGCCCGCGGTGGGCAGTCCGGTGAGCCGCTGACGGCTCGTCACGATCACCGAGCAGTCGGCGCTTCCGGGCAGCAGCCAGGTGACCTGACGCTCCGTCATGGCGTCGTCCAGCACGACCAGTACGTGCCGCCCGCTGACCAGGTCGCGGAAGAGCTCGGCGCGTTCCTCAAGGGACTTGGGCAGGCTGGGGCCGACGACACCGAGCGCCCGCAGGAAGCGCTCCAGGATGTCGGACGGGTTCGCCGGACGGTCGCCGACCCGCAGGTGCGCGAAGAGCTGGCCGTCGGGGAAGTCCTGGGTGAGCAGGTGCGCGACATGCACGGCCAGCGTCGTCTTGCCCGCGCCGCCCTGTCCGACGATCACGCAGACGGGCACCGCCTGGTCGCTGCGGTGGCGCTGGTCGCCGCCGATCTGCCGCACGATGTCGTTCACGGTCTCGCTGCGGCTGGTGAAGTCCGGGATGTCGGCGGGCAGCAGGCTCGGCGCGCGCCGCTTGGGCTCCTCGGCCGGCGGCTGGTGCGGCGACTGCCCTTCGGCCTGGCCGCGCGCCTGGTCCGAGGCGCCCTCCGGGTCGGCGCGGGCGCCGGGCATGGGGGCGCCCGTCGAGGTGGGCGGCCGGGCCGACTCCGCGGGCGCGCTGCCCGTCGGATCGTCCCGGTCTCCGTACCGGTCGTCGCGGTCCCGCTCCATGCGGTCCCACTGATCGCGCCGGGGTTCGTCGCGCCGGTGTTCGTCCGCGCGGTAGTCGTCACGGCGCGGGTCGTCCCGCCCGTGTTCGTCTCGCCCGTGTTCGTCGCGGCGCTGCTCGTCGCGTCGGCGTTCGTCCCGGCGGTAGTCGTCCCGGCGGGGGTCGTCGCGCCTTTGATCATCGCGCCGCTGGTCGTCCCGGCGCTGTTCGTCGCGCCGCTGGTCCTCCCGCCGCTGGTCGTCCCGGTGTTGGTCGTCGCGCCGCTGGTCTTCGCGGTGCTGCGGCTGACGCCCCTGACCGTCGTGGTCCCGGCTGTCCCGGCTCGTCGAACGCCCCGACGTCGTCTCGTCCGGCTCCGCGCCCGGCAGCGAGAACGTACCGGCGAGCATCGCCCGGTGCAGGCCGCGCAGTTCACTGCCCGGGTCGATGCCCAGTTCGCTCTGCAATTCCTCACGCACCTTGCGGTACGCGTCCAGCGCCTCCGCCTGCCGCCCGGCCGCGTAGAGCGCGATCATCAGGAGCGCCCTGAAGTGCTCGTGCAGCGGATACTCGGCCGCGAGGGACGTCAACTCGCCGATCAACCGGTGCTGTTCACCCGCGATCAGCCCGGACTTCAGACTCTCGCCGAGCACGGCGAGCCGCCGCTCGTTGAGCCGCCCCACTCCCTGCTGCACCAGCGTGCTGTCCACGTCGGCGAGCGCGGGACCGCGCCACAGTTGCAGCGCGTCCCGCAGGATGCGGGCCGACCCGGCCGGGTCCCCGGCCGCCAACGCCGCCTGCCCTTCGTGGACTTCGGCCTCGAACCGGTGCAGGTCGAGCGTGCCTGCGGGGACCCGCAGCAGATAGCCGGGCCGTCGGGTCTCGATCAGGTCCTCGCCGCCGCCCGCGAGGATGCGCCGCCGCAGGTTGGAGATACAGATCTGGATCTGCCCACGCGAGGTCGCCGGCGGGTCGTCGCCCCACACGGCGTCGATGAGCCGTTCCACCGGGATCACATGACCGGCCTCGATGAGCAGCATCGCCAGTACCGTCCGCTCGCGGGCACCGCCGAGTTGCACCGGGCGCCCGTTCGCCGAGACTTCGAGGTGCCCGAGTATGCAGAACTCCAACGATTTACCCCCGGCTACTGTCGGTAACGGAGCGGGTGAGTGCGCTGTCCCGCCGCGCGAGGCCCCGGTGTGCGCGGCGGGCCTCTATTGCGTGTACTCCGTGCCGCTCAATTGGACGAATTCTCATTCATGACGCAGCACAAATCAAGATGTCCATAGCAGCATGGTTGATTTCGAAGAGAGCCACTGGGGTGAGTGGGGCGCGTGTGACATGAGTGCGTCATCGACTTCCTCCCGGGGCCGCGCTTCGGCGCCGATCCCCGCCGCGCGCCGACCCGCCGCCTTGTGTCGCGACACTCCCCGTAAGTAGCGTCCTGTCCGTCTTTCCCCGTCACATACGGCGACGTTCCGGCTGCGAATCCGGTATGTCCGCCCGTGGGGTATCGGTCATGCGCTGTCCCCCCTGCCCGCCCGGCCCGCGGCCCTTGGCCGGACCCGCCGGAGACCCTATTGGCCGCCTCCGGATCAATGTTCAGAACACCCGGATGGTGTGAGAATGAATGAATTCACGCCGTCGTTCCCTTGAATCCTGTACGAGTTTCCCGAATGGGTCCTTTACTGGCTCTTCGCAACCGTGTACTGCCGCTTCGGGAATCCGCGGCCATTGGGCATATGCGCCGGTCCTGTTCCCCGGCCCCGCTCCTCTGGCCGCTCACAGCCCCCGCGACGGCGGTCGGGGAGCCCGCCGGGAGGCGCGCGGTCCGCTTTTCGCGATCATCATAAACGCCCCCGCCCGCGTCGGCCGACGTCCCCCGGTCGGACCGTTGTCGCGGGCCGCGCGGACGGGGGCGTGTTTCGATGACGAGAGCGGCGGGCGCACGGATCGGGCAGCCGACGGGCGCGGGCCGGACGGCGGACGGGCATGCGGGTCGAGCGGAGCCGGGAGGTGGGACATGGCGGTCGAGGCGGCGGTGGAGCGGACGGGCCCCGGCGGCGGACGGCCCCCGGTGATCCGTACGGTCGGGCTCACCAAGCGGTATCCCAAAGCGCCCGTCATGGCGGTCGACGGCCTCGACCTCGAGGTCTACGCCGGGGAGTTCTTCGGACTCCTCGGACCCAACGGCGCGGGGAAGACCACCACCATCGGCATGCTCGCCACGCGCGTGGTCCCCACCGGCGGGAAAGCGTACGTCGGGGACATCGACGTCGTCGCGCAGCCCGCGCTGGCCAAGCAGGTCATCGCGGTCGTGACGCAGCAGAACACCCTGGACCGCTCGCTGACGGTGTGGGAGAACCTCTACTACCACGGGCTGCTGTTCGGGATCTCCGCCGGACGGTCGCGCGAACTCGCCGACGAGTCGTTGGAACGCTTCAGTCTGTCGCGCTGGGCCGCCTCTCCTGTGGGCAACCTGTCGGGCGGCATGGCGCAGCGGCTGCTGGTGGCGCGCGCGATCATGCACCGCCCGGCCGTCCTCTTCCTGGACGAACCGACGGCCGGTCTCGATCCGCAGAGCAGGCTCGCGCTGTGGGAGATCCTGGCCGGGCTCATCGCCGACGGCCAGACCATCGTGCTCACCACGCACAACATGGAAGAGGCCGACCAGCTCTGCGACCGGGTGGCGATCATCGACCACGGGAAGATCCTCGCCCTCGACACACCGGAAGCCCTCAAGCAGGGAGTCGGCGCCGACACCATCGTCACCGTACTGGCCAGTGGCGACCACGAAGCCCTCGCCGCCCGCCTCACCCGGGACATCGAGGGCGCCGTCCGCACCCGGCTGGTCGACGGCGGCGTCGAACTCCAGGTCCAGGGCGACGAGCGCCTGCTGCCGCGCGTGGTCGCCAGCACCGAGCGGGGCGGCTTCGAACTGGTCGACCTGTCGATCGTGCGCAGCTCCCTGGAGACCGTGTTCATCAGCCTCACCGGCAAGGAGCTGAGGGAATGACCGCACCACCGGCCGGACCCTCGCAGCCGCTGTCCCCGACACACCGCCCGGTCACCGTACGGCCGAGCCGTTCCGTGGCCGCCGCCAGCCGTACCGCCCTCGGCGCGCTCGTCCGGCGGGACCTGCGGGTGCTGTGGAAGAGCTTCGGGCAGTTCGTCGCCCGGACACTCGTCCAGCCGTTCCTGCTGGTCTTCGTCTTCCTCTACGTCTTCCCCACCATCGGGCAGGGCATCGGCGGCGCCGGGGGCTCGACGGGCGAGTCGGACTTCGCCACCGTCCTCGTGCCCGGCGTCGTCGCCATCAGCATCATGTTCCAGGGCATCCAGTCCGTCGCGATCCAGATGTCACAGGAGTTCGGCTACACCCGCGAGATCGAGGACCGGGTGCAGGCGCCCTGCCCGATCTGGCTGGTCGCCGTCGCCCGCGTGCTGTCCGGCGCCGTCCAGGCCCTGATCTCGGCGGTCATCGTCTTCCCGATCGCCGCGGTCGTCCACGCGCCCGGCGTCCACGCCCATCTCACCGTCCACTGGTGGATCGTGGTCACCCTGATCCCGCTCGCCTGCGTCGCCATGACCTCGCTCGGCCTGATGCTCGGCACTACCTTCCAGCCGCAGAACATCGGCGTCATGTTCGGCTTCGTCGTCCTGCCCCTGGTCTTCCTCGGCGGCACCTACTACCAGTGGACGAAGCTCTCCCTCGTCCACCTCGGCGGCTTCCACTGGCTCCAGATCCTGGTCCTGGTCAACCCGCTCATCTACATCACCGAGGGCATGCGCGCCGCCTTCACCGAGTCCACCCACATGTCGCTCTTCGCCGTCTACCCGGTCCTGATCGCCGCCTGCGCCGTCTTCCTCACCCTGGGCCTGCGCAACTTCCGGCACCGCGTGCTGTCCTGACCCACGGACGGACGGGTTTACGGACCTACTGGTGGACGGGTTTACGGACCCACGGGCGGACGGGTTTACGGACCCGCGAGCCGCGGCCGGTGCGGCCCGCGCGGCTTAGACGTCGTTTCTTATGGCTGTGTGAGCCGATTTGGCGACAGGCGTCTTGGGGGCTTCGGTCGCTCTGCGACTGGAAACGCGGCCTGGGCCAGGGTCTGTGCTGTGAGGAGTACGGCGTTCTCCCAGGCTCGGAGGCCTTCAGGAGACAGGTAGTCGAGGTAGTACTCCTCGCCCACGGCCTGGACGAATTCACGCTCGGCCTTCGTCTGCGACGCGAGCCCCTGCCAGATTCGAGCCGCTGCGACCCTCGGCGATACTGCACCGGCGCATAGCCGTGTCGCCATGTGGTGCAGGAGACAGCGCTCAGCGGTCTCGCCATCGGGGATCCGGACTCCGAGTTCCGCCATCGCCCGGTCGAAGAGTTCGTCGATCTCTGCTGTCTCCGCCCGTCGGGAAAGGCCCGCCAGTTCACACAGCGAGGGAGAGTCGTATCCGTCAGCCAGCAGGTGGGCCGCCGCCATCGGCAAGTCCTCCGGGAAGATCAACCGCACGACGTACTGCCAGGCGACTGTGGCGAGCTGGTCCATGAGGGCATCCTGCCTGCCCAGGAATACGTCTGACCAGCGAATTTACGCGCGTCGTGTGAGTCGGCGGTGGCAGATCAGGGCGGCGGCTATGGCAGTGAAGGCGAGGAAGTGCTTGGCTGTGCGTTCGTAGCGGTAGTGGAGCCGGCGGCAGCCGGCCAGCCAGGAATCGGTCCGCTCAACCACCCAGCGGTGCCGCCCCAGGCGTTGTGAAGACTCGATGCCCCTGCGGGCAATGCGGTGGCGGATGCCGCGCACGAGCGGTATCAGGCCCTGGCTGTCGTGGAGGTTGGCGGCGGAGATTCCGAGGGAGAGGGGCAGTCCGTCGCGATCGGTGACAAGGTGGATCTTCGATCCATTCTTGCCACGGCCGGTCGGATTCGGTCCCGTCAGAGGCCCCCTTTCGCGGCTCTGACGCTGACGGAGTCGACTGCGCACCTGGACCAGTCCAGCTCACCGCAAGCGCCCAGTTCCTCAAGGATGACGCGGTGGAGTCTGGCCCAGACCCGCGCTTTGCTCCACTGGGCGAAACGCCGGTAGACCGTGGGCCAGGCCGGGCCGAAGACCGGCGGAAGCTGCCGCCAGGTGCAGCCCGATGTTGCCACGAAGATGATCGCCGCCAGCGCCTCCCGGTCACCTGCCCGCCGTCGGCCTCCGCCCTGATGACGGTTGACCTCGGTGGGAGGCACCACCCGCCGAAACAGCACCCACAGGTCCTCCGGCACCAACCGTTCCACCAGATCCGTCATGCACTGCTCAACGACAACCAGCACCAAAGGAAACGACGTCTAAATCAGTCGGCGCGTTCGGGGCGCGTGGCTATGCTGACGATCGACAACAGCACCTCCCGGTGCGCAGGTCGCGGTTACTTCTTTGTGGTAGAACCACTTCGGTGGGCGGGGTTCGAACCCCGCAGAACCGCGGCCGTCCTGATCTCGGGGGGCGCAGCATCGGCGGTGTCCGGTGCGCGGACAACGGGTACTTCCACTGTTCATGGTGAGACGTGGGTTCGAATCCCACCGGGCGTGAAACCCCGTAGCTCAGCGGCCCAGAGCGCATTGTTCCCGTCGTCGACCCCTGATCTCGGACACCGCCCCGCTGGGCTTCCCCTCCGACGCGGGGGGACTCTTCCATGTCTCGTTTCAATCAGCGCGGCGTCAAGCCGCGGGTCACGTCGCCCGTGACCACGTCCGGCGCGCGGACCGTGACGGCGGAGGGCGGCTCCGGCCACCTGCGCGACCCGCGGTCCGAGCTCTTCCTGCTCGCGATATCCAACGTCGTGGGCACCGACACCTTCTACGAGAAGGGCGGCGACCGCGACGACCGATACCAGCGGCTGGTCCGCCGACTGGCGATCGAGGACCCGCGGTGGACGGCCGCGCTCCTGGCCTGGCTGCGCGGCGACGGCAACATGCGCACGGCGGCGCTGGTCGGCGCCGCGGAGTTCACCGCCGAGCGGCTGCGCAACGACGCGCCCGGCTACTCCCGGCAGGTCGTCGGCTCGGTGCTCCAACGGCCCGACGAGCCCGGCGAGTTCCTCGCCTACTGGACCTCGACGTTCGGCCGCCGGCTTCCCAAGCCCGTCAAGCGCGGTGTCGCCGACGCCGTACAACGCCTGTACAGCGAGCGGTCGTTGCTGAAGTACGACACTGAGTCCAAGGGCTACCGCTTCGGTGACGTCCTCGAACTCGTCCACCCCTCGCCTGCCGCCGACAAGCCCTGGCAGGGCGACCTGTTCAAGCACGCCATCGACCGGCGACACGGCCGCGGCGACGACATCCCGGCCGCGCTGCGGATCGTCCGCGGCCGGGCCGAGCTGATGGCCGTGCCGGTCGGGAACCGCCGCGGCCTCCTCGGGAGCGGTGGCGGTGACCGGACCGACGGCACCGACGGCACCGACGGCAGCAGCCGTATCGCCGCAGCGGGCATGACGTGGGAAGCGCTGGCGGGCTGGCTCCAGGGCCCGATGGACAAGGTCGCGTGGGAGACCGTCATCCCGTCGATGGGTGTCTTCGCGCTGGTCCGCAACCTGCGGAATTTCGACCGCGCCGGGGTGTCCGACGAGGCCGCGGCGCAGGTCGCGGCCACGATCTGCGACCCGGAGCGGGTGGCACGCTCGCGCATGCTCCCGTTCCGGTTCTGGGCGGCCCACAAGCACGTCGCATCGCTGCGCTGGGGCCACGCGCTGGACAAGGCGCTGAACCTCTCGCTCGCCAACGTGCCCGCGCTGCCCGGCCGCACGCTGATCCTGGTCGACCGCTCGCCGTCGATGTTCCCCGGCTTCGGCTTCTCCACGCCGAACAGCTCGGACATCACCCTGGCCGAGCAGGCCGCGGTCTTCGGCGCCGCCCTGGCGGTACGCGCCGCCGACCCGACCCTGGTCGAGTTCGGCATGCGCAGCAGGCCGGTCGCCGTGCCGAAGGGCGGCAGTGTCCTGCGCCTGATCGAGAAGTTCGGCCGGATCGACGGCACCGACATCCCGTCGGCGGTCAAGGCCCACTTCCGTGGCCACGACCGGATCGTCGTGGTCACCGACGAGCAGACCAGGCCCGGCTGGTTCCCGTCCAACGCCAGTGGCCACGGCGGCATGCGCGAAACGGAGATCGACGCCCTCGTCCCGAAGAACGTGCCGGTCTACATGTGGAACATGGCCGGCTACAAGGCGGGCGCCATGCCCTCGGGCACCGGCGACCGCCACACCTTCGGCGGCCTCACCGACCACGCCTTCGGCATGATCCCCCTCCTGGAGTCCGGCCGCTCCGCGTCCTGGCCCTGGGAGCGCTGACCCCGCCTCACCGCACCCCGAGCGGGCGGGCTGCGCTGACCCCGCCTCACCGCACCCCGACCGGGCGGGCTGCGCTGACCCCGCCTCACCGCACCCCGAGCGGGCGGGCTGCGCTGACTCCGCCTCACCGCACCCCGACCGGGCGGGCTGCGCTGACTCCGCCTCACCGCACCCCGAGCGGGCGGGCTGCGCTGACTCCGCCTCACCGCACCCCGACCGAGCGGGCGAAGCCCGAGCCCGGCAGCGCACCGACTCGATCGTGAACGAACACAGCCGAAGGCGCGCCAAAGGCGGGCCGGCCCGGCGGTTTCGACGGCCACCCGAGCCGAAGAAGGCCGCCGGGCGGCCCTCCCCTCGGCGTCGACGACCATTCGACCCCCACTGAATCGATTCCCCGCACCCCGAGCCCCCGCCCGCGAGCACGCGGTGCCCCGCCTCCTTGACCGGCGTATACGCCCACCGGCCCCCGGCGTCAGGAGTCTTGACACACCCGTTCACGCGTCCGTAACGTCACTAGCAGATGAAGTGAAACGATTCAATCCCCTTCCGTGGACGGACTGTGACGATGCGTCGAAGACTGGTGTCCCTCTTGGCCACGGCCTCGGCCCTCGCGGCCCTGGTCCTGGTCCAGCCGCTGGCCGGACCCGCGAGCGCCGCGCCGCCGGGCGCGCCGGGCCCGGGGCAGCAGGCAGGCGTGGGGAACAGCGGCGCGCCCTCCCACCTGACGGTCGGATCGCTGTCCGCTCCCGTGGACGTCGATCCCGCCGGTACCGTCGGCTTCGGCTGGCAGTCCGGGGTCGGCCGCCAGACCGGCTACGAACTCCGCGTCACCGAGGGCGAGTCGGGCCGCGGCCGGGTCGTGTGGGACAGCGCGAAGGTCGCCTCGGCCGCCGCGACCGCGATCCCGTACGGCGGCGCCGCCCTGCGCGCCGCCGAGCGCTACTCCTGGTCGGTGCGGGTCTGGGACGAGCGCGGCAGGGCCACCGCGTGGTCGGCCCCCGCGACCTTCGGCACCGGACCCGGCGCCACCTGGGGCACGAGCGCGCCGATCTGGTCCGCGCCGCCCGCCGTCGACACCTGGACCGACTACCGCCTCGACGTGAAGCTGACCGTGACCAAGGTCGCGCTCGGGGTGAAGTTCCGCTCGCCCGACGTCCGCAACGGCTACATGTGGCAGTTCAGGGCGTCGGACACCAGCAACCCCAACACCCTTGTCCCGCACGTCGAGACCAACGGCACCTTCCGCGCGGGCACGCCCGTACCGCTGAACACCACGCTCGCCGTCGGCACCACGCACGACGTCCGCATCGAGGCGGTCGGCTCGACGCTCACCACCTTCCTCGACGGCAAGGTCGTCGACACCAGGACCGACACCGCCTTCGCCGAGGGCGGCATCGGATTCCGTACCGGCGGCACCGAGACGGGCACCGCGGACGACGTCACCGTCACCAGCCTGGCGGCGGCCGACAGCGGAAAGACCCTCTACGCCAACGACTTCGGCGCGACCGGCGCGCCCTTCCCGTGCGGCACCGTGCAGAACGGCGCGCTCGCCGTGGGCACCAGGACGGACTGCCTCAGCTCCCACGCCACCAACGACTGGGCGCTGCTGCGCCACGACTTCACGCTCGACAAGAGCGGGAAGCGGACCAAGCAGGTCGCCTGGGCCACCGTCTTCGCGACCGGCTCCTCCTTCGACGCGGCCAAGCAGTACGTCTACAAGCTGTATCTCGACGGCCGGTTCGTGGGTCTCGGCCCCACCGAGGCGCTGGACAAGGAGACCCGCTACGACGGCTTCGACGTGACGGCCGCGCTGCGGTCCGGCGGCGAGCACGCGCTGTCGGCGGTCGCGTACACCACCAAGGACCAGCGTTTCCAGGCGTATCTGGTGATCCGCTACACCGACGGCAGCACGAGCACGGTCGGCACAGGACCCGGCTGGAGGAGCATGTCAGGGGCGGACATCTGGCCGTCCGCGAAGTCCACCGGGACCAGCTACTGGAACATGCCGCAGGAGGACATCACGATGAGCCGCTACCCGGACGGCTTCGGCCGCTACGGGTACGACGACTCCGCGTGGCCCGCCGCCACCGCGAAGACCGCGTTCGCCGACCTGCGGCCGACCCCGTTCGGCAAGGTCCGGGAACAGCTCAGGCGGCCCGTGAAGATCACCGACAAGGGCAGCGGGAACTACCTCGTCGACTTCGGCCAGACCTGGCAGGGCGGCGTCCACCTCACGCTGCCCGGCACAGCGGGACGCAAGGTCACCCTCCGCTACGGCGAGGAACTGTCCGACCCGACGACCGTGCGCTACAAGCTGCGCGCGGGCAACGAGTACCAGGACGTCGTCACCCTGCGCGGCGGCACCCAGAGCGTCGACACCTGGGGCATGCGCGTCTTCCGCTACCTCGACGTCCTCAACTCGCCCGTCCCCGTCACGGCCGACAATCTCCAGGCCCTCGCCATGGTCTACCCGTTCGACGAGAGCGGCGCCCAGCTCACCTCGTCCGACCCCGACCTCGTCTCGGTCTGGCAGCTCGCCAAGAACACCGTGGAGACCACCAACCAGAACTTCTACGTCGACTCCTGGACCCGCGAGCGCGGACCGTACGAATCCGACAACTACATCCACCAGTTGGCGAGCCTCTACCTCAGCGACGACCCGACACTCGGCGTCTACTCGATGGATTACTTCGCCAACCACCGCACCTGGCCGCAGGAATGGCCGCTCTACGTGATCACGTCCGTCTACGACAACTGGCGGCAGACCGGCTCCACCGACCAGGTCAAGCGGATGTACGACGCGCTCGTGCCCAAGCTGCTCAGCAAGGACTACAACGCGGCGCTCGGCACCATCGACCAGTCGGACGCCATCGTGGACTGGCCGGAGGGCAGCCGTGACGGCTATGTCTTCGCCGCGAAGAACACCATCCTGGGCGCCCTGTCGTACAGCAACTTCTCGCAGATGGCGGTCCTGGCCGCCTCCCTCGGCAAGAGCGCCGACGCGGCGAACTTCACCGTGATCGCCGACCGGCTGCGCACCACCCTCAACTCGGCGTTCTACAACGCGGGCAAGGGCGCGTACGACGACGGGCTCAGCGCCGACATGAAGCCGACCGGGCACTTCGCGGTCCAGGCGACCGCGTTCCCCGCCGCCTTCGGCGTCCCCGCGAGCCGACAGCAGTACGACGCGGTCGCGTCGTACCTCACCTCGCGCGGCATGGCGTGCAGCGTCTACTGCTCGGGCTTCCTGCTCCAGGGGCTGTACAACGCGGGCCACGCGCAGGAAGCGCTCGACCTGCTCACCTCGCACGGCACCAACGGTTGGCTGCACATGATCGACCTGGGCGCGGGCGCCACCGGCGAGGCGTGGGACCCGGCCGAGAAGAGCAACATGACGTGGTCGCACCCGTGGGCCACCGCCCCCTCGTACGTCATCCCGCGCGACATGTACGGCATCGCGCCGTCCACGCCGGGCTACGACACCTTCACCGTGCGTCCGCAGCCGGGCGACCAGACGTACGGCTCGGTGACGACACCGACCGTCAAGGGCACGGTCGGCGCGTCCTTCCACCGCGTCGGCGACCGTACCGACCTCGGCGTGTCGGTGCCGGGCAACTCCGTCGCCACGGTGAGCGTGCCGGTCACCGACGGATACCGGGGCACGACGGTGTACGTGGACGGCCGTGCGCGGACCGCGACCCGGCAGGACGACGGCCGGCTCGCGGTGCGCGTCGGCGTCGGCTGCCATGTGCTCAGCACCTCGGGCAGCCGGGCCGTGACCGCTGACCCGCTGCTGACGGGCGTGTGCGGCGGGGCGTACCGGGTCGGCGACACGCCCACCGGCTCGCTGGCCACCACGGCGGTGAGCGCGACACGCGGGAAGCCCATCCCGGTGACGCTCACCCTCGACCAGCAGGTCACCGGCCTGACCGCCGCCGACCTGCGGGTGTCCAACGGCACCGTCACCGGCCTCACCGCCAACGGCGTCGGCGCGGCGGGCACGACCTGGACGTTCACCGTCACCCCGCGCGGCAACGGCGAGGTGACGGTCCGGGTCCCGGCAGGCGCGGTGCACGGCACCAGCGGGCGGCCGAGCCTGGCGATCGGACCGCTGACCGTGGGCTCCGCCGGGCACGGGCCCTGGGGCTGAACGCCTCTCGCCGTAGACCCTGAACCCCGCTGAATCCCCCTGAACCAAGGCCGGGTGCCACGATCAACCCGTGGCACCCGGCCTTGTCCTTGTCCTCCGCTTCCCCTCGGCCGCGCGAGCCCCCGCCCGCCGCCCGGCTACCGTTCCCCGTATGCGCATCGTCTCCCTGCTCCCCGCCGCGACCGACATCGTCGTCGAACTCGGCCTCGGCGACGCCCTCGTGGGCCGTACCCATGAGTGCGACTGGCCGCCGGAGGTGGTCGCCGACGTACCGGTGGTGACCGGCGCGGAATTCGACCCGGACGCGCTCAGCAGCCGGGAGATCTCGCGGGCCGTCGGCGGCGCCGCGCACCGGGGCTCGTCCCTCTACACCCTGGACGCCGCGCTGCTCGCCGAGTTGGCGCCCGACGTGGTCCTCACCCAGGACCTCTGCCAGGTCTGCGCCGTCTCCTACGGCGCGGTCACCGACTCCGTACGCGTGCTGGACGGCGAAGGACCACGCGTGATCAGCCTGGAGCCGAAGACCCTGCCCGACGTACTCGCCTGCGTGCGCCAGGTCGGTGACGTGCTGGGCGTTCCCGAGGCCGCGGCCCGCAGGACGGCGGAGCTGGAGGAGCGGCTGGCGGCGGTACGGGAGCGGGTGGCGGGCCGCCCCCGGCCGCGGGTGGCCGCCATCGAATGGCTGGACCCGCTGTGGCCCGCGGGGCACTGGGTCCCGGAACAGATCCGCTGCGCGGGCGGCGAACCGCTGCTCGCGCGACCGGGCGAGCACACCGCGCCCATGGAGTGGACCGCGCTGCGGGAAGCCGCGCCGGAAGCGGTCATGCTGCTGCCGTGCGGCTTCCCGCCCGAGCGCACCCTGAAGGAGGCCGGCCTGCTGACCGGCCACCCCTCATGGGCCGAACTGCCCGCCGTGCGCGACGGGCGCGTGTGGGTCCTGGACGGACCCGCCTACTTCAACCGGCCGGGACCCCGCGTCGTGCGCGGCGCCGAAGTCCTGGCCCACGCGCTCCACGGCGTCGAACCGGCGGAACCGGTCACCGCCGCGGAAGCGCGCCCGCTGGCGGGAGCCGGTCAGCTCCCGTACCGCAGGTAGACCGTGTCACCGAGGTGGACGGTCGTGCCGCGCGAGGCGGCGATCGGCACCGAGCCGTCCAGGCTCGACTTCCACGTCGCCGTACCGGAGTTGACGGTGCCGTTGAGCGCCGTGACCGGGCCCGTGCCGGTGGCGGGCGTGACGGCGGTGACGCAGCCGCCGGGCGTCGCGGACGACGCCGCCGCGTCCAGGACCGTACCGAGCGTCGTGGTCGTACCGGTCGCCGCGACCGGCACCGAGCACACCTTCAGCGAACCGCCGCCGTTGTCCACGACGAGCGCGAGCTTGCTGGTGGAGCCGCTGGTGAAGTCGGTGGTGGCGGCCCAGGCGGGCGCGCCGGGAGTGACCGGGGCCGGGGGAGTGGCGGTGAAGCCGCCGCCCGCGACCGCGCGGACCGCGTCGATCGAGGCGTACGCCGACGGGCTCGTGTCGGTGGGCAGGTAGCGGAAGCCGCCGCCCGGACCGAACTGCTGGGCGAGCAGGAAGTCGACCGGCGTCTTGCGCGCCGCGGTGGTGAAGTCCGTGCCCTGCGCGTTGAATCCGCAGGCGTTCAGGCCGGAGACGGCCCAGCCGTTGGAGTCGGTGTTCGCGCCGAACATCGAGGTGAAGGCGCCGGTGGCGTTGACGAGTTTGCCCTTGAGGAAGTTCTTGCCCGCGACGACGGCCGTGTCGGTGTTGGGCACCCCGGCCGAGCACAGCGACGCCAGGGTCGCGCCGGTCATGTCGATGTCGCTCGCGGCGCCGAGCTGCGTCGGATCGCCCGCCGCCTTCGCGTAGTTCCAGCCGCCGTCGGTGTGCTCGTTGGCGCGCACGACCGCCACCGACGCGTCGAGCAGGGCCTGCGGCACGCGCTGCCCGCCCGATTGCGTCTTCGCCCCGGCCAGCGCCAGCAGCCCGAAGACGGTGCCGTTGAAGTTGGCGGGCGGCCCGAAGTAGCCGGGCGAGGCGGGCTGCCAGTACGAGGCGATGTCCGCGATCAGATTGCGGCCGGTGCCGACGCGGGCCGGATCGATGCCCGCCGCGTACGCGTTGAGCGCGCCGCGCTCGTAGTCCGTCACCACCGGCGACGCGGACGGCCACGCGGCGGTGGCCAGCAGATTCCGGTAGACGGTCCTGGCGTTCTTCGTGGTGTCGCCGCCGGGAGAGACGTCGGCCGCCGCGGTGCCCGCGGCGGCGAAGGCGCTGAACGCCCACTCGTTGGACAGACCGCTGCCCGCGTACGAGCCGTCGGCGGCCTGAAGCGACTTCAGATAGGCGACGCCGTTCGCCTTGGACGTGGCGATCTGCGCCGGGGTCGAGGTCGCCCGCGCGGGCGCGGTCGCGGAGAACAGCAGGGCTCCGGCCGCCAGCGGTACGGCGACGGCGAGTGCCCGGCGCCGGGCGGTGCGGGAGGGCACGGTCACAGGAACGGTCATGAGTGGAGGACTCTCCTTGGAAGGGGGCGCCTCGCGCCCCGGCACACGGCTGTCCTCACGACCGGCCCGCGCCGAGGCGGTCGCCGCCCGAACGCGTGGTCAGGCTTCCGCACGTGCTGCGTCTCCGAGCGGGTGATCGGGCTCGGACCACCGCGAAGGCGGCCCCTACCGTTGCGCGTCAGCTCCGGATTCTCACCGGATTCCCCCAGTCGGCGACCAGCCGAGGCTAGCGCAGCACGCGCGTGACGTAAGGGTCGCGGGGGAGTGGTGAAGGCAACTGCCCGCCACGTTGACGGGGCACACGCCGACGTGGTGCTATGAAACGTATTTCCGATTCAGCAGCCAGGGGAAGCCGGTCCAAGTCCGGCGCTGACCCGCAACCGTAGGCCCTCCGAGAGGCGGGCGAGCCGGATCACCTGCGCTGAGCAGCAAGTCACGATCGCCGTCGAGGACTACGGCACGGACGACAGGACGGCCGCGTCAACCGCCAGGCCGCCTCGCCTCCGCGGCCCGCCCTCCCCGTCGGCCGACCCGGGGGGCCACCCGTGCTTCGTCTTGTCCCGCGCCGCCGTCACAGACGGCCGCGCATCGTCGTCCTGCTCACCGCGGCGGCGCTGACCTTCGGCAGCCTCACGGCCGGACTGGTCTCGGTGGCGACCCCGGCGGGCGCGGACCCGATCGGCGACTGCACACCCACCTCGGGGGCGATCGTCGCGGTGGACTACGGGCACTGGAACGGCCCGGTGCTGCGCGGCTGCGACGCGCACCCCACCACGGGCATGAATCTGCTGCACAACGCCGGATTCACCACCACCGGCACCGTGCACGACGGCCCCGGCTTCATCTGCCGGATCGGCAACGACGGCTTCGACAGCGGCACGCAGTACCCGACGACCGCCGACGAGGCGTGCGTCCTGACCCCGCCCGCGAACGCGTACTGGTCGTTCTGGATCGCGCCCGCGGGACAGGACACCTGGACGTACAGCCCGCTCGGCGCGCTCGGCGACCACCCGCAGGACGGCGAGGTCGAGGCGTGGGTGTTCGGTCCCACCGACATCGGCGGCGGCACCGGCGGTCCCTCGTTCACACCGGACTCCGTCCGCGCCCACGCCACCACCACGCCGCCGACCACCCCGCCCACGACGCCGCCGACCACGCCCCCGACCGGTCCCGGCGGACAGGCCGACACAGCGGCGGCGGCCACCTGGCTGACGAGGCAACTCACCGACGGCGACCACGTCTTCGACGGCTGGGGCACCGACTTCGGCGCCACCGCGAACACCGCCATCGCACTCGCGGCGGCCGGCGGCCCCGACGCCACGATCCGCGCGATCGACGCCTTTCTGACGGCGCACGCCGACGACTACCTGCTCCCCGACTCCACGGTCACCGTGCCGAGCCCGGCCGCGGCGGCCAACCTGGCGCTGCTCACCGAGATCCTGGGCGGTGACCCCACCTCCTTCGGCGGCCACGACCTGCTCAAGGACCTGACGGACAACGTCTGCGCGGCGGCCGGAAGCCTCGGCAACTGCACCGCGGCCGGTGACTTCCACGGCGCTTTCTCGCCCGGCACCCAGGCCCGCGCCCTGCTCGCGCTGGCCCGCGGCGGCGCCACCGTGCCGCGGCCCGCCGTCGACCGGCTCACCGGGATGCAGTGCGCCGACGGCGGATTCTCCGGCTCGATGCTCTCGCCCGGCGAGCGCTGCACGTCCGACCCCGGTTCGACCGCCGACGCCGTCGTCACCCTCAAGTACCTGCCCGGTACCGGCGACGTGCTGGACAAGGCGCGGGCGTACCTCACCAAGACGCAGTCCGCCGACGGCGGTTACCTCGCGTACGAGGGGGCGTCCTCCGGCGACACCGGTACGACCTCCTCCGCGGCCCAGGCGCTGACCGTACTGGCGCAGACCGACCGCGCCGCCGCCGCCCGCTCCTGGCTCGCCGCCCGGCAGACCGACGGCGGCGGTTTCGCCTCCGACGGCTCCGGCGGCACCGACCCGGACCTGTACGCCTCGACCGCCGCCGTCCTCGCCGTGACCTCCAGCGACCTCGGCAGCCTCACCTACGGCGACACCCCGACGAGCCCGCCGACGACGCCCCCCACCACCGCGCCGACGACCCCGCCCACGACCGCGCCGACCACCCCGCCCACGACCGGACCGACCACCCCGGCCGCGGCAACCCCCGACCTGGCCAAGGGCGTCGCGTACCTCATCAACCGCGGCAATCTCGTGGACGGCCACTACTACGAGTCCGGCGCGGGCCAGAACACCGGCTTCGCCGACTTCGGCCTGACCGTCGACGGCGTGCTCGCGCTGGCCGCGACCGGCGGCGCCGACGACACCCTCGCCGGGATCACCGACTTCCTCCAGCACGGCAAGGACGGCTCCGGCCGCGGCATCGACGACTGGACGCTGATCGGCACCTCCTACGCGCAGGGCGGCTCGCTCGCCAAGGAGGCCGTCGCGGCCGAGGTCACCGGCAACGACCCGCGCGCCTTCGGCGGCCACGACCTGATCGCCGCGCTCGACGCCACCGTCTGCGCCGCGGCCGACACCTCGGGCGGCTGCGCGGGCAGGAACAACTACGCCTACGCCACCTCGGTGTTCTCCCAGTCCCTCGGCGTCATCGCCCAACTGCGCGCGGGTGACACCGCCAAGGCGGCCGGGCCGGTCGCGTACTTGGAGAGCCTCCAGGACTCCAGCGGCGCCTGGCCGAGCCTGATCCCGGCCGCCGGCGACCAGGACGTGGACAGCACGGCGATGGCGATCATGGCCCTCGACCTGGTGCCCGGCGACGCCGCGGCCAAGGCGGTCGCCAAGGGCGCGGCCTGGATCGCGAGCAAGCAGCTCGGCGACGGCGGCTTCCGGGGCGCGGCCGGTGACTCCGTCAACTCCGCCGCCCTCGCCGTCCAGGGCCTCACCCTGGGCGGCACGGGGTACCGCGCGCAGATCGCCAAGGCGCGCGCGTTCCTGGCCGCGCAGCAGAACGCGGACGGCGGCTTCCGGGTCGCCTCCGACACCGACCAGAAGCAGTCCGACGTACGCGCCTCCACGCAGGCCGTCGGCGGCGCGGTCGGCACGTCCTTCGGCACCCTGCTGCGCGACCTCGCGGACCAGAAGGCGGCGGCCGAAGGGGCCGCGTACCTGGTCGAGCAGCTCGACGGCAGCGACCACCTGGCCAGCGCCTACGGCCCCGACTACGGTCTGACCGCCGACCTCGCCCTCGCGCTCGCCTCCACCGGCGGCCAGGACCCGACGCTGACCAAGGTCACCGGCTACCTCGCGGGACACGTCGCGGACTACGCCGACCCGGCGGGCACCTCCGCCTACCCCGGCCCGTACAGCGGCGCCACCGCCAAACTCGCGGTGCTCGCCCAGGTCATGGGCCAGGACCCGCGGCACTTCGGCGGCTTCGACCTGATCGGCACGCTCAGCGGCCACGTCTGCACGGCCGCCGCCGAGGACGGCTCCTGCACCGCCCCCGGCGACTTCGACCAGGCGTACTCGACGGTCTCCCAGTCCCTCGGCGTCCTCGCCCTGGCCCGCGCGGGCCAGACCCCGCCCGCCGCCGCCGTGAACCGGCTGCTCCAACTCCAGTGCGCGGACGGCGGTTTCTCCTCCACGCTGGACGCGCCGGGCGCCGACTGCGCCTCCGACGTGGACACCACCGGCTACGCGCTCCAGGCGCTCGTCCTGGTGCCGGGACACGCGGACGCGGTCACCAAGGCGCGTACGTATCTCGTCAAGGCCCAGCAGTCCAGCGGCGGTTACCAGGGCGCGGCGGGCGTCAGCAGCAACTCCACCGCGCTCGCCGTCCAGGCGCTGCTCGCCACCGACAAGATCCGGCCCCAACAGGCCCGCGACGGGCAGAAGTTCCTGCGCACCACGCAGAACAAGGACGGCGGCTTCCGGATCACCGCCGCGGCGGGCGACTCCGACCTGCGGTCCAGCACCCAGGCCGTCCCGGCACTCGCGGGCACCCCGCTGACCACGCTCACCCACGCGCTCGCGCCCATCGCGCCCTCGGGCGGCGGCTCCACCGGCGGTTCTTCCGGTTCTTCCGGCTCCGGCGGCTCGTCCGGCTCCGCGGGCGGCACGGACTCCGGCGGCAGCGGCGGCTCGCTGGCCGCCACCGGCACCGGCGTGCTCGCCGCGGCCGGTCTCGCCGCGCTGCTGCTGGCCCTGGGCAGCGCGCTGACCGTACGGCGGCGGCGCACCGCACAACAGGGCGGGAGGCACCAGTGATCCACGGCATTCGGCCGGCCCATGGCATGCGGTCAACGGCCCGGCGGGCGGCGCCCGTCGCAGGCGCGTCCGGCCACCCACGGCGGCCCGGCGCACGATCGGTCCTCGCCCGTACGGTCACCGCGCTCGCGCTGACGCTCGCCGCCGTGTGCGGCGGGCTCACCGTGGGCGCGGCGCCCGCGATGGCGACCGCGCAGCCGATGAGCGCGTGCACGACCACCAAGGGCGTCGTGCTCGCGGTGGACTTCAGCCACTGGGGCGGCCCGCTGCTGCGCTCCTGCGGCACCACGCCCACCACCGGCTACACCCTGCTGAACCAGGGCGGCTGGGCCACCACCGGCACCCAGCACGACGGTCCGGCCTTCATCTGCCGGATCGGCTACGCCGGTTACCAGGGCGGCAAGCAGTATCCGACGTCCAAGGACGCCCCCTGTGTGCTGACGCCGCCCGCGACCGCCTACTGGTCGTACTGGCACGCCGACGCGGGGCAGAACACCTGGTCCTACAGCCAGTTGGGCGCGATGAGCTACCACCCCAAGCCCGGCAGTGTGGACCTGTGGATCTTCGGCGCCACCAACGTCGCGGGCACGCAGGGCCGTCCGACGTTCTCACCCGACAGCGTCCGGGCGCACAACACCACGTCCGGCGGAGCCACTTCGGCCCCGCCGAGGCCGACCAAGCCCGCCGGTACGCACACCACCGCGGGCTCGGCGCCCGGGAAGACCTCACGTCCGGCCGCCACCACGCCGTCCGCGACCCGTACGACACCGGCCACCACCTCGGCCCCGGCTACCGCGACCCCCACCGGGACCGCGTCCGCGAGCACCGCGCCGGGCGCGGGCACGGCCACGGGCGCAACGCCGTCGCCAGGGCAGCCCCGCACGCAGGACGCGGAGCCGACCGCCGCCGCGAGCCATTCGTCCGGCTCGGTCCTGCCCTTCGCCCTGACCGCGGCCGTCGTGGCCGTGATCGCCGGATTCATCGTCGTCAGGACCCGGCGGCGGCGGAACGCGGAGTAGCGCGTTGTCCACCGCCCCGCCTCCGTCCCCGACCGGCGGTCCCGCGCACGCCGCCGCGGGACCGCCGCGCGCCGCCGCCTCCCCGCACACCGGGCGGCGGCTGCCGCGCACCCTGCACCCGGTCGCCTGGTGGATCTGGGGCATCGCCCTGGCCACCGCGGTCAGCCGCACCACCAACCCGCTGCTGCTCGGCCTGGTCCTGGTCGTCCTCGGCTACGTCGTCACCGAGCGCCGCACCGACGCCCCCTGGGCGAAGGGCTTCAAGTACTACCTGTACCTCGCGCTGACGGTCGTCGCGATCCGCGTCGTCTTCCGCTGCGTCTTCGCCAGCGGCATCACACCCGCCGACCACATCATGTTCTCGCTGCCGCACATCCCGACTCCCCACTGGTACGCGGGAATTCAGCTCGGCGGCCCGGTGTCGCTCGAGGCCACCCTGTCCGCCGCGACCGACGGACTGCGGCTGGCCTGCCTGCTGTGCTGCATCGGCGCCGCGAACACCCTCGCCAACCCCAAGCGGGCCCTGCGCGTCCTGCCCGGCGCGCTGTACGAACTCGGCGTCGCCGTCACGGTGTCGCTGAGCGTCGCCCCCCAACTCGTCGAAAGCGTCCAGCGGGTGGCGCGCGCCCGACGGCTGCGGGCCGACCGGGCCAAGGGGCTGCGGGCGCTGCGCGGCATCCTCATCCCCGTACTGGAGGACGCGCTGGAACGCTCCCTGCACCTGGCCGCCGCCATGGACTCGCGCGGCTACGGCCGGGCCGGCACCGCGACCCGCGCCTCACGCCGTACCACCGCCGTCCTGATGCTCGGCGGCATGCTCGGCCTGTGCACCGGCATCTACGGGCTGCTGGACGGCACCACCCCGCGCGCGCTCGGACTGCCCGCCATGCTGGGCGGGTCGCTGCTGTGCTGCGCCGGACTCGCGCTCGGCGGGCGGCGGATACGGCGCACCAGCTACCGACCCGACCCCTGGCGGTCCGCGGAGTGGGTGGTCGCGCTGTGCGGCGTCGCCACCGCCACCGTGCTGTTCCTGACTGTCGGCTACAACGCCGCCGACCTCAACCCCAGCCTGTATCCGCTGCGTTGGCCGTCACTGCCGTGGCTGCCCGCCGCCGCGATCCTGCTCGCGGGCACCGCCGCCTTCGCCGCGCCGCCCCCGCCGCGCACATCCGCCGCGAAGAGCGCGAAGAGCGCGAGAAGCGCCACGGCCGGGCGCTCCGCCGTGCCGCCCGGCGGAGCCGCCGCGACCGCCACGACAGCCGAAACCGCCGAAACCGCCGACAAGCCCAGCGAGGCCCTGCTGTGATCCGATTCGACCAGGTCAGCGTCGTGTACGCGGGCTCCGAGCAGCCCGTGCTGCGGGACGTGGACCTGACCTTGGAGGAAGGCGAACTGTGCCTGGTCGTCGGCAGGACCGGCGCGGGCAAGTCCACGCTGCTCGGCACGGTCAACGGCCTGGTGCCGCACTTCACCGGCGGCACACTCGCGGGCCGTGTCACCGTCGACGGCCGCGACACCGCGACGTACCCGCCGCGTGAACTCGCCGACGTGGTGGGCGTCGTGGGCCAGGACCCGCTCGCCGGATTCGTCACCGACACCGTCGAGGAGGAACTGGCCTATGTCATGGAGCAGTTGGCCGTCCCCGCCGACGTCATGCGCAAGCGCGTCGAGGAGACCCTCGATCTGATGGGCCTGGCCGACCTGCGGCACCGCGCGCTGAGCGAGCTGTCCGGCGGCCAGCAGCAGCGCGTCGCCATCGGGTCCGTCCTCACCGCCCACCCCAAGGTCCTGGTGCTGGACGAGCCCACCTCCGCGCTCGACCCGACCGCCGCCGAGGAAGTCCTCGCCGCCGTGACCCGGCTCGTGCACGACCTCGGGGTGACCGTCGTGCTCGCGGAACACCGCCTGGAGCGCGTCGTGCAGTACGCCGATCGCGTCCTGCACCTGACCGGCGACGGCACCGTCACCTCCGCGCCGCCGTCCGTCGCCTTCCGTACCGCCTCGGTCGCGCCCCCCGTGGTCGACCTCGGCCGCCTGGCCCGCTGGGAACCGCTGCCGCTGTCCGTACGCGACGCCCGCCGCGCCGCCGTCCCCTTGCGCGAACGGCTCGCCGGACGCCCGGTGCCGCCGGTCCGCGTCTCGCACGGCACGGGCACACCGCTGCTGACCGCCAGCGGGATCGTCGTGCGCTACGGAGACGTGGTCGCGGTCCGCGAGGTGGACCTGGAGCTGCGGGCCGGTGAGGTCACCGCGCTGATGGGCCGCAACGGCTCGGGCAAGTCGTCCCTGCTGTGGGCGATCCACGGCGCCGGGCCGCGACAGGGCGGAACCGTACGGCTCGCGCAGGGCGCGGACCCGGCCGCACCCGAGCCGGGGGCCTCGGCACGGCGGTTCGGCGGACGGCGTACGACGTCGGGACCTGAGCGCCGCCGCGTCGGCCTGGTCCCGCAGACCCCCACCGATTTGCTCTACCTGGAGACGGTCGGCGCCGAACTGGCCCAGGCCGACCGGGAGTCGGCCGGGGCGGCCCCGAGCACCGCGCGGGCGATCCTCGACCGGCTCGCGCCCGGCATCCCCGACGACACCCACCCCCGCGACCTGTCGGAAGGCCAGAAGCTCTCGCTCGTGCTGGCCATCCAGCTCACCACCGCCCCCGACGTCGTCCTGCTGGACGAGCCGACCCGCGGCCTCGACTACCAGGCCAAGCAGGCCCTCATCCGGATCGTGGACGCGCTCGCCGCCGAGGGCCGCAGCGTCGTGATCTCCACGCACGACGTGGAGTTCGTCGCCGCGAGCGCCGACCGCGTGATCGTCATGGCCGAGGGCGAGACGGTCGCCGACGGCCCCACCGCCGATGTCATCGTCGCCTCACCGGCCTTCGCGCCACAGGCCGCCAAGATCCTCGCCCCGCTGCCCTACCTGACGGTCGGTCAGGTCGCGGACGCGCTCGCGGAAGCCGAGGCGAAGTGATGGCCACGACCAGGACGGGCGCCACGGACACGAGCGGGGGCGCGGGCAACGGCAAGGGCGCGGCCGGGCGTTGGACGGGCCGTACCACCGCCGTCCGGATGCACGCGACGGCCGTCGTCACCATCGTCCTGGCCGCCTTCATCGGCCTGGTCGCCTTCTTCTGGCCCTTCGTCGTCGCCCCCGGCCGCTTCGGCACCTCCTACGCGCCGCCGCTGATCTTCGGCGTCCTGCTGATCCTCGTACTGGCCGTGGTCTTCGCCCAGATCGCCGACGGCGGCATCGACGCCAAGGCCCTGGCCATGCTCGGCGTGCTGTCCGCCGTCAACGCCGCCCTGCGCCCGCTCGGCGCGGGCACCGCGGGCATCGAGACCGTCTTCTTCGTCCTCGTGCTCGCGGGCCGCGTCTTCGGCCCCGGCTTCGGCTTCACCCTCGGCTGCACGTCCCTCTTCGCGTCCGCGCTGCTCACCGGCGGTGTCGGGCCCTGGATGCCGTACCAGATGTTCGGCTGCGCCTTCGTCGGGATGCTCGCCGGGCTCCTCCCGCGCGCCCGCGGCAGGGCCGAGATCCTGATGCTCGCGGCCTACGGCTCGGCGTCCGGCTACCTCTTCGGCTTCCTGCTCAACCTCTCCTTCTGGCCCTTCTCGCTCGACCCCGGCAGCTCCATCGCCTACCTGCCGGGCCTGCCCTTCACCGAGCAGTGGCACCGCTACCTGGCCTTCGACGTGGCGACCTCCCTCGGCTGGGACACCGGCCGCGCGGTCACCAACTTCGTCGCCATCCTGCTGGCCGGCCCCGCCGCCCTCATCACCTTCCGCCGCGCCGCCCGCCGCGCCAACTTCACCGCCCCCATCCACTTCGCCCCGCCCGCCCCGCCCCCTCCGCCCGCTGGGTCCGCTCCGGGCGCGGGCGCGGACGAGACGTAACCCGTACTGGTCTAGCCTGGCTGTCCCCGACGGACGCGCGGGACGCGGGACGTAGGACGTGGGAGAAGGGGCTGGGGGCGTGGAGCTGGTGTTCGCGGGGCGGGTCGTGGAGTGGCGCGGACCGGCGCCGTACTACTTCGTGCCCGTGCCGGAGGAGGAGTCCGCGGACATCCGCGAGGTGGCGACGACGGCCTCGTACGGGTGGGGGGTGATCCCGGTGCTGGCCCGGATCGGCGGCACCGATTTCGCGACCTCGCTCTTTCCCAAGGACGGCGGCTATCTGCTGCCGCTCAAGAACGCCGTGCGCAAACCGGAGGGGCTTTCCGAGGGGGACGACGTGACGGTGGAGATGACCGTCCGCCTCGACACGTAGGGAAGGCGATCCCGTGCCGAATCCCGCCGAATCCCCGGACCGATTCCCCGGACCGAATCCCCGGGCCGATTCCCCGGCGCCGATCCGGTACGGCACTTTTGCGCGGCCATTGCCGTGCCGACAGCGGTGAACCACTAGCGTTACGGCCTGTGAGTACGAGTATCCGGTTTTCGCCGTCCGCGGCTCCGCGCCTTGCCGGTTCGGTCGCCTTCGGGGCGGTGGTCGGGGCGTGCGTGGGGTCGTCGACCGACACGCCGCTGGGAATTCTCTCGGCCATCGCGGCCACCGAGTCGTTCTTCGTCGTGGTCGGCTGGTGCGTGCTGTGGCCGATGGACGCCGCCGCGACCCGCCACAATTCGCGGCGCGAGGACCTGCGACCGCTCGCCGAGGAGATCGTGGTCGTCGCGGTCGCGCTCTGCGGCCTCATCGGCATCGTCGTGTTCCTGCTCGGCAACTCCGACACCGCCCACGCCGCGACCGCGCTCATCGGCGTCTTCATGGCCTGGGCCGCACTGCATCTGATGTACGCGGCACGGTACGCGTATCTGTATTACGAGGAGTCCGAGGGCGGGATCGATTTCAACTCCGAGGACGAGGCCCCGGCCTACCGCGATTTCTTCTACTTCAGCTACAACCTCGGCATGACCTACCAGGTCTCCGACACCGACGTCTCCAGTTCGACGATCCGCGCGGTCGTCCTGCGGCACACACTGCTGTCGTATCTGTTCGGTACGAGCATTCTCGCGACCGCCATCAACCTCGTCGCCGGAATCTTCACGCGGTGAGCGCACGGCACTTGCCCTGGCGCCTGTCCTGATACCTGCCTGACGCCTGCAATGTCCTGACCCTGCACTGTCCTGACACCTGCGGTGCCCTGACGCCCGCACTGACACGTGCCCGGCACCGCGCGACGCCTTCCGCGCGGTGCCGGACACGTGCTGGAGGGTCAGCTGGAGGGTCAGCGGCAGCCCACTCCGTAGGTGCCGTTGCCGGAGTCGGCGGCCGGGTCGCTGGAGACGGACAGCCCGACGTACGGGTGATCGCGGTCCGGGGTGAACGTGTACCGGTCCGTGAAGGTGTAGCTCTGCGCGCCCTTGGGGAACTGGGCGGTCTGCCGGGCCAGCGTGACGGCGCCCTGCGGCTTGCCCGTGGCGCTGTGCCACCACGTCAGGTGCAAGGTGCCCGCCTCGGTGCCGTCGTAGGTCACGTACACCGTGGCGGTCGCCGTGCGGCGCTTGCCGGTCGGGCAGTCGAAGCCGGTGACGGCGATGGACGCCACGTGCGGCCCGGCCACGGGCTTCCCGGTCGTCGTCGGGTCGGCCGAAGGGGTGGTCGGCGCGGTGGTGGGCGGCGTGCTCGGCGTGCTGGTGGGCGTGCTCGACACGGTCCTGCTGGGCGTGACCGCAGTCGTCGGTGTGCCGGTCGGCGAGACGTTGACCGTGGGCGACGCCGACAGGCTGACGGTGGGGGACGGGGTGGCGGGCGCGGTGGTCGGCGTCGTGGCGGTCAGCGACGTGACGGCGGTCGGCGTCGGGCCCGCCACGGGGGTGTCGTCGCTCTTGTTGCCGGTCGCCACCGCCGTGACGGTCACCGCGCCCGCGATGATCACGGCCGCCGCGACGACGGCGAGGACCTTCGCGCGTCGGCTGAAGCGGGGTGCGGGAGCCTCGGGGCCGCCAGCGGGGGCGTGGTGGGGCGCGTGCTTGGGCGGTACGGGCGGCGCGCCAGCCCCGGACGCGGCGGACGCGGCCACGGCGACCGGTACGGCGGCGGCCTGCGGCTGCTGGGCCGCTTCCGCCGCCGCATCGCCGGACGGCGCCGCCAACAGGACGACCAGCGCGGTGAGTTCACCGCGCCCGCGCTCCTCCCAGTCCTCGCCGTAGGCGGCGACGGCGACCGTCTCGGCCTCGGCGGCGAACTCGGCCGCGCTCTGCGGCCGTTCCGCCGGGTCCTTCGCCAACCCGCGTGCGAGCAGCGGCCGTACGGGCTCCGGAGCCTGCTCGGCCGGGACCGGCGCCTCGGCGTGCTGGGCCGCCAGTTCCGCCGCCGTGGCACCCGCGTACGGCGGCGCGCCGGTGAGGCTCTGGTGGAAGACGGCCGTCGCCGCGTAGACGTCGGAGGCCGCGGTCGCCGGGGCGCCCGCCCACCGCTCGGGGGCGCTGTAAGGGGTGCCGGGGGGTACGGCGTCCGGCTCGGCGTTCGCCTCCGCCTGATCCGGGGCGGGAGCCGCCGGTTCGGCGTCGGCGAGCTGGACCGTGCCTTCGGGGGTGATCAGGACGTTCTCGGGCGCGATGTCGCCGTGGGCGCCACCGGCCTCGTGGGCTGCGGCGAGCGCGACCAGCGAGCCCTTGAGGACGACGAGCGCCGCCTCGGGCGCGAGCGCGCCCTTCTCCTGGAGGAGGGCGACAAGTCCGGTGCTGCTGACCGGAGTCGGCGTCCCGGCCGCGGGCTCCTGGGGCTCCGGGGCCTCGGCTGCGGCCTGGGACGGCACCGCCTTCGAAGCGGCCGGTGCCGTCTTCCGCCCCTTCGCCGGGGGCCTGGTCCCCGCCGCCTTCTTCGCCGCGCCCGCGGGCGGGGCCGCCGCCGCGGTCTTCCGTGTCTGCGCCGTCTTGGCCGCGGTTCTCGCGGGTGTCTTCGCGGGTGCCTTCGCGGGTGCCTTCGCCGGAGTCCCGGCCGGTGCCTTGGCCGCCGTCTTCGCGCTCTTGGCGGCCTTCACGGCGGGCTCCTCTGCCGCCTGCTTCTGTGCCGCCTTCGCCGCCGCGGCTGCCATGGGAGCGGCCTCGGGCTGTTTCTGAGGCTCCGTCACCTTGCTTACGGCGGCGGGTACTTCGGCAGCCGCGGTCTTCTCGGCGGGCTTTGCGGCAGCGCGCTTCGGCGCGGCCTTCGTGGGCTTCGCGGGCTTTGGCGCCGCCTCGGACGCGGCGGCTTCCTGAGCGCCGCCCTCGGGCTGCGCGTCCGCCACCGCCTCCGTGCCCCCTGCCGTGTCCGCTGGCGTCTCCGCTGCCGTCTCCGCTTCCGCCCGGGCGGGAGCCTGGGCGCGCTTACGGGGCTGCGCCGCAGCCTTCCGCGCCCGGGCCATGGGCCTCGGGCCCGGCTGCCGCTGTCCGGCCGGCTTGCCGTCCCCGGCCGTCGCGCCGTCCTCGCCGGGTATGCCCGTGCCGTTGTCGTCGTCCACCTGATTCCGCCCCTCGCGCTGCCCCTTGAGGAGGAGCCGCTGTGCGCGGCACCTCGACGCCCTGTTCCGTACTCGGATTTCCCACCGCCAGCCGGGCCGATCTGCCGGGGGTCACGGCTGTCCGCCCGAACTGCCCTTTCCACGGGAGGGCCGAGCGCCGAAGGCGCCGACAGGGGACCGGGGTTCGCCCGGGAACCGTGGAGGAGGTGCCGTGAGGATCAAGAGGGTACTGGTGGCCGGGCACCAAGGGGAGATCGGGGCGGCCCTCATCCCGCCCCCGCACCCCCCTTTGCCGGACAGCCAGGGGCATATGCCTCGCCGATCCACCCCCTACGCGTGTCCCCCGATGCGGACGGTACGCACGGGGCGGCGGCGGCGCGGGCGCGGAACAGGCGCTCGGCGCGGCCGGGTTGGGCCCTTGCCGCCGTATCGGCACTGGCACCGGCACCGGCACCGTGTCACTCGGTCCTTCAGACGACTGGCCGGATGGCGTGAGCCAGAGGGCGGGCCGTCACGCGCGTGGCACCGTCGCCGTCCGGTTCGACCGCCCGGAGGGGGCAGCCTGTGCCGACGCGGTCGGTGAGTTCGGCGCGCAGGGTGGCGAGTTCGGCCATGCGGGCGTCGAGGAGGCGGATCTTCTCCTCGAACAGCGCGGAGAGCGCTACGGCGGGGTCCGGTGCCGCGCGCAACTCCTCGCCGGTCCTGGCGATTTCGGCCAGGGAGAATCCGAGCGCCTGCGCGGTGCGGACGTAGTGCAGCCAGGCCACCGACTCGGGCGGGAAGTCGCGGTAGCCGTTGGTGAGGCGTCGGCCCGTGACGAGGCCGACCTTCTCGTAGAACCGGATCGCGTCCCTGGTCATCCCGGTCTGAGCGGCCAGCTCTCCGATACGCATGCCGCGCCTCCCCCCTCGGCCGATGAGCTTGACCTTGGACCGTACTCCACTGTTTAGCGTGAGGCCGTCGCTGAGCCCCCCAACCGGCCGGAGCCTCCCCATGATCCGTTTCCACGCCCCCGCACGCCCCGCCTATCTCCGCGTCGTACGCGCGAGTGCCTGGTACGACCTCGCGGTCACCGTGGGGTTCGTCACACCGTGGACCTACGCGCGGGTGCACGACGCGCTGTCCTCGGCGGGCGACGCGCTCGGCTGGGGCGTCCTGCCCGAACTCGACGTGTGGCAGACCCTGTTCGCGAATCTGATGGGCTCTGTGGTGGTCGTCTGGGCCGCCCTCCGCATCGTACGGACCCTGCCCGAACACGGCCTGCTCGACGGCGTCGCGCGCACCCTGTTCTCCGCGTGGATGGCGTACGCGCTGGCCCAAGGCGCCTCGCGGATCCTGTGGCTGTTCCTCGCCGCCGAGGCCACCTGGGGAATCGTCCAACTCACGCCCTGGCTGCGCCCCGCCGTCGACCACCGGACCGCCCGACCGGAACACTCAGGGCTGGGTTGATCGCCAGCCGCCAGCCGCCAGCCGCCAGCCGCCAGCCGCCAGCCACGGCGGCCCTTCGGGGCGCGGACGGCCTACGGCCTACGGCTTCGCGGTGGCGATGCGGTCGAGCCAGTCGCGCAGGAGGGCTTGTTCGGTGGCGGTGAGGGCGGAGGTCCTGGGGAGGACGGCGCGCAGGGCCACGGCGGCGGTGACGGGACCGGAGGCGGGGTCGGTGGCGGCCGGGGCGTCGGTGGTGATCGCGGCGATGACCGCTTCGCGGGCCAGGGCGGCCAGTTCCGGGTCGCGGCGGTCGGGCGGCAGGGAGATCAGCGTGTTGGTGATGCCCTGGCCCGCGGCCTGGACGAGCAGCGAGGCGCGTTCCTCGCTCACGCGCAGTCGGCCCGCCTCGGCGATCCGGCGGATGTGCCCGGCCAGCACCGCCACGCCCGCGACCTCGGCGGGTGTCGGCGGCACCGAGCCCCTGGTCCGCTCGTACATGACCTGGTAGAGCGCCGGGTTGGCGAGGCCGAAGCCGACGTGCAGGTCCCAGCCGGTCCGCAGGTCCGCCACCGGGTCCGCGCCGGGTTCCAGGTCCGTCTTGCCGGCCAGGTAGGCCGCGAAGCCGTCGGCCGCGACCGCGTCGAGCAGGCCCTGCTTGTCGCCGAAGAGCCGGTAGATCGTCGGTGCCTGCACTCCGGCCGCCGCGCCGACCGCCCGGGTCGACACGGCCTCCCGGCCGCCCTCGGCGAGCAGCTTGGCGGTGGCGGCGAGGATGCGCTCGCGCGGACCGTCCTCAGGGGCGATGTCTCCGACGCTCATGGTGTCGACGGTAACAGGAATCGCGTTAGCGGTGATTCACTATCGGTGATAGCGTGTGAGTCGTTAGCGGTGATTCGATGCTGCTCGTGCCGCCACTGGCACGGCGACACCTATCGGCATGTCGATCTGTCGACCGCGCGTCGCCCGTGCGCCGAGGCCGCGCAAACCCTCGCCCACCTGGAGACACCTCATGATCATCGTCACCGGAGCCACCGGAAAACTCGGCCGGGCCGTCGTCGACCGGCTGCTCACCCGCGTCCCCGCCGAGGAGATCGGCGTCAGCGTCCGCGACCCCGACAAGGCGCGGGACCTGGCGGAGAAGGGCGTCCGCGTACGGCGGGGCGACTTCACGGACCCGGCGACCCTCGCGCACGCCTTCGAGGGCGCCGCGCAGGTGCTGATCGTCTCGGCCGACGTCACCGGAGAGGCCGCCCTCGCCATGCACCACGCCGCGATCGACGGAGCCAAGGCCGCCGGGGCCGGCCGCATCCTCTACACCAGCCACATGGGCGCGAGCCCGACCTCCCTCTTCGCGCCCATGCCCGACCACGCCGCCACCGAGGCGGCGCTGCGCGACTCGGGCGTGCCGTGGACCTCCCTGCGCAACGGCTACTACGCCAGCTCGGCGATCATGCTGCTCGGCGCCGCCGTGCGCACGGGCGAGCTGGCCGCGCCGGAGGACGGCCCCATCTCCTGGACGGCCCACGCCGACCTCGCCGAGGCCACCGCGCGCGTGCTGACCGCCGACGACCGGTCCGTACGCCCGTCGGGTCCGACCGCGCCGCTCACCGGCTCCGAAGCGCTCGATCTCGCCGACGTCGCGGAGACCGCCGCCGAACTGTCCGGGCGCCCGGTCAAGCGCGTCGTCATCGGCGACGACGAGTACCGGGACCTCCTCGTCGGGCACGGCGCCTCACCCGCGCAGGCGGAACTCCTCCTCGGGATGTTCGCGGTCGGCAGGCAGGGCGAGTTCACCGCGGTCGACCCGGCGCTCGCCACCTTGATCGGCCGCCCGCCGACGCCGTTCAGGGAAGTACTCGACGAGGCGATCACGTCCGCTGCCTGACGGCCGACCTCTCGGCCGCGTGCTCGTCAGCGCAGGAAGGCCGCCACGGTCGACACGAAACGCGCCGGGTCGTCGAGCCAGGGGAAGTGACCGGCGCCGGGCTGGACGGCCGACTCGGCGCGCGGGAACAGACCGGCGACCTCGGCCGCGGCGGAGGGCGGGGTGTTGAGGTCGACCTCCCCGGCCAGTACGAGGACGGGGGAGGTGAAACGCGCCAGGGCCGCGCGGGTGGCGGCCGGGTCGAAGGCGCCCTCGGAACCGAAGACCTCCCCGGCTTCCGTGTTCTTGCGCGCCTCGCCCGCGTCCCGGTGCGCGCGGGCCGCGTCGTCCCAACGCCCGTAGAAGAAGGGGTCGACGGCCCGGAACGTCCCGGCGTCGCCCTTGCCCGCGACGACCGCCTCCAGCGCGGCGAAAGCGGCCGGGAACCACGGCTCGCCCTCGCGCAGCAGCGCCGTCCCGCGCCGCGTGTCCCCGGTGACCGGGACATCGACCGCCCGGACGCTCGGCGTGATCAGCGCGAGCCGCCCGACGCGTTCGGGATGCCGGGCGACGTACAGCACGGCCAGATTCGTACCGGCGGAGTGCCCGAGCAGATCCGCCCGGTCAAGGCCCAGATGGACGCGGAGGGCTTCCACGTCGTCCACGAGCCGGTCGCAGCGGTAGGAGCCGGTGTCCTGGGGGACCGCCGAGCCGCCGGTGCCCCGCGGGTCCAGCAGGATCAACCGCCGGTGCGCGGCGAGACCGCCGAGGTCCCCGAGATACGCGCTGTCCTGCATCGGGCCTCCGGGCAGGCAGATCAGCGGCGGCCCCTCGCCGAGAGCGTGGTAGGCGAGCCGGGTCCCGTCGGGCGCGGTGAAAGAACTCGTGGCGGTCGTGGCGGTCGCGGTGGAGTCGGCGGTCATGGCGACGACTGTGGCAGCGGCCTCGGGACGGGGGCAACCGGGTTCCGGCGGCGGCCGTCCGCCGGGGAGCGGGAGCGTCGTACCCCGCGAGTAGCGTCGGTCGGCGTGGATCTCGACGCCGTACGCACCTTCGTCGCCGTCGCCGACGCGGCACGGTTCCAGCAGGCACGCGACGGACCCGCACTCGCTGGTCTGGCGCGCCGACAACCCGCATCCAGCGCTGACCGTCCTGCGCCGCCACCTGCGCGGCACCGCGCCGGACGGCCGGGCGTCCGACACCTGGACCCCGAAATGGACGCATCCGCCGGTGGCGCGGTCCGCGCGTCCCGGGCAGGAGCCGCGTCGTGCCGGACCGGCCGGGGACGCCGTACGTCCAGGGGCCGGATGAGCCGTGCGGGCCGCACCGGGCGAGGAGCGTGCGAGGGCGGCCACCGGATCGGCGACGTACCGGCGAGGGACGGGCCACGTACAGGCGAAAGGCGGCCACCGGACCGGCGGGAGGCGGCCACCGGACCGGCGACGGTCGGGCGCCCGGCGTATTCTGCGTCGTATGTCCTGGACCAGCCTCTTGAGGGTGCGCCGCGCGGAGGGGGAGACCTTCCTGCTGCGCCGCAAGCGGGTCCCCGGCATCGACCTGTCCTACGGTGACGCGCGGCTCGCCGAGATCCGGGCGGCGGCGCGCGAGGGCGTCGAGCAGTGGCCGCTGATCCGCGCGCGACTGGCCGCCGCGACGGACGGCGAGGACCTGACCTTCCTGCTGGAGGGCGTGCAGAGCGTCGCCGGGGTGGAGCGGTGGATCGGCGACGTGATCGCCGCCGAGCCGGACGACGCGCTGCCGCTGCTGGTCTCCGGCGCCCGGCATGTCGCCTGGGCCTGGCACGCCCGTACGGGTTTCGCGGCGCGATACGTGTCGGACGAGCAGTGGGAGCTCTTCCGGGCCCGGCTGACCGTCGCCGAGGACCACCTGCTGGAGGCGGCCGAGCGCGAGCCGACCTGGGCGGCGCCCTGGTACTTCCTCCAGATCACCGGGCGCGGTCTCGGCGTCGGATCCGATGTCGCGGAGCGCCGCTTCGCGGCGACCTGCCGCCGCTCGCCCGGCCATGTCGCCGCCCACCGGCAGCACGTGCAGCAGCTCTGCCCGAAGTGGGGCGGCTCGTGGGCCCGGACGCACGCCTTCGCCCGCGAGTCGATGCTGGCGGCCCCCGCCGGGAGCCCGATGGGCCACCTCGTCGCCCAGGCCCACCTGGAGGAGTGGCTGGCACTCGGCGGCGACGCGGAGTCGCCGTATCTGGCCGACGCCGACGTGGTCCGGGCCGTCAACGAGGCCGCCGCGCGCTCGGTCTACCACCCGGACTTCGTACGCCGCCGGGACTGGCCGCTGGCCTTCAACACCTTCGCGATGACCTTCGCGCTCGCCGGGGACCTCCGCCTCGCGCGTCCGCTGTTCCAGGTCCTCGGGGACCGGGCCACCGAGATGCCCTGGATCTACCTGGACGGCCAGTCGCCCCTGGTCCCGTTCCTCGCCTGGCGCGCCCGCGCCGACCGCTGACCCCGTACGTCCGAAGGGGTACGGACCCGCGCCGGGCGAAAACCGCTGGTCGCGGCGGCTCCCTTTGCGGTAGGTCTGCGGGGGCGCGTGCCGTGGAGCGGCGCCGCTGTGCGATGCCGACGTGGAGGACGAGATGTTCGCGATTTCCCTGGGAGACGACGCCGAGCTGCGCCCGCTGGAGCCGTGGCGGGCCGAGGAGTTCCTGGCCCACATGGACCGCGGGCGCGAGTACGTCGGACAGCACATCGGCCTGGCCGACGCCACCGCCGACCTGGACTCGGCGCGGAACTGGCTCCAGTCGTACGCCGACAAGACGGCTACCGACGCGGGCCGCCTCTACGGCATCTGGCTCGACGGACTGCTCGTCGGCGGTGTCCTGTTCAAGGTCTTCGACGCGGCGGCTGGCAACTGCGAGGTGGGCTGCTGGCTCGAACCGGCCGCCGCCGGACGGGGGTTGGTCACCCGGGCGGCCCGCGTCATCATCGACTGGGCGGTGTACGAACGCGGTATCCACCGCGTGGAGTGGATGGTGTCGCCCAAGAACACGCCGAGCGTCAACGTCGCCAAGCGGCTCGGCATGACCCGCGAAGGGCTGCTGCGCGCCACCTACCTCTACCGGGGCGTACGGCAGGACGCCGAGGTCTGGTCGATCCTCGCACCGGAGTGGCGCGCCGCCGGGCGGGACGCCCGCTGACCGACCGACCGATCGACCGCCCGCTGACCGACCGCCTGCTGACCGCCCGCCCGCCCGCCGTCCTCGTACCGGACGCCGGGCCGGCAGCGCACCGCGGCCCCGGGGCGCCCGTGGCAGACTCCCCGAATGCTCCATCCCGACGCCGCCCGCCTCACTCGCCGCTATCTGTCCGCCGCCGACCGGCTGCTGCCGGGCCGGATCACCCACTTCTACGTGGTCGGCTCGGCCGCGCTCGGGGCGTGGCGCGCGGGCGGCAGCGACATCGACGTCGTCGCGGCGGTGGACGGCGGCTTCACGGCGGGGGACCTCCGGCGGCTGCGGGTGCTGCACCCGGTCGGCAACGCCACCCCCGTCGTACGGGCGCTGCTGCGGGCGCGGGTGACGGTCCCCGGCACGGTGAACGCGGTCTACGTGTCGGCCGCCGACCTCCGCCGACCGGTGACGGCCATCCGCCCGCTGGCCTCGCACACCGGGAACTCCTTCGCGCGCGGCCGTGCCTTCGACGTCAACCCTGTGGTGTGGAAGGTGCTGCGCGAACGCGGCATCCCGCTGCGCGGCCCGGCCCCCGGCGCCCTCGGGCTCGACCCGGAACCGGAACGCCTGCGCGCGTGGAATCTGGAAAATCTGCACGGCTACTGGCACTCCTGGGCCGAGAAGGCGCTGGCCGGGAAGACGCCCGGCAAGCCGCTGGTCGCGGCGCGCTCGGCGGGACGTTCACTCACCACCTGGGGCGCGCTCGGGGTGTCCCGGCTGCACCGCACGGTCGCCACCGGGGACATCGTCTCCAAGGAGGGCGCGGGGGAGTACGCCCTGGACACCTTCGCGCCGCGCTGGCACCCGCTGATCCGTACGGCCCTCGCCCACCGCCGCGCGGAGCCGCTTCCGGCCGGGCTCGCCCGCGACCCGGACCTCGCCGACCGGGCGCGGCGGCTCCGGCTGACCGGCGCGTTCGTCATGGAAGTGATCGCGGACGCCGACCGGCTCTGAGGACCGCCGCCGCCGAGCAGCCGTCCAGCGGTCGCCCCCCCCGCCCCCTCCGGGGGGCCGTCACGACCCGGAATCCCGGCACGACCGGCCATTGGCCCGTGCCGCGCCCTGCCGCCGTACAGGCGACCCCTGTCACCTGTCAGAAGCGGCAGGCGCGGGCCCGCTCCTACCTCGGCGCCGTGGCCCCCCAGGCGCTGGCGCAAGCACAGGGCCAAGCGGCGGCCAGCGGCCGGTCGCACCCGTACACCGACACGTACGCGACGGGCACAGCCGCCGATACGACGTCCCGTACGGCCTCCGGTGCGATGTCCGGCACGGTCTCCGGTGCGCGGACTGCGTACACCGACTTCGACCGGCTGGTGCGGACTTTGAACGTGCCCGGCCGGCCAGGTCAGCAAATTGACGGACTGTCAGGGGCGGTCCAGGGTGATGGAGTTGACCGGGCCGAGGTCGTAGTGCCAGGCGCCGCCCGCCACCAGGTCGTCGACGACCTGGCCGGTGCCGTTGTAGCCCGTCCACAGCCTCGCCCGGGCGCCCCCGGACTGGTTGTTGAGCACGTCGTGCCACCCGTACTGATTGCTCAGGTTGTGGGCGCCGTAGCTCCAGTACACGAAGCTGGGGTGGTCGTTGCCCCAGTCCGTGTCGTTCGGGTAGACGCAGACGGCGCCGTACGGGCAGCCGTGGACCGTGCCGCCCGCCGCGTCGGCCCGCACCGCGCCGACCGTGCCGACGGCCGCCACCGAAAGTGCCAGCGCCGCCACGCCCCGCATGACCTTGCCCATGTCGCTCTCCCTCTCCTCGCGGAACCGGCCCTTCGAGGCCGCCACCAGCACCGTAGGAAAGGGGAACGGCCCGCCGCTCCTGACAGATGACAGGGCGGCGGGCCGGGACCGGACCGTCAGGACAGGCAGCCGACGCTCGCCAGGGCCTGCCGGAGCAGGACACCGCGACCGCCCGGCATCTCCTGCTGGAGCTGCGGCGAGGACGCCTCCTGCGGGGTGAACCACACCAGGTCGAGCGCGTCCTGGCGCGGGCGGCAGTCGCCCGCGACCGGTACGACGTAGGCGAGGGACACCGCGTGCTGCCGGGGGTCGTGGTACGCGGTGACCCCCTCGGTCGGGAAGTACTCGGCGACGGTGAACGGCTGCGGGGAGGCCGGGATCCGGGGCAGCGCCACCGGGCCGAGGTCCTTCTCCAGATGCCGCAGCAGCGCGTCGCGGACCCGCTCGTGGTGCAGCACCCGGCCCGACACCAGCGTGCGGCTGATCGTCCCGTCGGGCCCGATGCGCAGCAGCAGCCCGATGTGGGTGACTTCCCCGCTGTCGTCCACCCGCACCGGCACGGCGTCGACATACAGGATCGGCATACGTGCGCGCGTCAGCTCCAGTTCGTCGGGAGCCAGCCAGCCGGGCGTGGTTTCGGTCATGTCAGCCATCCGCTGATCGTACGTCGCCACCCGCCCGCGCACAGGCCCGGGAGCCGAACCGGACCCGCGCGGTCCGCTGTCCGGACCTGCGCGGTTCCCGGCCCCGCCGCGATCCGCCGCTCTAGCCGCTCTTGCGGCCCACGCCCGCGTAGACCCAGAACTCCGAGGGATTGTCCGGGATTTCGTCGGCCGGATCGGGGCGCCACAGCGGGACGTAGACCAGTCCCGGCGGGACCAGGTCGAAGCCGGTGAAGAGCGCGGCGATCTGGTCGTGGGAGCGGGCGGTGACCGGAGAGGTGGCCTTCGACCGGTAGAGCTGGCCGACGGCGGCGGCGGTGCCGGGGCGGTCCTGGTCGGTCGCGTGGCTCAGCGCGAGCCAGCTCCCCTCGGGCAGCCCGTCGCGGTAGGCGGCGACCAGCCCCTCGGGGTCCTCCGCGTGCGTGATGAAGTGCAGGATCGTGATCATCAGGACGGCGACCGGCTGGTTGAAGTCGATCAGCTTCCGTAGCTGCGGCGAGTTCAGTACGTCGTCGGGCCGCCGGATGTCCGCGCTCACGATGTCGGCGTCCGGATTGTCCGCGAGCAGCGACGCGCTGTGCGCGACGGCCACCGGATCGTTGTCCACGTAGATCACCCGCGTGCCCGGCGCGATCGACTGCGCGACCTCGTGGACGTTGCCCTGCGTGGGGATGCCGGAGCCCAGATCGACGAACTGCCGGACGCCCGCGTCGACCAGATAGCGCACCGCCCGGCCCAGGAAGGCCCGGTTCGCCCGCGCCAGCGCCCGCACCTGCGGGTCGATGGCGGTGAAAGCGGCCAACGCCTCCCGGTCTATGGCGAAATTGTGCTCCCCGCCGAGCATCGCGTCGTAGATCCGCGCCACGCTCGCCTTGGCCGGATCCACGCCCTCCGGGACATCTTTGCGTCCGCTCACCACAAGTCCCTTTCGACGGCCGCGTCTTGAACGGTCATCATAGAATCCTGGTGACGGGGCGCTGCGGGGTGCGTACGTCTCCACCGGGTGGTTTCGGCCGCCCGCCGCAACGGCTCGGCGGAAGGCACGACCCTGCGACACGAAGCGCACGAACAGCCCGAGGACAGCGCCCTCGAGGACGCGCCGGGGGCCGCTTCCGCGTTCCGCGAGAAGCCGCCGCCCCCGCGCCGCGGGCGGCTGGCGGTCGGTCCAGCGGCCGATGTCATCGGTTCCGCGCTCGATCTGCATATGACCGGAAACCATGTCGTCCACGCGATGGCGCCCGGATTCTGCGACGCCGCCTCCGTCTATCTGCTGGAGCGCTGGCTCGTCGACGAGAGCGCGGGGACGTCCGCCGATCCGCCGCAGATCGAGGCCAGGCGGCTGGCGCTGCGGATGGGCGCGGCGGCGGCCGAGAGCATCGAAGGCGTCCTGCCGATCGACGAGGTGCTGGTCTTCCCGCGCCAGACCCCGTACGCCCGCGCGCTCGCCACCGGCCACGCCCAACTGCTCGACGCGGTCGACACCCACACCTTCGACCGGCTCGCCGCCTCGGGACGCGGCGACGCCCGCATCCACGACCTGTTACGCACCGCGTCCTTCCTCGTGGTCCCCATACGCCTCCAGAGCGCCGTGATCGGCTTCATCGCCTGCACCCGCGGCCCGCACCTGCCGCCGTTCGGCCTGGAGGACATGGCGGGCGTCGAGTCGCTGGCCGCGCGGGCCGGGGTCGCCCTGGACAACGCCCGCCGATACGAGCACGAGCGCCGTACCGCGCTGGCCATCCGCAGGAGCATGCTGCCCGACACCGACCGGACCTTCGAGGGCTGCCGCGTCGCCCACGACTACCGGCCCGCGGGCCCGCACGACATCATCGGCGGCGACTGGTTCGACGTCCTGCCCAGGCCCGGCGGCCGGGTCGGCCTGATCGTTGGCGACGCCATGGGACACGGCCCGGAAGCCGCCGTCGCGATGATCCAACTGCGCACCGCCGCGCGGACATTGGCCGCGCTGGACACCGATCCGCGTGAACTGCTGCACCGGCTCGACGCCCTCGCCGCCGACACCCCCGACGCCTCCTTCGCCACCTGTGTGTACGCCGAGTGGGACGCGGAACAGCACACCTGCACCGTCGTTGGCGCGGGCCACCCGCCGCCGCTGATCCGCGCACCGGGCGAGGCCGCCCGCCCCGTCCCGCTCGGTGCCGGACTGCCGCTGGGGCTCAGCGCCTGGAGCGCCGAGCCCTCGGTGCTGGAGATCCACCAGCCCACGCTCCTGCTGCTCTACAGCGACGGCCTGATCGAGAGCCGCTGCTCCGACATCGACGCCGGTATCGCCCGGCTCGCCCGCTCCCTCGACCACGGCATAGGCGAACGGGCGCCGGGCGGCCCGGTCATCGGTGCCGACGGTGCGGACCGCGCCCCAACCGGCCCCGGTACGGGCTCCGTTGGCGGCGCCACCGCCCGCGCCGCCGCCGAGGCCGCCGCACTGGCCGAAGTCGACGTCGGCCAGGAGCAGTTGCAGTCCCTCTGCGACACCCTCCTCCGCGACCCGCCCGCCGACGCCACCACGGACGACCGCACGGTCCTGCTGGCAGCGCTGACACCGGGATAGGCCGCGGGCGCGCTTGTCGTGAAGGGGCGTCCGCCTGACGGTGCCTGGCGCGCGGCCGGATTCCGTGAGGCGCTTCCGGCGGTCGTGCCAGCGGGCTGACACGGCGGGCTGACACGGCGGCCTGACAGCGGGAAAGGCGCGCGGGCGCGTGCTTTGCGCGAAGCGCCCGGTGGCGCCCGGCGCGCCGTCGCGCACCGGCGGGTGTCTCCACGGCCCCGCTCGGCCAGATCGCCACGGGACGGACGGCCGACGCGAGCCACGTCCGCTGCGCCGACTTCGACGGCGACGGCAAGACCGACTCCATCCTGATCGGCGCGGGCGGCGAGATCTCGGCGTGGCTGAACCGCGGCGGCGACGGCCGCGTCGCCTCGGGCCCGGTCATCGGCTGACCGCGCGCCCGAGGTCGTACGGCCGTGTGTGTGTAGGCGCGGCCGTCCGCGACAGCCCTGGTCGCCGGGGCCCGAGGCCGTACGGCCGCGCGCGACGCCCGCTCGAAGGGGCCGGTCAGACGATGCCGCCGTTGGCGCGGACGACCTGGCCGTTGACCCAGTGACCGGCCGGGGAGGCGAGGAAGGCGACGACCTCGGCGATGTCGGCGGGGGTGCCGAGCCGCTCCAGCGGGGGCTGGGCGGCCAGGCGGGCGACGGTCTCCTCGTCCTTGCCGTCGAGGAACAGGTCGGTCGCGGTGGGGCCTGGCGCCACCGCGTTGACGGTGACGTCCCGGCCGCGCAGCTCGCGGGCGAGGATCAGCGTCACCGCCTCGACCGCGCCCTTGCTGGCGGCGTAACCGGCGTATCCGGGGAAGGACAGGCCCAGCACGGACGTGGAGAAGGTGACCACGGCGCCGCCGGGGCGCACCCTGCGGGCGGCCTGCTGGGCGACGACGAAGGTGCCGCGGATGTTCGTGCGGTGCATCGCGTCCAGCTCGGCCAGGTCCAGCTCGGCCACGGTCGACAGCGCCATGCGCCCGGCGGCGTGCACGACGACGTCGACACCGCCGTACGCGGACTCGGCGGCGTCGAAGAGCGCCGCGGCGGCCGTCTCGTCGGCGATGTCGGCCTGGACGGCGAGCGCCTGGCCACCGGCCGAGGTCACCTCCTCGACGGCGGCCTCGGCCAGGCCGCGGTTGCCCGCGTAGCCGATCACCACGGCGTGGCCGTCGGCGGCCAGCCGGGTCACCACCTGGCGGCCGATGCCGCGTGAGCCGCCGGTGACGACGGCGACGCGCGGCCGGGAGGGGGTTTCGGGGGTGGTCGTCATGGGGGGCTCCTGTACGGAAACGGAGGCGGTCGGGCGGCCGGACCGCCCCGGCGTTCGTACGTCCTGCCGGGGGCCGGTCCGCTTCCCACTGTCGGCCGCTTCCACGCGGTCAGCCAGGGCTGAGCCCACCCAGGGGTTGCCGTCCCCTGGCTGCGGCCTGGCCCCGCCGGGCGCGGCGAGTGACGATGGAGGGGTGAATCTTCCCGAGCTGGCGGCGTTCCTGAAGACCCGGCGCGACCGGATACGGCCGGACGCCGTGGGGCTGCCCGCCGGGCCGCGGCGGCGGGTGCCGGGGCTGCGCCGCGAGGAGGTCGCCCAGCTCGCCGGGCTCTCCGCGGACTACTACACCGAGCTGGAGCGGGGCCGCGGCGCCCAGCCCTCGGCCCAGACGCTGGCCGCGCTGGCCAGGGCGCTGCGGCTGACCACGGACGAGCGCGACCACCTGTTCCACCTCGCCGAGCGGCCCGTGCCCCCCTCCGCGCACGGCTCGGCCGCCCCCGTACAGCCCGCGCTGCTGGGCCTGCTCGACCGGCTGACCACCACCCCCGCCCAGGTCATCTCGGACCTGCACGAGACGCTGGCGCAGAACGAGCCGGCCGCCGCGCTCCTCGGCCGTCCACCCGCCGTACGCGGCCCCGCCCGCAGCTTCGTCTTCCGCTGGTTCACCGATCCGCGGGCGCGCGGGATCTACCCGCCCGAGGACCACCCGCACCACTCGCGGGTCTTCGTCTCCGACCTCCAGGCGGTCGCGGGCCAGCGCGGCCGGGACACCGAGGTCGCGCGGATGGTCGCCCATCTGCGCCGCGAGAGCGCGGAATTCGCCGCTCTGTGGGACGCCCACGACGTGGCCTTCCGCCGCACCGACCACAAGCGGATCGTCCATCCGTCGCTGGGCGTCATCGAGTTGGACTGCCACTGCCTGTTCAGCGAGGACGGCCGGCAGCGGCTGCTCTGGTTCAGCGCCGCCCCCGGCACCGAGGGCGCGGAGCAACTGCAGCTGCTCTCGGTCATCGGCACGCAGGACATGTCGGCGCGGTAGGGCGGGGCGCGGCAGAGCGCGGGGTGCGGTAGGGCGGGGCGCGGCAGGGCGCGGGGTGCGGTAGAGCGCGGGGCGCGGCAGGGCGCGCGGACGCCCTCGGCACGGCGGCGGCGTCCCCTTCGCACGGACCGCACGGGTCTCGGCTGCCCGCGAACTCCTCCCAGCTCAGAGGGCGTTCGGCGGGCCGCTAGCGCCGGGGCAGCTGATTCGCATGGGAGTCATGTGGTTGTTGCGCGGTGTTCATCAGGGGTTCTCGGACGGTGACGACCGGCCGCCTACTGTGATCGGGAGAGCTGGCAGGCAGAAAGGGAACTGTGGTGAAACCGACACAGGATCTTCCTGACGCACTGTCAGGCGGTGAGGTCTCCGGCGAGGCGGGCGGCTTAACCGGCCCTTCCGTCGCGGGTGGTGAACTGGCCGCCGCCCGGCTGCGCGGCGAACGCGAGGCGCTGCTGCGGTACGTGGCGAAGCTGCTCGCCCCCGACCTGCGGCACGCCGAGGACGTCGTGCAGGAGACCCTGCTGCGGGCGTGGCTGAGGGCCGATCAACTGGACTGGCAGGAGCGGCCGATCAGGCCCTGGCTGTTCAGGATCGCGCACAATCTGGCCGTCGACACCTGGCGCAAGGACCGCGCGATACCCGTCGGCAGTGCGGCCGACGTCCGCCCCGACACCGCCGACTGGGACGACCTCGCCGACCGCGTGGTGGACCGGCGGTGGCTGCAACAGGCCATGCGGCGACTGCCCTACGCGCACCACGAGGTACTGGTGCACGTGCACATCTACGGACGCGGCAGCGAAGAGGTCGCCGACGTCCTCGGGATACCCCGCGGGACCGTCAAGTCCCGTACCCACCACGCGATCCGCTCGCTGCGCCGCGAGCTGGGTGTGCTGGAGAACGAGGAGACGGCCGCATGACCCGTCCGCGACCGGCCGTCGTCGAGCTGGCGGGCGGGCCCCTCCAGGTGTTCACCGACCACCGGGGCGCCATCTGCACGGTGCTGGGCGTCCTCGGCCTGGTCATCGCTGTGCTGGTCTTCACCAACCGGTCGGTCCGCCGGATCGGCGGATGGCGCGTGGTGCGCCGCTGGGTGCGCCGCGAGAGCCGCCTCACCGCGAACGCCTTCACCGCGCCGCTGCGCGGGTGGGTCCGCTACCGGCGCCAACTCCGGCTACTGGGACGCCTGTTGGACGACCCCGGCGTCTGGCGGACCGGGGAGCGCGCGCTGCGCGCCGCCCACGCCGCCGCCCCCGACCGCTGCCGCCCGTACGGCGTGCTGGTCGGCGACGGGACCGACGCCGGTCTCGTCGGGGTCCTCGTCGCGGGCCGGGACGTCCCCGAACCGCCGCCGCCGTGGGTCGCCGACGACCGCGACCCGCGCGTGTGGTGGAGCGCGTACGAGGAGTGGCACGACCTCCAACCCGCCGGACTCGCGGGCCGGTTGGCCCTCGGGGACGGCGCCGGCTGGGAGCAGGGGCCGGTCGCACCGCCCGTACTGATCGCTGCCGTCGGCGTCGAGGGGGACCGCGCGGTCTTCCTCGACCTCGCCTCGGGCGCGCCGGTCACCTCGCTGGACGGTGACGAACGCGTCGCGCGCCCGCTCGTCCACGCGCTCGCCGCCCAGCTCGACCGGCGGCTGCCGCCCGGCGCCGTCACCGTCGCCGACGGCGTGCACCCCCGGCACGCGGGGCCGCCCGTCGCCCAGGCGCTGCGCGACGCCGCCCGGTGGAGCGACACCCACGAAGGCCCCGCCTTCGTGGTCTGCCAGGGCCCGCTCCCCGACGCCGCCGCCGACCTCGCGGGCGCCGCGGGACCGCGCGTGCTGGCGTACGGCAGGACGCACGGCCGCGCCCGGCTGCTGGACGTGGACCGCGACGGACTGCTCACCGTGCACGGCACACCGCTGCGGGTCCGGGCGACCTCCGTGCCGCGCGCGGTGGCCGCCGCGATCGGGTCGCTGCCGCCGTACGAACCGCCGCCGCTGGCCGCGCCCGTCCGCGCCCCGGCACCGCACGCGCACGTCGAGCGGGCCGAGGAGCCGGGCCCGGTGGGCGTCTCCGCGGTATCCGCCGCGAGCGCACCGTCCACAGAATTCGCGCGGGGCGTCGGCCACGCCCAGGTGACGTCCCGTCAACGCAGCGGCGGCGAAGCCGAGTCGGGCCCGGTCGGCGTCTCGGCGTCGGCCGCCGCCGGGCCCGGATCCGGCGCGACCCCGCCAGGGGGACGCGCCCGCACCGGACCCGCCGCCGGTGAGTCCGCGGGCGGAGCCGGGACACCCGACGCCGAGTCCGTGGGCTCGGGAGCCGTGACCACCGCGCCCGCCCCGCGCGGCGACTGACCGCCGACCGACCGTTGACCGCCGCCCCCGGCCGCCCCCACCACCCCGGTTGGACATCGTGAAGCTGACTCTCACCACCGTCGACGCCGTCGGCACCACGGCGGGCGCCGTGCACCGCGACCACCTGCTGGAACTCCCCGACGGCTGCACCGTGGGCGACCTGGCCGAGGCGCTGGGCGTCCGGGCCGACGGCACACCCGCCACCGCGGGCCGCCCCGGCGCGCCCGCGGCGGACCCGGCACGCCCCGACGGCCCGGCGGACCCCGACGCGGGCCCCGCCCTCCACCTCGGCGCCGCACCGCTCGCCCCCGAGGCCCCGATCCGCGACAGCGGCATCCGCGAGGGCAGCGTCCTCGGCGTCGGCGGCACCCCGCCCGACCCCGACCCGCTCGCGGGCCGCGTCCAGCCCGCGCCCGGCGAACCCGTGCTCGCCGAGGTGCACAGCGTCTCGGGCCCCGGCGCGGGCCGCAGTTGGCAGCTCGCGCAAGGCAGTTACGAGATCGGCACGGATGCCCGCTGCGCGATCCGGGTCCGCGGCGCCGACGCGCCCGAGTACGGGCTGTGGGTGACGATCGCCGCGGACGGCAGCGCGTACTGGCACCGCGAGCGCGCCGAGGACCGGATCGACGGCGGCTCCGTACGGCTCTGCGTCCCCGTCCCGCCCTCCGACGTCGACCCGCTGACCGGCACCGCGCCCGACCGGACCACACCCGAGGAGCGGATGGACGCGGCGCGCGCCGTGGACGAGGCGGAGAAGGCGGCGCGGGCCGCGCGGAAGGCGGCGCGCGGACCGGCCGCCGACCCCCGTACCGTCGCGGCCCGTACGCCCGCGCAGGCCGACACCACCGCCCGCCGCGAGGCCGACCACCGCACCGCGTGGCCGGTGGACGTCGACCTGGCCGTCGGCACGACGCTGCTGCGCATGGTCGCCCCCGTGGAGGCGGACGCCGCGGTCGCCGACTCCGCCGACGGCATCGGCGTCGACTTCAACCGGCCGCCGCGCATCGCGCCGCACCTGGACGCCGAGTCGCTGCGCCTGCCGTCCCCGCCGGGACAGCGCGTCCGCGTGCCGTTCCCGCTGCTGATGATGTTCGCGCCGGTCGTGCTCGGCCTGGTCATGGTCGGCATCTTCCACTCGTACTTCTACCTGGTGTTCATCCTCTTCACGCCGCTGATGGCGATCTCCAACTGGGTGATGGGCCGCCGCAACAACCACAAGACGCACGTGGAGTCGCGCCGCCGCTACCGGGCCCGGCGCCGCGTGGTGGAGCGGGAGATCCGCGCGGCCGTCGTACGCGAGCGCTGGGTGCGCTGCGACACCGGACCCGACCCGGCGGCCCTCGGCCTGATCGCCACCGGACCCGGCAGCCGGCTGTGGGAACGCCGCCGCCGCGACCCCGACCACCTCGTGCTGCGGGTCGGCACCGTCGACATGCCGTCGGTGAAGGCGATCGAGGACCCGGCGCAGGACGAGAACCACCGCACCGTGCGCTGGAATCTGCCCGACATCCCGATCGGCGTGGAGATCACCGAACTCGGCGTCGTCGGCGTCGCGGGCACCGCCGCGCCCGTCCAGGCGCTGGCCCGCTGGTGCGTGGCCCAGTCCGCGGTTCTGCACAGTCCGCGCGACCTGCGGATCGTCGTGCTCACCGAACCGTCCCGCGCACAGGAGTGGGGCTGGGTGCGATGGCTGCCGCACCTGCGGCCGTACTCGCCCAACGGCCCGGTCGTGGCCATCGGCAACGACCCGGAGAGCGTCGCCAACCGCGTCTCGGAACTGGTCTCGCAGATCCAGGCACGGCAGCGGGCGCTCGGCTCGTCCATCGGACGCGCGATGTTCACCGCGCCCGACATCCTCGTGATCGCGGACAGCGCACGGCAGTTGCGCGACGTGCCGGGCATGGTGCAGATCCTCACCGAGGGTCCGCCGGTCCGTGTCTTCAGCCTCTGCCTCGACGAGCAGGAACGGCTGCTGCCCGAGGAGTGCGGCGCGGTCGTCACCGTCTCCGGCACCGGTCTGACGGTCCGCAGGACCGGACTGCCCGAAGTCACCGGCGTACGGCCCGATCTGGTCGCCTCCGCCTGGTGCGAGCGGGTGGCCAGGGCGCTCGCGCCGCTGCGCGACGTCAGCCCGGACAACGACAGCGGACTGCCCGACGAGGTACGGCTGCTGGACCTGCTCGGCCAGGAACCCCCGGACGCGCGGGCGCTGGTGGACCGCTGGACCAGGCGCCCGGCGACCACCACCTTCGTACTGGGCACCGGATACGACGGGCCGATGTCGCTGGACCTGGTACGCGACGGGCCGCACGGCCTGGTCGCCGGGACCACCGGATCCGGCAAGTCCGAACTCCTCCAGTCCTTCGTCGCCTCCCTCGCCGCGGGCAACCGCCCCGACGAACTCACCTTCGTACTGGTCGACTACAAGGGCGGCAGCGCCTTCCGCGAGTGCGCCAACCTGCCGCACACCCTCGGCATGGTCACCGACCTCGACGCGCACCTCGTCCAGCGCGCCCTGGACTCGCTCGCCGCCGAACTGCGGCGCAGGGAACGGATCCTGGCCGAGCACGACGCCAAGGACCACCCCGAGTACCGGGCTAAGCGCGCCGCCGCCGCTGCCTCCGCCACCGGCCCGCAACTCCCGCCGCTGCCGAGGCTGTTGCTGGTCATCGACGAATTCGCCACGCTGGTGCGCGAGGTGCCGGACTTCGTCACCGGGCTGATCAGCATCGCCCAGCGCGGCCGGTCGCTCGGCATCCACCTCATCCTCGCCACGCAGCGCCCGGCGGGCGCGGTCACCGCGGACATCAAGGCCAACACCAACCTGCGGATCGCGCTGCGCGTCACCGACATGGTCGAGAGCCAGGACATCATCGACACCGGCGACGCCGTGCACATCTCGCCGAGCACCCCGGGACGCGCGCTGGTCCGCTACGGACACCGCTCTGCCGTCCCGTTCCAGTCCGCGTGGGTCGGTGCGGAACGCCCCGCCGAGGAGAGCGAGGACCCGGACGGCCGGCCGCGCCCCGCGCTCGCCCGGCCCAAGGTCCACGCCGCGGAACTGTCCTGGACCCGGCTCGGCCGCCCCGCCGCCCCGCCCGCGGGCGACGACGACACCCCGCAGGAGCAGGGGCCGCTCGCGCCCACCGACCTCCAGGTCCTGGTGGCGGCGCTGCGCGAGGCCGCCGACCTGCTCGACGACTACGAGCCGCAGCCCAGCCCGTGGCTGCCCGCACTGGAGCCGAAGGTGCTGCTGGAGGAGCTGCCCGCGGTCGAACGCCCCGGCGCCACCGGCCTGAAGACGCTCCCGCCGCCGTTCCCGTACGCCCTGGAGGACATCCCGCAGCTCCAGGAACGCCGGGTCGCCACCGTGGACCTGGCCACCTTCGGGCACCTCTACGTGATCGGCGCCCCGCGCTCGGGCCGCACCCAGGCGCTGCGCACCATCGCGGGTTCCGCCGCGCGCACCGCCCGCCTCAGCGACCTGCACATCTACGGGATCGACGCGGCGGGCGGCGGACTGGCCGCCGTGGCCGCGCTGCCGCACTGCGGAGCCGTGGTGTCCCGGCACGACTTCGAGCACCTGGAGCGCCTCCTCGGCCGCCTGGTACGGGAGTTGACCGAACGTCAGGAGGCGTGCTCGGCGCGGAGCTGTTCCGGGCTCAACGAACTGCGCGACCTGCTGCCGGAGGCGGAACGGCCCGCGCACATCCTGCTGCTCGTGGACGGCTGGGACGCGCTGTCCCCGCTGATCGACGACTACGACAACGGGCGGCTGCTCGGCGACATCACCCGCCTGCTGCGCGAGGGCGCGGCCGCGGGCATCCACGTCGTCGCCACCTCGGAACGCTCCCTGATCGCGGGCCGGATCGCCGCCCACAACGACCACAAGCTGCTGCTGCGGCAGGCCGACCGCAGCGACTACAACCTCATCGGCATGCTGCCCAGCCAGGTCCCCGCGTCCGTCCCCGACGGCCGTGGCTGGCACATCGTCAGCCGCACCGAGACGCAGATCGCGCTCCTCGACGCCGACGACAGCGGCCAGGGCCAGGTCGAGGCGCTGCGCGGGATCGGCGCCGCGGCCACCCGGCGCGCGGTGAACGTCCCCGCCGACCGGCGCCCGTTCCCGGTCGCCCCGCTGCCCGCGGTGGCCGACTTCTCCGAGGTCTACGAGAAGGTGCCCGCCAATCTGCGCCGCCCGATGTGGGGCCTGCTGGGCGTCGGCGGCGACGGCGCGGGCGCGGTCGGCGTGGACTTCGCGCAGGGCGCGCCGTCCTTCCTCGTCGCCGGGCCGCCCGGCTCCGGACGCAGCAACACCCTTGCCTGCCTGGCCGTTTCGCTGCTCGCGGGCGGCACCTCGCTGGTGGTGCTGACCCCGCGCGAGTCGCCGCTGCGGGCGCTCGCCCGGCACCCGCAGGTCCGGCTGCTGACCGAGCCCGACCCGTCCGCCGACGCCGTGCGCGAGGCGCTGGACGCGATGGCGGGACCGCGCGTGGTCATCGTGGACGACGCCGACCTGGTCGCGATGGGCGGCGCGGAGAAGATCCTCAAGGACATCGTGGTCTCCGGAAGGGAACGCGGCATCGGCCTGCTCGCCGCCGGTCCCGCCGACTCCCTCTCGCTGGGCCTGGGCAGTTGGCTCACCGCGGCCAAGCGGTCCCGGCGCGGCCTGGTCCTCGCCCCGCGCAACATGTCCGACGGCGACCTGATCGGCGCCCGGCTGTCCATAAGCGCCGTACGGTCGCACGCCCGCGCGGGCCGCGCCTGGACCTCGGGCCCCGGCGGCACGGCGCTCACCGTGCAGGTCCCGGTCACCACGCTCAAGACGTCCTGAAACGCACAAGCGCCGGGCTCCCGTACCAACGGGAAGCCCGGCGCGGGTGCGTGACGGACCGTCAGCCGTTGGCGGCGTCGCGAATCTTCTTCGCCAGGTCGGCGTCGTTGTCCGCCATCGACTGCTTGATGCCGCGGAACTGCTCCGCGAAGTCCTTGATGCCCTTCACCGCGAGCAGCAGGCTGGAGTTGAACTTCTCGTACGACTCCTTCAGCGCCGCGCTGGACTGCTCGAAGACCATGCCGTCGTCCAGCAGGTTGTTCACGTCGGTGCGGAGCTGGTTGAGCATCGGGACGATGTTCTCGTTGGCGGTGTCCAGCTTGGACGAAGTGGTCTCGATCTTCTCGTAGTCGAGGGAGATGTTGGGCATCGCGGGTGTGCTCCTCGCAGGTTGACGGGCCGGGCTGACGGGCAGGTTGACGGCGCTAGTAGCCGATGTAGTCGTAACTGGGGTCGGGTTCTTCCTCGCTGTCCACCACGCCGTCGCCGTCCTCGTCGCCGACGAGCTTCCACTCCGCGCCCGCCCCGGTGCGCGTGTAGTCGCTCTCCTTGCCGTCGCCGTCGGTGACGGCCATGGTGCCGCTGCCGTCCTCGTTGATGTGGACGTCGGAGTGCGCCTTGCTGCCGTCGGCGTAGACGGTGTCCGTGATGTACGACCGGTGGTCGTCCTGGTACGTGGTGGTCGAGGTGTACGTCTGACCCGCGCCGGTGGTGACGGTGGTCTTCTCCGTGACGACGTTGTAGTCGTCGTCCAGGGTCAGTTGGGTGTGTACGGTGCCGCCGTCCGCGGTGGTCAGCGTCTTGTCGGTGGGCGGCGCGCCGGGGTCGGTGGGCTCGGGCCCCGGGTCGGACGCCGAGCAGTACGCCGGGGCGGTCTCGCCCGGCGCGACCTCGCAGGAGTCCGGATTCGCCTGGTACTGCTCCCACAGGTCGTGGTCCTTGACCCACTGGTCGTGGCCCAGCCACGCCTTGTGCTTGGCGACCCAGTCGCTCAGGCCCATGTCGGCGCTCATGATGCCCGCGCCCTCGGCGATCTGCGCGTCCATGTTGAAGAAGCCGTCGGCCACCGCCCCGAAGGTGTCCCCGAGTTGCCGCAGGTCGTCCTCGGCCTTCTCCATCGGGTGCTTGGAGCGGTAGTACAGCGTGCTGAAGGCGGCGGTGAGCTGGGCGTCGCCGAACACGTCCTGCGCGTCGCCCGAGTCGTCGTTGCCGAGCGTGGCGTAGTCGCTGTTCTTGAGCGTCGGCCCGATCTTGTCGGCCAGCTCGTGCAGGTCGTTGCGGGCGGTGTGCAGAACGGTGTAGTCGAGCGCGAAGTCGACCAATGCCATCTCCTCCTTACGGGCGCCGGGCGCCGGGCGCCGGGGGCCGCCGGGGTCACCGGAACCAGCCGGTCCGACATGTTCACGTACCAGCGGTCCCCGCGGTTCACCCAGGTCCGGGACGTGGGTCCGGGACTTCCCGCAGTGAACCGCCGGGGCTCCTCGTACGTGAGACATGCGGCAGAACTTCGCGGCACACGGCGGTACGGCAGGAGAGGACCCGGAATGCCACGCCCCACGGACTGGGACGCGCTCGGTGTGAGCGGCGACCCCACGCCCGGCGACCCGGTGCGGATCCACACCGTGGCGACCTCGATCGGCGACCTGGGCAGGACCGCCCGGGAGATCGACACCGCGATGGAGACGGTCCTCAACAAGACCGGGCCTGAGGCGTTCTCGGGCGAGACCGCCGAGGCGCTGCGGGACCAGATCAGCGGGCGGCTGCGCGGCTTCGTACAGAGCATCGCCGAGGCGTTCGAGTGGTCGAGCACCGCCCTGACCACGTACGCGGACGCCATGTCGACCGCGCAGAGCAAGGCGGACGCGGCGCTCGACCAGGGGCGCGGGCTGGCCAAGGACGACCCGAATCTGGAGACGCTGGCGAGCACCGCGCGCGACGCGGGTCAGACGCAAAAGGACGCGGCGAGCGCCGCCACCACCACGCTGCGCAAGGCGTCGGGCAACATCAAGTCGCCGGTGTCCGGCTGCGCGGAGTTCTGGGAGATCTTCCAGTGGATCGCCATCGCGCTGATCCTGCCCGCGCTGATCTTCGGCGGTCCGATCGCGCTGGTCGCGATGGCGGTCAACCTCACCATCTTCATCAAGACCGCGGTGGACTTCGCGCAGGGCAAGGTCGGCGCGCTCGACCTGTTCCTGTCCGCGCTCGGCATGATCGCGCCCACCACCCGCGCCGTGCCGATCTTCTCGCTGATCGCGAAGGGCTTCAAACTCGGCTGGCAGGCCATCAAGGCGGGCGGCATCGCCACCCTGACCTTCCTCAAGGACATGATGACCGGCATCGCCAAGCCGTTCGTCGCGCTGCCCTCGTTCAGTGAACTCGCCCACCTGACCGGGAGCTGGACCAAGGCGGGCGGGCTGTGGCTGTCGGGCGTCGGCAAGGGCCTCGGCCAACTCGGCGCCAACGCCTTCAAGGTCGGCTCGCTCACCGTCCTCACCGGCATCAAGGGAATTCCCGCCTTCTTCAAGGGAGTTCCGGAATTCGTCACCAACTTCGGCAAGGGCAGCGCGACGTTCTTCAAGAACGAGTTCGGCGGCGCGAAGTGGCTGCGGGTGTTCCTGCCCGCCGAGGGCGACGAGATCGGGAAGTTCGGCGTCTTCGGCGCCATGAAGATCGCGCTCGTCGACCGCGGTGTGTTCGGCAAGTTCAAGTACGGCGCGGCGGACATCGTACGGCCCGGCGTGCAGGCCGTCGGCAGCGGCGTCAGCCACCTGCCGACGCCGGAGTTCGGCGGCGCGGGCCACTCGGCGCCCGGCCTGTTCATCCCCGACCCGCCCAAGCTCAGCCTCGACCTCGGGCCCAAATTCAGCGACTCGATCACCTTCAGCTTCCAGGCGATCATGGGCAAGGACGCGCTGCTTGACACCCCGATCACCGAACTGTCCTCGATGCACCTGGGCGAGTGGGCGAACGTCACGCACACCCCGACCGGGATCACCTTCGACGTCGGCGCAGGGGTGCACGCGCTGCCGCCGCCCGCCGCCGCGATCCTGGCTCCGCCGCCGCCGATCCACATCTCCACCACCGGCATCAACACCGCGGGCATCGGCGCGACCGGCGTGCACGCCCAGGTCGGCGCGCCCTCCTTCCACGTGCCGGGCATCGGCGCCAACGCCGTCCCCAGCCACATCGTCACGCAGGCCACCGACCTGGTCGTGCCGCCGCAGACCGTGGTCTCCTCGATCGGGGTCCCGCACATCACCCCGGCGGCTGTCGTGACCACCCCGCCCGCCGGGACCGTGCACACCTTCACCCCGACCACCCCGGTGACCAGCGCCCATCTGACGAACCCGGCCGCGGTGATCGCCACCCCGCCGCCCGCCTCGGCCGTCAACGTCAACGTGGCGGGCGCGATCTCGATGCCGCCGCCCGCCGCCACCGCCGGTTTCGCCCACACGGTGCCCGCGCCCGCCCTGCCGCACCTGGCCACCAACGGCGCGGTGAACTTCCACGCGGCGACCGTACCGGTCACCGGGCACGTCCCCGCGACCTTCACCGGCGGCGTCACGCACGTGGTCACCGACATCCACACCGGCGGCTCCTTCAACGCGCTCGACTTGCTGCACACCCCGAACCCGGTCGCCGTGCACGCCTTGGCGCCGACCCCCAACGCGCTCATCACCGGCACCGCCGCGAACATCGCCAACAGCCACACGATGGCGACGCTCGCCCAGCACATCTCGGTGGACCTCGGCCCGGTCCACACCGTCGGGCACACCGCGAGCGACCTCACCCCGCCGCCGACCACCGCGCTGACCGCGACCCCGCCGCCCGCGTCGGTCGTCTCCGCCCCGCCGCCCGCGAGCGTCACCCACATGCCGCCGTCCGCGGCGGTTGCCCAGGTCCCGCCGTCCGCCGCGGTCACGCACATGCCGCCGCCCGTGGCCGTCACCCACATGCCGGGTACGCCCGCGGTGACCACCTTCGACCTCGGCGGTACGGGCGCGGGGGCGGGCAAGGGCAAGGGGCCCGAAGTCCTCACGGCCAACGGCAGCGGAAGCGGCGCGGCGGGCGTGGACCTCCCGCCCGCGCACCGCTTCGACGCCGCGATGGACCTGCTCGACAACGGCTCACTCGGCCGCCCCTCGCCGCTGCCGCACCCCGCGTCCGGCCACGGCACAGCTGGCCACGGCGCTTCGGGCCACGGGGTTTCGGGCCACGGCGCGGACGGCCCGGCCTTCGCCGGCACCGCCGTGCCGGGACTCGGCGACAAGGCGTTCGCGGGCGCCCCTGCGCGTTTCCCAGAACCGGCCCACGTCCCCGAACCGGCACACGTCCCCGAACCGGCCCCCGTTCCCGAACCGGCCCCCGTTCCCGAACCGGCGCCCGTGCCCGCCGCGCCCCCGCACACGACCGGTGACGTACGGCTCGGCGGACCGCCGCCGCGGCTGACCGCCAAGGAACTGGACCGGGCGTGGTCGGCCGACAGTGAGCGGATCGGCGCGCTGTTCGGCCCGGCGACCGACCCGTCACGGCCGCTGCGCTTCGACGCCTGGGGCGACTTCGTCCTGGCACGCCACGACCTCGGCCGCCTCGAACAGCACCTGGACGACCTGCGCGCGATGCCCGGCGGACCCTCCAGCGGCGAATCCCGCGCCGTCACCGAGATTAGGACCCAACTGGCCGCCGCCCAGCAGCAGTTCAACGTCGCGGTACGCGGCCTGCGCGAGCACGGCATCAACCCGGCCGCGATGGACCAGCACATCACCGACCTCAACCTCCAGTCGCTGCGCGAGCGGCCCCGGCTCCTCGGCGGCGCGGTGCCGCCGCCCGTCATCCGGGTCGAGGGCGCCGAAGGCGGGCGTCTCATCGAGGAGTCGGTGCCGCTGAGCGGCCCGACCGGCCTGCCGCACGGCCTCAGCGTCAGCATCGGCTACCACGTCAACGGCGTGGACATCAGGCTCCTCGACGGCGCGGGCAACGACCTGACCGCCACCACCCACCAGGTCGTCCAGGTCAACGGCGGCGGACTGTCCGTCCACGACGTGAACACCGGCATCCGGCAGACCTTCGACTCGCAAGGATCGCTGCGCGCCGAGACCGTCCCGCTGCGCGGCCCGCAGGCCCCGCTCGGCACCGGCATCTCCGTGACCTTCGACCGGACGGGCGCGGCCACCCACCACCTGGTCACCGGCGGCGCCGTGGACGCGGGAGCCACCGTCACCCGGCTGCCCGTACCCGGCGACGGCTTCCGCGTCGACCGCGCCGCGACACCCGGCACGTCCGCCACGTACCAGCTCTTCGACTCCGGCGGCCTGCACCTCGCGGACGGCCACGGGCTCCACACTGCCACCGGAGCCCCGCACTTCGTGGAATTCCCCGCGCCCGGCCGGGGCGGCGGCGCACAGCTCCTCGACGCCAACGGCGCGCCCGTGCACGGCTTCACGCCGGTCCGCGAGACCGACGCGACCGGCGCCACCGTCGCCGTGCGGATCGACCGCAACGGCGCGGACGGCGCCTTCGTCCGCCACGACATCACCGGCGGCCAGGCCGTGGAGACCGGTACGCCGCTGCGGCTGCCCGGCGGCGCGGCGGACGGGCGGCTCGTGGTGCGCCCGGTGGGCGGCGGCGCCCCGCACATCGAACTGCCCGGCGGCGTCAGGCCCGGCGGCGTCCAGGTCTTCGACCACGCGGGAGGCGGCCTGCGTGTCGAACGGCCCGGCGGCGCGGGACAGGCCATGACGTACCAGCGCTTCGGCCCCGACCACGTGCTGGCCGGGGACGGCCGCCAACTCCTGGGCGCGGACGGCCGACCGAGCGGCGCCGTGGACTTCCCCGTCGGCGGCGGCGCGGCCGGGCACCTTGACGGCGCGTGGCAGCCGGTGCCGCACCACGCCGTACGCGTCGACCTCGACCCGGCCACCGGCAACCCCGCCACGATCCGCGTCACCGACACCGGCCGCGGCGACTACTGGACGCACGACCACGCGGGCGGCCACCTCGGCGACCACGCCGTGATGCTGCACGGCCCCGGCGGCGCGCCCCTGCACGAATTCGGCGTCACCCGCTATCCGGCGCCCGGCACCATGGGCGCCGCCCAGCGGCTCGCGACCGACGCCAACGGCGTACCGCTGCCGCACTTCGCGCCGCACGGCGACGGCTGGCGCGTCACGGACCGCACGGCGGGCGTACGCGGCGGCGAGTACCGGCAGTTCGGCGCGGACGGCGGCATCCACCAGCAGGCGATCAACGTCACGCGCGACGGCGTCCGCGTGCCGGGACAGCGGTTCGTCCTCACCTTCACGCCGAACGCGAAGACCTGGCAGCTCATGGACACCGTCGCGGGCGCCCCCTTCACGGGCGCCGGGCGCGGCCTGCTGCACTCCGGGACGGTCGACGTGGCCACCGACGCGGGCCACGTCAAGCTGGTCGCCAAGCCCGGCAAGAGCGCCGTGGAGGTCTTCGAACGCCGACCGCTGGCGACCGGCGGCTTCCTCGACTCCCTCCGCCGTACCGACGCGAGCGGCTTCGGCAGGCTCTCCGGCCAGAACACCCGCTGGACGCACACCGATAACGCGGGCAATGTCACCAACTGGGGCCTGCGCAACGTCGGGACGCTGGACGGCAAGGCGTGGCGGGGCATCGACCACCACGGCACCCTGGTCCACGAGTTCCGCACCGGCATCGACGGCGGCGGCGTCCTCGGCGTCCGCGACGGCGCGGGCGACTGGTCGTGGGTGCGCTACGACGCCCACCACCTGCCGGTGCTCGGCGGCAGGCGCACGATGGACGCCGACGGCGGCTGGACCGACCATCTGCGGCTCGGCGGCGACGACATCGTCGTGCAGCGCCGGTGGGGCCCCGCGCACCTGCCGCAGTCCCACGCCAACCACTACCGCGAGGCCGTGCTCGACCCGGCCAACGGGCACCTGCCCAAGACGGTCACCATCGACCCCAACGGGGCCAATTCCACCAGGCAGTTGTGGAAGGAGCAGTCGGAGCACGGCAAGCCGGCCGGAGCCCTGGAGAAGCTGCCGGACAACCAACTCCTGGAAGTCCGGCGCTGGTCCGAGCAGCGCCCGCCGCAGTGGGTCCGCAAGCATCTCATCGGCATCGGCGACGCCGTGTGGGACACGCACGGCTTCCTCAAGGGCGACACCCGCTTCCAGATGTCGAAGTGGACCAGGACGGATCTGGCGACCGGCGCCGAGACCCACGGCTTCCGCTTCACCGCCATGAACGACAACGTGCTGGACATCGCGGCGGACGGCACCTTGACGCGCGGCACGTTCAAGCTGGACCACGGCAACACCCTCACCGTCGGCGACTCCGTCACGCTGCCCGCGGGTGTCGCCCCCGTCGCCCACCGGATGCCGTGGACCGAGGGGGCGGGGAAGCTCTCCGGCTACCGGATCGAGACGCCCGGCGCGCCCGGCGGCCGGATCTGGGAGGACCACTTCAAGGTCGACCACAACGGGGCCTTCACCGGCGGCGACTGGTACGGCGCGGACGCCGCCCCGACCCGGGTGGCGCGCGCGGGCTACGCGGACGGCACTGTCGTGGAGTTCCAGCCGGTCCCGGCCGCCGGGACCGTCCTGGACGGCGGCCCGGGCGTGCGGGCGGGCGCCTTCGAGGGCAACGGCGGCCCGGCCCTGACCAAGAACGTGCACGGCGCGCCCATCGGCGACGTACGGACCTGGCCCGGCGCCGATCTGCGGCCCGGCCACGGACACGGCCCGACGACCGTCACCACCACCGCGCCGCGCTCCCGGCACTGGGACTGGTCGGGCTACAACGGCCGGACCGACACCCGCCATTGGGCCTGGGACGGACTCGACGGCGCGGGCAACCGCACCACGGGATTCACCGAGTTCGGCCGCGGCTTCAACGGCGCCACACCGTTCGACGACTCCTTCCGCGCGTATCTCCGCACCGACAATGGCCCGGTGGCGATCCGCGGCCGGGACATGCTCGGCGGCGGCGAGCACGTGGACTCCTGGCGCGTCACCAACCCCGACGGCAGCCACCAGTGGCGCTGGGCGAAGTACGACGCGTTCGGCAACGCCGTGGACTTCCACGGCGCCGGCACCCGCCAGTGGTGGAATCCGCGGGCGGGCGGCGGGGCCGGCGCGTACGTGGACGACTGGTTCACCGGCGCCCGGTCCTTCCGCGACCGGGTCGACCTCGGCGGCGGCGCCGCGCCGATCACCGTCCGCGAGGTGCCCACCACCAGCACCACGGGACGTGTGCGCGAGTACCTGCCCGACGGCGCCCGCCTCGGCCCCGGCGCCCCCAACCCCGTGAACCTGAACGTGTGGAAGGAGTTCGACCACAACGCGGCCGTCGTGGAGAGCAAGGTCGTCGGCACCAACCAGGTCCTGACCACGGACGCCTGGCGCGGCCAGTGGGTACGGCACGACGGCAACGGCGTCATCCACGCCCAGGGCTCCGACAGCGGCTACATCTTCGAGGCGGACACCTTCGGACGCCTCCAACTCACCGGACGCGGCGTCGACTTCCGCGGCCCGGCGGCCGAACTGCGCGGCTGGGGACGACGGCTGCGCGAGCCCAACCGCATGCAGTGGAAGACCGACCTCAGCGGCCTGGACATCTCCCGGATCGGCGACGGCCTCTACCAGCCGCAGTGGAAGCTGGTCATGGAGAAGGCCGCCATCGAACTCTTCCAGGAATTCGTCCTGGAGTTCACCGCGAATCTCGCCGTCAACGCGATCGTCGCGGACATCCAGAACAGGCCGTTCTCCGGGAAGGACGCGCTCAAGGCGTTCGCGAACGCGAGCGTCAGCGCGGGCATCAAGACCGCCGTCGGCAGCCTCGTCCACGACAACAAGATCAGCGGGTTGCAGCGCACCGGCGACTGGCGCAACGGCCTGGCCAACACCGACAGCGGAAAGCCCTGGTACCGCAAGCCGATGAACCACGACAAGCACTGGTCCAACGAGTGGGCGGGCAACGAGGCTCCCACCCGCTGGCGCGGCGGCATGTACGACTTCGGCTACAACGCGGGCACCTCCACGCTCGCCGCGTGGGTCAACGGCAGCATGAACGCCTCGGTGTTCGGCATCACCGACGCCAATGGCGACACCGTCTACCTCAGCGGCGGAGCCGCGGCCCTGGACGGTCTGATCAACGCCGTCTCCGGCATGACCGGCGCGGTCAGCGTCGGCGCCATGAAGAACCTGTTCATCATGGGCGGCGGCAGCCGGCTCTTCCATCGGCAGGGCTTCGCCGAGTTCTTCCTCCAGTTCGGCTGGAAGCTCCCCGAGAAGGTCTTCACCTCCCAGCTCACCAACTGGTACCGCGCCGCCATCAACCCCTGGTGGTACCAGGGCGGTTACGGCGACACCGGCACCGCCGAGACCGGCACCGGCACCTCCGACACCAGCGGGGAGCCGCAGCCGTGACCACCGACCGTACGACCGACCACACCGTCCACGTCGCCGCCAAGGGACGCGGCGCCCACCGTACGATCGCCGCCGCCGTACGCGCCGCCCGGCCCGGCGCGACCGTCCTGGTGGAGCCCGGCGAGTACCGGGAGTCGCTGACCGTGGACCGGCCGGTGGTGCTGCGCGCCGAACACGGCGCGGGCAGCGTCACGCTGTACCCGGCGGCCGAGGGAACGCCCGCGCTGACCGTGGCCGACGCGCACTGCGCGGTGCACGGATTCACCCTGCGCGGCGTCGGCCCCGGAGAGGCGGCGGTCCGGGTGACCGACGGTTCGACGCTGGCGCTGCACGACTGCGTGGTCCTCGGCGGCCGGGTCGAGGTGACGGGCACGGACGCCGACGACGGCTCCCAAGGGATGCACGGAACAGTGGAGTTGGTCGTCCCCGACCCCGACGGCCTGGACTTCGACGCCGACCCCGACCCCGATCTGGCCCCGACCCGCGACCCGGGACCCGCGCTGCTCCTGCTGCGCTGCCGGATCGCGGGCGCGGGCGGCGCGGGACTGCACCTGTCGGGCACCGCCCGCGCCCGCGCCGACGACCTGCGGATCGAGGCCGTCGACGGCACCGCGGTCGTCCTGTCCGGCACCGCCCGGCTCTCCGCCGAGCGGCTGCGCGTACGCGACTGCACCGGCACGGGCCTGCGGATCCGGGGCCAGGCCGCCGCCGCACTGGTGGACTGCGCGCTGGAAGGGACCGGCGGCAGCGGACTGCTCGTCGAGGACGAGGCGGCGCTCGTCGCGGGCGACACCCGCGTCACCGGCGCGGGCGCGGTCGGCATCCGCCTCACCGGCTCCGCCACCGCCGAGATCGCCGACTGCCGGATCACCGGCTCCGTCACCAGCGGTCTCGTCGCCCAGGACGCCGCGCGGCTGGCCGCCACCGGCTGCGCGGTCACCGACTCCCGCGCCAACGGCCTGCTGGTCCTCGGCGCCGCCACGGCCCGCCTCGCCGACTGCGCGATCTCCGGCACCGGCTACAGCGCCGTCCACCTCGCCGACGCCGCCCAAGCCGCCCTGCTCGACTGCCGGATACGCGACAGCGCCGAGCACGGTCTGCACGCCGTCGGCACCGCGCACGCCGACCTCACCGAATGCGGCCTGTCCCGTATCGCCATGACCGGCCTGCACACCGCGCAGACCGCGACCCTCACCGCCCGCGGCTGCCGCCTCACCGACACCGCGACCGGAGTGCACGCCGTCTCCGCCGCGGGCACCGAGTTGGAGCACTGCACGGTGCTGCGCGCCGCGAAGACCGGTGTCGAGGTCGGCGCGGGCGGCGGCGTACGGCTCTCCCACGTGCGGGTCGTCGCCGCGGGAGCGGCCGGGATCGTGGTCGACTCCGGCGGCACCGCGCGGGTCGACGGCGGCTCAGTCGAAGGCAGCGCCGGCTCCGCGATCGTCGTGTGGACCGGCGCGTTCCCCGAGGTCAGCGGGGTCTTCATCGACGCGCCCGCGAAGAACGGCATCTACCTCGCCGAGGACGCGGGCGGCACCTTCACCTCCTGCGAGGTCGCGGGCGCGGGCTTCCCCGCCCTCCACGTGGCACGCGGCGCCGCCCCGGTCTTCCGCCGCTGCCGGGTCCGCGACTGCGCCGAGGATCTGGGCCAGGACGAGGGAGCGCGGCCCGCCTTCGAGGACTGCGTCTCCTACGACGTACGGCGGCCGACGATTCCGCAGCTCGGCGGGGGAGCGGCGGGCCGGGCCGCGGGCCTGCCCGCGTCGCCGTCCGGGACGGCCCCGCCCGGCGCACCCGGTGACGACGGACCGGACCCGGACGCGCCGGAGGAGGATCTGGACGACCTGCTCGCCGAACTCCACTCGCTGGTCGGCCTCGACGGCGTCAAGGGCGATGTCGGCTCGCTGGTCAAGCTGATGCGGACGGTACGGCGACGGCAGGAGGCCGGGCTGCCCGCGCCGCCGCTCAGCCGCCACCTGGTCTTCGCGGGCAACCCCGGCACCGGCAAGACCACCGTCGCCCGGCTCTACGGCCGTCTGCTCAAGGCGCTCGGCCTGCTGCGCCGCGGTCACCTGATCGAGGTCGACCGCAGCGCGCTGGTCGGCGAGTACGTCGGCCACACCGGGCCGCGTACCACCGCCGCCTTCCAACAGGCCCTGGGCGGCGTGCTGTTCATCGACGAGGCGTACGCGCTGTCGCCGCTGCACAGCGGCAACGACTTCGGCACCGAGGCCGTCTCGACGCTCGTCAAGCTCATGGAGGACCACCGCGACGACATCGTGGTGATCGCCGCGGGCTACCCCACCGAGATGGACCGCTTCGTCTCCTCCAACCCCGGCCTGTCCTCCCGCTTCAGCCGCACCCTGCACTTCGTGGACTACGACGCGGCGGAACTCGTCTCGATCGTGGAGCACCAGGCGGCCGAGCACCGCTACGAACTCACCGAGAAGGCCCGCGCGGAACTGAGCGGCTTCTTCGACCGGATGCCGCGCGGCGAGGGCTTCGGCAACGGCCGCTCCGCGCGCCAGGTGTTCCAGGAGATGACGGAGCGTCAGGCGCAACGGGTCGCGGAACTGGCCGATCCGCGGGCCGAGGACCTGGTCGCCCTCGAAGCCGACGACTTGCCGCCGCAATCCGTGGCCCTGCCCGCGGCACCCGCCGTCGCCCGCCCCGTCCTCAGACTCTGAGGAGACGCCGAGGCCCCGGCCCCGAGCGAACACCCCGGCCCCGAGCGAACACCCCGCCCCCGCGCCCGACATCCCCCCGGAGACCCCCCGTGCCGACGCCCGACCTCCCGCCGCCCGCCCTGGACAAGCCCGCGTCCGCGCCGCCGCCCGCCGCCTCGGACTTCTCCGCCACCTTCGCCGAGCACGCCTCCGTGCCCCGCCGCGGCCTGGTGCCCGGCGTGCGCGTGTGGGGCACGATCGGCGGCGCGGCGGCGGTGACGGCCGTCTGCGTGCTCGTCGTCCCGCTGCTCGGCGCCCTCGGCGGCGACAACGGCGGGGACGGCGGCCGTACGTCGGACACGGTGGTCGCCGCCGCGCGGACCCAGTCGCCGAGCGCGACGCCGTCGAGCACCGCCACCACCCCCGAGGCGGCGGTGACCACGACGAGCCCGCCGCCGACGACCAGGCCGCCCGCGGCCAAGCACGCCGCCGCCCCGCCCGCCGGGAACTCCAGCGGTTCCGGCGGTTCGGGGGGCTCGGCCGGATCAGGGGGCGGCGCCCCGCGCACCCGGGCCACGAAGAAGGCCACGAGCCCGGCGACCAGGCAGACCGCCAAGCCGCCGGCGAAGGCGACCAAGGCCGCCGCGCCGCCCGCTCCGGCCAGGGTCGGCGACTTCCTGGTCAGCGCCGGGTCGGGCAAGTGCCTGAACGCCTCGGCCGGTTCGGACGGCACCCACCTGCAACTGTGGACCTGCAACGGCAACGTCAACGAGCAGTGGACCTTCGCCTCCGACGGCACGATCCGCAGCAAGGGCCTGTGCATGGACGCCGCTTGGGGCAGCACGGACGACGGGACGATCGTCCAGATCGCCTATTGCAGCGGCAATCCGGCGCAGCAGTTCACGCTGAGCGGCGGCGTGATCCGCGGCGACCAGTCGGGCCTGTGCGTCGACGTATGGATGGCCGCGACCTCCGACGGCACTCCGATCAAGCTCCACCCGTGCAACGGCGGCAGCAACCAGGCGTGGAAACGCAAGGGTTGACGGTCAACGGCCCCGAACTCCGGGCCCGTGCGGGCGTGCGGTGTCGGCTCGGCGACAGCGGGGGCCGCGGCGCGACAGGGTGATACACCGTCAGATCACCCTGCCGTGCCGGAGCTCCCGCTGCCGCCGGTGCCGGAGGGCGTCCAGCGGTTCCGGCGCCTGCGACGACGGATGGCGGGCCTCCTTGACCAGGAAGTGCGGGCGCCGCTTGGTCTCGTAGGAGATCCGGCCGATGTACTCGCCGATCAGGCCGGGCATCACCATCTGCACGCTGCCCATGCCCACGACGATGGCGACCAGGGTGACACAACCGGGCGCGTCGACCCCGGTGACCAGCGCGTCCACCGTGACCCCGGCCGCGGAGAGCCCCCCGAGCCCGGCACGGGTCCGCGCGTCGAAGCGGTCGATGACCGCCTCCTCGTCGTAACAGGGCACGACGACCGAGAGCTTCGTCATGCGCGCCTCCCGGGGCGACGGAGACCGAGGGCGGTTCCGCGGAGCGCGGACCCGTCCAAGAGCCCGTCGCGCGTGGTGCGTTGGGGGAAGAGCCGTCGCGCGAGGGTGCGTCCGGCGGTACCCGAGGAGCCGTCGCGCCCCGAGCGGTCGCGGAACCGGCCGCCGACGCCGACCGCGAGCAGCACGGCCAGGGCGAGGCCGGAGGCCGGGAGCCCGGCGTTCAGACCGGGTGTGCGGAACGAGCAGGAGACCCGCGAACCGCCGCCCAGATCCACGGCGATGAGGCCGCCGAGGGTGCGGGGGGCCGCCGACGCCCCGCCGTCGACCGAACAGCGCCAGCCGGTCACGGCGGGCACGGCGAGGACCGCGGTGCCGTGGCCGCCCCGGCGGAAGGCGGCCGTGATCGTGTGGCCGCCCGCCGTGACCTCGGCCGGGCCGGTGGCCCGCAGCTTCGTGACCGCGCGCCGCAGCGCGCCCTGGTCGAGGCAGCCGACCGGGAACCGCGGGATGTCCTGCGCGGTGGTGGTGCCCAGCGCCAGCCGGATCCGGCCGCTCGCGGGCACGGCGCCGAGCGGCATGATCCCGTTGGCGGCCAGGAGGCGGACGCCGACCGCCCGGTACTCGGCGCCGTTCGCACGGACCGGGCCGGAGAACCAGGGCGTGTACAGATACGCGAGGGTGCCCGGCGCGCAGGTCGCGGTGAACGACGTCCAGGCCGCGCCCTTGGCGTTGCCCGGCAGCCGCCAGGTGCCGTTCGGCTCGGGGACGGGCCGGGGCCCGGAGGCGGGGGTGAGCAGCGGCACGCGGTAGACCCGGGCGCCGAGCACGCGCTGCTGCCGGGCGAAGACCGAGGTGTCGCGGACGGCGCCGTCGAAGGCCGCGCCGGGCCTGAGGGTGACGATCGGGGGAGCGGGCGCGGTGTGCTGGGCGACGGCGCTCGGCGCGCCGGGCACAATGCCGAGGGAACTGCTCACTCCCATGATCGCCCGGCCCACCGGGTCGTCGAGGCCGTAGATGTGACGGCCCCTCATGGTCCAGGCGGAGCCGAGGGCCTGGAGGGTGGCCGCGGTCCGCGCGGGCAGATAGCTGCTGTAGTACGAGCCGCCCTCGCCGCCGAGCAGCAGCGGGTCGTTGGCGGTGTACTGGTGCGGACCGGGGTCGGTGCGGGTCGCGGGCCAGTCGTCCCGCGCGCCGACCGCCGCGTGCGCGGTCAGCGACGCGGCGCTGATCGTCTCCCTCGGCGTCCACTGGGGGTTGTCGTCCCTGATCACGCTGACGGAGAAGACGCTGTAGGCGGTGGCGAGGAAGACCGAGCAGGTCAGCGCGGCGAACACGCCGATACGTACCCGGCGGTCGGTCCGGTGGCGGGCGAGCAGCAGCAGAAGGCCGAGGACGAGGGCGCTGTCGGCGAGGATCAGGATCCACTCGCCGCGCGTGAAGTAGTGGCCGCCGCTCACCACGGCGAGCAGGACCGCCAACGCGGCCCCGCCCGCGAGCAGTTCACGTGGGCGTGGCCTGCGGGAGAGCACCAGCCAGGCGACCGCCACCAGCATGGACGTCAGCGCGATGGCGGCGCGGTAGGGGCTGCCGTTGGGCATGGCCAGGCCGTGCCACAACAAGACCGTCGGCTTCCAGACGTACGACAGGGCCACCAGGACCAGCAGCCCGGTCCAGACCGCGCGTTCCCTGCCCGGCACCCGCCGCATGAAGGGGAAGGCGAGCACGAGCAGCAGCGGCAGCAGCCCGACGGAGATCCGCGGGGCGGACGGGTAGAGGCCGCCGGGCAGCAGGTGCGCGAGGTAGTCGAGGGCGGCGGGCGGCGTGTAGTCCTGGGGCTCGGCGGGCTGGGACGCCTTGCTGGCGGTGTAACTCACCGTCAGCACGGGCGCGGCCAGCAGCAGGCCGGTCGCGGTCGCCGCCGCGGCGCGCAGCAGTGCGCGCCAACGGTCCCGCACCGGACGGGAGTCGAGCAGCAGGCGGGCGCCGAGGACCAGACCCATGCCGAGGGTCGCCATGGCCGCGGTGTAGAAGTTCGCCGCCCAGCACAGGGTGATCACCAGCGTCGCGGGCACCCAACGGCGGCCGCGCAGACACCAGTCGTAGGCGATGCCGAGCAGCGGGAAGGACGACAGGCCCCACATCCACATGGGGTCGCCGAAGCCGTCCGAGATCGTCCAGGTGCTCACCGCGTAGCCGACCGCGAGCAGCGCGCGCAGCCACGGCGAGCCCGGCCGCAGCCTGCCGAGGTAGACCGTCATCAGGGCCGCGCCGAGTCCGATGCTCAGCACCGTGGCCGTGAAGACGGCCGCGTTGACGGCGTCGCGCGGGAAGAGCCCGACCAGCCAGGAGAACGGGTTCATCAGATACGTGAAGAAGTCGGCGAGGAAGGGGACGCCGTATCCGCTGCCCCAGTTGACGATCAGGTCGCCGGTGGCGCGGCCGTGCATCAGGTCCCACAAGTGGGCGTGGTACGGCACGAATTGGTTGCCGAGGTCGTTGACGGCCCGCGATCTCGGTCCGAACGGATACGTCCCGTGCACGGCCAGCGCCAGGCAGTAGGCACCCATGGAGACGGCCGCCGCGAGCAGCGCCGCCAGCGGTGTCGCGGCGGCCCGGAGCGCCGGGCGGCGCGGCGGACCGGCGGGCGGCGCCGCTGGGGGTGTGTCGATGGCCGCGGAGGAGGAGGTCAGCACCGTGTCCCGCTTGCTCGTATGCCTCGGATCGTCTCCCGGCGCATCCTACTACGTTCTTTGTAGTAGTTTTCGGCATCTCGTCGCTTCGTCGTCCTCCGGCGCCGACCGCCGGGGTTCATACCGCGGACGCCGTCGTACGCGACCGGCTCCGCAGCCGTCTCAGGGCCACGTCGAAGGCCCCGCGCGCGCCGGGTGCCAGGCGCAGCGCCAGCGAACCGCCCGCCGTCCGGTACGCCTGGATCAGCGCGACGCCGTACCGCCCGCAGGGGGTGACCGTGCGCCGCAGCCCCGAGTCCTGGGCGCGCGGCGCGAGCGGGGCCGTCACCGTGCCGTCGGCGTACCGCAGCCGCACCCGTACGTCCCAGGTCTGGGTGCCGCGACAGCCCGCGGCGGCGAGCCGGCCCACGTCGAGCGGGACGCTGGCGCGCCAGCGACCGCACTCGTCGTACGCCGTGGCCGTGGTGGTGACGGCGGGTTCCGCGCCGTCCCGCGCGATGACGTCGACCTCCACGGCGACCGGGCCGCCGACCGCGGCGAGGCGGCCGTACAGATCGCGGATTCGCAGCCGCAGTCGCCCGTGGCGGCCGGTGAACAGCGTGCCGTCGACCGTCAACGGCAGTGCTTGGAGCGGAAGTTGGCCGAGCCCGTCGAGCCTGACGTCGCGCAGGCCGTCCGACCAGACGGGACCGGCCGACGTCCGCGCGTACGGCGGGGCCAGTCTGGCCGGGTCCGCCGCGAGCTGCGCGAGCCGGGCCAGGTCGCGCGGGGCGTCACCGGCCAGCACCACCGCGGCGATCCAGCGGGCGGGGGCCGCCGCCGCGGCCCGCTCGGCGTCGGTGAAGGAGGCCAGGTAGGCGCGGGCCAGTCTCCACCACGCGCGCTGGTACGCGGGGTCGCGGCCGGGCAGTTCGCGGACGTACAGGCACAGGTCGTCATCGAGGAATTTGGTGCGGCAGGCGGCGGCGAGCAGGGGGCGGCGGGCGGCGGTGAAGACGTCGACGGCCTGGCGGTGGGCGGCGACGCGGGCGGCCCAGTCGCCGGTGTCCCGGCGGGCGGGCGCGACCGGCTCCCCGGCCTCGCGGCGCGCCCGCCGGACGCAGACGGTGTCGGGCACGACGGCGATCGGCGGTCCCGCGGCCAGGACGCGGGCGGTGAAGACGAAGTCCTCGTAGGCGAAGGTGCCTTCGGGGCAGCGGAGCCGGTGCCGGTCGAGGAAGGCGCGCCGGTAGAGCTTGTTGACGCACAGGGTGTCGCGCAGGAGCTCCGGATGGTCCTCGGGGGACGCGAGGACGGCGGCCTCGCGGTAGAGCGCGGGCTGCCAGCGCACCTCACGGCCGCCGGGCAGTTCGCGGCGGACGGCGACGCCGACGGTGACCGGCGTGCCGTGGGTCTCCGCGGCGGTCAGCAGCGCGCGTACGGCGCCGTCCGGCAGCACGCCGTCGCTGTCGAGGAACATCACGTACTCGGCGGTGGCGACCGCGACGCCGTCGTTGCGGGGCGTGCCGCGACCGCCGCTGTTCTCGGCGCGGCGCACGACGCGCAGCCGGGGCTCGCGGGCGGCCAGCGCGTCCAGGACGTCGGGCGTCCGGTCGCGGGAGGCGTCGTCCACCGCGACGACCTCGGTGACGGCCGGGCCCTGCGCGAGCGCGGACCGTACGGCGGCGTCGACGGACTCCGCGTCGTCGCGGGCGATGACGACGACGCACACGCCCGGCCCTGTCATCCGCATGGCGAACCGTCCATGGCGGCCACTCCCTGTCGGCCCTCTCCCGGTCGGCGGCCCGGTGCTCCGGGACGCCGTGATGCCGGTGGTTACTACACTCCTTGTAGTAACCACCCGGAACCGGAAGCTACTACAGACCTTGTAGTAGCGTAATAAGGGGAGACGAGATCACCGATGGCCCCTCAGCGCCGGAGCCGCGGCAGTCTGGCACGCGACATCCAGGCCGTACTCGCCGCGGGCGCAGGACCGATGACCCCCGCGCAGGTCCGCGACGCGCTCGGCGGGGAGCTGGCCTACACGACGGTGATGACGGTGCTCACCCGGCTGCACGCCAAAGGCGAGGTCACCCGGCGGCAGGAGGGCCGCGGCTACGCGTACACCGCGCCCGCGCACCCGGCCGAGGTCACCGCGCAGCGCATGCAGCGGCTGCTCGACGCCGACGACGACCGCGCCGGCGTGCTGGTCCGCTTCGTCGGCACGCTCAAGGCCGCCGACGAACACCTCCTGCGCAGCCTCCTCGACCCTCCGGGCCCCGAAAGTCGCCGGGACGGCGAGGCAACCGACGGCGCGGCCGATCCGTCTGACGGACCGGAGCCGGACGGAAAGCGGTGAAGGTGCTGACAGCGGTGGACGCGACGAACGGGCGGCACGCGACGGGCGCGACCGCCGTGCGCGGGCCGACGCCCAGGGACCCGACCGCGTCGCGCCGTTCGGCCTCCCCGGACCCGACCGCTGTGCGCGGGCCGATGCCTCAAGACCCGACCGCCGTGCCCGGATCGGCGTACCCGGACCCGACCGACTCGACCGCGTCGTGCGGATCGACGCCCCAGGACCCGACCTGCTCGACCGCGTCGCGCCGTCCGGCACCCCCGGACCGGCGGTGGGCGGCCGACACCGGGGAGGCGGCGTGACCGGAGCCGTCTGCGCGACTACCCTCGTCTGCCTGCTGTTCGCGCTCACCGCGCCCCGGCTCGGAAAGCTGCTGCCGCCCGCCACGGCCACCCGGCTGCTCGTGCCCGCCGCGCTCGCGGTGGCCGCCTCGACCCTGTTCGTCCTCGGCGAGCTGGGCTTCACCTGGCTCGGACAGGTGCCCGCGATCGCCGCGCTCGGACCGTGGTCGCCCAAGCGCCTCGACGCCCTCGACCCCGTGCCCGACCCGCTGGCGGCGGCCAGCCTCGTCCTGCTGGCCGCGGCCGTCGCGCACGCCTCGCTCACCGTCGTCCGCCGACTGCGCGCGCTGGCCGCCGTCTACCGGATCGCCCGCGGCCCCCGCACCGCCGACCCCGTGCTCGTCGTCGACAACGCGTGGCCCGACGCCTTCACCACCCCCGCCCCCGCCGCGCGCATCGTCATCACCACCGGCCTGCTCAGGGCGCTCACCCCGCAGGAGCGGCAGGTCGTCCTCGCCCACGAGCACTCCCACCTCAACCACCGGCACGTCTGGTGGATCCTCGCCGCCGAACTGGCCGCGGGCGTCAACCCGTTGCTGCGCCGTACCGCCAAGGCGGCCGGTCAGGCCGTCGAGCGCTGGGCGGACGAGGACGCCGCCCGCAGCGTCGGCGACCGGCAGCTCGTCGCCAGGACCATCGCCCGCGCGGCGCTGCTCCAGCACGACGCGCCGCACCCGGCCGCCGGAGCCGCGCCCGTCGCGGCGGCCACCGGCAGCGACGTCCCCGCGCGGGTGCACGCCCTGCTCGGCCGCCCGCCGCGCCGCCGCCCGCTGGCCCTCACGACACTGGCCGCGCTGCTGGTCGCCAGCACGGTCGCCACCGCCGCCGTCGAACGCACCGGCGAGCACCTCTTCGACCGCGCGGCCCAGCCGCCGCCCGCCACCGTGCGCGACCACGTCCACGCGGTCGCGCGCGTCCCCGCGCCCGACCGCGCGCGCACCCCCGCACCGGGCCGGGTCACGCGCCACCTCCACTCGTCGCTGGTGCCCGCCCTCGCACGGGACCGGGCCGACCGCGACACGGGCGGCGACCGCCTCCGGGGGTGAGCGCGGCTCGCACCGCCCTTGGCGCGCCCTGTTCCGCGCCGGTACGGACCGGCGTAGGTTCTGGGGCGGAGACCGCGGCCGCAACGGCCGCCGGGGGAGGGCTGCATGACCGTGCTCAAGGGCAAGACCGCTGTGGTCACCGGCGGTTCGCGGGGCATCGGCCGGGCGATCGTGGAATGGCTCGCACGCGACGGCGCGGACGTGGTGTTCGGCTACGCGCGCGACGCCGAGGCCGCGGCCGATGTCGTACGCACCGTCGAGGAGGCGGGCGGGACCGCGCGGGCGCTCCGGGCCGACCTCGTGGAACCCGGCGCCGCCGAGCGGCTGATGGCCACCGCCGACCGCCATCTCGGCGGCCTGGACATCCTGGTCAACAACGCCGCGCTGAGCATCACCCCCGCGCCCCTGGCCGACACCGACGAGGAGATGTACGACCGTGTGATGGCTGGCAACGCCAAGTCCACGTTCCTGACCATGCGTTACGCGGCCAGGCACCTGCGCGACGACGGCCGTGTCATCAACATCTCCACCCTCAACACGCTCCGCCCGGCGCCCGGGAACGCGCCCTACGCGGCCAGCAAGGGCGCGATCGAGCAACTGACCCGCGTGGCCTCCCGCGAACTCGGCGCGCGCGGCATCACCGTCAACACGGTCTCGCCCGGCGCCACCGACACCGACCTCCTGCGCGAGGCCAACCCGGGTGCGGACTTCCAGCCGCTCATCGACCTCACCCCGCTCGGCCGCCTGGGCCGCCCCGCCGACATCGCGGACGTCGTCGCCTTCCTCGCCGGCCCCGCCGCCCGCTGGCTCACCGGCCAGAATCTCCGCGCGGACGGCGGCCTCAGCTAGTGGGGACCTGCGGTCTCCCCGCCGTGTCCCCACGGTGGCCCCGCGACAGACCATCGGATTCCGGCTCCGAACGAGACCGCCGGACGACTCGCCAGACGAACACGGAGAAGACGTCATGACAGCATCCATCCTGGTCACCGGCGGTACGGGCACCCTCGGGCGGCACGTGATCCCGCTCCTGCCGGAGGCGGGCACCAAACCCCGGGTGCTGAGCCGTACGGCCCACGCGTCCGGCGACGGCGTCGAGTACGTCACCGGCGACCTGCTCACGGGCGAGGGAATCGACGCGGCGGTGGACGGCATCGAGACCGTCCTGCACCTCGCGGGCGACGCGAAGAGCGACGACAAGTCCACCCGCGCCCTGCTGACCGCCGCGTCGGCCGCGGGCGTACGGCACTTCGTCTACATCTCGGTCGTCGCGGCGGACAAGGTCCCGCTCGGCTACTTCAAGGTGAAACTGGCCGCCGAGCGGATGGTGGCCGAGTCCGGGCTGCCGTGGACGACGCTGCGCGCCGCGCAGTTCCACGAGTTCGCCTTCACCGTGATCGGGAAGATGGCCAAGCTGCCGGTGCTGCCGATCCCCGGCGTGATGCGGCTCCAGCCGGTCGACTCACGCGAAGTCGCCGCCCGCATGGTGGAGTTGGCCCTCGCCGAGCCCGCGGGGCGGGTCCCCGACATGGTGGGACCCACCGTCTACACGCTGGCCGAGGCGGCCCGCGGCTACCTCCAGGCGGTCGGCAAGCGCCGCCCGATCATGCCGGTCCCGATGCCGGGCAAGGCCGGGCGCGTGTACCGGGACGGGGAGAATCTGACCACCGAGGGCGCCACCGTCGGCGAGCGCACCTGGGAGGCGTTCCTGGCCGAACGGGCGGTCTGACCACGGTACGTGGGCACACCGCGGGCCGCCGTCCGCTCCGCGTACGAGGGGGCGGCCCTCACGTACGCGGAGGTTCGCCCCTGCCCCGGACCGGATGCTCCGGCTGCCCGGACGCGTCCCCCGGCGGGCGCGGCTCGGGTACGGGGGCGGGGGCCGCGCCGCCCGCGACCCGTGTGCTCGACCGGCGGGTACCGGTCGTCGCGTAGGCCGAATAGCGCGGCACCCAGCGCAGCAGCGCGCCCGCCGCCGCGAGGCCGACCGCGCCCATGAGGGCGATCCCGGCCGCGAGGCTGCCGAGGGCGGCGGCGGCCGAGACGGCCAGCGGACCGCCCGCCGCGCCGGAGTCCGCGCACAGCCGCCACACACCGAGGAACTGCGAGCGGGCGCGCGGCGGCGCGACATCGGCGCCGAGGGTCATGAGGATGCCGCTGCCGATCCCGTTGCCGAAGCCCATCAGCATGGCGACGACGGTCAGCGACGCCAGGCTGTGGGTCAGCGGCAGCGCGGCCTGCGCGCAGCCCAGCACCACCATGGACGGCACGGCGATCCACAGGCGGCCCGCCCGGTCCATCACCTGCCCCGACGGGTAGAAGGTCAGGGTGTCGACCAGCCCCGCGATCCCGAAGACCACACTGGTGGACGAAGGGCTCAGACCCAGATGGTCGGCCCACAGCGGCAGCACCGTCTGCCGGGTCGCGCGGACCGAGGCCACCAGCAGGACGGCCAGGCCCAGCGTCAGGAAGACCCGGCGGTGGCCGCGCAGCACCGACCGTACCGAGGCGGTCTCCCGCACGGCCCCCGCCGCCGGGTCCGCGACATCGCGCACGGTCAGCAGCACCACGACCGTCACCGCCGTGCACAGCAGCGCCAGCCAGTAGATGTCATGCACCGGGAACCTGGTGAGCACGGCCGCGCCGAGGAACGGCCCGACGAAGGCGCCGACACGCGACATGCCGCCGAGTGTGGACATCGCCCGCGCGCGCAGCCCGGTGGGCACGACCTCGGTGAGATACGACTGTCTGGCCAGGATGAAGACGGCGTTGGAGGCGCCGGTGACGGTCACGGCCGCCGCGAGCTGCCACACGCTGCGGGCCAGCGCGCAGCCGGACAGCGTCACCGCCGTGACCCCGGAGGCGACCAGCATCGCCTTGCGGTCGCCGAGCCGCGCCGCCAGCGCGCCGGCCGGCACGTCGCCGAGGATCTGCCCGACGCCGAGCAGCGCCAGTACCAGCCCGGCGCTGCCGACGCTCGCGCCGAGCGCTCTGCCGCTGAGCGCGAGCACCGGAGCGAGGGCGCCCATGCCCGTCTCGAAGATCAGGACCGGCAGGAAGACCGCCGGTATCAGACTCCTCAGGGACACGGGACGCGCACTCACCTGTTGATTGCCTCACCTCGGGCCGGACCTCACCGGGCACGCCCTCGGTCGGCGGCGGGCCGTCCACCATTCAACAACAGCCGAGATGTCGATCCGGGCCCGACCCGTTCGTATGGACAGTGAGAGCCGGTCGGCGCACCGGCCGCAGGAACCGGGCAGGAGCCCGGTACGGACCCGGGAGGCACCCCATGCCGCAATATCTGCTCAGCGTCTACCAGCCCGACACCGACGAGCCGCCGTCCGCCGAATTCCTCGCCCCGATCCGGCGCGACCTCGACACGCTCAACGCCGAGATGAAGGACGCCGGGGCCTGGGTCTTCGCCGCGGGCCTGTTCCCCGCGGGCACGGCCACCGTGCTGCGGCACAAGGGCGACGACATCCTGACCACGGACGGCCCGTACGTCGAGGGCAAGGAGCACCTCGGCGGCTTCACGATCGTCGAGGCGCCCGACCTGGACGCCGCCCTCGCGTGGGGCCGCGCGCTCGCCCGCGCGACGACCCTCCCGATCGAGGTCAGGCCCCTCCGGTACGGGCCGTCCGAGTGACGTCGGCATGACGCGCGAGCCGGAGCGACGGCCACCGTACGAGGGGCCGGAGCCACGGGCGGCGTACGGGCCGCGAAAGGGGGCGGCGCCCGAGCCGGAGGTCGCCCGCGTCTTCCGCGAGCAGTACGGCCGCGCCGTCGCCGTCCTCGTCCGCTCCTTCGGCGACATCGACATCGCCGAGGAGGCGGTCCAGGACGCGTTCACCACGGCGGTACGGCGCTGGCCGGCCGACGGGGTGCCGCCGAGCCCGGCGGGCTGGATCATCACCACGGCGCGGAACCGCGCGATCGACCGGCTGCGCCGCGAGTCCTCCCGCGCGGACCACCACGACCAGGCTGCGCTGCTGCGGGCCGACCGGGAACCGGCGCGAGAGGAGGGCCCCGTGCACGACGACCGGCTGCGGCTGATCTTCACCTGCTGCCACCCGGCCCTCTCCCCGGCGGCCAGGACCGCCCTGACGCTGCGGCTGCTCGGCGGGCTGACCACGGCCGAGATCGCGCGGGCCTTCCTGGTGCCCGAGCCGACCATGGCGCAGCGGCTGGTGCGGGCCAAGGGCAAGATCCGCGACGCGCGCATCCCGTACCGCGTCCCGTCCGACGCCGACCTGCCCGACCGGCTCCGCGCGGTGCTCGCCGTCGTCTATCTGATCTTCAACGAGGGCCACACAGCCGGTTCGGGCGACCGGCTGGTCCGCGCCGACCTGTGCGCCGAGGCGGTACGGCTCGGCCGCCTGCTGCACGCGCTGATGCCCGACGAGCCCGAAGTGCCCGGCCTGCTGGCGCTGATGCTGCTCACCCGGTCGCGGGAGGCGGCGCGCACCGCCGGGGACGGCGGCCTCGTCCTCCTCGCCGACCAGGACCGGAGCCGCTGGGACCGCGCCCTGATCGCGGAGGGCCAGGATCTCGTACGGCAGTGCCTGCGGCGGGGGCAGCCGGGTCCGTACCAGATCCAGGCGGCGATCAACGCCGTGCACAGCGACGCGCCGACGGCGGCGGCCACGGACTGGCCGCAGATCGTGACGCTGTACGACCAGTTGCTCGCGGTCGCCCCCGGCCCGGTCGTCGCCCTCAACCGCGCGGTCGCGGTGGCCGAGGTCCAGGGACCGGCGGCGGCGCTCGCCCTCGTCGACCGCCTCGACCTGGACGGCTACCACGTCCTGCACGCCGTCCGCGCCGACCTGTTGCGCCGCCTGGGCCGTACGCGGGAGGCCGCGGCGGCCTACGACGCGGCGCTTGAGCGGACCGACAACGCGGCCGAGCGGGCCTTTCTGGGCGGCAGGCGGCGGTCGCTCGACGGGCCGACGCCGTAGGGCCGGTGGGGGCGGCCCCGTATGCCCTTCGTCAACCGGCGCGCAGCGCGGCCAGGCGGTCGAGGAAGACGCGCTGCCCCTCCACGATCTTCTCGTGGGCCTGCGGCAGACCGAGCCAGGCCACCCGGTCGATCTCCGGGAACTCCTGGAGGCGGCCCGACCCCTTCGGCCACTCCATCGTGAAGGTGCCGGGCACGGCGAGGGCCGGGTCGAAGTCGGCGTGCAGCGCCCAGGCCGTGACGGCCTTGCCGCCGGACTGCTCGGTCTCGCCGAGCGGGAGGAGTTCGCCGTCGGGCAGCGGCAGGCCGACCTCCTCCCGGAACTCGCGCCGGGCGGCGTCCACCGCGGCTTCGTCCGGCCCGTACTCGCCCTTGACGATCGACCAGGCGCCCGCGTCGCGCCGGGCCCAGAAGGGCCCGCCCATGTGCCCGAGAAGGACCTCGATCCCGCCGTCCCGGTCCGCGCCGCCGACCTCGCGGAAGAGCAGGACCCCGGCGCTGCGCTTGTTCACCACACCGCCAAGTCTGGCCTCCCGGCCGAGGTTTACGGGAGAGGCGCACCAGACAGACGCCTGCCGGACCGGGCCCGCGCAAGGCCGCGTCCCCCCGCGCCCCGGTCGGCACCCTCGCACGGCGCCGCTTTGGCCGCAGCCGTCGCCGTCCGCGCGGCGGGGGGATCTCCATGGCGACGTCGACCGGGTGCCACCAGGCGTCCTGGGCGGCGCGGGGCGCCGATCGGGCGCGTGGCACGATGATCGGACCGCGAACCCCCGAACCCCCGAACCCCCGAACACCCGAACACCCGGAGCAGCGCGTGCGCCACCTCGACTATGACGACATCCGGCAGGCGGCCGACCGCATCGACGGCCACATCAGGCCGGTGGCCGTCACCAGGGCCGACCCCGGCCTCGTCGGCGGCGGCCGGGGCGGCGAGCCCTACGAGCTCTGGTTCGCCCTGGAATACCTCCAGTTCACGGGCTCCTTCAAAGCGCGCGGCGCGCGGAATTTCCTGCTCGCGCACAGCGCCGCCGGCACCCTCCCGGCCGCGGGCGTCACCATCGCGTCCGGCGGCAACGCCGGGCTCGCCTGCGCGTGGGCGGCCAAAGCGCTCGGCGTCCCCGCCACCGTCTTCGTGCCCGAGACGGCCCCCGCGGTGAAGGTCGCGCGCCTGCGGGCGTACGGCGCGGACGTACGCCTGGTGGGCAAGGAGTACGCCGAAGCGCTCGCCGCCTGCGAGGAGTTCACCGCCACCGCGGGCGCGCTGGGCAGCCACGCCTACGACCACCCGTACATCGCCGCGGGGGCGGGCACCGTACTGGACGAGATCCGTACCGCGATTCCCGGCCTGGACACCGTCCTTGTGGCGGTCGGCGGCGGCGGACTGTTCGCCGGGGTCGCCACCGCCGCGCGCGAGCACGGCATCCGCGCCGTCGCCGTGGAGCCGGAGAACGCCCGTACGCTGCACGCGGCCGTCGAGGCCGGTCACCCGGTCGACGTGACCGTGGACTCCGTCGCGGGCGACTCGCTCGGCGCGCGCCGCGCCACCGAGATGGCGGTCCACGCGGGCCGTCAGGACAACGCGCGGTCCGTCCTGGTGCCCGACCGGGCCATCATCGCCGCCCGCCAGACGCTCTGGGACGAGCTGAGGATCGTCACCGAGGTGGGCGGGGCCACCGCCTTCGCGCCGCTGCTGCCGACCGGGGGAGAGGACGGCGGCGGGCGGCCGTACGAGCCGCGCCCCGGCGAGAAGGTGGCGGTCCTGCTGTGCGGGGCCAACACCGACCCCGGCGATCTGGTGGCCCGCGCGGAAGGGTGAGCCGCGGCCGTTCGAGGTCGTCCCGCCGGGGCGGGGCGTTCCGAGCGGCGGGGCGTTCCGAGCGGCACCGCTTAGCGCAGGACGGCCGCCAGCGCCGAGCGGCGCCGCTCAGCGCAGGACGGCCGCCAGCAGATCGGAGCCGAGCGACGTCAGATCGGGCGCGTTGAGGGTGTACCGGACGTAACGGCCGTGGCGTTGGCTCGTGAGCAGGCCCGCGCGGCGCAGGACGGCGAGGTGGCGGGAGACCTCGGGGGGCGACAGCTCCCAGGCGTGGGCCAGCTCGACGGTGGTGTGCGGGCCGCGCGCGAGGGTGCGCAGCAGCCGCAGCCGTACCGGATGCGCGAGCGCTTCCAGCCGGAGCGTGACCGTCTCCATCGGCACCTGCTCGGACGGGCCCGGCTCGGCCACCGGGTACTGCACCACCGGCCGCCACCCGGGCGCGTGCACCGCCACCAGGTGCGGGCGGCCGAAGACGCTCGGGATGAAGGTGACCCCGTCGTCGCGGGCGGCGGTCGCGCTGTCCTGGAGCTTGTCCACGACGATCCGGTCACCGCCCGGCGCCAGGGCGACCGCGCCGGAGACCGAGGCGAGCGCCGCACCGAGACCCTGCCGCTTGAGCAGGTCGTGCTTCAGGCGCAGGTCGGAGGCGATGCGTACGGCGGCCCCCGACCAGGCGGCGTCGAAGAACGCCCCGGCGCACTGTTCGAGGGTGTCGCGCACCCGCGCCCGCACGGCGGCCGGGTCCGCGAGCAGCCGTTCCGCGAACGCCTCCTGCAACGCGCCGCGCGCCTGGGCGAGGTCCAGGGCCCGTTCGCGCGCGGTCGCGTCGGTGAGCGGCGACGGGGAGCCGAAGTGGATCCGGTTGCTGCCGCAGGTGGTGACCAGCGCGGCGGTCACGTACCGGGCGTCGTCGATCCGGTCCACATCGTCCAGTTCCTCGGCGAGGGTCGGCCGGGGCCGGGCGGGCACCAGGAAGTCGGCGCGCGAGGACCGCCACAGGAACTCCGCCTCCCGCAGCCGCTCGGCCAGCTCGGGCCGCAGCGCGGCCCACACGTCCGCGGCCCACCCGGCGAGCCGCGGATGGTGTCCGGGTTCCGCCAGGACGTGCAGCATCGCCGTCAGCTCCGCCAGCGGGGAGGCGGCGAACCGCAGCCGCTCGGGCGGCAGGCCGCCGATGTCGATCCGCAAGGTCACCCGCCCATTATGAGCAGCGCAAAGGCCCCTGGCCGCGTCGGTTGACGGTCTGCGTCAACCGACACGGCGGGCGCGGCGGCCGAACGCACCGTTGTCGCCATGGCAACCACCACCCAGATCCGGCCCCGCGCCCTCGTCCGCGCCTTCGGAGGCCCCCGCTACGCCGTCGCCATGACCGTGGACGCGCTCGGCACCGGCCTGCTCCGGCCGTTCCTGCTGCTCTACGGGGTGACGGTGCTGAGCCTGTCCGCGCCCGCCACCGGCATCGCCATGACGGCCGGTGTCGTCGTGGGGCTGGTGTGCGTGCCCGCCGTGGGGCTGTGGCTGGACCGGGGCGCGCGCAGTACGGCCGTGGCGGCGTCGATGCTGGTGCGCGTGCTGGGCGTGGCGCTGCTGCTGGCCACTCCGGCGGGCAACGGCTGGATGTTCGCGGCGGCGGCGCTCTTCCTCGGCATCGGCAACCAGGCGTGGCCCGCCGCCCACGCCGCCGTGGTGGCCACCGTCGCCCACGGCAGGGACCGCGACACCGCGCTCGCGGCGGGCCGCGCCCTGCGCAACGCCGGTATGGGCGCGGGCGCGCTGCTCGCCACCGCGTGCCTGGCGGGCGGCGCCGCCGCATTGCAGGTCCTGGCGGGCGTCACCGGGCTCGCGTATCTCACCGCCGCGGCCCTGGCGTGGTCGGTCCGGCTGCGCGCGGACCCGGCCGCCGCCCCCGCCGAGGGCGGCGACAGCGGTCCCGCGCCCCGGATGCGCGCGCTGCTGGCCGCCAACGTGGTCTACGTCTTCTGCCTCAACGTCCCCGAGATCGCGCTCCCGTTGGTCCTGGTGACCCAACTGCACGCGTCCCCGGTGTGGTCGGCGGCCGTCTTCGTGGCCAACACCGTGCTGGTGGTCACCCTCCAGGTCCCGGTCACCGTCCTGATGTCCCGCTTCTCCCGGCGGTCCGTGCTCGCCCTCGCCGGTGTCGTCCTCACCGCGTCCTACCTCGGCTTCCTCGCGGCCACCGAACTGCGGCACGGCTGGGGCGCCCCGGCCGTGGCCACCGTGTCCGTGGTCTGCACGCTCGGCGAGATCATCTACGCCGGAAGCGCCACCGCGCTCGTCACCGCCCTCGCCCCGGCCCACGTCCTGGGGCGCACCCTCGCCCGCTTCCAACTCTCCACCGGCTTCGGCCTCGCCGTCTCTCCCGCGGCCATCACCGCCCTCGCCCCGTACGGCTCGACGGCTCTGTGGGGCAGCCTCGCCGCCGCGACGCTCCTGTCCTCCGCCGCGGTCGCCACGGAGAAGGACCAGGGGGCACGGCTCAGCGGTTGACGCGGACGGAACGCCTCCTGCCGGACGGCCCTCCTGCCGGACGCCCCTCCTCAAAGCCGGTCTTCGCTGCTACGGTGAGAGTTCGGAAGGTTAACAAACTCAGACGCCGGACCGGCGCTGCCGTGCTGCCCGGGCGCGCGCGGACCGCGAGGACACCGCCGCGCGGGCCGCCGTACCGCCGCGCGCCCGTACCCGAGGCGCGGCGCCACCGGGACCCGCACCGCAACACCCGTACTTCGACCAGTGCTTCGACACGGAGGCCCGTTATGCCGACCCCATCCACGCCGCGCGCCCGGGACGGCGCTCTCTTCGTCGGCGGGGCCTTCGTCCCGGCCGAGAACGGGCGTACGTCGACGGTCCTCGACAAGGCGCGCCAGGAACCGCTCGGCCGGGCGGGCTGGGCCTCGCCCGCTGACCTGGACCGCGCCGCGCGGGAGGCCGCCGTCGCCGGACGGGCCTGGGCCGCCGCGGACTTCGGCGCCCGCGCCGATGTGCTGCGCGAGGCCGCCGCCCGACTGCGCGCCCGCGCGGGGGAGTTCGCCGACCTCATCGTCCGCGAGACCGGCTCGATCCGCGGCAAGGCCGAGTACGAGATCGCCGGAGCGGTCGAAGAACTCCACCTGGCCGCCGCGCTCGCCGGTCACATACGGGCCGAGACGCTGCCCACGCGCGCGCCCGGCCGGGAAAGCGTCGCGCAGCGCGTCCCGTTGGGCGTCGTCGGTGTGATCACCCCGTGGAACTTCCCGCTGGTGCTGGCCATGCGCGTCCTCGCGCCCGCCCTCGCCGTCGGCAACGCCGTCGTCCTCAAGCCCTCACCGCACACCCCGCTCAGCGGCGGACTGCTGATCGCCGATGTCTTCGCCGAGGCCGGACTGCCCGCGGGCGTGCTCCAGGTCGTGCCCGGCGGGCAGGACACCGGCGAGGCGCTGACCGCGCACCCCGACATCGCCATGGTCCACTTCACCGGATCCAGCGCCGTCGGCCGCACCATCGCGCGGGAGGCGGGCGAGCGCCTGAAGAAGGTCTCCCTCGAACTCGGCGGCAACAACGCCCTGATCGTCCTGGACGACGCCGACCTCGACCAGGCCGGACAGATCGGCGCCTGGTCCGCCTTCCACTACCAGGGCCAGACCTGCATCACCGCGGGCCGGCACATCGTCCAGCGGCCCGTCTTCGACGCCTACGTCGCCGATCTCGCCGCGCGTGCCGCCCGGATCACCGTCGGCGACCCGACCAGGGACGGCGTCGGCCTCGGCCCGATGATCAGCGCCGAACAGCGCGAACGGGCCCGCGAACTGCTCGCCGAGGCCGTCGCCGCGGGTGCCACGGTCGTCGAGGGCGGCGACGGCGACGGCCTCTTCCACCGGCCCACCGTCGTCACCGATGTCACCCGCGACATGGCCCTGTGGACCGAGGAGATCTTCGCCCCCATCGCCCCCGTGCTGGCCGTCGACACCGACGCCGAGGCTCTCGCCGTCGCCAACGACACCCCGTACGGCCTGGTCGACGCCGTCCTCACCTCCGACCTCGCGCGCGGTCGCCGCCTCGCCGCGGGGCTCGGCTCCGCCATGGTCCACGTCAACGACTCGACCTGCCTCGACGAGCCCCAGGCGCCCTTCGGCGGCCTCGCCGCGTCCGGCCTCGGCGGCCGTTCCGGCGGTGAGTCCAACCTCCACGAATTCACCCAACTGCGGTGGCTCACCGTGCAGTCCACGCCGGTCCACTACCCGTACTGACCGGGTCGGGTGGGGCCGTTGAGGGGGAGGGGGCCGGTGGGGGATGATCGGGGGCATGAGGGCACTGCTGATCGGAGCTTCCGGAACCGTCGGGAGCGCGGTGGCCGCCGCGCTGACAGCGGCACGGCACGAGGTGGTCGCGGCCTCGCGCCGGGGTCCGCTGAAGGTGGACCTCGAAGTCCCGTCCACGATGGACACACTCTTCGGTGAGGTCGACGGTCTGGACGCGGTCGTGTGCTGCGCCGCCAACGGCCCGCTGCTGGAGCTGGCGTCGGCCACGGACGAGGACTTCGCGACCGGGGTGCGGGCCAAACTCTGGGGCCAGGTCGCCCTGGTCCAGCGCGCGGCCCGCCATGTGCGCGACGGCGGCTCCATCACCCTGACCGGCGGCACCTTCGCCGCGCCCATGGCGGGCGGCTCGCTGGGCGCGCTCATCAACAGCGGCCTCGAGGGCTTCGTCCGCAACGCCGCGAGCGAACTCCCGCGCGGGCTGCGCCTCAACCTCGTCAGCCCCGGCTGGATCAGTGAGACCCTCCGGGCCATGTCCGCCGATCCCGCCGCGGGCACCCCCGTCCGCGAGGTCGCGGAGGTCTACGTCGGGATCGCGGAGGGGACGGTGCGGGGCCGCACCTTCCGCCCGTGAGCCGCGGGCGGGCTTTCTCTGCCTGAGCCGCGGGTCGCTGCGTCCCGTCCCTGGCGTTCCCGGCGGTCGTCGCGTTCCCCGCGTTCCCCGCGTTCTTCGCGTTCCTCACGCCTGCCGTGAGGGGCGGGCGGCCTCCCAGGCCGCGTCGATCATCGCGAAGACCTCGTCCACCGCGGCCTGCGGATCGGCCGACTCGCGGGCCAGCGAGAATGCGTCGATCACGAACCTCGCGAGCGTCCGGCAGGCCGTCGCGCTCTGCGGCAGTCCGGGATCGGCGACGAGGGCCGCGGCCACCGACTCCGCGTGCCGCAGCCGCATCGACTCCTCGTACTTCCGCAGCGCGGGCGACCCGTCGATCATCCGCCAGACCGGCGCGGCGCCGTCCGCCGTGCAGTGCCGTACCAGGGCGTGTATCTCGCGGCGCAGCGCGGGCACGACCGGCTCGTCCGGTGCCCGGTCGGTGACCGCCCGCGTGAGGCGCTCCTCGAAGTCCTCGTCCTGCTCGAACACCAGCGCCTCTTTGGCGGCGAAGTGCGAGAAGAGCGTGGTGACGGCCACGTCGGCCTCGGCCGCCACGTCACGGATTCCCACCGCGTCGTAGCCGCGCTCCAGGAAGAGCCGCAGGGCGGTGTCGGCGATCTTCCGGCGGGTCGCGGCCTTCTTGCGCTCACGGCGCCCGGTCGGCACGGTCATGACCGCACACTATCAGCTACGAAACAGGAACGGTTTCAAAACGCTAACCGTTAGTGTTACGGTCCGTCGCATGAAGAAAGTGAGCTTCGCCGAGTTCGGCGGCCCCGATGTCCTGCGCCTCATCGACGCCGAGGAGCCCCACGCCGGCCCCGGCCTGATACGCGTCGCCGTACGGGCGGCCGGTGTGAACCCCGCCGACTGGCGGGTCCGCGAAGGCCAGATCCTCAAGGCCCATCCGGTCCAACTGCCCGCGGGCGTCGGGCTGGACGCCGCCGGGGTGGTGGACGAGATCGGCGAGGGCGTCGACGGTGTCGAGATCGGCGACCACGTATTCGGCGAAGGGACCAGCACCTACGCCGAGTTCGCGGTCCTCTCGGCCTGGGCCCGGATGCCCGAAGGGCTGACCTTCGAAGAGGCGGCCGGATACCCCTCCGTGGTCGAGACCGCGCTGCGGATCCTCCGCGAGGTCGGCGTCGAGCCGGGACAGACCCTGCTGGTCAGCGGCGCCTCCGGGGGCGTCGGATCAGCGGTCCTCCAGATCGCCCGCGACCGCGGCGTCACCGTCATCGGCACCGCGGGGCCCGCCAACCAGGACTACCTCCGCGAACTCGGCGCCCTCGCCACGACCTACGGCGACGGCTGGACCGACCGGGTCCGCGCCCTCGGCCCCGTCCACGCCGCGCTCGACCTCGCGGGCTCCGGCGTCGTCCCCGAACTCGTCGCCCTCACCGGCGACCCCCGCAAGGTCGTCTCCATCGCCGACCTCACCGCCCCCGACCACGGCGTCCGCTTCTCCGGCACCGCGGGCAGCGTCCCCGCCGCCCTCGCCGAGGCCGCCGCCCTCATCACCCGCCGCGCGCTCCGCATCCCCGTCGACACCTCCTACCCCCTCGCCGAGGCCGCCGCGGCCCACGCCGACAGCCAAGCCGGCCACACCCGCGGCCGCAGAGTCCTGATCGTCTGACCCGCCAGCCGGACGGGACCTTGCGGAGGCCCTAGGGCCTGTCCGGCGGATCACGAACGGCCCCTTCGACCCCTGGCACGCACGCCCGCCGCGTTGCCGGAATACCCGAATAGCTCCGCTATGAGGCCATCCCGGCGCCTTGCGCTCGCACGCGCCAGGCGCCGCCTGGACCGCCCATGATCCGCCGGACAGGCCCTAGGTCATCGAGTCCAGGGCGCGGGTCAGGGCGACGTGGACGGCGCCGAGGAGGGTGGCGCGGTCGGCGAGGCCGCCGATGGTGATGTCGGTGGGCCAGGTCAGTTCGTGGACGGTGCGGCGGACTTCCAGGAGGACCAGCTGGTTCTGGCCCACGCCGCCGCCGAGGACGACGAGGCCGGGGTCGAGCAGGGCGACGACGGCGGCGACGAGGCGGCCGATGGCGGCGGCGTGTTCGTCGACGACGCGGCGGGCGGCGGCGTGGCCGGAGGCGGCGGACGCGAAGAGGGCCTTGGCGTCCAGCGGCACGGGCCCGCCGCCGGAGGCGGGCCAGGCGGCGCGGCAGCGTTCCATCAGGGCGTCGGAGCCGAGGAAGTGCTCGAGCCCGGCGCGCCGGGGCTGTTGGGACTCCGACCAGGGGAAGGGCAGCATGGCGGCCTCACCGGCGGCACCGTTCGCACCCTGCATCAGGCGTCCGTCGAGCACGATGCCGACGCCGATCTTCACGCCGACCTGGATGTAGGCGAACATCTGCTGGTGGCGGGCGACACCGAAGCGGTGCTCGGCGACGGCGGCGCAGTTGACGTTGTTCTCGACGGTGACCGGCACGCCGTCGGGCACGGCGAGCGCGTCGGTGATCCGTACCGTGCCGTCCGGCTGAAGGCCACCGCCTCCGCGTCCCGCACCGGAAGCCCCCACATTCGGCAGCGTCGGCGCCGCGACCACCACCTCGCGCAGCGGCCCGTACCGCGCCCCGACCTCCTCGCGCACCGTACGCACCACCCCCGCCGCCGCGTCCGCCGCCTCCGGTGTGACCGTCGGCTGGTCCGAGGGCAGCCGGACCTCGGCGATGCAGATCTCCTGCCCGTCGAGGGTGTACGCCGCCGCCCGGACCACGGTGGCGCCGATCTCGACGCCGAGGACGTGCCCGGCGGTCGGCGCGAGCGAGTAGAGGACGGCGCTGCGCCCGGTGGCGCCGCGTGAACTGCCCTGCCCCTCGACCAGCCCGAGCCGTGACAGCTCCGCCATGGCCACCGACATGGTGGGCCGGGACAGCGCGAGCGCGGTGCTGAGCTGCGGCCGGGTCGCCGGGCCGTCGGTGGCCAGCGCGCGCAGCACGGCGCGGGCGCTGGCGGGCAGTTCGAAGCGGTCGACGGCGGCGGTGGTGTCCATCAAGTCCCTTCTCGGACGGCGTCGGACGCTGCCGGACGGCGTCGGACGGTGCCGGACGGCGTCGGTCAGTGCCCGGACCGTGCCGGTCAGTGCCGACCAGGCCCCGGCGAAAGTCGCCCGGCCTGTGGGAGGGCGGCTCCCGATCCCACCCCGCGGCCCACGCGACAGGCGCGCAGGGCAAAGTTACCCGATCGACGTCACGGCACCCCGCTGTGTTCACCCGCTTGCCCGAACACCGCCGCCCCCGCGCCCGCCGCGAGCCGTACGTGACACCGCCCCGACGCCGCGACTCCGCCTCCCGCCGAGCCGGCGCTCCACCCCCCGCCGGGCCGCCGCCCCACCCCGCTCCGGGCCGCCACCCCACCCCGCCCGCGGGTACCTGACAACTCTTGACACCCTCCAACCCCGGGAGGAACATCTACAGTTGATCGTTTGACAACGTTGTCGTAAGCGATACACACGAAGGGCGGGAACCGTGTCGGACAGATCAGTGCGACCCGTGGACAGAAGGCGGTGGAAGGGTCGCGGCGTGCGCGCCGTGGCCGCGGTGGCGACGGCGGTCCTCGGCGTCGGCCTGGGCCTCGGCGCCGGGCCCGCCACCGCGAGTCCGGGCGCCTCCGGGGGGCATGACGCCGACCCGGCCTCGTACGTCAACCCCCTGATCGGCTCCTCGAACGCCGGCAACACCTACCCCGGCGCCGTGCTGCCGTTCGGCATGCTGGCGTGGAGCCCGCAGAATTCGACGGGCAACCAGTTCTCGACACCCGCCCCCGGCGGATACCGGTACGACGCGACGAAGATCCGCGGCTTCAGCCTGACCCACCTCAACGGCGTGGGCTGTTCCGGCGCCAACGGCGACATACCGATCATGCCGTACGTGGGCGACGTCGACTCCTCGCCGAGCGCCGACACCAAGGACGCGAAGTACGCCTCGACCTTCTCGCACGCCAACGAGACGGCGCAGGCGGGCTATTACCAGGTCGGCCTGGACAGCGGGGCCAGCGCGCGGCTGACCACCACCGAGCGCACCGGCACCGGCCAGTTCGGCTTCCCGGCCGACAAGCCCGCCAGCGTGCTGTTCCGTACGTCCAACTCCGAGAGCGGCAGCGCCGCGGCGGACGTCACCGTGAACGCGGCGGCCCGTACCGTGACCGGCTCGGTCAGCGCGGGCAACTTCTGCGGACCGCAGAGCGCGAACAACCGGCACGACGTCTACACCCTCTACTTCACGGCCCACTTCGACCAGCCCTTCGCCAAGGTCGGCACCTGGACCGACGGCACCCTGACGCCCGGCTCCACATCGGCCAGCGGCGGCACCGGCTACAACTCCAGCGGCAACGCGACCGCGGGCAAGGGCTCGGGCGCGTATGTGACCTTCGCGTCCGGCACCAAGCAGGTGCAGGCCAAGGTCGCGATCTCGTACGTGAGCGCGCGCAACGCCGAGGCCAACCTGACGGCGGAGAACCCGCAGCGCGCCGGCTTCGACTCGATCAGGTCGAAGGCCACCGCCGCGTGGAACACCGCGCTGCGCAAGATCCAGGTGTCCGGCGGCTCCGCCGACCAGAACACCACCTTCTACACCGCGCTCTACCACTCGATGCTGGAGCCGACCCTCACCAGCGACGTCAACGGCCAGTATCTGGGCGGCGACCGCAAGACCCACTCGCTGGCCAGGGGACAGCACGAGCAGTACGGCACCTTCTCCGGCTGGGACCAGTACCGGGCGCAGGTGCAGTTGCTGACGCTGCTTCAGCCGAGAGTCGGCAGTGACTACGCGCAGTCGCTGTTCAACTATGCCCAGCAGCGTGACGGCGAATGGGACCGCTGGCTGCTGGAGAACGGCAAGACCAGCATCATGTCCGGCGACCCGTCCGACGCGGCGCTCGCGGGCATCTACGCTTTCGGCGGCCGGGACTTCGACGTCAGGGGCGCCCTCGCCTCGCTGGTGAAGGCGGCCACCGTGCCGACCGCCAACGACTCCGACAGCTCCGGCTGCAACGTCGAATGCGTGGGCCAACGACCGGCGTTGGACAAGTACCTGACGCTCGGTTACGTGCCGTCCGACAACTGCCACTGCTGGGGCGGCGCCGCCGAGACCCTGGAGGACGCCGCCGCGGACTTCGGTCTCGCGGAGCTGGCGGGACAGGTCGGCGACCGAAAGAACCAGCGGAAGTTCCTCGACCGCAGCGGCAACTGGACCAACGTCTTCGATCCGAACGCGACCGCGCAGGGCGGCTACATGCGCGACCGCAAGTCCGACGGGTCGTGGGTGGGAGCCACCTTCAACCCCGCGACCGGCAGCGGCTTCGTCGAGGGCAGCAGCGCCCGCTACACATGGATGGTCTACTCCGACATCGCCGGACTGGCCAAGGCCATGGGCGGCAACGCCACCGCGATCTCCCGCCTCGACGCCTTCTTCCGCAACCCGGACGGCACCTTCGACTTCTCCGCGAAGGACGACACGCGCTACGACGCCACCAACGAGCCCGACATCAACGCGCCGTACGTGTACGACTACCTGGGCGCCCCGTACAAGACCCAGGAGACCGTGCGCGCCGAGACCGACGGCCTGTGGACCAACGCGCCCGGCGGCATCCCCGGCAACGACGACGCGGGCACGATGTCGTCCTGGTACGTCTTCTCCGCGCTCGGCATGTACCCGCAGGTGCCCAGCCGCGCCGACCTGGTGCTCTCCAGCCCGGTCTTCCCGCGCGCGGTGATCCACACCGGGCTCGGGAAGACGATCACGGTCAACGCCCCGCGGGCGTCGGCCGAGAACATCTACATCCAGGGCCTGCGCGTCAACGGCAAGAAGTCCGACCAGCCGTGGGTCCCCGCCTCGTTCGTCACCCGCGGCGGCACCCTGGACTACACCCTGGGCGGCACCGCGAACACCACGTGGGGGAGCGCGGCCAAGAACGCGCCGCCGTCCTTCCGCGACGGTGAGGCCCCGTTCTTCGCCTCGCCCGACCCCGGCCAGGTGAAGATCGAGCCCGGCGGCTCCGCGGACGCCGCCGTCAAGCTGTCCACGATCCAGGACAAGAAGGTCGACGTCCGCTGGACCGCGAAGCCGCCCGCGGGCATCACGCTCAAGCCCGCGTCCGGCACGGTGACCGTCCCGAAGGGCGGCGCCACCAGCGCGAAGTTCTCCGTGTCGGTGGCCGCCGACACCAAGGCCGGGGTCTACACGGTCCCGATCACGCTCGGCTCCGCGCACGGCGGCACCGCCCCGGCGGCCTCGCTGTCGGTGACGGTCGGCGTACGCGGCACCCTCACCTGGTACGTCAACAACAACGGCATCTCCGCCGACGACACGAATCCGTCCGCCAACTTCGACGGCGAGGGCTGGAGTTACTCGGCGGCGGCGCTCGCCGCGGCCGGTGCCGCGCCCGGCGGCACGGTGTCCTCCGGGGGCTTCGACTTCACCTGGCCCCAGGTGGCGCCCGGCGCGCCCGACAACATCGTGGTGGGCGGCGGCGACCAAGTGCTCGACGTCTCCAAGTCCGCAGCCGGTGCGACCAAGTTGAGCCTGCTCGGCAGCGCCAGCGAGGGCCAGACCACCGGCACGGTGACGCTGACGTACACCGACGGCACCACTCAGAAGGCCGACATCGGCTTCAGCGACTGGACGCTCGGCGGCGGCTCCCAGCAGCCCTCGTACGGCAACGTCGTGGCGGTGCACACCGCGTACCGCGACGTCCAGGGCGGCGGAAAGGACCCGGTGGGCACCGAGATCTTCTCCACCGCGCCGATCGCGCTCCAGGCGGGCAAGCAACTGGCCAGTGTGACGCTGCCGTCCAGCACGAACGGCGGTGACATGCACATCTTCTCCGTGGCGACCGCCTGACCCCGGCAGCCCACCGCGGAGAGCGCGGGGCGGGCGAGGACCGGCACGACCGGCCCCGCCCGCCCCGCACCCATGTCCGGCGCGAACGAACCGATCGCCGCCCGTTCAGGTCGAGTTGGCCCACGCGCTGTGGTGGCGTCGGCCCGTCAGGCCCTAGGGTCACTGCTGTCACAGGGCTGCCCCGTGCCGCGGGCGGCCCCCCACCGTCCACACCGGGGGTTCCGTTGACCGCACGCGCACTCCGTAGCCGCGCCGCCGCCCTGCTGCTCGCCACCGCGGCCCTGACCGCCGTGGGCACCTCCACCGCGCACGCCGACTCGCCCGGCGGGTGGGTGGCCGCAGGCAACACGGTGTACAGCACGCTCACCGCGGGCGAGGGCATCGCCACCCGCGCCGACGGCTCGGTCCTCACCCGCGGCCTCGGCTCGATCCCGCTGCGGCTGCGCATCGCGGGCTGGAACCACGTCGGAGACCCGGACATCGTCAACGGCTACGTCTTCGACGCCTACCAGGGCGGCGACAGCGCCACCTCGAAGATGTTCGAGGTCACCACGCCCGACGGGCACAGCTACGACTACGTGCACCCGCTGGACCAGGGCGAGTTGCTCAACAACTCCTTCGCGACCGTCTCGCCGGACGCGCGGTGGCTGGTCGAGGGGGAGTGGGGCACGGTCAACCGGCTCCAGGTCTTCCCCGCCCCGCTGACCAACCCGGCCACCCCGGCCACCGGCGGCACCCTCGCGCAGGCCGGACAGATCAGCCTCGACAAGGCCGTCACGGACGTCCAGGGCTGCGACTTCGTCTCCGCGACCCGGCTGGTCTGCGTCTCCGACAACGACGCCAAGGACGTCTTCCAGGTCAACCTGCCGCACGCGCTCGACGGCACGCCCGTCACCGGCCGGGTCGCCACCCTCTTCCAGGTGCCGCGCAGCAGCGTCTGCTCGGGCGGCTTCGAGACCGAGGGCGTCGACTACGACGCGAACGCGAAGGTGCTGCGGGTCGAGATCATTTCGCCGAGCGTGTGCGCGGTCTCCACCACCGCCTACGCCTACCGTCCGACCACCGGCTGACCCTTCCGTATCCCCCGTCACTGTCGTCGCCGCACCACGGGCTTGGTCCAGACCTATTGACGAGTGGTTCAGACCACTTTACGATCCGGTCCACTACGGCCTGTGAGTGCGCGACGACACCACGAGGAGTACGACATGATCGGTCGGAGGGTGCGTCTGCTGGGAGTCGGCCTCGCCATGGCCTTCCTAGCGCAGATTCCGGTCGCCGCGGCGACCCACGCGGCACAACCGGCGTCGGCCGCGGCCGACACCTGCGCGACCAAGGCACGGCCCTCGGGCAAGGTGCTCCAGGGGTACTGGGAGAACTGGGACGGCGCCGCCAACGGCGTGCACCCCGGCCTCGGTTGGATCCCCATCACCGACAGCCGGATCGCCGCCCACGGCTACAACGTGATCAACGCGGCCTTCCCCGTCATCCAGTCCGACGGCACCGTGCTGTGGCAGGACGGCATGGACACCGGCGTCAAGGTCGCCACCCCGGCCGAGATGTGCCAGGCCAAGGCGGCGGGCGCCACGATCCTGATGTCCATCGGCGGGGCCGCGGCCGGCATCGACCTCAGCTCGAGCGCGGTCGCCGACCGCTTCGTCGCCACCGTCGTGCCGATCCTCCAGAAGTACAACTTCGACGGCATCGACATCGACATCGAGACCGGCCTGGTCGGCAGCGGCAACATCAACACCCTCTCCGCCTCGCAGGCCAACCTGGAGCGGATCATCGACGGCGTCCTGTCCCGGATGCCCGCGGGCTTCGGCCTGACGATGGCCCCCGAGACGGCGTACGTCACCGGCGGCAGCATCACCTACGGCTCGATCTGGGGCGCCTACCTGCCGATCGTGAAGAAGTACGCCGACAACGGCAAGCTCTGGTGGCTCAACATGCAGTACTACAACGGCAGCATGTACGGCTGCTCCGGCGACTCCTACCAGGCCGGTACGGTGGCCGGCTTCACCGCGCAGACCACCTGCCTCAACAAGGGGCTCGTCGTCCAGGGCGCCACCATCCGCGTCCCGTACGACAAGCAGGTCCCCGGCCTTCCCGCCCAACCCGGCGCGGGCGGCGGTTACATGACGACCGGTCTGGTCTCCCAGGCGTGGAACAGCTACAGCGGCGCGCTCAAGGGCCTGATGACCTGGTCGCTCAACTGGGACGGCTCGAAGAACTGGACCTTCGGCAACAACGTCAAGGCGCTGCAAGGCCGTTGATCCCGCGCGGGAATCCGGGGCGCCCGTCCGCGGCGGGCGGGCGTCCCGGTCAACTCCGCGCGAATAAGCGGAGACTCAGCCCTCGATCAGCACCGGAGCCAGCCTGCGCCACTCCGCCAGCGGCAACGGCCGCGCCGGATCGCCGGTGACCACCTGGACCGCGAGGTGGTCGGCGCCCGCGGCGAGGAATTCCGCCGCCCGCGCCGCGATGACGCTCTCGTCGCCCACGGCGAAGACCGCGTCCACCAGCCGGTCGCTGCCACCGCCCGCCAGGTCCTCCTCGATGAAGCCCGAACGCAGCAGATTGCTCGTGTAGTTGGGCAGCGCCAGGTACAGCTTCAGATGATCCCTGGCCTTGGCACGCCCCGACTCCAGGTCCGTGTCCAGCACGACCTTGACCTCGGGCGCGAGCAGCGGCCCCGCACCGAGGACCGCGCGCGCCTTCGCGGTGTGCTCGGGGGTGACCAGATACGGGTGCGCGCCGCCCGCACGGTCACGGGACAGCTCCAGCATCTTCGGGCCGAGCGCCGCCAGCACCCGCCGCCCGGCGGGCACCGGCTCCGGCGCCGCGTCCAGCGCCGCCAGGTAGTCGACCATGGCGGAGTACGGCCGCGCGTAGCGCTTGACCAGCGGGCCGTGGCTGACGCCGAGCCCGAGCAGGAACCGGCCCGGATGCGTACGCTCCACCGCCGCCCACTGCGAGGCGACGTCCGCGGCCTCGTCGTTCCAGATGTTGAGGATGCCGGTCGCCACGGTCAGCCGGGTGGTGGCCTTCAGCAGCGGCTCCGCGACGGCGACGCCGGGACTCCCGCCGAGCCAGACGGCGCCGTACCCCAGCGCCTCGACCTCGGCGGCGGCCTCGTCGTACGCGCCGGTGTACGTCACTCCGGCGCCGTTCACCGCCGCCGTCCAGGCGCCGCTCCAGATCCCGATCCTGCCCAGCCGGTCGTGCTGTCCCATGTGAGCCCTTCCTCGATGCGCGCCGCGCGCCCGCCCGGTCGGCCGGGCGCGGTCCGTCACCCATGCAAGCGGAACGGGCGGCCCGTCTGTTCCGCACCCGGTGAGCCGAACGGGTACGAACAGCCGGGCCGCCCGTGTGAGGCGCCCTGGGACGGCGACCCTAGGGGGTCAGCTCCACGATCCGGGTGAAGCTGTTCTGCGCCGCTGTCACCACGACGCGGACCCGCGTGGTGGTGACGGAGCCCGCGAAGGGTATCCAGCGGTACTGGTCGGTGTTGCCGGTGAGGTCGGCCTGTGTCACCCACGCCGCGCCGTCCCAGGTCTGGACGGTGAAGGCGGTCGGGACGCCGTCGCTGTGCGAGGCGAAGCCCACGCCGTTCAGCGTGGTCGGGGCGGGCGCGGTGACGGTCAGGGTGTCGGGGTACCGGGAGTCGGTGTCGTCGTTCCAGAAGGTGCTCAGATCACCGTCGACGGCATTGCCCGCGGTGTACGTACGGGTCGCGCCGTCCACGACGTTCGGCGCGTGTTCGCTGGAGGCGGCGGCCGTGGTGCCCTGCGGCCAACTGCCGAGGACCAGCACCTCGAGGGCGGCCTTGGCCGTCGTACCGTCGGACGACCGTACGGTCACGGTGACCGGATACGTACCGCTCCTCGTCCCGCTCGGCGGTGTGACCTTGACGTTCGCCAAGGTCGCGGTGGACGCTGGGGTCAGCGGGACGCGGGCGGGTGTGGACGTCACGGTCCAGCCCGCGGGGACGTCGGCGCCGACCGTGGCCGTGGCGCCGGGCGCGGTCGAGTGGCCCTCGACCACCGCGCCGATCGTCGTACCGCCGTTCCCCTTGACCAGTGCGGGCGCGGGCGCGCCCGCGGAGACCGACACCTGGGTGTACGGGGTCCGCGGCGGGCGGACGGTGAAGGTGTAGTCACCGGACCCGGCGGTCACGGTGAGCGTCGTGCCGTCCGCCGTGCCCACGCTCAGGCCGGGGTCGCTCCGGCCGCGGCGGCCGTCCGCGAAGATCGTCCGGCCGCTCTCGGTCACCGTCGACCGGGCGCCGCCGAGCAGCGGCACCTTGATGGTCGCGGTCGAGCCGACCGGCACCACCGCGTGGTAGGTCAGCGTGGACCCGTCGCGCTGCCAGGCGCTGATGACCGTGCCGCGCGCGGTCCGCTGCCGCGCGGAGACCCGGGTGAGGTCGCCGACCACGCTGGGCGCGAGGGTGAAGGCGCGGTACGCGGCGCCCGCCGGTCCCGTGTCCGGCTGGATGCCGCCGAGCTGCTGGTAGTACCACTGGCCGATCGAACCGGCGAGACCGATGTGGTCCTTGGACGAGGTGCCGTCCGCCGCCGAGGAGTTCGGCCACTTCTCCCAGATCGTGCCGGGGCCGTTGGCCACCATGTAGCCGAAGCTCGGGAAGTCGGTGCGCTCCGCGACGGCCAGCGCCACGTCGTTGCGGCCGGACATGCCGAGCGCCTGGTAGACGAAGGACGTGCCGACGAAGCCGGTCGTCACGTGATTGCCGTGCTTGGCGATGTCCTGGACGAGCCGGTCGACGGTCGCCTTCTGCTGAGCGGCCGGGACCAGACCGAGCACCAGGGGCATGGCGTAGGCCAGTTGGGTGCCGGTGCTCCACACACCGGTGTCGGCGTCGAGGAACCGCTTGGTGAAGCCCGCCCCGATCTGCCGCGCCAGGTCGGTGTAGCGCCTGGCGTCCGCGGTGTCGCCGACGACCGCGGCCATCTTCGCCAGCAGTGTGGCGTCCAGGAAGTAGTAGCCGGTCTGGAAGAAGACGTGCGGGGTGCTGACCGTCGCCACCCAGTCGTCGCCCCAGGAGCCGGGCGCGGCGGTGACGACGTGGTCGCTGTCGCTGATCGTGCCGAGGTAGTCGACCCAGCTCTTCACCTGCGCGTAATTGGCGCGCACCAGGCCCGCGTCGCCGTACTGCGTGTAGGAGTCCCAGATGATCTGCGGGTAGGCCGAGCCCCACGCGGGGTCGGTGAACCAGTCGGTGGCGCCCTGGGTGGGCGCGACCGAGGGCAGGCTGCCGTCGGGGTGGGCGCTGGTGACGACGGTCTGCGCCCACTGGTCGTAGAACGCCCGCATGTCGAAGTTGCTCATCGCCTCGACGTCGGTGTCGCCCGCGTCGCCGAGCCAGCCGTGCTTCTCTCGCGTCGGGCAGTCCAGCGGAATCGACTGGAGGTTGTTCAACTGGGTCTGCACGAGGGCGGTCTGAATGCTGTTCAGCACCGTGTTCGACGTGTCGAACTGTCCGGTCGTGGCGACGTCGGAGTGCACTTCTTGCGCGGTGACGGTGACGGCGGTGCCCGCGGGCACGCCGGTGAGCTGGGCGTACCGGAAGCCGGAGTAGTTGAAGTGCGGGGCGTAGGTCTCGGCGCCCTTGCCCGCGAAGGTGTAATGCTCGGTCTGCCGGACCGGATCGCCGTCGCCGAAGCTGATGTTGGACGTGGTGACCTGTCCGTCCGAGGCGAGGATCTCGCCCTTCTTGATGTCAACGGTGGTGCCGGACGGGGCGCTTGCCCTGATCGTCACCCAGCCGACGATGTTCTGCCCGAAGTCGTACACCTGCGACCCGGCCACCGGGTGCGTGACGGCCACCGGCTTGAAGGTTTTGACGATACGTGTCGGAGGCGTCGTGTCGGCCTGGAGCCGGGTCAGTGCGCTGAAGACGGTGGCCGGGTGGGCGCCGTACACGCCGAGTTCGGCGAGCCGGAGATTGCACCCGGAGCCGTTGCAGTACAGCTTGGTGGCCGTGACGCGCACATAACGGGCCGTCACCTCGGCCGGTATCGAAACCGACGTCGTACCGGGGTTGGGCTGGTCGGCGCCGGTACGGTCCACGAGGGTCGTCGCGGTGGCGAAGGTCGGATCGTCACCGGCCTCGACGCGGTAGCGGACCGGGAATCCGGCGCCGGGCAGGTCGCCCGCCGGGTCGTTGGTCGGCCGGGCGGGGAAGAGTCTGACGCCCGAGAGCGGCTGCGCGGAACCGAGGTCGACCTGCACCCACTTGGTGTCGTCCGCGGTCGTCGCCACGGCCGAGTGGTAGCCCTGGGAGGCGTCCGTCGAGCCGTCGACGCCGTCGGTGAGGGCGGCGGGCGACCAGCCGCAGCAGGAGGTCGTGTCCCGCGAGGTCACCGGCCTGCCCTGCGCGAGGCTCTGCGGGTGCGTCGCGGCGGCGACCGCCACGACGGGCTTCCACGCGCTGTCGTCGAAGCCCGCGGTGTCCCAGCCGGTCACGGCCCGGCGGGCGTCGTACGTCTCGCCGAGGTAGAAGTCGTCGCCGGTCACCGGCCCCGCGGTGGTGCGCCAGGCCGGTCCGGTGCCGAATGTTGCGGAGGTGCCGTCGGTGTAGGTGACGTTGAGCTGCGCGACGAAGGTCGGCTGCCCGGAGAACTGTCCCTTGCCCGCCATGAAGGCCAACGCGTTGTGTCCGCGCACCAGTTGCCGGGTGACGTCGAAGTCGCGGTAGAGCACGCGCTTGGTGTAGTCGGTCACCGTCGAGTTGAGCACCTGGCCGGGTTCGGCCACGGCGCCGTTGACGTGCGGTTCCACGATGCCCTGTGCGCCGAAGTACAGCCGGGCGCGGGCGACGGACTTGGGGAGGTCGACGCCGCCGCGCACCAGCGCGCCGTCGGCGACCCGCAGCCAGGACGCGGACCAGTCGGACGCGGAGAACAGCGCGGTGTCGAAGTGCGCGGGGGCCGACCAGGGGGAGCGGTCGCCCGCCCGGTCCCAGGTGCGCACCGACCAGGTGTAGGTGGTGTTGCTCGCCAGCGCGGGACCACCATAAGAACGATTCACCGAATCGGCCGAACGAACGCGGCCCGAATCCCACACCTGATGCGCGTGGCCGCCCTTCCCGACGGCCGCCGCCTCGACCACGACCTGATACGCCGTCTGCGCCTCGGCACGCCGCGAGTCGTTCACCACCCACGACAACGTGGGGCGCTGACCGCCGACGACCGCGTCCGAGGACTCCCCGTCCACCTGCAAGGACGTCGGCGCGAGTGCGCCGAGGTGCCCGGACGACGCCTGGGCGGGCGTCACCGAGCCGACGGCGGGAAGCAGGGCCGCGACGGCCGCGGTCACCGCGAGGAGCGCCGATCGGCGCCGGGGGGCGACGCGAGCGGCGGTCGTCCGGACCGGCCGCTTCACGGTGTTCTCCTGGTATGCGATCGAAACGTTTCAAGATGCATGGATAGATTCATACGGTGTGTGGCGGTGCCACGACAAGGTGTGCGACAGCGATTTCTGGGCCGGCCGAACCGGCGGTGACGCGACCCTTGACCCCCGGCGGTGCGGCCCTGCAAGAATTCGTGTGCGATTGGTTGATTCTGTTCAATGCCGGTTGTTCGCCCGTGAGTTGCCGACGCTCGGTCGAGGGCGCCGGAATGCGCGTACCTCAATGAGGAGGGATCCACCATGCCGGTCGATCGCAGGTCGTTCCTGATCGCGGGGGCGGCGGGGGCCGTCGCCGTACCCTCGCTCCCCGGTCTCACCGCAGTCGCGAGCGCCCGTTCCGGATCAACAGGAACCACCATTCCGCGGACGGTCGACCTCGCCGACGGGTGGCGTTTCGCCCTCGTCAACCCGGGCGGCATCACCGACCCGACCGGCGCCTACGCCGACGCCGCACAGCCCGGCTACGACGACTACCGCTGGCGCACCGTCCGCGTCCCGCACGACTGGAGCATCGAGCAGACCCCGACCACCGCCAACGGCACCTCGGGCGGCACCGGCTATCTGCCCGGCGGACTCGGCTGGTACCGCAAGGCGTTCACCCTGCCGCCCTCGGTCGCGGGACGCCGTGTCTCCGTCGAGTTCGACGGCGTCTACATGGACAGCAACGTCTACTGCAACGGCACACTCGTCGGCAACCACCCCTACGGCTACACGGGGTTCGCCCTCGACCTCACCGACCTGCTGCACACCGACGGCCGCACCCCCAACGTCATCGCCGTCGAGGTCCGCAACCAACTCCCCAGCAGCCGCTGGTACTCCGGCAGCGGCATCTACCGCAACGCCCGCCTGGTCATCACCGACCCCGTGCATGTCGCGCGCTGGGGCACCCATGTGACGACGCCGGGACTCGCCGACACCCTCGCCGCCTCGCACGGCAAGGGCTACGCCACCGTCCGCGCGCAGGTCTCGGTCGTCAACGAGTCGGGCGCGGCGCCCTCCGCCACCGTCGTCAACACCGTCCTCGACCGGCGCGGCCGCCAGGTGGCGAAGGCCAGTTCACCGCTGACGCTGCCCGGCGCGGGCGGAGCGCGGGACGTCACCGCCGAACTGCGCGTGGACCGCCCCGACCTCTGGTCGTTCGACACCCCGGAACACCGGTACTCCCTGCTGACCGAAGTCCGCGTCAACGGACGGACGGTGGACACGTACACCACCGGCTTCGGCATCCGCCACGTCACGATCGACCCCGACCGCGGGCTGTTCGTCAACGGGCGGTACGCCAAGCTCAAGGGCGTCGACCTGCACCACGACCAGGGCGCGCTCGGCGCCGCCGTCCACATCGACGCGGTGCGCCGCCAGATGACGATCATGCGGTCGATGGGCGTCAACGCCTTCAGGACCTCGCACAATCCGCCGTCGCCGGAGATCGTCCAGGTCTGCGAGGAACTGGGCATCGTCATGATGGTCGAGGCGTTCGACTGCTGGCGCAGCGGCAAGAACACCTACGACTACGGCCGGTTCTTCGACGCCCACAGCGCCGCCGACATCACCGAGATGGTCGACGCGGCCCGCAACTCGCCCGCCGTCATCCTGTGGTCGATCGGCAACGAGATCCCCGACTCCACCAGCACCGCGGGCCTCGGCATGGCCGACGGGCTGATCACCGCGGTCCGCGCGCGCGACACCAGCCGTCCGGTCGTCATCGGCTCCGACAAATACCGCGGCCTGCCCGCGGTCGGCTCCGCCGCCGACCTCATGCTCGCCAAACTCGACGGCCTCGGCCTCAACTACAACACCGCGGCCTCCGTGGACGCCCTGCACGCCCGCTACCCGCACCTGTTCCTCTTCGAGTCCGAGTCGTCGTCCGAGACCTCGACCCGCGGCGCCTACCAGGAGCCGGAACACCTCAACACCGGCGAGAACCACACCCCGGGCAAGCGCGCCACCTCCAGCTACGACAACAACCTCGCGTCCTGGACGATGAGCGGCGAGTACGGCCTGAAGAAGGACCGCGACCGCGCCTTCTTCGCCGGCGAATTCCTCTGGTCGGGCACCGACTACATCGGCGAACCCACGCCCTACGGCGTCTTCCCGGTGAAGGCGTCCTTCTTCGGCGCCGTCGACACCGCGGGCTTCCCCAAGGACATGTACCACCTCTTCCGCAGCCAGTGGACGAGCGAGCCGATGGTCCACCTGGTGCCCATGGACTGGACCGACCACACGCCGGGCGAGACCGTCGAGGTCTGGGCATACGCCAACGTGGACACCGTCGAGCTGTATCTCAACGGCCGCTCGCTCGGGGTGCGGCGCTTCGACACCAAGAAGACCGTCGACGGGCGGACGTATCTGGAGACCACCGAGGCGACCGGCGACGACAAGACGGTCACCGGCGGCCCGTACCCCGGCAGCTACACCAGCCCCAACGGCAGCGCGGGCAAACTCCACCTGACCTGGAAAGTCCCCTTCGCACCCGGTGAGTTGAAGGCCGTCGCCCGGAAGAACGGCAGGACGGTCGCGACCGACGTGCTGCGCACCGCGGGCGAGCCGCGCGGCCTGCGCCTGACGCCGGACCGCGACTCCCTGACCGCCGACGGCGACCGCCTGGCCTTCGTCACCGCCGAGGTGATCGACGCGCACGGCACCGTCGTCCCCGGCGCCGGCCATCTGATCACCTTCAAGACCACCGGCGGCTCCCTGGCCGGAGTCGACAACGGACAGCAGGAGAGCGCCGAGCGCTACCAGGCCACCACCAGAACCGCCTTCCACGGCAAGGCACTCGCCATCGTCCGCTCGGGCACCGAGGCGGGCCGCCTCACCCTGACCGCGAGCGCGCCGGGGCTGCACCCCGCGTCCACCTCGATACGGACCGGCCGCGCGTCGGGACCCGTCGCCACCACACCCCCGGTCCGCTTCTCACCCGACCCGGGCCCAGGGCCCGTCAGCTACCCGCTGGCGGACGCCAGTTACTCCGGCGCGGGCAACGCGCTGCCCGCCGCGATGCTCGACGGCAACCCCGCCACCGGCTGGTCCAACGCCTTCAACAAGAGCGCCACCGCCCTGCTGCCCGCCTTCCACGGCGCCCGCCCCGCCGACTGGGTCTCGGTCGCCTGGGCCGCGCCGCAGCGGATCGACACCCTCTCGGTCACCTTCACCGTCGACGCCACCCACTCGCTGCCCGGCGCCGTCACGCTCTCCTATTGGGACGGCGACCGCTACGTGCCCGTCAAGAACCCGGCGATCACCTGGGCGACGGCGAGCGGCGCGCCGACGGTCATCACCTTCCCCGCCGTCCGCACCCCGCGGCTGCGCCTCGACCTGACCAGCGCCGCCCCCGGCACACCCGACGGCGCCCAGCGCATCACCGACTTCACCGTCAGCGGGAGCTGACCGCGCCGCCGTCACCGTTCGGTCGTGGTCCGTACCCAGGCGCCCCCGCCTCCGGGCGCGGGGGGGGGCGCCGGGCCCGGGGCAGAACGGGCAGACCGGGAAGGCCGATCCCGCCGCGGTCGCCCGGATTCTGGCCGCTCAGCCGGGCACCCGCTCCTACCTCGGCACCGGGTCGGGCGAGGCGGTCGTCGCCGACCGGTTCCTGAAGGCGGCCGGGGTCCGGGTCGGCGACACCGTCACCCTGGAGCACGACGGCCGCGGCACGCCGGTCCGTATCGTCGGCGAAGCGCTGTCCACGGGCGACTCGGGCACGCGGGTCCTGATGGACGAACGGACGCTCACCCGCGTCGGACTGGCCTTCCGGCCGGACACGTTCTCCGTGCGCCTGACGGCGGGCACCGACCGCGACCGCTACCTCGCGGCCCTCGACACCGCGCTCGGCCTCGGCGTGTTCAAAGCGCTCGGCATGGCGCCGCGGCAGACGGTCGCGATGGTGCTCACCTCGGCGGGCTCGGTCGGCGCGGTCGCGGGACTCGCGGGTGTGCCGCCCGGTATCGCCCTGCACGGCCATGTGCTGCCGATCATGGGCGAAGCGGCCGGTACGGGTATCCCGCACGCCGACCTCGCGGTTTACCACGCCCCGCAGATCGCCCTGCTCGCGGTGGCGGGCCTGGCCATCGCCGCGGGCGGGGCGCTGCTCCCGGCGAGCTGGGCGGCCAGGACGCGGACGGCGGTGGCGCTGCGGACCGAATGACGGGGTGACCGGGTGACCGAGCGACGGGTCGGGACGGGGGCGCCGGTCGTTACGAGGCGTCCTCGTCCTCTTCCTCGTGCGGGGCCTCCGGCGGCGCGAGGAACGGGTCGTTGACCGGCGCCGGGTTGGGCACGGTGGCCGGGCGCGGGGCGGTCTGCTCCGGATTGGAGAAGAGCGAAGGCGAAGAGTCCATGAAGATCCCCCAGTGAGTGGTGATGACGGCGGTCGCCGCTGTCTCGGTCCGCCCGCGGCGGTCGTCGCCGTCATTGGTGACGGCTCCGCCCTGGTGCGTGGGAAAACGGCAGGTCGTCCTGGGACGACGGTACGCGCCGCCTATGACGGTACGCCCTGCGGGCCGCAGGACCGAACGTGGCGTTGGCCCTGGCGGGTCGGCGGGGTCCGGAGCGGGGTCGAAGGGGGCCCGGCGCCGGCCTCGGTGCGGCCCGGCTCGGGCCTGTCGCGGCGCTGCGGCGGTCCCGTCGCGGCCCGGTCGCGGCCCGGTCCCGCGCGGTCAGTCGTGCGGGCGGCCGGGGGAGGGCGGGCCGGGGGCGGCGGCTTCGGGCGCGCCGCGCACCAGGGCGCGGCTCGTGGCCACCGCGAGGTCCGCGGTGCCGTCGACTCCCTCCCGCGGGCTCACGCGGCTGAAGAGGCCGCCGGGGTGCAGTGTCGCGTAGCCGTGGGCGGCCGTCACGTGCTGCTCCAGGAGCGTCAGCGCGGCGGCGGGACCCTGACCGAGGGCGTCCTGGGCCAGTTCGAAGAGCAGGTCCACCAGTCGGCGGCCCGCGTCGGCGAGGTCCCGGTCCTGGAGCGCCACCAGGGGCCTGGCGAAGATCACGTCGAAACCGGCGCCGCGCGCGCCGACGTAGCGGACGTACGCCCCCGCGGTCGCCGCGAAGCGCTCGGCCGGGTCCTGGCCCGCGCCGTCGGCCGCCTGCCGGAACCGCTCGGCCAGTTCCTCGGCGGCGCGGGTCGCGACCGCGGCCAAGAGGTGGTCGCGGTCGGCGAAGTGCCGGTAGGGCGCTGCCGTGCTCACCCCGAGCCTGCGGGCGACCCGCGCGACCGAGAAGGCCGCGGGCCCCGCCTCCGCCAGCAGATCGAAGCTCGCCTCGATCAGCGCGGGGCGCAGCTCGCCGTGGTGGTAGCGGCCCCGCTGGGGGCCGCCCTGCGCGTTCCCCGACACGGGCCGCCTCCTCGCGCGCTGGACGTGATAGTCCTCTTACCGTACCGTAGTGATAGCCCTCTTACATTCCTCGTGCGCGGAACTCCCCCCGCACACTCGAACCCCTCAATCCCGCAGGGACGGAAAAGTCATGACCGAAATCAAGGACAAGGTCGTCGCGATCACAGGAGCCAGCAGCGGAATCGGCGAGGCGACCGCGCTGCTGCTCGCCGAACGCGGCGCGAAAGTGGTGCTCGGTGCCCGTGGGACGGACCGGCTCGCCGCGGTCGCCGCACGGATCGGGAAAGCGGGCGGCGAGGTCGCCCACCTGCGCACCGACGTGCGCAGCCGCGCCGACGTCGCCGGGCTCGTGGGTCTGGCGACCGAGCGCTACGGGCGGCTCGACGTGCTGGTCAGCAACGCGGGGGCGATGCCGATCTCCCCGCTCGACGAACTGCGCGTCGAGGACTGGGAGGAGATGGTCGACGTCAATCTCAAAGGCGTGCTGTACGGCATCGCCGCCGCGCTTCCGGTATTCCGCGCGCAGGGCTTCGGCCATTTCGTGAACACCGCGTCCACGGCGGCCCACCGAATTGTGCCCAGTCAGTCGGTCTATTCGGGTACGAAAATGGCCGTGCGCGCCGTCTCCGAGGGCCTGCGGCAGGAAGCGGGGGGCAAGCTGCGGGTGACGATCGTCTCGCCCGGCATGACGAGGACCGAATTCGCGGGCGGCATGCGGCGCCCCGAAGCGCGCGCCAAGCTGGCCGAGATGGTGGAAGGGATCGCGATGCCGCCGGACGCCGTCGCCCGCGCCATCGCCTTCGCGATCGAGCAGCCCGCCGACATCGACGTCGGCGAGATCGTCGTCCGCCCGACCGCGCAGAGCTGACGGCGCGGGACCGGGTCGGCCGGTCCCGCGCCGCCGGTACGCCAACGCCGCACCTCGGACGGTCAGCGGTCAGGGGTCCGGGGTCAGCGGTCAGGAGGCGGCGGGTCTCAGGCGGTCGTGGTCGTCATCTGCCCGGTGCCGCTGTCCTGGAGCCACTGCGACCAGGACAGGTTGAAGTCGGCGTAGCCGTTGTTACCCGGGGCCTTGCCGCGCGGGGAGCCGGTGATGGTGACCGGGTCGCCCTGCTTGACGTAGTTGTAGAACCACTTGGCGTCGGTGAGCGACAGGTGGACGCAGCCGTGCGAACCGAAGCTGTGCCCCGGCTGCGGGTCCCCGGTCGAGTAGTGGATGTACGTGCCCGAATTCGTCAGGTGCACGTCCCACGGCAGGGTCAGGTCGTAGTAGTCCGGATTGCTCTTGTCGCAGGTTATGTGGACGCTACAGGACGTCATGTGGACCTTCTCCGCCTTGTCGATGACGGCCATCGTCCCGTCCCAGGACGGCCACGTGGGGCTGCCCGCGTCGATCGGCAGGGTCTTCACGACCTGTCCGTTGTGCGTGACCTTCATCGTGTGACCCGGCACCGACACGGTCGCCTCGTTGTCGTCGCCGACGGTGAACGCGTGGTGGTAGCCGTGCACCCCGTACCGCCCGTTGCCGTTGGGCACATCGGTCAGATTCGCGTCGACCGTGACCTTCGTGCCCGGCTTCCAGTACGACTCGGGCCGGAAGTCGACCCGGGTGGTGCTGAACCAGTGCCAGGCGCCGGTGGTCGGCACGGACGTGGTGATCTTGAGGTGCTTCTCTATGTTCGCGCGGGCCGAGGCCGCCACCGGGTTGGTGAAGAGCACCGAGACCGGCATCGCGACGCCGACCGTGGTCCCGGTCTGCGGGGTAATCGTGTCGAGCAGCATCGGCGGCCCCTTCGGGGTCGGCTTCGTCGGCGAGGGCGTGGCGCTCGGCTTCGCCGACGCCGACGCCTTCCCGTCGGCAGCGGACGAGGCGGCGTCGTGCCCGCTCCCGCCGCACGCGCTCGTGCCCGCGAGCACCGCTCCGGCCACCAGCGCGATACCCAAGCTGCCCCTGAACCGACTCATGCCCGTGCTCCACTCGTATCACTGCGTCACTTACGTCCGGTACGTACGGTCGTGTCCCGGCGCGTCCGCTACGCCTGATCACCACGGTACGTCTACTACAGACCCCTACCCGATCACGGCGGTTGCAGGGCTCACGTAAAGCGACGGCCAAGCCTGCCGGATCGCCGCGTGGCGCCTGTCACACAGGGTGATGCGGTGTCACCGGGCGTGTGCCCGGCGCCCGGACGCGCGGAATCGCCGCCCGGACACGCGGAATCCGCGCTGAGACGCGGAATCAGCGGCCGGACACGCGGAATCCGTACTCGGACCCGCGGACGCGGTGTCCGATCAGCCGGGACTCAGTGCTTGATCAGGCAGAAGGGGTGCCCCGCGGGGTCCGCGTAGACGCGCCAGCTCCGGGTCCCGGCGCCGTCGTCGAGCAGGATCGCACCCCTGGCCAGCACCTTCTCCTCGGCCTCGGCCAGATCGGGCACGCCGAAGTCGAGGTGGAACTGCTGCGGGGAGGCGGGCTCCGGCCAGCGCGGCCTGCGGTATTCGGTGACCCGCTGGAAGGCCAGCACCAGCCCGGCCGCGGTGTGCAGTGTCGCCCAGCCGTCGCTCAACGACCAGCGCGGATCGGGCCGGTCGACCGTACCGCCGAGCAACGACTTGTAGAACCTGGCGAGTTCCGCCGGATCGGAACAGTCGAGCACCACGCACTGCAATTCGGCAATCATGAACAGAGCGTAGGGGGCACGGCGGCTCCGGCGCGCGACGGCGGGGCCGAAACCGGCGGTACGGCCCCCGCACGACGGAATCTTGCGAACGGGACCTGTCTCACGCCGTCACACCTGGCGATAATGCGGGGCATGGGGTCAGTGATCACCGTGGTGTCGGTCGCGCTGGTGGTCGCGGGCGCCGCGGCGGCCCTGTTCTGGCTGGTTCGCGGGCGCAGGGGATTCGGGACGCCCGCCGACCGGGCCGCCTTCGCCACCCTGCACTCGGCGTCACTGGCCGCGCCCCCGCTGCGCAACGGCCTCGACCCCGAGTCGGCCCGCAGCGCCGCCCGCCATCTGCGGGCGCTGCTCGGCACACCCGCGCTGGCCGTCATCGGCGACAGCGAACTGCTGGCCTGGGAAGGTCCGGGCCGCAGACACGCGGCGCAGGCCGTGGAACACGCGCGGGAGGCGATGGACGCCGGGCGGCCGTGGGTGGTCCCGGCCGAGGAGATCCACTGCGGCGACGACCGGTGCCCGATCCGCAGCGCCGTCGTCGTACCGCTGGTGGTGGACGGCCTGGTCGTCGGCGCGCTGTCGGTGTACGCGCGCCAGGTGTCGGCGGGCCTGGTCAGAGCCGCGGGCGAGGTCGCGCACTGGGTCATCTCGCAGTTGGAACTCGCCGAGCTGGACCGCTCGCGCACCCGGATGATCGAAGCCGAATTGCGCGCGCTGCGGGCGCAGATCTCCCCGCACTTCGTCTACAACTCGCTGACCGCCATAGCCTCCTTCGTCCGCACCGACCCCGACCAGGCCCGTGAACTGCTCCTCGAATTCGCCGAGCTGACGCGCTACAGCCTGCGCAGGCACGGCCAGTTCTCCACCCTCGCCGAGGAGTTGCGGTCCGTCGACCGCTATCTGCGCCTGGAACGCGCCCGGTTCGGCTCCCGGCTCCGCGTCGATCTGCTCATCGCGCCCGAAGTGCTGCCGGTGGCCGTACCGTTCCTCTGCCTCCAGCCGATCGTTGAGAACGCCGTACGCCACGGACTCGGACCCAAGTCGACGCCGGGGCGCATCACCATCAGGGCCGAGGACGCGGGCGCGGAGTGCCGCATCAGTGTGGAGGACGACGGCGTGGGCATGGACCCCGAGGAGGTCAGGATGCGGCTCGCCGGGGAGGACGACGGCGACTCGCTCGGCCTGGGCAATGTCGACGAGCGGCTGCGTACGGTCTTCGGCGACGAGTACGGCCTGGTGGTGGAGACCGCCCCCGGCGCCGGGACGAAGGTCAACGTCCGGGTGCCCAAGTACCGGAACGGAGTACGCGCATCGTGAAACCGTTGCAGGTCCTGGCCGTCGACGACGAACCGCCCGCCCTGGAGGACCTGACGTATCTGCTGCGCGGCGACCGGCGGGTCGGCCGGGTGCTCAGCGCGGGCAGCAGCGACGAGGCCCTGCGGCTGCTGGAGGACGAGTCGGTCGAGGCCGTCTTCCTCGACATCCGGATGCCGGGCCTCGACGGCCTCGACCTGGTCCGCGTCCTCGGCCGCTTCGCCCGGCCGCCCGCGGTCGTCTTCGTCACCGCCTACGAGGACTTCGCCGTCGACGCCTTCGCCCTCAAGGCCTGCGACTACCTGCTCAAACCGGTCGGCAGGGAACGGCTGGCCGAGGCGGTCCGCCGCGTCGCCGCCGTCATCGAGGGCAACACACCGGGAGCCGCCCCGGCGGGCCGTTCCGACGAGCGCATCCCGGTCGACCTCGGCGGAGTCACCCGCTTCATCCGCCGCGAGGACGTCGCGTACGTCGAGGCGCAGGGGGACTACGTACGCCTGCACGCGGGCGGCCACGCGCCACTGGTCCGGATAGCGCTCGCCGTCCTGGAGGAGCGCTGGGCGCAGCACGGCTTCGTCCGCATCCACCGCGGGTACCTGGTCTCGCTCCGCCACGTGGAGGAGCTGCGCTCGGACGCCGGGCACTGGACGGTACGCGTGGCGGGCGGTGAACTCCCGGTCAGCCGACGCCACTCCAGGGAACTGCGGGACCTGCTGATGCAGTGGTCGCCCGCGCCCGGCGAGGGGCCGTCATGAGCGGTACGCAACCGCCACCGCCGCGCCGGGTCGCGGTGACCGCGCCGCGCCGCGACCGTACCGGCGGCTGGTCCGCGCGAGCCGTCGCCGAGGACCTGCACGCGCAGCCGCGCCTCGGCCAGGTCTATGTCCGCTCCCTGGTCAGGGACCAACTGCGGCTCTCGCTCGGCGTGCTGGCCGTCCTCGCGGTCGTCATCGGCGGTCTGCCCGCCGCCTTCGCGCTCGCGCCGGGGCTGCGCACGGTGGCCGTCCTCGGGGTCCGGCTCGCCTGGCTGCTGCTCGGCGTCGTCGCCTACCCGCTGCTGGTGGGCGCGGCCTGGTTCCACGTACGGCACGCGGAGCGCGTCGAGCGGGACTTCACGGATCTGCTCAACGCCCCGGACGCGCCGCCGGGTTCGGGCCCGGCACCCGCGGCCCCGACGGACACCGCCTTTGACCCGGCGGCGCAGGCCGCGCCCACCGCCCCTGACCCGGCACCCGCGGCCCCGACGCCCGGCGCCCCTGACCCGGCGGCGGGACCCGCGCCCACCGCCTCTGACCCGGCGACGGGCCCCGCGCCCAGCGCCCCCGGCCCGGAGGCCGGATGAATCCGGCGCTCGGCTTCACCGCCCTCGTCGTCGTCCTCGTGGCGACCGTCGTGGTCGGCTTCTACGGCCTGCGGCTGTCCCGCGCCACCTCCGACTTCTACGTCGCCTCCCGCGAGATCTCACCGCTGTGGAACGCCTCGGCGATCGGCGGCGAGTATCTGTCGGCCGCCTCCTTCCTGGGCGTCGCGGGCCTGTTGATGGCCTACGGCGTCGACATGCTGGCCTACCCGGTGGGTTACACGGCCGGATATCTGGTGCTGTTGCTGCTGGTCGCGGCGCCCCTGCGCCGCTCGGGCGCGTACACGCTGCCGGACTTCGCCGAGGAACGCCTCGGGTCCACCGCCGTGCGCCGGGTGGCGAGCGTCTTCGTCGCCGTCATCGCCTGGCTCTACCTCGTACCGCAGTTGCAGGGCGCGGGCCTGACCCTCCAGACGGTGACGGGCGCGCCGCGCTGGGTCGGCGCGGTGGTCGTGGCGGTGGCCGTCGTCGGCGTCTCGGCGGCGGGCGGCATGCGCAGCGTCACCCTCGTGCAGGGCTTCCACTTCTGGCTGAAGCTCACCGCCATCGCGGTGCCCGCCGTCTTCCTCGTCCTGGCCTGGCGGTCGGCGGGCACCCCCTCGCTGACCGCGCCCGACGTGCCGCGCTTCCCGCACACCACGGTCGTACGGCTCGACAGCCAGGTCCGCTTCGACGTGGCGACACCCGTGACGGTGACGGTCAGCGGCACCCTCGACGGCACGGCCTACGGCGCCAAGGGGGCGTCGCGCGCGGAGCGACACGGCGTGCCCGTACGGCTGGTGCGCGGCGAGCACACGGCGGAAGGCGGCACCGGCCTGACCTTCCCCGAAGGCGTCCCCGTGCCGCACAAGGTCGGCCTCGCACCGGCGACCGGCGCCAGGTGGGCGAGCCCGCTGTCCGGCGCGGGCGGCAGATCGCACCCGCTGTACGCCGTCTACTCGATCCTGCTGGCCACCTTCCTCGGCACGATGGGCCTGCCGCACGTCCTCGTCCGCTTCTACACCAACCCCGACGGACGGGCCGCCCGCCGTACGACGCTGCTCGTCCTGATCCTGCTGAGCGGCTTCTACCTGCTGCCGCCGGTCTACGGGGCGCTCGGCCGGATCTTCGCGCCGCAACTGCTGCTCACCGGGCAGACCGACACCGCGGTACTGGTGCTGCCGCAGATCACCCAGGCCGGTGAGGCGGGGCGGCTGCTGGCGGCGCTGGCGACCGCGGGAGCCTTCGCGGCCTTCGTGTCGACCGCGTCGGGACTCACGGTGTCGGTGGCGGGCGTGGTCTCGCAGGACCTGCTGCGCGGCTCGACCCACGGCTTCCGCTGGGCCTCGCTCGCGGCGGCCGTACCGCCGCTGGCGATGACGGTCGCGACCCCCGGCCTGCCGGTGGCCGACGCGATCGGCCTGGCCTTCGCCGTCGCCGCCTCGTCCTTCTGCCCGTTGCTGGTGCTGGGCATCTGGTGGCGCGGACTGACCGACCTGGGCGCGCTGTTCGGCCTGGTGGCCGGTGGCGGACTCGCCGCCGTCGCGGTCGTGCTGACCAGCGTGCGCGGACCCGGCGGCGGCTGGAGCGCCGCGCTGCTCGAAGAACCCGCGGCCTGGACCGTCCCCGTGGCCTTCGCCGTCATGGTCGTCGGGTCGCTGCTGACCCGCGGCCGGATCTCGCGCGCGGACGTCGACCGGGTGATGCTGCGCATGCACCTGCCGGAGGAGGTCGGCGCGCAGCCGGAACCCGGTCAGCCCGGTCGACTCGGCGTCCCCGCGCCGCGGGAGACGCCCGGCGCGCCGGGACCCGCCGCTGAGCGGTCACCGACCGTTCGCCGTATCTGACCGACCGCTCACCGTATCTGACGGACCGTCCGTCGCCCGGACCCGACCGCTGGGCGACGCCCGCTGTGGTGCTGTGGCCCCCCGACGTCGGCGTTCCTAGCGTGGGAGCGGGCCCAGCACGGCCCGCGGCGGCGTACGTACCGCGCTTCGCGCCGCCATTCCTCACCGAGGAGGGAACCGCAGATGAGCACCCCCGTCACGACCGAACGGCCGCCCGTGGACGGCATCGCCGACCCCGGACCGCTCGGCCTCGCCGCGTTCGCCGCCACCACCTTCGTCCTGAGTTCCTTCAACGCCCACCTCATCGACCAGAATCTGCTCACGGTGGTCCTGCCGCTCGCGCTGTTCTACGGCGGACTCATGCAACTGCTGGCCGGAATGTGGGAGTTCAAGAAGGGCAACACCTTCGGCGCCACCGCCTTCGGTTCCTACGGCGCCTTCTGGCTCTCCTACGCGGCCTATGTGAAGTTCGTCGTCGGCGACCTGCCCCCGGACACGGCCAACCAGGCCACCGGCCTCTATCTGCTGATCTGGGCGATCTTCACCGTCTACATGACGGTCGCCGCCCTGCGGACCAACGCCGCGCTGTTCGCGGTCTTCGTGGCCCTGTCGGCGACCTTCATCGTGCTGACCGTCGCGGAATTCGACAAGTCCGTCACCATCACCAAGGTCGGCGGCTGGATCGGGCTGGTCACCGCCGTGTTCGCCTGGTACGCCTCCTTCGCCGTCGTCACCAACAGCACCTGGAAGCGCGCCGTCGTCCCCGTGCTCCCGCTGTCAGGACTCTCCGTCGGCCGCCGCGGCGGACCGGTGGAGGAGCCCCACTCATGACCGAGGAGACCCTCTCCAACCTGCTCAGAGAAGACCGGCGCTTCCCCCCGCCGCCCGAACTGGCCGCGCGGGCCAATGTCACCGCGGCCGCGTACGAGGAAGCCGCGGCCGACGTCGAGGCGTTCTGGGCCGCCGCCGCGGCCCGGCTGGACTGGGCCGAGCCCTGGACCCGGGTACGCGACTGGAGCCGGGCGCCCTTCGCCCGCTGGTTCGTCGGCGGGAAGCTCAACGTCGCCGACAACTGCGTCGACCGGCACGTGCGCGCCGGGCTCGGCGACCGGGTCGCCTTCCACTGGGAGGGCGAGCCCGGCGACACCCGCACGCTCACCTACGCCGACCTCAAGGAACAGGTCTGCCGCGCCGCCAACGCCCTGCTCTCGCTGGGCGTGCGGGCCGGCGACCGGGTCGCGCTCTACATGCCGATGATCCCCGAGACGGTCGTGGCGATGCTGGCCTGCGCCCGTATCGGCGCACCGCACACCGTCGTCTTCGGCGGCTTCTCCGCCGACGCGCTGCGCGGCCGGATCCTCGACTGCGACGCGCGGGTGGTGATCACCGCGGACGGCGGCTACCGCAAGGGCGCCGCCTCGGCCCTGAAACCCGCCGTGGACGAGGCCGTGGAAGGCTGCCCCGACGTCCGCAGCGTCCTGGTCGTGCGCCGTACGGGCCAGGACGTGGCGTGGACCTCGGGCCGGGACGTGTGGTGGCACGACCTGGTGGACGCGCAGTCGGCCGAGCACGAGGCCGAGGCGTTCGACAGCGAGCACCCGCTCTACATCATGTACACCTCGGGCACGACGGCCCGCCCCAAGGGCATCCTGCACACCACCGGCGGCTACCTCACCCAGGCCGCCTGGACGCACTGGGCGGTCTTCGACGTCAAGCCGGAGCGGGACGTGTACTGGACGGCCGCCGACATCGGCTGGGTCACCGGCCACTCCTACATCGTCTACGGCCCCCTCGCCAACGGCGTGACCTCGGTGCTCTACGAGGGCACGCCCGACTCCCCGCACCAGGGCCGGTGGTGGGAGATCGTCGAGAAGTACAAGGTGACGATCCTGTACTGCGCGCCCACCGCGATCCGCACCTTCATGAAGTGGGGCGACACGATCCCGGGCCAGTACGACCTGACGTCGCTGCGGCTGCTCGGCTCGGTCGGCGAACCCATCAACCCCGAGGCGTGGATGTGGTACCGGCGCGCCATCGGCGGCGACCGCTGCCCGGTGGTCGACACCTGGTGGCAGACCGAGACCGGCGCGCAGATGATCAGCCCGCTGCCGGGCGTCAGCGTCTGCAAACCCGGCTCGGCGCTCCGGCCGCTGCCCGGCATCTCGGCGGAGGTCGTGGACGACACGGGCCGTCCGGTGCCGAACGGCTCCGGCGGCTACCTCGTGCTGACCGAGCCGTGGCCCGGCATGCTGCGCACCATCTGGGGCGACGAGCAGCGGTACATCGACACGTACTGGTCGCGCTTCCCCGGCTGGTACTTCGCGGGCGACGGCGCGAAGAAGGACGAGGACGGCGACATCTGGCTGCTCGGACGGGTCGACGACGTGATGAACGTGTCGGGGCACCGGATCTCCACCACCGAGGTGGAGTCCGCGCTGGTGTCCCATCCGCTGGTCGCCGAGGCGGCCGTCGTCGGCGCCACCGACGCCACGACCGGGCAGGGCATCGTCGCCTTCGTGATCCTGCGCGCCGACGGCGAGAAGGCCGCGCGGGAGGCGGGCGGCGACGACGTGGCCAGGCGATTGCGGGCGCACGTCAGCAAGGAGATCGGGCCGATCGCCCGGCCCCGGCAGATCCTCGTCGTCGCCGAACTGCCCAAGACCCGCTCGGGCAAGATCATGCGCCGACTGCTGCGCGACATCGCCGAACACCGCGACCTCGGCGACGTGACGACGCTGACCGACTCCACGGTGATGGACACCATCCGTGAACGGCTGCCCGGCGGCTCGTCCTCCGGCGCTCCGACGGACGAGGAGTAGCGGGGAGCGGCGTACCGCCCCGGATCCGGTCCCGGCCGGTACGCGCCGACGGCCCGCGAGGCGGTCTCCCCACCGCCCGCGGGCCGTCGTCACTCAACTCCCGTGCCGCTGGAGCGCCTTGTGCGAGACCAGCGTGTGGTGCCCGGCGCCGACCGCGTCCACGTACACGTTCACCCCGTCACCGCTCACGCGCGCGCCGCCGACCGCCCGCGTGCCGTCCCAGACGGTCCGCCCGTCCAGGGTGACCCGCACCCTCGCGCCGCCGGTCGGCACCGCGAGCCTGCCGGTGGTGCCGCGCGGCGCGTCGGTGGCCAGCGTGAAGCCGCCGCCGTTCGCGCGCCAGGACGCGCTGATCGCGCCGTGCGGCGTGGGCACCTTGCCCTGCGCCCACGTGAGGTCGCCGGGCGTGGGCACGATCGCGTACGAGGCGAAGCCCGCGCCGGTCGGCCGGATGCCCAGCACCTGGTTGGTGAGGCTGACCGTCGGCCCCGAAGCCCAGCCGTGCGCGAGGCTGGTGAACTGCGAAAGGGCGGGCTGTCCCGCCAGGTCGGCCTTCTCCCAGAAGGTGCCGCCCGGGTCCTGCGAGAGCTGGTACCCCCAGAAGGTACGGATCAGATCCAGGCCGCCGGTCTGCTGCGCGCCGCTCGCGTCGGCCAGACCCAGCCGCGCGCTCGCCTCGAAACCGCTGGGCAGCGGCTCGTAGATCGGCCCGATCGACGCGTTGGGCGTGCTCGGCGCCATCGTCAGCGCGCCGTAGGGACCCCAACTCGTCCGCCGCAGATAGTCCATCGCGCTGCTCGCCTGCCGCTGGTCGGCGACCCCGGTGAGCGCCGCCGCCGCGTTGGCGTCCTGCGGATAGGCGCCGGGGATCTCCCGCGAGAGCCGGTACGCACCGACGGCCGGGTCCCAGAGCTGGTCGTTGACCGCCTTCTTCACCACGGTCGCGCGGTCCGCGTACACCCCGGACGCGGCCTTGTCGTGCCGGGCGGTGGCCAGCTCCGCCATCTCCTGGAGATTGCGCACATACAGCGCGTTCACATAGGTCTCGTGTCCGCAGTCGCTGTAGCCGTAGTGGCCGCAGGAGTTGACCGCGCCGAAGGCGATCAGCCCCTGCGGGTCCTGGGCGCGCACCGACTCCAGCCACGCGGTGGCCTTCGTCAGCGCGGGCCACCACCTGTCGAGATAGCCGCGGTCACCGGTGTAGAGCCAGTGCTGGTACTGGTTGTAGACGAACCACGTCACGTACTCGCCGTACGTGCGGATCTCGTCCTGATTGTGCGGCCCCACCAGGCTCTCGCCGGGCATGTACCCGTCCGGCAACTGCTGCGCGGCCAGCGAGGACAGCGAATTGTCCACCGCGTCCGTGTCGTTGGTGCTCAGATACGTGACCGGGACCTGCACCGCCAGGTCGCCCTGCCACACGATGCGGTCCCGCTTGGCGCCGTCGAAGATGACCTCCTTGGCGGGATCGGCGTTCGGCACCTGACTGTCCGCGTGATCGCCCTCGCCCGTCGCGTACGGCCAGCTCTTGGCCGTGTCCGACATCCAGGTGTCGAGCTGCACGGTGTACGCGCCCGCGTACCAGATCTTGTTCAACTCGTCGTCGCTGGACAGGAACCAGCCCTGGTACGCGGCGGGCGACTTCTGCCGCGGCGCCGCGTCGAACTTCACGGACACCGCGCCGAGGTCCACCCAGCCGGGCCCGTCGAGGAACAGCGTCGCGTAGCGGAAACCGCCGCGCAGCTGAGTGTCCGTCAAGGTCGCGGGCAGCTTCGCCGTGTCCAGGGTGATGGTGTGGCTGTCGGCGTCGTAGGTGTACGGCTGGCCGGGATAGCCGTTCCAGATGTTCGCGGTGTCGCAGCCCGGCGCCTGGGCCGCCTCACCGTTGTTGTCGCCCGGAGCGGTGGCCGCGTACTGCACCGACTCGCTGAAGCACACGTGCAGTCGAGGCGGTGTCCTGGACGCGCCCGCCACCTTGACGCTGATCCGGCCGCCGACGTCCCTGCCGAAGTCCAGTGCCAGCAGCGGGGATTGGGTGCGGTCGCCGGTGCTGACCAGCCGAACGGCCCTGCGACCGTTGCCCAGCACCGCCTTCGGGTCGCCCTGGATCGCGCCGCCTCTCGCGGTCGCCGACAGCACGCGGACCGGGGTGACCGTGTGCCCGGCCGGCGCCAGGACGTACGGGCGCCAGTCGCCGGGGCGCGGGGTGTAGCCGTCCTGCGTCCAGGGGTCGTGCGCCTTCGCCGCCGCGGTCGTCGTCGGCGCGTCGGCGCCGATAGCCGAGCCGGGCAGCAGGCCCAGCATGACGGTCCCGGCCGCGACGGCAGCGGCAGCCGCGCGGCTCCTGCGGACATGAATGGGCATACGTCGTTCCCTCTCTGTGTCCCTCTGCGGAAGCGGGTGCGTTCCCGCGCGATCCCTGTGGGGCGCGGGCGGGCGGCCGGTCAGCGGCGGCGCACGGTCACCTTGCGGGTGCCCGCCGCCACGCCCGCGATCCGCACATAGCCGCCGGAGAAGGTCACCCCGGTGCGCCGCGCCGACCCCTGCCAGACCGTGCGGCCGTCGAGGCGTACGACGCAGGTGCGCGCGTCGGTCACCGGGACCGCGATCTCGTCCACGGCGCCGCCCGGCGCGTTCACCGTCAGGTCGAACTCACCGCCGCCGCGCTGCTGCCACGACGCGCCGATCACACCCTTCGCGGTGGTCAACTGGCCCTGTGCGAAACGCTGTTCGCCGGGGTGCGGCTCCACGCGGTGCCCCGCGCCCGCGTCGCCGGTGGGGGAGATGCCCAGGAAGCGGTAGGTCAGCGCCGAGGTCGGGCCCGTCGACCAGCCGTGCGCGGCGCTCATGTACGAACCGGAGTAGTCCGACGTGCCGTCGGAGCGGTAGCCCTCCCAGAACGTACTGGCCGTCCCCGTGGGGCTGTCGAGCATGAAGCCCCACTCGCGGCGGATCAGGTCGAGCGCGGTCGCGTCCTGCCCCGCGGCGAAGTGCGCGTGCACCTCCATGCCGCCGGGGAACGGGTGCACGGAGGAACCGCTCTTCTCCGGCGACAGCGCGCCGACCGCCGTCCAGCGCCACGCCAGCGAGGCGCTGATGGTCCGCGCGCGGTCCGCGGAGTCCACCAGGCCGAACCACACGGCCAGCGCGTTGCCGTCCTGCGGATACAGCGAGGCGCCGCCGCCGGTCGGCTTGTCGCGGTACAGGCCCACGGCCTCGTCCCAGTAACCGCCGCTCTCCACGGCCGACTTGAGCGCGGCGGCCTTCGCCTTCCACGCGCCCGCCGAGGCCGGGTCGCCGAGCGTCGTGGCGAGCGCGCTCGCGGTCACCAGCGCCCGGTACATGATGGCGTTGGCTTCGAGGTTCTTGCCGTCGGCGTCCGAACGCGCCCAGTCCGCCGCGCTGGTGACGTTCAGCAGCCCGTCACCGTCGATCTTCGCGACGATGTACGTCACGGCCTTCTTGTACGCGTCGTACGCCGTACGCGCCCACGCGGTGTCGCCGCTGAGCTGGACGTAACTCGCCGTGCCGATGAGCGTCCACAGGTGGTAGGCGTCGGAGTTGCCGATGAAGTTCACGGCCGGCCCCGCGTACGGGAGCGCGCCGTCGGCGTCCTGGTGGTTGTAGAGCGTCTGGAGCGAGTCGCGCACGGTCACCAGGTCGCCCAGCGACACATAGTCGGTCAGGACGGAGATGCCGAGGTCGCCCGGCCACACCGTGCGGTCGCGCTTGGCGCCGTCGACCAGCACCGTGCCGCCCGCCTCGCCGACCTTCGCGCTGTTGTCCCAGCCGAGGTCCGGCGGGCCCCAGACCCGGCCCTGGTCGGCGGCGATGATGTTGGTCTGCACGGTGTAGGCGCCCGCGTACCAGACCCGGTTGAGCATGTCGTCGTCGCAGTAGAAGTAGTTGGGGTACGCCGACAGGTCGGCGGCGTTCGGCGCGAAGGTGATCCGTACCGAGACATCGGTCAGGTCCACGGAGCCCGAGGTCTCGTTGACCACCGTCAAGTAGCGGAAGCCGCCCCGCAGTTGGGACGCCGGGTGCGCGGTCGCGGCGGGACCCGCGCCCGCGACCGGGGTGTCCTTGTCGGTACTGATCCGCCCGCCGGGCGTCACCGCGTACTGCACGGCGGGCTCGTTGTTGCTGCCGCCGTTGGACCCGTCGCTGGACGACGCGCTGACGAAGTTGGACAGCTCGGAGTACGTCAGCCCGACCGTCTGATTCGTTTCACCGCCCGGCCCGAAGCTGAGAGTGACGAATCCGCCGACCTCCTTGCCGAAGTCGAAGGTCACGGAGGAGCCCTTGCCGGTGATCCGGGTGACGGCCTTGGCGCCGCGCCCCTTGGTCACCAGCGCCTCGGGCCGCCGCACGACACCGGTGAGCGTGTAGACGGCGACCGGGCGCACCGTACGGCTGGCGGGGGAGAGGTTGAAGGCGTCCCACTTGCCCGAGGGCGCCTTGCCGCCGGGCCGCGAGGCGGGGACCGAGGCGCCCGCGGGCACCGCCGACGCGCCCTGCGGCGCGGCTCCCGCGGCCGGTTCCGCGGCGACGGCCCGGCCCCCGCCCGCCTCCGTCGCCGCGACGAACGCGGCGGCCAGCCCCGTCGTGACGAGTACGCGCCGTGTCGGTCCCTGCACTTCACTGTGCGGCATGTCTCTCCCGGATGAATCGTTTCAAGATCGCGGACGCGGAAACCCTCACTGATCTTCCTGGGCCGCCGAGCACACTACGTCGGTGTTTCGCGGCCCGTCCATACCCGTGCGGGGAGTTGTTGCCCGGCCGATCGCGGCGGATCCGGGCCGCGGAGCGGCCATGGGGGCTGTGACCAGGGAGGCGGTGGGGGCGGGGGAGGCGTCCCGCCCGGGGGAGAAGCGCGCCCTCTCAGCGGATCAGGCGGATCGAGTGCCGTGGCTCGTCCAGCCGGACCCTGGCACGCGGAGCTGTGGATCAACGACGCGGTCAGCGTAGAGACGTACCTGCGCACCTGGCGCACCCTGCGGGAATCCGCCGTGTACGGCGCCGACGCCCTTCGCGTCATCGGCGCGGCCCGGCGGGACCCGCGGGGGATCTGAGGGAGCCGGTCAGACCGTCGCGACCAGCAGCTCCTCGCCGTTGGAGGTGCGCAGGCCGTCCGGGCGGCCGGCGAAGTAGCGCTCGTTGAGGGCGGCGGCCGAGACGTGGCGGGCGTCGGTGAATCCGGCGGCGCGGGCCAGGGCCAGGATCTCGGCGGGGGCGTAGAAGCTGATGAACGGGGTGCCGGAGCCGCGGGCGCCGTTCTCCGCGGCCTGGCGGACGGCGCGCTCGTCGGGTTCCATCAGGTCCAGCGGCGGCATGAACGTCATGACGACGGTGGAGCCGGGTGCGAGCGAGGCGAGGGTACGCAGGGTGGCGGCGTTGGCCTCCTGCGTGAGGTACATGCTGACCCCGGCGGAGGCCACCACCGCGGGCCGTCCGGCGTCGAATCCGGCCCTCCTCAGCCGATCCCACCAGGAACCGGCCGTCTCGAAGTCGACCGGCACCAGGCGCAGCCCGTCGCCGACGCCGTAGCCGAGTTCGGTCAGCCGCCGCCGCTTCCACTCCTGCGGCTCCGGCCGGTCGACCTCGAAGATCCGCAGCCGGTCGGCGAGATCCGGCCTGCGCTGCGCGAAGGTGTCGAGACCCGCGCCCAGCAGCACGTACTGTCCGACGCCCTCGTCCAGCCGCTCGACGACCAGGTCCTCCACGAAGCGCGCGCGGGCCACGACACCCGCCCGGAAACGGCTGGTGCCTTCGGGATGCATGTCCCCGCGCTCCCGCCAGCCCGCCTCGGGGTCGGCCAGCCGCAATCCGATCTCGTCCGCCAGCACATGCGGCGGCGGGTCGTGCAGCACATGGACCGCCCGCCACAGCGCGACCCGTACGGCGGTGCTGTCGGGCTCGGCCGCCGCGCCGACGGCCTCCGGGACGGCGCGGCCCGCCGTCGATCGCTCGTGCCGCTCGCTCATGACGCGCTCCCTGTCGGTGCTGCCTGTCGCCTGGTGTGGTGCACGGCCGCCGCGCGGACGGTCAGCTCTTCGCCGGGGCCTGGAGGCTCCACAGCCGGCCGTCCGGGTCCCGTACGGTCATCTCCCGCGTCCCGAAGTGGGTCTCCTCGAACGGCGTGACGACCTCGACGCCCGGCGCGGCCTCGAAGGCGTCCGCGTCGGCCACGGTCAGCACCATCCGCGGCGCCCGCGGCTCCTGGGTCTCCGGGATCTCGGCGATGAAGAGATACGGTCCTTCGCCGTTGCGCAACTGCCCCGAATTGTGATCGGTCGAGAACTCCAGCTCGTAGCCGAGCCCTTGGAAGAACTTGGCCGCCTTGCCCCAATTGTGCGTTTCCAGGAACACGGCCTCGATGCCCCGCGTCGTCATCTCAACTCTCCTTGTCACTCGCTCGCCGCCGCTGATCGCGGGGCCTCCGCCGCCTCGTCGAGATACGCGCGCAGCGCCTCGGCGACCAGCGCCGACAGCGACTTCTCCGACTCGATGGCGTGGTGCTTGACCTGCTTGATCAGCCCTATCGGCAGATACACGTTGAACTGCTTGACGTCGTCGTCGCCCACATCGCCCATGCTAGCAATCTAGTTCCCTAGGTCAAGCTTCCGGGAAAAACCACGCGACGCGCGGCGCCCGATCGTCGATACTCCGCGCGTGGCCACCATGAACATCGGCAGGACCGAACGCGCCCCGTACCTCCGCTTCTCGCCGGCCGCGCGGGCCCGACGCGGCTTCGGCGCGATCCCGCCGACGGCGCTGGTGCTGCTCGGCACCCTCAGCGTCCAACTGGGCTCGGCGGTGGCCACGCACCTGTTCAGCGCGGTGGGCAGCCTCGGTACGGTCGCGCTGCGGCTGTTCTTCGCCGCGGTCGTGCTGACGGCGCTGTGGCGGCCGTCGCTGCGGATGGACCGCCGGGCGTGGGCCGTGGTGATCGGCTACGGCGTCACGATCGGCGTGATGAACCTCTGCTTCTACCAGGCGCTGACCCGGCTCCCGCTCGGGATCGCGGTGACCACCGAATTCCTCGGACCGCTGACGGTGGCCCTGGCCGGGTCGCGGCGGTGGCTGGACGCTTTCTGGGCACTGCTCGCGGCGGCCGGTGTGCTCCTGCTGGTCGGAGGACGCGGCGACATCGACCTCGTCGGTTTCCTGTTCGCGCTCGCCGCCGCCGCGTGCTGGGCCGCGTACATCCCGGTCGGCGCGGCGCTGGGCCGGCACACCGCCCACGGCAACGGTCTCGCGCTGGGCATGGTCGTCGCGGCCCTGGTGGCCGTCCCGTTCGGTGTGGCCGGCGGCAGTACGGCGCTGGTCCACCCGTGGGTGCTGGCCGCCGGATTCGGCGTCGCGCTGCTGTCGTCGGTGGTCCCGTTCTCGCTGGAACTGGAGGCGCTGCGCAGGATCCCGCCGCGGGTCTTCGGCATCCTCATGAGCCTCGAACCGGCGATGGCCGCCCTCATCGGCCTGATCGTGCTCCAGGAGGCGCTGCGCTGGACGCAGTGGATCGCGGTGCTGTGCGTGGTGGCGGCCTCGGCGGGCGCCGCGCGCGGTGCCCGCCTCGACGTCACGGACGCCCCGTAGGGCCTGCCCGGCGGACCCGTAAGGCTTGTCCGGCGGCCCCTGGCGCCTCGTAGGGCCTGCCCGGCGGACCGCGCCGAACAGGCCCCCGGCAGGGCTCAGAGCTTGAGCAGGAAGGTGAAGTCGCCACCCGCCTTTCCGCTCAGGCGGTGCGCCGAGACGATCTTCCCCTCGTCGATCAGCCGCTTGACCTCGGCGCGTGGGACGCCGAGCCCGTCGGCGATCAGCCGGACGGGCCGGAGCGGGATCTGTGCCGCGAAGCGCACGGACACCTCCAGGGCCTCGTCGTCCGCGTGACCGGGGCCGGTGATGTCGAGGCGCCAGGCGTCGGTCCAGTCGAGGGCGACGCCGTTGCGGTGCCGGACGGCCGGGTGCCGGAGCAGTTCGGCCGTCAGTCCGGGGTCGTTGGTGTGGAGCCTGTCCAGCAGGTCGGGGCGCAGGGAGCGCACGTTGACCCGCTCGAAGACCGTGAGCTTCGCGGTCTCCCCGCATCCTGCGCACAGGACGAGGAGCCAGACGTCGAGGGACTTGTGGTGCGCGTTGACCCGGAATCTGCCGCTCGCCCGGAAGCGATCGGACGGGCACGAGTGGCAACGGCGCACGACAAGAGGCGGGCAGGTGGGAGCGACCACCCAGGTTTGTGACACGAATGAACACCTGTTCGGTGAGAAAAACCGCAGCGAAAAGGGGCACGGCGCCCGGGGGCGACGTGCGACAGATCAGCGCCAGGGGTGTCTCAACAGGTGTACAACGGCGTTCCTTTGCCACGGCGACAGGTGCGGCAGCACGATAACCGTGCGTGGCGGCACGGTTCCACGGGTTTTCGCGGCCCGGCTCCCGAGGCATCCAGCCACACCGCGAATTCGCCCAACTCGGTACAAAATGCCCGCAAGGCGACCGTGTCCTCTGCCGAGTCGGTGCCGATTCAAGGGATTTGACGGACAAATACCCGCCATTGTGGGGGTATGCACCCCGTCCTTTGATCATCCTGCGCTGCGCCATTGACGCCAGGGGCTCTTCGGGCAAAGATTCCTGACGTCTCATTGGCATGTCCCCGTGCCTCCCACCACCTGTATCCCAGGTGTGCTCTGACAACGTTGTCAAACGAGTAGAGGACAAAATGACTCCACGGATGCCGCGTCTGCGCTCCGCGGCGCTGGCCGCGCTCACCGCGCTGCTCGCCGCCGGAGCGGCGACGCTGCCCGCGCAGACCGCGTCGGCCGACGGCGGTTCCGCCGCCGACGGCGATCTCACGCACCTGGTCAACCCTTTCATCGGCTCGCAGGACGACGGGAACACCTACCCCGGCGCCGCCGTGCCGTTCGGAATGGTGCAGCTCTCGCCCGACACCGGCCACAACACGGGTTACGACTACAACCAGGACCACATCCGCGGCTTCAGCTCCGTGCACCTGTCAGGCGTGGGCTGCGGGCTCGGCGGCGACCTGCCCGTACTGCCGACGACCGGTGCGATCACCGCCACCGACGACGCCGCCTACGCCGCGAAGTTCAGCCACGCCGACGAGACCGCTTCCCCCGGCTACTACAAGGTCGAGCTCGACACCGGCATCACCGCCGAACTGAGCGCCACCACCCGCACCGGCTGGCAGCGCTACACCTTCCCGGCGACCGACCAGGCCAATGTGCTGCTCAACAGCGGCCAGGCGCTGCACAAGGTGACCAGCAGCACGGTGACCGTGCTCGACGACCGTACGGTGCTGACCGCCATCACCGGCCGCGGCTTCTGCCAGGACACCCAGCCGTACACGGTCTACACCGAGACCCGCTTCGACCGGCCCTTCCAGTCGTACGGGACGTGGAGCGGCAAGACCGTGACGGCGGGCAGCCGTACCTCGACCTCCACCGGGCTCGGCGGCGCCTACGCGCGCTTCGACACCACGAAGGACCAGCAGGTCACCGCGGTCACCTCGCTGTCGTGGGTGAGCCAGGACGGCGCCGCGAAGAACCTCGCGGCCGAGGGGCGCGGCACCTTCGACACGACGGCCGCCGCCGCGCGGCAGTCCTGGCAGGACCGGCTCGGCCGGATCCGGGTGCGGGGCGGCAGCCAGGAGCAGCAGCGGACCTTCTACTCCTCGCTCTACCGCTCCTTCCTCGCGCCGAACGTCGGCAGCGACGTCGACGGCCGCTACACCGGCTGGGACGACAAGGTGCACCCGGCGGGCGGCATCACGTACTACCAGAACTGGTCGCTGTGGGACACCTACCGCACCCAGCAGCAACTGCTGTCGCTGCTCGCGCCGAGCGAGTCCCGCGACATGGCGCTGTCGCTGCTGCGCGTCGCGGACGAGGGCGGACAGCTCCCGCGCTGGGGGTACGCCACCGCCGAGACGAACATCATGACCGGCGACCCGGTGACCCCGTTCCTGGTGGACGCCTACCGGCAGGGCCTGCTCAAGGGCCATGAGGAGGAGGCGTACCGGGCGCTGAAGAAGCACGCGGACACCGTGCCGCCCGCCTCTTCGCCGTCCGCGGGCCGGCAGGCCGACGTCGAGTACCTGGCGAACGGCTATGTGCCGTACGACCCGGCGCGGCCCGGCAAGCCCGGTGACAACGACTTCCAGCACGGCCCGTCCGCGACGCTCGAATACGCGCTCGCCGACGCCGCCCTGGGCGGGATGGCGCGGTCGCTCGGCCACACCGCGGACGCCCGGCGCTATCTGACGCGAGGTCAGAACTACCGGAACATCCTCGACCCGAGCACCGGCTTCTTCCGGGCCAGGAACACCGACGGCGCCTTCGTCGGCCCGGCGGACCCCGCCTCCAGCGTCGGCTTCCACGAGGGCACGTCCTGGCAGTACATGTGGCTCGTCCCGCAGGACGTGCCGGGGATAGTGGATCTGATCGGCGGCAACGCGACCGCCAACGCCCGGCTCGACTCCTTCTTCGCCTACGGCCAGTTGGTGAAGGACCCGGCGGGCACCGCGCGCGATGTCTGGGTCAACGGCCCGTACTCGTACTACAACCAGGACAAGTACAACCCGCAGAACGAGCCCGACCTCAGCTCCCCGTACACGTATCTGTCCACCGGGCAGCCGTGGAAGACCACCGACGTGGTGCACGCCGGGCTGACCCTCTTCACGGACGCGCCGAACGGCGTCACCGGCAACGACGACCTCGGCACCATGTCGTCGTGGCAGGTGCTCTCGGCGATCGGCATCTACCCGATGACGCCGGGCACCGACCTGTGGGGGCTGTCCACGCCGGTCTTCGACCGGGTCGACCTGACCCTCGACCGGCACTACTACCCGAGCGGCAAGATGACGATCACCGCGCCGGGCAGCACCGACACCAACCGGTACATCCAGTCCGCGCGGCTCGGCGGCAAGAATCTGCGGACCACGTACATCAGCACCCGGGACATCAAGGCGGGCAAGGACCTCTCGCTCACCGTCGGCGCCAAGCCGTCGAGCTGGGGCACCGGCAAGAACGACGGGCCGCCCGCGCCCGCCCACGTGGCGGCGCCCGTACGGCACACCGCCGCGTCGCTCTCCCCGGCCGCGCCCGGCGTCCTCGCGGGCGGCCCCGGGACGGACGTGGACGTCTCCGCCGTCCTCACCGCCCCCGGCAAGGTCTCGGGCACCGTCACGGTCAGCGCGCCGCACGGGCTCACCGCGAGCCCGCGCACGAGCGGCTTCCGCGTGGACTCGGGGACGCTGCCCACCACCAAGGTGGTGCCGGTACGGATCTCCGCCCCGGCGGGCACCCCCGACGGCACCTACCAGGTCACCGTCAAGGTCACGCAGTCCGGCGGCCCCTCGGTGACCAGGACCGTGCCGGTCTCGGTCGCCACCTCGACCTGCCAGGGCGGCAGCGGGTACTGCCCGCAGGACCTGTCCGCGCAGTACGACGTGGACGGCGTCGGCACGGCGGGCGCGACCGGCGCCGACTTCGACGGCACCGGGACCAGCTTCCCCGCGGAACAGCTCCCGGCGCCGGGCCCCGGCGTGCTCGGCGGGCGGGCCTACACCTTCCCCGACACCACCGGCGCCGCGGCCAACTTCGCCACCGCGCACGGCCAGAGCGTCGCTCTCGTGCGGCGCTCCTACTCCGCGCTCGACGTGCTGCTCACCGCGCACCACGGCGACGTCACCGGCGCCGCCACCGTGCACTACTCGGACGGCACGTCCGCGCCCGTCACCCTGACCGCGACCGACTGGGCGGCCGGCGCTCCCCGGCTCGGCGAGGACGCCGCGATCCACGCCGACTCCCGCTACGACAAGCAGGGCGCGCCCGACGGTGTCGGGGTCGACATCTGGCACATCGCGGTCCCGCTGGACAGCGCGAAGACCGCCGTCTCCCTCACCCTGCCCGACGACGCCCGGCTGGCGCTGTACGCGATCAGCGGACGTGACGCGTGACGAGCGACGCCCCTGAACCCGTATCCGAACCCGCACCCGTACCCACAGCGGCACCCGCACCCGTAACAGAACGTCCCGGAGCACGACCCGGAGCCGCAAGCAGAAAGGCAACACCCATGAGACGTGGCCCACTTCGCCGCACCCTCACCAGAACATTGCTGGCAGGTGCGGTATCGATGACCCTGACCGTGCCCGCGTCCGCCGTGGCGCACGCGGACGCGGACGCGGCCAAGTCGGGCGGCGCCCCCGCCTTCACCACCTCCTTCGAGTCCGGCGACACGCAGCCCACGTGGAGCAGCACCGCCGAGACCGACGCCAAGGGCAACCCCCTGGTCTCCGGCGTGACCGCGGGCACCCTCCCGGTGCTGGCCGGCAGCGTCAAGGACAAGATCGCCGAGGTCACGGCCAGTTCGGACAATCCGCCGAACGAGGTCGCGAAGAACGCGGCCGACGAGGACGCCAACACCAAGTGGCTCACCTTCGCGAACACCGGCTGGCTCCAGTACAAGCTGTCCGAGGACGTGACGGTCAAGAAGTACGCGCTGACGTCCGCGAACGACTCGCCCGAGCGCGACCCGAAGGACTTCACCCTCCAGGGCTCCGACGACGGCAGCACCTGGACGACGGTGGACACCCGTAGCGGCGTGAAGTTCAGCGGCCGGTACAAGTCCAACATCTACGACGTCGCCGACCCCGCGCCGCACCGCTACTACCGGCTGAACGTCTCGGCCAACAACAGCGGCGACATCGTGCAGCTCGCGGACCTCATCCTGTCCGACGGCTCCCCGGCGCCGACGCCCGTCGCGGGCATGACCACCGAGATCGGCAAGGGCCCCGCCTCCGGGCCCAATGTGAAGCCGAGCGTCGGCTTCAGCGGCCTGAAGGCGCTCCAGTACTCGGGCACCCACACGAAGTCCGGCGCCGTGCACGCCTATAACAAGCTCTACGACGTGCGCATCCCGGTCAGCCGCAACACCCAGCTCTCGTACGACATATTCCCCGAGCTGACCGGCGGCGACCTGAAGTACCCGAGCACGTACGCCTCCATAGACCTGCACTTCACCGACGGCACGTACCTGAGCAAGCTGCGGACCCCGGCGCTCGACGAGTACGGCACCCCGCTCAGCCCGCAGGGCCAGGGCGCGGGCAAGATCCTCTACGCCTCGCAGTGGAACGCCGTGGTCTCCGCGATCGGCAAGGTCGCCGCGGGCAAGACGATCGACCGGGTCCTGCTCGGCTACGACGACCCGGCCGGCAGCTCCGAGGCGGGCGCGTCCACCCAGTTCAAGGGCTGGATCGACGACCTGACCATCGGCGCCGCCCCGGCGCCCACCGCCAAGAGCTACGCCGAGCACGTCGACACCCGGCGCGGCACCAACGCCTCCGGCTCCTTCTCGCGCGGCAACAACCTGCCGCTGACCGCGGTCCCGAACGGCTTCAACTTCTTCACGCCGGTCACCGACGCGGGTTCGACGAGCTGGGAGTACAGCTACGCGGCCCAGAACAACGCCGACAACCTGCCGACGCTCCAGGCGCTCGGCATCAGCCACGAGCCCAGCCCGTGGATGGGCGACCGCGACACCTTCCAGGTGATGCCGTCCGCGGTGTCCGGCACCCCGGACCTGAACCGGAGCAAGCGGGCGCTGGCCTTCGACCACAAGGACGAGGTCGCGCAGCCGCACTACTACGGCGTCACGTTCAAGAACGGCGTGAAGGCCGAGATAGCACCGACCGACCACTCCGCCGTCTACCGCTTCGCCTTCCCCGGTGACAACGGCGACCTGCTCTTCGACAACGTGAACAACAACGGCGGCCTGACCTTCGACGCCGCCAAGGGCACCCTGGACGGCTTCTCGGACGTCAACATCGGCGGCGGCGAGGCCGCGACGCGGATGTTCGTGCACGCCGAGTTCGACCGGACCCCCGGCACGGCCACCAAGGTCACCGGACAGGGCCGCGACAACGTCACCGGCTACGCGCAGTTCGACACGTCCAAGAGCAAGACCGTGACGATGCGCCTGGCCACCTCGTTCATCAGCGCCGACCAGGCGAAGAAGAACCTGGACCTGGAGATCCCGCAGGGCACGTCCTTCGACAGCGTCAAGAAGAGCGCCGAGCGGCTGTGGAACGCCAAGCTGGGCAAGGTCGAGGTCCAGGGCGCCAGCGACGACCAGCTCACCACGCTGTACTCGAACCTGTACCGGATGAACCTGTACCCCAACTCCGGTTCCGAGAACACCGGTACGGCCAAGAAGCCGGTGTACAAGTACGCCAGCCCGTTCTCCAAGGCCACCGGCAGCAACACGCCCACCGAGACCGGCGCGAAGATCGTGGACGGCAAGGTCTACGTCAACAACGGCTTCTGGGACACCTATCGCACCGAGTGGCCCGCCTACTCGCTGCTGGAGTCGAAGACCGCGGGTGAACTCGCCGACGGCTTCGTGCAGCAGTACAAGGACGGCGGCTGGATCTCGCGCTGGTCCTCGCCGGGCTACGCCGACCTGATGACCGGCACCAGCTCCGACGTCGCCTTCGCGGACGCCTTCGCCAAGGGCGTGGAGAATTTCGACGCCAAGGCCGCCTACGAGGCCGCGGTCAAGAACGCCACCGTCTTCCCGACCGCGGGCGGTGTCGGCCGCAAGGGCCTGGACACCTCGGTGTTCACCGGATACACCAACACCTCGGTCGACGGCAGCGTCTCGTGGTCGCTGGACGGCTACATCAACGACTACGGCATCGCCACCATGGCCGCCAAGCTCGCCAAGGACCCGCACACCTCCAAGGCCGACCGGCAGCGCTACCAGGAGGAGTCCGCGTACTTCCTGGGCCGCGCGCAGAACTACACCAACCTGTTCAACACCGGTGTCGGTTTCTTCGAGGGCCGCAAGGCCGACGGCTCGTGGCGCGTCCCGGACGCCCAGTACGACCCGCAGCAGTGGGGCAACGAGTACACCGAGACCAACGCCTGGAACTACGCCTTCACGGTGCCGCAGGACCCGAACGGCCTCGCCGCGCTCTACGGCGGCCAGAAGGGCCTGGAGAAGAAGCTCGACGCGTTCTTCAACACCCAGGAGACCGCCGACGGTGACGCGGGCGGCTACGGCGGCACCATCCACGAGATGCTGGAGGCCCGCGACGTCCGGATGGGTGAACTCGGCCTGAGCAACCAGCCGTCGTTCGCCATCCCCTACATGTACGACTACGCGGGCGACCCGGCCAAGACCCAGGCCGTCGTGCGCGAGGCCACCCGGCGGCTGTTCACGGGCAGCTCGATCGGCCAGGGCTTCCCCGGTGACGAGGACAACGGCGCCACCGCCACCTGGCAGATCTTCAGCGCGCTGGGCTTCTACCCGCTCCAGGTCGGCAGCGACAACTACGTGATCGGCTCCCCGCTGTTCACCAAGGCGACGGTCCACCTGGACAACGGCAAGAGCATCGTCGTCAACGCGCCGAACAACAGCAGCAGCAACATCTACGTGCAGTCGCTGAAGGTCAACGGCAAGGCGTGGAACAAGGTGTACCTGACGCAGAGCCAGCTCTCGTCCGGTGCGCGCCTGGACTTCACCATGGGCTCCAAGCCGTCCAAGTGGGGCACGGGCAAGAACGCGCTGCCCGCGTCGCTGACCCCGGCGGGCAAGGCGCCGCAGCCGCTGGCGGACCTGACAGGGCCCGACCTCGGCACCGCGACGTCCGCTGACGGCACTGATGTCGCCGCGCTCTTCGACAACACCTCGAAGACCGGGGTGACCTTCCCCGCCGCCGACCCGACGGTGCAGTACGCCTTCACCGGGGGCTCGGCGAAGAAGCAGGCCGGTTTCTACACCCTGACCTCCGGCAGCACCGCGGCACAGGACCCGAAGAGCTGGCAGCTCCAGGGCACCACCGACGGCAAGCACTGGAGCACGCTGGACTCCAGGAGTGGCGAGAGCTTCGACAGCCGCCTCCAGACCCGGCCGTTCCAGATAGCCCACCCCGGCGCGTACTCCACGTACCGCCTGGTGGTGACCGCCAACAACGGTGCCGCGTCCACGACGCTGACCGAGGTGGAACTGCTGGCACAGCAGGGGCAGGGAGGCCACGGGCACTGACCCGCAGGTCCGTACGACCCGTGTGAGACCGGGGGCCGCGACACCATGTCGCGGCCCCCGGCCGCGTTCCCGGCCCCGGTTCTTCGGCGCCCGCATCAGGGATGTCCCGGTGGGGCTGCCCCCACCCCCGTTCGGGCGCGGGCCGCAGTGACCCGGAACCCCGCGGCGCGGGAGGGTCGTTGAAGGCGCCGCGGTCGCGGCGACCTGACCGGAGAGCGGGAGACGGGGAGTCGGACCGATGACGGATTTCACGCGGTGCACGCGACGGACGATGTTGCGCGGGGGCGCGGCGGCGGCGATCGGCGGGGCGGTCGCCCTGAGCGGCGCGGGCGTCGCCGAGGCCCGCTCGGACGGGCGGCGGACCGGGACCGGCGCCGCGCGCCGCGGCACCGTGCCCTACCCCTTCCTCAAGGGCGCGTTCGCACCGGCCACCGAGGAGGTCACCGCCTTCGACCTGCCGGTGACCGGCCGTGTCCCGGCCGCACTCGACGGCCGCTATCTGCGCAACGGCCCCAATGTCCTGGGCCTGGAGGACCCACGGACCCACCACTGGATGCTCGGCCAGGGCATGGTGCACGGCGTACGCCTCAGGGACGGCCGCGCCGAGTGGTACCGCAACCGGTGGGTGAGGTCGGCGGGCGTCGCCGCGCAACTGGGGGAGCCCTACCACGGCCCCGTGCCCGACGACGACTTCGCCAACAACACGCACGTGATCCCGTACAAGGGCAAGCTCCTCGCGGTCCAGGAGAGCGGCCCGGCGCCGTACGAACTCGACGAGGAGCTGAACACCGTCCGCCCGTACGACTTCGGCGGCACGCTCAGCGGGGCGTTCACCGCGCACACCAAGTACGACGAGCGGGCGGACGAACTGCACGCGATCACGTACTACCCGACCTGGGACCACGTACGGCACCTGGTGATCGACCACACGGGGAAGGTCGTACGGACCACGAGGATTCCGGTCGCGGACAGCCCGATGATGCACGACTTCGCGCTCACCGAGCGGTATGTGATCATCTTCGACACCCCGGTGACCTTCGACGCGGCGGCGGCCGAGGCGGGCGCGATCGTGCCGTACGTCTGGAACGACAAGCACCCGGCGCGGGTCGGGGTGATGCCGCGCCGGGGCGGCCGGGTCCGCTGGTTCGAGGCCGACCCCGGCTCGTACTACTCGCACACGCTCAACGCCTACGACGACGGGCACTCGGTGGTCGTCGACTTCATCACCTTCCCCGCGCCGTTCTTCGCGGCGGGCCGCGGCACCCTCGGCGACGGCCCCTCGGCGCTCGGCACCCCCCGGCTCGACCGGCTGACGATCGACCTGGAGCGCGGCCGGGCCCGCCCGCGGCGGATCGACGACCGCCCGCAGGAGTTCCCCCGCATCCGCGAGAGCCTGGTCTCGCGCCGCCACCGCTACGGTTACGCCGCCACGGCCGCCGCGATGTGGACGGCGTACGAGACGCTGGACGGCGTGCCGCCCGACACCCACTTCGGCAACGCGCTCATCAAGCACGACCTGCTGCGCGGCACCACCCAGACGCACCGCTTCCCGAAGGACGCGGCCGTCAGCGAGCCGGTCTTCGTCCCCGCGCACGAGCACGCCAAGGCCGAGGACGACGGTTACGTCCTGTCCTACGTCCACAACCCCGACCGGGGCGCGGCCGACCTCGTCATCCTGTCCGCCCAGGACTTCACGGCCGCCCCGCTGGCCAGGATCCACCTCCCGGCCACCATTCCGCTCGGCCTGCACGGGAGTTGGGTGCCGACGGTCTGACGGGGGAGAGCGGCGACGGTCTGACGGGGGAGCGCGGCGACGGTCTGACGGGGGAGGGCGGCGCGCGGTCCGGCCCGGCACTGTCACAACAACTCTTTCGAAACAACTGTTGTGGGTTTAGGGTGCTGGGCATGACCGACGACTCCCCGCCCGCGCCGACCCCGTCCCCGTCGGTGCCCTCCGTGCCGGGACCCGCGGCGGACGTACGGCTCGACACCGCCGCGCTGCGCCTGCTCGCGCACCCCTTGCGGATCAATGTGCTGACGATGCTGCGCCAGCGCGGGCCGTCCACCGCGACCCGCGTCGCCGACGAACTGGGCATCAACCCCGGCTCCGCCAGCTACCACTTGCGGCGGCTCGCCCTCGGCGGGCTCATCGTGGAGGAGCCGGGGCGAGGCACCGGGCGCGAGCGGTGGTGGCGGGCCGCGCACCGCCAGTCGCAGCACGACCCGGCGGGCGGGCCGCCGGAGGAACGCGAGGCGGGCCGCCCGTACGCGCACGCCGTCGCCCTCGCCGGGGCCGACCGGCTGCGCAGGGCCGCCGACGAGATCCCGCTGCTCCCGCGCGAATGGCTCGACGTCAGCGCGTACGCCGACTTCGTCCTGCGGCTCACGCCCGAGCGGGCCGGTCGCGTGAAGGCGGAGATCTTCGAGGTCTTCGCCCGCCACCGGCAGGAGGCGGAGCGGGCGGAGCAGGCGGAGCGGCCCGCGGAAGGCGAGGTGCCGGTCGCCTTCCAGTTCCAGGTCTTCCCCGTGCCGGGCGCGGTCGCGCCGTCGGCCGCGCGGCCGGACGCGGGTGGCGTATGAGCGGACAGGAAGCGGCGGGGACGGCGGGCACGGCGGAGGCGACAGAGACGGCGGGGCGGGCGGGCACGGCGGGCACGGCTGAGCGTGTGGAGAGGGCGGCGGACCCGGTCGCGCCGCCCGCCTACCGCGACGCGAATGTGCTGCGCTGGCTGACCGCGTACACCGCGTCCGTCACCGGCGACCTGCTGTACTTCCTCGCCCTGACCTGGGCGGCCACCCGCGTGGCAGGACCCTCCCAGGTCGGCCTGGTGATCGCGGCGGGCGCCCTGCCACGGGCCGTGCTGATGCTCGGCGGGGGAGCGGTCGCCGACCGCTTCGGCCCCCGCAAGATCGCCGTCGCCAGCGACGCCACCCGCTGCGCGGTGATCCTCGCCGCCGCCCTGATGCTCGTCGCGACCACGCCGGGCCTGTGGCTGCTGGTCCCCGTGGCGCTGGTCTTCGGCGTCGTGGACGCGGTGTTCATGCCCGCCGTCGGCGCGCTCCCGCCGCGCATCACCACCCACGATCAGCTCGCGCGGGTCAACGGGATGCGCGGACTGTCCATCCGGCTGAGCAACGCCGTCGGCCCGCTGCTCGCGGGCGTCGTCCTCGCCGCCGGGGGCGCGGCGGGCGCCTTCACCGCCGCAGGCCTCCTGTTCGCCGCCTCGCTGGCTCTGCTGCTGACGGTGCGGACGGCGGAACCCGTCGCCGTACGGGAGAGCGAACGCCCTTCCCTGCTGCGGGAGTCCGCCGAAGGGCTGCGGTACATACGGCGGCACGCGCTGCTCGGCCCGCTGGTCGTGGTGGTCGGCCTCAGCGAGATGTGCTTCAGCGGACCGGTCGCCGCCGGTCTCGTCCTGCTCGCCGACGAGCGCGGCTGGGGCGCCTCCGGCATGGGATGGGTGGCGAGCGCCTTCAGCGTCGGCGCGGCGGGCGCCGCCATGCTGCTCACCGTCGGGTCGGGACCGCCTCGCGCGGGACTGGTGATGTTCTGCGCCCTGCTCCTCACCGCGGCGGGCACCGCGGCTCTCGGCTATGCCCCCACGCTGGCGTCCGCCGTCGTGCTCGGCGCGGTCGTCGGCGTCGGCAGCGGCCTCACCTCGACGCTCACCGGCGCTCTCGTCCAGACCGTCACCGAACCCCGCTACCTCGGCCGCGTCACCGCCGTCACCACCCTGTGCGCCCTCGGGCTCGCCCCCGTCCTCTTCCCCGCGGTCGGCCTCACCGTCGCCGCCTGGGGCTCCGGGGTTCTCTTCGCGGCCTTCGCCGCCGTCTGTCTTCTGGCCGCGTCCGTCGCCCTCGCCTCCACGACGCTGCGCCGCGTCGGCCTCGGGACCCCGCACGGGGTGTGATCCAACTCGCTTGTGGCGTATGCCCCCGGCCCCCGATACTGGCCGTACACGGAGCGGCACGTACAGCAGCACGCGGAGCTGTGCGCGCACGCGCAGAAGAGTACGCATACCGCACGGGCGGGTACGCGCGTGTCCCGCGCCGAGCGGGAACTGCCGCGTCGGCACCCGCGTCTTGTCCTCCAGCGGCCGGACGCACGGGCGCGCCCGCGGTGGGGTGGGGAAGCGCGACGGGCGGTGATCCCGTCCGCGCAGGAGCAGGGGGGAATTCGCCATGACCTGGGACCAGCGGGACGGAGCGGACGCCAGCGGTACGCCGGGCGGCGGCGGGAGACCGGACGGCGCCGACGCGCCGGGCGTTGACGGCACACCAGGCGCGGGCAGTACGCCGAGCGCCGGCGACACGCCGAGCGGCAGCGGCACACCGGGCAGCGGCGGCGCGCCGGAGGGCTTCGGGCCCCCGCCGCCGCCCGCGCCACCGGCCTGGCTGCCGCGGCAGCCCGCCGCGCCGCCCGGCATCCCGTCCGGATATCCGTCCGGCTACGCGCCCGGGTTCCCGGCCGGCCCGCCCGCACCACCGGCGCCGCCGCCCGCCCCGGCGAACGCGCTGCGGGCCGTCGCCGTCGGCCTGCTCAATCTCAGCGGCCTCGGCATCGGTTACGCGCTGACCCGCCGCTGGTTGGCCACGGCGGCCTGCCTGGTCGCGACCGGCGTCCTGCTCTTCGTCGCGCTGCCCGCGACGGCGGACGGCGTGTCCGGCGGCGTCGTCGTCGCCTACGCCGTCTTCCTCGTCCTCGCGGCCGCGCACGGCGCCTATCGCGGCCTGCGCACCCCGCTGTCCTGGCCGCCGCGGACGCCCGTCGCGATCGTGCTCGGCCTCGTGCTGCTCGCCGCGCCCGTCGGCGGCGTCGTCTACTACGACGGCGCGCGCGACGAGGCCACCCAGAAGATGCTGCTCGACCGCCTCGACACCGCCGACCAGCTCGTCCAGGCGGCCAAGAGCAAGCCGTTCGACGAGGCGCGCACCGACTACACCACGGCGCTGGCCGCGTACCGCGACCTCAGCGACCACCACGGCGGCTCCCGCGCCGCCAAGCGCGTACCCGACCGGCTGACCACGTACTACACGGCGGTCGGCACGCCCTACGAGCAGAAGAGGTACTGCGACGCCATCGAGCCGCTGAAGTACCTGCGGACCGTGCCCGAGCACTTCGACAAGAAGGCCCTCGGCACGCTGACCGGATGGCCGGACGACCGGCTCGCGACCTCGCTGTACGCGTGCGGTACGGCCGACCTGGCCGACGCGAGCGGCGCGGAGGCGAAGGACGGGTATCTGAGCGACCTGCTCTCCACGTACCCCAAGTCGCCGCAGGCGGCGAAGGTCGAGCCCGCCTTCAAGTCGACCATCGACGCGGCGGCCAGGGACCTGAACGGCGGCGACCCGTGCGCGGCCACCGACAAGGTGCGCGCCCTCGGCGTGCGCGCGGGCAACCTCAAGGGCGGGGACGCGGGCGTGGCCGCGGCCTTCGACAAGGACGCCCGCCGGGCCGACACCTATGTGCAGTCGGGCAGTTACACCTGCGCCGTCCACGAGTACAAGGGCGGCGACTTCAGCAGCGCGCTGGACAAGATCCGCGACTTCGTGAAGAAGTACCCGCGCGACAAGAACACCGCGTACGCCAAGAAGCTCGCCATCGCCGCCGAGGTCGCCGTGACGGTGCCCGCCGCGGGCAAGCGCATGCCGACCAAGGATTCCGGCGGCAGCATCTCCGTGACGGTCAGCAACGACAGCCCCGACCAGGTCGAGGTGCTGTTCACCGGACCGGTGACCGGCAGCTTCACGCTCAAGGGCTGCGGCGCCTGCAAGACGTACTCCAGCCAGGCGTCGGCGCAGACCTCGGCGTGCAACAACAGCGGCAGGAACTACCCGAAGAAGACGCTGAATCTGCCGGTCGGCACCACGTACTTCCTGCACAAGTCGACCAGTTCCGGCGACTCCGCGACGCCCGGCAGCGACACGGTCAAGCTCCGCAGCGGCTACATCTACACGGAGTGCGCCTATGTGGTGCGCGATTCGGCGCTGAGTTTCTGAGGCGCCCGGCTTCCGAGGCGCGGGCTTCTGAGGCGCGGGCTTCTGAGGCGCGAGCTTCCGAGACCTGAGCTTCCGCGACCTGAGGTTCCGAGGCGCGTGCTTCCGAACCAGTAGGCCGTGGGCGGTTGACGGCCCGCGACCCGCGCGGACACGGCGGGGCCCGGACGACCGGGCCCCGCCGTCGTCACTCCGCGATGCCGCGCGTCAGCAGCACGACGGTCACGAAGGTGCGGTAAAGCCGCACCGGATCCTCGTCGGTCATCCGTACCGTCACCGCGTCCGCCGGGTCCCGCTCGACGCCCGTGATCCAGGTCGCCATCTCCGCCAGGTCCGGATTGCGCATCCGCACCGTCAGCGTCGCGGGCAGCGCGATGTCCGGCAGGGCCGCCGACGGCAGCCCCTCGACCGCCCTGCGGGCGGCGTCCCGGATCACCTCGCGCGCCTCCTCCGGGTGCAGGCTGTCGGCCGCGAACCGCGACACCGACGACTTCACGACCGCGCCCACCGCGCCGGGACAGAACGGCTCCAGCTCGGCGGCCGTCGTCGCGTCCCCGGTGACCAGCAGCACCGGCACCCCGTGCCCGAGCGCGACCAGCGCGTTGATCCCGCTCTCGCCCGCGACGACCCCGTTGAGCCGCACCTCGCTGATCGCCGCCGGGTTGTACGTGTGCGACAGCGTGGCCCGCTCGCCCGACATCGAGCCGTGGTACGAGACGAAGAAGACCCCGTCGTACGAGGAGTCCAGGCCCTGCATCATGTACAGCGGCTTGTGGCGGCCGGACAGATAGCGGGCCCGCCCGGCCAGTTCGTCCGGGCGCAGATTGGCCATCGTGGAGTGCGAGTCGTTGACCAGGAACGCGTTCGCGCCGCCCGCTTCCGCGCCCTCGATCGAGGCGTTGACCTCCGCTTGGAGCAGCGTGCGGTAGTACGCGTACTCGGGCTGCCCAGGACGGCACTGCGACCAGTCGACGACGCCCGCCGTGCCCTCCATGTCGGAGGAGACGAAGATCTTCACAGCACGGTCCGGGGGCGGAATTCGGGCTCGGTCGACGCGTCGCTCATCAACGCGTAGACGCTGCCCTCCTGTCCGGCCGCGCCGCCGTGCCTGCCGTCGGGGGTCAGGGCCAGCGCGCGCAGCTCGGAGCGGAACTCGTCGGGCAGGGTGGCCGCGTCGGCGAGCGCGTCCCGGCACGCGTCGGACGGGTCGAGCCCCGCCGCCAGCAGGTCGACGATCGTACGGGCGGTGCCGCCGCGCATGCTCAGCTCGCCGCGGCCGGTGCAGGCGGCGCCACCGGAGCGCAGATCGCACCAGTTGCCCGCGCCGGGCAGCGCGGAGTCGCCGACCCTGCCGGGGTACTTGTACGGATAGCCGGAGGTCGAGACCCCGACGCACATCTCGCCCGACGCGTCCAGCGCGATGATGTTGATCGTGCCCCAGGGGCCGCCGTGCGGGGCGAGCCGGCGGATCAGCGCGAGCGCGCTCTCCCGGTAGCGGGCGTCGCCGTCGGTCGCCGCGGTGTTCTCACCCTCCACCGACTCCTGGGAGTCGGCGACCTGCTTGCGCCACTGCTCGCGCGAGGCGTCGGTCAGCAGGTCCGCGGTGTCGAAGCCGCACTCCCGCGCGAACAGCGCGGCGCCCTCGCCGACCAGCAGGCTGTGCTGCGGCAGTCTCTCCAGCACCGCGCGGGCCACCGAGATCGGGTTCGGGTACCCCTTGAGCGCGCCCACCGCGCCGAACTGCCGCCCGGAGCCCAGCATCAGGGAGGCGTCCAGCTCCACCACGCCCTGCGCGTTGGGCAGTCCCGCGGTGCCCACGTAATGGTCCGCCGGATTGTCCTCGCAGCGGCGCATCGCGGCCTCGACCGCGTCCAGCGCCGAGCCGCCGCGCCGCAGCACGTCCATCCCGGTCGGCAGTCCGACCTCGCTGCGCTCACTGCCGATGATCACCGCTTCGGGCATGTTCCTCCTGTCCTGTGCCTGACCGGCCGGAGCCCCCGTCGTGTGGGGGTTCCCGCCGCTTCGCCCGTCCGACCTGCGTATACGCGCCCGCGTATACGCAGCGCCGGACGTCTGCGCAGTCTGGCACCAGCCGCCCGCGCCGCGGTACCCGGCCTCGCCGGGACCGGGGAAGGGACCTTGGGCGGGCCCCGGTCCCACGCTCCGCCCGCGCTCCGCCCGCGCTCCGACCGGGACCCCGCCGGTCGCTCCGACCAGGACCGCGCCGGGACCCCTCCGGGGCCGCCGTCCGCCGTGAAAAACCATGCGGGGCCCGCCGCGCACCGGGGGGAGACTGGGCCGCGTGGACACGATGACGCGCTTCGGCCTGGCGGTGGTGGAGTGGGCCGCGGGCGGTACGGGAGCCGCGGCGGCCGAGGCGGCGGCGCGCGAGCTGGCCGCGGCCACGCACGTGAGGACCGCGGTGCTGGTAGAGGGGACCAGCGACCAGGCGGCGGTCGAGGCGCTCGCGGTCCGGCGCGGCCGGGACCTGGCCGCCGAGGGAACGGTCGTCGTGCCGCTCGGCGGCGCCATGAGCATCGGACGCTTCCTGAGCCTGGTCGGCCCCGAAGGGCTCGACCTGGCGCTGGCGGGCCTGTGCGACGAGGCGGAGGAGGGTTACTTCCTGCGCGCCCTGGACCGCGCGGGCGTCGGCTCGCCCCGCGACCGTCCGCAGATGGAGGCGCTCGGCTTCCACGTCTGCGTCGCGGACCTGGAGGAGGAACTGATCCGGTCCCTGGGCACCGACGCGGTACGGGAGGTCGCGGCCGAACTGGGCGAGGCGCGCTCCTTCCGGATCTTCCAGAAGCAGCCCGCGCAGCGTGAGCGCCCGGTCGACCGCCAGCTCCGGCGCTTCATCGGCACCCACAGCGGACGCAAGTCGCAGTACGCGCACGCGCTGGTCGACGCGCTGGAGCCGCACCAGGTCCCGCGCCCGCTGGACGGGCTGCTCGCGCACATCTGACCGCGCACCGCTCCTGCGGACAGAGCCACGCATACGGTGACGGATTCGTCGCGTCCGCACGCCCTCCGTGCCCGCGCCCCTGGACAACCAATGTTGTCATGATGTCGATCTCCTCCCTAGGATGCGGAGCATGCCGATCCCCGTGACGGCCACCGAACCAGGCGGCCGGGAGCAGTCCGCGGCCGTCCCCGCCCCTCCCGCCGAGGCCGCGGGACCCGGTCGAGCCGCTGAGCCCACCGCTTCCGTCGAGCGGGCCATGACCGGCCTGACCGACGCCGCCGTACGCGACCTCGTCGGTGAACTGGCCGCGCGATTCGACGAGTTGGCGCCGGGCGACACGTCGTGGGGGCAGCACCCCGAGCCCGCCGCCGCGCCGCTGAACCGGCTGCGCGTGCTGGCCCATCTCATGCGTGCCGTCGACCGGTGCGCGGCGCAGGAGGCCGCGGCCGCGGTCCGGCTCGGCGCGAACTACCCGCGGCTCGGCCAGGCGTGGGGCATCACCCGGCAGGGCGCCCGGCGGCGCTGGCCAGGACTCGTCTTCACCTCGAATCCCCCCTCGAGGCCCCTCATGATCAGGAGCGACCCGATGAACGCCCTCACCCCGCGCCGCACATACAGCGTCCTGCTGGTCGAGGACGACCCCGCGGACGCCCTGCTCATCGAGGACGCGCTGTCCGAGGGCGGCATGACCCGGCAGCTCTCGCACGTCGGCGACGGCATCGAGGCGCTGGAGTACCTGCGCGACCCGGAGCACGAGCGCCCCGACCTGATCGTGCTCGACCTCAACATGCCGCGCATGAACGGCCGCGAATTCCTCGCCGTCCTGCGGGACGACGACGAATTGGGCTCCATTCCGCTGGTCGTGCTGACCACCTCGGCGGCGCCGGACGACATCGCCGACGCCTACCAGAAGCACGCCAACGCGTATGTGACGAAGCCGGTCAATCTGGACGATTTCCTTGAGGCCGTGCAGCGCATCGACGCCTTCTTCCTGGAGACCTCCGCCACGCTGCCCGCGCCCGGCGAATAACCGCTCGGACCCGTCCCGCACCCCCGCATAGGGTGCGGGAATGGCCGACACTTTCTCCCCACCCACCCCGGGGGACATCCGAAGCCCTGTCCGCTTCCTGCTGTGGCTGGTCAGGAACCAGCCCGGCCGGGTCGCGGCCGGGGCGACCCTCGGCACCGTGTGGATGCTCGGCCTGGCCGTACCGCCCTATCTGCTCTCCCGCGCCGTCGACGACGGTCTCCGACCGCGCGACCACACCGCGCTGTTCGGCTGGGCCGCGGCGATGTTCGGCGTCGGGGTGCTCAACGCGTTCATCGGCATCGCCCGGCACCGCACCATGACCAAGGTGCGGATGGACGCCTCCTTCCGCGTCGTACGCGCCACCGTCCGGCGGGCCACCGAACTGGGCGCCACGCTGCCGCACCGGATGAGCGCGGGCGAGGTGGTGGCGATCGGGATGGCCGATGTCATGGTGATCGCCCAGTCGTTGACCGTCACCGGGCCCGGAATCGGCGCGGCCGTCTCGTATCTGGCGGTCGCCGCCGTGCTGCTGTCCATCTCGCCGCTGCTCGCCCTCGTGGTGCTGGCCGGTGTGCCGATGGTCGCCGTCACCGTCGGCCCGCTGCAACGCCGCCTCCAGCGGGTCGGCACCGGCTACCGCGACGAGCAGGGCGAACTGACCGCGCTGCTGGTCGACGTGGCGACCGGGCTGCCCGTGCTCAACGGCCTCGGCGGCAAGGACGTCTACGCGGCCCGCTACCGCCGCCGCTCGCAGGCGCTGCGCGACCAGGGCTACCGGGTCGGCTCCGTCACCAGCTGGGTCGGCGCGCTCGCCGTCGGGCTGCCCGCCCTCTTCCTCGCCCTGGTCACCTGGCTCGCCGCGCGCATGGCGGCCGACGGCTCGCTCGCCATCGGCGAACTGGTCGCGGTGTACGGCTACGCGGCCATGCTCGTCGTCCCGGTCTTCTTCTTCATCGAGGGCGGCAACGACGTGGCCCGCGCGCTGGTCGCCGCCCGCCGCGTGACCGGCTTCCTCGCCCTGACGCCGGAACAGTCCGACGGCGCGCACCCGGCGGCCGCCCCGCCGTCGCCCGCCGCGCTGCGCGACCCGCTCTCCGGCGTCGTCGTCCGCCCCGGCGTCCTCACCGCGCTCGCCTCCGCCCGCCCCGCCGACACCGCCGCCGTCGTGGAACGCCTCGGCCGCTTCGCCGCCTCCGACGCCGAGTGGGGCGCCCTGCGGCTCGACACCGTCGCGCTGCGCGAGACACGCGAGCGCGTCCTGGTCGCCGACAACGATGCCGCGCTCTTCAGCGGCACCGTCCGCGAGGCCGTCTCGGGCCGCGCCGACCCGGACGACGCCACCGTGCGCGCCGCGATCCGCACGGCCGCGGCCACCGACATCGTGGACGCGCTGCCCGCGGGCCTCGACTCCTCCCTCAGCGCGGGCGGCCGCAATCTCTCCGGCGGCCAGCGCCAGCGGCTCCGGCTGGCCCGCGCGGTCTGCGCCGACCCCGAAGTGCTGCTGGCCGTCGAACCCACCTCCGCGGTGGACACCCACACCGAGGCCGCGATGGCCACCGGGCTGCGCGCCGCGCGCACCGGCCGGACGACGGTGGTCACCACCACCTCGCCGCTGGTGCTCGACCGGGCCGACGAGGTCGTCTACCTCGTCGAAGGGCGCGCGGTCGCGGTCGGCCCGCACCACGAACTCCTGAACACCGAGCCCGGCTACCGCGCGCTGGTCTCGCGCGGCGCACAGGAAGAGGCGATCCGATGACCGCGCCGAGCGACCCGCCCGCGGCGGACACCGAACCGTCCCGGCGGGACGGCGTCCCCGTCCCGCGCCCTGCCGCCGGTACCAAAGTCCTGACCGCGCCGGGGGAGCCGCCCGCCGGGCAGGCGCCCGCCGCCCTGTCCGCCGCGCTCCCCGTCGCCGACCAGGAGCGGGTGCGGCGCGCCGCCGTCGGCGAGCTCGCCGCCGACAAGCGCGCGTTCTCCGCGGTCCTCGGCCTCAACGCGCTGGCCGCCGCGGCCGGCCTCGTCAGCCCGTGGCTGCTGGGCCGGATCGTGGACACAGTCAGGGGCTCGACCGGCCACGCCGCGGTGTCCACCGTGGACCGGCTGGCGGTGGCCATCGTGGTCGCAACGGTCGTCCAGACGGTGCTGTCGCGCTACGCGCTCAACCTCGCGGCCCAGTTCGGCGAGCGCGCCGCCGCGCGGATCCGCGAGCGCTTCGTGGACCGTACGCTCGCGCTGCCCGCCGCCGTCGTGGAACACGCGCCGACCGGCGACCTCGCGGCGCGCGGCACCACGGACATCGACGTCGTGGCGACGACGCTGCGCAGCGACGTGCCGACCGTGCTGATCGCCACCATGCAGGCGCTGTTCATCATCGTCGCCGTGCTCGTGCTCGACCCGCTGCTCGGCCTGTGCGGGCTGTCCTGCCTGCTGGTGATCGCGGTCGCCACCCGCTGGTACCTGCGCCGCGCGCGGACCGCGTACCTCGCCGAGGGCGCGGCCAACTCCGTACTCGCCGAAGTCCTCGCGGCGACCGCGGGCGGCGCCCGTACCGTCGAGGCCCTCGGCCTCCAGGAGCGGCGGATCGCCACGGCGGAGGCGGCCATCGCCGGCGCCGGACGCGCCCGCCTCGGCACCCTGTGGCTGCGCTCGGTGTACTTCCCGAGCGTCGACATCTCGTACGCGCTGCCCGTCCTCGGCGTGCTGCTCGTCGGCGGCGCGCTGTACGACCACGGCGGTGTCTCGCTCGGCACGGTCGTCGCCTCCGCGGTCTACCTGCGGCAGCTCGTCGGGCCGCTGGACACGATCTTGATGCGGGTCGAGCTGTTGCAGAGCAGCGGCGCCTCGTACGCGCGGGTCGAGGGCCTGGACATGCTGCCGCGTACGCGCACCGACGCCGACGCGGTACCGGCCGACGACCGGATCGAGGTCAGCGGCGTCCGCTACTCCTACGACCACGTCGGCGACATCCTGCACGGCGTGGACCTCGACGTGCGGCAGGGGGAGCGGCTGGCCGTCGTCGGTCCCTCGGGCGCGGGGAAGTCGACGCTCGGCCGGCTGCTGGCCGGGATCGACCGGCCGCGGGCGGGCTCGGTCACCGTGGGCGGTGTGCCGGTCGCCGACCTGCCGCCGGACCGCCTGCGCCGCCAGATCGTGCTGGTCACCCAGGACCACCACGTCTTCCGCGACACGCTGCGCGACAATCTGCTGATCGCCCGGCCCGCCGCCACCGACCAGGAGCTGCGCGCCGCGCTGGACGCGGTCGACACCGGCTGGGCCGACGACCTGCCCGACGGCCTCGACACCCGCCTGGGCGGCGACGGCCGCCACCTGGACGGCGCCAGGGCGCAGCAGCTCTCGCTGGCGCGGGTGATCCTCGCCGACCCGCACACGGTGATCCTGGACGAGGCCACCGCCCTGCTGGACCCGGCCACCGCCCGCAGCACGGAACGCGCGCTGGCGACCGTGCTGGAGGGCCGCACCGTCATCGCCATCGCCCACCGGCTCCAGACCGCCCACGACGCGGACCGCGTCGCCGTCATGGAGGCCGGGGTCGTCACCGAGCTGGGCACCCACGACGAGCTGGTCACGGCCGGCGGCGGCTACGCGGCGCTGTGGCACTCCTGGCACGGCGAGTAGCCCGCCGTCACCGGCGGGCCACTCGGGGGCGGTGTCACCAGCGCACCGGCAGCCGCTCGGGACCCCGGATGAGCAGGCCGCCGCGCCATTGGAGCCCGGCCGGGTCCGCGTCGAGCGCCAGGGCGGGGAAGCGGTCCAGCAGGCCGCGCAGCGCGATCCTGGCCTCCAGGCGGGCCAGCGGCGCGCCCAGGCAGTAGTGGATGCCGTGCCCGAAGGCGATGTGGCCCCGGGCGTCGCGGCGGATGTCGAAGCGGTCGGGGTCGGGGAAGCGCGCGGGGTCGCGGTCGGCGTCGGCGAGCGCGACCAGCACCAAGCGCCCGTCACCGGGGATCACCGTGCCGCCCACCTCGACCGGAGCGGTCGAGAAGCGGTAGGTGGGCGTCTCCACCGGGCCGTCGTAGCGCAGGATCTCCTCGACCGCGCCCTCCATCAGACCTTCCGGGTCGGCGCGCAGCGCGGCGAGCTGCTCGGGGTGGGTGAGCAGGGCCAGGACCCCGTTGGAGATCAGGTTGACCGTGGTCTCGTGGCCCGCGACCAGCAGCACCCAGGCCATGCCCAGCAGCTCCTCGGCGTTGAGCCGGTCGCCGTCCTCGTCCGCGGTGTGGATCAGGGCGCTCATCAGATCGTCGCCCGGCCGCTCGCGCTTGTCGGCGACCAGGCGGACGAGGAAGTCGTTCATCGCGTCCGCCGCGTCCGCCCTGGCCCGCGCCGACGAGGTGGACAGCGCGATGTTCGACCAGGCCCTGAACTGCTCGCGGTCCATGAAGGGCACGCCGAGCAGATCGCAGATGACCGAGATCGGCAGCGGGAAGGCCAGCGACTCCACCAGGTCGCCGCGGCGCGAGGGCTCCTTCGCCATCGCGTCCAGCATGCCGTCCGCGAGCGCCTGGACCCGCGGCGCCATCGCGTCCACCCGGCGGGGGGTGAACTCCCGCGCCACCAGCTTGCGCAGCCTGCTGTGCACCGGCGGATCGGTACTGAGCATGGACAGGCCGGACGCCACCGTCCGCACTCCCAGTTCCGGCGCCGCGTTGGACCACACCTTCGACAGCCGGGCGTCGTTGAGGAGCGCGCGGCCCGCCTCGTACCCGACGACCAGCCACGCCTCGTGGCCCTCGGGGATCACCACCCGGTGGACCGGCCCCCGCGCGCGCAGCTCCGCGTAGACCGGATACGGGTCGCGTCTGAACTCCTCGCCGAGCGCGCCGAGATCGACGACGGCGTCCGTGGTCATACGTGTCCTCCCCGGGGGACAGCGGCCGGGAGTCCGGCCGGAGGCTGGGCAGCGTGCCGAGGGGACGTTACGGCGTCACGGGCCGTCGCACCGCGTGTTCGGGGCTTCCCGCCGGGAGATCGGCGCGATCCCGCCCCTGGCCCCGGCGCGCGCCTCATCCGTATCCCGCGTGTTCTCCCGCCCCACCGCTGTCCAGGATCACCGGATACGTCTGTGACGTAGGCTTTTGTCATGGGCTCGGGCTGCGGGACAGCGCCGTGCCGAACCGAAAGTGGGCCGGAATGGACGTCGTGTACGCAGGGGGGCCGCGCGTATCCGGCCGCCTGCTCGCTCGCGTCGCGCGTGTCGTGCCCTCCGCCGTGCTGGTCGGAGCGGGCTCCGCCATCGTCGGCACCGCCCCCGACGGTCACTTCGGGCTGGCCCTGGCGGTCGTGCCCTTCCTGGCCGCCGCGGTGCACTCGGTCACCGTCACCGCCGTCCTCGGCGCCCTCACCGTCGCGATGTACGCCTCGCTGCGGCACTGGCTGACCGAGGGCACCGACCTGTGGCTGGTCAAGCTGGCGTTCCTCGCCGCCTCCGCCGTGGTCGCCGTCCTGATCAGCCAGGCCAGGGTCAGGGCGCAGCAGCTCACCCGCAGCCGCGACATCGCCCTGGGGCTCCAGCAGGGTCTGCTGCCGCACAAGGTGCCGCGCAACAGCGCCGTGGACGCCAGCTACCGCTACGTGCCCGCCGACACCGCGGCGGGCGTCGGCGGCGACTGGTTCGACGTGATCCCGCTGTCCGGCACACGGGTCGCGCTCGTCATGGGGGACGTGGTGGGCCACGGCATCCACGCCGCGGCGATGATGGGGCGGCTGCGTACCGCCGTGCACACCCTCGCCGACCTCGACCTCGCGCCCGACGAACTGCTCTCCCGCATGGACGACCTGGCGGTACGCCTCGCCGACGACGACGCGGACCGCGAGCTGGGCGCCACCTGCCTGTACATGGTCTACGACCCCATCTCGCGGCAGTGCACGGTGGCCAGCGCGGGCCACACCCCGCCCGCGTTCGTCCACCCGGACGGCCGGGTGGAATTCCAGCGGCTCGCGGAGAATCCGCCGCTCGGCGTCGGCGGCACGCCCTTCGAGAGCAGCACCCTCACCCTCGACGAGGGCACGGTCGTGGCGCTCTACACCGACGGCCTGCTCGACCTGCGCCACCAGGGCACCGACGCGGCCGTCGCCGCCCTCGCGCGGGCCCTGCTGCCCGCCACCGACAGCCTCGACGCGCTGTGCGACCGCGTCTGGTCGGGGCTGCCCGCGGAACACGACGACGACGTGGCGCTGCTGCTGGCCCGCACCAGGACCCTGGACGGCGCGAACGTCGCGAGCTGGGAGTACCCCGCGCTCCCGGAGAGCGTCCCGGCCGCCCGCGCCGCTGTCATGGCCCGGCTGGAGGAGTGGGGCCTGTCCGACCACGCCTTCGCCACCGAACTGGTGGTCAGCGAACTGCTCACCAACGCCGTCACCCACGCCCGCGGCCCGGTCTCGCTCCGGCTGATCAGGGACGCGGGGCTCATCTGCGAGGTCTCCGACGGCAGCGACACCTCGCCGCACATGCGGCACGCCCAACTCCTGGACGAGGGCGGGCGCGGCCTCTACCTCATCGGGCAGCTCGCCGACCGCTGGGGGACGCGCTACAGCGAGGACGGCAAGACGATCTGGGTCGAGCAGCACGTCCCAGCCCTGAGCGGGGCCTGAACGGGCAGCGCCCCCCGTCGGCCGGAAGCCGACGAGGGGCGCTGCGATCTCACGAACCGGTGCGGTCTACCAGCTCGTCAGACCGGCACCGTAGGGGTAGAGCGGATTCCCGTACGTCGTCGGCACCGTCTGACCGGCGTCGATCTTCGCCCGGATGTCGGCCCGCTCGGCCGCGGTGGCGCCGAGGTCGTAGGGCAGGTCCCACGCCTCGTTGGCGTCCGCCTGATTGTCGCCGCCACCGGGCTTGAGCACCTGGTCGAGGCTTCTGGGCAGCTGCCAGGGCAGCTTGCCGCGCGGGGTGTAGTCGCCGAAGAGCAGGCTGGCCGTCGCCGGTCCGACCTCCTCACCGCCGCGGTAGGTCACCACGATGGCGTCGGCCAGGTTGTTCCAGTCGCTCATGACGATGGGTCGGGGCAGGGTCAGCACGACCACCACCGGAATTCCCTGGTTCTTGAAATTCTGGATGAGGGCGAGCTGGTCCGCCGGGAGATACGGCTGGGTGTCGGGCCACGAGGTGGCGTGGGTGTACGACGGTTCGCCGACCGCCACGACCGCGAGCTTCGGGGCCGGTCCGGTGTCCTGGTAGACGTTGACACCGGCCGTCGCCGCTCTCGCCTTGATCGCGTCGAGCACGGTCAGCGAGCCGTAGTCCGGGTGGAAGTAGCTGGACCAGATGCAGCACGCGGCGCCGTCGGTCGCCCGCGGACCCGCTACCACGATGTTGTCACCGGAGTTGAGCCTGATCGGCAGCACACCGTTGTTCTTCAGCAGCGTGTTGGACTCCCGCGACGCCTGGTTGGCCAGCGCCGTGTAGCTCGGCTGGTGGAAGCGGTACGGGCCGTTGACCGGGTCGCCGTACGGGTGGTCGAAGATGCCCAGCTCGAACTTGAGCTTCAGGATGCGCGTGACCGCGTCGTTGATCCGGGCCAGCGGCACGCTGTTCTCGAAGCTCGCCATGGTGAAGTCGGCAGCGCCCGGGTCGGCGCCGCCCATCACGTCGGAGCCCGCGTTGGCCGCGTTGATCCAGGCCGTCGACGGCAGCCAGTCCGTGGTGATCAGACCGGTGTAGCCGAGATTCTGCCGCAGGTAGGTGAGGATCTTCGCGCTGTCGCCCGCGCCGGGACCGCCCGGGTCGAGATACGAACTGCCCGCGTAGCCGGGCATGATGTTGACCGCGCCCGCCTCCATCGCGGCCTTGAACGGGATCATGTGGTACTTGATCGTGACCCCGTCGTAGACGATGCCGGCCTCGCCGCCCGCGCCCTCACCGGGCCAGTGCTTGACGGTGGCGAGCACCGAGCCGGGGTTCAGCTCCGGGCCGCCCTGCAAACCGGCCACCAGCGCCCGCAGTTGGGCCGCCGCCACGTCGGCGTTCTCGCCGCCGCCCTCCTGGATCCGCGGGTACAGAACCTTCGTGCCGACCTCGGCCAGCGGGGACAGCGTGCCGCGCGCGCCGACCTCCAGCTCCTCCTTGCGCTGCATGTCGCCGAGCTTGTAGTCGAGCGGATAGTCCTTGCCCGCCGCCAGGGTGCTCTGCAACGGATACGTGGTCTGGTAACCGGCGGTGGTGTCACCGGCCGAGACCGGCGGGATGCCCAGCCGGGTGGCCGCCGTGGACTTCAGGACGTTGTCCAGGTCGGCGGGTTGCGCCGGTCCGAAGTGCCAGCCGGACATCGGGTACGACTGGACGTTGTAGAACATCTGGAACGCCTTCTCCTCCAGCGTCATCCGCCCGAGGAGATCACCGACCCGCGTGTCGACCGGCAGCCGCCAGTCCTCGTACGGCTCGATGGAGCCGTCCTTGTTGAGGTCCCGCGCGCCGTTGATGATGCTGATGCCGTCGGCCGCCTGCTTGACGTCGGGCAGGTAGACGCTGAACGTGCGGATGTTGGACGTGGTCTTCGCGCCCGAACCGCTGACCGAGACGACGAACCACTTGTACGTCCAGCGGTCGGTGATGTCCCAACTCGGCGTGTAGGAGGTGCCGGTGGGCTCGGCGACCTTGGTGTAGAGGTCGAGCAGATTGCCCGACGCGGTGAAGTCGTAGTCGGTGCGGCTGATGTTGAGCCACACCTCGTAGTGCGCGGCGCCGCCGACGGCCGCCCAGCTCAGCGCGGGACGCCGGGTGTTGGTGACCATGGCCTTGTCGGCCGGTGCGGACAGCGCGAACTGGTTGAGCGTGGCCGGGGCCTTGGTGGGCGCCGAGAGCAGCGGCGGGGTCGCGGTGGAGTTGTCCACCGTGCCGTACACCTGGAACTCCCAGAGCGAGTAGCCGTATCCGGTGGCGCGGGCCGTGCCGGTCAGCCGGACGTAGCGGCCCTGGCCGGTGACGGGCAGCCGCTCGATGCCGCCGGGGCCGTTGGCCGTGGTGTAGATCGGCGTCCACGCCGTGCCGTTGTCCGAGACGTCGATGTGGTAGCCCTTGCCGTACGCCGACTCCCAGTTGAGCACGATGCCGCTGATCTTGCCGATGTTGCCGAGGTCGACCTGGATCCACTCGTTGTCCGTGGAGAGGCTGGACCAGCGGGTGGTGGTACGGCCGTCGAGAGCGGCGGCCGGGGCGTTGCCGCCCTCGTACGACGAGGCCGACACCTGCTTGTAGGCGGAGATCACCGTGCCGGAGAAGTCCCCGCCGCCGCCGTTGGTGGGCGGGGTGGTGGTGCCCCCGGTGCCGCCGCCGGTCCCGCCGCTCCCGGTGGTGTACACCTGGAACTCCCAGAGGGAGTAGCCGTATCCGGTGGCGCGCGCGGTGCCGTTCATCCGGACGTAGCGCCCGGTGCCGCTGACCGTGAGGTTCTGGGTGCCGCCGGTACCGGTGGTGGTGGAGTAGACGTCGGTCCAGGTGGTGCCGTTGTCCGAGACCTGGATCTTGAAGGCGGTCGCGTAGGCCGCCTCCCAGGTGAGACCGACCTTGCAGACCGCCTGCGAGGAGCCGAGGTCGACCTGGAGCCACTGCGGGTCACCGGCCGCGCTGGACCAGCGGGTGCCCGCGTTGCCGTCGACGGCCGCGGAGGCGGGGGTGCCCGCGTTCTCCGTGGAGGACGCCGTGGCCGGGTGGTTGAGCGCGGCGTTGGCGGTGCCGCAGGTGCCGCCCGCGGCTCCGGTCGAGCCGTAGACCTGGAACTCCCAGAGGGAGTAGCCGTATCCGGTGGCGCGCGCGGTGCCGTACATCCGGACATAGCGCCCGGAAGCGTTTACGGAAAGGGTCTGCTTTCCGCCGGGTCCCGTCGTGGTCGAGTAGGCGTCGGTCCAGGTCGTGCCGGTGTCGGAGACCTGGATCTTGAAGGCCGTGGCGTACGCGGTCTCCCAGTTGAGGCTGACCGAGCTGATGGTCGCCGACGCGCCGAGGTCGACCTGGAGCCACTGCGGGTCACCGGCCGCGCTGGACCAGCGGGTGCCGACGTCGCCGTCGACGGCGGCCGAGGCGGGGGTGCCCGCGTTCTCGGTCGAGGAGGCGGTGGCGGTCTTGCCCTGGGACAGCAGGGTGTCGGCCGCGTGCGCGGTACCGGTCGTGGTGCCGATGGCACCGCCGGTCGCCAGGGCCGCCGCGAGGGCGACGGCCACCAGCGGTCTGCGCCGTCTGACGGACCTCAGAAATGTGGACAGGAGGCTCATGTGCATCTCCACGTGGGGGTGTGATGACTCTGATCACCGTGGAGGCCGTCGCCGGACGGGCGACGGGCGGCAGGCGGCGGCATCCACGGTGGCGGCTGCGAATTGCTCCGGACTCGTCGCACAATGGCCGGAGATGACGGCGGAGAGCGCTCTCCGTGGGAGTCTCTTGCAACGCCTGAACAGTGTCAATCCCCGTGACAGCGCCGGAGCCAACGCCCGTATGGATAACGGTTTTTGGGGTCGGAGTCGGCCTGTTTTCCGGATCGCGGCGGGTCCGGTTCAGCGGACGGCGGGGTGGTTCGCGAGCTGTCCGAGGATCAACTCGGCCAGCAGGTCCGGACGTTGCTCCGGCAGCCAGTGCGTGCCGCCGACGAGCGGGTGGAAGGCGTAAGGTCCCGCCGCCCAGCGTTCGGTCAGCCACGCCGACCGCGCGCTGATCACGGCGTCCGCCGTTCCCCACACGAACAGCGTGGGAACCGACACCGGCGCGGCCCGCAGCCCGCGGGCCGCCTCGCGGGGGAGCGCCCGGTACCAGCCGAGCGCGCCGGTCAGCGCGGCCCGGTCGGTCACGAACCGCCGCGCGTACCCGAGGGCCGTCGCCTCCTCCAGGCCGAGCCGGCGCAGCCAGCGCGCCCCGGTGTGCCCGCGGTCGTGGGTGATCACCGCCTCGGGCAGCCAGGGGAGTTGGAAGAAGAGCAGATACCAGGAGAGCAGGGCCTGACGGCTGGTCAGCAGCGACCGGCCCAGGGCGGCCGGGTGCGGCATCGACACGGCGGTCAGTGACGCGACCCGGTCCGGCGCCCGCTCGGCGAGCGCCCAGGCCACACTGCCTCCCCAGTCGTGCCCGACGACATGCGCGCGCTCCAGGCCCGCCGCGTCCAGCAGGCCGAGGACGTCCTCGACCAGCAGCGGCAGCCGGTAGTCGCGCGCCCGGCGCGGGCGGGCGCCGGGAGCGTACCCGCGCTGGAGCGGGGCGAGCGTCCGTACACCCGCCGCGCCCAGCGCCCGCGCGACCCGCGTCCAGCACGCCGGGCCCGCGGGGAAGCCGTGCAGCAGTACCACGGGCTCGCCGTCGCGCGGCCCCGCGTCGCCGACCGGGAACTCCCAGCCGCCGGAGCGGAACGACCTCATCGGCGCCGCCCGCCGACGGACCGGTCGGCGGCCCCGACGGGGGGGCAGGCGGACCGCGGTGCTCCCGGCGGGCGCAGGGGCGGTGTCCGCCGCCGCGTGCAGCCGGGGTCCGGCCTTGGCGAGGAAGGAGGTCATCGGCGTCACCGAGTGGTCCTCGATCAGGTCCCCGAGCACGGCGTCGGCCCGCGCGAGCCGGTCGGCGTACACCGGGTCGCGCAGCAGCGGGCCGAACACGTCGAGCCACTGGCCGAGGCCGAGCAGGTCGATGCCGGGCGGACGCCACAGCGTGGGCATCGTCAGCCGCGCGGTCCTGCGCGCGCCCGGCTCCTCCAGCAGGATCAGCGCGCAATTGCGGTAGAACTTCATGTGGTGCGACTCCTGGCGCGCGATCGCCTTCAGCAGATCGTCGAGTGCCGGATCTCCCACCAATTCGCCGATCCGCCGGTAGGTCGTCAGCGCGATGTACTCCTGCATCGCGCCCAGAACGCAGTACATCGCCTGGATGTGCGGCATGAGCAGACCGGCCGCGTACAGCGTCGGCCAGGTCACCAGTGCGCGGATGTGACGGGTGTTGCGACGCACCGCCGACGGTTTCCTCGGAGTGCCGAGCGCCGAAGCGGCGGCGCGCAGCGCGTAACCGTGCTCGGCCTCCTCCGCCAGCCACAGGATGTTGAACTGCGCGAGCGCGTTCGCCCGGTCGCCCCGGATCGCGTGCACCTTTCTGCGCATCAGCGCGGAATCGGTCTCGACGGCCGCGAGCGCGTACAGCATCGAGGCGAAGGTGTCGTTCCCGGTACGGCGGACGGCCGCGACTCGAGAGCGCCATTGCACCGGTCCCCAGGTGAGCGCGTAGGCGTCGAAGACTTCCTGGAGCTGGTTTTCCTGGTCTTTGCGCATGAATCCCCCAGACGGATGTGGAGCGGGCTGTTCGGTGCGACCGAGTCCGTGCGAAGTGACGTCGGGCCGGCGCCAAGTGATGGGCGGGCCGACGAGAAGTGACGCCTGGTCAGTACCAGACGAGGAAAAGGGAGTAGACGCCACCGGCGGTGGCGAGGAGATTCGCGGCGGCCAGCACGATGTCGCGCGGCCGGTTGAAGGGAAAGGACCGGATGTCGCGGACGCGGGCCAGGCGCCCGCTCAGCGCCTCGCACTCGGTGAAGTAGCGGCCCGCCGCCAGCAGAGCGGCGCGGTCGGCCTCCAGCCGCCGCAGCGCGATCCGCAGCCGGGCCTCCTCGCGCCGCTTGAATCCCCGGACCCAGCGCCGGGTGAGCAGCAGCGGCAGCCCGGTGTAGACGGGCAGCGCGAGCAGCCACTGGCCGACCACCGGGATCAGCACCACGACGCTGCACGGGAACGGCAGCGAGATGCCCACCGCGATCAGGGCGAAGCCGTGCAGGGCCATCGAGGTGTAGGTCGGCACCAGGACGGCGCGGGCGCGGCCCCAGCCGAAACTGCCGTCGGCGTTGGCCGGGTCGACGCCGTAGTGCAGGTCGCCGCGGAGCCGCCACAGGCACAGCAGTACGCGGCTGCCCGCGCAGTTCATGACCGCGATCCAGTAGACGCCCGCGGTGCCCACCGTGAGGTAGACGATGGCGCCGACCGGCGAGGTCTGCCAGCTCGCCCACCAGTTGGCGTACGCGGCCCTGCCCCAGGCGTGCGCCTGTCCGGCGGGCGCCAGCGCGTAGTAGATGCCCAGGCGTTTCTCGCTGAGCGAGATGACGAAGACGCAGACGAACGAACCGACGATCATGATCGGCGCCAGATTCCTTATTCGGCGAAATCGCAGATTGGTCCGGTCGATCTCGGCGTGGATCCGCGCCCGCGCGGCGGCGTTCGCCGGGACGGTGAGCGATCCGTCGCGTTCCATTCCCGGCAGCAGGTTCTCAAAGGCGGACCACTGCCGCTGGACGAGGGCCGGGGTGATCAGCAGGATGACGATCGCGCTCAGCGAGAGCAGGTCGCGCAGGAGCGGAAACCGATTTCCCGCCGACGCGTGCCGTCGGCAGTCCGGCCGGTCGAACCTGAGGAATTGGGCCAGGTCGGAACAGAGCTGCCCGCCCAGGTGCGGCATGGTCACCGCGCCGTACAGACCGGAGAACTCGAAGAGCAGGACGATGGTCACGACGGGAATTCCGCAGAGCCAGAGCCACCGGCGAGGGCTCGCGTTGATCCGTGACAGCAGAATGGGTTCCGCGGTGAAGATGTCGAATGTCTTTCCGGCAAGAGCCAGGCTGGTAGCCATGGGCGTCCCTGTCTCGGGTGGTGCGTGGCGCTTGTTGCGTGTTCCTGTGCGAAATTCCGTGCCGAATTGTCGGGTGAGGCGCTGTGCGCACAGCGTGTTCCGGGCGCGCGCCCCCTTTGTGCGCCCCGGCGATCCGGCTCGCCCTCCCGCGACTGGCCGGATTATGGCGACAGTACGGTCGGCCGGGTCTAATGTGACTGCGCGTTGCGCGGGCCGGGGGGCACTGCAATAAATACGCGACGCGTAGGGATCACCGGGGTGGCGATGGCGAACAGCACGCGTGGGCGGCCGTACGGATCGGTCGGACGGCGGCGGTCGGCCGTCCCCGCGCGTGCCCCGCTGCCGACGACCCAGGACCGCGCCGCGTGGCTGCTGCGGGTCAACCGGCTCTACGGCCGCGAACCGCGCTGGGCGAAGGGCGACTCCTTCGCCCGCTCCTTCCACGGCGGCTCCTGGCCCGCGCAGGTGAGCGTCAGCTCCATCTCCCGCTGGGAGACCGGCGTGACGAGGGTCGGCCATTCCGCGGTCCGCCGCTACGAGCAGTTACTCGGCCTGCCGCCGGGCCAGTTGACCGCCACCATCGACATCCTCCACCGGTACGCGGCCCCGTCCGCCGGAGCCGTACCGCTGCTGGCCCGCGCGCCGGGCGATCTCGGCGCGGCGGAACGGCGGGTCGACACCCTCCTGGACCGCGCCCTGGACGACGCGCCGGTCACCGGCGCCGATTGGGACGAGTTGACCGTGCTGCTCGTCCTCCACCCCCAACTGCGGCTGCGCTCACGGGACTGGACGGCCCTGGCCGAACGCCTGCTCACCGAGTCGCTGGTCTCCGACGGCCTGGCCTGGCAGCAGCGGCACGAGGCGCTGAACCGGGTGCTCGGCCACCCCTCGGGTCAGGTGGCGGCGGTCTCGGCGTGCATCGCCTGGGCGGCGGACGCCCACAACCAGGTCTTCCTCGAACCGGTCTGCCTCCTGGACTCCAGCGCGCACCCGGACGCGGCCTCTGGCGTGCTCGCCCAACTGGCCAGGCCCACCAACGACAGCGCCTTCCTCGGCGCGCTGCTGGCCTGCGTCCGCAAGGTCCGGCTCCAGCACTTCGACCGGCCGCAGTCGGCCGTGCTCGCCCGGCTGGTCAAGCAGGTGGCGTACGACGCCGACGGGCGCCAGGCGGAGGAACGCGCGCTCGCCGCGGTCGTGTCGCGCATGCTGGACGGCGCGCCGCCGTCGCTCCCGGCCCGCACCCGTACCGGTGCCGGGGAGCGGTACGGCTCCGACATCGCCGCCCGCGTCACCGCCTCCGCCCTGTCGGCCGTCTCCCGCGAGATCCCGCGCTTCACGGACCCGCTGCTGCCCCTGCTGGTCCGCGAGATGCTGCTGCACCCGGTCTTCGACATGCGCCTGTACGCGGCCATGATGGTCGCGGCCACCCCCTACCGGGCGCCGGTGGCCGCCGCGATGTCGTACGAGCTGTCCCGGCTGGCCGTCGCCCGCGATGTCACGCTCGCCGGGCGGCTGCTCGAAGCCCTGCGGATCGTCGGGGGTACGGCGGAACGGCCGCTGGTCCAGCGGCTGGCGCTCGCTCCCACCCTGCCGGAGGCGGTGGTCAGGGCCGCCACGTCGGCGCTCGCGCACATGGGCGGGGTCAGCCCGCGGTCCTTCTGGGAGAACGCGCTGGCGCTGACCCCCGCCGCCGGCGGCGCCTCCCGCCCGGCCGGTGGGCGCGCGGCCTCCGCCGCCGTCTACGGGCTCGGCATCAGCGGCGAGACCGATCTCCTGCGGCGGGTCTCCGGCGACCTGCGCATTCCCTCCAAGACCCGTGCCGCGGCGTCCTGGTGGCTGCGGCTGCCGTCGCGGGTCAGGGCCGGCGGCGCCGCGAAGCGGGCGTGACCGCCGCCGCGACGGACGGCCGCCGCCGGGAACGGGGTTCCCGGAGGCGGCCGTTGGGGGACGGGAGCGGAAGCGTGGCCCCTGCCCGTGTGCTCAGCCCTTGCTGGAGCCCAGCGACAGACCGGCGATGAACTGCTTCTGGAGCAGGATGTAGACCACCAGCGTCGGCACCGCCGCGATCATCGCGGCGGCGGCGATGAGATTCTGGTTGGAGACGAACTGCCCCTGGAGATTGGCCAGTGCCGAGGTGACCGGGCGTTTGTCGCCCGACGACATCAAGGTGATGGCCCAGAAGAAGTCGTTGTAGATCCAGGTCGTCAGCAGCGTCGCCAGCGCCGCGAGCGCCGGACGGCACAGCGGCAGGGTGAGCTTCCAGTACCGGGTCCACAGCCCCGCGCCGTCGACCAGCGCGGCCTCGTACATCTCGTCGGGGATCGACTTCATGTAGTTGCTCAGCACGAAGACGCAGAAGCCCAGTTGGAAGGCCACGTTGATGACGATGAGGCCGAAGACCGAGTTGTACATCAGGCCGCTGCCGCTGAGGAAGCCGGGCAGCGAGATCTTCAGGTAGATCCGGTACAGCGGGGTGATGATGACCTGCTGGGGGAGCAGGTTGCCCGCCGTGAAGAGGATCAGCAGCGCGATGTTGAGCTTGACGTTGACCCGGGTCAGCACGAAGGCCACACCGGACGCCAGCGCCAGCACGACGATCACCGCCGGAACGGTGATGAGCACCGAGTTCCAGAAGAAGTGCTTCATGTCCGACTGGGTCCACGCGTCGGTGAAGTTCTTGAACGTCAGGTGGTGCGGCAGCGAGACATAGCCGTACTTGCGGGTGTCGGAGTACGGGCGGACGGCCACGTACAGCGCGAAGGCGATCGGCAGCAGCCAGAGGACCGAGGCGCAGATCAGGAAGACCTGAGAGGCGATCTGGCCCCAGGGGCGCGGCTTCCCGGGGCCCGGGGGCCGCGCGGCGGGTTCGGTGTGCAGCCGCGGCAGGGTATCGGTGGTCATCGCGATTCCTCACGGCTGAACGTCTGGTACAGGAAGACGCTGATCGGCACCAGCGAGATCACCAGCAGCACCACGCCCAGCGCGGAGCCGAAGCCGACCCGTTGGGTCTCCCCGACGATGTTGGAGGTGACCAGGACCGAGAGCAGCTCCAGGCCGTTGATGCCCTTGTTGGTGATGTACACCAGGTCGAAGGCGCGCAACGACTCGATGACGGTGACCACCATGATGACGATGTTGATCGGACGCATCACGGGGAAGATCACCCGCCAGAAGGTCTGCCAGGCGTTGGCGCCGTCGACCAGGGCCGCTTCGCGCAGCGTCGGGTCCACGGCCTTGAGCCCGGCGAGGTACAGCACCATGACGTATCCGGCCTGCCGCCAGGTGGCCTCGACCAGGACCGACCACAGGTTCAGGTGTGGATTGCCGAGCCAGTCGATGGCGTTGTCGTTGCCGTTGCGCCCGATGACGGTGTTGATCAGCCCGAAGTTCTGCGAGTACATGAACTCCCAGATGATGCCGACCAGCGCCAGGGAGAGCATCACGGGCAGGAAGAGGATGCTCTGGTACATCCGGCTGCCCCGGATGCCGCGGTCGATGAGGACGGCGAAGAGCATGCCCAGCGGTGTGGCGATCAGGACGAAGACGGCCAGCCAGATCAGATTGTGCCGGACGGCGGGCCAGAACTCCGGGTAGATCGTGGCGGCCTGGTGGTAGTTCTGGACGCCGTACACACAGCCGTTGTTGAGGATCGACGGCAGATTCGGCTGGCAGGTCTTGGTGTGCAGACTGCCGACGCCGTTCCACTTGGTGAACGACAGCAGCACCGTGCCGAGCGCCGGGAACCAGACGAAGACCAGGTCGAGCAGGAGCGGTATGCCCAGCAGGAGCGCGACGACCACGCGGTCGCGCGCACTCAGCCTGCGTATGCCCCGGCGGCGGCGGACCTTCGGCGTGGCCGTGGTTTCCGCCGCCGCCGGGGCGGGCGTCTGGGGGGAACTCATCAGGAGTAGATCGCCTTCGCCTGGGCCTCGGCGCTCTTCTGGAGGCCGGCGATGTTGCCCGTGCTCGGGTCGTCGATGAACTTCTGGATGATCGAGATCATCGCGGTGGCCATCGCCGGGTCGGCGTCGCGGTCCATGAACTGCGCCACCGCCTTGCACTTGGCGATCTCGGCGACCGACTTCTTCTGGATCGCGTTGTACGTCGGCACCTGGAGGCCGGTGGCCAGGCCGACGTCCCACTGGTCGGTCTTGAGGAAGTCCGACTCGGCCTGCCCGGTGCCGATGTACTCCAGGATCGCCTTGGCCGCGTCGGGGTTCTTGGCCTTCTTGCTGAGCATGAAGCCGTCGGTCGGCGCGTCCATGTAGTCCTGGCCGTACGACGGGTTGATCGCGGGGAAGGTGAAGAAGTCCAGGTCGGCGAGGTCGGCCTTGTCCGAGACGTACTGCGCGGCCACCTGGTTGGTGCCCTGGAACATCATCCCGGCCTTCTTGGTCTCCAGCGTCTTGGCCGCGTCCTGCCAGATCCGCCCGTTGGCGCCGGTCTGCGTGTACGGCAGGATCTCGGCCCAGTGCTGGAAGACCGTGTGCACGCCCTGGTCGGTCCACGGGATCTCGTGCTTCATCAACTTGGTGTGGTAGTCGTACCCGTTGATCCGCATGTTCAGGATGTCGAAGGTGCCGAGGGCGGGCCAGCCGTCCTTGTCGCCGAAGGCGATCGGGATGATGCCGTCGCCCTTCATCTTCTTGGCGAGCGCCACGTAGGCGTCCCAGGTGGTGGGCACGGAGTAGCCCTTGGCCGCGAACTGGCTCTTGTTGTAGAAGACCACCCACGGGTAGTTGTACAGCGGCACCAGGTACTGGTGGCCGTCGAGGCCGGTGGAGAGCTTCTTGGCCGCGTCGCCGAAGTTGCCGCCGATCTTGTCCCACACGTCGTCCAGCGGCTGGGCCAGGCCCTGCGCGGCGAAGTACTGCATGCGGTAGCCCGCGAACCAGGTGAACAGGTCGTCCGGGGTGCCCTGGAGATAGCTGGTGATGTTCTCCTGGAACGTGTTGTGGTCGACCGTGTTGATCTTGACCTGCGCCTTGGTGCTCGCTGCGGCTGCGGTGGTGAGGGCCGCGAAGGCGGCCTTCGGCGCGGAGTCGGAGTAGTTGGACCCGAAGGTCACCGTGCCGCCGACCTTGCCGCCGGAGGCGCTGGGGCTGCTCTTGTCCTTGGAGTCCTTGGAGTCGCTGCCGCAGGCCGTCAGCAGGCCGCCGGAGACGACGGCGAGACCGGCCGCGCCCGCGACGCCTCTGAGCACGTTTCTGCGCGACGGCGACGTACCGCTGTCCAGGCCGCTTCCCGCTGTGCTGCTTCCCGTTGATTCGACGTCCGACATGGTGCCTCCATGTGTGTGTGGCCGTTCCGGGTGCGGTAGGCGAGCGATGGCGGAGTGGACGTTTCTGGAGGGCCTGTAGCCTATCGATTTCCAACAGAAGTCACCAAGATGAAACGCCATCTCAACCGCAGGGGTAGTTCTACGCCAGATACCCAGGAGCGTCAACGCCCCATTACGGATGCGTTGCCGGACCGTGATGTGCAGGTAGCGTGCTGATTGGCCGCCCAATTCCGTTGCCGCCCCGCATGAGAGGGACGGTTCAGGGTAGCGGTCGGATCGTGGCAGCTCGGAGGCGGTCCGAGCACGATCGAACCGGATGGAACAACATGCACCAAAGGGGCAACGGACCCTGAAGATCCATCTCTTCTAATGTTTGATATTGCGTGCTTCCGGCGCCATGGCCGAGTCGCGGGGACGCCCGCCCGGTGAACTCGACATCCGCGCGCCCGAATTGCCGGAGATAGCGGTAAAGTTCGGGCATCACGCGATGATCGGCAATGATCGCCAACACCGGACGAGATCGTTCCGGAAGTCCACCGGCCCGTTTTGCTCCGGTCGTGTGGCTGCCCTGTGTGGCCGGACGATGCCAGGCTGTCCCCATGATGGGCTACATCCCCGAGGAAACGACCAGCTTCGAGGGGCGACAGGAGGAGTTGGCGCGGTTGGACACCGCGCTCGCGACCCACCGGCTGGTCACACTCACCGGTGCGGGCGGCGTCGGCAAGACCCGTATCGCGCAGCGCTCCGCCGCCCGCACCGCGCAGCGGGCCGCGCCGCGGTTCCCCGACGGGGTGTGGTGGGCCGACCTGTCGGCCCTGGAGAACGCCGAGTTGCTGCTGGCCACCGTCTCGGACGCGGTCGACCTCTCCGATCACTCACCGCGCATGCCGGTGGAAGCGCTGTGCGAATGGCTCGCGGACAAGCGCCTGTTACTGGTCCTGGACTCCTGCGAGCACCTGGTCGAGGAGTGCGCGCACCTGGTCGGCGAACTGCTCACCTCCGCGCCGGGGCTGACCGTACTGACCACCAGCAGGCGCCCGTTGAACCTGGTGGGCGAGGAACTGACCGAAGTGGGGCCGCTGGACGGCGACGGCGCCGACGCGCTCGCGCTGTTCACCCGGCGCGTGACCGACTCCGACCCCGACGCCCTCGCGGGCCCCGGCGCCGCCCGCGCCGCCGCAGAGATCTGCCGCCGCCTCGAAGGCATCCCGCTGGCACTGGAGTTGGCCGCGGCCCAGGTCGGCCCCTCCACCGTCGAGGACGTCTCCTCCCGGCTCGGCTTCCGCTTCGACGTGCTGGCCCGCGCCGACTTCGTCTGGCCGCCGCGGCACCGCACCCTGCGCACCACCATCGGCTGGAGCCACGAACTGTGCGCGCCGGTCGAGCGCTTGCTGTGGGCCCGGCTCACCGTCTTCCGCGGCTCCTTCGACCTCACCGCCGCGCGCGCGGTGACCTCCGGCGGCCCGCTGGCCGAACACGCGGTCGCCGCCACCCTGGAGCGCCTCGTGGCCCAGTCCGTGGTCCGCAGGGACGGCCACCGCTACCGGATGCTCGACACCATCCGCGAGTACGGCCAGGAGTGGCTGCGCGAGCTGGGCGAGGAACACGCCCTGGCCGACCGGCACGCCGGGCACTTCCTGGAACTGGCCCGGCGCGCCGACGCCCTGTGGTCGAGCAGCGAACAGGCCCGCTGCTACCGGCAGATAGACGACGTCCACACCGACCTGCGCACCGCGCTCGACCACCTGCTGGCCACCGAGCCCGCCCGCGCCGCCGAACTCGCCGGACTGCTCTGCTTCTTCTGGACCTGCTGCGGCCATCTCAAGGAAGCTCGCGGCTACTTGGAGCGCGCGCTGATGGCGCACGACACCCAGGGCCCCGAACGCACCCGCGCGCTGTGCGCGCTGGGAGTGACCATCACCCTCCAGGGCGACTACCCCTCGGCGCTCCAGGTCAGCGAACTGGCCACGCGGGCCGCCGCGTACGACGGGGACAAGGAGGCGCAGTTCGCCGCCGCGTACCTGTCCGGGCTGCTGGCCCTGCTCACCGGCCGCGCCGAGGACGCCCGCGACACCGTGGACGCGGCGCTGGCCGCCGTACCGGGCTGGGCCTTCGACTCGCCCTCCCGGCTGCGCTGCCACCTCGTCGCGGTCTTCGCGCTCACCGGCCTCGGCCGGCTCCCCGAGGCGCGGGCGCGGGCCCGCGAACTGCGTCAGCACTGCGCCCAGCTCGGCGAGGTCTGGACGCTGTCCTACCTGGAGTACCAACTCGCGCTGATCGCGCTGTTCCAGTCGGCGCCGCACGAGGCCGCGGGACACGCCCGCACCATGCTGGAGAGCAAGCGGCTGCTCGGCGACGCCTTCGGGATCGCGCTCGGCCTCGACCTGCTGGCCGCCGCGCTGGCCGCCGAGGGCAGGGGCGAGCAGGCGGCCACCGTCTACGGCGTCGGCGAGTCGTACTGGCGCAGCGTCGGGCACCCGCAGCGCGGCACGCCGGAGTTGCGCGGGGTGCGCGAGCAGTGCGAGGCGACCGCCCGCGCTCTGGTCGGCGACGCCGCGTACGACAGGGCGTACCGGCGCGGCGCCACGGAGTACGGCCGCACCGCGCTGGCCGCCGCTCTCGCCGAGGAGCCCCCGGCGCAACGCTGACCGCCGTGACCCGGCGGTGTGACACGTGACACGGGTCGCCGCCGTGGAGACGGCGCGTTGGCCGATACTGATCGGTAACGAATATCGTGTGTTCCCGGAGCCGACTCCGGCGCTTCACGTTATCGCATTGATGTCAATTGCCCTTTCGGCGGAACCACTGTGCGCCTTTTGCCGTTTACCGTACGGGATTAGATCCGCAGGACGCGCCGCAAGGGGGGTGATCCGGCCGTGCGAGTGACGGCGCCGAAGCGGGCTCGGACGGAGAAGCCGCAGGTCGGGGCGGTTGGTCTCGGACAGGTGTGCCATACCTGCGTCGATTCCAGGCCACCTCTCGGCGTGGAGGAAGGATTGGTCTTCTTTCCTGCTGAATCGCGGGATCATTCGTATGGCGACCCTGCGTTGAGCGACGTACACCACGTCGAGGACGATGGGTCACTGCCTGATGCAAGGTCTGACCCCCATCCATGGCCGATGGCCTGAAAGGCTCCCATGAAAGCTGAGATCGCCGTGCCCGACGGCGCACGGCACACCCGAATTCTCGGTGTCGGCGCGTATCGCCCCCGGTCGGTCGTCGACAACGCCGAAGTATGTCGATACATCGACTCCTCGGACGAATGGATCCGCTCCAGAACCGGCATCGTGACCCGCCGCTGGGCCGGTCCCGACGAAACCCTGGGCGTGATGGCGGAGCAGGCCGCCAGCAAGGCCATCGCGGCAGCCGGGCTCACCCCGGACCGCATCACCTGCGTGATCGCCGCCACCTTCACCCACCTCATGCAGACACCCGCGGTCGCCACGGAGATCGCCCACCGGATCGGCGCCACCGAGGCCGCGGCCTTCGACATCACCGCGGGCTGCGCCGGATTCGTCCACGGCGTGGTGCTCGCCTCCGACGCCGTGCGCGCCAGAGGCGGCCACGTCCTGGTCGTCGGCGTGGAGCGGATGACCGATCTGCTCGACCTCAGCGACCGTTCGACGGCATTCATCTTCGGCGACGGCGCGGGGGCCGTCGTAATCGGCCCGTCGGACACACCGGGCATCGGCCCGGTGGTCTGGGGCGCGGACGGCTCGCAGGCCGACGCGATCGAGCAGACGGCACCCTGGGACGTGCTCAAGGACGACCCCGGCCACGCGTTCCCCGCACTGCGCCAGGACGGGCAGCGGGTCTTCCGCTGGGCGGTCTACGAGATGGCCAAGGTGGCCAAGCAGGCGCTGGACGTGGCGGGCGTCGGCCCGGCCGACCTCGACACGTTCATCCCGCACCAGGCGAACGAGCGCATCATCGACAGCATGGCCAAGTCCATCGGCCTGCCGCCCGAAGTCACCGTCGCCAAGGACATCGTGACCAACGGCAACACCTCCGGTGCGTCCATCCCGCAGGCCATGGAAGCGGTGCTCGCCTCCGGCGAGGCCAACTCCGGCGACACCGCACTGCTGCTCGGGTACGGCTCCGGCCTGTCCTACGCCGCGGTGGTCGCCACCCTGCCCTGACCCACCGCACTCCAGCACAGCGCGCAGCGCGACCACTTGGCACCGGCCGCCGCCCCGGCACACAGGGGCGGCGGCCGGCGCCTTTTCCGCCCGCGACACCCGCCGTGCCGAAATGAACGATCATCGGCCGTCACAGCTGCCGGAGTTAATGACTCTACGTACCAGGAGGAGAACGGGACCCGCCCGGAATCTCGCGCGACCGGGCGCGCACCGCTCTCCCTCTCCCCACTGGTGACGTGTGACGAAGAAGGCGGGTAGCTGATGAAAGCCCTGGTCACAACGGACAACGCGGACGGCCGACTCCGGCTCGACCCGGTCGACGAGCCGGAACCGCTGCCCGGACAGGCCCTGATCGCGGTCAGCGCGGTGGCCGTCAACCGCGGCGAGCTGTCCGTGCTCGACGAGCTGCCCCCCGGCTCCCGGATCGGCTGGGACGTCGCGGGCACCGTACTGCGCCCGGCGGCCGACGGATCGGGCCCGGCCGCGGGCACCCGCGTCGTCGGCCTCGCCGACCGCGACGGCTGGGCGGAGCGCGTCGCCCTCGACACCCGCAGGCTCGCCCGGCTGCCCGACGCCGTCGACTGGGCCGCCGCGGCGGCCCTTCCCGTCGCGGGCCTCACCGCTCTCTACGCCCTCCAGCGGGCCGGCCGTCTGATCGGCCGCACCGTACTGATCACCGGCGCGGGCGGGGGAGTCGGCCGGGCCGCCGTCCAGCTCGCCGCCGCCGCGGGCGCCCACGTGATCGCCTGGGTCGGCTCCCCGGACCGCGCGACCGGTCTCGCCGCCCTCGGCGCCGATGTCGTCGCGACCTACGGCACCGACCCCGGCGTGCCCGTCGACATCCTGCTCGACAGTTGCGGCGGCTCCGTCCTGACCTGGGCCTTCGAGTCCGTCGCCCCCGGCGGCAGCGTGGTCGTCTACGGCAACACCGCGCGGGCCGAATTACGCCTTCCCCGCGACTGGGGGCGCGCCCGGCCCGGTGTCAGCCTCCACTACGTCTTCCTCTTCGACGAGATCACCCGCCACGACGTCGGCCACGACCTGGCCTTCCTGCTCCAACTCGTCACCGAGGACCGGCTGGACCCCCAGGTCGCCCTGGTCGGCTCATGGACCGATCCGACGCCCGCGCTGCGGTGTCTGGACCGCCGTCAGGTCAACGGCAAGGTGGTGCTGGCCCTTTGACCCGGGCAGCTCCCGGATGTTCACCGCGCGAAGGGATCGTGCGACCTCCGCGCGGTGAACGCGTCAGCGGCAGGGGCTACTTGGCCCAGGGGGACTGCTTCTCGTAGCGGGGCCGCCAGGTCTTGCGGAAGAGGAAGCGGACCGGCGGCGGAACGAGCGCCAGCACCTTCTGCTCGGTCGCGGCCGGCGCCGAGTCCAGGAGCCAGGGGAAGAACGTCGCCGCCCCCTTCGTCCCCACCTGCCTGCGCTGTTCCGCCCCGAAGGCGTCCCACTGCTTGGCGGTCACCACGGCCCCCACCAGCGGCAGCCCCGCGTCCTCCTCGTGGTCGAAGTGCGCCGTCAGCGCGTCCCGCAGCCGCTCCACGTCCTGGCTCAACCCGGCCGTGTCACCCGCCGCGAGCCGCGCATCGACCGCCGCGATCAGCGGATCGAGCACCGCGTGCTCGGCCTCCATCGCGTCCAGCAGCGCGACCCGCTCGGGGTCGCTTCCGATCCGCCCGCGCATGGCGGGCCACAAGGTGGTGTCCTCGGCGGTGTGGTGGATGTCCAAGTAGTAAGTGAAGTTCTTCCAGCCCTCTTTGAAGGCCCGCGGACTCCCGGCCTTGTGGTCGGCGGCCGTGACCAGCCTGCCGAGGTCGCGCCGGAAGGCGTCGTGCACCGCGTACATCATGGTGAAGTCGAGCCGGGACTGCGCATCCGACGGGGTGTAGGTACTCATGCGTGCCTCCTGATGAGTGCGTGCGCGGGTACGTGGTCAGATGGTGGCATCGACGCCTGTCACGGTGCTTCCTCCTCAGGAACCCCGAGGCCCGCGGCGGCGGCGACTTCCGCGCCGATCGGGGCGAACCCCGCGATAAGGAGGCCGGGTTCGGCCGCGGCCCCAAGTCGCGGGGCCCGGCACGTCACCCCGCCGCGGTCCGCAGCGCCGCCTCCAGCCGCGGCCCCGCGTACTGCCTCACCCATGCCAGATGCTCGCCCCCGGTCCCTCGCGGCACCACCTCGACGAGCATGATCAGGAAGAGGTAGCAGCGGTACAGCGCGATCCGCCGCCGGGCCGCCGCGTCGAAGTCCGTACGCCCGCCGCCCGCGCCGTATCCGGCGAGGAAGGCGGAGTCGCGCTCGATGTCGTCGCGCCCGATCGACAGCGACGCGAAATCCGCCAGCGGGTCGCCCCAGAACATCCGCTCGCCGTCGATGAGACCGCTGACCGTACGGGCGCCCGCGGGACCGTGGAGCAGGATGTTGCCCGGCCACAGGTCGAAGTGGACCAGCGCGGGCTCGGTGACCTCGTCGAGCACGGACGCCGCCGTCGCCAGCGCGGCGCGGATCTCGGCGACCGGGAGCGGCAGCCAGGGTCCGTACCGCTCCGCGTCGGCCAGGACGGCGTCGGTCATGGCCGTGAAGGCGGGCCGCCAGCGGGAGTCGAGCGGGGCGAGGGTCTGCGCCGGGTAGCCGAAGGCCGGTCCGCGCACCGAGTGCAGCCGGGCCAGCAGGCCGCCGGTCTCCCGCCACAGCCGCGCGCTCTCGGCCTCGCCGACGCCCTCCGCGGCCTCTCCCGCCGCCGACCAGGTGACACCGGGGCAGTGCGTCATCAGCAGGAAGGGAGCGGCCTGTTCGCTCCCGTCGTCGTACTCGGCGTGCACCACGCGCGGCGCGGGCACCCCCGCCGTGGCGGCGCCCTCGTAGAACCGGGCCTCGCCGCGCAGCAGTTCGCGTTCGTAGCCGAGCTTCGGGACCCGCGACGGCGGCGGGACCTTGAGCACGAGGACGGCGCCGTCGGTGAGTTCGACGCGGTGCATCGCGTTGTACGTGCCGCCCTGGAGCGGCGCGTGTCCGGCGATCCCGGCCGCCGGGATTCCGGCGCGCTCCAGCGCTCCGGTCACCGTGTCGTCCCGCGTCAGCGGTGCCATCCGCCCCTCCCCGTGGTCGCCTTCCGTGGGGCCGAACCCTACGCGGTCGCCAGTCCCCAGCCGAGCGCGCCCACGGCGGCGGCCGCGTAGGCCCACACGGCGGCGAGCACGATCCGCCGCCGGACGGACTCCGACCAGGGCGTACGGGCCAACAGCCAGGCCAGCGCGGGGAGTACGAGGACCGCGTGCAGGCTCACTGCGTGCAGCGGCTTGAGGGCGCCGGTCGAGTGGTACGCGGCCTGCTGGTCGCCGGTCTTGGTGTCGACGACCCCGCGGGCGATCATCGCGGCGCCCGAGAGCAGGCCGACCAGCAGCAGCGCGAATCCGGCGCGCAGCGCGAGCGGCATTCCGGCGGGTCCGGCGGGCCGGGCGCGGAAGGCGGCGACCGCGAAGGCGGTGAGGACCACGACGAGCAGCGCGCCGCCGACGGCCAGTGACATGGCGACGGCGGCGTTCACCGGCGTCTCCATGTTGAAGTGCGAGGGCACGTGCCGCCACGCCTGCACGGTGATCCCGGCGACCTCCAGGACGCAGTCGGCCGCGAAGAGGGCGAGCAGCGTGGAGCGGGTCCGCTCGCCGATCCGCACGTACGAGGTCACCCGGGCGAGCGCGATCAGGGTCAGGCCGAAGGACACCCCGAAGGTGAAGGGCTTGCGCCAGGAGACCGGGCCGTCCCACGGTCCGCCGTCCACCGCGAAGACCCCCAGGTGGAACAGGCCCGACACGATGAGCGCGGCGCCGACCGCGTACGCCGCTCGCTCGGCGCCGCGTGCGGGGAGGCGGGCGGGCGGCGGGACGACTGCTGCTGCCGTGGCGGACATGGCGCGGGACTCCTGACCGAGGGGGCCCCGGCGGTGCTCCCGGCCGGGGAGTCCCGGACGCGGCGCGGCCGGGACGCGCTCACGGTAGGCGGCGGGCGGGGCGCGCCGCGTCGTCGCGCGGGAGGCGGTCGCGCTGCTCCCGGTGGAGTACGCGCCCGCCTTCAGGACCCGCGCACCGCTGATCGGCCGTCAGAAGGGTCCGGCGGTCGGGTGGTTCCGGGCGTGCCGCGATTGGGCTGGTCGCAGAACGGTCATAGCATCTGAAAATATGCTTAAAGGTCTCCCCGGGTCGCGCAGGCGACAGGGGCGGTAGGAGCGAGGGCGAGGAGTGCCATGACCCAGCAGACGGGCGGCCGGATCGCGGAACCGCGCGACGGCGCCGACTCCGCGGAAGCGGCGGACGGCGGCGGACGCACGCGCCGCAGACGACTGCTGCCGTGGAAGCACAAACGGGATCTGACCCCGACGCAGCTCCGCCGCCGCCGGCTGGTCACCCGCGGCGCGCTCGGCGTCTGCGTGGTGTGCGTCGGCACCGTGGGCTGGTCGGTCGGCCAGGCGCTGACCTACCCCGGCAAGGACAGCAACGTGGCCAGGCTCGCCGAGTGGGCCCGCGACCACGAGCTGGGCTTCGTGGTCAACAAGCTGGAGGACGTCCAGTACAAGATGAACCCGCCCAAGGTCGGCGGCTCGCTGTCGGCCGACGCGCTGGCCCGGATGAAGGCCACCGCGCCCGCCACCACCGCCGCGGGCACCGCCCCGGAGGGGGCGCCCGCGGCCCCCGCGGCGCCGGTCATCCCGCTGCGCGCCCCGATGCGCCCGCTGGTCACCCCCGGCCTGCCGGGCGAGGGCGTCTTCCGTACCCTGTCCAGCGCCCACGGCCAGCCGATCGTCCAGGGGACGTACGTCAGGCCGGACGGCGACCACACCTCGTACGAGGCGGCCGTCGCCTGGATCAGCGGCAAGCACGCGCGCTTCCAGCTCCACCCCGGATTCCGTGAGCCCGGCGGCACCTTCTCCGTACCGCCCAACATCCCCAAGGGACAGCGCACCGGTCTGGTCGCCACCTGGAACGGCGGCTTCCGGGTCACCGACGGCGGCTCGCGCGGCGGCTTCTACCTCAACGGACAGACGGCGGGCGACCTGCGCGACGGCACCGCGTCCGAGGTCTTCTACAAGGACGGCTCGATCCGCATCGGGGTCTGGGGCCGCGATGTACACATGACCAAGGACGTCGTCGGCGTACGCCAGTGCCTGGAGCTGATGGTCGACGACGGCCGGGTGGTGCCCGACATCGGCGACGACTCCAAGTGGGGTGTCACCGACCAGAGCAAGATGTTCGTCGAGCGCTCGGGCGTCGGCATCACCGCGCAGGGCGACATCATCATGGTGGTCGGCCAGGCCCTGTCCGCGCGGACCCTCGCCGAACTGATGCAGCACGCCGGGGCGGTCCGCGCCATGCCGCTGGACATGAACCGCGCGTGGCCGTCCTTCATGTCCTACGACAGCGGCAAGAATCCGACGGACCCGAAACCCACCAACATCCTCGACTTCGAGGACCCGCCGGACCGCTACTACACCCAGGCCACCCGCGACTTCGTGGCCGTCTACGCCCGCTGACCGTACGCAAGGCGGCGGCCCGTCGGCACGGCCCGCGCGGCCGGGTACGGCGCTACGCCATCTGGTCGGCCGCCGCCGCCTCGGTGAAGGCGCGGATCCTGGCAGTGGCGCGGGACGCCCGCCACACCGGACCCCAGTCCAGCGGCGGCGTGTCGTGGAAGGGGACGTAGACGACGTCGGGGCGGGCGGGGAACCGGGTGGCGTGCGCGCCCACCGGGAAGACCCCCTGGCCCGCCCCGACCAGGGTCAGCACCTCCTGGAAGGTCGCCGCCGAGCGGCCGACCGGGATCGCCAGGCCCGCCGGGGTCTGCTGCGGCGTCCCCGGCTCGCGCCAGTAGTCGGGCAGCGAGCACGGCGCTTGCAGCACCTCGGTGCGCGCCAGATCCTCCACCGAGACCGTGCCGCGCTGGGCGAAAGGATGCGTGGCGGGGACCGCCAGCATGCGCGGCTCCGACAGCAGCACGGGACCGTTGGCCAGATCCGGGCCCGACAGCGGCAGGCAGGCGATCAGCACCTCCAGCGCGTCGGCGCGCAGCCGTTCCAGCGCCTCGGTCATCTGGACCTCGCGGATCTCCACCTCGCAGCCCGGATGCCGGGTACGGAACCGCTCGGTCGCCCTGACCAGCAGCTGACTCGCCGCCGCGCCCACGAAGCCCACCCGCAGCAGCCCGGTCACCCCGCGCCCCTCGGCCACGGCCGTCGCCAGCGCCGCCTCCAGCCGCTCGAACGCGGGCCGCAGGTCGTCGTGGAGGCGCCGCCCGATCGGGGTCAGCACCACGCTGCGGCTGGTGCGCTCGAACAGCGGCGCCCCGACACGGCGTTCGAGCTTGCTGATCACCTGGCTGACCCGGGCCGTGGTCACCCGCAGCCGCATGGCGGTCCGCCCGAAGTGCAGCTCCTCGGCGAGGGTCAGGAACGTCTCCATCTCGTACCGCTCCATGCAGGCCCCCTTCCTGGTGCCGTCGAGGCATGTGTGAGCGCGCTGTTAAATCGTACTTAACGATCATTCCATGAAGTGGAGTTGATCCTCCCGCCCGCGTCAGGGAAGTCGGTTGACACCGGCCGCCCGCGCTGCCTAGCGTCGTGCCCGTATGTGACTGCTATTCAGATGAAAGAACGCCTCGGAGTGAGGCGGAGAGCGGGGACCGTGGCAGAGCAGCAGCAGCGTCGCGTGGTGGTGTCGGGCGGCGGGACCGGAATCGGACGGGCCACCGCGGCGGCCTTCGCCGCCGACGGCGACCGGGTGACCGTCCTCGGCCGCCGCGAGGGCGTCCTGCGCGCCGCCGCCGAGGAACTGAACGAGGAGTACGGCAAGGGGCGCGTCGACCTCTTCGCCGCCGACCTCACCGAGCCGGAACAGGTGCGCGCGGCAGCCGCGTTCATCACCGCCGAGGGCCCCGTGGACGTCATCGTCACCAACGCGGGCGGCAACGCCGCCTTCGACGACGACGGCACCCTGGAGGGCATCGCCGACGGCTACCGGCGCAACTTCGCCGCCAACGTCCTGACGGCCGTCCTGCTCACCGAGGCGCTGCTGCCGTCCGTACGGCGGCCCGGCGGGCGGATCGTCCACCTGTCCTCGATCGCGGCGGTACGCGGCCCCGGCTCGTACGGCGGCGCGAAGGCGGCCGTGCACGCCTACACCTTCGAACTCGCCCAGCGGCTCGGCAAGGACGGCATCACCGTCAACGCGGTGGCGCCCGGCTTCGTCGGCGACACCGAGTTCTTCGGCGACCGCGGCACCCCGGGGTTCATCGCCTCCCGCGTCGCCCAGACGCTGACCGGCAACCCCGGCAGGCCCAGCGAGATCGCCGCCGCGATCAAGCACCTGGCCGCGCCCGAGGCCGCGTACACCACGGGACAGATCCTGCATGTCAACGGCGGTGCGATGCTGGGCCGTTGACCGCTCGGACGCGCCCGGGCGGTCACGCGGCCGAGCGGACGCCCCCGCCGCGTCGAGCCGGGTGTCCGCGCCGTCCAGGATGCGGCGGGCGGTGTCCGCGTACCCACGACGGTCTGGTCGAGCGCCGCCAGCAGCATCCCCGGCATGATCGTGCCGAACACGATGTTGCCGCTGACGCACACTCGGAGCGGGCGGCGCCGCCTCCTCGGTCACGGGACCGGTCTCACCGACGGTACTCGCACCAGCACCCTCACACTGCGCCGCGCACCCCGCACGCGCAGCCGTCCGCCCAGGTGAGCGGGAAACCAGGGGTGACGGGAGCGGACCACGTCGTAGGCTCGGAGGCATGGCTGGTGACGAGGGGAAGCCCGCGGGCGGCGGGAGCGTGCGGGTGGACAGTTGGATCTGGTGCGTCCGGCTGACCAAGACGCGCTCGATCGCCGCCGCGGCGTGCAGGGCCGGACACGTCCGGGTGAACGGCGAGCGCGTGAAGCCCGCCCAGGCCGTACGCGTCGGCGACGAGGTACGGCTGCACCACGCGGGCCGCGAGCGGATCGTGGTCGTCTCCAAGGTGCTGAGCAAGCGGGTCGGCGCGCCCGCGGCGGCCGAGTGCTTCGTGGACAACAGCCCGCCGCCGCCCCCGCGCGAGGACGTCCTGGCGCTGGGCCTGCGCGACCGCGGCACCGGACGGCCGACCAAGCGCGACCGGCGCGAGCTGGAACGGCTGCTGCATGGCAGCGCGCGGCCCGGCGACGGCGGCCGGCCCGGCGGGACCCCGCGTCCGCGCGGCGGCGCCCGGCGTCCCGAGGAGGGGTGAGGGGTGGGCGGTCCCGAGGACGGCTGAGGGTGGGCGGCGTCCCGAGGAGGGGTGAGGGGTTCCCGGCGTCCCGCGGACGGCTGAGCGGCGCCCGTGTGACCCGCGAGTCCTGCGTTGGACCCTGGCTGATGGCTCAGAGCGTCTGAGCGCACTGAGCGGTGCTGGGCGGCTGAGGACCCCGGCGGGTCCGGCCGTACGCCGGATCAGTACGACTGGAGTTCCAGGAGGTTGCCGTCCGGGTCGCGCAGATGCGCGGTCCGCATCGACGGGCCCCACTCGGGGCGGTCGGCCGGGGGAGCGACCGGCCGTCCGCCGTGCCGCAGGCACAGCTCGTACCCGGCGGTGACGTCCGGCACCCGGCTGACCAGCACGGCCCGGTCCTGGGCGGGCGGCGGGTCGGCGGACAGGTCGGTGCCGCCCGTCACCTCGGCCATCGCGGCCCGGTCGAAGAGGGAGAGGACGCCCTCGGCGCCGACGTCCCAGCTCGCGTAGGGGCCGCTCTCGCCGCCGCGGGTCAGCGCGGCGCCGACGAGACCGGGGAGCACGGCGTCGTAGAAGCGGAAGGTGTCGGCGAACCGGCCGACGAGCAGGCGCGGGTGGAGCGCGTCCATCGGGAGACCTCACTCGGTGCGTACGGGATGATGAGTGACGGGATCATAGGTACTGACCCATCATTGGTGTCAGCCTACAATGAGGTCCATGAACGGAACACCGCCCACCCTCGCCGCCCTCACGACGTATCTGCTGTCGAAGACCGGCAAGGCCGCGCGCGGCAGGCTGGCCGCCGAACTGTCCGACGAGGGTCTGCGGCTGTGGCACATGGCGGTGCTCGCCGCGCTCGCCGACTTCGGCCCGCAGGTGCAGCGGGAGCTGGCAGGGCGGCTGGGCGTCGACCCCAGCGACATGGTGAAGGTCGTCGACGAACTGGCCGCGTCCGGCTGCGTCGAGCGCGCCCGCGACACGGCCGACCGCCGCCGGGTCCGCGTCGCCCTCACCCCGGCGGGCCGCGACCGCCTCGCCGCGCTCACCGCCCGCGCCGAGGCCGTACAGGACGACGTGCTCGCCCCGCTCGACGCGCGCGAACGGGCCCAATTGCACGCCCTGTTGCTGCGGGTGCACGACGGGCTGCCCGCCGGGGGACGGTGAAACCGCGGCAACGGCGGGGCTGGGGAGTGCCGGGAGCGGCCCTCGCCCCCGTAAACTTGCGGTGCTAGTTTACGGGGGCGGTACGTACCCACACCCGGGGCCGCCCGACCCGCACCATCGGGTCCCGCCAGGAGGAGCACGCGATGCGACCTGTCCACTTCGCCGCCGCCCGCCGCACCCCCATCGGGAAGCTGCGGGGAGCGCTCTCCACGGTCCGCCCCGACGACCTGGCGGCGACCGTGCTGCGCGGTCTGCTGGACGGCGTGCCCGCGCTCGACCCCGCCAGGATCGACGACGTCTACTGGGGCGCGGCGAATCAGTCGGGCGAGGACAACCGCAATGTGGCGCGGATGGCCGTGCTGCTCGCGGGCCTGCCGGACAGCGTGCCCGGCGCCACCGTCAACCGGCTCTGCGCGTCCGGGCTCGAAGCCGTCACCGCCGCCGCCCGTATGATCGCGGCGGGCGAGGCCGACATCGTGGTCGCGGGCGGCTCCGAGTCGATGAGCCGCGCCCCCTTCGTCCTGCCCCGCCCCGACGACGCGCTGCCGCACACGATGCCGACGTACGACACCCGGCTCGGCTGGCGGCTCACCAACGACCGGATGCGCGAACTGCACGGCGTGCTGGCGATGGGGGAGACGGCGGAGGAGGTCGCCACGCGGTACGGCGTCAGCCGCGCCGACCAGGACGCCTTCGCGCTGCGCAGCCACCGCAATGCCGCCGCGGCCCGTGGGAAGGGCCTCTTCGACGCCGAGATCCTGCCCGTCACCCGGCCCGACGGCGTGGTCGTCACGCGGGACGAGTGCATCCGCGAGGACACCACGGCCGAGCGGCTGGCCGCGCTCAAGCCGGTCTTCCGCAAGGACGGCACCGGGACGGTCACCGCGGGCAACGCCTCGCCGATGAACGACGGCGCCGCCGGACTGCTGCTGGTCAGCGAGGAGGCGCTGCGCGACCTCGGACTCGAATCCCTCGGCCGGTACGCGGCCGGGGCCAGCGCCGGAGTGCACCCGGACGTCATGGGCGTCGGGCCGGTCCCGGCGACCCGGCGCGTGCTCGCCCGGCTCGGCAGGACCGTCGACAGCGTCGAGGAGGCCGAGTTCAACGAGGCGTTCGCCGCCCAGGCGCTGGCCTCCGTGCGCGAACTCGGCGTCGACCCCGAACTGGTCAACCCCGACGGCGGCGCCATCGCCCTCGGCCACCCGCTCGGCTGCTCGGGCGCCCGTATCCTCACCACCTTGCTGCACCGGATGAACCGCACCGGCGCCCGCCGGGGCCTGGCCACCATGTGCGTCGGGGTCGGCCAGGGCACGGCGGTGCTGATCGACCGCGACTGAGCCGCGACTGAGCGGTGACGTACGCGCGACGGACTCGCGCTCGATCCGTGTCGGTGCGACGGTGCCGCCGCCCGGGCGAAACGGCGGCGAGGGTGACGGGAACCACCTCCGTGACACCCGCCCGCGGACCCGAAAGCCCGGTGCCGTCCGCCGCCGTCTGGGACAATCGATCGCGTGCCTACACCACTTAGCGGACGAGTTGACGCACGTTGACCGGCCCCGACAGCGGGGCGCAGCTACTCGCGATCAGTGACCTGCACGTCGGTTACGCGGCCAACCGCCTCATCGTGGAGCAGTTGCGGCCGGGGACGGACGAGGACTGGCTGATCGTCGCCGGAGACGTCGCCGAGAACTCCGAGGACATCATCTGGGCGCTGAGCACGCTCAAGCAGCACTTCTCCACCGTCATCTGGCTGCCGGGCAACCACGAGCTGTGGACCCCGCCGGACGACCCGGTGCAACTGCGCGGCGAGGCCCGCTACCGCCACCTGGTCGAGGAGATCCGCCGCCTCGGCGTCATCACGCCCGAGGACCCGTACCTCTTGTGGGAGGGCGAGCGAGGGCCGGTCGCGGTCGTGCCGATGTTCCTGCTGTACGACTACACGTGGCGCGACGGCACGCCCGGTGCCACCACCAAGGAAGAGGCGCTGGCGCACTCGCGGGACCTCGGCGTGATCTGCAACGACGAGCGGTTCCTGCACCCCGACCCGCTGCCGGGCCTCGATGACTGGTGCCGGGTCCGGGTGGCCGAGACCGAGGCGCGCCTGGAGGCGCTGGACCCGGCGCTGCCGACGGTGCTGGCCAACCACTTCCCGCTGCACCGCGACCCGACGCGCATCCTGCGCTACCCGTCGTTCGCGCTGTGGTGCGGCACCGAGCGCACCGAGCAGTGGCACACCCGCTTCCGGGCCGCCGAGGTCGTCTACGGGCATCTGCACATCCCGCGCGTGATGTGGCGCGACGGCGTCCGCTTCACGGAGGTCTCGCTCGGCTACCCGCGCGAGTGGGGGCGCCGCGACACCGGGCCCGCGGGGCCGCGGCGGATACTGGCCGGACGTCAGGGCGTCCGCCGGTGATCGAGCACCTGCTGCCCGCCGCCGTCCGCTCACGGGCCGTGTACGGCGCGGAGCTCGACAGTGCGCCGCTCTTCCCCGAGGAGGCCGCGGCCGTCGCCAAGGCGGTCGCCAAGCGCCGCGCCGAGTACGCGGCGGGCCGCGCCTGCGCCCGCGCCGCGCTGGCCGGGCTCGGGATCGCGCCGGGGCCGATCCCGCGCGACCCCGACCGGGGCGCGCCGGTCTGGCCGGCCGGCGTCGTCGGCAGCATCACCCACTGCGACGGCTACCGTGCCGCGGCGGTCGCCCGTACCTCCGACGTCCACACCCTCGGCATCGACGCGGAGCCCCACGGACCGCTGCCCGAGGGGGTGCTCAAGGTCGTCACCGCCACCGACGCGGAGGCCGCCGCGCTGGAGCGGCTGGGCGAGGAAGCACCCGAAATCCACTGGGACCGGCTGCTGTTCAGCGCCAAGGAGACCGTCTACAAGGCGTGGTATCCCTTCCACCGCAAGATGCTCGGCTTCGAGGAGGCCGAACTCCTCTTCACCCGCGACCCCGACGCCCCCGACCGCGGCGGCTACACCGCCCGCCTCCTGATCCCCGGCCCCCTCCTCGCCGAGGACATCGGCCCCGACATCTTCACCGGCCGCTGGACCACCCGCAACGGCCTCGTCACCACGGCGATCGTCGTCCCCAACCCAACCGCTACGCCTGCCGCTTGACCCCCGCGACACCCCGGCCCCAGCACCTCGCGCACCGGACCCGTGCGCGGCCTGGCGGCCCAGCCCAGAATTCCGCCAAGGCGCCCCGTCCGCCGAGCCAGCGCCGCAACCCGCCGAACCCCCGACCCAATCCGCCCAACGGCCTCCGCCGCCAGGCGCACCGCCGCTGAGTTCCGTACGACAGCCGCCGGGTGGCCGAGTCCCAGCAGACGCTCAACGGGCTGCGCCGTCCGGCGGATTCGTGGTGGACGCGAGCGCCGTCCGGCGCGGGGGCGGGCCAGATTGGCCCGCTGGCCGGTGCCGTGACGTGGCCTGCGGCGGAGTGTCGGTACCGAACGCCGGTGGGCGTTCAACGGGCTGCGCCGTCGGGCGGATTCGTGGCGGGCGCGGGCGTCGGCCACTGCGGGGGCGGGCCGGACTGGCCCACCGACCGGTGCCGTCATGCGGCCTGCGGCGGAGTGTCCGTGCGACGGGTGCCGGGCGGCGAAGTCCGGGCAGACGCCAAACGACCTGCACCGTCAGGCGCCGCGTGGCGGAGTGTCGGTACCGAGCGCCGGTGGGCGTTCAACGGGCTGCGCCGTCGGGCGGAATCGCGGCGGGCGCGGGCGCCGGCCGCTGCGGGGGGTGGGGGCGGGCGCGGTTGATGACCTCCGCCGTCAGGCGGATTCGCGGGGGATCAGGGTTGTTTTGAAGATCGCTGAGCGGGTCTGCTGAGCGGGGTCGTCGATGAGGGCCATCAGGAGCTTCGCCATTTCCGCCGCCATGTCCTCGACCGGCTGGCGGATGGTGGTGAGCAGGGGGCGGGAGGACAGGGCGGCGCTGCTGTCGTCGAAGCCGATGACGGCCACGTCGTCGGGCACGCGGCGGCCGTGGTCGCGCAGGACGAGAAGGGCGCCCTGGGCCATGAGGTCGTTGGCGACGAACACGCCGTCGGTGTCGGGTTGTTCAGACAGCAACTGCTTCATCGCCCGCTCGCCGCCCTCCTGCGTGAAGCTGCCCTCGACGCTGGGGACGTACGCGTAGCCGTGCTCGGCCATCGCCTCGCGGAAGCCCGCGAGGCGGTCCTGGCCCGCGGGGGAGTCGGCCGGGCCCGCGATCGTGGTGATCCGGCGGCAGCCGCGGGCCAGCAGGTGCTCGGCGGCGAGCTTCGCGCCCGCCTGCTGCGCGACGTCCACGAAGCTGATCGGGATCGGCGTGGCCGGCCGGGCGAACAGCACGGTCGGCAGCCCGGCCTCGGTGAGCAGGGACGGCAGCGGGTCGCCCGGCGCGATCGACACCAGCACCACGCCGTCGATGTGCTCCTGCCGCAGATTCGGCACCAGCGAGCGCCGCGCCTTCTCGGAGTCGGCGAGCATCAGCAAGGGGTGCACGCCGCGCGGGCGCAGCACCGTGAGCAGGCCGCCCACTATCCGGCCGAAGAACGGGTCGCTGAAGACCTGCCCGAGGAAGGGGTCGTCGGCCGCGTGGTGGTCGGGCACGGAGAAGACCAGCGCGACCGAGTCCGTACGCCGGGTGACCAGCGACCTGGCCGCGCGATTGGGGATGTACCCGGTCGCCTCGACCGCCTCCTGGACGACCTTCTGGATCTCCGGATCGACATTGCGCGTCCCGTTGACCACCCGGGACACCGTCGCCCGCGACACCCCGGCGGACCGCGCGACGTCTTCCAGTGTGGGCAGGCGGGGCCCGGCAGGACGGCTGCTCGTCATGGTCCAGTTATACCACGCACGGAGAGCGCTCTCCCTAAGTCCTGGTCGGACAACACGCAGATGGGGCGGGGTACGGCGGCCCCCCACAGGCCCGCCGCGCCCCGCCCCGGTCTCAACCGCGCGCCCCGGTCACCCGGGTCACGCGTACACCCCGAACTCGTACAGCGAGTACCCGTAGGCCGTGCCGCGCTGCGTCAGATTCAGCCGCACATAGCGGCCGGACCCGTTGACGTCGAACGTCTCCACGCCGCCGGTCGCGGTGGTCGTGCTGTAGATGTCCGTCCACGTGTTGCCGTCGTTGGACACCTGCACCTGGTACGACTTCCCGTAGGCGGACTCCCAGCCGAGTTGGATGTGCTTGATCGCGGTGGTCTGCCCGAGGTCGACCCGCAGCCACTGCGCGTCGGTCCAGTCGGTCGCCCACCGGGTGTCCCAGCGCCCGTCCGTGGTGTTCGACGGCGGGAACGGCGCCCCGTTGCCGGTCTGCTGGTACGAGGACGCGGTCGTCGGCTTGCCGAGCGCCACGTTCGTACCGCCGACCGTCGGCGCCACCACGCGGAACGACTTGGTCTCGATACCCACGTTCCCGTGCCCGTCGAAGGCGTACACGTACACCTTCCACACCCCGAGCGTCTTGGGCGCGGTCACCGTGAACCTGCCGTCGCCGGTCTGCGTGAACGTGACCTGTTGCAGACCGGTCCCGCTGTCCACGTACTTGGTGGAGTACATGAGCTGATACCGGATCAGATCGCCGTCCGGATCGGTCGCCGACGCCGAGACGTCGAAGGTGCCGCCTGCCGGGACGGAACCGCTGTTGCCGACCGTCATCGAGCTGATCACCGGCGGGGTGTTGGCCTGCGGCGTGCCGCCGTAGTCCTTCGCCACCGAGTAGTACATCATCCGGTTCCAGCTCGCCGGGCGGACGTTGAACCACACGCCGCCGAAGTCGTTCTCGTTGCCGTAGTGGAAGATCGTGGCGCCGAGCGCCACCCCGGTGTGGCCCGAGATGCAGTTCCACGCGGACAGGTACGCGTCCCGCTTCTGGATGTCCGTCGGCTCGGTGGGCACCCCGTTCGCGTCGTTCGGCACCTCCCACTCACCGGCCTCGCCGGTCTCGGTGACGATGTACGGCTTGGTGTAACCGCCGTTGATCCAGTCCTGCTTCACATTGCAGACCGCACCGTAGGAGTTGACCGCGTAGAGGTCGAGCGACGGCGTGTACTGCTTGTAGTACGGCCACGCGCCGGTCCACGCGTCCGTCGACGTCACCGGGTGGTTCGGGTCGATCGCGTGGATCGCCTGCGTCACCTGCTCGACGAACTTCGCGTAGGCGATGCGCTGTTGCTCGATCGCGGCGCCCGAGTAGTGGTCCTGCGTGGTGAGGATGACCTCGTTGCCGACGTCCCACATCAGCACGCCCGGGTGGTTCTTGTACGTCGTCACCCAGTTCTTGATGTCGTTGAGCGTGTTGGTCTTGTACGCCGTGTCGTTGACGTAGTCCGCGCCTTGGTTGAGCCAGAAGCCGTTGACCACCTTCAGACCGAACTGCGCGGCGGCGTCCAGCAGCGGCTTGGTGCCCGCGTCGGTGCCCCAGGTGCGCACGGTGTTGACGCCCATCGCCTTCAGGTCACGCATGTGCGCGTTCGCCGTGTCGTTGGACGGACCCCAGGTCATGCCCTTGACGGTGTACGGCGCCCCGTTGACGGTCAGCTTCCAGTTGCCCTGGCCGCCCGTGACGTGCACGTCGCTGGCGCCGGTCGGCACCGGCGGGTCGGTGAGCGGGGTCGGCACGGTGCCCGCGGCGATCTGGGAGACCGTCACGTTGTCGATGCTCAGCGCGCCGCCGGAGGAGGTGTCGGCGGCCGGAGAGGTGCAGCCGCAGACGGAGTTGGGGTAGGAGCCGCCGATCCGGAGGCTGAAGTCCACGAAGACGCCGTGGTGCACGGCCGCCTCCCAGGTCGCGACGCCGACCTGCGACTCGCTGACCTGCCAGATCTGCTTGCCGTCGAGGTAGTAGCGGATCTGCTCGTCGGACTTCGTGCGGTCGATGATCTCGGAGTACGTGTGGTAGCCGGTCTGGCAGCCGGAGCAGGTGGCCAGGCCGCTGGTCTTGCCGTTGTACTCGTCGCAGTTGCCGCCGGGCGCGGTGCCGCAGTGCAGCGTCGCCGAGAGCTGCGAGCGGCCGTTGACGTTCTCCATGATGTCGCTCTCGCCGACGGCCGGCCACGCGCCGGGGTTGCCCCGGAAGGCGGCGCCCATCGCGCGGAAGGACGGCCAGTAGCCCAGCGCCTTGGCCGGATTCGGCTGCTTGAGCGTGGCGGAGATCTGGAGCTGGCCGCCCGCGGGCGCCGCGAAGTCGGTCCGCTTGGACTCGATCCGGCCGGACGTCCAGGCCGTACCCGACTTCAGGGCCGTCAGGTTGAGGTGGCCGTTGCCGTCGAGGCCCACGTTCGCGGGGGAGTTGGTGGCGGTGTCGACCTCGCCGGTGCCCCAGTTGGCGGGGCCGCCGGGGTAGGCGGTGCCGGTGTCCGTGATCCAGTTGGCGGCGCTGGGCGAGGTGCCGGCCGCGCCGGTGAAGTCGTCGCTCCACACCGTGGTCCAGTTGCCGGGCGGCGGCGTGCCCGTACCGCCGTTGCCACCGCCGGTCGTACCGCCCGTGCCGCCGGAGCCCGCGGTGCCGTACACCTGGAACTCCCACAGCGAGTAGCCGTAGCCGTTGTTGCGCACGGTGCCGTTGATCCGGACGTACCGGCCGGTGCCGCTGACCGTGAGGGTCTGGGTGCCGCCGGTGCCGGTGGTCGTGGAGTAGATCGTCGTCCAGCCGCCGGTGCCGGTGTCGGAGACCTGGATCTGGTACGCCGTCGCGTAGTTCTCCCAGTTCAGCACGACCTTGCTGACGGTGGAGGTGGCGCCGAGGTCGACCTGGAGCCACTGCGGGTCGCTCCAGGCGCTGGCCCAGCGGGTGCCGGCGTCGCCGTCGACCGCGGCGGAGGCCGGGTAACCGGCGCCCTCGATGCTGGACGCGGTGGCGGGCTTGCCCTGCGAGAGCAGGGTGTCGGCGGCGTGCGCGGCCGTGGTGGGGACGGCGAGCGCGTACAGCGCGAGGCCCATGGCGAGGAGCACCAGAAGGGCCGCGCGCAGCGACGGTGGAAGGGATCTGAACCGGGCGGTCGGTGAGTGTGAGGCTCTCATGCCGATTCTCCTGCGGGGGGAGGTGAGGGAGGGAGGGTGCGGCTCTCCGGGACGGCGGGTTCCGGGGCATGGAGCATTCGGGAGAGCGCTCTCTCAGTGGGCAGATGGTTGCGTCCCGGTTTCCGGGGTGTCAAGGCATCGGACACGAGATGACGACATGTCCCGATCGTTATGCCCTCTAACATCCTGAATCGGCAGGTCTGTTCACCGTCGGAACGTGCGTATCCGGTGCGGATCGGAGTACCGGGTCTTGACACACGCCCGTGCGGGGCGTGAATGTACCGGCATTGGGAGAGCGCTCTCCAAGCGTTCTTTTCCTGCCTGCCCCGGGGTCCCTCCGGCCGCCCCGCCCGTCCGCCCAGAGACCGAGAAATCCGAGGAAGTCCCCATGAGCGACACAGGAAACAGACGCAGGACGTGGCTCGCGGGAGGGGGCGCCGTACTGGCCGCCGCGCTCCTGGCCACCGGCTGCGGAAGCGACTCGACGTCCAAGTCCGGTTCCGGCGACGACGCCAACGCCAAGACCACGCTCACCGTGAACCTGTTCTCGGACTTCGGCTACAAGGACCTCTACGCCCAGTACCACAAGCTCCACCCGAACATCACGATCAAGGAGAACCGCGCCGACCTGGGCGCCCACCACCAGAACCTGCACGCGCACCTGGTCGCGGGCAGCGGCACCGCCGACATCGAGGCGATCGAGATCGGCCAGGTCGCGGGCTTCCAGTCCGAGGCGAGCAAATTCGTCAACTTCCTGGACGAGGGCGTCGACAAGAACCAGTGGGTGCCGTCCAAGACCGCCCCCGCCTCCAGCCGGGACGGCTCCTCGCTCTTCGGCCTCGGCACCGACATGGGCGGCATGGCGCTCTGCTACCGCGCCGACCTCTTCCAGAAGGCCGGGCTGCCCACCGACCGGCAGGCCGTCTCCTCGCTGGTGTCGAGCTGGGAGTCCTACTTCTCCACCGGCAAGCAGTTCCTCGCCAAGAGCCCGGACAAGAAGGTCAAGTGGTTCGACGCGGGCAGCAATGTCTTCTCCGCGATGACCGCCCAGGCGCCGCAGGCGTTCTACGACGCGGACGGCAAGGTCGTCGCCGCGTCCAACCCGGCGGTCAAGCAGGCGTTCGACACGGTCGCGGGTGCCATCAAGGACGGTGAGTCTGCCGGTATCGCCGCCTTCACCCCCGCCTGGGACACCGGCTTCCGCAAGAGTCAGTTCGCCACCGTGACCTGCCCGGCCTGGATGAGCTACGAGTTCAAGGCCAACCCGCCCGCCGACGGCGGCAAGTGGGACATCGCCACCATCCCCGGCGGCGGCGGCAACTGGGGCGGCTCCTATCTGACGGTGCCCAAGCAGGGCAAGCACACCAAGGCCGCCGTCGAGCTGGCCAAGTGGCTCACCGCGCCCACCCAGGAAGCCTGGCTCTTCAAGAACAAGGGCTTCTTCCCCTCCGACCAGGCGCTGTGGACCTCGCCCGACATCGCGAACCTGACCGACCCGATGTTCAACGGCGCGCCCACCGGCAAGATCTTCTCCGACTCCGCGAAGAACCTGAAGCCGCAGCCGCTCGGCCCGCACGGCGCCGACATCGGCAACATCTACGGCAACGCCCTGGTCTCGGTCGAACAGGGCAAGGCGAGCGTGGACAAGGCGTGGAGCAACGCCAACGCCGAGATCAAGAACATCGGCGAGTAGTGCCCGGCCGGCGGGCACGGGTGCCGGGCGCCGCTCGCGCCGCCCATGACCCGCCGGTCCCGGCACCACCCTTCCGGCGTCCCGGAGCCGGGCCCCGAGCCCGGACTCCCGGACCGAAGTGGCCGCCGGATCGCGGCGGGCGGCCACCGGATCCCGCCGTCCGCGCGGACCGCTGTCCCGAGCGGGCCGCGCGGACGGTGGGGCACGACGGGAGCCGGCCCCGAACGTGAGGTCCTCAGATCCTCCGGTTCCCTGACCGCCCCGAGGTTCCCGTTCCGGGCCGCTCGCGCCACTCGACGGGCCGGCGGGGGTTGCGCACCCTTCCCACTCCCCGCCCACCGCGTACCCCCCGCCGGCCACCAACCAGGAGCAGATGCATGGCCGTCTCGACCGGCACCCCGCCCGCCGCCTCGCAGGACAATCCCTCGCCCGGAAAGACGGCGCCCGACTTCGCCCCCGCCAAGGGGGCCCGCTGGCACCGGGCCGAGCGGCGCCTGTCGCCGTACTTCTACATCTCGCCGTTCTTCCTCGTCTTCGGCGTCTTCGGCCTGTTCCCGCTGCTCTACACGGCGTATGTGTCGCTCACCGCCTGGCGGGCCGACACCGACGGCAGCAGGCACACCTTCGTCGGCCTCGACAACTACCGCACCCTGCTGCACGACCAGTTCTTCTGGAACGCGCTGCGCAACACCCTCGGCATCGGCGTGCTCTCCACCGTCCCGCAACTGCTGCTCGCGCTGGGCCTGGCCCACCTGCTCAACTACCGCCTGCGGGGCCGCACTTTCATCCGGATGGGCGTGCTGCTGCCCAACGTCACCTCGGTCGCGGCCGTCACGATCATCTTCGTCCAGCTCTTCGGCCGCGACTTCGGCCTGGTCAACTGGTTCCTCGGCCTCTTCGGCGTCCCGCACACCGACTGGCAGGCGGGCACCTGGTCCTCCTGGATCGGCATCTCCACCATCGTCACCTGGCGCTGGACCGGCTACAACGCGCTGATCTACCTCGCCGCGATGCAGGCCGTCCCCTTCGAGCTGTACGAGGCCGCCGCGATCGACGGGGCCAGCCGGTGGCGGCAGTTCAGGTCCATCACCATCCCGGTGCTGCGCCCCACCATCTTGTTCACCGTCATCACCTCGACCATCGGCGCGCTCCAGATGTTCGGCGAGCCACTGCTGTTCAGCGCCAGCCAGACCCCGATGGCGGGCGGCTCGCAGCACCAGTTCCAGACGATGGCGCTGTACTCGTACGACCAGTTCTGGGGGAAGTTCAAATACGGCTACGGCGCCGCGATCTCCTGGGCGATGTTCCTGGTCATCGTCGTGATCGTCGCCGTCAACTTCCTTCTGGCCCGCCGCATGAAGGGAGTCGAGGCCGCATGACCACCCTGCCGCTCACCAAGCGCCCCCGCCGCCGGTCCGGCCGGGACCGTCAGCTCTCGGCCGGCAAGGGCGTCTACGTGGCGCTCGCCGTCGTCGTCGGACTCTCGGTCTTCCCGCTGTACTGGACGCTGGTCGCCGCCTCGCGGGACAACGCCGCGCTCAGCCAGGTGCCGCCCGCGCTGCTGCCCGGCAGTCACCTCCTGGCCAACCTGCGCCGGGCGTTCGACCAGGCCGACATGCAACTGGCCCTGGTCAACTCGCTGATCGTGGCCGGCACGGTCACCGTCTCGGTGGTGCTGACCTCCACGCTCGCCGGATTCGCCTTCGCCAAGCTGCGGTTCCCCGGCCGGAGTCCGCTGCTGGGCTCCGTGGTGGCGACGATGATGGTCCCCACCCAGCTCGGCATCATCCCGCTCTACATCATGATGGCGAACTGGCTGCACTGGGCGAACCACCTCCAGGCGCTCATCGTGCCCGCCGCCGCCAACGCCTTCGGCGTGTTCTTCATGCGGCAGTACCTGGTCACGGCCATCCCCGACGAACTGCTCGACGCGGGCCGGATGGACGGCTGCACGACCCGGGGCCTGTACTGGCACATCGCACTGCCCGCCGCCCGCCCGGCGATGGCGGTGCTCGGCATGCTCACCTTCATGGCCAGTTGGAACGACTTCTACTGGCCCAAAGTGGTCATGACCCAGCAGAACCCCACGGTGCAGCTCTCGCTGTCCGAACTGGCCAGCGGCTACATCCAGGACTACTCCCTGGTGCTCACCGGGGCGCTCGTCTCCAGCCTGCCGATCATCGCGGTCTTCCTGCTGATGGGCCGTCAAATCCTGGACGGCATCATGCAGGGGGCCATGAAGGGATGACCATGATCACTCCCGAGTCCGAGTCCCTGCCCCTTCCCGGGCCCGCGACGCTGTCCGATCCCGCGTCGGGGAACGGGTCGGGGCCCGCGCCGGGGTCCGCGTCACAGCCCGCGTCGGAGGCGGAACCCGCCCCGTCCGACGCGGAGTTGGACGCGCTCGTCGCCAAGCTCGACCTCCCCGCCAAGGTCCGGCTGCTCTCCGGCGCCAGTTCCTTCAGGACGCAGGGCGAACCGGCCGTCGGCCTGCGGGAGATGGGTGTGTCCGACGGGCCCGCGGGCGTACGCGGCGAGCGCTGGGACGAACGCGACACCGCGCTCGTCCTGCCGTCGCCGACCGCGCTCGCGGCGAGCTGGGACGAGGAACTCGTCGCCGAACTGGGCGGTCTGCTCGCCGCGGAGGCCCGCCGCAAGCGGATCGACATCATGCTCGCCCCCACCCTCAACCTGCACAGGACCCCGGCGGCCGGACGGCACTTCGAGTGCTACTCCGAGGACCCGCTGCTCACCGGACGCACGGCCGCCGCGTACATCCGCGGCGTCCAGGCCGGCGGCGTCGCGGCCACCGCCAAGCACTACGTGGCCAACGACTCGGAGACCGAACGCCTGACGCTGGACGCCCGCGTCGACGAACGCACCCTGCGCGAGGTGTACATGGCGCCCTTCGAGGCCGCGGTGCGCGCGGGCGTGTGGGTGGTGATGTCCGCGTACAACGCGGTCAACGGCGTCACCATGTCCGAGAGCCCGCTGCTGGCCGAACCGCTCAAGGGCACCTGGGGCTTCGACGGGGTCGTGGTCTCCGACTGGGGCGCGGTCCGGTCCACCGAGGAGTCGGCGCTCGCCCCGCAGGACCTCGCGATGCCGGGGCCGCACCCGCTGTGGGGCGAGCCGCTGGTGGCGGCGGTCCGCGAGGGCCGGGTGCCCGAGACGGTGATCGACGACAAGGTCCGCCGATTCCTGCGGCTCGCCGCACGGGTCGGTGCGCTGGAGGGCTTCCAGGGGACCTTGTCACCCCTGGAAGCCCACGGCGAAACACGAGCGACCCCTCCGGCGACCGCCGCGCCGGTCGTGTCCGACGACGCCCGCGCCCTGCTGCGCCGCGCGGTCGCCGCCGCGAGCGTCCTGCTGCGCAACGAGGGCGGGCTGCTGCCGCTCGACCCGGCCCCCGGACGAGGGACCGGCCCGGACGGTCCGGACGGCGGGCCGCCGCGGATCGCCGTACTCGGCCCGAACGCCGCCGCCGCGCGCGTTCAGGGCGGCGGCAGCGCGGGCGTCTTCCCGATCGAGGTCGTCTCGCCGCTCGACGGCATCAGGGACGCGGTCGGCGACGGCGCCGAGGTCGTGCACGCCGAGGGCGTCGTCCTCACCACCCGCCCGACCCCGCTGCACAGCGGCAACTCCCGCGACCCGCGCAGCGGCGCACCCGGCGTCCTGGTCCGCTACCTCGCCGCCGACGGCGCCGAGATCCACGCCGAGCACCGGCTCAGCGGCCGGATCCTGGAGTCGGGCGACGCGCCGGAACTCGCCGCCACCGCGGCGGCCGTCGAGGTCAGCGCCCTGGTCACACCGGATGTCACGGGGGAGTGGCGGTTCGCCGTCGTCGGCCTCGGCGCGGTCACACTGCGGGCGGACGGCGAGACGCTGATCGACACCTATGTGCGGCCCGAATCGCGGGACCCCACATATGTCCATGTCACACCGTCCTTCCGGGTGGCGTCCCGGCAGGTGACGGCGGGCGGTGAACTGCTGCTGGTCGCCACCCGGCACTGGGAGGCGGACGACGGCTTCGCGGTCGCGCTGGCCGCCGACCCGCCGCGCCGCGACGAGGACGAGTCGATCGCCGAGGCCGTGGCGCTGGCCCGCGACGCGGACGTGGCCGTCGTGGTCGTCGGCACCACCGACGAGATCGAGAGCGAGGGCTTCGACCGTACGTCGCTCGCGCTCCCCGGCCGCCAGGACGAACTCGTCGCCGCGGTCGCCGCCGCCAACCCCCGTACCGTGGTGATCGTCAACTCCGGCGGACCGGTCGAACTGCCCTGGCGGGAGAGCGTCCCCGCGGTGCTGCTGAGCTGGTTCCCCGGCCAGGAGGCCGGACACGGCCTGGCCGACGTGCTGTTCGGCCACGCCGAGCCCGGCGGCCGGCTGCCCACCACCTGGGCCGGACTCGCCGAGGGCGCGCCCCTGCCGTCCACCACTCCCGCAGACGGTGTGCTGCCGTACGAGGAAGGGCCGTATATCGGCCATCGTGCGTGGCGCAGGGCGGGCGCGGAACCCGCGTACTGGTTCGGTCACGGGCTCGGCTACACCACCTGGGACTACCGGCTGCTGGACGTGCCCGAGGCGGTGGAGGAGACCTCGGGCCATGGTGAAGCCGCAGGTGAGGACGGGGAACGGGACATCGTGGTACGGGTCGCGCTGCGCAACACCGGGGCGCGTGCCGGCCGCGAGGTCGTCCAGGTCTACCTCGGCACCGGGCCCGACGGCGACTATGACAACGGTGGACCGCGACTGGCCGGATTTACCGCGGTCCGGGCCGAGCCCGGTGAGGATGTCGTGGCGGAAGTTCACGTGGCAGCACGGTCGTTCCAGCGGTGGTCACCCGCGGAAGGACGCTGGCGGAGCCGCCCGGCCCCGTACACGCTGTACGCCGGGCCCACGGCCGCCCGGCTGCCGCTCTCCGCGCCACTGGCGTTCTGAGAGAACGCACCGAGACCGGGGCGCCCCCCTCACCTGACAGTCGGGGGCGTCCCCCGGGCACACTCCGGCCCGGTCCTGATCCGGTGGAGCCTGGGGGTTCCTGAGGGATCCTGAGGGGGATTGATTGCCCGGACCGGCGAACCGTAAGGTCAACGCGTCCCGGCAACACATCCGATGTATCGTCTCGCGAGGACGCGCCCCATGCCCATGCAGCCCTGGTTCGCCGACGCCAAGCTCGGCATCTTCATCCACTACGGGATCTACGCCGTCGACGGCGTCCCCGAGTCGTGGTCCTTCTACACCGGGCAGGTCACCCGGGAGCGGTACATGAAGCAGCTCGCGGGGTTCACCGCCGCCGCGTACGAACCGGACGACTGGGCGCGGCTGTTCGCCCGCGCCGGCGCCCGCTACGCCGTGCTGACTGCCCGTCACCACGACGGCGTGGCCCTGTGGGACACCGCCCGCGAGGACGGCCTGTCCGTCACCCGCGACACCCCCGCGGGCCGCGACCTGCTCGGCGGTTACGCCGACGCGCTGCGCGCCGAAGGGCTCAAGGTCGGCTTCTACTACTCGCACTCCGACTGGTCGCACCCCGACTACCCGTCCGTACGGCACCCCGACCCCGACCCGGTCCAGGCCGCCGTCAACGACAACCCGCTCAGCGCCCCCGCGCCGGGCGCGGAGGACCCCGCCGCCTGGCGGCGCTACCTCGGCTACCGCGACGCCCAGGTCGTGGAACTGGCCGAGCGGTACCGCCCCGACCTGCTGTGGTTCGACGGCGAGTGGGAGCGCGCCGAGGAGCAGTGGGGTATCGACACGCTGGCCGACGCCGTCCTCGCGGTCAACCCCGAGACGGTCTTCAACGCCCGGATGTTCAGCCGCGGCGACTACGCGACCCCCGAGCAGGGCGTCCCGCTCCAGGCCCCCGACGGCCCCTGGGAGCTGTGCCTGACCGTCAACGACTCCTGGGGCTACCAGGGCCACGACGACCACCAGAAGTCGGTCGGCCAGCTCGTGCGCTACTTCACCGAGACGATCGGCGCGGGCGGCAACCTGCTGCTGGACGTGGGCCCGCGCGAGGACGGCACGATCACCGCGGAGCAGGCGGCCCGCCTCGAAGGGCTCGGCGACTGGATCGCCCGGCACTCCGCCGCCGTCTACGGCACCGTCGCCGGACTCCCGGCCGGTCACCACTACGGTCCGAGCACCCTCTCCGCCGACCGCCGCACCCTCTACCTGACCTGCTTCGACGCCCCGCGTGAGACGGTCTCACTGCGCGGCCTGCGCAACGCCGTACGCCGCGTGACCGTGGTCGGCACCGGTGCCGAACTCGGCCACGAGGTCACCGGCGGCCTGCACGACGTACCGGGAGTGCTGTGGATCGACGCGCCCTCGGCGGGCGACGTGGACGAGCACGCCACCGTGCTGGCCGTGGAACTGGACGGCGAACTCGACCTCTACCGGGGGACGGGACGGGTGTGAGGAGTGGTCCAAGGACGGCCGCGGGTCGGTGGGAAGGGGTGAGTTAACCCGTAAGCATCCGATGTCTTGGTTCCTGGGGAGTGCTCCCCAAAGCGGAGAGTGGGTGATCTGGCACTATGTGCCCTGTACTGCGCTCTCCCGGGGGTGCCGTGTCCGACCGACATCGTGGAGGGAGCCCGGTGACGCGCGACGTGGGCCGGACGACGAGGGACCTGCGTCGGCACAACCGCACATCGGTGCTGACCCGGCTCTATCTGCACGGCCCCGCCAGCCGCTACGACCTGATGCGCGCCACCGGGCTCAGCTCCGCCACCGTCAGCAACGTCGTCACCGACCTGGTCGCGGACGGCCTCGTCGCCGAGGCGGGACTGCTCGACTCCGACGGCGGCCGTCCCCGCACGCTCCTCGAAGTGCGGCCCGGATACGGGCAGGTGGCCGGGGTCGACATCGGCGAGACCCACGTCCAGGTCGGGCTCTTCGACTGGACGCTCGACACCCTCGCCACCGCCACCTACCCGATGGACACCGGACGGCCCGACCCCGCGGTGCTGGCCGGGCTCGTCACGGCGGGCATCGAGGAAGTCACCGCCAAGGCGGGCGTCGACACCGGCACCCTGCTCGGCGTGGGCGTCGGCGTGCCCGGCGCCGTCCTGCCCGACGGCTCGGTCCACGCGCCGACCCTCGGCTGGTCGGACGTCCCCTTCGACGCGCTGCTCAGGCCGCACATCGCCGCGCCCCTGCACCTCGACAACTGCGCCCGCACGCTCGGCCAGGCCGAGATGTGGCGCGGCGCGGGCCGGGGCGCCGAACGCGCCATCGTCGCGCTGCTCGCGGTCGGCGTCGGCGCCGCCGTCGCCACCGGCTCGCCCGGCGGCGTCACCAGCACCACCAGCGAGTGGGGCCACACCGTCGTCGAGGCGGGCGGCGCCGCGTGCCGCTGCGGCTCCCACGGCTGCCTCGAGGCGTACGTCGGCGCCGACGCCATCCTCGGCCACTACGGGCGCATCCCCGGCGCCCCCGAACTCCCCGGCGTCGGCACCGAGGCGCGCGTCGCCGCGCTCGTCGCCGCCGCCTCCCGGCCGGGCCCGGCCGCCGACACGGTCCGCTGGACCGCGGAGTACCTGGGCATCGGCATCGCCAACCTGATCAATCTGCTCAGCCCCGACCGCGTCATCCTCTCCGGCTGGGTCAGCGGCGCCATGGGCCCGACGATGCTCCCCGCCGTACGCGACGCGATACGCCGCCACACGCTCGACTACCTGGCGGCGGGCACGGCGGTGGAACTTGGCCGCCTGGGCCCGGAGGCGGTGGCACTGGGCGCGGCGACGCTGCCGGTGCACGGGGTGTTGACGGGGGGGTAGGGGGCGGTTCGCGTCTGGTCGGTGGTGCGGGGGCGCTGCGGCGGGGAGCGGTCTTGGGTGAGCTCAGCGTGGCGGCGAACCGTGGGTGGGAGCCGCCTTGCGTTGGCTCACCGTCCTTCCCCTTTTTTGCCGCCCTCTCGCCTCCGGCGGCTTAGATCCGGTGTCGACGGTCGATCGTGCTCGCTCCCTCGTTCCTCGGTCGCTGTGCGCGTTCTCCCTTTCGACACCGGCGCCGCCTTTGGCTCGCTGGCTACCGGCGAACCCCACCGCGCAGCGGTGCCGCAGGGGCGCAGCCCCTCACGCAAACGCACCCCACCGGCGAACCCACCTGCGCAGCGGTGCCGTAGGGGCGCAGCCCCTCGTGCAGGGGCACCCGTGCGGCGAACCGCGGGGCGGGGCGGTGGGCTGGTGGGGAACCGGCTGGGGGATGTGGGGCCCGGGAAAAAGTTGTGTGCGACGGATTGACCGGTGATCGGTCGCTACTTAGTTTAAGTCCAAGAAAAAGGCGGCTCATTTCGGTACCCCCTTCCTTGGAGAACGTATGCCCTCGCATCCCGGAGACGGTCGGCTGTACATCGACGGCGAGTTCGTGGCGGCGGCGTCGCGGAGGAGCGGGGTGGTGGAGGAGAAGGCGACGGGGCGGGAGATCGGGCGGTACGCGCTGGGGGCGGCGGAGGACGTGGACCGGGCGGTGGCGGCGGCGCGGGCGGCGCAGCCGGGGTGGGCGGGGCTGGCGGCGCCGGAACGGGGCCGGTATGTGCGGGAGTTGGGGCGGTATCTGGAGGACCGGTTCGGGGAGCTGGTCGAGCAGAGCATGCGGGAGACGGGCGGGGTGAGGGCGAAGGCCGAGGACGAGGTGGGGACGAGCGTGCGGCAGCTCGCCTTGTCGGCGGTGCAGGTGAGCGAGAACGCGGGGGAGATCCTGCCGCCCTACAAGGCGGGGAAGCTGTCGCTGTCGCGGGTGGTGCCGCTCGGGGTGCTGGGGCTGATCACGCCGTGGAACTACCCGATGAATCTGGCGACGCGGGCGGTGGCGCCGGGGTTGGCGTTCGGGAACACGGTGGTGCTGAAACCGGCGGAGCTGACGCCGGTGATCGGCGGGCAGGTGCTGGCGGAGGCGGCCGAGCATGTGGGGCTGCCGCGCGGGGTGTTGAACGTGGTGACGGGGGAGGGCCCGGAGGCCGGGTGGGCGTTGGCGCGGCATCAGGGGGTGGACATGCTGGACTTCACCGGGTCGCGGGAGGTGGGGCTGGCGATCAGCCGGGCTGCGGCGGGGGAGTTGCGGGACATCCGGCTGGAGTTGGGCGGCAGCAACGCGTTCGTGGTGCTGGACGACGCGGATGTGGAACTGGCCGCGGACTGCGCGATGGTGGCGTCGCTGGAGTTCCAGGGGCAGACGTGCATCAGCGCCAGTCGGCACATCGTGCAGCGGGCCGTCGCGGACGCGTATGTGGAGGCCGTGGTGCGGCGGGCGGCGGCGCTGAAGGTGGGGGACCCGTTCGACGCGGGGAACGCGTTGGGGCCGCTGATCAGCCGAGCGCAGCTCGACCGGCTGCACCGCACGATCGTGGAGCCGTCGCTCGCGATGGGCGCGCGGCTGGTGACCGGCGGCACGTACGAGGGGCTGTTCTACCGGCCGACGGTGCTGACCGGGGTGACGCCGCGGATGCCCGCGTTCCGGGAGGAGGTCTTCGGGCCGGTGATCCCGGTGACGGTGGTCGACACCGAGGAGGAGGCCGTGGCGCTGACCAACGGCCTTCCCATGCTGATGAATTCGGTCTTCACGCGGGATCTGATCCGCGGTCTGTCCGTCGCGGAGCGGCTCGCGGCGGGCGAGGTGCACGTCAACGACGCGCACGCCAGGCACGGCGCGGAGAACCAGATGCCCGGCTTCACGCGGCGGCAGTGGATCGGCCTCCAGCGCACGCCGTTGAACCTTCCCGACTGGGCCACCGCGCCCGCCACCGACGAGAGCTGAGGAACCACCCCATGGGCGTGACACGGACAAGAGCCGCCGTTGTGCTGGTGGCGGCAGGGCTGCTGGTGACGACGGCGGCCTGTGGCGGCGGATCGGACAAGAAGTCCGGCCAGGAGCCGAGCGGAAAGGGCAAGGTCGAACTGTCCTTCTGGGACTGGGACCCGAACATGGACAAGGTCGTCGCCAAGTGGAACACGGCGCACCCCGAGATCCACGTGAAGCTTTCCAACCCGGCGGGCGGTGACCAGTTGGTCGCCAAGATGATCACCGCGCACGAGGCGAAGAACGGTCCGGACATCGCCAAGGTCGAGTACCAGTCGTTGCCCGCGCTGGTCTCCAAGGGCGTCGTGCGGGACATCACCGAGTACACCAAGGACACCGTCGGGAAATTCGACCAACCGACCCTGAGGAGCACGGTGTTCGAGGGCAAGGTGTACGGCGTCCCGCAGGACGTCGCCCCGCTGATGCTCTTCTACCGCGCCGACCTGTTCACGAAGTACGGCCTGGCCGTACCGACGACGTGGGACGCCTACGCGGCGGCGGCCAGGACGCTGCGGGCCAAGGCGCCCAAGGCGTATCTGACCAACTTCGACGCGGCGGACCCCGGTTGGTTCACCGGCCTCGCCCAGCAGGCGGGCGCCGACTGGTGGACCACCAGCGGAACCACCTGGAAGGTCGACATCGCGGGCGCGCCCACGGTGAAGGTCGCGGACTACTGGCAGGGCCTGGTCGACGACGGCGTGATCGCCAAGAATCCGTCGTTCAGCCCGCAGTGGAACAAGCAGATGAACGACGGGACGCTGCTCACCTGGATCTCCGGCGCCTGGGCGCCCGCGCAGATCGGCGGCATCGCGCCCGCCACCAAGGGCAAGTGGGCGGTGGCGCCGCTGCCCGCGTGGACGGCCGGAGACCCCGCCACCGGCATCTGGGGCGGCTCCGCCACCACCGTCACCAGCGACTCCCGGCACCCGGCCGAGGCCGCCGCGTTCGCGTCCTGGCTGAACACCGACGACGCGGCGGTCACCGAGCAGGTCAAGCAGATCAACGTCTATCCCGCCGCCACCGCGGGCCGCTCGCTGCCCGTGCTCCAGGCCGCGCCCGCGTTCTTCCCGAACCAGCCGGACTTCTACGCCCAGGTCAAGAAGGTCGCGCCGGCCGCCCGCAGCTTCCCGATGTGGGGTCCCGACGTCACCGTGACCTTCACCGGCTACACCGACAACTTCAGCAAGGCGCTCCAGGGCGGCGGTTCGTTCAAGGGCGCGCTCGACGCCATGCAGAGCACCACCGTCGCGGACATGAAGAAGCTCGGATTCACGGTCGGCTGATGGAGCGTCAGACGACCACCGCGCGCAGGACCGGCCGGTTCCCGTATCTGCTGGTCATGCCCGCCGTCCTGCTCTTCGCCGCCTTCGTCGTGGCCCCCGGGGTCTACGCGCTGCTGCTCAGCTTCCAGCGCCGCAAGGTCAACGGCGGGTTGCTCGGCGGCGGCACCCACACCGTATGGGCGGGCCTGGCCAACTACCGTGACGTGCTGGGGGATTCCGACCTCTGGTCGGGTGTCACGCGGATGCTGGCGCTCGGCGCGATCACCGTGCCGGGGACGGTGTTCCTCGCGCTGCTGTTCGCGGTGCTGCTCGACATGGAACGCACCCGGCTCAAGCGGATCACCCGGCTGACGATCTTCCTGCCGTACGCGGTCCCCGGCGTGATCGCCTCGCTGATGTGGGGCTTCCTCTACCTGCCCGCCACCAGCCCGATCGGCGGCGACCACGTCGACTTCTTCGGGCGGACCGCGGTCTTCTTCTCGGTCGCCAACGTGGCGGTGTGGGGCGCGGTCGGCTTCAACATGATCGTGATCTACACGGCGCTGCGCGCGCTGCCCGCCGAACTCCACGAGTCGGCGCGGCTGGACGGCGCGACCGAGTGGCAGATCGTGCTGCGGATCAAGGTGCCGCTGGTCATGCCCGCGGTGGTGATGTGCTGCCTGTTCACGGTGCTCGCCGCGCTCCAGGTCTTCAACGAGCCCAACACCCTCAAGCCGCTGTCCAACGCCGTCTCCTCCACCTGGGTGCCGCTGATGAAGATCTACGACGACGCCTTCGGCAACTCCGACATCCACGCGGCGGCGGCCACCTCCGTCGTCCTGACCGTCGCCGCGCTCGCCGTCTCCTTCGTGACCGCGCGCGTCATCCAGTCCCGGGTCCAGCGGGAGGCCAAGTGACCACCGGGACCACCGCGCCCGCGGGCGCCCCGCCGCGCGAGCGCCAGGAGCGCGGCACCCCGGCCCCCCGCCCCCGCATCGCGTTCCTCCCCACCGCCGCGCTCGTCCTCGGCGCGCTCTACTGCGTCGTGCCCACCCTCTGGATCCTGATCGCGGCCACCAAATCCCGCACCAAACTCTTCTCCACCGCCACCTACGTCCCCTCGCCCGACCTCGGACTGCTGCGCAACATCAGGGACTTGACGGACTATCAGCACGGCATCTTCTGGCGCTGGATGCTCAACAGCTTCTTCTACGCGGCGGTCGGCGGCCTGCTCGCCTCCTTCGTCTCCGCCGCGACCGGATACGCGCTGGCCAAATACGCCTTCCGCGGCCGTACCGCGCTGTTCAACACGATCCTCGCCGGAGTGCTGCTGCCGCAGATCGTGCTCGCCGTGCCGCAGTATCTGCTGCTGTCCAAGGCCGGCATGACGGACAGTCTGATCGGCGTGCTGCTCCCGCAGTTGTTCAACCCGTACGGCATCTACCTGTGCCGGATCTACGCCGCCGCCGCGGTGCCCGACTCGCTGCTGGAGGCCGGGCGGATCGACGGCGCGGGCGAGGCCCGGCTGTTCTTCTCCGTGGGGCTGCGGCTGATGGGCCCCGGCCTGGTCACGGTGTTCCTGCTCCAGTTCATCGCGATCTGGAACAACTTCCTGCTGCCGTACGTGATGCTCACCAGCGACGACAAATTCCCGCTCACCGTGGGTCTGTACAGCCTGCTGCGGCACGGCGCCGACGAGGCGTCGCTGTACTCGCTGGTGGTGACCGGCACCCTGCTGTCGGTCGTTCCCGTGATCGCGCTCTTCCTGTCGCTCCAGCGGTTCTGGCGAATCGATCTGGTGACGGGGGCGCTCAAGTAGGGTTCCTGGCTCGCGCCTGTGCCGGGTCCCCGCTCCTGTGCGGGCTTCATTTCTTGAAGCCCGCACAGGGGATTGACGGCGCCGCGCTATGAGGAGTTAATTCCCCTAGCCGTTCATGGGAGCGCTCCCATCCAGCGTCGCCCGGACAGCGCCCGCACTCCGTCCCGCCGTACCGAGGAGTCCACCCGCATGCCCGCACGCGTCCGCGCACGTACCGCCCGTACGCTCGTCACCGCCGCCACGGCCACCGCCGCGCTGGCCGCCGTCGCCGTCGCCCCGGCGCACGCGACGACCGGTCACGGCACGAACCCGGCCCCGCGCCCGCCCGCCGCGCTCTACACCCCGCCCGCCAACGCGGACGGGAACCGGCAGATCCTGGACCTGCTGCGGCACGGGCAGTTCCGGGACGCGGCAGGGGTGTTGGCGATGACCCTGACCCCGCAGGCCGTCTGGTACGGCGACGGGACACCCGCCCAGGTGGAGAGCTCGGTCCACAAGACCGTCACCGACGCCGCCCGCCGCCACGCGCTGCCGGTGCTCGCGCTCTACAACATCCCCGGCCGCGACTGCGCCCAGTACTCGGCGGGCGGCGCCGCCAACACCGCCGAGTACGAGGCGTGGATCGACGCCGTCAAGCGCGGCATCGGGGCGCAGCCCGCCACAGTGATCCTCGAACCCGACTCGCTGGCGCTGCTCCCGTCCGACTGCGGCGCCGACGACGCGCAGGGCACCCTCACGGCCGCGCGCTACGACGAAATCCACTACGCCGTCGAGGCGTTGGAGCCGCAGGCGGGCACCAAGGTCTACCTGGACGCGGGCCACAGCGGCTGGCACAACGTCAACGACATCGTCCCCCGGCTGGTGGAGGCGGGCGTCGGCGACGCCACCGGCTTCTACCTGAACATCTCCAACTACCGCTCGGACAGCGAACTCGCCTGGTACGGCAAGCTCATCTCGTCCTGCCTCGCCTACGCGGCGGGCGGCGGCGACACCGCCGCCTGCCCCAACCAGTACTGGCCGGTCAACGACGCGCAGACCTGGCTGACCGCGAACGTGCACACCGCGCCGTCCGCCATGAAGCACTTCGTCACCGACACCAGCCGCAACGGCCAGGGCCCCTGGACCCCGCCGTCCGGCGTCTACACCGACGCGCAGGACTGGTGCAATCCCCCCGGCCGCGGCCTCGGGGCCAGGCCGACCCTGAACACCGGCGACCCGCTGGCCGACGCGAAGCTCTGGGTGAAGATCCCGGGCGAGTCCGACGGCCAGTGCACCCGCGGCACCGCGGGCCCGAACGACCCGGAACGCGGCTACGCGGACCCGGCGGCGGGCGCGTGGTTCACCCAGCAGGCGCTGGAACTGGTCCGCCGGGCCAACCCGCCGCTGCTGCCGCACTGATGCCGCCGGCCGCCTTCCCCGCCACCGCGCTCTCCCCGCTCGCGGCAGGGCGGGGAAGGCGGCCGTGCGCTTTCCCGTCCCCGCCGGTCCGACCCCCGACCGTCCGACCCCGGCCCACTCGCGCCCATCCGAGCCCCGCACCGCCGCCGCCCGCTCCCGTGGACCGGAAGGCGACCGTCCGCCGGCCGTGGCGTGTGGGGCGCGAGTGACGCTTTCGCCGCCGTGGGCGCTGTGGGGAGTAGAGCCACGTACCGCCCACCGGGAGCGGTCGGCTCGCTGAGCGGAGGCGGTATGCACGGTCCGGCGCGCACACAGTACGGTCCGCCTCCCGGCCGCGCCCGCCGGTTCGCAGGTCCCACGGGCGCGGGCCCGGTACGCCCGCACCCGGAACGACGTACCGCCGAGCCGTCCCGCGCCGGACGGGGTCCGCGGTGACACCTGCCGGGGCCGCGACGCTGTACCAGACGGGACGGCAACCCCGGGGGTCCGGCCGCTCCGGGGGCATGGGCACGATGCGCGGTGCCGCGACGTACGAAGAGGACGCGGTGGTCAGGGCCGGTACGCGACGGCGCGCGGGGACGGACGGCGGGGAACTCGGCCGCGCGGTGACCCGCGCGAGAGCCGGGGACGAGGCCGCGTTCACCGTCGTCTACCGCGAGGTGCAGCCGATGCTGCTCGGCTACCTGCGCGGCCTGGTCGGCGACGACGCCGACGACATCGCCTCCGACACCTGGCACGACATCGTCCGCGACCTGCACGCCTTCCGCGGTGACGGCGCCGCCTTCCGCGGCTGGGCGGCCACCATCGCCAGGCACCGCGCCCTCGACCACGTACGCCGGCTCAAGTCCCGCCCCCGCACCACCGTCCTCGACCCCGCCGCGGCCGAGCCGGTCCCCGTGCCCGACTCCGCGGGCACCGCCCTCGACAATCTGTCCACCGCCCGCGCGCTCGCCCTGATCGCCGCGCTCCCGCGCGACCAGGCCGAGGCCGTCCTGCTCCGCGTCGTGATCGGCCTGAGCGCACCCGCGGCGGCCGACGTCCTCGGCAAACGCCCCGGCGCCGTACGCACCGCCGCCTACCGCGGCCTGCGCCGCCTCGCCCAACAGCTGGGCGCCGGAGCCCGCGAGCCGCGCGGACGCGCGGTGGCGCCCGCGGAATCCGGCGGGGAGGTCGGCACTACGGACGCGGACGTCACGGACCCGGCCGGTATGGGCGCCGGAGGTAAGGACATCGCGCGTGGTGAAACCGCGCGCACGGACATCGCGTGTACGGACTCGGGCGGGCCGGCGGTCGTCGGACGCCGACGGGTCGCGGGCGCGGACGGGCCGGGGCGCGGCGGCGCCGACGAGGTGGTGGGTGACGATGCCGGGGAGGCGTGAGATGGACGACGGACGTGACGTGGGCACCTGGCCGGACCCGGTGACCGCCGAACGGCTGCTGAGCGTCGTCACCAAGGGCGAGTGCCCCGCCGAACCCGGCACCCTCCACGAGGTCGCCGACGCCCGGTTCTTCACACTGCTGCGGCTGCTGACGGCCGCGTCCGGGGACACCGAGGTCGACCCCGAGCGCGAACAGGCCGCGCTGGCCGCCTTCCGGGCCGCGCGCCGTACCGGCGGCGCCGACGAGGGACGGCGGCTGGTGGTGTCGGGACGGTCCGCGAAGGCGCTGGCCGGGGGACTGGTCGCGGTCTTCGCGGTGAGCGGGGTCGCCGTGGCCGCCGGGACCGGCGTGCTGCCCGGACCCTTCCGCGGCGGCGCCTTCCACGCGGGTCCCCTCGCCGCCGGTGGCACCGGCGCGACCGCCGACGGACCGGGCGCCGCCGTACCGCGCACGACCTCCCCGCCCGCGCCCGGCACCGACGCGCCCCGCGGCGCCTCGCCGTCCCCCACCGGGGACGACGGGGGACACCGGCACGGCGACCCGCGCGCCCCGCACCACCCCGGCCCGTACAAGCCGTCGGACAGGAACCACCAGGCCGTGCTCAAGGCGCTGTGCCGCGGCTATACGCAGGCCACCCGGCACGGCGGGCACGCCGATCCGTGGCTGGTCGCCCGGCTCCAGGGGGAGGCGGGCCGCAAGGAGCGGATCGCCGACTACTGCCGCCGGGTGCTCGCGCACGGGCAGTCCGCCCCGGCCGCCACGACCGACCCCGTCGGCACCGACGGCTACACCTGGCCCACCGGGGGCGCGCCGACCGGGCCGGGCGCGTCCGCGCCGCCGTCGCCGGGGGCCACGGCCCCCGGCCAGGACTCCGGCTCGGGCTCGGGGTCGAATTCCGGCTCGGAGCAGGGCTCCGGCGCGGGGTCGAATTCCGGCTCGGACGACTCCTCCGGGCAGGGAAAGAGTGACGAGAACGCGACACACGACCACGGGACGACCGTGAGGTGACCTCCGGAGCGACGATCCGGCACAGTGGACGCCATGCTTACCGGGGTTCCCTCGCCGCACGATCCTCACGTGCGTCACATGCGCCAGATGTTCCTCGCGGTCGTCACCGGAAGCTTCATCTTCCTCATCCCCTGGATCGGCTACCTGCTGGCGAGCCTCCCGAGCCACCGGGTGGTCAGCCAGTGGCGCTTCGCGTGGGTCGGCTTCGACTGCGCGCTGATCCTCGCGATCGGCGTCACCGCGCTGTGCGCCTGGCGGCGGCTCCAGATCTTCATCCCGTGGGCGATCGTCACCGGCACCCTGCTGATCTGCGACGCCTGGTTCGACGTCGTCCTCGACTGGAACAGCGACGACAGGGTCGGCTCGCTGCTCACCGCCGGCCTCGCCGAACTGCCCATGGCCGCGTTGCTGTTGTACGTCGCCCGGAAGATGATCAGACTGACGATCATCATCGCCTGGCAGCGGGCGGGCCGCACCGACCCGGTGCCGCCGCTGTCCCGGCTTTCGCTGCTGATACTGACCGCGCACCAGGACCACGCCGCGCGCCGCGGTGACCACGAGGGAGACCGCCGATGACCACCGCACCGCGGGGCCGCGACGCGACGGACGCCGAGGTACGGGGCGCGGACGCGCCCGGTTTCGAAAGCGCCGGTTTCGAAAGCCCCGGTTCCGCGAGCCCCGACTACGACGTCCTCGTGGTCGGCGGCACCGGCGTGGACACCATCGTGCGGGTCGACGACTTCGCCATCCCCGACAGCGACTCGGTCGGCGTCCCGCCGATCCGCGACTATGTCGCGCACACCGGCAACGGCGTCGCCCTCGGCTTCCACGCGCTCGGCCTGACCACCAAATTCATCGACTTCCTCGGCGACGACGCGCAGGGCCGGATGATCCTGGAGCGGTACGCGTCCGCCGGGCTCGACTTCAGCCATCTGCCCGCGCCCGCGGGCACCCCGCGCAGCGTCAACCTGGTCGACCGCGAAGGGCGGCGCTTCTCCTTCTACGACGGCCGCCACCCGGACGGCCTGCGGCTGCCGAGCGCCTTCTACCTGCCCCACCTGGCCCGCGCCCGCCATGTGCACATCTCCCGATCGCCCCTGGCCCAGGACGTGTTCGCCGACGCCGCCCGGCTGGGCCGCACCGTCTCCACCGACCTGCACGCCTGGGACGGCGAGGACGCCTCCGCCCACCCGTGGGCGTACGGCGCGGATCTCGTCTTCCTCAGCGCCGCCTCGGTGGGCGAGGGGATCGGCGCGGTGATGCTGCGGATCGTCGAGCGGGGCAGGGCCTCGCTGGTCGTCGCCACCGACGGCGCCGCGGGCTGCCACGTCCTGGCCCGCGGCGACGACCGGCCGCGGCACTTCCCCGCCGTCACCCCCGAACGCCCGGTCGTGGACAGCAACGGAGCCGGTGACGCCTTCCTCACCGCCTTCCTGCACGCCCGGTTCGCCGGGCGCGACCTGGCGGAGTGCGTGCTCGCAGGTTCCGTCTCCGGCGCCTACGCCTGCGGGAGCCACGGCACCCACGAGGAGATCATCGGCGCCGCCGACCTCGCCGCGGCCGTCGCCCGCGCGCGTGCCGCGGCCAACGGCGCGGTGGGGGCCGCCCTTTAGCCCGTGCCCGTACGGATCGACGTCCTCAGGCCGCCTCGATCCGCCGTACCGCCGTGTCCAGGGCCGCGTCCTGCGACGCGTAGACCTCGCACACCGGGTCGCCGCTCGGTGTGCGGGTGTGGTCGATCTCCCACAGGCTCACCTCGGTGCCGTCCAGCAGCAGGAACGCGTGCTCGTACAGCGACCACGACACATGGCGGCCCCGGATCAGGGCGCTGCGGCGGGTGACGATGCTGATGTCGTGCGCGATCGCGGCGCGCAGCCTGCCGCGGACGTCCTGGCCGGGCGCGTTGGCGTTGGTCGCGCGGCGCAGCAGCCGCCAGGCGTGCTCGGCGGAGTCGCCCTCGGTGTACGCGCGACGGAAGGCGTCGGGGGTGTCGGCGAGCAGCCCGGTCGCGGTCGCGGACAACGTGTCCTCGTACGGCGACGCGGGCGCGTCCGGGGCGAGGTCGCGCGGTCCCGGGGAGCCGCCGAAGACCGCGTCGACCTCCCACTCGGCGAGCGTCAGGTCCTCGCGTTCGGTGAAGACGGCGCGGTGCACGGCGCCTTCGTCCGGCCCCGCGTTGTGTTCGAGCTCCCACACCACGCGGACGGCGCCGTCCGGCAGCAGGAAGCTGTGCCGGAAGGTGCGCCGGTTCAGCTTGCGCGGCGGGCCCTTGGTGTGACGGCACGACTGGAGGCCGCAGTAGTGCATCAGCGCGGTGCGCACCTCCGCGGCCAGGACGGGTTCCACCCGTTCCCCGTTCTCCGCACGGCGGAGTAACTGGTCGAACTGCTCCGCCGGCCGGCCACCCGACCGTACGGGCTCCGTTCCGTTCCTAGGCTCTGCGTCCATCCGGCCCTCCCGGCTCCGCCTCGCCAACCCCGCGGCGACTCAGGGTAGTAGCGCGGTAGCCGATTGCGCCCGCGAACGCGCAGATTTGCGGCGCATGGTTGGCCCCCGCGCGCCCTCCAGCTGCGTGATCCGCCGTCAGTTCCCGTCGCCGGACGGGCCTTTCGCGGCGCACCACAGGAGCGCGCCGCGCAGGTGGGCGCGGAAGTCCGGGTCGGCGTAGGCCGTCGCGTCGTGGCCCAGCGCCGTGTAGAACGACCGGCCCGCACCCAGGCGACGGCACCACACCAGCGGATGGTCGGCGCCCATCGTGCCGCCGGTGTAGCCCCGCTCGTCCACCGAGGCCAGCACGCGTACGCCCGCGTCCGCGCCGGTGGCCCGGCCGGCATCGCGGGGACCGGCGCGGAAGTTGTACCACTCGTCGGTCCACGTCCAGCGCTCCGGCAGGTGCGCGGTCGCCGGGTGCGTACGGTCCTCGACGGTCACCTCGGCCCGCTGGATCTCCGGGTGCCCGTCGAAGCGGGCGCCGACCAGCTCTTCGTAGTACGGCCAGTGCTCCTCCGCGCAGGCGGCGGCGTGGACGCCGAGGAAACCGCCGCCGTCCGTGACGTAGGCCCGCAGGTGACGACGGGTCAGGTTGTCGAGGACGTCACCGGTGGGAGAGAGGAAGACGACGGCCGCGCAGCCGTCGAGCACGGCTGCCCCCAACTCCGCGCTGTCCTCGGTGTGGTGGACGCGCAGTCCGTGGTCCGCCGCGATCTCGGTGAGGGCGGCGGCCCCGGCCGGTATGGAGTCGTGCCGGTACCCGGCGGTGGCGCTGAAGACGAGGACGCGGTCGGATCCGGGCATGCGGGCGGCTCTCTGCGGGCTGGGGCGGGCTGCGGGGTCAGTCGGAGGGGGAGTCGTGGTCGGTGCGGTCGGGGTGCTCGCGGGCCTGGCCCGGCCCGACGCCGTCACCCGTCGGGAACGGCGTACCGCAGCGGGCGCAGCCGTGGGCCGTCATGTCCTCGCGGAAGGCGCCGCATTCGTCGCAGACGCGGTTCAGCCAGCAGACGGGGTCGCCGCCCTCGGTGTACTCACCGGACTCACGCACGTCGTCCCCACTCCCTGTCGCGTTCCGTTTCCCTGTCCTGGCCCACCTGTTCCGCCTGGACCGCCCGGTCCGCCCGGTCCGTATGCTGCCCGGTTTCGCGCTCGCGTGCGTCCCAGCGGTTCATCGCGCGGCGCAGCGACCGGGATTCGGCGAAGCCGAGGCGGGCCGCGCGCTGGGCGGAGCCGCCGCCCGCGTGCCGGGGATCGGCGGACCGTTCACGGCGTACGGCGTCGAGTTCGGCGCGCCAGGTGGTGCCCGACTCGCCGAGACGGCGCTGGAGGGTGCGCGGGCTGACCGCGAGCCGCCGCGCCGCTTCGGCCAACGAGGGGCGTCCGTCAGGCAGTTGGGTGATGATCGCCTCGCGCAGACCGGGCACGGCAACGCCCTCGGTGTCCGCCCGTGGAACCCGTACGGTCCGCGCGGTACGCATCATGATCGCGGCGAGCGCCGGGTCCGCGGTGACCAACGGGCGTTCCAGATCGGCGCGGTGCAGCGTGATCGCGTCCGCCTCGGCGTCGAAGTCCACCGGCGCGTCGCCGAACGCCTCCCCGTAGCCGCCGTGTCCGCGTGGCCGCCGGTGGGTGAAGGAGACCCGCAGCGGGGTGAGGGCCGTCCCGGTGGCGTGGCGCAGTTGCGAGGTGACCACCGACAGGGCGAACTCCGCGACGACGCCCCGCAGTTCGTCGTCACCGCGCCGCACCGCGTACTCCACGCTCACCTCGTCGCCCGACTCCGTGCTGGTCAGCACCGAATTGCTGCTCACCAGATGGATGTACGAGGCGGCCCTGGCCAGGCCCTCGCCGACGGTGGGCGCGGTGCTCAACAGGTAGTCGAAGAGGTCGAGCAGTCCCGGCCGGTAGCCTGCGGCGGCCAGCAGCCCGGCGTCCGGCCGCTCCGTGCGGGCCAGCACCGCGCCCCAGAGGCGGTAGGTGTTCGCGGACGGCGTCCGCGCGGTCTCCGGCCCGTGCAGGACGTTCGGCAGTCCCGCCGCCCGTACGAGCTGCCGCGCCTGCGCGAGGCTCGGGGTGGCGGCGGTGGCGATGAAGCGCGGCACGACGACGCACTCCGTCAGCCGGTCGTGCTCCGTCAGCCGGTCGGGGGCGGCGGGCCCTGCCGGGCCGACGGACGGTGTCGCGGTGGGGGGCATGACCGGCTCCTCGGGCAGTCGGCTCGTCGGGTCGGGTCGGGTCGGGAGGTGTGCGTGGTGCGTGGTGCGTGGTGCATGCGAAGGGGTTCCGGCAGCTTACGCGGCATGTGGCGCGTTGGGTCCGGTGCGTGGCGCGTTATGCCCTCCCTTGGCACCTCCTGTCCGGGACATGATCGGGGGCACCGGTGCCCCTGGGCATCGTGGGTGTCCCGTGTCGGGGGAGGCGCGGGGGACAACGGGGGACGGCCGGTGCGGATGGGTCTCCATTCGCACCGGCGGCACCCCTTTCCGTGGCCCGGACCGACTCGTCCCGCGCTCCCGGACCGGCTCGCTACGCCTCCGGGTCGAGCCAGTGGGCGCGGCCGATGCTGATGACGCGCATGCGCATCCGGGCGGCGTGGATGATGCGGTCGCGCGCCGCCGGGTCGTCCGCGGGGGCCTCCAGGAAGGCCGCGGCCGTCATCACCATGTGGTCGACGTACAGCTCGGCCAGTACGCGGAGGTCGTCGGCCGGCCAGCCCGCGGAGACGGGCTGCGCGGCGAGTCCCGCGGCCACCTCGTCGGCGAAACCGTTCAGCTCCGCGGCGATGGCCTCGCGGACCCGCGCCACGCCGCCGTGCCGCTCGCGGGCGATGAAGCGGACATGTGCGCGGTGCTCCGCCACGTACGCCGCGGTGAGCGCCACCGTCCGGTCGATGAGTTCCGCGGAATCGGCGCCCTCGGCCAGCACCGCCCGGATCACGGTGTGCAGGCTGCCCAGCGACTCGGCGACCAGGGCGACGCCGAGGTCGGCCATGTCGGGGAAGTGCCGGTAGAAGGCGGCGGGGGAGACGCCGATCTCCCGGGTCAGCTCGCGCAGGCCCAGGCTGCTGAGGTTCTGGTGTTCCAGCAGCCGCAGGCCCGCGTCCAGCAGCGCCTGCCGGGTCTGCTGCTTCTGTGCCTGGCGGACCCCCGGAGTGTGACTCATGTCATTCAGTAAACAACCGTTCTCCGACTTTGGCCAATGCGGGTCGGCGCTACACTGATGAAGTCAGTGAACAAGTGTTATCTGAAACGTCAACTCCCCGGAGGTGGAGCAGACATGAGCCTCGTCGTCCTCCTGCTCGGCATGGGCGTCCTGATGGGCGCCGCGGCCCACACCACGCTGCCGGTCTTCCTCGTCGCCGCGGGCGCCATCGCCGTCTGGCTGTTCGGCTTCGCGGTCCGCGAGGGCATCGCCCGGCACCGCGGCTGAACCCATGCCGACGCGCACCTCGCACTCCGCGTGCGGCACGGGCCCGTACCGGCCCGACACCCCGGCCCACCACGACAGTTCCCGGAAGGAACACCGTGAACACCGCAGCCCACCCGGTCGCGACCGGCACACCGGCCGCGAACACCCGTGACGCCGACGGCATGGCCGTCGCGTCCTTCCTGCTCGGCCTCCCCGGCCTGCTCGTCCTCAACCTCGTGCTCGGCCCGGTCGCCATCGTGCTGGCCCTGGTCGCGATCGGCCGCGGCACCCAGCGCCGCGGGCGCGCGCTGCTCGGCTTCGCCCTCGGCGTCGCCGACCTGCTGGTCGTCCTGGCGCTGACGATCGCCCACCACGGCGTGATCTGGCAGTTCAGCTAGGGACTGTCGATCCGTCGATCCGTCGATCCGTCGAACCGCCGATCCGCCGAACAGAGCGGGCCCTCCCGCAAGGGAAGGGCCCGCTCGGCGTTCGGGGGAGTCCGGTCCAGGACCCGGTTCGGGTCGCGGGCGCTAGCTCAGGTCGATGCCCGGGTAGAGGGGGAAGCCCGCGAGCAGGTCGGCGGCGCGCTTGGCGACCTGCTCCGCCACCGCCGCGTCCAGCACGTGCTTCGCCTTCGACAGGCCGCCGCTCTTCGCGGGCGCGGCCGTCGTACCGGACAGCACCGTGTCGATCAGGCCCGCGATCTCGTCCATCTCGACCGCGCCGAGCCCGCGCGTGGTGAGCGCCGGGGTGCCGATCCGGATGCCGGAGGTGTACCAGGCGCCGTTCGGGTCCTGCGGCACCGAATTGCGGTTGGTGACGATGCCCGCGTCCAGCAGCGCGGCCTCGGCCTGGCGGCCGGTCAGCCCGTAGCCGGAGACGTCGATCAGCACGAGGTGGTTGTCGGTGCCGCCCGTCACCAGCTTCGCGCCGCGGGTCAGCAGCCCCTCGGCGAGGGAGCGCGCGTTGTCGACGACGGCCTGCGCGTAGTCGGCGAACTCCGGCCGCGCCGCCTCCGCGAGCGCCACGGCCTTCGCCGCCATGACGTGCGGCAGCGGGCCGCCCAGCACCATCGGGCAGCCGCGGTCGACGTGCTCGGCCAGCGAGTCGTCGCACAGCACCATGCCGCCGCGCGGGCCGCGCAGCGACTTGTGCGTGGTCGTCGTGACGATGCTCGCGTGCGGCACCGGGTCGAAGTCGCCGGTCAGCACCTTGCCCGCGACCAGACCGGCGAAGTGCGCCATGTCCACCATGAGCGTCGCGCCGACCTCGTCCGCGATCTCCCGCATGAGACGGAAGTTCACCAGCCGGGGGTACGCCGAGTAGCCCGCCACGATGATCATCGGACGGAATTCGCGGGCGGTGGCCCGTACCGCGTCGTAGTCCAGCAGACCGGTCGCCGGGTCGGTGCCGTAACTGCGCTGGTCGAACATCTTGCCCGAGATGTTCGGGCGGAAGCCGTGGGTCAGGTGGCCGCCCGCGTCCAGGGACATGCCGAGCATCCGCTGGTTGCCGAATTCGCGGCGCAGTTCCGCCCAGTCCCGCTCCGACAGGTCGTTGACCTGCCTGACGCCCGCCTTGGCCAGCGCCGGGCTCTCGACCCGCTGCGACAGCACCGCCCAGAAGGCCACCAGATTCGCGTCGATGCCCGAGTGCGGCTGTACGTAGGCGTGGTCGGCGCCGAACACGGTCCGCGCGTGCTCGGCGGCCAGCGACTCGACGGTGTCCACATTGCGGCAGCCCGCGTAGAAACGGCGGCCGACGGTCCCCTCGGCGTACTTGTCGCTGAACCAGTTGCCCATCGCCAGCAGCACGGCGGGCGACGCGTAGTTCTCGCTGGCGATCAGCTTCAGCATCTCGCGCTGGTCCGTCAGCTCGTTCGCGATGGCGTCCGCGACGCGCGGTTCGACCCCGCGGATCACGTCCAGCGCGCTGCGGAAGGCGGTTGAAGCGGTCGAGGCGGTCGAGGCGGTGCTGGCAGACGGCTCGGAAGCGGCCATGGGAGTCCTCCTGATCGGAACGGGACGGCCCAGGCGCACGGCACTTCATCGCTTCCAGCGCGGGCCGCTTCCCGATGGTTGAACCCATCCCAGCGCGCCAGTCACGGCCCGTCGCCGAGCGTACCAAGTCCCTCGGGGGCGCGTACCGCGCGTCGGCCTGGTGAGACGGTTCCGCACACCCCTGCCCGCCCGCGTGCCCGCCCGCCGGCGCCGGGGCCGCTCGCGCGGGGCGTCGAGAGGCGTCTGTTTGGATGGGGGCGAGGCTCCGGTGGCGGGGTCCGGAAGCCGTGGGGAGCAGCATGGATGCCGTCGGATCGCCGGTGAGGACCCGTGTGAGCGAAGGGGGCACGGGGGTGATCGAGCTGGACCGTCCGGGGGCGCTGAACGCGCTGGACCTGACGATGGTCCGGCTGATGACGCAGGCGCTGGAGGGGTGGCGCGACGACGCGTCCGTACGATCGGTCGTGGTGCGCAGCACGTCGCCCAAGGCGTTCTGCTCGGGCGGTGACATCAGGGCCGTACGGGCGGCGGCGCTCGCCGGGGACGAGACGGCGGTGAAGACGTACTTCACGGCCGAGTACGGGCTCAACGCGATGATCGCGCGGTACCCGAAGCCGTACACGGCGCTGATCGACGGTTACGCGATGGGCGGCGGCCTCGGCATCTCGGTGCACGGGTCGGCGCGGGTCGTGACCGAGCGGGCGGCGCTCGCCATGCCGGAGACGGGGATCGGCTTCTTCCCCGACATCGGCGCCAGCTACTTCCTGCCCCGGCTGCCGGGCGCGGTCGGCTGGTATCTCGGGCTGACCGGAGTGCGCGTGTCGGGCGCGGCGGCCGTGGCGTGCGGTCTCGCCACGCATTACGTGCCCGCCGCCGAACTGCCCGCGCTGGAGGCGGCGCTGATCGGCGACGACGGCACGGACCCGGCGGGGGCGCCGTTGGCGCGGTACGTCGGCGCGCCGCCGTCGGAGCTGACGGACCACCTCGCCGCGATCGAGCGCTGCTTCGCGGCCCCCGACCTCGGCGAGGTGTGGGCGCGGCTGGTGGCGGAGGACGAGGACCGCGCGTGGGCGGACGACACGCTGGAGGCGCTGCGCCGCGCGTCGCCCGCGAGCCTGGCGATCACCTTCGACCTGCTGGCGCGCGGCGCCCGCGCGGAGCTTGAGGAGTGCCTGGCGGACGAGCTGGCATGGGCGTGCGCGACGGCGTTCACCCCCGACTTCGCGGAGGGCGTGCGCGCGGCGCTGGTCGACAAGGACCGCAAGCCGACCTGGTCAGCGACCCTATAGCTCATTATGTGAGATGCGGGTGTCATGATGTGGACGACGGGCGTAGCGTGACCGCTGAACTCGCCGTGCCGCGGCGGGAGCTGACGGCCCGAGGGCCGGGGAACGGAGTGCCGCGCCATGCCGAGGGAATGGGACGCCAAGACATACGACTCGCTGCCCCTGCCGCACCTCGGCTGGGGACGGCGCACGCTCGGGCGACTGCCGCTGGCCGGTGACGAGCGGGTGCTCGACGCGGGCTGCGGCACCGGCCGCGACACGGCGGGCCTGCTCGACCTCCTGCCGCGCGGCCGGGTGGTGGCCGTGGACGGCTCCGTCCGCATGCTGGAACAGCTCCGCGAACGCCTCGCCGGACGGCTGGACCGTGTCGAGGTCGTCCACGCCGACCTGACGCGACCGCTGCCGTTCGACGGCGAGGTGGACGCCGTCTTCAGCGTCGCCGCCTTCCACTGGATCGCCGACCACGCGGCGCTCTTCACCTCGCTCGCCGGACGGCTGCGCCCCGGCGGCCGACTGGTCAGCGAATGCGGCGGCCGGGGCAACATCGCGGCCGTCAACGCGGCCGTGGCCGACGTCCTGGGCGGCGCGCCCGACGTCTGGGACTTCGCCGGGGTCGAGGACACCCGGCGGCAGCTCGCCGACGCCGGGTTCACCGGCATCGAGGTCGGCCTCCGGCCGGACCCGGCCCGCTTCGAGCCCGGCGACCAACTGGAGTCCTACCTCGCCACCGTCGTCCTCGGCGCCCACCTCGACGGCATGGCCGACGACGACCGTGAGCCCTTCGTCAAGGCCGTCGCCGCCCGGCTCGCCGAACCGGTCGTGGACTACGTACGCCTGGAGATCGCGGCGACACGGGCGTGAGGGGCGGGGCCCGGCCGGGAGAGGCCACACAGGCCCTGTACGCCTGTTCCGCGCGTGTCTCCCGGCGGCCCCCCTGCCCCGGAGCCGGCGCCCCGCCACCCCCGGGCGGTACGGGACGCGGTCCGGTCGGGGGAGCCGTGAGGGGGCCGGAGCGGCACTCGCGCGCAGGCGCTCGAAGTCGCTGAACCGGTTGAGTTGAGCAGCGTCATGGGGCACCATGGGAGTCCGTCACACAGGGTGCGGCGACGTTTCAGCGTTGTTAAGGTGTGTGCCGATCGCATCCGAGCACGGCCCGCGCGGGCCCTGGCACCTAGAGGCCGAGTGAGCCCTGTGAAGCGTCCCACCATCGCCGACATCGCCGACGCCGCGGGCGTGTCCAAGGGCGCGGTCTCGTACGCGCTGAACGGCAAGGCCGGGGTGTCGGCGCAGACCAGGGCCCGGATTCTGGAGATCGCCGCGCGGATGGGTTGGCATCCGAGCAGCGCCGCCCGCGCGCTGTCCAACAGCCGCAGCGGCGCGATCGGACTCGTCGTGGACCGGCCCGCGTGGGTGCTGGGCATCGAGCCGTTCTTCATGCAGCTCATCTCCGGCGTCGAGGCCGGTCTCGCCGCCACCGGCACGGCGCTGCTGCTCCAGGTCACCGAGGACGCGGACGCCGAGGAGGCCGCGTACCGCCGCTGGTGGGGGGAGCGCCGGGTGGACGGCGTGCTCCTGGTCGACCTGCGCGACGACGACCACCGGCTCGGCCTGCTCAGGGAGTTGGAGCTGCCGGGCGTGGTGGTCGGGCACGCGGCAGGCGTCCCCGGCGTCCCGTCGGTGTGGCTCAACGACGCGGAGGCCGTACGGGAGACGCTGGCGTATCTGGCCGCCATGGGACACCGGAGGATCGCCCGCGTCGCGGGGCCCGCGCATTTCGTGCACACCCGCGAGCGCGGCGAGGCGTTCGACGCGGCGGCGGCCGAACTGGGCCTGACCGGCGTGAGCTGTGTGTACACCGACTACTCCGGCGAGGACGGCGCCCGCGCCACCCGCCGCCTGCTGTCCGGCGCCGACCGGCCGACCGCGATCGTGTACGACAACGACGTGATGGCGGTCGCCGCGCTGAGCGTGACGCAGGAGATGGGCATCCCGGTCCCGGCCGAACTGTCCCTGGTGGCCTGGGACGACAGCGAGCTGTGCCGTCTGGTGCACCCGGCGCTCACCGCCGTCAGCCGGCGCGTGCCCGCGTACGGCGAGCGGGCCGCCGCCGCGCTGCTCGCGCTGGTCGACGGCCAGGAAGTGGCCGACATCCTGCTGGAGGCGCCGGTCCTGGTGCCGCGCGGAAGCACGGCGCCCGCTCGGCGCTGAGGCCGCCCGCTGAGGCTGAGCCCGCCCGCTGGGCGCTGAGACCGCCCGCTGAAGCCGCTCGCTGAGGCGGCCCGCTGAGGCTGAACCCGCTCCCTGAGGCTGAGCCCGCCGGGGGAAAGAGGTGCGTCCCCGGAGCCCGCTCCCGCGCGCCGCCGCGCTTCTTCCCGCGGTCTGGACCAATGCCGCAGGTCACACCGGCCGCCCGCGCGCATTCACCGCCGTTTCATTCCGTTACAGCGATTCAGCCCATGTTCAATCCCTTGACGCCTATAGGGCGCGCGAGTTAAATCACGTCGCGATATAAGTCGTGAAACAAGTGATGAAACAAGTGGGCACCCCACGACTGCCCACTTCGTCATGTCAGGGCCATGCCATCTCAGCCGTAGAAAGGCAACCGGACCCATGAGCGCAGCAACCCGCCCCCACGCGGGCAGACGCCGCTTGCGGCGCACACTCGTCGGGATGCTCGCCGCCGCCGCGGCGGCCGTCACCCCCATGCTGGCCGTTCCGGCCACCGCGCACGCCGCGGGCGAGAGCGTGCAGGTCTATCTGACCACCACCTCCGACTCCGGCGGACGCAACGTCGTCAAGGGCCTCGAACAGCAGACGCCGCTCACCTTCGCGACCGGCACCGGCGGCTCGGGACAGAACGTCACCGTCGACGAGAAGACCACCTACCAGCAGTTCAGCGGCGGCGGCGCCTCGTTCACCGACACCGCGGCCTGGCTGATGAACTCCAGCGGCGCGCTGTCCGCCTCGACCCGCAACACCGTGATGCAGAAGCTGTTCGACCCGGTCAACGGGATCGGCCTCGGCTTCCTGCGCAATCCGATGGGCGCCTCCGACCTGGCCCGCGGCAACTACACGTACGACGACATGCCCGCGGGGCAGACCGACCCGACGCTCGCGCACTTCAGCATCGCCCACGACCTGGCCGACGTCGTGCCGCTCACCAAGCAAGCGCGTCAGCTCAACCCCAACGTCAAGGTGATGGGCACCCCCTGGACCCCGCCGCCGTGGATGAAGGACAACGGCGCCTACAGCCAGGGCTGGTTGCAGTCGCAGTACTACGCCGCGTACGCGCAGTACTTCGTCAAGTACCTCCAGGCGTACCAGGCGCAGGGTGTGCCGATCGACTACGTCACCGTGCAGAACGAGCCCACGTGTTGCGGCGGTTACCCGTCGGCGCAGTGGAACGGCGCGGGGCTGGCGTACTTCACCAAGACCAATCTGCTGCCCGCGCTGCACGCGGCCGGACTGTCCACCAAGGTCCTCGCGCTGGACTGGAACTGGGACACGTACGACAGCTACGCCGCCCCCACCGTCACCGACGCGGCCATCCGCAACGACCCCAACTTCGGCGGTCTGGCCTGGCACGGATACGGCGGTGACGTCAGCGAGCAGACCACCGTCCACAACCAGTACCCGAATCTGCCCGCCTTCGACACCGAGCACTCCGGTGGCACCTGGATCGCCAACCAGCAGAAGGAGGACATGCACAATCTGATCGACTACACCCGCAACTGGGGCCAGAGCTGGGTCAAATGGAGCCTGGCGGTCGACCAGAACATGGGTCCGCACAACGGCGGCTGCGGCACCTGCACCGGCCTGATCACCGTGCACAACGGCGACAGCCGCAGCGGGCAGGTCGACTACACGATCGAGTACTACACGATGGGCCACCTCACGAAATTCGTGAAGCCCGGCGCGTACCGGATCGCCTCCACCGCCAACACCAGCGTGCCGAACGTCGCCTGGCGCAACCCCGACGGGTCCAAGGCGCTCATCGCCTACAACGACACGTCGTCCGCGCAGACGATCCGGGCCAACTGGGGCAACGAGAACTTCTCCTACTCGCTGCCCGCCGGCGCCTCGGCCACCTTCACCTGGAACGGCACCCAGGGCACGGGCAACGGCGGCACCGGCCACACCGGCGCGATCACCGGCTACGGCGGCAAGTGCGCCGACGCCGCCAACGCCAGCAGCGCCAACGGCACCGCCGTGCAGCTCTACGACTGCAACGGCACCACCGCCCAGCAGTGGACCGCCTCCGGCACCACCTTCCAGGTCCTCGGCAAGTGCCTCGACCTGGCCAGCGGCGGCACGGCCAACGGCACCCAGGCGCAGCTCTACGACTGCAACGGCTCCGGCGCCCAGCAATGGACGCACGGCGCCAACAACACCCTGGTCAACCCGCAGTCGGGCAGATGCCTCGACGCCACGGGACCCAGCTCGGCCAACGGCACCCGGCTCCAGATCTGGGACTGCACCGGGGCCGCCAACCAGCAGTGGACCACGCCCGCCGCGTGACCCCTGCCACCACGGGCGGCCCCGGTGGCGCCCCGGTGATGTCCTGACCTCGACGTAGGCTGTCGGCAGCCACCATTCCCGCTGATCAACCGCCGATCAGCCGTCGCCGACGGAAGGCAGCCGCCGTGTTCGCTCTGCACGCCCAGTGGCGAGCGGACCGGCGGCTCGCCTTGTGGACGGAACACACACCGCCGCGCACGGCGGGCGGCACGAGCCCGCCCGCCGCCGGTGACGCACGGGCGGCGGAGCCTGCCCCTCGTAGTCGTCCCAGGACGGCGACGGGCCGGGACGCGGACGGTGGGAATCCGTCGAAGCGGCCCGCCGCCGGTGACGCACGGGCGGCGGAGCCCGCCCCAGGCAGACCTCCCAGGGCGGCTACGGGCCGGGACGCGGACGGGGAGACTCCGGCGGGCGCGCCCGCCACGCACCCCTTTGCCGTGCCCGCCGCCGAGGTCGTACGGCTGCTCTCGACGGGCGGCCCAGGACTGGGCTGGCTCGCGGGTCGCGCCGCGCGCGGGACCGCGGGCCTCGTGCTGCCCACTGCCGCCGGGCGGCCCCGGCCGTCGCCCGAACTGCGGACACCGGCCGCTCCCGGCGATGGTCGCGACGCGCTCGCGCCCTGGACCGTACCGGCCGTCCTGTTCACCCCCGGCCAGGCCGCCCAGCTCCTCGGCGAGCTGTCGCACGCCGACCTGGCCGAGCTGCCCTACGGCGCCTCCGTGCGGTGGCTGGTCGCCGCCCACGACCTGGCGTGGCGGCTGGTCGGCCGGGGCAGGCTGCTGCCCGAACTCGTCCGCGAGGACGGCGTCCCGTACGCCCGGTGGCGCCCGGCGCCCGACGCCGCGGGCCACCAGGAGCTGGCCCGGCTGACCGCGGCCGTCCCGCCGACGCTGACCCTGGGCGCGGCCGACGGCGTACGGTCGGCGGCCGGGCTCGTCACGGACGTCATGGCCGTCCTGGTGGACAGCGAGGCGCGGGCGGCGCTGGAGGACGCGGGGCCGCTGGTGAAGGGCGGGAAGGCGGCCGGAGCGGCCGAGGCGTGGGCGGCGGCGCTCGGCGCGGCGGACGGCCGGATGCGCGCGGCCGACCCGGTCGAGACGGCCCGGCTGGGGGAGCGGCTCGCCGCCTGGCACGCGTCGGCCGCCGCGGACGACCAGCCGCTGCGGCTCTGCTTCCGGCTGACGGAACCGCGCGGCGGCGACCTCGGCGCGGGACCGGGCGACGGGGCGGAGGACGACGGCTGGAGTCTCGACTTCCTCGTCCAGGCCGTCGACGAGCCGTCGCTCACCGTCGAGGCCGCCGAGGTGTGGACGCGCGGCCCCGCGCAGGCCGCGCTGACGCGGTACGCCGACGACCCGCCGCAGACGGTGCTCGCCGCGCTGACCCGCGCCGCCCGCACGTATCAGGCGCTGCGCACCGCGCTGGCCGGTGAGCGCCCGTCCGGGCTGCGGCTCGACCGGGCCGGGGCGCTGGCCTTTCTGCGGGAGGCGGCCCCGGCGCTGACGGAGGCGGGCTTCGGGGTGCTGGTCCCGTCGTGGTGGCAGCGCAAGCCCGCGCTGGGCATGGCGCTGACCGTACGGGAGCCGCAGCCCGGCACCGTCGAGACGTCGAGCATCGCCGACCGGGACGCGATCGTGGCCTTCCGCTGGCGGGTGGCCCTCGGCGACCAGGCGTTGACCGACAAGGAACTCACCGCGCTCGCCGCCGCCCGGCAGCCGCTGGTACGCCTGCGCGGCCAGTGGACCGAGGTCGACCCGGAGCGGATCGCCGCCGTGCTGGCCTTCCTGGAACGCGCGGGCAGCGGCACCATGACCACGGGACAGGCCCTGCGGATCGCCCTCGACCCGACGGCGGCCGAGGCGGGGCTGCCCGTCACCGTGGTCACCGCCGACGACCCCGCGGACCGGCTCAGCGGCCTCGGCGCACTGCTGCGCGGCAGCGCGGAGCACCGCCCGGAACCGGTCGCCGTACCCGCCGACTTCACCGCGACCCTGCGTCCGTACCAGCAACGCGGCCTGGACTGGCTCGCGTTCCTGTCCCGGCTCGGCCTCGGCGCCGTGCTCGCCGACGACATGGGCCTGGGCAAGACCGCCCAGACCCTCGCGCTGCTCGCCGTGGAACGCGAGCGGGAGGGTGACCGGGACCGCGACCGGGACGGCGACCCGGACTGGCGCGACCAGAGCGCGTACGGCCCGACGCTCGTCGTCTGCCCGATGTCGCTGGTCGGCAACTGGCGGCGCGAGACCGCCGCCTTCGCACCCGAGCTGCGGGTGTACGTGCACCATGGCGCGGGGCGGCTGACCGGTACGGAACTGGCCGCGGCGGTAAGAGGCGCCGACCTGGTGATCACCACTTACGGGCTGGTGCAGCGCGACCACGAGGCGCTGGCCGCCGTCACCTGGCGGCGGCTGGTCGTGGACGAGGCGCAGAGCGTCAAGAACAGCGCCACGCACCAGTACCGGGCGCTGCGCGCCCTGCCCGCCCGGCACCGGATCGCCCTCACCGGCACCCCCGTCGAGAACCGCCTCGCCGAACTGCACGCGCTGCTCGACCTGGTGAACCCCGGCCTGTTCGGCACGGCGGGCGCCTTCAAGGAGCGGTACGCGATCCCCGTCGAACGCGACGGCGACGCGGCCGTGGCGGCCGAACTGCGCCGCCGCACCGGGCCGTTCGTGCTGCGGCGGCTCAAGTCCGATCCGGCCATCGCCCGCGAACTGCCCGCGAAGCAGCACATCAAGGTGGTGTGCAATCTGACCGCGGAGCAGGCCGCGCTCTACCGCGCGGTCGTCGCCGACATGCTCGCGCGCATGGACGAGACCCGCGGACTGCGCCGCCGCGCCCACGTACTGGCCGCCCTCGGCAAGCTGAAGCAGGTCTGCAACCACCCCGCCCACTTCCTCGGCGACGGCTCGTCTCTGGACGGCCGTTCCGGCAAACTCGCCCGTCTGGAGGAAACGCTGGAGACCGCGCTCGCCGCGGGCGACAAGACGCTGTGCTTCACCCAATACGCGGCCTTCGGCGCCCTGTTGCGCCCGCATCTGGCCAGGCGGCTCGGCACCGAGGTGCTGTTCCTGCACGGCGGCGACCCGGCGCGGGCCCGCGAGGACATGGTGGCCCGCTTCCAGGAGACGGACGGCCCCGCCGTCTTCCTGCTCTCCCTCAAGGCGGGCGGCACCGGCCTCAACCTCACCGCGGCCAGCCAGGTCGTGCACATCGACCGCTGGTGGAATCCGGCCGTCGAGGACCAGGCCACCGACCGCGCCTTCCGGATCGGCCAGCCCCGCGACGTCCAGGTGCGCACCTTCGTCTGCGCGGGCACCGTCGAGGAGCGCGTCGACGCGATGATCGAAGCCAAGCGCACCCTCGCGGACGCCGCCGTCGGCGCCGTCGGCGCGGGCGACACCGCGGCAGCGAACTGGCTCGCGGAGCTGACCACGGCCGAACTGCGCGACGCCCTGCGGCTGTCGGAGGAAGAGGCGGTGAGCGAGTGACGCGCCTCGGCGGTCGGTGCGAGTGCGGCGTCCCGGCGGACGCCGTGGGCCCCGGTGGGTGTACGGGCGCGGCGGGGACCGTAGCGGGGGTGAGCGAGTGACGCGCCTCTCCGGTCGGTGCGAGTGCGGCGGCCCGGCGGACGCCGTGGGCCCCGGTGGGGGTACGGGCGCGGCGGGGACCGTAGCGGGGGTGAGCGGATGACCGGGGCGGGAAGCGGCGGCCGTACGTGGGCCGCACGGCTGGACGCCCGGCTCGCGGGGCTCGGGTACGCGCGCGGCCCGGCGTCGGGGCGCGTCACCGGACTCGCGGTGGAGCCGGGGCTGGTCACCGCCCGGGTACGGGACGGCGCGCCGACGCCGTGGACGGTGCGGATCGAACTGCCGGTGCTGACCGACGCCGAGTGGCGGCGGGCCGAGCGGGCCCTCGTCGCCGACTCCGACGCGCGTGAGCAACTCCTGGACGGCGAGCTGCCGCCGGACGCCGACGCCCTCTTCGCCAGGGCCGGGCTGCCGCTGCTCCCGGCCGGGGACGGCGAGCCGGTCCTGGGGTGCGACTGCCCGGACTGGGCGCTGCCCTGCGCCCACCTCACCGCCGTACTCGCCGCGCTCGGCGCCGCCTTCGACGACGAACCGTTCCTGCTCACCACCTGGCGCGGCCGGGACCGCCGCGCCGTCCTGGACGCCGTACGCAACGGCCCGCCGCCCGTACCCCTCGACGACGACCCGGCCCCGGACGCCGGCTCGGCCCCCGACGGCGGCTTCTGGGACTGCGGCGACCTCCCCGACCGCCGCGCAGCCGCCCCGGCACCGGCCGTCGCCGAACTGGGCCGTCCGGCGGTCAGCGTCCGCGGCCGGACCCTCACCGACACCCTCGCGCCCGCCTACGAGGCGTTCCTGACCTGGTGACCGCGCCCCGGTGGGCGCTTCGGTGGGCGGTCCGACCCGACCCGCTGAGCGCGCGCCCCGGCGACCGTTCCGACGACCGCCGCGGCGCCATGGCGGGAACCCGCCGATGACCTCGGCTTCCGCGCCGTCCGCCGCGCCCATGCGCGGCACTCTCCGGAGCTAATCCCGCGGCGGTGGAGAGTCACCCGACCGGGGACATGGCGACAGTCACGGTCTGCGCGCCGTTCACCGTACGCGGGCAGACTCCAGGCGTGGCCGGACCCCCAAGGCAGCCGGGAAAAGGGGCCCTTGACGGACCCTCGCCGTCGCGGCGCGCGGGTCCGACGATTGACCCGGGTGGCCCTGTGCCGGTACGACGCCGCCCCGGAAGGCACCTAGTCTGGACAAACCGTCCCACTTCCCGCACTGCTACGCGCACCGTCCCCCGGCGGCCCCGGCCGTCGTACCGCATGCGACGAGGAGTCACCGTGTCCATCGCCCGTGACGAGGGTGCGCTCTGGCAGCGCAATTCGGTGCGGTCCGCCGCCATGCTGCTGCCGGTGGCCGCGGTCGCGGCGCTCGCCGTCAGCAAGTGGCCGATGATCGGAGACAGCGCCGGGCGGCTGGGCCAGGCGGACGCCGAGTGGATGGCCGTCGCGGTCTTCGCCGCGTGCATGACGTGGGTCTGCTCGGCCGTCGCCCAGCAGGGCGCGGTCGTCATGTCGCTGCCGCCCGGCCGGCTGCTGGCCGCGCAGTTCGCGGCCTCGGCGGCCAACCACGTCCTGCCCGCGGGCGTCGGCGGCAACGCCGTCAATCTGCGCTTCCTCGTGCGGCACGGCATGACGCCGACACGGTCGCTCGCGGCGCTCGCCGTCCGCGCCTCGGCCGCCGCCATCGGCCGGGTGACGCTGCTGCTCGTCCTGCTCGCGCTCTTCCCCGACGCTCTGCAAGTGCACCGGCTGGCCCCCGACGGATTCGTGCTGCCCGCCGACCCCATGGTGATCGGCGCGGTCGCGCTGGTGCTGGTCGTGCTGGCGTTCGTGGCCTCGCGGTACGCGGGCCGCGCGCGCGACCGGGCCCGCTGCTTCCTGGCGTCGGTGGCCGACGACGTACGGACCCTGCACCGCGACCGGGCGCGCGTGGCGTGCCTGTGGGGCGGCTCGCTGGCCTTCCCCGCCATGCACGCGTCGGTGGTCGTCGCCGTGGTCAAGGCGGTCCACGCCCCGGTGCCGGTCAGCGGCATCCTGGTGGCGTACTTCTTCGCGAGCACCGCGGCGGGCTGGCTGCCGACCCCGGCGGGGCTCGGGTCGCTGGACGCGGCGCTCGCCCTCGCGCTGGTCACGGCCGGGGCCTCCGCCGTCGCCGCGACCTCCGCCGTGCTCGGCTATCGCCTGGTCACCACCTGGCTGCCGCTCATCCCCGGCGTCGTCGTGCTCGCCGTGCTCGTCAAGCGCCGCGAACTTTAAGGTACGTACCTTTGCCGGAAGCCTTGACTCCCCTCAGTCCCGCCATTTAAATCACGTCCTGAACTAAGACGTAAGGGAAGTCTCCCAGGGTGCCCCGCACCTCACTGTCTGTCAGGAGCATGCCCAAAACCGTTTTCTGACGACCCGACCGAGGAGTCCGGCAATGTCGGCATCACCCCCCACCCGACGCATACGCCCCCTCGCGCTGCTGGCCGCCGCAGGACTGCTGCTGTGCGGCTGGCTGCAACAGACCGCGTCCCCGCAAGCCACCGCGAGCAGGCTCGACACCGCCTCGGTGGCGGCCACCGCCACCTTCACCGACGACTTCAACGGCCCCGCGGGAAGCGCGGTCGACAGCTCCAAGTGGGGCTACGAGACCGGTGACAACGTCAACAACCACGAGCGCCAGTACTACACCAGCGGTACCCACAACGCGGCGCTCGACGGCCAGGGCAACCTCGTCATCACCGCCCGCAAGGAGAATCCGGCCAACTACCAGTGCTGGTACGGGTCCTGCCAGTACACCTCCGCGCGGCTGTCCACCCCGCAGAAGTTCACCCAGACGTACGGCCACTTCGAGACCCGGATGAAGCTGCCGCGCGGCCAGGGCATGTGGCCCGCCTTCTGGATGCTCGGCAACGACATCGGCTCGGTCGGCTGGCCCAACAGCGGCGAGATCGACATCATGGAGAACGTCGGCTTCGAGCCCGGCAGCGTGCACGGCACCATCCACGGCCCCGGCTACTCCGGTTCGGCCGGCATCGGCGCCGGATACACCCTCCCCGGCGGACAGAGCTTCTCCGACGCCTTCCACACCTTCGCCATCGACTGGGCGCCGAACTCCATCAAGTGGTCCGTGGACGGCAACGTCTACCAGACCCGTACGTCCGCCGACCTCGGCGGCAACCGCTGGGTGTTCGACCACCCCTTCTACCTGCTGCTCAACCTCGCGGTCGGCGGCTACTGGCCCGGCGACCCCAACTCCAGCACCACTTTCCCGCAGCAGCTCGTCGTGGACTACGTGCACGTCACCACCAGCGACAGCTCGGGACCGGGCACCGGCACGGGACACGCCATCACCGGCCTCGGCGGCAAGTGCGTCGACGTGGCCTCGGGCAGCAGCGCCAACGGCGCCGCCGTGCAGCTCTACGACTGCAACGGCTCGGCCGCGCAGTCCTGGACGGTCGGCTCCGACGGCACCATCCGCGCCCTCGGCAAGTGCATGGACATCACCGCGGCCGGGACCGCCAACGGCACCCCGATCCAGCTCTACGACTGCAACGGCACCAACGCGCAGAAGTGGACCGTGAGCGCCGCCCACGACATCGTCAACCCGGCCTCCAACAGATGCCTGGACGCCTCCGGCAACAGCTCCGCCAACGGCACCCGGCTCCAGATCTGGGACTGCGCGGGCACCGCCAACCAGAAGTGGACCGTGACCGGCTGATGAGAGGAATCCGGCAGATGCGAAAGACCACCACACTCCTGGCCACCGCCGCGCTCGCCGCGGGAGCCCTGACCGCCCTCGGGATCAGCCAGGCGTCCGGCGCCGACGCCACCGGCGCCGTCACCGGCTACGGCGGCAAGTGCGTCGACGTGGCCTCGGGCAGCAACGCCAACGGGGCCGCCGTGCAACTCTACGACTGCAACGGCAGCGCCGCCCAGGCGTGGACCGTCTCCTCCGACGGCACCCTGCGCGCCCTCGGCAAGTGCATGGACGTGACCGCCGCGGGCACCGCCAACGGCACCCAGATCCAGCTCTACGACTGCAACGGCACCAACGCGCAGAAGTGGACGTCGAGCAACGGCACGCTGGTCAACGCCGGTTCAGGCCGCTGTCTGGACGCGACGGGCCCCAGCTCCGCCAACGGCACCCGGCTCCAGATCTGGGACTGCGCGGGCTCCGCCAACCAGAAGTGGACGCTGCCCACCGGCGGCGGCACCCCGCCGACCACCCCGCCGCCGTCCGGCGGCACCGGCGTCCAGGCCGTCGCGCCGTACCTCTACAACGGCTGGGGCAACCCGCCGGACCCGACGACGATCATGAACGCGACCGGCGTCAAGTGGTTCACGCTCGCCTTCGTGCTCAGCAACGGCACCTGCAACCCGCAGTGGGACGGCGGCCGGGCGCTGACCGGCGGCGTCGACCAGAACACCATCAACAAGATCAGGGCGGCGGGCGGCGACGTCGTCCCGTCCTTCGGCGGCTACAGCGGCAACAAGCTGGAAGAGTCCTGCACCAGCGCGAGCGCGCTCGCGGGCGCCTACCAGAAGGTCATCAACGCCTACGGCCTCAAGGCCATCGACATCGACATCGAGGCCAGCGCCTACAGCAACGGCACCGTCCAGCAGCGCACGGTCGACGCGCTCAAGACCATCAAGGCCAACAACCCCGGCATCGTCGAGTACGTCACCATCGGCACCGGGCAGAGCGGCCCCGACACCGGCCTGATCAACAAGGCCGCCGCCTCCGGGCTGACCGTCGACAGTTGGACGATCATGCCGTTCGACTTCGGCGGCGCGGGCCAGAACATGGGCAACCTCACCACCAAGGCCACCGACGGCCTGAAGAACGCCCTCAAGAACGCGTACGGCTACACCGACGACCAGGCGTACCGGCACAGCGGCATCTCGTCGATGAACGGCATCACCGACAACAGCGAGACCGTCACCGTCGCCGACTTCCGCACGATCCTCGCCTACGCCCAGCAGCACCACCTGGCCCGGCTGACCTTCTGGTCCGCCAACCGGGACCGGGCCTGCCCCGGCGGCTACCCGAACGACGACACCTGCTCCGGCGTCTCCCAGCAGGCGTGGGACTTCACCCGCACCTTCGCGCAGTACGGCGGGTGACACCGCCCGAGTGACCCGGGTGGTACCCCCGCCGTGACGGCGGGGACGCCACCCCCCGATGGCTCTCCGCTCCCCGGCCGTGTAGGCATGGTTCCCGCGATGCACCATGCGACGGCCGGGGAGCGGAGGCATGTTCCGATGACAGATCCGATGCCGCACACGGACGGCCCGGAGGCGGGCGGCGGCCCCGGTTCCGAGCCCGACCCCGGTTCAGGGCCCGGTCCCGGCCGCGTCATGGTCGTGGACGACGACGCGGCGATCCGCCGCTCACTCGGCCGCGCCCTGCGGCTGCGCGGCTTCGCCGTCACCGAGGCCGACGGCGGCGCCGCCGCGCTCGACCTGCTGAGCCGTACCCCGCCCGACATCCTCGTCCTGGACATATCGATGCCCGACGTGGACGGCATCGAGGTCTGCCGGACCCTGCGGGCCGGCGGCGACGACCTGCCGGTGCTGGTGCTCTCCGCGCTCGACGAGGTCGCCGACCGGGTCGCGGGACTCCAGGCGGGCGCCGACGACTACCTCGTCAAACCCTTCGCACTCGAAGAACTCGTCCTGCGGCTGCACGCCCTGCTGCGCCGCCGGCCGCCACGCCCCGACGGCCAGGTCCGCGCCTGCGGCCTCGTCCTCGACCCGGCCGCCCGCACCGCCGCCCGCGAGGGCCGGGCGCTGGAGCTGACCCGCAGGGAGTTCGAACTCCTGGAGATCCTCGCCCGCAACGCCGGTCTCGTGCTCACCCGCGACCAACTCCTCGACCGGGTCTGGGGATACGACTTCGAGGTCCGCACCGACGCCGTCGACACCTTCGTCAGCTATCTGCGCAAGAAGCTGGAGGCGGGCGGCAGGCCCCGCATCCTGCACACCGTGCGGGGCGTGGGATTCGTCCTGCGGGCCGACGGACGCGAACAGCGGCGAGCCGGGGTACGGGACGGCGTGTCGTGAGGCTGTCCACCCGGATCGCGCTGGCGATCACCGTCCTCGTACCGCTGCTCGTCCTCGCCTCCGGCTGGATCATGGTCCGGCTGGTCGGCCACGACGTCCACGCGCAGGCCGACGCGCACCTGCGGGACCGGGCCGCCGCCGTCCGCACCGACGCCCGCAATCTGCTGCGGGCCATGGCGAACGACCGGTCGGCCGAGGTCGAACAGGCCCGTCAGCGCAAGCTGTTCGCCGCCGCGCTCGACGTCGGCATCCGCGTGACCGGCACCGAGGGCACCGTCACCGAAGGCCCGCAGCCCGCCGACGGCCGACCGCTGCCCGCCGCGGCGGACGCCGTACGGCCCGTCACCTTCCGTGCGGACGGCAGCAGTTGGCGGGTGCTCGCCGTACCGCTGTCCGTTGTGCGACCCGCCGCGACCGGCACCCTGTGGCTGTTCTCGCCGGACACCGCGGGCCAGGAGCAGATCAGCCGGGTGCGCCGCAGGATCGTCACCGTCGCGCTGCTCACCGCGCCGGTCGCGGGCGCCGCCGCCTGGCTCGCCGTCACCCGCGCGGCGCTCCCGCTGCGGCGGCTCCAGCGCCGCGCCGGGGGCATCGACCCGCGCACCAGCGCCGCCCGCCTCGACCACAGGCCGACCCGTGTCACCGAGGTCGACGAACTCGCGCGCACGCTCCAGACCGTCCTCGCGCGCTACGACGAACAGGCCGCCCGTACGGCCGAGGCGCTGGCCACCGCGCGTTCCTTCTCCGCCGCCGCCTCCCACGAACTGCGCAACCCCCTGATGAGCATGCGCATCAACCTCGACGTCCTGGACGGCCGCCCCGAGCCCGACCCCGCGGAACGCGCCGAGATCATCGCCGACCTGCGCGGCGAACACACCAGGCTGCTCGGCCTGTTGGTGATGCTGCGCGCCCTCGCCCAGGGCGACCTGGTCGAGGCCGACGCCTTCGTGCCGGTCGACCTCGCCGACGTGCTGGACGCCGCCGTGGCCGACCTGCGGCGCGAACGCCCCGACGTACGCGTGGAGTTGACCGCGCGGCCGGGCCTGCGCGTGTACGGCTGGCCGCAGGGGCTGCGCTCGGCGGTCGACAATCTGCTGGTCAACGCGGCGGTGCACGGCGCGAGTCGGGACGGGGACGGGCGCGGCGGCGGTACGGGGAGCGGAGGCGGGGCGCTGATCGAGGTGACGCTCGCACCGGGGGCCGACCCGGCGGGCCCCTCTGTCGTACTGACCGTGGACGACCACGGGCCCGGAGTGCCGCCCGCCGCCCGGCGGGAGATCTTCCAGCGCTTCCGCCGCCGCCCCGACAGCCCTGGCTCCGGGCTCGGCCTCGCCCTGGTCGGGCAGCAGATCGCCCTGCACGGCGGGCGGATCACCGTCGGCGACCGGCCGGGCGGTCCCGGCGCGCGCTTCACCGTGGTGCTGCCGCTCGGCGCGTCGGAGCGCCCGCTGCCCGGCGGCCGGGACTGGCTGGCGGGCGCGTCGACGGGGGAGCGGCCCTAGGGCCGCGGACCGCACCGGGCACCGCCTGCCTCGGGTTCCGCGCGGGGGTCACCGGTCGGACCGGGCCACGTGCAAGGTTCCCGGGGCGCACGGCAGTTGCGGTCCGGCCGGTCGTCGCGGGCCTGTCGCGCGGTCACAAGGTTTCCACAAAGACGGTTCCTAACCTCCGGCTCTGACGGGCACCGCGACCGGTGCCGAAACCTTCAGGGAGGAACCCATGCGCCCCACTCGCACCGCCGTGGCGACAGCCGCCGCGCTCGCCGCCCTGCTCGCCGCGGCCGGCACCGCCGTCGCGGACGCCACGAGCCCGTCGGCCGCACCGTCTGCCGACCCGTCCTCGGCACCCGCGGCCGACCCGTCCGCCGCGCCGTCGACGGACCCGTCCGCCGGGTCCAGGACCCCGAAGGTCCACAAGGCGCCGACCGGGGACGGCGCCCGCGCCCTGTGCAAGCGGGTGCCGAAGATCGACGCCCGTATCGACCGCGCGCTCGCCCGGCTCAACGGCCCCGCCACGGAACGCGGTTCCGTCGCCCGGCTCCAGAAGCGGGTCGACAACGCGAACACGGCCGGTGACACGGCGGTGGCCACGTATCTCAAGGACAAGCTGACCTTCCGCACGTCGCTGGTGCCGACCCTCAACCGGCGCAGCACGGACCTGGACGCCGTCCGCACCTGGTGCGGGACACAGGACTTCACGGCGAAGGGCGGCACGAAGTGAGCGGCGCCGCTTCGCGAAAGGGCGGCCGTACGCGGGCCGGTGCCGTGCTGGCCGCCTGCGCGATCGCCGGGGCGCTGGTGACCGGCTGCGGACACTCCGGCCGTACGTCCGCACCGGCGTCGTCGGCGGACACCTCGGCGGGCGCATCCGCGGGCGCGGGCAGCGACTCCTCCGCGCCCTCGGACTCCGAACTCGCCCGTATGCGCAAGCTGGTGGACGACGCGGATTCCGCCGCCGCGGCGGCGGAATCCGACGCGGCGGCCGACAAGTGACCCTGCCGCCGAGCTACTTGGCGTCCGCGTAGCACGCCACCGCGTGCGTCTCCAGCGGGAACGGCACCGGGGCGGAGCCGAAGACCAGGCGGCGGGCCTCGTCACCGGCCGCCGTCACCGCCGCCTCGACGGCGGGCGCGAGCTCGGTCGGGGCGTGCACGATCACCTCGTCGTGCTGGAAGAAGACCAGTTGGGGCTCCGGCCCGATCGCGGTCAGCCGGCGGCGCAGCGAGGCCAGCATGGCCAAGGCCCAGTCGGAGGCGCTGGCCTGGATGAGGAAATTGCGCGTGAAGCGGCCCCAGGACCGGGCCGCGCGGCGGTCGGGGGACGCACCGTCGCCGGGGTCGGCGCTCTCGTCGAGGAACCGGTCGGCGGACGGCGCGGGCGACGTACGGCCCAGCCGCGACCGTACGATCCCGCCCGCCTCGCCCGTTCTGGCCGCGGCCTCCACCAGGGCCAGGGCGGCGGGGAAACGGCGGCGCATCACCGCGAGGAGCTGACCCGCCTCGCCGCTGGTCTGCCCGTACATCGCGGCGAGCAGCGCGATCTTGGCGCGCGGCCGGTCGCCGCCGAAGGCGTTCCGCGCCAGGGCCGCGTACAGATCGCCCTCCGCGGCAGCCGCCGCGAGCCCGGCGTCACCGGACATCGCGGCCAGCACCCGCGGCTCCAGCTGCCCGGCGTCGGCGACCACCAGTCGGTGCCCGGGGTCGGCGACGACCGCGGAGCGCAGCAGCCGCGGGATCTGAAGGGCGCCGCCGCCACGTGTCGCCCACCGGCCCGACACCACGCCGCCCACCACGTATTCGGCGCGGAAGCGGCCGTCGCGCACCCAGCTCTCGCGCCAGGCCCAGCCGTGCGCGGCGTGAATCCGGGACAGTTCCTTGTAGCGCAGCAGCAGCCCGGCCGCCGGATGCCCGACCTCGCGCAGCTCGTGCGATCGGGTCGACGTCAGATGCACGCCGACGCGGGCGAAGGCGGGCAGCATCTGGGCAGGGGAGTCGGGGTTGACCGGACGTCCGAGCGCGTCCTGGATACGGGCGGCCAACTCGCCCAGCAGCGCGGGCCGTGCGCCACCCGCGGGGCGCGGGCCGAGCAGCCCGGTCAGCAGCTCGTCGTGCACCTCGGCGCTCCACGGCAGCCCGTCCCGGCCCATCTCGACCGCGGCGAGCGCGCCCGCGGACTCCGCCGCGCACAGCAGCCGGATCCGGTCGGGGTGCTCGCTCGCGGCGATCCGCCGCTGCTGCGCCGCGTGCACCTCGACCAGCGCGGCCAACGGGTCGAGATCCCGCGGGAGATGACGCCGGTCGGCGGCGAACAGCACCGGCTGGTCGTCCGCGCCGGGCTCCGGGGCGTCCTCGGGCTCGGGCAGCCCGTGCAGCCGCGCCCACGCCGCCCCCAGAGACCGGGGCCTGCGGTGCCTGCCCTCCTGCCCGAGCAGCAGCGACTCGACGAGCTTCACGTCATGGCAGCGCGCGGTGCGCACCGACCCCCGGTCGAGCAGCCACGGATACACCTCGTCGGTCGCCGCCCAGACCCAGCGCGGCGCCTGCTCGGCCTCCCGCCGCGCGACCTCAGCGGCCAGGTCCCGTACGACATCGACCTCCCCGACCGCCGTCCCGTCCTCCCCGAGCGCGCGCAGCCGCCCGCCCGACCCCACCGGGTCGGGCACGGCGGCGATCCGCGCGACGGCGGCGATGGCTGTACCCACCATCGGAGCCTAGACGCGACCACTGACAATGCCCTGGAGGGCGGGCCCGCGGACGGTGTCGCGCACGGGCCCGGCCGCGTTACCCCGGCGGGCCGACGACACGGCGGCGCAAGGGCCGCGCTCCGGCCCGGCGGCGAATCCTTCTCGCCGCGGGCCGGGGGCGCGGCCCCGGATGTCCCTCGCTGTCGCGTCGGTGGCGGGCGGGCCCGTCAGGAGCTCTGCTGGGCCTCCTCGACCGACTTGCGCACCTCGTCCATATCGAGGGCGCGGGCCTGCGCGATGACGTCCTCCAGGGCGGGCTCGGGCAGCGCTCCCGGCTGCGCGAAGACCGCGACCTTGTCACGGACGATCATCAGGGTCGGGATCGACTGGATCTGGAAGGCCGCGGCCAGCTCGGGCTGCGCCTCCGTGTCGACCTTCGCGAAGACCAGGTCCTGGTGCTTCTCGGACGACTTGTCGTAGACCGGTGCGAACATCCGGCACGGCCCGCACCAGGCGGCCCAGAAGTCGATGAGGACGAAATCGTGCGACGACACGACCTCGTCGAAATTCTCCTTGGTCAGCTCCACAGTGCTCATGCCCCCACAACGGGCGGCGCCCGCCGGAAATTCCTGCCGTCGCCGCGGGTGCCACGGACCCCGGAGAGTTCACTCATACGAGTGGTGCGGACGGGGTGTGCAGTGGCGTCCGACCCGTCGGAGTCGTTGGTCGGGCTATGGCAGCAACGCAGTGGATTCCGCAGGACGACGGCGCCGACGGCGCGGGCGACGGTCACCAGCCATGGCGCTATTCCCGTGCCGGAACGGTTCTGCAGAGCACGGAGGCACCGGTCTTCGCGGAACTCGCCGACCAGTGGCGGTCCGCGGGCCGCATGGTGCCGGGCCAGAAGGACACGGAGTGGGCCGAACTGGTCGGCCGCATCCCCCGTCTGACCGGCGTCTGACGACGGGTCCCGGTCCCGGCCCGGACTCCGGCCCCGGCCCAGGCTCCGGCCGAGGCCCGGGTCTCCGCTGAGGGCGGCGTCGGCGGTCATCCGCCCGTGAGAGGCGACCGCGCGCCGTCACGGCAGCGGCTGGGGCGGCGGCGGTCCCTGGTAGGTGCCGCTGGGGCGCATCCGCAGCGGGCGCTCCTGGTACTCCTCCAGGGCGTGCGCGATCCAGCCCGCCGTGCGCGCCACGGAGAAGACCGTCTCGCCCGCCTCCGCGGGCATCGCGGCGGAGACCGAGAGCACCGCGAGGGCCAGGTCGACGTTGGGGTGCAGCGGGGTGTGGCGGGCGGCCGTCGCCGCCAGGTCGCGGGCCGCGGCCAGGGCGTCGGAGGCGGCGGGCACCTGCCCGAGCAGGTGGAAGAGCAGCCGGGCGCGCGGGTCCTCGCCCTGGTAGAGGCGGTGCCCGAGGCCGGGGATCCGCTGACCGGCGCGCAGTTGCTCGGCGACGACGGGACCCGCGCCGCCGCGCTCCAGCACCTCGGCGAGCGTCCGGTGGGCCAGGGCGCTGGCCTGTCCGTGCAGCGGCCCGTCCAGCGCGCCGAGGCCGGCGGACACCACCGCGTAGGGGTGCGCGCGGGCCGAGGCGGCGACCCGCGCGGCCAGCGTCGAGGCGGCCAGGTCGTGGTCGACGAGCAGCGCGAGCGCCGCGTCCAGCACCCGCAGCGCCGCCTCGTCGGCGGGCCGCTCGGTCAGCCGCGACCACAGCCGCCAGGCCAGCCCGCCCTCTCCCGAATGCGGCCGGCCGAGCGGCGGCAGCGCGCCGACCAGGGTCGGGATCAGGCTGCGCGCCGTGCCCAGCACGGCCTCCTCCGACAGGTCGAAGCGCAGCGGATCCGCGGTGGCCGCCGCGATGACCGCGACCCGCAGCCGGTCCATCGGCCCGCAGCCCGCGGGCAGCGCGTCGCCCGCGCTGCGGGCCGCCTTCAGCAGCGGCTCGGGCGCGGTGAAGCGGACCCCGCGCCGCAGCACCCCGGTCCACAGCCACTCGGCGACCTCCTCGAAGCCGTACGCCGTGGCCAGCCCGGTCGCGTCGACCCCGCGGAAGTAGAGGCCGTCGTCCTCGATCAAAGTGACGCCGGTACGGATACGGACCCAGGCGCCGTTTCCGCCCCCGCCGCCCCCGCCGCCCCCGCCGCCCCCGCCGCCCCCGCCGCCCCCGCTGTCCGAGGGCCCGTCGGCACCGGCCGCCGCGGGCCGTGCGCGCCGGGCCAGGGCCTCGACCTCGTCCGGGTCGAAGGTGCTGCCCCTGCCGCCCTCGGCCCGTCGGCTGGCGAGCAGGCCGCGGCTGACATACGCGTACAGCGTCTCCGGCTTCACGCCGAGCCGCCGGGCGGCCTCCCGGGTGCTGATCCGGTCCGCCGGTTGATCCGTCATGGCCTCACCGTATCCATAGGGCTCAGCTCATTCACATTGATTCAATCAACATTGACAGAGTTTAAATCAATCATGGAGAGTCGAGTCAATACCCAAGGAGGACACGATGCCGACCACCGAGCAGAACGCCCCGATCGACGTACCCCGCGGTCTCAAGGGCGTGATCGTCACCGACACATCCGTCGGCGACGTCCGCGGGCTCGAAGGCTTCTACCACTACCGCGAGTACTCCGCCGTGGAGCTGGCCGAGAGCCGCGGCTTCGAGGACGTCTGGCACCTGATGTTCCACGGCGCGCTGCCCGACGCGGCCGAGCGCGCCGCGTTCACCGCGCGGACCGCCGCCCTGCGGCACCTGCCCGCCGACGTGGCGGACGCGCTCCCGGCCATCGCCCGCGCCAGCGCGCTGTCGGGACCGCTCGCGGGGCTGCGCACCGCGCTGTCGCTGACCGGCGCCTCGGCCGGATTCCGCCCGCTGTACGACCTCACGCCCGACCGCCGCCGCGCCGACGCGCTGGCCGCCTGCGCGGTGGTGCCCACCCTGCTCACCGCGCTGCACCGGCTCGCCCAGGGCCTGGAGCCGGTCGAGCCGCGCGACGACCTGCCGTACGCGGCGAATTACCTCTACATGCTGACCGGCGAGGAGCCGGAGCCCGTACGCGCCCGCGCCGTCGAGCGCTATCTGATCTCGACCGTCGACCACGGCTTCAACGCCTCGACGTTCACCGCCCGCGTGATCGCCTCGACGGGGGCGGACCTGGCCGCTTGTCTGGTGGGCGCGATCGGCGCGCTGTCCGGGCCGCTGCACGGCGGCGCGCCCAGCCGCGCGCTCGACACGCTCGACGCGATCGGCACGCCCGACCGGATCGACGGCTGGCTGCGGGAGCACATCGGTGCGGGCGAGCGGATCATGGGCTTCGGCCACCCCGTGTACCGCACCGAGGACCCGCGCTCGCGGATGCTCAAGGGCATCGCGCAGAGCTTCGGCGGCGACCTGGTGGACTTCGCGGTGGAGGTGGAGGCCCGCGCGGAGGCGCTGCTCGCCGAGCTGAAGCCCGGCCGCGAGCTGCACATCAACGTCGAGTTCTTCGCGGGCGTCGTGATGGAGCTCTGCGGGCTGCCGCGCGAGATGTTCACGCCCACCTTCGCCGCCGCCCGCGTCGTCGGCTGGAGCGCCAACATCCTGGAGCAGGCCGAGGACAGCAAGATCATCCGGCCGTCCGCGCGGTACGTCGGCCCGCCGCCGCCCGTGCCGGTGCCCGCCGCCTGAGCAGACCGGCGGGGATGGCGGTGCCTGTGGTGGAGTGCGCGACGGAACGCGTTGCGGCGTGCCCAAGCGGTGTGCCCAAGCGGTGTGTCCAAGCGGTGTGCGACATACCAACCAGTCGGTAATATCGGCGGAGCGGACACCGGGACACACCGGCGGACGCCAGGAAAGCACCCGCAGGGTGCGCCCCACCACGCTGAGGAGCCGACGTGCGCGCGATCCAGATCACCGAATTCGGCGGTCCCGAGGTGCTGCGGGAGACCGAGCTGCCCGACCCCGTGGCAGGCCCGGGCCAGCTCCTCGTGGACGTCGACTCCGCCGGGATCAACTACGCCGACACGCACACCGTCGAGGACTCCTACCTCTCGCGCTCCACGCTCCCGATGGTCCCCGGCGCCGAGGTGGTCGGCCGCACCGCGGAGGGCCGCCGGGTCGTCGCCCTCACCGACAACGGCGGCTACGCCCAGAAGGCCGTCGTCCAGGAGTACCTGGCCCACGACGTGCCCGACGAGGTCACCGACGGGCAGGTGCTCGCCCTGGTCGTCCAGGGCCTCACCGCCTGGCACCTGCTGCGCACCTCCGGACGCCTGGCCGAGGGCGAGAGCGTCGTGGTGCACGCGGCCGCCGGCGGTATGGGCTTGCTCGCCGTCCAGCTCGCCAAGACCTTCGGCGCGGGCCGGGTGATCGCCACCGCCTCGTCCGAGGACAAGCGGGACCTCGCGCTTGAACTCGGCGCCGACGTCGCCGTCGACTCCGGCCCCGAGAACCTGAAGGACCGTCTCGTCGAGGCGAACGGCGGCAAGAAGGTCGACATCGTGCTGGAGATGACCGGGGGCCCGGTCTTCGACGCCTCGCTCGCCGCGCTCGCGCCGTTCGGCCGCCTCGTCACGTACGGTCTGGCCTCCAGGACGCCCCCGACACCGGTCCAGGCCGCACAGCTCATGGCCCGCTCCCGCGCGGTCGTCGGCTTCTGGCTGACGCACTGCCTCGGCCGTCCGGGGATGTACCGCGAGCCGATGGCCGAGCTGCTGGAGATGACCGCGGCGGGCCGCCTCGTACCCCGGCTCGGCGGGATCTATCCGCTGTCCGAGGCGGTCAGGGCCCATGAGGAGCTGCGGGCCCGGCAAACCTTCGGCAAATTGGTGCTCGATGTGAGGGCCTGAGCGGAACCGACGGGCTCGTCGTAGTCGTTGAACAGGTGCACACTCGACAACGAGGTACGACGGACCGCCGCCAGTGGTCCGCGCCCCGCATGTCTCGGGAGGGGCCATGGACCGCAACCGCTTCGCGCCCGACCGGGGGCTGACCACGCGCATGGTGGTCACGATGTTCCTGATCGGTCTGCTCTATGTCGTCTTCGTCGGCGCGCTGCTGGCGCTGCTGCGCGGATCCTGGCCGCTGATCCTCGTGATCGCCGGAATTCTCTTCATCGCGCAGTTCTGGTTCAGCGACCGCATCGCCGCCTTCAGCATGGGCGCCAAGGAGGTCACGCCCGAACAGGCGCCGGAGCTGCACGGCGTCGTGGACCGCATCTGCGCGCTCGCCGACATGCCCAAGCCCAAGGTCGCCATCGCCGATTCCGACGTGCCGAACGCGTTCGCCACCGGTCGCAACAAGAAGAACACCACGGTGTGCGCCACGACCGGGCTGCTGCGCCGCCTGGAGCCGGACGAGCTGGAGGGCGTCATCGCCCACGAGTTGTCCCACGTCGCCCACAAGGACGTCGCGGTCATGACGATCGCCTCCTTCCTCGGCATCCTCGCCGGTGTCATCACCCGGATCGGTCTCTACGGCGGCTTCCGCCGGGCGCGCGACCCCGGCACCGCCGTGCTCGCCGTGGCGATCCCGCTGGTCAGCGCGGTCGTCTACGCCATCAGCTTCCTGCTCACCCGGATGCTGTCGCGCTACCGCGAGCTGTCCGCCGACCGCAGCGCCGCGCTGCTCACCGGCCGCCCCTCCTCGCTGGCCTCCGCGCTCACCAAGGTCACCGGGCAGATCGGCGCGATCCCCACCAAGGACCTCCGCAAGGCGGAGCCCTTCAACGCCTTCTACTTCGCGCCCGCGCTGAGCGCGAAGGGCGGAGGCTCCGCCTTCTCGAAGCTGCTGTCCACCCACCCCTCCCTTGAGCAGCGGCTGGAGCAACTCAGCCGCATCACTCTCGAACTGGACCGCCACTGATGGGTCTGCTGGACGTCATCCTCGGCCGCAGCAAGCCGGTCAAACCCGACCTCGATCAGCTCTTCGGCCTCACCTCGGCCGCCATCACCCTCGAAGCGGCGAGCGAGCTGCGGCCCACCGGCCTCGGCTCGGTCTGCTTCGCGGCCGTCGAGGGCGGCGCCTTCGCCGAGATCCAGCAGGACCTGCGGGCCCTGGTCGGCGCGGAGGCCAGCCAGGACTCGTACGGCTACACCTGGCTGCTGGCCCGCAAGGACCCCGCCGAGATGACCGACCTCGTCACCGATCTGCACGCGATCAACTCCGCCCTGGAGGAACGCGGCTTCGGCCCGCAACTGCTCTGCTCGCTGCTCGGTTTCAAGGACCCCGCGGGCCGCTCGGTGGCGCTGGTCTACCTCTACAAGCGCGGCTCCTTCTACCCCTTCGCCCCGCTGCCCGGCGAGAAGCGGGACAACGCGCTGGAACTCCAGGTCAGAGCCCTGGTCACCAATGACCTCCGGCTGGAGGACGACCTGTCGCGCTGGTTCCCCGTCTGGGGCGCGCCGGGCCTGTGACCGCTCCGTACGCCCTGTTTGCGGCGCGCCCGCCCTACGCTGGGTGCTAATCGAACCCTCTGGAAGGCACACACGCATGACGTCTTACGACCCCGCCGCGGTGAAGGTCAGCCCCGAGAAGTGGGTGGCCGACCAGGCCCGCCGCTACGAGGAGTCCAACGGCACCGAGGGCACCGACCTCAACGGCTCGCCCTGCCTGCTCCTCGACTACCAGGGCCGTCGCAGCGGCGCGTGGCTGCGTACCGTACTGATCTACGGCCGGGACGGCGACGACTACCTGATCGTCGCCTCCAAGGGCGGCGCCCCCGAGCACCCCCTGTGGTACCTGAGCGTCCGCGACAACCCCGAGGTCCACCTGCGGGTGCTCGGCGAGCGCTTCGCCGCCCGCGCCGAGACGCTGTCGCCGCAGGACAAGGCCCGGGTGTGGCCGCACCTGCTCGATGTGTACGCGCCGTACGCCGACTACCAGGAGAAGACCGACCGGGACATTCCCGTGGTGCGGCTCCGCCGGATCTGACGACATGTCGATCTGACGATCTGACGACGGGTAAGGGGCGACCACCCAGGTGGTCGCCCCTTACCCGTGCCGCCCGAGGGCTCGGCTCACCGAGCCGCCTCGCGCCGCCGGACGGCGAAGCTCAGGACCGCCAGCACCAGTTCGAGGCCGAGCAGGAACACCAGCCCCATCCGGAAGGCGTGCGGGTAACCGCCGGGCGCGCCGTCGCCGACCGCGCCGTAGAAGATGATGCCGATCAGGGCGATGCCGAGCGCGCCGCCGATCTGCTGCGTGGTGGCCACCACGCCGGAGGCCGAGCCGACGAGCCGGGGCGGGACGGTGGCCAGCGCGTCGTGGGTGAGCGGGGCGATCACCATGCCCATCCCGACGCCGTCCATGACGAGCCCCGGCACCAGCTCCCACAGGCTGCCGGTGGTCCCGGAGCGGTGCGCCGCCTCCCACAGCAGACCGAGCCCCGCGGCCATCGCCAGCGCTCCGGCCGGGACCGTACGGCCGCCGAGCCTGGCCGCGATGCGGTGCGCGTTCGTCGAGGTCAGCAGGTAGCCGCCGCCGATCGCCAGGAAGACCGTGCCCGAGTGCAGGGCGTTCAGGCCGCGGCCCGCCTGGAGGTACAGGGCGAGGATCAGGAAGAACGAGCCCTGCCCGCTCCAGAAGACGAACTGCGCGAGGGAGCCGGGACCGAAACCGCGCTGCCGGAACAGGTCCGTGTTCAGCACCGGGTCGCCGCCTCGGCGGCCGAGCCGGTCCTGGTGGCGGACGAAGACGGTGACGAGCACGGCGGACGCGGCCAGGCACAGCCAGGTCCACAGCGGCCAGCCCGCCGCACGCCCCTGGATCAGCGGCAGCACGAGCGCGACGACAGCGGCGGTGGACAGCGCCACGCCGGTGAGGTCCAGCCGGGGCCGTTGCGGCGCCCTCGACTCGGCCAGGGCGCGCGGCACCAGCGCCAGGGCGAGCAGCCCGACCGGGAGGTTGATCAGGAAGCAGGCCCGCCAGCCGAGGCCGAGCACGTCGGCCTTGATCAGCAGACCGCCGATGAGCTGCCCGAAGACCGCGCCGACGCCCATCGTCAGCCCGTACATGCTGAAGGCGCGGGCCTGCGCCTTGCCGGTGTAGGCGGTCTGGAGGATCGACAGCACCTGCGGGCTCATCAGCGCGGCCGACAGGCCCTGGAGGGCCCGCGCCGCCACCAGCGTCCCTGCGGTGGGCGCGAATCCGCACGCCGCCGAGGTGGCGGTGAACAGCGCGAGCCCGACAGTGAACATCCGTCTGCGGCCGAAGACGTCACCGAGCCGGCCCGCCGTGATCAGCCCGGTGGCCACGGCCAGGCCGAAGCCCGCCACCACCCACTGGATCGACGCGGTGCCCGCGTGCAGGTCGCTCTGCACGGAAGGGATCGCCACATTCACGATGAAGATGTCGAGCGCGATCATGAAGGTCGCGGCCAGCAGGAGCAGCAGGCCGAGGTCTGGCCGCTTGCTGACCGGCGAGCCGTCGCGGCTCGCGGGCGGGGACGCGGCGGTGGTGGCCGAGGCCATGACGGAACTCCTGTCGCAGGGGGACGGATGTCCGGGGCGATGACGGGGTACGGGTGCGGCTCAGTGGTGACGGGGTACGGGGTACGGGGTACGGGCGGGGCCCTGCGCGGGCCGCACCCGTACCCCGTGGAGCGGCGCTCAGGCGCCGGCCGGGACCTTGTCGAGGAAGCCCTGGACGCTGTGCACCAGGCCGTCCTCGCCGATCGCGGCCACGTCGAAGCCGACCACCAGCGACTCGCCGCCCGCCGGGCCCAGCTCCCACGTGAAGCGGGCGATGTGGTGGTGCGCGTCGACCGGGCCCAGGGTGAACACGAAGCCGGGGAACTGCGCCTGCACGGCGCCGACCACCGCGTCGAAGGCGTCCCGCCCGGTGACGTCGGCCAGCGGGTCGGTGTAGCGGCCGTCGGCGGCGAAGACCTCGTCGATCAGGCGGCGCCGGGCGGCCGGGTCGGTCTCGTTCCAGGCGGCGATGTAGCGCTGGACCAGGTACAGGGTGTCGCTCATGGCTGGTGTCTCCCTACGTTGTCCGGCGCCGGGTGGCGCCGTGTTCTCGCAGGTCAAGACGGTACGGACGGGACCGCGTCCGCGAATCAGTCATCGTTGGGTACTTGTGCGGCCGGTTGTACGTCACGACCGGTCGCCATGACGTACACCCCCCGCGGGCCGGGGTCCGAACCGGCGTCTCGCACCGCCTCCCGTAGGCGTCTCGGCCAATCCGTGGTGGCGTTGCGCACCGGCCGTGAGCGCCGGGAGTGCCGGGAGCACCGGCCTGCGGCACCGTCCCCCGGAGCAGCCCGCACGTTCGGCGCCGGTGCGCGGTCCGCGAAGGCGGGACCGCGCACCGGGGGGAAGAGGTCACCTCGTGGCGTCGAGCCGGACCTTCAGCGCGTCCAGCGTGTCCGCGATGCGCGGGGAGCCGCAGTGCCGGGACAGCCGGGCCGCCTCGCGGCCCAGCGTGCGCGCGCCCTCCAGGTCACCGGTCAGGGCGCGGGCGGTGGCGGCGCGCGCCGAGTACAGGCAGCGGTCGCGTACGTACGAGGCGTCCTGCATCGCCAGCGCCTGCTCCAACAGGGGCCTGGCCTCGTGCGCGTGGCCCAGGTCGAGCAGCGACTGACCGGTCTGCGCGGCCAGTTCGGCCGCGTCGAACCAGTAGAGCCACGACGGCCCCGACTCCCGCTCCGCCAGGTCCAGTTGGCGCTCCGCCTCGGAGACCGCGCGCCGTGAGGCGCCGTCGGCGCCGACCGCGGCGTGCGCCCGGCTCAGCCTGCTGGCGGCCAGCGCCCGGACGGCCGGGGGAGTGCCGCCCGCCGCCCGTACCCCCGCCTCCGCCGCGGCCACCGCGTCCCGCGGCTGACCCGCGATCACCGCGTGCAGCGCGAGGCCGCCCCACAGCGCGACGGCCAGAGGGCGGTCACCCGCGCTGTGGGCGAGCCGCAGACCGGTCAGATAGTGCCGCTGCGCCGCCCCGAGCCGGCCGGTGTCGGTGGCCGCCCAGCCGCCGAGCTGCGCCAGGTCGGCGGCGACCCGCAAGAGCCGTGTCCCGTGGGCCCGTTCGTGCTGCCCCCGGTGCAACAGGCCGCGCACCATGCGCAGATCGGCCTCGACCCGGTGCCGTACGGCCGCGCCGCCGAGCCGGTCGTCGAGCTTGCGCAGCCCCAGCACGCCGGCTTCGAGCCAGTCGATCACCGGGCCGTCCACGACGGCCGCGGCCACCGCTTTGTCGACGGCGTCGTCGCGGAACGCGGCCGCGGCGCTCGCCTGTCGCGGCACACGTCCCGAGCGGGTGCCGGGCACCGGTTCGTCCCACCGCTCGGCCATGGCGGCCGACGCCGACCCGCGTCCCGCCGCGGGCGAGGGCGACCCGCGTCCCGCCGCGGCCGAGGGCGAACCCGCCTTCTTGTCCACGGCACGTGAACCCATGGAACCCATCGCGCCCGCCGCGCCGCCCGAGCCCGCGGAACCGGTGGCGCCCGTCGTGCCCTCCGCGCCCGCCGCGTCCCAGTCCGCGATGGCGTCGAGCAGCGCCTGCTCGTCCGCGATGGGGAAGCCGCGCGGGTCGCTCGCGCCGTTGTCGAGCAGCGCGGTGAGCGCGGTGAAACTGCCCTCGACCGTCCACGGCAGCCCGTCCGGCATGCCGCCGTGCGCCGGGAGCCAGCGCGGCCAGGGCCTCAACTCCAGTTCCCTGGAGGGGATTCCGAGCGCGCGGGCCAGCGCGCGCTGGCTGTCGGCCTCCGGCACGACCCCCCAGTGCTCCCAGCGCCAGACCTTCTCGCGGCGGGCCGCCATCGGCACCCCGAGGATCCGCGCGTTGTCGGCTATGACCCGTGCCAGGTCCTGGTAGCTCCACCCGTGTCTTCGCCGTACATAGGCGAGCGGGTGGGTGGAGGCTGCCGCACTCTGTCGTTCCCCCGCGTCCGCACCGCTCACGCTCCCGCCGTCCATGTCACCTGGTCCCCACCGCGCGATGCCGACACACCTTGATCGGCCTCTCGAATATCAGGTGTCCGGCCGATCGCGCAGCCGAACCAGCGCATCCATCCCGATCCGTGTCCCAAACCCCCGTCACCATACGGGACTACAGCGAGACAACAGGTCCGGGCTTGATGCCACCCCGTGCCGACCGGTTGGCTGTGCGTGATCACATGACGTTACGCACGCCGTGGAGGGCTGCCCGCGGATGACCCCACCGCCGCCACCCTTCCGCTTCTCGCGTGGCAAGGACGACGTGGCTTTCGACCCCGCTCTCGGTGACGAGGAGCTGGTCGCGGCTCGTGCTGCCCTGGCCCACGGCCGCTGGGCGGAGACCCGTGACCTGCTGAGCCGTACCGGGGACAACTGGGACCGCCGAGGACATCGGCTGGTCGTCCTCGGCGAGGGCAAGAGCGCCGCCGCCTGGGCGGGCGAGTGGCAACTCGCCGAGCCCGAGAGCACGGACGCCGCCGCGCTGGCCGCGTTCGCGGCCGTCTTCCGCGCGGTCGCGGGCAAGCAGAGCGCCGAGTCGGCGCGCGAACTCTGCCTGCGCGCGGCCCGGATGACCCCGCGCGATCCGTCGCCGTGGCTCGCCCTGCTGGTGCTCGCCCGCCGCACCGGCACCGACGACGAGCAGGTGCGCGCCTTCGACCAGGCGCGCGGCCGGCACCGCGGCCACCACCACGCCCACCACCTGATGACGCAGTGCCTGGCGGAGCGTCAGAAGACCGACGGCGAGGACCCGTTCCACGAGGTGTACGAATTCGCCGAGTGGGCCGCGGACGAGGCGGGACGCGGATCGCCGCTGGCCGTACTGCCGTTGGTCGCGCTGGTGGAGCGCTACCGGGTGCTCGCGTCGGCCGACGTCCTGCCCGACGTCCCCAACGGCCTTCCGTACTGGGTCAGTCCGCGCGCCCGGCAGAGCGTGCGCATGGCCTTCGACTGGTGGCTCGAATGGCAGGGCTACGACCACTCGCGGTTGCTGCTCGACCTGAACTACCTTGCGTACGGCAAATTCCACGCGGGCGACACGGTGGAAGCCGCCGCCCTGTTCAACCGGATCGGGTCGGAGGCGACACGCACCCCGTGGTCGTATCCCGACCGCGACCCGAAGAAGGCGTTCCGCGCGGCGCGCAACTACGCGCTCGGCTTCGGTTCCGCCTAGGCCCCCACGGTCGTACTCACCCAGCAGGACACGCAGTTGGAACCACGCACGAAGAACCATGTTCGAAGACCGATCCAGTAAGACCCGAACCACGGACCACCGGAAGGACACCGCAGCATGCTGACGGGCAGTACAAGCGAGATCAGCACGTTCAAGGGCGAGCAACGCGCACTGCGCGCGGACCGGATCGGCGCACCGGCCCTCCTGCTCTCGGTCCTCGCCGCGACCGCGCCCCTGATGGTGGTGGCCGGTGTGGTGCCGACCACCTTCGCCACCATGGGTGTCGTCGGGGTGCCGCTGCTGTTCGTCATCGTCGGCCTCGTGCTGATCCTCTTCAGCTTCGGCTACGCCGAGATGAGCCGCCATGTGCACAACGCGGGCGCGCTGTACGCGTACATATCCAGGGGCCTGGGCGGCACCATGGGCGCCTGCGCCTCGTACGTCGCCCTGTTCGCGTACAGCATCATGCAGGTCGGTCTCTACGGGATCTTCGGCTACGAGATCTCCAGCCAGATCGCCCAGCACTGGAACCACAACGTGGCCTGGTGGATCCCGGCGCTCGGCGGAGTCGCGATCACCGCGATCTTCGGTGCGCTGAAGATCGACCTGAACGCGAAGACGCTCGGTGTGCTGCTGCTGGTCGAGACGCTGCTGACCGTCGTCTTCGACATCAGCTTCCTGTCCGACCCCGGCCCGCAGGGCGTCTCGGTGCACGCCTTCGACCCCAGCACGCTCAGCGGCGCGGGTCTGGGCACCGCCCTGTGCTTCACCATCGCCGGCTTCGTCGGCTTCGAACAGGCCCCGGTCTACGCCGAGGAGACCAGCGACGCCCAACGCGTCGTGTCCAAGGTGATGTTCACCGCGATCGGCTTCGCCACTCTCTTCTTCGCCTTCAGCGCCTGGGCGATCACCGTCGGCACCGGCCCCGACCACGTCGTGGGCGCCGCACAGGAGCAGGGTCCGAACCTGATCTTCTCGCTGAACCAGGCCCGGCTGGGCACCGCGTTCACCGACACCCTGAACATCTTCTTCATCACCGGCATCTTCGCCTCGATGCTGAGCTTCCACAACGTCGTCGCCCGCTACGCGTTCGCGATGGGCCGCGACGGTCTGCTGCCCTCGGCGGTCGGCCGTACCTCGAAGTCCAGCGGCGCCCCCGCCGTCGGCTCCTTCCTCCAGTCGATCGTCGCGCTGGCCGTCGTCGTGGCCTTCGCCGCCACCGACAACGGGAAGTTCGACCCGAAGTTCGGCCCGGACCCGACGGCCCCCGTGCTGCGCATGTTCACCTGGGCGGGCAACGTCGGCGCGCTCGGCATCGTGCTGCTGATGGCCACCGCGGCCATCGCCGTCATCGCCTTCTTCGTCAAGCGCGGCGCCGCCGGTGTGCAGGCATGGCGGCTGGTCACCTCGGCCGTCGCCGCTCTCGGGCTGCTGACCATCGCCGTCTACTCGGTGAAGGACTTCTCGGTGCTGCTGGGCGCCAACCCCGGCCACGGGCTGCGCTGGCTGCTGCCCGGCATCATCGCTCTGGCCGCCGCCATCGGACTGGTCTACGGTCTGATACTGCGCGCCAAGCGGCCCGAGGTGCACGCCAGGATCGGCCAGGGCAACGAGGCGTTCCAACTGGAGAAGGCCGCCGCGCAAGCGTCCTCCTGACCATCTCGCCAGGTCTCACCGCGACGGCCCGCCACACCCCACAGGGTGCGGCGGGCCGCCCGTTTTTTCCGGACCCATGTCCCGAACTCCCCGCCCCCGCAGCGTTCCTGTTTTGCCGTCAGGAGGCCCCATGACCGCGTCGGCCGCCACCACCACTCCGCATCCGCTCGACCCGCTGACCGCCGACGAGATCGACACGGCCCGCGCCGTACTGGAGGCGGAGGGCCTGGTGTCCGACGCCACCCGCTTCCCGCTCGTCCTGCCCGACGAGCCCGACCGGCACGCCGCGCTCGCCCACCGCGACGGCGACGCCTTCACCCGCCGGGTGCGTGTCACGCTGCTCGACTCCGCCACCGGCCGCGCCGCCGAGGCCCTGGTCGATGTCACCTCGCGCCTGCTGCTCGCCCACCGCGACCTGGACCCGGCCGCCGACGGCCAACCGCCGCTGCTGTTCGAGGAGTACGAGACCTGCGACGAGATCGTCAAGGCCGACCCCGCCTGGCGCGCGGCGATGGCCGAGCGCGGCGTCACCGACACCTCGCTGGTGATCGCGGCGCCGCTGGCCGCGGGCAACTTCGGCATCGCCTCCGAGACCGGCCGCCGCATGCTGCGCTCGCTGACCTTCCTGCGCTGCGACGAGAGCGACAACCCGTTCGCCCACCCGGTCGGCGGCCTGGTCGCGGAGGTCGACCTGATCGAGCGGCGCGTCGTACGCCTCATCGACACCGGCGCCGTCCCCACGCCCACCCAATGCGGGCGCTACGAGGCCGAGTTCAACGGACCGGCCCGCACCGACCTGCGCCCGCTGGAGATCGGCCAGCCGGAGGGACCGTCCTTCACGCTCGAAGGCCCGGTGCTGAGCTGGCAGAACTGGCGGCTGCGGCTGGACTTCAACGCCCGTGAGGGCTTGGTGCTGCACCGGATCACCCACCGCGACGGCGACCGCGACCGGCTCGTCCTGCACCGCGCCTCGATCGCCGAGATGGCCGTGCCGTACGCGGAGCCCGACGCGGCCCGCAACTGGGTCTGCTACCTGGACGCGGGCGAGTACCTGCTCGGCCGCAACGCCAACGCGCTGCGCCTGGGCTGCGACTGCCTCGGCGAGATCGCGTACGTGGACGCCGTGCTGGCCGACGACCTCGGCCGCCCCGAGACGCTGAGCAACGCGATCTGCGTCCACGAGGAGGACGCGGGGCTGCTGTGGAAGCACACCAACATCTTCGACAACTTCGCGGTGGACAGCCGCCGTTCGCGCCGCCTGGTGATCTCGTACATCGCCACCCTCGGCAACTACGACTACGGCTTCTACTGGTATCTCCACCAGGACGGCACGATCGCCTTCGAGGCCAAGGCCACCGGGCTCGTGCAGACGTCGGCCGCCGTGCCGGGGGAGAGCTCGCAGCACGCCACCGAGATCGCGCCGGGGCTGCTCGCGCCGTACCACCAGCATCTGTTCTGCGCCCGGCTCGACGTGGCGGTGGACGGCCCGGCCAACACGGTCGAGGAAGTGGACGTCGTACGGCTGCCGATGGGCCCGGACAATCCGAACGGCAACGCCTTCACCACGCGCGCCACCGTGGTGGCCGACAGCGGTGACGCGGGCCGGGTCGCCGACCCGGCGGCCGGGCGGCGCTGGCGGATCAGCAACCCCGGCTCGCTCAACCGGATGGGCCGCCCGGTCGCGTACACCCTGCTGCCCGACGCGGGACCGACGCTGCTCGCGCAGCCCGGCTCACCGGTCGCGGAGCGCGTCACGTACGCGACCAAGCACCTGTGGGTGACCCGCTACCGCCCCGAGCGGCACTATCCGGACGGCGACTACCCCAACCAGCACCGGGGCGGGGCCGGTGTCGGGCAGTGGTCGCGGCCGGGCGAGGCGCTGGAGGACACCGACCTCACGCTGTGGCACTCCTTCGGGCCGACGCATCTGCCGCGCCTGGAGGACTGGCCGGTGATGCCGGTGGACACCTGCGGTTTCACGCTGAGACCGACCGGCTTCTTCGACCGCAACCCCACGCTCGACCTGCCCCGGGAGAGCGGACGCGGCTCCGGCGGCCACTGCCACCTGTGACGCCGCACGCGACGGCGACCGCCGACGGCGGGACCAGCGGCGGGACCGGAGACGGAACCGAAGGCGGGACCGGAGACGGAACAGAAGGCGAGTGAACCGGCTGAGCGAGCGCTCAGTCAGCTCTTGCCAAGACTGGAACACGTTCCTAGCATCATTGATGTGACATCAGAATTGTCAAACCGGGGCGCGGCGCCCGACGGCCCGCTGGCGGGCGTGCGTGTCGTCGAACTGGCCGGGATCGGTCCGGGACCGTTCGCCGCGATGCTCCTCGCCGACCTCGGCGCCGATGTCGTACGGGTGGACCGGCCGGGCGGCGCGGGCCTCGGCGTCGCGCCCGAGCACGACCTCACCAACCGCAACAAGCGCTCGGTGCTGGTCGACCTCAAGGCGGACCGGGGACCCGCGACCGTGCTCGACCTGGCCGCGCGCGCCGACATCCTCATCGAGGGCTACCGGCCGGGCGTCGCCGAGCGGCTGGGCGTCGGCCCCGACGCGTGCCTGGCCCGCAATCCGCGGCTCGTCTACGGCCGGATGACCGGCTGGGGCCAGAGCGGCCCGCTCGCCGACACCGCGGGCCACGACATCGCCTACCTCGCCGTGACCGGCGCGCTCGGCATGACGGGACCGGCCGACGGACCGCCGGTCGCGCCCGCCAACCTCCTCGGCGACTACGCGGGCGGCTCCCTCTACCTGGTCACCGGCGTCCTCGCCGCCCTCCACCACGCCCGCGCGCACGGCGAGGGACAAGTCGTGGACGCCGCGATCGTCGACGGCGTCGCGCACCTCACCACGATGATCCACGCCATCCTCGCCACCGGCCGCTGGCAGGACAGGCGCGGCGCCAACCTCCTGGACGGCGGCACCCCCTTCTACGGCGTCTACGAGACCTCCGACGGCCGGTACATGGCGGTCGGCGCCCTGGAACAGCGCTTCTACGACGAATTCGTCCGGCTGCTGGAACTGGCGCCGCGGGACGCGGCCCTGCGCACGGAACCCGGCCGCTGGCACGACCTGCGCGCCGCCCTCGCGGCCCGCTTCCGCACCCGCACCCGCGACGAGTGGACACGCGTCTTCGACGGGACGGACGCGTGCGTGGCGCCCGTACTCTCGTTGGGTGAGGCCCCGCACCACCCGCACCTGGCCGCCCGCGGCACCTTCACCGAGGCGGCCGGGACCGTGCAGCCCGCGCCCGCGCCGCGCCTGTCCGCGACACCGGGCACCCTGCGCCGGCCGCCCGCGCCGCCCGGCGCGCACACCGCGGAGGTCGCCCGCGACTGGGACGCCCCCGCACTGCTGGACTGAGACCCGTACGGCAGCACCTCCCGGACACCGCGCCGGACCAGGACACCCCGCCCCACCCTCCAGAAAGGCACGACGTTGAGCACCGAGGCCTACGTCTACGACGCCGTACGCACCCCGCGCGGGCGCGGAAAGGCGAACGGATCCCTGCACGGCACCAAGCCGATCGACCTCGTCGTCGGCCTCATCCACGAACTGCGGCGCCGCTTCCCGACCCTGGACCCGGCCGCCGTCGACGACATCGTGCTCGGCGTCGTCAGCCCGATCGGCGACCAGGGCTCGGACATCGCGCGGATCGCGGCCATCGCCGCGGGCCTGCCCGACACCGTCGCGGGCGTCCAGGAGAACCGCTTCTGCGCCTCCGGGCTCGAAGCGGTCAACCTGGCGGCGGCCAAGGTGCGTTCCGGCTGGGAGGACCTGATCCTCGCGGGCGGCGTCGAGTCCATGTCGCGCGTCGCGATGGGCTCGGACGGCGGCGCCTGGGCCATGGACCCCATGACCTCGTACGAGACCGGCTTCGTGCCGCAGGGCGTCGGCGCCGACCTGATCGCCACCCTCGGCGGCTGGACCAGGCACGACGTGGACTCCTTCGCCGCGCTCTCCCAGGAACGCGCCGCGGAGGCGTGGAAGCAGGGCTACTTCGCCCGCTCCGTCGTGCCCGTGCTCGACCGCAACGGCCTCACCGTCCTGGACCACGACGAGTTCATCCGCCCCGGCACCACCCCTGAGACCCTCGCCAAGCTCAAGCCGTCCTTCGCCGACATCGGCGACCTGGGCGGCTTCGACGCCGTGGCGCTCCAGAAGTACCACTGGGTCGAGGCCATCGACCACGTCCACCACGCGGGCAACTCCTCCGGCATCGTGGACGGCGCCGCGCTCGTCGCCATCGGCAACCGCGAGATCGGCGAGCGCTACGGCCTCACCCCCCGCGCCCGGATCGTCTCGGCCGCCGTCTCCGGCTCCGAGCCGACCATCATGCTGACCGGCCCCGCCCCCGCCTCCCGCAAGGCCCTCGCCAAGGCCGGGCTGACCATCGACGACATCGACCTGATCGAGATGAACGAGGCGTTCGCCGCCGTCGTGCTGCGCTTCGCCTCCGACATGGGCGTCAGCATCGACAAGGTCAACGTCAACGGCGGCGCCATCGCGCTCGGCCACCCGCTCGGCGCGACCGGCGCGATGATCCTCGGCACCCTCATCGACGAACTGGAGCGCCGCGACCAGCGGTACGGGCTCGCCACCCTCTGCGTCGGCGGCGGCATGGGCGTCGCCACCGTCGTCGAACGTCTCTGACCCCTGCCCCCTCACGTGCCCCCTCACGGATCCAACGGAGCCCGAAGACCATGAGCGAGTCCACCACCATCCGCTGGGAGCAGGACACCGACGGCATCGTCACCCTGGTCCTGGACGACCCCGCGCAGTCCGCGAACACCATGAACGCGGCCTTCGCCGATTCCCTCGACGCCACCCTCGACCGCCTCGAAGCCGAACTCGACGGCGTGCGCGGCATCATCGTCACCTCCGCGAAGAAGACCTTCTTCGCGGGCGGCGACCTGCGCGACCTGATCCGCGCCACCCCGGAGAACGCGGCCGACGTCCTCGCCGGATCGCTGCGCATCAAGCGCCGCCTGCGCCGCCTGGAAACCCTCGGCAAGCCGGTCGTCGCGGCCATCAACGGAGCGGCGCTCGGCGGCGGTTACGAGATCGCGCTGGCCTGCCACCACCGCATCGCGCTCGACACGCCCGGCACCAAGATCGGCCTGCCCGAGGTGACGCTCGGCCTGCTGCCCGGCGGCGGCGGAGTCGTCCGCACCGTCCGGCTGCTCGGCATCGCCGACGCGCTGCTGAAGGTCCTGCTCCAAGGCCGGCAGTACGCGCCGCAGCGCGCTCTGGAGGCCGGTCTCATCCACGAGGTCGCCACCGACCGGGACGCCATGCTGGCGAGCGCGCGGGCGTACGTCCTGGCCCACCCCGACGCCCGGCAGCCCTGGGACACCCCCGGCTACAAGATTCCCGGCGGCACCCCGAAGAGTCCCGCCTTCGCGGCGAATCTGCCGGCCTTCCCCGCCAATCTGCGCAAGCAGCTCGCGGGCGCGCCCTACCCGGCGCCGCTGGCGATCCTGTCCGCCGCCGTCGAGGGCTCGCAGGTCGACATCGACACCGCCACCCTCATCGAGGCCCGCTACTTCACCGAGCTGGCCTGCGGCCGGACCTCGAAGAACATGATCCAGGCGTTCTTCTTCGACATGCAGGCCGTCAACTCCGGCGCCAGCCGCCCCGAGGGCTTCCCGGCCCGGCCGGTCACCAAGGTCGCCGTCCTCGGCGCGGGCATGATGGGCGCGGGCATCGCGTACTCCTGCGCGCGCGCCGGAATCGACGTCGTCCTCAAGGACGTCACCGCGGAGGCCGCCGAGCGCGGCAAGGCGTACTCCGTGACGCTGCTCGACAAGGCGCTGGCCAAGGGCCGCACCACCCCGCACAAGCGGGACGCGCTGCTCGCCCGGATCACCCCGACCGCCGACCCGGCGGACCTGGCGGGCTGTGACGCCGTCATCGAGGCGGTCTTCGAGGACGCCACGCTCAAGCACAAGGTCTTCCAGGAGATCGAGCACATCGTGGCGCCCGACGCGCTGCTCTGCTCCAACACCTCCACGCTGCCCATCTCGGCGCTCGCCGAAGGCGTGCGGCGGCAGGACGACTTCATCGGCCTGCACTTCTTCTCGCCGGTCGACAAGATGCCGCTGGTGGAGATCATCAGGGGCGAGCGGACCGGCGACGAGGCGCTGGCCCGCGCCTTCGACCTGGTGCGGCAGATCCGCAAGACGCCGATCGTCGTCAACGACTCGCGCGGCTTCTTCACCTCCCGCGTCATCGGCCACTTCATCAACGAGGGCGTCGCCATGGTCGGCGAGGGCGTCGCGGCGGCCTCCGTCGAACAGGCCGCGGCCCAGGCGGGCTACCCCGCCAAGGTGCTGTCGCTCCTCGACGAGCTGACGCTCACCCTGCCGCGCAAGATCCGCCGCGAGACGCGTACCGCGATCGAGGCGGAGGGCGGCCAGTGGCAGGAGCACCCGGCCGAGCGGGTCATCGACCGCATGGTGGACGAGTTCGAGCGGACCGGGCGCAGCGGCGGCGCGGGCTTCTACGACTACGCGGACGGCCGCCGTACCCGGCTGTGGCCCGGTCTTGCGGAGCATTTCGGTAAACCCGGCATCGAGATCCCGATGCGGGACATGCAGGAGCGGATGCTCTTCGCGGAGTCGCTGGACACGGTCCGGCTGCTCGAAGAGGGCGTCCTCACCTCGGTCGCCGACGCCAACATCGGCTCCATCCTCGGCATCGGCTTCCCCGCCTGGACCGGCGGCGTCCTTCAGTACATCAACGGCTACGAGGGCGGCGTCGCGGGCTTCACCGCCCGCGCGCGCGAACTGGCCGACACCTATGGCGAGCGTTTCGCACCGCCCGCGCTGCTGGTGGCGAAGGCCGAGAGCGGGGAGACGTTCACGGACGGGCGCTGAGGTGCAGGCGCTCAGGCGCTACGGGGAACGCTGCGGGTTCTGCTCGGGGTCCGGCTTCGGCGAGGGCACCGGCCAGGCCCGCAGCTCCTCCTTCAGCGACCGCTGAAAGGCGGTGACCAGCGCCTGTACGACCAGCGGCTGCATCTGGGCCGACAGCGACCGCATCCGCTCCGGGCGGTCCGGCTCCCCCACCTCGTCCAGGAAGATCCGGCCCAGCTCGTGGGCGGCGGCCCGCGCGTGCTCCAGCATCACCTCGCGCGCGGCCAGGACCGTCTCCACGGGGAAGGGCACGTCCAGCAGCCGCACCCCCAGGTGCAGGATGCCCGGATCCACCCGGAAGGCGTCGGGGTCGTCGGTGCGCTCCAGCACGTTCATGGCCGCGAGCCGGTCCAGGTCCGCGTCGTCCAGCGGGCGCCCCGCGCGGCGTTCGAGCCGCTCCCGGTCGATCTCCTGGCTGCCCTCCGGCAGCCAGGACGCCACCAGGGCGCGGTGGATCGCCAGGTCGTGGGCGCTGATGTCGGCGGGGAGCTGCTGGAGATAGCGCTCGATCGCCGCCAGGGTGAGGCCCTGGTGCCGCAACTCCTCGATCAGCGCCAGCCGGGACAGGTGCGCGGAGTCGTATCGGCCCACCCGGCGCGGACCGATGTCGGGCGGCGGGAGCAGGCTGCGGGCGCTGTAGAAGCGGACGGTGCGCACCGTCACCCCGGCGCGGGCGGCCAGCTCGTCGATGGTGAGAGCGGTCTGGGGCACCTGGACAGTATCGCTGTCGCACCAGTGCTGTGAAAGTCCTCGCACGCCGTACGGCGGACGCCTCCGCCCGGCCCCGAGCCTCGTACGCTGGCCCGCGTGCGCCTGTTCCCGCCGCCGCGCGCGGCCCTGCCGATCCTGCTCGCGTGCTCCTTGGCGTGCTGCCTGTCGTGCTCCGGCGGCGGCACGGCGGCCCCCGACCGTACGGCCCCCGACCGTACGGGCCACGCCTCGGGCTCCGCCGACGTCGGGGCGCCCGGCGTCGGCGACCGGCTCTTCCCGCGGGCGGGCAACGGCGGATACGACGTCACGCACTACGCCCTTGACCTCGCGTACGACCCCGGCTCAGGAAAGCTGCGCGGCACGGCGGTCGTCACCGCCACCGCCACCCAGCCGCTCGCGCGCTTCGACCTCGACCTGGCGGGGTTCACCGTCACCCGCGTGACCGTCGACGGGCGGAGCGCCGCCGTGGACCGCGCGGACAGCGAGCTGAGGGTCACGCCCCCGACGCCGCTGCGCGACGGCGCGCGCTTCGAGACGACCGTGACGTACGAAGGCGTCCCGCCGACCCTCACCGACCCGGACGGCTCGCACGAGGGCTGGTTCCGTACCGACGACGGCGCGCTCGCCCTGGGCGAACCGGTCGGCGCCATGGCCTGGTTCCCTTCGAACAACCATCCCTCGGACAAGGCCGCCTACGACATCACCGTCACCGTCCCCCACGGTCTCACCGCCGTGTCCAACGGCGAACTGGTCGACAGCGCCGACCGCGGCGGCGAGACCGCGTTCCACTGGCGCGCCAAGGAGCCGATGGCGACGTATCTGGCCACCGTCGCCATCGGGCACTTCGACATCACGCGGTCCCGTACCGGTGGCGGGGTGCCGGTCTACGTGGCAGTCGACCCGCGCTCCGACGACCCGACGACGGCGGCGGCACTGCGCCGTATCCCGGAGATCGTGGACTGGGAGAGCGGGCTGTTCGGGCCCTATCCCTTCTCGTCCGTCGGCGCGATCGTCGACCACCTGCCGAGCGGGCGGGTCGGGTACGCGCTGGAGGCCCAGACGAAGCCGGTCTTCCCCGGCGACGGCGAGCCGGGCGACCCCGCCGTGCCGCTGGACACCCTCGTCCACGAACTGTCCCACCAGTGGTTCGGCGACTCCGTCACGCCCGCCGCCTGGCAGGACATGTGGCTCAACGAGGGCTTCGCGACCTACGCCGAGTGGCTGTGGCAGGAGCACGAGGGCGGGCGCACCGTCGAGCGGAGCGCCGCAGCGGCCCTGGCCGACCCCGCCAACAGCGCCTTCCCGCCCGGCGCGCCGCCCGGCCCCGACCGCATCTCCGACGCCCCCGTGTACGGCGGCGGCGCCCTCGTCCTCTACCAACTCCGCGAAGCCCTCGGCCCGACCGCCTTCGCCACCCTCCTCCGCACCTGGCCCGCCGCCCGCCGCCACGGCAACGCCACCACCGCCGACTTCACCGCCTTCTGCCAACGCCTCACCCCCCACGACCTCACCCCGCTGTTCACCGCCTGGCTCCACACCACCCACCACCCGTCGTCGCTTTAAGCGCGGGCGCGTTGTCAGTGGTCGCGCTTACCGTGGCGGCATGGGGGAGATCACGTATGTGCGGGGAGACGCCACCGCACCACAGGGCAAGGGCGTCAAAGTCATCGCGCATGTCTGCAACGACCTGGGCGGCTGGGGCAAGGGCTTCGTCGTCGCCGTGTCGCGCCGCTGGCCGGAGCCCGAGGCCGCCTACCGGCGCTGGCACCGCGAGCGGGCGCGCAACGACTTCGGCCTCGGCGCACTCCAGTTGGTGCGGGTCGGCAGCTATGTGTGGGTGGCCAACCTGATCGGCCAGCGCGGCATGCGCACCGGCAGCAAGGGTGTGCCGGTGCGGTACGAGGCGATCGACGCCGCCCTGGCGGCGCTCGGCGACCGGGCGTTGGAGCTGGGCGCCTCCGTGCACATGCCGAGGATCGGCTGCGGTCTGGCAGGCGGGCGGTGGGCGCGGGTCGAGCCGCTGGTGACCGCGCGGCTCGTGGAACGCGGGGTGGCCGTCACGGTCTACGACCGTGACGGCTGAGCCGCCGGGGGTGCGGAAGGGGGGCGGCGGTGGGAAGTTCAGACGGCGGGGGAGCGCAGGGGGGCGCCCACGGAGTGCATGTGGGACAGGGCCTGGACGTAGGAGTCGATCAGGCCGGTCTCGGTGTAGGGGATGGACAGACGGCGGCAGTGGGCGCGCACCAGCGGCTGGGCGAGGCGCAGGTGCGGGCGGGGGAGGCTGGGGAAGAGGTGGTGTTCGACCTGGTAGTTGAGCCCGCCGAGGAACCAGTCGGTGAGCGGATTGCCGCGCACATTGCGGGAGGTGAGCACCTGACGGCGTAGATGACCCCAGCGCGAGCCCTCCTCGGGCATCTCCATGCCCTTGTGGTTGGGCGCGAAGGCACAGCCCAGGTGGAGCCCGAACAGCGCGTGGTGCACGAGGGCGAACACGACCGCCTGCCACACCGGCATCGCGAACAGCAGCAGCGCCGCGTAACCCGCCAGGTGGGCCACCAGCAGCGAGCCCTCGACCAGCCGTTGCCGCGGCTCCTGCCGCTTCAGCTCCTGGAGACTCGCCACCTTCAGGGCCAGCCCCTCCAGCAGCAGCATCGGGAAGAACAGCCGCGCCTGATGACGGGTCAGGAAGCGCGCGAAACCCTCCCGCTCGACCGCCTGCGCCTGCGTCCACACCAGCGCGCCGACCTCGACGTCCGGATCCTTGCCCACGTGGTTCGGATTGGCGTGGTGCCGATTGTGCTTGTCGGTCCACCAGCCCGCGCCCATGCCCAGCAGCAGGTTGCCGTGGACGAGCCCGATCAGCCGGTTCGTACGACGGCTCTCGGCGATCTGGTGGTGCCCGGCGTCGTGCCCGATGAACGCGGTACGCGCCCCCAGCACCGCCGCGGGCAGAGCGAGCGCCACCACCCACCACGAACCCGTCCCGCCGACCAGCACCACCGCCGACCACACCGCGGCGACGGCCACGAGATTCAGCGCGATCGACTTCGCGTAGTGGTCCACGCGCCGCCGCAGCAGCCCGGCCGCCTTGACCTCGCGCAGCAGCGGCGCGAAATCACTGCCCGATCCCGATCCCGATCCTGGTCCCGCCCCCGTACCGGCGTCCGCCCCCGTACCGGCGTCCGCCCCCGTACCGGCGGAGTCCGCGTCCGGGCCCGCCGTCCCGTCGGACCGCCGTCCCGGCGCGTCGATGATCGTGCTGGTCGCTGTAGCCATGGGCGCTCCTCGGGGTCCGGCGATGGCCGGTTCGACGTCCGGTGTCTGGCCTGACCGGCCACACCTCGACGCTATGGACTGCCACTGATCCCCGACCATGGCGCCATCACCCGGTTCCCCGGGGTGGCAGACCCCGGAAAAACCTGGGGATAACCCCACCTACGCGCTGCCAGGATGTCCGGCGTGACGACGAACAACACGCACGCGACCGACTGGGCGGTCGCGCCTGTACCCATCACCGGCCCCGAGGCGGCGACGCTGCTGCGCCGCTACTACACCGAGCTGGTCAGCCGCTTTTACGACCGTCCGACGGACGACGCCGAGGTCTCCGCCGTGCTCGCGGAGGAGCCCAGCGACGATCTCGTGCCACCCACCGGAGAATTCCTCGCCGTCCGGCTCGCCGGCGCTCCTGCCCGCGGCGTACCGGTCGGCTGTGTGGGCCTGCGCGTCCTCGACGCGCACACCATGGAGCTGACCCGGATGTATGTCGGCCCCGAAGCCCGCGGCCAGGGCGTCGCGGGCCTGCTCATCGGCGCCGCGGAAACCCTCGCCCGCGGCACCTTCCACGCGGACACGATCCGCCTGGACACGCGCGAGGACCTGGTGGAGGCCCGTGCGCTGTACGCCAAGCACGGCTACAGGGAGATCGCCCGCTACAACACGAGCCCATACGCGGACCACTGGTTCGAAAAGCGGCTGCGGTGAGCTGATTCGGCGGGGACAGGGCCTGGTGCGGGGGCCACTGTCAACAGCCTCACCGCACCCGCACAACGAGCCGGAACCGCGCATCGTTCCCGCCGCCCGCGGCCGGTCGCGGGCGGGTGACGTCTAACATGCTAGTGAACAGCCGAGCACACGAGGAGCGAGATCATCAGCGGTAACGGATCGGTCGAGCGCAGGATCGCCGAGGAACTGGGCGTACGCGAAGGGCAGGTGCGCTCCGCCGTCGAACTGCTCGACGGCGGAGCGACCGTGCCGTTCATCGCGCGGTACCGCAAGGAAGCCACCGGCACCCTGGACGACGCGCAACTGCGCGCTCTCGAGGAGCGGTTGCGCTACCTGCGCGAGCTGGACGAACGGCGCGCGGCCGTCCTGGAGTCCATCGAGTCCCAGGGCAAGCTGGACGACGCGCTGAAGGCGCAGATCATGGCCGCCGACTCCAAGGCGCGCCTGGAGGACATCTACCTGCCCTTCAAGCCCAAGCGCCGCACCAAGGCCCAGATCGCCCGCGAGGCGGGTCTGGAACCGCTGGCCGACCTGCTGCTGGCCGATCCGGAGACCGACCCGCAGGCCGAGGCCGCGAAGTACGTCTCCTCCGACAAGGGCGTGGAGGACCCGGCGGCGGCGCTCGAGGGCGCGCGCTCCATCCTCACCGAGCGCTTCTCCGAGGACGCCGACCTGGTCGGCGAGCTGCGCACCCGGATGTGGACGCGCGGCAGGCTCGTCGCGAAGGTGCGCGAGGGCAAGGAGGAGCCGGGCGCCAAATTCTCCGACTACTTCGACTTCGCCGAGCCCTTCACCAAGCTCCCCTCGCACCGCGTGCTGGCCATGCTCCGCGGCGAGAAGGAGGAGATCCTCGACCTCACCCTGGAGCCGGAGGAGCCCACCGAGGGACCGTCCAGCTTCGAGCGGCGGATCGCGCAGAACTTCGACATCGCCGACCGCGGACGCCCCGCCGACAAATGGCTCGGCGACACCGTGCGCTGGGCCTGGCGCACCCGCTTCCTGGTCCGCCTCGGGATCGACCTGCGCGTCCAGCTCCGCCAGGAGGCCGAGGACGAGGCGGTCCGGGTCTTCGCCGCGAATCTCCGCGACCTGCTCCTCGCCGCGCCCGCGGGCACCCGCGCCACCATGGGCCTGGACCCCGGCCTGCGCACGGGCGTCAAGGTCGCCGTGGTCGACGACACCGGCAAGGTGGTCGCCACCGACACGATCTACCCGCACGTGCCGCGCAACAAGTGGGACGAGTCGCTGGCCACCCTCGCCCGGCTCGCGAAGGCCCACCGCGTCGACCTGATCGCGATCGGCAACGGCACGGCCTCCCGCGAGACCGACAAGCTCGCCGCCGACCTGATCAAGCTGCACCCCGATCTGAAGCTCACCAAGGCCGTCGTCTCCGAGGCGGGCGCCTCGGTCTACTCCGCCTCGGCCTACGCCTCCGCCGAACTCCCCGAGCTCGACGTGTCCCTGCGCGGCGCCGTCTCCATCGCCCGCCGCCTCCAGGACCCGCTCGCCGAACTGGTGAAGATCGACCCGCGCTCGATCGGCGTCGGCCAGTACCAGCACGACCTGTCGGAGCTGAAGCTCTCCCGCTCCCTGGACGCGGTCGTCGAGGACTGCGTCAACGGCGTCGGCGTGGACGTCAACACCGCGTCCGTACCGCTGCTGCGCCGCGTCTCGGGCATCACCGAGGGCCTGGCGGGCAACATCGTCGCCCACCGCGACGCCAACGGCCCCTTCCGTACCCGCAAGGACCTCAAGGGGGTCGCGCGGCTCGGCCCGAAGGCGTACGAGCAGTGCGCGGGCTTCCTGCGGATCGTGGACGGCGACGACCCGCTGGACGCCTCCAGCGTGCACCCCGAGTCGTATCCGGTGGTGCGGCGGATCAGCGGCACCGCGAAGACCGACATCAAGTCGCTGATCGGCAACGGCCCGGTGCTGCGGACGCTGCGCCCGCAGGACTTCGTGGACGACTCCTTCGGTCTGCCGACCGTCACCGACATCCTCGCCGAGCTGGAGAAGCCGGGCCGCGACCCGCGTCCGGCCTTCAAGACCGCCACCTTCAAGGACGGCGTCGAGGAGATGAAGGACCTCAGGCCGGGGATGATCCTCGAAGGCGTCGTCACCAATGTCGCCGCCTTCGGCGCCTTCGTGGACGTCGGCGTCCACCAGGACGGCCTGGTCCATGTCTCCGCGCTCTCCGACACCTTCGTGTCCGACCCGCGCGAGGTCGTCAAGCCCGGTGACATCGTCCGCGTGAAGGTGCTGGACGTCGACCTGCCGCGCAAGCGGATCGCGCTGACGCTGCGCCTGGACGACGAGCCGGGCGCCGGGCGCCAACAGCGCGGCGGCGGGGCCGGTGGCGGCGGCGAGCGCCGCAGCGGACCGCCCCGGCAGGGCGGCGGCCAGGGCCAGAACCGACAGGGCGGCCAGGGCCAGAACCGACAGGGCGGCCAGGGTCAGAACCGGCAAGGCGGCGGCCAGGGCAGGCAGGGCCAGGGCGGCGGCCAGGGCCAGGGCGGCGGACGCCGCGGCGGCGGTCAACAGCCCGCGCCCGGCGGCGCGATGGCCGACGCCCTGCGCAGGGCGGGCCTGACCGGCAACAAGTAGCCGACGACGTACGACCGTTGAGGCGGCGGGGCCAGCACCTCCGCACACCCCCCTGCCGCCTCAGCCGTCCCAGGACCTTGCGTACGCCCCCTGTTGACGTGGCCTGGTCAGGCGCTAGCCTCTGGCGTGCTCTCCCTCACGCGGGCTGCCCGCTTCCAGTGGATATCCGTGGTGGTGGCGGTACTCGCCGCCCTGGCCGCCGTACTCACCGCTCCGTCCTCCGCGTACGCCGGTACCCCCGGCGGCGCAGGAGGCGGAACCGTACGGCACGGTCTCAGCCAACCCGACTACTCCTACGCCAACGCGATCCGCGAGGCCGTCTGGGTGGACACCGGTCTCGACGGTGACGGCGACGGCCGCACCGACCGGGTCGCGGTGGACATCGTCCGCCCCTCGGAGCCCGCCGCCGCCGGGCGCAAGGTCCCCGTGATCATGGACGCGAGCCCGTACTACTCCTGCTGCGGACGCGGCAACGAGAGCCAGCTCAAGACCTATGACGCCAACGGGAACATCGTCCAGGCCCCGCTGTTCTACGACAACTACTTCGTGCCCCGCGGCTACGCGACCGTCCTGGTCGACCTCGCGGGCACCGACCGCTCCGACGGCTGCGTGGACGTCGGCGGCCCCTCCGACGTGCGGTCCGCGAAGGCCGTCGTCGACTGGCTCAACGGCCGCGCCCGCGGCTACAGCGCCCGCTCCGGCGGCCGCGCGGTCTCCGCGGGCTGGACCAACGGCAACGTCGGCATGATCGGCAAGAGCTGGGACGGCACCATCGCCAACGGCGTCGCCGCCACCGGGGTGCGCGGCCTGAAGACCATCGTGCCGATCAGCTCCATCTCCTCCTGGTACGACTACTACTTCCACCAGGGCGCGGCGCTCCAGGACGGCCCCGAGTGGCTGTCGGACTACGTCGAGAGCGACAGCGCGCACGCCAACTGCGCCGCCGCCCAGCAGAAGATCATCGACGGCTCGCCGCGCAGCGGGGACTGGACGCCGTTCTGGACCGCGCGGGACTACGTGAAGGACGCGGGCAAGGTACGGGCCAGCGTCTTCGCCGTGCAGGGCATGCAGGACCTCAACGTCCGCACCAAGCACTTCGGCCAGTGGTGGCAGGCGCTCGCCGCGCACGGCGTCGAGCGCAAGGTGTGGCTGTCGCAGACCGGCCACGTCGACCCCTTCGACTACCGGCGCACCGACTGGGTCCCCACCCTCCAGCGCTGGTTCGACCACTATCTGCTGGGCGTCGACAACGGCATCCAGCGGCAGCCGATGGCCGACATCGAGCGCACCGTCGACCACTGGACCACCGACCGCGTGTGGCCGCCCGCCACGACCCGCACCACCTCGCTCAGCCTGAGCCAGACGGCCACCGACGGCCTGGGCACGCTCGGCACCCGGCACGCCGGGCCCGGCAGCACCGAGTCGTTCACCGACGACCCGAATCTGTGGGAGGAGGACTGGGCGGCGGCGGCCGACACCGCGACCGCGGCCAAGACCGTCTTCACCACCGGGACGCTCGCCAAGGACCTGCGGCTGTCCGGCGGCGGCACCTTCACCGTGACCGCCACCTCGTCCACCACCAGCGCGCACCTGTCGGCGGTCCTGGTCGACCTCGGGCCGGCCACCATCCGTGACTTCCTCGGCAACGGCGAGGGCATCGCCACCCTGGCCACCCGCTCCTGCTACGGGGAGAGCACCGCGGGCGACAGCGCCTGCTACCTCGACACCGCCGCCGACACCACGACCGTCGACCACACGGTCTTCAGCCGCGGCTGGGCCGACCTCGGGCACTACGCGTCGCTCTCCCACGGCGTGCCGCTCACCCCGGGCAAGCCGTACACCATGACCGTCCAGCTCGCGGCCACCGACCACGTCGTACCGGCGGGGCACCGGCTCGCGCTGATCGTCGCGGGCACCGACGGCGGCCTCATCCTGCCGCCCGACACGACCCCCAAGGTCACCGTCGACCTGTCGCACTCCGTGCTGAGGCTGCCGCTGGTCGGCGGTTCCGGCGCGCTGTCGACCCGTGCGGGCGCGGCGCCCCGCGGCAAGGCCGCGCTGACCGCCGCTCCGGCGCCCTCCGTGGCCCCGGCCGCCCGGCTGGGCTGACGCCCGGCCTGGTTCCCCCCGCGTCCCGGCGTTACGGTTACAGGGATACGGCCCTCGGGACGCGGGGGGAACCACGGTTGTCCGCGGCGCGTTCTCCTGGGTAGAAGCGGTGAGGGCGCGGCGCTTGCCGCCGTGAACGGAGGCGGGGAAATGTCGAATCGCGCGAAGATCGTCATCGGTGGCGTGGCGTTGGGTCTGTTCCTGTGGATCTGGATCCCCTTCTGGGCTGTCGTCCTGGTCATCGTGGGCGTGCCCGCGATCGCCTACTTCTCCCTCGACTCCTCGCAGCGGCGTCGGCTGCGGCGCGTGAGCCGTCGGCAAATAGGTCGCTGACCTGGTACGACCCCCGATAGTGTGCCGCTGCGACCAGGGCACCGAAGCCGGGCGAACACGTCCCGTTCCCGTGTCGCCGCGGCACGAGAGGGCCTGATCAGACGATGGCGACGGACATCCGGTCCACCCAGGACCTGCTCGACCACACCGGGGACCGGCTGAAGTATCTGTACTTCTGGGGCCACCGCCCGCAGCGCGACGGAAGCGTTGGTGCCGGCTGCCTCAGCCAGTGGTGGCCCGCGCCCTTCACCGTCGACGGCGTCACCTACGCGACCGCCGAGCACTGGATGATGGCGGGCAAGGCCCGGCTCTTCGACGACCCCGACGCCGAGCGGCGGGCTGTCGCGGCGGGCCACCCGAAGACCGCCAAGAGCGTCGGCCGCACCGTCCGCGGCTTCGACCAGGCCGTGTGGGAAGCGGAGCGCTTCGGCCTGGTCATCGAAGGCAATGTCCACAAATTCCGGCAGCACCCCGACCTGCTGGCCTATCTGCTCGGCACCGGGGGCCGCGTCCTGGTCGAGGCCAGTCCGATGGACCGGGTCTGGGGCATCGGACTGGCCGCCGACGACGAGCGCGCCGCGGACCCGGCCACCTGGCGCGGGCTGAATCTGCTGGGCTTCGCCTTGATGGAGGCGAGGGCCCGGCTGGCGGCGGAGGGCTAGTCCCGTGAACCCGGCCGGGGGGCCGGGGGCTGATCCCGTGAACCCGGACGGCGGCGGAGGGACCCTCCGCCGCCGGCCGGGCCGGTCGGGCTACTTCAGGTACGGGCCGTCCGTACCGATCTTGCCGGGCGCCGCGTTCTTGCCGCCCAGGTCGAGCACGTACACCCGCATGTCGCCCTTGCCGGGCGCCGCGACGGCCAGCGTCCCGTCCGTCACGGTCCGCACGTCACCCGAGACGGCGTCCACGTAACGGCCGTTGGGGACGCCGCTGAAGGACGCCGCGTCCGTCACCGTCACCAGCGCGAAGCTGTCGACGCCCGACGCGGTGTCGGTGTAACGGCGCTTGAACGACATGCCGCCGCCGTTCACCCCCTCGGTGCTGTACTGGCCCATCTGCAACGCCGGAATGGCGCGCCGGATCAGATTCAGCCGTTGGAGGTGTTTGACCAGAGGCTGCGCCAAAGTGGTGGCCACCGCCCCCGAGGCACTGTCGACCTTCCCGAACTCCGAGGCCGTCACCGTGCCCGCCACATGGTCGCCGTAGTACGCGCGCCCCGTCGTCGCCAGCGGGCAGCTCGGCCCGCAGTCGATCGTCTTCCCGGCCTGGAACTGGATCTCCGACCCGTAGTAGAGCGTCGGAATGCCGCGGAAGGTCCACATCAGCGCCATGTTCTCGGCCCACGCGTCCTGTCCGCCGGTGTAGCGCACCGACGACTTGTTGGGACCGTAGTCGTGGCTGTCGACATAGACGACGTTGTACGTGGCGTCGTTCGTCGAGTCGTCCGAGTCCTTGCCGTTGTTGAAGGCGTTGTGCGCGTCACCGAAATTCATGTGCATGCGCATGTCGATGATGTTCATCCCGGAGAATTTGCTGTGGTCCGGGGTGTGATACGCGTTCCCTTCCAGGAAGGCGTTCGCGGACGTCGGCTGGTTTCCGGTGCCGAGCTGCTCCTCGTAGTTGTACTGCTCGATCGACGCGGTGGCGTCGTCCGCGCTGTACTCCTTGCGCTCCTTCCAGGTGTAGAACTGCGCCGAGTGGTTGACCGATCCGCGGTTCCACTTGTCGTTGACGAAAGCGCCGACCTCACCGAAGACGAAGAAGTTCCGCGCCTTTTCGGGACCCCAGTCCTGGACCTCGCGCTGCTGGATCGCGGGGAGGAAACGCCGGTTCCAGGTGACGCGCGGAATGTGCACGGCGGTGTCCACGCGGAAGCCGTCCACCCCCATGTCGATGTACTTGTTGTACGCGCCGATCAGATAGTTCTGCACCTGCGCGTTCTCGGTGTTGAAGTCCGCGAGGTCGTCGGCGAGCCAGCAGGAACGCGAGTCCTCGCCCTCCCAGTTGCCGATCCAGCACTGGTGGTAGAGCGACGCGGGGAACATCTTCGACGTGGGGTTCGGCCACTGGCAGTTGTAGATCGTGTAGCCCTCAGGGCTCTTCTGCCCCGTTGGCTTGCCCCAGTTCAGGCACGTATTGCCGGACGGCTCGGCCGTGGACCACAGATCGCCGTTGTAGTACGACTTGCCGGTCTTGGGATCGATCGTCAGACCGTCGTACTCGAAGCCCTGCTCCTTCTCGTCGTAGTACCACGACCACTGCGAGTCCCTGACGCCGTAGACCGTCGGCACGAACAGCCCCTTGGCGCCCCACCGGGAACTGTGGTTGTAGACCACGTCCTGGTAGATCTTGATCCCCTTGGCGTGAGCCGCGTTGATCAGATCCTGATACGACGCCCCGGCCGATTCCAGGCGCGGGTCGACCCGGTAGAAGTCCCAGCCGTGGTAACCGTGGTAGTCGTAGTCGCTGCGGTTGAGCACCACGGGCGTGATCCAGATCGCCGAGAAACCGAGCGCCTTGATGTAGTCGAGCTTCCGCACCAGGCCCTTGAAGTCACCCCGGAACATCGGGTCGTTGTTGGCCGCGTTCCCCGACGCCACGTGCTGGTTGCCGCCGCGGTCGTTGCTCGTGTCGCCGTCGTAGAAGCGCGCGGTGAGCACGAAGTAGATCGGGTCCTTGCGCGGGTCGGTGCCGATCGGTGTGCCCGGAGTCGCGGGCGGCGGCGCGTGGCCGGTGGTCGCCCGAGCCGGAGCGGAGGCGGCGGAGATGTTGCCCGCTGCGTCCAGCGCCTGGACGGTGTACGTGTAGGCGGTGTCCGCCTCCAGGCCGGACTCGGAGAAGACCGTCGAGCCGACACTGGTGACGATCGTGCCCTTGGTGCCGCCGGTCCTGGTGACCCGGTAGCCCGTGACCCCGGTGTCGTCGGTCGACGGATTCCAGGTCACCACGATCGAGGTGTCGGTCGCGGTCGCCTTCACCGTGCCGGGGACGGTCGGCGGCGTCGTGTCGGGGACGACGGCCGCGCAGGGATCGGCCGCGTTGGCCGTGACCTTGGTGTCCTTGACGGTGCTGACGCCCTTGGACAGCGCGTAGTTGGCGCCGTTGTTGTTGTCCCAGGTGCCGTTGCCGTTGTTGAAGGTGGCGGCGAGCCCCGCGGCCGTGCCGAGGTCGACGGTCTTCTTCACCCAGCCGGTGCAGGCCGCCTCCATGCCGATGCCCGGCACGGTCGTCCACGCGCCGCCGGTCGGCGCGTAGTGCAGATTGACGGTGGTCCAGCCGACGGTCGCGGTGGAGTAGAAGACGGTGGCCGAGGTGCCGGACGGGCTGCCCGTCTCGCCGCCGCCCGGGTCCCCGCCGCTCGCGCACGGGTCGCTGTGGGCGATGGCGCCGTTGTTGACGGTGATGGTGCCAGTACCCAGGGCGTAGTTCTTGCCGCCGTTGTTGTCCCAGGTGCCCTGGCCGTTGTTGAAGGTCGCCTGCCAGCCGGTGGCCGCGCCGAGGTCGACGGTCTTCTTCACCCAGCCGGTGCAGGCGCTCTGCATGGCGACGCCGGGCACAGTCGTCCAGGTCCCGCCGTCGGGCGCCCAGTGCAGGTTGTACGACGACCAGTTGGTCGTCGCGGTGGAGTAGTAGACGGTTGCGGTGTTCGAGCCCGCCGCCGAGGCGGCGTGCGCGGAACCGGTGGACAGGGAGGGGAGCAGGGTCGCCAGGAGTCCCAAGACGACAGCCACCACGGCTGTCAGCGGACCTGGTCGATATCTGTGGCGCGAAGCGACGGTCACGTCGTGCTCCTCGGACGGGGCCGCGAGGGCGGCCGGTGGAGGAAGCCGTACGTCCGCGCGCCACGGAACAAACGGCCGGATAAATTGCGCAAGTTGCTGCAACAAGTTGCTGCGAGAACGGTCGTGAGATTACTGGGACATGTCATGGACGTAAAGAGGTCTGACGGGGTTGCGTTCCCGGGTCCCGCCGCGCCGCCGCGTAGGGTTCCCGAGACGGGCGGGTGACGTACCCGGCCGACCGGTCGTAGAACCGTACGGACCGGACCCGGACCCCGGCCTCGGACTCCGGCGGACCGTAAGCGGAAGGGGACCCACGGAAGATGACGGAGCGTCTGGTGGTCATCGGCGGTGACGCCGCCGGGATGTCGGCCGCGTCCCAGGCCCGCCGCCGCAGAGCGGCGGACGACCTGGAGATCGTCGCGTTCGAACGCGGACGGCACACCTCGTACTCCGCCTGCGGCATCCCGTACTGGATCGGCGGCGACACCGCGGGCCCCGACGCGCTGGTCGCGCGTACCGCCGAGGAGCACCGCGAGCGCGACATCGACCTGCGGATGGGCACCGAGGTGGTCGACATCGACCTCGCCGCCGGCCGGGTGCGGGCGCGGGACGCCGACGGCCGCGAGGAGTGGACCGGCTACGACCACCTCGTCGTCGCCACCGGCGCGGAACCCGTACGGCCGCCCGTCCCCGGCATCGACGCGCCGGGCGTGCACGGCGTGCAGACCCTGGACGACGGCGAGCGCGTCCTGGCCAGCCTCGGCGGGGTCGGCGTACGCCGCGCCGTGGTGGTCGGCGGCGGCTATATCGGCGTCGAGATGGCCGAGGCCCTGCTGAAGCACGGCCTCGACGTGACCCTCGTCGACCGCGCCGAGCAGCCGATGAGCACCCTCGACCCCGACATGGGACGCCTGGTGCGCGACGCGATGGAGGGACTCGGCGTCCGTGTCGTCTCCGGCGCGGCCGTCCGCGCGGTGCTCACCGGCGCCGACGGCCGGGCCCGCGCGGTCGCCACCGACGACGCCGAATACCCCGCCGACATCGTGATCCTGGGTATCGGCGTACGCCCCGGCACCGCGCTCGCCCGCGACGCGGGACTGCCGCTGGGCGCGCACGGCGGCCTGCTGACCGACCTGGCCATGCGCGTACGCGGCCAGGAGCGGGTCTGGGCGGGCGGCGACTGCGTGGAAGTCCTCAACCTCGTCTCCGGCGACCTCCAGCACATCGCCCTCGGCACCCACGCCAACAAGCACGGCCGCATCATCGGCACCAACATCGGCGGCGGCTACGCCACCTTCCCCGGGGTCGTCGGCACCGCCGTCAGCAAGGTCTGCGACGTCGAGATCGCCCGCACCGGCCTCAAGGAGTCCCAGGCGCGCCGCGCCGGACTCCGCTACGTGACCGCCGTCATCGAGTCCACCAGCAGGGCCGGCTACTACCCGGACGCCGACCCGATGACCGTCAAGATGCTCGCGGAACGCGGCACAGGGCGGCTGCTCGGCCTCCAGATCGTCGGCCGCGAAGGCGCCGCCAAGCGGGTCGACGTCGGGGCCGTCGCGCTCACCGCGCGGATGACGGTCGAGGACATGGTCGCGCTCGACCTCGGCTACGCGCCGCCGTTCTCACCCGTGTGGGACCCGGTGCTGGTCGCCGCGCGCAAGGCGGCGGACGCGGTGGCGGCGGACGTCAGAGCGGGCTGACGGCGGTTTTCGGCAGCAATATGCGGCGGTTTGCGCTTCCGGGCCCCTGGGGTGCCTTGCAGGGCTTTGCAGAGCTTGCGCGTCCTTGCGGGTTCCCGCGTGTCCTGATGGGCGTTCGCGGCTCTTCGCGCGGCTTCGAGGTCAGGACGGGGCCGCGGCCAGCTTGCTGAGGGCTTCCAGCAACGGCGGCAGGGCGGCGCCGCGGCCGACCGGCAGCACCTCGCCGGGCGCGTCGTCCAGCAGCACGAAGGCGATGTCGTCGGTCCTGCCCACCAGACTCCAGCCGGGTCCGTCCGCCCGCACCGCACCATATGCGGCCCGTACGCGGCCGGGTGGCGGCGGATTGCGTACGTACTCCTCCGCGCTTTCGAGGACGCGGCGGATGCCGGTGTGCGAGATGGCCGGCGGGGCGGCCGGGTTGTGGGGTTCGGCTTCCGTCCCGGTGCCGACGGCTGTTCCGGCGTCGGTGACCGTGCCTGCGTCCGTACCCGTATCCGTATCCCTGCTCGCGTCCGCCGCCGCGTCCTCGGCCGCCTCCTGAGCCGCTTCCGTCGGTACGTCGAGTTGGTCGCGCCACTCGAACCAGCGGACCGCGATCTCGTCGGCCCCGAGGCGCCGTTGCGGCGGACCCCAGACGGAGGTGTCGGGCGGGGAGAGCGGGACACGCCCGCCCTCGTCCGTCGGGTCGTGCGGGGCGGGGATGCCGGGCACGGCGACGGCGACCGGCAGCGGCCAGCCCGGCAGCGAGGCGGCCAGGCTGTTCTCGTCGGGCGCCAGGTCGTACTCGAGTCCGCAGTCCCAGGCTGCCAGCGCGCACGCCACCGTGGCGGTGTCCGTCGTCGCCACGGTCCAGCGCGCCCCGCCGCCGTCCTGCCCGAAGACCAGGCCGTAGCCGTCGGCCAGGGGTTCGAGCCCCAACTCGGCGCAAGCGGCCGGATAGTCGTCCCCCAGGACGCCCGGGAACTGCCCCGGCGTCAGCATCGCGGCCGTCAGCACGAACAGCGCGTCGTCGTCCTCCGGGTTCTCGGCCGCGGTCATCCGTCGTTCCCTCTCGCCTCGCCCGCCGTCTCTCGTCCGCGCACCTTAACCAGCGAGTAACCTCCGCGTCGAGAGGTCGCGATGGCCGGAAATCCGCTCGGGCGGTACGGCGCCGGACGGCCGGTTTCCCGACGGTCCGCACCTGGTGATCGCCCGGCGTCGGCCCGTTCCCGGCCGCGCGGTCAGCTCTTCGCGTCGAGTGCGGTCAACGTCGTTCGCAGCCAAGCCAGTTCGGCGCGGCTGGTGGCACGGGCGATGGTGAGCCAGCGGTGCGACAGACGGAATGCGGACCGCAGGGTGCGTACGTGCGGTGGACGGAGGCGGCGGGCGACGGGCCGGTCCGCGTCCATGTGCACGGACTGGGAGCGGCTTCGGGCGCGTACACCGCGCACATATCGGCGCATCCCGCGCTCGTGAACCGCCGTACGCTCTTCGTCGACCTGCCCGGCTTCGGCGTCAGCGACCGCCCCGCGGACTTCGGCTACTCGCTGGCGGAGCACGCCGACGCGCTGGCCGCGGTCCCGGACGCCGCCGATGTGCGCGCCGCAGCCCCGAGCAGGGTCAGGCGTGTCGGACGGCCACCGCCAGGTACCGCTCCGCGGAGTCGTCCAGCGATGCCAGTTCCCAGCCGGTCGCGGCCAGCAGAGGACGCAGTTGCGGCTCGGCGCGTACGTCGTCGGCGCGCAGTTCGTGCCCGCGGCGGGCGGCGAGGGCGGCGCGGCCGATCGGATGGAAGAGCGCCAACCGGCCGCCGGACCTGGTCACCCGGGCCAATTCGCGCAGTCCGGCCGCCGGGTCCGGCAGATGGTGCACGAGTCCGGCGGCGAAGACGGCGTCGAAAGCCGCGTCCCGCAACGGAAGCTCCTCGCCGGCCGCCTCGATCAGCGCTCCGTCCCGGTCCCGGCCGAGGGCGACGGCCTCCCGCAGCATCTCCGGGGTCAGATCGACACCGACCACCGTGCCCGCCGCACCGACGACGGCCCGCAGCAGCGGCAGCGCCCGCGCCGTACCGCAGCCCGCGTCCAGTGCCCGGCCGCCCGGCCGCAGCCCCAACTCGCCGACCGCCGCCGCGTAGACGGGGGTGTCGTCGGGGAACCGCTTCTCCCACCCCACGGCCTTCGCGGCGAAGAACTCCCTGACCTGGCGGCGCCCGCTCTCGAAACTGGCCATGCATCATGGTCGCATGATCACGTTCCGCTCCATCGGGCTCTTCTTGCTCGCCGCCGTCCTGGAGATCGGCGGTGCCTGGTTGATCTGGCAGGCGGTGCGCGAACACCGCGGCGTCGGCTGGGCGGGAGCCGGAATCGTCGCGCTCGGCCTCTACGGCTTCGTCGCCACACTCCAGCCCAACGCCGACTTCGGCCGGATCCTGGCGGCCTACGGCGGGGTCTTCGTGGCCGGATCTCTCCTGTGGGCGATGGCTCTCGACGGCTACCGTCCCGACCGATTCGACATCGTCGGAGCGGTCATCTGCCTGGTCGGAGTGGGTGTCATCATGTACGCGCCACGCGGCGGCTGATTTCCGCCGGTTGCCTCCTTTCACGGCTCCGGTCGGGCGCCGCCCGTCCCGAGAGGGGGTTGCCGAAGCGGGCCCGGCAGGACAGGCTCGTACCGCAGCGGAGACGGGAGGTAGGCAATGACGGTGGGCAAACCGCTCGCATGGCTGCTCGACGACCTGACGAAGCGGGTGCCGCACGTGAAGCACGCGCTCGTGCTCTCCAACGACGGGTTGGTCACGGGCGCCAGCGGCGATCTCGACCGGCCGACCGCGGAACACCTGGCCGCCGTGTCCTCGGGCTTCCACAGCCTGGCCAAGGGCGCGGGGCGGCAGTTCGCCGTCGGCGGCGTGCGTCAGACGATGGTCGAATTCGACGACGGCTTCCTCTTCGTCACCGCGGCGGGCGACGGCAGTTGCCTGTCCGTGCTCAGCGGCATGGAGGCCGATGTCGGCCAGGTCGCCTACGAGATGACGCTGCTCGTCCACCGCGTCGGCGAACACCTCGGCGTGGCTCCCCGGCAACCGGGCGCGGCACCTTCCTGAGCCGGGGCGTCCCGAAGTTATCCACAGGCTTCGAACGGGCTGTCGTCCGTACGCGATAGATTCGTCACTGTCAGTGATCGAAGTTCGCGGGGGAGTGACGACAGTGAAGACGACGAAGACGGCCAAGACCACGACGACAACGACGACAACGACGACAGCGACGACAACGCCGAATAAGAACGCGAAGGCGACGACGGGGACGGTGCCCGCCTCGACGCCGGGGACGGGTGCCTCGGCGGCTTCCGGGGCGAGAGCCGGAGCGGCCGGGACAAGGGCCGGGACGGCGGCGGCGACGAGCGCGGGTACGGCGACCGTCGAGACGCGGCAGGTGGCGTGGACGCCCGGCGGCGGGGCGGGACAAGGGCCGGGAGGCGGGCGGGCGGCGCCGGAGACGCTGACGCTGAACCGGGCGCGGGAGGAGCTGGGCCTGGACTTCACGCTCTTCGAGCTGGCGCTCCAACTCGGCGAGATCCGCACGGTCTCGCGCGGCAGCGGCCAGTGGCGGGTGCCCGTGGACGAGGTGACCCGGCTGCGGGACGCGGAAGGCCATCCGCAGGCGCTGCTCGACCGGCTCCGACTGGTGACCAGCACCGAGGGCGCGGCGATGATCGGGATCAGCCGGGACCGCCTCGTACGGCTGGCGAGGCTCGGGCTGATCCGCCCGGTGCGCTGGTACGTCAACCGGTACCGGGCGCTGGTGTGGGTGTATCTCGGCCATGAGCTGAGGGAGTTCGCCGCCGCGAGCCCCGCGATGCTGAAGGGGCGGCTGCCCGCGGGACTGCGTGACGCGCTGGACGCCGGGCAGGATCAGCGGGCCCTCGGCTGGCGGTCCCGCCGGGTCGCCCAGCTCGTACGGGACTGCCATGACGCCTGGGACGAGGCCGCCGTCTGGGCCGCGCTGCTCGGTCCCGAGGTGACCGACGACGCCGTGCCCGACCCCTTCGACCGGGCCCGCCTGCGCGGAATCCGTGCGGCGCTGCCGCCGGGCCGCCCGGGACCGCTCGCCTCACCCGAGCTGACGAGAAGCCTCACGACCGCCGACCATCCGGACGAGATCGCGCTGGCCCTGGTCGCCCTCGCGGACGCGCTGGGCCGCGCCCGGACCGAACAGCCCGCACCGCACCCGGCGTTCGCCCCAGCCGACCGTCCGCCGCTCGCGCTCCCGCCTGTGGAGCGGGTGCCGCGGCAGCCTGAACGACTTCAGGAGCCGGAGCCGGAGCCGGAGCCGGAGCCGGAGCTAGAGCCGGAGCTGGAGCCGGAGCCGAGTGAGCCAGGCGGTTCGCACACGGGAGGGAGGCCCGCGCCCGAGCGGGCCCGGCACGCGGCGCCGCACCGGAAGCGGGGCGCCGCCCGGCCGCCGGGCAGGCCGGTGGGGGAGGGCAGGCGCCCGCGACGCGGGCTGCTGGGACTGCTGCGCGGACGCGGGTCAGCCGCCGATCTTGCGGAACAGCCCTTCCTGCATCACCGAGACCAGCAGACGTCCCCGCCGGTCGAAGATCTGCCCCCGCGCCAGACCGCGGGCACCCGTCGCGACAGGTGACTCCTGCTGGTACAGGAACCACTCGTCGGCGCGGAACGGCCGGTGGAACCACATGGCGTGGTCGAGGGACGCCATGTCGAACCCCCGCGGTCCCCACAGCGGTTCGATCGGCACACGTACGGCGTCCAGCAGCATCATGTCGCTGGCGTAGGTGAGAGCGCAGGTGTGCACGAGCGGGTCGTCGCCGAGCTGCCCGACCGCGCGCATCCACACCGCGCTGCGCGGCTCGGCGCCCTCGATCTCCTCGGGCGTCCAGCGCAGCCGCTCCACATAGCGGATCTCGAAGGGCTGGCGGCGGGTCATCCGCTCCAGCGCCTCGGGGAGCACGTCCAGATGCGCACGCAGCTCTTCGCCGAGTCCCGGCAGGTCGTCGGGCTCGGGCACCTCGGGCATCGGCAGTTGGTGCTCGAATCCCGGTTCCGGCTGATGGAAGGAGGCGGTCAGGTTGAAGATCGTCCGGCCCTGTTGGATCGCCACCACCCGCCGGGTGGTGAAGGAACGGCCGTCACGGACCCGTTCGACCTGGTACACGATGGGCACGCCGGGCCGACCCGGCCGCAGGAAGTACGCGTGCAACGAGTGCACCGGCCGCCCGCCGTCGGTGGTGCGGCCCGCGGCGACCAGCGCCTGCCCGGCGACCTGGCCGCCGAAAACCCGCTGCAACCGCTCCTGCGGACTCTGCCCGCGGAAGATGTCCTGCTCGATCCGCTCCAGGTCGAGCAGATCCACCAGCCTCTCGGCCGGGTTCGTCATCGCGTCCCCTTCGTCGTGCACCGGATCACAGCTCGCCGACGTCGGTCAGCCGGATCACCGCGCGGCCCTCTTCGTCGGAGGCCGCGAGGTCGACCTCGGCGGAGATCCCCCAGCCGTGGTCACCGTTGGGGTCGGCGAAGGTCTGCCGGACCCGCCACAAGCCGTGCTCCGGCTGCTCCTCGATCTGCAACAGCTTCGGGCCGCGCGCGTCGGGACCGGTGCCGAGGTCGTCGTACTCGTCCCAGTACGCGTCCATCGCCTCCGCCCAGGTGTCGGCGTCCCACCCGGCCTCGGCGTCCAACTCGCCGAGCTGGTGGTACTTCTCCAGCGCCGCCAGCTCGACCCGGCGGAACATCGCGTTGCGCACCAGCACCCGGAAGGCGCGGGAGTTGGCGGTGACCGGCTTGACCTGGTCGGCCCGCTCCGCCGCCTGCTCGGCCGTCTCCACCTCCGGATTGGCGAGCTGCTCCCACTCGTCCAGCAGGCTGGAGTCGACCTGGCGCACCAACTCGCCCAGCCACGCCGTCAGATCCTGGAAGTCCTCCGACTTCAGGTCGTCGGGCACCGTGTGCTCCAGCGCCTTGTACGCGCCGGCCAGGTAGCGCAGCACGATGCCCTCGGTGCGGGCCAGCTCGTAGTAGGAGGTGAACTCGCCGAAGGTCATGGCGCGTTCGTACATGTCACGGACGATGGACTTGGGCGACAGCGGGTGGTCGCCGACCCACGGGTGGCTCTGGCGGTAGATGCCGTAGGCGTGCGACAGCAGCTCTTCGAGGGGCTTGGGATAGGAGACGTCCTGAAGACGCTCCATCCGCTCCTCGTACTCGACACCGTCCATCTTCATCTCGGCGACGGCCTCGCCACGGGCCTTGTTCTGCTGGGCCGCCAGGATCTGCCGCGGGTCGTCGAGGGTGGACTCCACCACCGAGACCATGTCCAGGGCGTAGGAGGGGGAGTCCTTGTCGAGCAGTTCGAAGGAGGCCAGGGCGAAGGTGGACAGCGGCTGGTTGAGGGCGAAGTCCTGCTGGAGTTCGACGGTCAGCCGGATGATGCGGCCCTCGGCGTCCGGCTCGGGGAGGCGTTCGACCACACCGCCGTCGACCAGCGAGCGGTAGATGGCGATGGCCCGGCGGATGTGCCGCAACTGATGGCGGCGGTCCTCGTGGTTGTCCTCCAGCAGGTGCCGCATCGCGTCGAAGGCGTTGCCGGGCCGGGCGATCACCGACAGCAGCATGGTGTGGGTGACGCGGAAGCGGGAGGTCAGCGGCTCCGGCTCGGCGGCGATCAGCTTCTCGAAGGTGAGATCCGACCAGTTGACGAAGCCCTCGGGCGGCTTCTTGCGGACCACCTTGCGGATCTTCTTCGGGTCGTCCCCGGCCTTGGCGAGCGCCTTCTTGTTCTCGATGACGTGCTCGGGCGCCTGCGCCACCACGAACCCGGCGGTGTCGAAACCGGCCCGCCCGGCGCGCCCCGCGATCTGGTGGAACTCCCGCGCCCGCAGCGTCCGCACCCGCGTGCCGTCGTACTTGGTGAGCGCGGTGAACAGCACGGTGCGAATCGGCACGTTGACGCCGACCCCGAGGGTGTCGGTGCCGCAGATGACCTTCAGCAGGCCCGCCTGGGCGAGCTTCTCCACCAGCCGCCGGTACTTGGGCAGCATCCCCGCGTGGTGGACGCCGATGCCGTGCTTGGCGAAGCGCGCGAGGTTGCGGCCGAAGGTGGTGGTGAAGCGGAAGTGCCCGATCAGATCGGAGATGGCGTCCTTCTCGGCCTTGGTGCACATGTTGATGCTCATCAGCGCCTGGGCCCGCTCGACGGCCGCCGCCTGCGTGAAGTGCACGATGTAGACCGGGGACTGCCGGGTCTCCAGCAGTTCGGTCAGCGTCTCCGTCAAAGGCGTCGTCACATACTCGTACGACAGCGGCACCGGCCGGGTCGCCGAGCGCACGACCGCCGTGGGGCGGCCGGTCCGGCGGGTCAGATCCTCCTCGAAGCGGGAGACGTCCCCCAGCGTCGCCGACATGAGCAGGAACTGCGCCTGGGGCAGTTCGAGGATCGGGATCTGCCAGGCCCAGCCCCGGTCCGGCTCCGCGTAGAAGTGGAACTCGTCCATCACGACCTGGCCGACATCGGCGCTCTTGCCGTCGCGCAGCGCGATGGAGGCGAGGACCTCGGCGGTACAGCAGATCACCGGCGCGTCCGGGTTGACCGAGGCGTCACCGGTCAGCATCCCGACGTTCTCGGTGCCGAACAGCTTGCACAGGTCGAAGAACTTCTCCGACACCAGCGCCTTGATCGGCGCGGTGTAGAAGGTGACCTCGTCCCGGGCCAGCGCGGCGAAGTGCGCACCGGCCGCGACCAGGCTCTTTCCCGATCCGGTGGGGGTGGAAAGGATCACGTTCGCACCAGAGACCACCTCGATGAGCGCCTCCTCCTGCGCCGGATAGAGAGTGATCCCCTGACCCTCGGCCCACGTCGAAAACGCTTCGAAGAGGGCATCGGGGTCCGGGGCGGGAGGCATCTGATCGATAAGGGTCACCCCACCATCTTGCCTGTACCGGCGGCGCGCGGCGGAACCGGAGCGGGCCGCGGTGATCATCAACGATATGGTGTGCCGTCAACGATGCGTCAACTCCGCCTGCGGGCGGCCTTGTAGGGGGCTGAGCACCACCATGATGGGACCTGCGCACTCACTCTCGGGAGCGGCGGCCTGGCTGGCCGTCGGAGCGGTCGCGGCGGGTGTGGATCATGCCATGCCCTGGCCGACGCTCGTCGTCGGTGCGCTGATCTGTGCTGGTGCCGCGCTCGCCCCCGACCTGGACCATCAGGCGGCGACGATCTCGCGCGCGTTCGGTCCGATCTCCCGCGTGCTGTGCAAGATCATCGAGCACCTGGCGCACGCCGTCTACAAGGCGACCCGGATGCAGGGCGACCCGCGACGGGCGGGCGGCCACCGCACCCTCACCCATACCTGGCTCTGGGCGGTCCTGGTCGGCGGCGGCTTCTCGGCCGGCGCGGTCTACGGCGGGCGCTGGGTGGTGCTGGTCATCTTGTTCATACACATGGTGCTCGCCGTCGAGGGACTGCTGTGGCGGCAGGCCCGGATGTCCAGTGATGTGCTGGTGTGGCTGCTCGGCGCCACCAGCGCCTGGGTGCTCGCCGACGTGCTCGACAATCCGGGCAACGGCAAGGACTGGCTGTTCACCGATCCCGGCCAGCATTACCTGTGGATCGGGCTGCCCATCGTGCTCGGCTCGCTCGTGCACTGCGTCGGTGACGCGCTGACCGTCTCCGGCTGCCCGATCCTGTGGCCGATCCCGATTGGCCGCCGCCGCTGGTACCCGATGGGACCGCCGAAGTTCATGCGCTTCCGGGCCGGGAGCTGGGTGGAGCTGAAGGTGCTCACCCCGGTCTTCTTCCTGGCGGGCGGCGGCTGCGCGCTCGGCGCGCTGGGCGTCTTCGGCTGACGCGGGACCCCTCGCACGCGAGCGGGGCCCGGCGGCAGTGCCGCCGGGCCCCGCGCCACATCACCGCGGTCAGCTGTGCCAGGACCGCCACAGCGCCGCGTAGGCACCGTCGGCGTCCACCAACTGGTGGTGGCTGCCCAGCTCGCTGATCCGGCCGTCCTCGACCACCGCGATCACATCCGCGTCGTGCGCGGTGTGCAGCCGGTGCGCGATGGCGATCACGGTACGGCCGTCCAGCACCCGGGACAGCGAGCGTTCCAGATGGCGGGCGGCGCGCGGGTCGAGCAGCGAGGTCGCCTCGTCCAGCACCAGGGTGTGCGGGTCGGCCAGCACCAGCCGGGCCAGCGCGAGCTGCTGCGCCTGCGCCGGGGTGAGCACCGCGCCGCCCGAGCCCACCTCGGTGTCGAGACCGTCCGCCAGATTGCGGCCCCAGTCCTCGGCGTCCACCGCGCGCAGCGCCGTCCACAGCTCGTCGTCGGTGGCACCGGTCCGGGCCAGCCGCAGATTGTCGCGGAGCGTGCCGACGAAGACGTGGTGCTCCTGATTGACCAGCGCCACATGCTCGCGCACCCGCTCGGCGGGCATCCGGGCCAGCTGGGCGCCGCCCAGCGTGACCTCGCCCGCACGCGGCGCGTAGATACCCGCCAGCAGCCGCCCGAGCGTGGACTTGCCCGCGCCTGACGGGCCCACCAGCGCCACCCGGGTACCCGGCGGCACCGTCAGGCTCACGCCGTGCAGCACGTCGCTGCCCGCCCGGTAGCCGAACCGCACCTGGTCGGCGGCCATCTCGCGGCCGTCGGGCGAGACCGTGTGGTCCGGCTCGTCCTCGGCCACCTCGCGCACCCCGACCAGCCGGGCCAGCGACACCTGGGCGACCTGCAACTCGTCGTACCAGCGCAGGATCATGTTCACCGGGTCGACGAGCATCTGCGCGTACAGCGCGCCCGTGGTCAGCTCGCCGACCGTCATCCAGCCGTTGAGGGCGAAGCTGCCGCCGATCATCAGCACCGCGACCACGATCAGCGCGTGCGTCATGTTGATCACCGGGAACAGCACGCTGCGCAGCCACATCGTGTAGCGCTCCCACGCCACCCACTGCCCGATCCGCTGCCGCGACAGCTTCTCGCGCCGGTCGCCGAGACCGTGCGCCTCGATGGTGCGGCCGGCGTCCACGGACTCCGCCAGCGCCGCCGCCACCGCCGCGTACCCCGCCGCCTCCGAGCGGTAGGCCCCCGGGGCGCGCCGGAAGTACCAGCGGCAGCCGACCAGCAGCAGCGGCAGCGCGACCAGCACCGACAGGGCGAGCGGCGGCGAGGTCACGGTCAGCGCGCCGAGCAGCAGCCCGGCCCAGACCACGGCGATGGCCAACTCGGGCACCGCCTCGCGCATCGCGTTCGACAGCCGGTCGATGTCCGTCGTGATCCGCGACAGCAGATCGCCCGTGCCCGCCCGCTCCAGCACACCCGGCGGCAGCGACACCGACCGTACGAGGAAGTCCTCGCGCAGATCGGCCAGCATCTCCTCGCCGAGGATCGCGCCGCGCAGCCGTACCAGCCGCACGAAGTACGCCTGCACCACGAGGGCGGCCAGGAACAGGCTGACAGCCCGCCCGAGATGGATGTCCCGGTCGCCCTTCGACAGGTCCTCGACCAGACCGCCGAGCAGGTAGGGCCCCACCATCGAGGCCAGCACCGACACGGTGTTGACGGTCACCAGCAGGGCGAAGGCACCGCGATGCCGCTTCGCCAGTTCGCGCACATAGCCGCGCACGGTCGCGGGGGAGCCCACCGGCAGCGTGGCGCTCTGCTGCGGCGCGGCCGGGTCGTACTCCGGCGGTCGCAGGCCGATCATGCGGATTCCTCCATCGATGTGTGGGGTACGGCCCCGGAGCCCGCGACGGACGCGGTGACGGGGCTGTGGCCGGGATCGCGGTCGTCGGACGGCTCGCTCTCGCGGGTCACCACCGCCCGGTAGCGCGGGTCGGTGCGCAGCAGTTCGTGGTGGTCTCCGACCGACGTCGCCGTGCCCTCGTCCACGAAGACCACCAGGTCGGCGCGGTCCAGCACGAGCGGGCTCGACGTGAGCACCACCGTCGTGCGGCCCGCCCGCAGTTCCTTGAGGCCGCGCGCGATCCTGGCCTCGGTGTGCGCGTCGACCGCCGAGGTCGGCTCGTCGAGCACCAGCACCTCGGGATCGGCGATCAGCGACCTGGCCAGTGCCAGGCGCTGCCGCTGGCCGCCGGACAGCGACCGGCCGCGCTCGGTGATCCGCGCCGACATCGGGTCGCCCGCCACCCCCGCGGGGTCGGCGGCGGACTGCGCGAGCGCGTCCAGCACGTCCGCGCACTGCGCGGCGGTGAGGGCCTGCTCCGCCGTGACCCGGCCGGAGGACGGCACACCCAGCAGTTCGGTCAGCGTTCCCGACAGCAGCACCGGGTCCTTGTCCTGGACGAGCACGGCCGCGCGGGCCGCCGCGAGCGGCAGCGCGTCCAGTGCCCGCCCGCCCAGCAGCGCCGACGCCTCGCCCTCGGCGCGGACCGGGCTGTGCCCGCCGAGCCGGTCGGCCAGTACGCCCGCCGCGTCCGGGTCGCCGCACACCACGGCGGTCAGCAGCCCGGCCGGAGCGCGCAGCCCCGACTCCGGGTCGTACATCTCCCCGACCAGAGCGCCCGCCTCCTCGGGAGCGACGCTCCCCTCGGAGAAGACGGCCGCGCCCCCGGCGGTCTCCCGGGTCAGCGCCAGTACGCGCGCGGCCCGCTTCGCCGAGGGCCGCGAGAAGGACCAGGCCATGGCGATCTCCTCGAAATTCCGCAGCGGGAACATCAGGAAGGCCACCGAGCCGTAGACGGTCACCAGCGCGCCGACCGAGATCCGGCCGTCCATCGCCAGCCGGGCGCCGTCCCAGGCGACGGCCACCAGCAGCAGCCCCGGCAACACCACCTGGACGGCACTGATCGCCGCCCACATCCGGGCGCTGTGCACGGCGGCGGTCCTGACCTGCTGGGACGCGCGACGGTAGCGGTCGAGGAACAGCTCCTCGCCGCCGATGCCGCGCAGCACCCGCAGCCCGGCGACGGTGTCGGAGGCCAGTTCCGTGGCCTTGCCCGCCTTCTCCCGCTGGAGGTCGGCCCGCTTGGTGGCGGCGGGAAGCAGCGGCAGTACGGCCAGCGCCAGCACCGGTACGGACGCGGCCACGATCACCCCGAGCGCGGGCTCGTAGACGACCAGCGCGACGGCCACGCCGACCGTGGCGACCAGAGCGGAGGTGAAGCGCGCCAGCGCCTCGACGAACCACCCGATCTTCTCCACGTCTCCGGTGCTGACCGCGACGACCTCGCCCGCAGCGACCCGGCGGGTGAGCAGCGAGCCCAGCTCGACCGTCTTACCGGCGAGCAACTGCTGGACCCGCGCCGCGACGCTGATCCAGTTCGTGACGGCCGTACGGTGCAGCATCGTGTCGCCGAGCGCGGTGAGCACGCCGAGCAGCAGCATCAGCCCGCCCGACAGCGCCAGCCGCGACCCCGAGCGGTCCACGACCGACTGCACGGCCATTCCGACGGCGGCGGGGAACGACGCGACGGCCGCCATGTGCAGGATGCCCCACGCGGTGGCGGCTGCCAGGCCCTTCCCCTCGCGGAACGACAGCCAGAGCAGGAAGCGGAATCCCGTCCGGGCGTCGGGGACGCCCGGATCGGACAGGGGGAGCTTACGGAGGGACGGCATGGTGTCCTGAGTTCGGTGCGGGTGTGAGCGAGTGTCGGCGGACGAGGCTACGGCCGCGGGTTGCGGATACGGCCGCCGGAGGTTCGCGCGAGATGTCGGCGGGCAGCCGCGTACCTGACGACTCCGCCCGTGCGGACATCCCGCCGGAATCCGGTCGGAGAGGAGCAAGGCTCGTCTTGCGGCCCGTACCGGGTCAACAGGTTTTCCGGTGAGCGACGGGAACGAGCCGAGGTCCGCGGAGGGGTGTTTCGGCAACAACTTGCAGCAAAACAGCGAAAGTTCTTCCGCCGACATCTTGACGTGTACGCACACACGGCGGGAAGCTCCTGGGCGGAACCCGAGGGCCCCGAGGACAACGGGGCCCGCACCCCCCACCCGGCGGCCAGGCGCGTGGCTGCCTTCGAGGGCAGAACTCTGCCCGTTCACCGAAGGAGCCGCCCATGAGATCCCGCGTCCTGAACGGCGCGCTGGCCGCGATCGTCGCCGCCGCCGGTCTGTTCGCCCTCTCCTCGCAACAGGCGGACGCCACGCCGCCCGGCAGCAAGGACGTCACTGCCACTCTCTTCCAGTGGAAGTTCGACTCCGTGGCGAAGGCCTGCACGGACACCCTCGGCCCCGCGGGCTACGGCTTCGTCGAGGTCTCCCCGGCCTCCGAGCAGATCCAGGGCGACCAGTGGTGGACCTCGTACCAGCCGGTCAGCTACAAGATCGCCGGGCGGCTCGGCAACGAGAGCTCGTTCCAGAACATGGTCAGCACCTGCCACAGCGCGGGCGTCAAGGTCGTCGCCGACGCGGTGATCAACCACATGACGTCGGGCTCGGGCACCGGCACGGGCGGTACGACGTACAGCAAGTACAACTACCCGGGCTACTACCAGAACCAGGACTTCCACACCTGCCGCAGTGACATCAACAACTACGGCGACCGCAACAACGTCCAGAACTGCGAGCTGGTCGGCCTCGCCGACCTCGACACCGGCAGCGACTACGTGCGCGGCACCATCGCCGCCTACCTCAACCACCTGATCGCGCTGGGCGTCGACGGCTTCCGGGTGGACGCCGCCAAGCACATGGCCGAGACCGACCTGGCCGCCATCAAGGCCAAGCTCAGCAATCCGGGCATCTACTGGGCCCAGGAGGCCATCTACGGCGCGGGCGAGGCCGTGCAGCCGAGCGAGTACGTCAACACCGGTGACGTGGACGCCTTCCAGGGCGCCTTCGACCTCAAGCGCATCTTCACCGGCGACAAGCTGGCCTCCCTCAGCAACTGGGGCGCGTCGTGGGGCGCGGGCTACCTGTCGAGCGACAAGGCCCGCACCTTCGTGGACAACTGGGACACCGAGCGCAACGGCTCGACCCTCAGCTACAAGAACGGCGCCACGTACACCCTCGCCAACGTCTACCTGCTGGCCTGGCCGTACGGCTCGCCCAACGTCTACTCCGGCTACGAGTTCTCCAACAACGACGCCGGCGCGCCCAACGGCGGCACCGTCAACGCCTGCTACAGCGACGGCTGGAAGTGCCAGCACGCCTGGCCGCAGATCGCCAACATGGTCGGCTTCCGCAACGCGGTCTCCGGCACCGCCGTCACCAACTGGTGGTCCAACGGCAACAACGCCATCGCGTTCGGCCGCGGCGGCAAGGGCTATGTGGCGATCAACCACGAGGGCGGCTCGCTCACCCAGACCTTCACCACCTCACTGCCCGCCGGCTCCTACTGCGACGTCCAGCACAGCGGCACCAGCTACACCGTCGGCTCCGACGGCAAGTTCACCGCCACCATCGGCTCCAACGACGCGGTCGCGCTGTACGTCGGCGCGCCCTGCGGCAGCGGCACGACGAACGGCGGCACGACGAACGGGGGCACGACCAACGGCGGCACCACGAACGGTGGCACCACGAGCGGCAGCACCGGGGGCAGCACCAACCCGTCGTCCGCCGCGTCCTTCGCGGTGAACGCCACCACGGTCTTCGGCCAGAACATCTACGTCGTCGGCGACAACTCCACCCTCGGCAACTGGAACACCGGCAGCGCCCTGCTGCTGTCGTCGGCGAGCTACCCGGTCTGGAAGCTCAACGTGGCGATGCCCGCGGGCACCTCGTTCCAGTACAAGTACATACGGAAGGACGGAAGCGGCAACGTGACGTGGGAATCCGGCGCCAACCGGACGGCGACGGTCCCGTCGAGCGGGGCGGTCACACTCAACGACACCTGGCGTAATTGATCTGCTCATCGACCGATTACCCCTCTGTGGTGAGGACCGGCACACTGTGGTGTTCCAATTCCTGACTACAGAGGGGACCCCCCACCCATGAGAGGCTTCCGGACGTTCCTGCTCCGCGGCAACGTCGTCGACCTCGCGGTCGGCATCGTCATCGGCGCGGCCTTCACCGCTCTGGTGACCGCCTTCGTCAAGGCGTTCCTGACGCCGCTCATCGGCCTGGCCTCCGGCGCCACGGGCAACTTCGCCACTCAGAAGTTCACGGTCTCCAGCGTGACCTTCCCCTACGGCGCCTTCATCGACGCGGTGATCAGCTTCGTGATCGTCGCCGCGGTGATCTACTTCCTGGTCGTCCTGCCGATGAACCGCATGCAGGAGAGGTTCTTCCCCAAGGCGGCGGCGGCCCCGGTCCGCGAGTGCCCCGAGTGCCTGACCGCGATACCGACCGCCGCCCGCCGGTGCAGCGCCTGCACCGCCGAGGTCGGGCCGCAGATCGGCGGCCAGACCGCCCCGGCGGACCTGGCCGAGTGAGCCCGCGGGCGCCGCTCAGCGCGACGGCCGGTGGCCGCCGCCGTGCGGCGCCTCCTCGTCGAGTACGGCCAGCAGCGCGGTGAGTGCCGCGCGCTGGCCGTCGTCGAGCGGGGCCAGCAGTTCGGCGGCGGCCGTACGGCGGGCCCCGCGCAGCTCCAGCAGCGCGGCGCCGCCCGCCTCGGTCAGCTCGATCCTGATCACCCGGCGATTGCTCGGATCGGGCACCCGCCGTACCAGCTCCAGCCCCTCCAGCGCGTCCACCAGGGTCGTCACGGCCCGCGGCACGACCTCCAGGCGCTGGGCGAGATCGGCCATCCGCGGCGGCTCGTCGCAGTGCGCGAGGGTGCGCAGCAGCCGCGCCTGGGCCGGGGTGATCCCCAGCGGCTCCATGAGGTGGCGCTGGGACTTGTGCAGGCGGCGGCTCAGCCGGATGAGCTGGTCGGCGAGCCGCCCGGTGATCTCGTCCGGCGCGGTCGTGGCGAGGCCGGCGGTCACCGGGCCCGGCGGCACGGCTGTCGTACGGGATTCCATGTGACGAGCGTATCAGGACCATGTCCATTGTGAGCATAGGTAACAATGACCTATACTCCCAATGTCAGCATCTGCCTGAACTCTCAAGGAGTCCTTTGCGCCCCGATCACGAACGAGAACTCGCCTCCCGGTGGACACCACCGAAGAAGAAGCCCGACACCCCCGTCGACATGCGTCGCATCCTGCGGCTCTTCCGTCCCTACCGTGGCCGCCTCGCCGTCGTCGGCGCCCTGGTCGGCCTCTCCTCCCTCGTCTCGGTCGCCTCGCCGTTCCTGCTGCGGGCGATCCTCGACACCGCGATACCGCAGGGCCGCACCGGCCTGCTGAGCCTGCTCGCCCTCGGCATGATCGCCACCGCCGTCGCCACCGGCGTCTTCGGCGTGCTCCAGACCCTGATCTCCACCACCGTCGGCCAGCGCGTCATGCACGACCTGCGCACCGCCGTCTACGAACGCCTCCAGCGCATGTCGCTGGCCTTCTTCACCCGCACCCGCACCGGCGAGGTGCAGTCCAGGATCGCCAACGACATCGGCGGCATGCAGGCCACCGTCACCTCGACAGCGACCTCCCTGGTCTCCAACCTCACGGCGGTCATCGCCTCCGTCATCGCGATGCTCGCCCTCGACTGGCGGCTGACCGTCGTCTCGCTGCTGCTGCTCCCGCTCTTCGTCTGGATCGCCCGCCGGGTCGGCCGCGAACGCAAGCGGATCGCCACCAACCGGCAGCGGCAGATGGCCTCGATGTCCGCGATCGTCACCGAGTCGCTGTCCGTCAGCGGCATCCTGCTCGGCCGCACCATGGGCCGCTCCGACTCCCTGACCCGCGACTTCTCGACCGAGTCCGAGCGCCTGGTCGACCTCGAAGTGCGCTCCAGCATGTCCGGCCGCTGGCGGATGTCCACCATCGGCATCGTCATGTCGGCGATGCCCGCACTGCTCTACTGGGCCGCCGGTCTGACCATGTCCAACGGCGCGCCCGCCGTATCCATCGGCACCCTCGTCGCCTTCGTCTCGCTCCAGCAGGGCCTCTTCCGCCCGTCCGTGTCGCTGCTGTCGACCGGCGTGGACGTCCAGACCTCGCTCGCGCTCTTCCAGCGCATCTTCGAATACCTCGACCTGCCCGTCGACATCACCGAGCGCCCCGACGCCCGGACCCTGGACCGGGTACGCGGCGACGTCCGCTTCGAGCACGTCGACTTCGCCTACGACCCCGAGTCCGGCGCGCCGACCCTGCGCGACATCGACATCACCGTCCCCGCGGGCAGCAGCCTCGCCGTCGTCGGCGCCACCGGCTCCGGCAAGAGCACCCTGAGCTACCTGGTGCCCCGGCTGTACGACGTGACCGGCGGCAAGGTGACGCTCGACGGCACCGACGTACGCGACCTCACCTTCGACACCCTCGCCGACGCGGTGGGCGTCGTCTCCCAGGAGACGTACCTCTTCCACGCCTCGGTCGCCGAGAACCTGCGCTTCGCCAAGCCCGAGGCCACCGACGACGAGATCCGCGCCGCCGCGAAGGCCGCCCAGATCCACGACCACATCTCCGGGCTGCCCGCCGGCTACGACACCCTCGTCGGCGAACGCGGCTACCGCTTCTCCGGCGGCGAGAAGCAGCGCCTGGCCATCGCCCGCACCATCCTCCGCGACCCGCCCGTCCTCATCCTGGACGAGGCCACCAGCGCGCTCGACACCCGGACCGAACACGACGTCCAGGAGGCGATCGACTCGCTGTCCGCGGGACGCACCACCATCACGATCGCCCACCGGCTGTCCACCGTGCGCGACGCCGACCAGATCGTGGTCCTCGACGCGGGCCGGATCATGGAGCGCGGCACGCATGACGAACTGCTCGCCCAGGACGGTCGCTACGCCGCGCTCGTACGGCGCGACTCGCAGCTCGCCACCACCGCCTCCTAACGCGGAAGAGGCCGCCGCCCCGACCTTACTCATGAGTAAGGTGAGAGCGCGGCGGGAATCGCCCGCCCGCTCAGGAGGTGCCCGGTGCCCGCACGTTCCACTCGACTGCTCGTCGGCCTGCTCGCCGGAGCCGGCGCCACCCACTTCCTCGCCCCCGGACCGTACGAGGCGATCGTGCCCGAGTCCCTTCCGGGCAGCCCCCGCGCCTGGACCCGCGCCAGCGGCGTCGCCGAACTCGCGCTGGCCGCCGCCGTCGCCCTCCCCGCGACCCGCCGCACCGGCGCCCTGGTCACCGCCGGATTCTTCGCCGCCGTCTTCCCCGCCAACGTCAAGATGGCCTACGACTGGCGGCATCGCCCCGCACCCCTGAAGGCCGCGGCCTACGCCCGGCTCCCCGTCCAGATTCCTCTGGTGGTGTGGGCGCTGAAGGTCAGCCGCTCGGCGGCGGACCCACGAGGATGACGTCCAGGGTGCGGGGGCCGTGGACGCCTTCGACGCGGTCGAGTTCGATGTCGCTGGTGGCGGAGGGGCCTGAGATCCAGGTCTGGGGCCGGGTGGCGTCCAGGCGAGGCAGAGCCAGGGGGACCGACGCGACCACCTGATCCGGTGCCCGCACGACGCAGATGTGGTGGTCGGGGACGAGCGTGAGAATCCGCCGCCCCTGGTCGTCGCCCGCGTCCAGCACGATGGTGCCGGTCTCGGCGACGGCCAGCGCGCAGCCGGTGATCACACTGTCGACCTCGTCCAACTGCGCCGCGGTCAGCGGCGGTACGTCGTCCAGCAACCGTGTCCCGCCGATCCCGGCCAGCCACTCCCTCGGGACCCCCGCCGGGACGACCGCCGTCCGCGCACCCCGCTCGACCAGCAGCCGCGCCACCGCGGGTGCCAGCCCCGCCTGATCCGTGCGGTGCACCTTCGCCCGGTAGTCGGCGAGGTTGTCCGCGAGCAGATCGGCGGTCTCCTCCGGGGTGCGGTCCGCGTGCACGGTGAGGTAGTCGCGTGCTGTGTACGTGGTGGCCGGTGCCGGGCTGTCCGACGTGGTGCCCAGGGCGTTGCGGATGCGGGTGAGGACGGTGTCGCGGGAGGTCACTGGCCGTTCTCCTCGGTCTGGGGGTGGTTGGCTGGTTGGTTTTTCTGCCACCAGTCGCGGAAGGTCTGTGGGGGGAGGGTGGGGAGGTCGCGGGTGGCGGTCCAGGCTTTGGCGGGTCCGGGGAGTCGTTGGGGGTGGAGGTGTCGGGTGCGGGTGGCGAGGCGCTGGCCCTGGCGCATGAGGGCGGGGTGGTCGAGTGTCCAGCGGGCGGCGCGCATGGTGGCGCGTTCGGCGGCGTGGCCTTTGGCGGGTTTGATGGTGACGCGTTGGCCGTTGTGGGTGGTGGTGGCGCCTTGGGCGACGCGTTCGCGGAGGTGGACGAGGACTTGGGGGATGTTGATGGCGACGGGGCAGACGTCGTAGCAGGCGCCGCAGAGGGTGGAGGCGTAGGGGAGGGAGGCGTCGAGTTCGGTGGTGGTGGTGCGGAGTTGGGGGGTGAGGATGGCGCCGATGGGGCCGGGGTAGGGGGAGCCGTAGGCGTGGCCGCCGGCGCGTTCGTAGACGGGGCAGACGTTGAGGCAGGCGGAGCAGCGGATGCAGCGCAGGGCCTGGCGGCCGGTGGTGTCGGCGAGGGTGTCGGTGCGGCCGTTGTCGATGAGGACGAGGTGGAAGTTTTCGGGGCCGTCGGTGTGGGTGGTGCCGGTCCACAGGGTGGTGTAGGGGTTCATGCGTTCGGCGGTGGAGGAGCGGGGGAGGGTCTGGAGGTAGATTTCCAGGTCCTGGAAGGTGGGGATGACCTTCTCGATGCCGACGACGGAGATCAGTGTTTCGGGGAGGGTGAGGCACATGCGGCCGTTGCCTTCGGATTCGACGACGACGAGGGTGCCGGTGTCGGCGATCATGAAGTTGGC
>NZ_JBIUXT010000003.1:0-897817 GCF_044744145.1 Streptomyces sp. NPDC087422 | reverse complement strand
CGGAGTGGATGTAGTCGAAGCCGGCACCCGGTTTCCCGGCCCGGGTGGCCTGGCGGCCGCGGGTGCGCCAGCCGCCGCCGTCGGGGATCCGGCCGGGTTTCTTGACGTCGATGTGGATCAGTTCGCCGGGGCGGTCGCGTTCGTAGCGGCGGATGATGTCGCCGGTGGGCCGGTCGATGTATGCCAGGCGGTTCAGGCCGTGGCGGACCAGGACCCGGTGCACGGTCGAGGCGGGCATGCCCAGGACCGGGCCGATCCGGGCCGGCCCGAGCTTGCGGGCCTGGCGCAGCTCGCACACGCGGGCCTCGACCGCGGCCGGGGTGCGGTGCGGTGTCCTGTGCGGCCGGCTGGAGCGGTCGTGCAGACCGGCTTCGCCCTCGGCCCGCCACCGCCTGACCCACTTATGGGCCGTGGTCCGCGAGATCCCCATCTCGGCTGCGACATGCGCCACCGGGCGGCCCGAGCGGACACGCTCGACAAGGATCCGTCTGCCGTGAACGGTCAGCCGGGCATTACGGTGGGACACGAAGACCTCCGTGCGGTGCAGTCCTAGACAGCTCCACCACACCGGAGGTCTTCGCCATGATCAAGCACCGGCACATGTCAACAACGCTCGTGATCAATACACCTAGGGCCCGCCCGGCGGTCGGTGGTCGGCTAGCCGACGCCGTCGATGACCGGCGGTGAGAGCGTGGCGATCTCGCGGTCGAAGAAGTCGCCGAAGGGCTCGCCCCGCGCGTAGAGCGACGCGAACCCCGCCCTGGTCTCCGCGATCAGGGCGGGTTCCGCGTACCGCCTGGCCCCGTCCGCGTTTCCCTCGTCGTCGTACTGCACCTCGTACATCACCACGTCACCGAGGATCACGACCTCCGGCACCGTGCGCTCGCGCTCGATGTCCGCGATCGTCCGCGCGTCCAGGACCCTGATCCGGTCGCCCACGGCCGCGCGCAGGCGCAGGACGTGCAATTCCCACTGCACGTACGGCGTCACGGGGAATTCGACGACTCGGAGCCGCCGCTGCGCGACGCCCAGATCCTCCGCCTCGGCGAACTGCCGGGCGTAGGCCGGACGCCTTTCCTCGATGAGCGCGAGTGCTTCTTCCCAGCGCCCGGCGGCGAATGCCTCCCAGCTCGCGAAACCGCGTTCCTGGAAATGCTGGCCGCGTTCCAGCTTGTCCTGGCTCCTGACGCCGCTTTTGAGGATCCGGAAGAATTCCTCGTGGTAGGCGGGCCGGGCGAGGCGTTCGAAGGTGCCGTTGGGAAAGGAGTCAAACACTGGGAATGTCCGGTTTCGCCGCGATCAGCATGTTTCTCGGGATGACGACGAGTCGCTCGTCGGAGCCGACCGAGACCCCGGCGGGCAGATTCCGCCCGAGGGAGGCCGTCAGATCCCGGCCGATGACGGCGATGTCGCCGTTCTCCAGCTCCCAGATGTCGGGGCAGTCGGGGGTGTCGGTCGTATTCCCCAGCTCCTGAGGTGATTTACCGAGGCGCTTTAAGAATGTGGTGTCGGGATTTGCTTCCCATGGTCTGGTCATGGTTGCCCCCAGGATCGGCTGCGTACTGTCGTACCGCGTGCGGATCGTACCCGCATCGGCGTCACTACAGCCGGAGCGTACCCGATAACCAGCCGTCTGGCATATGCCACGACGGCGGCGACCGCCTTCGGATGCCTATCGCAATTCGACTCCCGGTGCAATAATGATCCACGCCGGACGTGAACGGTCCTCGAATTGGCTCAAAGCCAATATGATCAGATTATTGAATGGTAGGGGGAGCTGTGGATCCGGAACTCGCGGTGCTCACGCGGACCGCCGGAGCCCCCGTGGTCGCCCCGATGGCGACCGACGCCTGGCGGACCACGCGTCACCGCGTCCTGACACAAGGGCGCCGCGCCCGGACCGGTCGCTTCCGGACCGGCCGTTTCCAGCCCGGCCGCTTCCAGCCCGCTCGCCTCCGGACCGGCCGCTTCCAGCCCGGCCGCGCCCAAACCCGCCGCGACCAGCGCGTCACCGAGCGGTGAGCGGTACGACCGGCGGGTCCATGGACGGCCGCGCCCAGGACGACGGCCGGGTCTACCAGGCGTCGGGAGATCAGCACATCAGCGAGCACCACCACTACGACGGCGGCCCGCAGGCCCCGGCCGGTCCCGACTCGGTGCGCCGCCCCGCTGTCGGCCGCCCGCCCCTGGTCCTGCGGGACCGCACCGAAGTCCTCGACCGGTTGAGGAGCGCCCTCACCGCGCAGAGCGGCGACGACATCTTCGTGCTGTACGGCATGGGTGGCTGCGGCAAGACCGCGGTCGCCCACGCCTTCTTCCAGACCGCCACCGCCGAGTACGGGCGGGTGGGGCTCTGGGTGAACGCCACGGACCGGGCGAGCCTGCGCTCCGGGATGCTCGCGGTCGCCGCGGACCGCGGCGCGGCCGACGGCGAACTGCTGGCCGCCCGCAACGGCTACCGGCCCGCGGCCGACCTCGTCTGGCGGTACCTCGCCGGCTCCCCCGATCCCTGGCTGCTGGTGCTCGACAACGCGGACGACCCCGCGATCCTCAGCGACGGCAGCTGGCTGCGCACCAGCCCGCGGGGCACGGTGCTGGTGACCACCCGCCGAGCCGCACCCCGCTGGTGGCCCGGCGCGGAACTCCAGCACATCGGCGTCCTGCCGCGCGAGGACGCGGCGCGCGTCCTGCGCGACCTCGCCCCGCACACCGGCACGCTCGCCCAGGCCGCCGAGATCGCCGACCGCCTGGGCCGCCTCCCGCTCGCGCTCACCCTCGCGGGCGGCTTCCTCTCCCACCAGGTCATAGAGCCCTGGACGATGGATGTGTACGGACGCCATCTGGAGGAAGAACTCCCAGTCCAGTTGCTCGACCGAGGGGCCGATGCCTTGAGTGATGCGGACCCCCGCCATCTGGTGGGACAGACCTGGCAGTTGACGCTCGACGCCTTCGCGGCGCGCGGACTGCCCGAAGCGGTCGACCTGTTGCGTCTGATCGCCCGGCTGGCCCCCGAGCCGCTGCCGCTGTCGGTCCTCAACGACGACGGCATCAGCGCCGTATTGCCCCGCGGTCGCGCCGAGTCGGCGCTGCGCGCCCTGCTCGACCACTCGCTCGTCGAACGGGTCGACGTCGGCGACAACGCGGGGCTGCGCTGCGTTCTCGGGCACGGCGTACTGCTCGACAGTGTCGTGGCCGCCACCCCGGCGGCGCAGGCCCCTGTGCTGGACGCGACGGCCGGCCGCCTGCTCGGCGCCGCGCTGCCGGAGGTGCCCGACGCGGGCCCGTACGATCCGCGGCTGCGGCTCCTGGCGCCCCACGTACGCGCACTGCTGCGGCGGACGGGCGAACCCGCCGTCGTCGCCGAGGTGTTGGAGGTGGCCACCCGGCTGGCCACCGCGATGCACCGCACCGGCGACTACCCGTCGGCGTGGGAGACCGTCGGCGCGGCGGCGGACATCGCGGCGCGGACGCTCGGCGACGGACACCGGGCCGTACTCGCGGCACGCTCACGCGCCGGACGGGTCCTGTTCCGGCTGGGCCGCTACACCGAGGCCGAGGAGTCGCTGCGGCGCACGCTCACCGCCCAGCGGCAGCGGTTCGGAGCCGACGACCCGGACAGCCTCGACAGCGCGCACGGACTCCAACTCGTCCTGCGCAATCTCGGCCACGCCGAGGAGTCGCTGACGCTCCTGTACGCCACGGCCGCGGGCCGCCAGGCCGCGCTGGGGCCGTGGCATCCGCTGACGCTGCGCTCCCGGTCCAGCATCCTGGCCGCGCTCGGCGCCGCGGAACTGACCGCGGAGGACGGACGCACGGGCCTGCTGTCGCTGCCGGGGCAGTGCGCGGAACACCTCGGCGTCGACCACACCGTCTCCGTGGGGGCCCGCCACAACCACGCTTGGGCGCTCTTCCAGTTGGGCCGCCTCGAGGAAGCCGACAGCGAGATCGGCGAGGTGACCGAGACCTATCTGCACCGCTTCGGACCCGACTACCCCATCGCCCTCGCCGCCCGCCAGCTCCAGGCCCGCACCCTCACCGCGCTCGGTCACACCGGCGAAGGCATCGCGCTCATGGACGACGTCGTCGCGCGCCGCGCCCAGAGCCTCGGCCAGGACCACCCCTTCACCGTCGCGAGCCGTGACCTCCTGCGGAGGCTGCGCGCCGAGCGTCCGTAGACGCGTCACGCCTGGGCGGCGGGAGTGACGCTGCCCAGCCAGAGGGTGTCGCGGGCGCGGGTCATGGCGACGAAGAGCTGGCTGCGGCCGAGTTCGCGGCGCTCGCGCTCGGTCTCGGAGAGCCCTTCGGCGCCGGTCAGCAGGGAGGTGTCGTACCGCGGAAGGTAGACGCGTTTGAACTCAAGTCCCTTGGCGCGCCGGTAGCTTCCGAGCTTGACGCCCTCGACGGCGTGACCGGCGTAGCGCTCCAGCGGGCAGACCGGGAGGCCGGAAGCCGTGAGGAGGTCCCGGTAGCGGCCGATGGCCCGTACGGAGCCGGCCGTCCTCGACCTCCGGGTCGGCGCGCCAGTTCTTGACGTCCACGACGAAGACACCGGCGGGCCCGACCAGCAGCATGTCCACGTTCGCGGACCGCGTACCCGGCCACCGCCGGTCCACCAGAAGCCGCCAGCCGCGCTCGGTCAGCACCAACAACTGTGCGCTGACGCGCTGTTCGCCCTCGCTCGCGCTCTCCCACTGCCGCGCCTGGCGCCGCGCCGCCTGCCACTGCTCCCGCAGCAACCGCTCCTGCCGACGCGCCTCTTGAGCCCGCCGCGAAGCCGATCCCCCCGCCGCCATGGCCCACCCCCTCCCACGTAGCGCGACGATCATAGGACGCTCCGCTACGAAGCGGCAGGGGGCGTCGGCCGGGGCGAAGTGCGGCCGGACCGGCGGCGTGTCGGCAATTCCGGCGCCTCCGTAGTCGTCTCTCGGCCTCAGAGGTCGGCCGTCTGCTGCTGCTCCACGGGGCCGGAGGGCTGGGCGGGGATACCGGGCGCGCGGTCGTTCTGGAGGAGCCAGAGGTCGTGGAAGAGGCCGGGGGTGTCGCGGAGTTGGGCGAAGGTACCGTACTGGACGAGGCGGCCCTGGTCGAGGACAGCGATCTTGTCGGCGACGGTGACATTGGTGAGGCGGTGGGTGACCAGGACGACGGCGCGGTCGGCGGCGAGGGTGCGCAGGCCGGTGAAGATGCGGTGTTCGGCGCGGGGGTCGAGGGCGGCGGTGGGTTCGTCGAGGACGAGGAGACCGGCGTCGCGGTGGAAGGCGCGGGCGAGGGCGACGCGTTGCCACTGGCCGCCGGAGAGTTCCTGGCCGCCCCACCACTCGCGGGCCAGGAGGGTGTCCAGGCCCGAGCGCAGGGACGTGACGACCTCGTCGGCGCCGGAGGCGTGAGCGGCCGTATCAACCGCCTTGTGCGGGTGGTCGGTTCGGGGCTGGCCCAGCGTGATGTTGTCGCGGGCGGTCAGCGGCCACTTCGCGTACTCCTGGGGTACGACGGCCACGCGTGACCAGGCGGCGTGCGCGTCCAGGGTGCGGGTGTCGGCGCCGTCCCAGACGACGGCGCCGCAGTCGGGGAGGTAGAGGGCGGACAGGAGTTTGCTGAGCGTGGTCTTGCCCGAGCCGTTCTCGCCGACCAGGGCGAGGACTTCGCCGCGCCGCACGTCGAGGCTGACATCGAGCAGGGCGGGCCGGTCCGCGTGCGGGTAGGTGTACATGAGGCGGTCGGCGCGTACGACGGCCGGGCCGGTCGGTACGGTCTCGCCGCGGGCGATCCGGTGGCCACCGGCCTCGTCCAGAAAATCTGACCAGTCGTCAAGGTACATCCCCGTACGGAAGATGATGGCGCCGTAGCCGATGACGCCGCGCAGTCCTGAAGCGACCGTGCGCAGCGCGAACGTCGCCGTGCCCGCGGACGCGACGGACACGCGGCCGGTGCTGATCAGGAAGAGCAGCGCCGCCCACACCGCTCCGGCCGCGACACCCCCGGCCAGGCTCCCGACGAGCGACATCTTCGCCGCGCGCCAGGCGGCCCGGTCGGTCGCGGCGTCCACCCGCGCCCCGGCCGCCCGGTACTTGCCGAGCAGGAAGTCGGCCATCGTGCCGGAACGGATCTGGTCGGCGTGCTGCTTGTCGACCAGATTCCACCGCAGGACGCCCAGCAGGCGGCGGTCCTTCATCGTCTCCAGCGACGCGAGGTAGTTCAGCCGCGCCCCCCGTACGCCCGCGATGGCCTGCGGCAGCGCGGCCAGGACGAGCAGCGGCAGCAACACCGGGTGGACGCTGGTCAGTACGGCCGCGGCGGCGATCAACGATGCGGCGGCGGCGAGGATGTTCTGGGACTGGTTGAGCATGTCCTGCGAGACCTCGACGCCCCGGTCGGCCGCGTCCCAGCGGTCGTTGTAGCCGGGGTGGTCGTACGCGGTCAGCTCCGCGTGGGTCGCCGCGTCCAGCAGCCGCAGCTCCGCCTCCCGCGAGATCCGCGGGGCCAGGCGCGTGGATAGACCGGTGACGGCGATGCCCAGCACCGCCCGTACGCCCGCAGCCGACGCCAACAGGGCCAGGGAGGGCGCGGCTTGGCGGAGCCGTTCGTCGATGTGGCCCGACGCGATGACGGCCGTGATCGTGCCGGTCACCGCCAGCAGGCCGAGCGCCTCCAGCACGCCGGACAGGACCTGGCAGGCGAGCAGCGCGGTGACCGCCTTGCGGTCCACGTGCCAGGCCATGCCGAGCGCCCGGCGCACCAGTTGGGGCAGTCGGCGGGCCATGGCGCGCAGCGTGATCGCGTAACCGGCCTCCTCGCTGCGGTCGCCCGGAAACGTCAGGCGCAACTCCTCGTCGGGCACGGCCTTTTCGTCGTCGCCGACAGCAGCGGTGCGCGCCGTGGATGTGGCCGTGGGGGGTTGGCCGGTCGTCGGAGGCTCTTCGGTCATCGGGGGTTCGGTCATCGGTGTACGCCCTTCGCCGTGACGTGGCGGTCGGCACCGGTCCGGCTCGGCGGAAGGAGGACGAAGGCACCGGCTCGGCCCGCCCGGCTCGCCCCGACGCGACGCGGCCCACCAGTCTGCTCCAACCGCCCCGCCGCCACCCCCCGCTCGCCAAGCCCCGGTCGGCGCAAGGACGCAGCCGCCGCCCCGACGGCGTACGCCGGTCCGCTACGGCCCGCGCCGTCCGCCGCGAAAGCGCCCGGCCGCCGAGGCGGCACCGCGCCTGTGGCGAGTTCGGGCGGCTGATTGGGGGGAAGGAGCGGGGGCACGCGTTCTGGCATGGACCACAGTGCGGGTGAATCGGGGGGACCGGCGTTCGTGCTGGGGGGCGGCGGGGCCCTCGGGGCGTACGAAGTGGGCATGCTCAAGGCCCTGTTCGCGCAGGGGGTGAAGCCGGGGATGGTGCTCGGGACCTCCGTCGGGGCGATCAACGGGGCCGCCGTGGCCGCCGAGCCGTCGCAGACCGCCGTCGGCCGGCTGATCGAGCTGTGGACGGGGCTGGGCAAGGCCGGGGTGTTCGCCGGTTCGCTGATGGGCCGCGTGAGCACCGCCGTGCGGAGCCGTACGCACCTCTACACCCCGGCACCGCTGGTCGACCTCCTGCGTGAGCACGTACAGGTCGCGCTCATCGAGGAGTTGGAGGTCCCCTTCCAGTGCGTGGCGGCGAGCATTGAGAACGCCGCCGAGCACTGGTTCGACCGCGGCCCGCTGATCGAGGCGGTGCTCGCCTCGTCGGCCGTGCCCGGACTGCTGCCGCCGGTCGACGTCGACGGCGAGCACTTCGTGGACGGCGGCCTCGTCAACAGCATCCCGGTGGGCAGGGCCGTCGCCCTGGGCGCGCGCGAGATCTACGTCCTCCAGGTCGGCCGCATCGAACGGCCGCTGACGCCACCGAAGTTGCCGTGGGACGTCGCCATGGTCGCCTTCGAGATCGCCCGCAGGCACCGGTTCGCCCGCGACATGGCCGACCTGCCGTCGGACGTGACCGTGCACGTACTGCCCAGCGGGGCGGCGTCCGGTGAAGCGGCCGGGGCGCTGGGCCAGTTGCGGCACCGGGCCTTCGGGCAGACGGCGGACCGTATCGAGCGGGCCTACGCCGCGTCGTCGCGGTATCTGGAGAGCGCGCTCGACGGGGCCGCCCCCAAGTCCCTTGTCCCGGAGGGCTCCGGCGCCGAGGAGCCGCACTCCGCCGAGGGTCCGGCGTGACGGGCCTCGACTCGGGCCTGAACGCGGGGCCGGGTCCGGCGGGTTCAGGCACGGGTCCAGCTACGGGTCCAGCGAGTACGGGCCCGGCGGGTGCAGGTACGGACGCGCTCGCGAGCGCCGACCCGGCCGCGCGGGTCCGGCCGTCGACCCGTACCCGTACCCGTACCGGCACCGCCGCCGCTGCCGCGGGCGCCGCGCTGGTCACGGCCGCCCGGCGTACGGTCACCACCGCGCTCGTGGTCGCGCTGATACCGATGGCCGCGGCGCTCCTCGTCACCGTGACCGTACTCAGCGCGCCCGTGTCGATCCCGTCGCGCGGCGCGTGGCGGCCGACGCGTATGGCCGGATTCCTGCTCGTCTACCTCGTCGTGGACCTCACGGGAGTGCTGGCGGCCTCCGCGCTCTTCCTGCACCACCCCCGGGCGGACCGGGACCGGCGGGCGGCCGAGGCGTTCGCGCTCCTCGCGCGGCTGCTGGCCGTACTGCGCAAGGTGGCGGACCGGCTGTTCCGGCTGGAGGTGGAGATGACGCCCGCGCTGCCCGTGGGCGACCGGCCGCCGGACGTACCGCTCGTGGTGTTCGTCCGGCACGCGGGTGTCGGCGATTCGTTCCTGCTCCTCCAGACGCTGCTCACCGACGTACGCCTGCTGCCGCACACCGTGCTGAAGGGCGTCCTGCGCGCCGATCCGTGCCTCGACGTCCTGCTCGGCCGGGTCCCGCACTGCTTCCTGCCCCCCGCGCACGGCACCGCCGAGGACGCGATCACCGAACTGGCGGCGGGGCTGCGGTCGCGCGACGCGCTCGTGATCTTCCCCGAGGGAGGCAACTTCACCCCGCGCCGCCACCGCCGCGCCATCGCCAGCCTGCGCCGCCTCGGCCAGTACCGGCGCGCGGCCCGCGCGGCCCGGCTGCGGTACGTGCTGCCGCCGCGGGACGCCGGAAGCCTCGCCGTCCTGGCCGCCGCGCCCACCGCCGAGGTGGTCTTCGTCGTGCACTCCGGCCTCGACGTCATCGCGTCCGCGCGCGCCGCCTGGGACTTCCTGCCGTTCCGCCGCCCGGTGCGGGTCCACTGGTGGCGGATACCGGCGGCCGAGGTCCCGGTCGGGGACGCGGCGCGCAGCGAGTGGCTGCTCGGGCAGTGGGAGCGGATGGACCGGTGGACGGCGGAGCAGGCGGTCGCGGCGACGCCGCACGTATAGAGGGCGCGCGTACGGCGGTTCGTGTACGGGGGTCGCGCGTGCGGCGGCTCTCGTACGGGGGTCGCGCGGTGCGGCGGCTCGCGCGCAGGGGCTCACGCGTCGAGCCGGGGGCCGTACGGCGATCCGTACGGCCCCCGGCCCCAACGCCCTCAAGAACCCCGTCTCACAGAGTGCGTTCGAGGCGGTCCGCCACCAGCTTCACGAAGCGGGAGGGGTCGGGGAGTTCGGCGCCCTCGGCCAACAGGGCGAGCTGGTGGACGAGTTCGGTGGTCTCTTCGAGGGCCGGGTCGTCGGGACGCTCGGCGTGGGTGCGGTTGAGGCCGACGACCAGCGGGTGCTTGGGGTTGAGTTCGAGAATCCGCTTGGCGTGCGGGATCTCCTGGCCCATGGCGCGGTAGATGTTCTCCAGCGCCGGTGACACGTCGTTGGTGTCCGAGACGACGCAGGCAGGCGAAACGGTGAGCCGCGAGGAGAGGCGTACGTCCTTGACCTGCTCGCTCAGCAGTTCCGTCATACGGGCGAGCAGGCCCGCGAACTCCTCCTGCTGCTTCTCCCGTTCGGTCCCCGCCTCCTGCTTCTCCTCCTCCGTGCCCAGGTCGACCTCGCCCTTGGCGACGGAGCGGAACTGCTTGCCGCCGAACTCCGGTGCCGTGTCGACCCAGACCTCGTCCACGGGGTCGGTCAGCAGCAGCACCTCGATGCCGCGGGCCTGGAACGCCTCCATGTGCGGGGAGTTCTCGACGGCCTGCCGCGATTCGCCGGTGACGTAGAAGATGTGCTCCTGGCCGTCCTTCATCCGCTCGACGTACTGCGCGAGCGTCGTCGGCGCGTCCTTGTCGTGCGTGCTGGCGAAGGAGCTGACGCCGAGGATCGCGTCACGGTTCTCGAAGTCGCCGAGCAGTCCCTCCTTCAGGACGCGGCCGAACTCCCGCCAGAATGTGGCGTATTGCTCGGGCCGCGCGGCCATCATGTCCTTGACCGTCGACAGCACCTTCTTCGCCAGCCGACGGTGCATCAGCTCGATCTGGCGGTCCTGCTGGAGGATCTCGCGCGACACGTTCAGCGAGAGGTCCTGCGCGTCGACGACTCCCTTGACGAAGCGGAGGTACGGCGGCATCAGCGCTTCGCAGTCGTCCATGATGAAGACGCGCTTCACGTAGAGCTGGACGCCGCGCTTGTAGTCGCGCATGAACAGGTCCTGCGGCGCGTGCGCCGGGATGAACAGCAGCGCCTGGTACTCGAAGGTGCCTTCCGCGTGGAGGCGGATGATCTCCAGCGGGTCGTTCCAGTCGTGGCTGATGTGCTTGTACAGCTCGTGGTAGTCGGCGTCGCTGACCTCCTCGCGGGAGCGGGCCCACAGGGCCTTCATGGAGTTCAGCGTTTCGAGCTGGGGCTCGGGCTTGGGAGCCGCCGCGTCAGTACCGTCCTCGGCGTCGCCTTCGGCGTCGGCGTGGGTGTCGGTGTCGGCGTCGCCTCCGGGCGCGGGCTCCGCGGCCATCCTGATCGGCCAGGTGATGAAGTCCGAGTACCGCTTGACGATTTCCTTGATCTTCCACGGCGAGGTGTAGTCGTACAGCCGGTCCTCGGCGTCCTCCGGCTTCAGCCGCAGCACGATCGCCGTCCCCTGCGGGGCGTCCTCGACGGTCTCCACGGTGTACGTCCCCTCACCGCTGGACGTCCACCGCGTGCCCTCGGTCTCCCCCGCGCGCCGCGTCAGCAGCGTGACCTCGTCCGCCACCATGAAGCTCGCGTAGAACCCGACCCCGAACTGCCCGATCAGGCCCTCGGCGGCGCCCGCGCCCTCGGCCTCCTTCAGCTCCCGCAGGAACTTCGCCGTCCCCGAGTTGGCGATCGTCCCGATGAGCTGAACCACTTCCTCCCGGGACATCCCGATCCCGTTGTCCCGCACGGTGAGCGTACGGGCCTCCCGGTCCACCTCCAGCCCGATGTGCAGGTCCGACACGTCCACGTCCAACTCGCTGTCCCGCAGCGCTTCGAGCCGCAGCTTGTCCAACGCGTCCGAGGCGTTGGACACCAACTCGCGCAGGAACACGTCCTTGTTGGAGTAGATCGAGTGGATCATCATCTGCAGAAGCTGACGCGCTTCCACCTGGAACTCGAACGTCTCGGTCGGCATGGTCCGCTGTTCCTTCTCACATCACCGGCTGACAGGCACTGACCGCAGCACTGTAGATGAGCCCCCGCCGCCCGCACGTCAGCCTTCGCGGCCCGCGATGAGTTTCCGCCTCGCCGCCGGTCCTACCTGGTGAACGCCCGCGGACGTCCCCGGCCGGGGCGCGCCACCGAAAGCTGCTGAACAGGCGGTATCCACGATGGACAAGCGATTCACCGCGACCCTGCGGAAAAGCCCGAACAAGGGCGGCTGGACCTACGTCGTCTGGCCCGAGTCCGCCGCCTTCTTCGGCACCCGCGGCCTCGTCAAGGTCCGCGGCACGATCGACGGCCACCCCTCCCAGAGCTCCTTCATGGCCCTCGGCGACGGCACCCACAAACTCCCCGTCACCGCCGAGCTGCGCAAAGCCATCGGCAAACAAGAGGGCGACACCGTCACGGTCCACCTCCAAGAGCGCCTCCCCTCCTAGGGCGTTTCGTTTGGATCATCGGGCGGACCAGATGAAGATGCCGGCGAGGTGGAGTCCGGCGAGGTAGATGGTCGCGGTCTTGTCGTATCTCGTGGCGAGGCCGCGCCACTGCTTCAAGCGGTTGATGCACCGCTCGACGGTGTTGCGCTGCTTGTAGGCGTCACGGTCGAAGCCCGGCGGTCTGCCGCCGCGGCTGTCCCGGCGGAGTCGGTGGCCGCGCTGGTCGGCCGGGACGGGGATGACTGCCCGGATGCCGCGTCTGCGGAGGTGGTCGCGGATGGCGCGGGAGGAGTACGCCTTGTCGGCCAGGACCACATCGGGTCGGGTGCGGGGCCGCCCGCGCGGGCGGGGGACGCGCAGGCGGGCCATGACGTCGGGGAAGGCGGGTGCGTCACCGGCTTGCCCGGCGGTCAGCACGAAGGCCATCGGCCTGCAGCGGTCGTCGGACGCCAGGTGGATCTTCGTGGTCAGTCCTCCGCGGGATCGGCCGATGGCATGGTCGTGCGGCTCGCCGGCCGGGACCCCTTTTTACGGGCCCCGGCCGCGTGCTGATGCGCGCGCACGATCGTGGAGTCCACCGAGACGGCCCAGGTCAGGTCCTCATCCGCGTCGGCCCGGGCCATCAGCGCGGTGAAGACCCGCTCCCAGGTGCCGTCCACCGCCCACATCCGCAGCCGGTTGTACACCCCGCGCCAGTTGCCGTACTTATCCGGCAGATGGACCCACTGAGACCCCGTCTGAAACTTGAAGGCGATCGCATCGATCACCTCACGGTGATCCCGCCACCGCCCACCCCGCCGAGGCGTCCGGTCCGGCAACAACGGCTCGATCCGCGCCCACTGCGCGTCGCTTAACGGCACACCCGGACCAACGATCAGATGATCCGAACGAAACGGCCTAGGCCCGCCCCGCCCCCTAAAAACCACAAGGCGGGTACCCGAACGGTGCTAGAGGGGTGCCGAGTTGACGGCCCTGCGCGCTCGCGGTCGCGCGCCGTTATGACGTATGCGCGCCGCCCGCGATCGCGGCTCTGACGACGGTGACGGTGTCGAAGGCGTCGCCCAGGGAGCACAGCACGTCGCCGTCTATCGCGTGCAGTTCGAGGCGGTGGACCTGACGCGTCGTGCCGCCCTGGCCGATGGCGACGGAGTCCTCGCGCTCGACGACGCGGATGTCCGGCCAGGGGTGGACGTCGATCCGGGCCGGGCGGGTGATGACGATGCCGCCGTCGAAGACGTGCAGCCGCGGGATGCGGTTGTCGCGGCGCTTCTCGTAACAGAACGCGGTGATCGGCAGCGCGAGGGCGAGGACGAGGAAGGTGACGCCGATCGAGGTGACCACCGGGTTGTACGGGTGGAGGACCAGGCCGATGCCGGGCGCGAGCAGGACGACCGCGAGGCCGAAGGCGACGCAGCCGACGTCACCGCCGCCGAGCGCGTGGACGGCGCGGGACTCGCCGAAGCCGTGCCGTTGGGCGAGTCGGGCGACTTCGCGCAGGGTGGCCGGGCCGTTCGTCCCCGCCGCGTCCCGCGAACCGCCGCCCGTATCCGTACCCGTACCCGTACCGGCTGCCGCTCCCGTGTCCGTCATCGCCCCGCCGCCTCTCCCCCGCGCGCGGCCGCGTACCAACGGCCGTGCCTCTCCTGCTCCTTACCCGCGGGCGGGGGTGCCGTACCTCCACCTAGGAGGTACGGCTGCCTGTACGGCTACGCGTACGCCTATACGGCCGCGGCGCGCGGCTCGCGCCACATCGGCCACATGTGAGGCCCGTCCGGGAGGTCGATCGTGCGGCCGGTGAAGACGAAGCCGAGCCGCTCGTACAGGCCGCGGCTGCGCTCGCTGCTGGCCTCCAGATACGCGGACAGGCCGTCGCGGTCGCAGCGTTCGAGGACGGCGGAGATCAGTTCGGTGCCGCGGCTCTGGCCCTGCAACTCCGCGTCCACGGCGATGAGCAGCAGGTATTCGTGGGCGGGGCCCGTGGGGTGGCCCTCGCCGAGGATGCGGGCGATCTGCTCGACGCGCTCGTTGTCCGGGTCGACCGCCTCGCGGAAGGCGGCGGGGTCGTCGTCGTCCGCGTGCGCCTGGGCGTCCTCGGGCGCGTCGGTGGTCGCGGGTATCGACATCCACAGGGCGACCGCCTTGCCGTCCTCCGTCATGTCGACGTAGCCGTCGGCGAGTACCTGGTCGGCGAAGGCGCCCATCAACGACGCGTGCTTGCGCAGCCGGTGCTCAGGGTCGGGGAAGACCCAGCTACTCACGGGGTCGTTCCTGAACACCTTGTCCAGCACCCCGACCACGACCTCCCGGTCGTCCGCCCCGGCCCTCCGGATCGCCACACCCATCGCCCTGTCCGCCCTTCACGTCGTCGTCCTGTGTCGTCTCACGTTGTCGGTGCGCGCTGCACCGCACGCGTCTGATCAACTGATCATGCGCGTACGGCGGTTGCAGCCTAGAGGGTGCGGCCCGGTGTGTCCGGGCGTGCCGGGGAAGAGGGCGGAGACGGTCCTTCCCCGCGGGGCCGGAGGTTCAGACCGTACGCACCTGGACGACGGCGTACGTCCCGCTCGTACGCCAAGCCCCGCCGTTCGCCGCGCTGTTGGCGTCGAGCGCGGTGACCGTACCGGCGTCGAGGCCGACGATGACATCGGACTTGAGGGTGCGCAGGGCGGCCAGCGGACTCGGGAAGTAGCCGGTGGGCAGGGAGAACTCGGTCGTCGGGGGCCACAGGCGGTCGCCCACCAGGCGGCGGTAGTTGAGGTCGCCCTTGAGCACCGTCAGTGTGGCGCGGCCCAGTTCGGCCCGCAGATCGGCGGGCATGTCGGCGTACGGCAGCGGCGCGCAGGCGAACGGGTGCGCGCGGACGGCGAGTCGGCCGGTGCCCAGCGCCGACCACAGCCGCGCGCCCGTCTCCCGCGCTCTGCGGCCCGGCGCCTGCCCGATCCGGCGCAGGCAGTCGACGACGTCCGAGGTCGTCGCGTCCGAGACGAAATACGGGTACGGCTTCACGTGCAGGACCGCGGTGGCGGCGCGGCCGGTGTGCAGGAGATGGTCGATCAGGATCAGGTCGGGGATCAGCTCGCGGCCCGCGTTGTCGGCGATCACGGTCACCGCCGCGGTGCCGGGCGGGGCGGCGGCGAGGTGCCGCCAGAGGGCGGCGCTGTCGTCGGCGAGGAGGTCGTCGGAGGGGGTGCTTGTGGGGGCGGGGGTGGGGGGCGTGTTCGTAGAGGACGTGTTCGTGGAGGACGCTTCCGCCGTAGACCCGTGCGCCGTAGACGCGTTCGCGGAGATGCGGAAGCCGAGGTCCGCGCGGTTGCCCCACAGGGCGCCTTGGAGGACGGCGCGGTCCCGGTCGTCGGGGGCGAGGTCGTCGAGCGCGTCGAGGGCGGCCAGTTCGTCGGCGACCTCGGGCCCGGTCAACTCGGCCCGCTTGAACGGCCCGAAGGGGTCGACGCCCTGCCACGGCCCCGGCCCGAAGTAGCCGACCGCGTCCAGCAGCCTGCGGTAGAAGTAGCTCTCGGCCCACAGGAAGGGCACCTCGTACCACGACGCACGGCCGACGTACGCCTCCGCGCCCCATTCCGCCCACCGTCGGACGTCGTCGGCGCGGGTGTCGGTGCCGGTGCGGGTCGACAGCGGGCCGATCGGCGGGCCCGAGGTCGCGTCGGCCGAGGCGGGCGCGGCCGTCTCCTCCGCGAGCGCGTCGAGTGCGCGGCGCTGCTCGGGCGGGTACGGGAAGGCGTCCGCTACCTGCCTGATCAGCGCCGGGTGGCGGTCGGCCAGCACGCTCCTGGCGAAGGAGCCGGGCGTACCGCTCATGACGACGGGGGCGGCGGGGGCTGCGGGGGCTGACAGGCCGGCGGGGTCTGACGGGCCGGACGGGCCGGATTCGGGCGGGACGTCTCCTGTTTCGCGCACCGTTCAAGAATGGCAGGGGGTGGGGCTGGCCCCACCCCCGACCGGCCGGGCTGCCGGATGCCGCGAGAGGGGTGCCGAGCGGGATCGTCTAGGTATCAGGACGGAACGGTCCCCACCGCGATGATTCGAGGCCAGCGATGACCGCCAGCACATTCCCCCACGCCACTCAGAGCGCCGCCGCTCAGACCGCCGCCACTCAGGCGTCCGCCGCGCAGGCATCCGCCACTCAGGCCGCCGCCACTCAGGCGTCCACCGCGCAGCCGCACTCCTCTCCTCCCGCCGCCGCGTCGCAGGCCCGGCCCGGCCTGCTGGCGGCTCCGGACGCCGGGCATCCCGCGTACGGTTCGCCCGCGAAGGGTCCAGGACCCGGCCGCGTCCCGCCCGGCTTCTGGCGCGCGCCCTTCTCCGCCGTCACCTTCCGCGAGGTCGGTTACGCGCTCACGTCGCTGCCGATCGCCATCGCCGGATTCGTCTTCGCCGTCACGATGTTCGCCCTCGGCACCAGCCTCGTCCTCACCGCGATCGGGGTGCCCGTCCTGGCCGCGATGCTGACCGGGGCCCGCGCGCTCGGCGGCGCCGAACGCGCCCGCGCCAGGAGCCTGCTCTCCCTCCGCGTCGGCGAGCCCGTCCCCGTACCCGCGCCCCGTACCCCCGGCCGCTGGGCCGCCATGACCGCCAGGCTCCGCGACGCCTCGGCCTGGAAGGCCCTCCTCTTCCAGGTCCTCATGTTCCCCTGGCGCATCGCGAGTTTCGTCCTCACCCTGACCTTCCTCATCACCGGCTGGACCGTCGCCCTCTACCCCGCCTACGCCTGGGTCTTCCCCCGTTACGTCGACTGGCCCGGCTACCGCCTCTTCGAGTACACCTCCGGCGGCGTCCACCACGCCTACTACCTCTCCTCCCCCCTCCAGATCGCCGGCGCCTCCCTCCTCGGCCTCCTCCTCGTCTTCCTCACCCCGCCCCTCGTCCGCGCCCTCACCACCGTCGACCGCGCCGCAATCCGCTCCCTGCTGTCGTAGGGCAGGGCCCGCGCCCGCGCGAAATGAGGGACCGCACCCCGCAGAGGGACCGTCATACTGGGCGCCTGGCCAGACGGGGGACGCGAGGAGGCGGCTGGGCGTGCACGGCCCGAACGACACGAGCGGCACGAGCGATACGAGCGCCTCGAACGGCTCCAACGGCTCCAACGGCACAGCGACAGGCGCCGACGCGAAAGCGACCCGCATCGGAAGCTACGTCGTCGTACGCAAGCTCGGCGAAGGCGGAATGGGCCTGGTGTACCTGGCCCGTTCGCGGGGAGGCCGCCACGTGGCGGTGAAGGTGGCGCGGCCGGAACTGGCCGCGGACCCGTCCTTCAGGGAGCGCTTCCGCGCCGAGGTCGCCGCGGCGCGCATGGTGGGCGGTTTCCACACGGCGCCGGTGGTGGACGCGGACCCGGACGCGGAGGCCCCGTGGCTGGCGACGGCGTACGTGCAAGGTCCGACGCTCGGCCAACTGCTCGCCGCGCGGGGCCCGATGGGCGAGGAACAGCTCAAGGCGCTGGGCGCCGCGCTCGCCGAGGCGCTGGAGGCGATCCACCGCTGCGGTCTGGTGCATCGCGATCTCAAACCAGGCAACATCATCATGGCCGAAGACGGCCCGCGCGTACTGGACTTCGGCATCTCACGCGCCGTCGAGAACACCCGGATCACCACCACGGGCACCTCCTTCGGCACCCCCGGCTTCCTCGCCCCCGAGCAGGCCGAGGGCCGTGACGTGGACGGCGCCGCCGACATCTTCGCGCTCGGCGCGGTCCTGGTGGCCGCCGCGGGCGGCAGCGCCTTCGGCGGCGGCACGCCGGTCGCCCTGATGTACCGCTCCGTGCACCACGAGGCCGACGTCTCCGCCGTCCCGGAGGCGATCCGCCCGATGGTCGCGGCCTGCCTCACGAAGGAGCCGTCCCACCGCCCGAGCACGGACCAACTCCTCGACTGGTTCGGCGATTCGGGTACGGCCGAGGCGGGTACGGGCAACGCCCTGCACCGCACCGGGGACGCGGCCCCCCGTACCTCGGACCCGCGGACTCCCGTACCCCCGCCTCCTCCGGCCGCCGCCAACCCGTACGCCTCAGGGGTCGTTCCGCCGCCTCCCCCGTACGCGCCCGGCGTCCCCGGTCCGTCGATCCCGCCGTCGAACCCGCCGTCGACCTCGCTGGCCACGGCCTACCCGGCGCATTCGCCCGCCCCGGTCCCGGGCGTCCCGGCCTGGTCGCCGGAGGACGACGTCCCCGAATTCCTGGCGATGGACCGGAAGAACGCACTACTTGCGGACGATTACGGCATCTCCCTCGGCGAGAACGGCCAGACCGTCGACCTCCCCTGGCCGATGATCCGTTTCGCCGAGTGCGTCGTGGAGGACCACGAATCCGTCTTCCGGATGGCCGTCGTCCTGACGAACGGCACCATCCGCACCGGCCGCGTGTCCAGCCGCAGCCTGGCCGAACTGACCGAGTGGGCCATGCGGTTCACCCTGGTGCGCGACCGCTACCTCCGCCAGTAGCCGTTTCCCACGGCCGCAGCGGTGAGCCGCGCGGGCGCCAACTCCGTATCCGGCGGAGGCGCGAAGGCCCCGCGCCTCCGCTTCCACGACGGCTCGGAGCCGCGCGCGCCGCCCCGGCCCGGAAGCCGGACGCGTATCCGACGCGGACCGGCGACCGCCCGAAATGCCCCGCCACGCACCGCTTGTCACGCACGCTTGGCGTGTGGGCCGGCCGTTTCCGGGTCGGACGGGCAAGCGAGGCGAGGGAGACGGCCATGGGCGAGGCGGCGCGGAACACGGAGACGGGCACGGCAGCGGGCGCGGGTACGGGCTCCGGCACGGGCTCGGGCGCGGGCTCGGGCTCGGGCTCGGGCTCCGCCGAAGGCTCGGGCACAGGATCAGGCGCCGATTCCGGCACGGGCTCCAGCACGGGCACGGCCGCAGGCAGGATCGTCGTCGGGGTCGACGGCTCGGAACCGTCGCTCAAGGCGCTGCGCTGGGCCGCGCGGCAGGCGGCCCTGACCGGCGCCGCGCTGGAAGCGGTCATCGCGTGGGAGATGCCGTCGGCGTACGGCTGGGCCGGGCTGCCGGGGCTGCCCGACGACGTGGATCTGGAGGCCAACGCGGACCAGATCCTGGCGCGGGCCGTCGAGGCGGCCCTCACGCCGGAACAGGCAGCGACCGTCACCCGCCGTACCGTGCTCGGCAACCCGGCCCAGGCCATCCTCGACAGCGGCGAGGGCGCCGACCTGATCGTGGTGGGCGTGCGCGGCCACGGCACCTTCCGCTCTACCCTCCTCGGCTCGGTCAGCCACACGGTCACCGTGCACGCCTCGTGCCCTGTCGTGGTCGTACGCGGCACGGCGGGCACGGCCCCCGCGGGCGGCGCGTCGTAACGGCGGGGCGATGATCCTCGGCGGTCGGGGCACGGAGTTATCCACAGGCTGTGAAGAGTGGGTGCCCGAATGTGGTCGGGGCGGAGCATCATGGGGGCATGAACGAGATCACCGGATCCCCGGCGGGGTCCATGCCGGAGTGGGAGAAGCGCTTTCGGGCGCCGCGGGTCGGGCTGCCCGAGTGGGCCGAGGACGCCCCGGACCGCAGCCTGTTCGTGTCGAACGTGACAGGGACGTACGAGCTGTACGCCTGGGACCGGACGACGGGCGGGCGACGGCAGGTCACCGACCGGCCGAACGGAACGACGGACGGCACGCTGAGCCGGGACGGCGCGTGGGTGTGGTGGTTCTCGGACACGGACGGGGACGAGTTCGGGATATGGATGCGGCAGCCCTTCGCGGGCGGTGAGGACGTACCGGCGGCGCCCGGCCTGGAGGCGTCCTACCCGGCCGGTCTCGCGCTGGGCCCCGGCGGCCTGGCCGTGGTCGGGCGGTCCACCGACGACGAGGGCACGTCGGTGTACGTGGTGCGGCCGGACAGCGAGCCGGTCGAGGTCTACCGGCACGCGGAGTCGGCGAGCGTCGGCGACCTCTCGGAGGACGGCACGCTGGTCGTGATCGAGCACACCGAGCACGGCGACGCGATGCACAGCGCGCTGCGGGTGCTGTCGGTCGCGGACGGCTCGACGGTCGCGGAGCTGGACGACACCGACGGCGGCCGGGCCGAGCTGGGCCTGGACTGCCTGGGATTCGCCCCCGTCGTCGGCGACACCCGCCTCCTGGTCGGACACCAGCGGTCCGGCCGCTGGCTGCCGATGATCTGGGACACCGCGACCGGCGTGGAGACGCGGCTGGCCATAGACCTGCCCGGTGACGTGCACGCCGAGTGGTATCCGGACGGCTCGGCACTGCTGGTCGTCCACGACTACCAGGCGCGCGGCGAGATGTTCCGGTACGACCTGGCGGCCGGCACCCTGGCGCGGCTCGACACCCCGCCGGGTTCGGTCAGCGGCGCCACCGCCCGGCCCGACGGGACGGTGGAGTACCTGTGGTCGTCGGCGCAGCGCCCGCCCGCGGTGCGGTCCACGACCGGCGCCGTCGTGCTGGAGGCGCCGGGGCTGCGGGCGCCGGAGTCGGTGCCAGTGGAGGACGCGTGGGTGGAGGGTCCCGGCGGCCGGATCCACGCGCTGGTCCAGAAGCCGGTCGGCGAGGGGCCGTTCCCGACCGTGTTCGAGATCCACGGCGGTCCCACCTGGCACGACTCGGACTCCTTCGCGGCGGGTCCCGCGGCCTGGGTCGACCACGGCTTCGCGGTGGTCCGGGTCAACTACCGCGGTTCGACCGGCTACGGCCGGGAGTGGACGGACGCGCTCAAGCACCGCGTCGGCCTGATCGAGCTGGAGGACATCGCGGCGGTCCGCGAGTGGGCCGTGTCCTCGGGCCTCGCCGACCCGCGGCGGCTGGTGCTGTCCGGCGGCTCCTGGGGCGGCTATCTGACCCTGCTGGGCCTCGGCACCCAGCCGGAGGCGTGGACGGTGGGCATAGCGGCGGTCCCGGTCGCCGACTACGTGGCCGCCTACGCCGACGAGATGGAGGCCCTCAAGTCCCTGGACCGCACCTTCTTCGGCGGCTCCCCCGAGGAGGTCCCCGACCGCTTCGAGGCGTCCTCCCCGCTCACCTACGTCGAGCGGGTCGCCGCCCCCGTCTACATCAGCGCGGGCATGAACGACCCGCGCTGCCCGATACGCCAGATCGACAACTACGTCGAGCGGCTGCGGGAGCTGGACAAGCCGCACGAGGTGTACCGGTACGACGCGGGGCACGGTTCGCTGGTCGTGGAGGAGCGGATCAAGCAGGTCCGTCTGGAACTGGCCTTCGCGCTGAAACACGCGGGCGGGTAGGCGGCAGGGCCGGTGGCCGACCGGGGTTGGACCAGCGCGGGTCCGACCCCGGGCCAGCCCCGGGCCTCCGGCCGGGCGGATGCGCGTACGGCCGGACAGCTGGACACGCGCCTCGGCGGACGAAAGGCATCCGGACAGTCAGCCGGGCCAGCGCACGGCTGGACGTGCGGCCAGGGTGCGCCTCGGCGTCCGGCCCTGGGCGTCGGCGGACGCAGACGCGGTGACCACAGCGTCCGCCCGGCCCGCGCCGGAAGCGTCCGGCCCTAGGCGTCGGCGGACGCAGACGCGGTGACCACAGCGTCCGCCCGGTCCGCGCCGGAGGCGTCCGGCTCTGATTCCGCCTTCGGCGCGGACCCCGGCTCGTCGTCACCGTCGTCGGGGACGAGACCCAGCGCGGCGTCGGCGCGTGTCTCGGCCTCGCGGCGGGCCAGTCGGAACCACATGAAGACGACGAAGCCGGCGAAGACGAACCACTCACCGGTGTAGCCGAGATTCTGGAACGCCTTGATGTCCAGACCGCTGTTGGGGGCCGCCGCCGGGGGCACCGCCTTCAGCGGCGCGGCGGGGTCGCTCGCGGTGATCCAGCCGCTGTAGACGGGGTAGGGCAGCACATTGACCAGCGAGGCGGCGCTGATCATGCCGAGCTGTCCGGAGGGCAGCGCGCCGTTGGACTGCACGCCGTCGGTGCCGGTGCTCTCCGGGTACTGGAGGGCGCCGGTCACGGTGACCTCGCCGGTCGGCGCGGCCGGTACGGCACCGGTACGCGCGGCGGCGGAGGCGTCGCCCGGCAGCCAGCCGCGGACGACGGGCAGGGCGGCGCCGTCCGCGCCGACCCGCAGGGGGGTCAGTACGTAGTAGCCGTCGTGGCCGTCGAGGGTGCGGCCGGGGACCAGGAGCTGATGGGAGGAGTCGTAGCGGCCGGTCGCGCTGACCGAACGACCCGAGGCGCCGTCGGGCACCTGGGTGCGCGGCTGCGGCAGCAGTGTCGCCAACGGCACCGCCGCCTCGGCGACGGCCTTGCCCTGGGCGTGCTCGGCGCTCTTGTGGGAGTCGACCCGCAGCTCGAACCGGCTCAACTGCCAACTGCCCATGAAGACGCAGAACGGCACGGCGAGCAGCGACAGCACGCTGACCGCCAGCCAGCGCGGGGTGAGCAGGAACCGGTACACACCACAACGGTACGGGGGGCCGTTCGCGGCCCCGCAACCGGGGACCCGCACCGGCCCGGAGCCGACGCCGGGCGCGCGGCCAGGCGCAGGGCTCGGCCCCCGGTGACCAGGAGCGCCGGTCCTGGTCCCGCGAGGTGCGGGGAGGGGGTCCGGGGAGAGTTCCCCGAAGTACCCGCAGTCGCCGAAGTACCCGCAGTGCCCGAAGGCCCTACGAGCCGGAGCCGGTCGCTCCCGCGTCGGTTCCGGTGCCGCCGCTCGTCCCCGTACCGGGGGTGGTGCTGCCGCTGGTGGTGCCGGGGAGCGCGGCCGTCGTGTAGAGGGTGCCCGCGCAGGCGTTCTGGATGACGGGGCCGTCGACGACGGGGGCGCCCGCGGCCGGGGTGTGGTTGAGGGCGACGCTGCCGGGGGGCGGGCTGGTCGGCGGGTCACCGCTGCCCAGCTGGGTGGAGGCGCCGTTGCTGCCGCTGCCGCTGCCCGTGCCGGTGCCCGGGTCGGAGCCGGTGGGGCCGCCGGTGCTCGCGGGGTCGCTCGACGTCGGCGTGGGTGTCGGGGTGGTCGGCGGCGTGGTGGGCGTCGTGGGGCAACCGCCGGTGCCGTTGCCCGCGGGGATCCACGCGAACTGCACCTCGTAGGTGTCACCCGGTGCGAGCACCACGGGTCCGTCGACGCCGGAGGGCAGCCTGCTCGCCGGGTCGCCCGGGGTGTGGCCGACGACCTGGATACGGGAGGGGTCGGCCGAGCCCTCGGCGAGGACCTGCACCTGCCCGCTGCCGGGGACCGTACAGGGGACGCCGGAGACGTTGGCGACGCGGAACCAGCCGTAGACGCGGCCGGAGGAGTCCGGGGAGTCGGCGGAGCTGGTGCCCTGGCCGAGCTGGACGCTGGAGCAGTCGGGTGCGGAGACCGCCGCCGAGTCCGAGGGGGCGGTGGTCGCGGGCGGCGGATCGTCGGTGGGGCTCTTCGTCGAGGTGCCCGCGCCGCCGGTGCCGGTGGCCGCCTGGCCCGAGGAGGGGCCGCCCGCCCAGTAGTTGGTGTGGCCGTCCTGGCCGGGGGCGGAGGCGTGGGTGCTGGAGACGTTCGCCGGGAGGGCGTTGGTGCTGCTGGAGGTGTCGGCGGCGTGGATCAGCGCGGGCACCGCCATGCCGGCCAGGACCACGGCCGCGGCGGCACCGGCCAGCGCCTGCCGACGGTGCTGCCTGCGGGCCGGGACCGCGCGCCGCAGGTGGTCGAGCGCCTCGGGGGACGCCTCTATGCCCTGGACGGCGTTGTGCAGCAGCGCCCGCAGCGCCGCCTCCTCCGGGGTGTGCTCGACGCCGTCGGCACTGTCGAGGTCGAGTTCGAGACTGGCGAAGTCGAAGCCGCCGTCGAGGCCGAAGAGGCCGTCGGCACCGGAGCCGTAGCCGGACGCACTGTCGGAGCCCGAGGCGGAAGTGCGGTCGGCGCCGGAGCCCGAGGCGGAAGCGCCGTCCGAGCCCGAGGCGTCAGCGGCGTCGGGGGAGCCGAAGCCCAGGTCGCGGCCCCGGCCCTCGCCGTGGTCCGCGCCCTTGCCCTGGTCCTGATCCTGGTTCTTGTTCTGGTCTTCCATACCGTGCGCGTCGTCGGGGGTGGTCATGCCGTCGCCTCCATCGCGACGCGCAGCGCCGCGATGCCTCGCGAACCGTACGCCTTCACCGAGCCCAGGGAGATACCCAGGGTCTCGGCGACCTGCGCCTCGGTCATGTCGGCGAAGTATCGCAGCACCAGCACCTCGCGCTGCCTGCGCTGAAGCGTACGCATCGCGGCCTTGAGCTGGTCGCGCTCCAGGATCTCGTACGCGCCCTCCTCCGCGCTCGCCATGTCGGGCATCGGCTTGGAGAGCAGCTTCAGGCCCAGGATGCGGCGGCGCAGGGCGGAGCGGGAGAGGTTGACGACCGTCTGGCGCAGATAGGCCAGGGTCTTCTCCGGCTCGCGGACCCGGCTGCGGGCGGAGTGCACCCGGATGAACGCCTCCTGGACCACGTCCTCGCAGGAGGCCGTGTCGTCCAGCAGCAGCGCGGCGAGGCCGAGCAGTGAACGGTAGTGCGCGCGGTAGGTCTCGGTGAGGTGGTCGACCGTGGTGCCTACTGCCATCGCCGAGTCAGAGTCCTCGCCTTCCGCGGCCGTGACCCGCACGACCGGCCAGGGCGCGATCACCGGGATGCCACCGGAGAGCGCACCGGACGCCGACGTGCGTGGACGCGGCAGCCGGGGCGGCGTGATCGTCCCGTGCCGTCCGAATGCCGTCTCGATACCCAGTGCCTCCGCCACGACTGTTGGACACGCATCCCCCCCTCAGGGTTGTACGCGCAAGACACGCCGCTCGACGGAGCGTCAAATATCCCCATGCGTACCAGCTCTTCCTCAACGCCCTGTTTGCACCGACGCTTCCCCCCGGACCACGCTCGGTGTGCAGCACCTTAGGGACCAGACCATAGGGCAGTGCGCTGACACAAAGACGCTCCCCCGAGCGAGTCGGTTCCCGCGGGGGAATGCAAAGTCTCCAACGTTCGGGTACGTGAGTTCAAGTGGTCCAGACCAGCAACTTCGTCCCCGGGCACATTGCCGAGGACGCGCCCGAGCGGCCTCAGACGGCGATGTCCGCCGCCACCACCTCGGCGATCTGGACGGCGTTCAGCGCCGCGCCCTTGCGCAGATTGTCGCCGCAGACGAACAGTTCGAGGGCGCACGGGTCGTCGAGCGAGCGCCGTACGCGCCCCACCCACGTGGGATCGGTGCCGACCGCGTCCGCGGGCGTCGGGAACTCACCCTGCCCCGGGTCGTCGGAGACCACGACACCCGGCGCGTTCCGCAGGATCTCGTGCGCCCGCGCGACCGTCACCTCGTTCTCGAACCGCGCGTGCACCGACAGCGAGTGGGTCGTGATCACCGGCACCCGTACGCAGGTCGCCGTGGCCCGCAGACGGGGCAGCCCGAGGATCTTGCGCGACTCGTTGCGTACCTTCATCTCCTCCGACGACCAGCCGTCGTCGCCCGCGAGCGAGCCCGCCCACGGCACCACATTGAGCGCCAGCGGCGCCGCGAACGGCCCGAAGTCGCCCACCGTGCGGCGCAGATCACCCGCCTGCGTGCCCGCCTCCGTCCCCGCGACCTTCGTCATCTGGTCGCGCAGCGCCGTGATCCCGGCCTGCCCGGCGCCCGAGGCCGCCTGGTACGACGAGACGATCAGCTCGGTCAGCCCGAACTCGGCGTGCAGCGCGCCGACCGCCACGATCATCGACAGCGTCGTGCAGTTGGGATTGGCGACGATGCCGCGCGGGCGCATCCGTACCGCGTGCGCGTTGACCTCGGGCACCACCAGCGGCACCTCGTCGTCCATCCGGAAGGCGCCCGAATTGTCCACCACGACCACGCCCTTGGCCGCCGCGATCGGCGCCCACCGCGCTGCCACCTCGTCGGGCACGTCGAAGAGCGCGACATCGATCCCGTCGAAGGCCGCCTCGTCGAGCGCGACGACCTCCGCCTCGGTGCCGCGCACCGGCAGCAGCCGCCCGGCCGAGCGCGCGGACGCGACCAGCCGGATCTCCCCCCACACGTCCTGGCGCGTGCTGAGGAGTTCGCGCACCACCGTGCCGACCGCTCCCGTCGCCCCCACCACGGCGAGCGACGGTCGCGGCGCGGCGCTCATCGCCCGGTCCCTCCGTAGACGACCGCTTCGTCGCTGTCGCTGTCCAGGCCGAACGCCGAGTGCACGGCCTGCACGGCGGGCTTCACGTCGTCGACCCGGGTCACCACCGAGATACGGATCTCGGATGTCGAGATCAGCTCGATGTTGACGCCCGCGTTGGACAGCGCCTCGAAGAAGGTCGCCGTGACACCGGGGTTGGTCTTCATGCCCGCGCCGACCAGCGAGATCTTGCCGATCTGGTCGTCGTAGCGCAGCGAGTCGAAGGCGATGACCGTCTGCGCCTTGGTCAGCGCCGCCATCGCCTTCTGGCCCTCGGCCTTGGGGAGCGTGAAGGAGATGTCGGTGAGCGCGGTGGCCGCGGCCGACACGTTCTGGACGATCATGTCGATGTTGATCTCGGCGTCCGCGATGGCCCGGAAGATCGTCGCCGCCTCGCCCGGCTTGTCCGGCACGCCGACCACCGTGATCTTGGCCTCGGACGTGTCGTGCGAGACGCCGGAGATGATCGCCTGCTCCATCGGACTGTCTCCCTGTGCTGACTCGTACGCGGCACGCGCTTGCTGCGGTCGCGGAAGGTTCGCGGGCCGTTCGCTGCTCACCCAGGTGCCGGGCAGCCCGGAGAACGACGACCGTACGTGGATCGGGATGTTGTAGCGGCGCGCGTACTCCACACACCGGTGCAGCAGCACCTTGGAGCCGGAACTGGCCAGCTCCAGCATGTCCTCGAAGGCGATCCAGTCCATCTTGCGGGCCTTCTTGACCACCCGCGGGTCGGCCGTGAAGACGCCGTCGACGTCCGTGTAGATCTCGCACACCTCGGCGTCCAGCGCCGCCGCCAGCGCCACCGCGGTGGTGTCCGAGCCGCCGCGCCCGAGCGTGGTGATGTCCTTCTTGTCCTGCGAGACGCCCTGGAATCCGGCGACGATCGCGATGTTGCCCTCGTCAAGCGCCGTACGGATACGGCCGGGCGTGACGTCGATGATCCGCGCCTTGTTGTGCACCGAGTCGGTGATCACCCCGGCCTGGCTGCCGGTGAACGACTGCGCCTCGTGCCCGAGGTTCTTGATCGCCATCGCCAGCAGCGCCATCGAGATGCGCTCACCGGCGGTCAGCAGCATGTCGAACTCGCGCCCCGCGGGAATCGGTGACACCTGCTCCGCGAGATCGATCAGCTCGTCCGTCGTGTCGCCCATCGCGGACACCACGACGACCACTTGGTGGCCCGCCTTCTTGGTGTCGACGATCCGTCGGGCGACGCGCTTGATGCCTTCGGCATCGGCGACGGAGGAGCCGCCGTACTTCTGCACGACAAGGCCCACGTGCGCTCCTCGCTCAGGGATTCCCAGGGGGTGCCGGGGGATTTCCAGGGGTTGTTGCGGTCGGCCCAGTTTAACGAGCAGGCACGATCCGCCCCGCGCGTATCGCATGGTGAGATACGTCGCCCGAGGCGTGATCAGCCGCAAGTTTTACGGCCGGAGGCGCGAGAGCGTCCTACGTCGCCGGGCGCAGCCCCAGCGTCCCCAGCTCGGCCTCCATGACCTTGCCCGCCTCCTCGGCCAGCTCCTCCTCGTCGTCCCCGTCGCCGCCGGTGTCCAGGCCGTCCAGCTCGTCCAGCGGGCTGTCCAGCCGTACGTGGGCCACGAGCGACTGGAGCGCGCGCAGGCTGGCACTGGCCGTGGAGCCCCAGTTGGACAGGTACGAGAACTGCCACCACCACAGCGCCTCGGAGATCCTCCCGGCCCTGAAGTGCGCGAGGCCGTGTGTGAGATCGGCCACGACATCGGCCATGTCGTCGGAGATACGGCAGGCCACCGGCGTCGACCGCGGCACGTACGGGTCGAAGACCTCGGAGTAGACGTCGATCGGTTCGAGGAGTGCCGCGAGCCGCTGCCGCAGGTCGTCCTCGTCCGGCTCGGGACCGACGTCCGGCTCGTACCGCTCGTCCGGGACGATGTCCTCGTGCGCGCCGAGCCGGCCGCCGGCCAGCAGGAGCTGCGAGACCTCCAGCAGCAGGTACGGGACCGCGCTGTCCGGATCGTCGCCCTTGGCGACCTCGCGGACCGAGAGGATGAAGCTCTCGATCTGGTCCGCGATCTGTACGGCGAACTCGTCCGGTTCCTGCTCCTTGCCCGCCACGTCCTGTGCCCGACCCCGCATCTGGTCCTGCTTCTGCTTCCGGTCCTGCCTCTGGCCCTGCGCCTGGGCCTGCTTCTGGCCCTGGCCCTGGTCCTGCTTCTTCGTCACGGTCTCAGACATCCAGCAACCGCCTCCCTTCGAAGGCCCGCCCCAGCGTGACCTCGTCCGCGTACTCCAAGTCACCGCCCACAGGGAGGCCGCTGGCCAGTCGCGTGACCCGCAGTCCCATGGGCTTCACCATCCGGGCCAGGTACGTCGCTGTCGCCTCGCCCTCCAGATTCGGGTCCGTCGCGAGGATCAGCTCGGTGACGGTGCCGTCCGCGAGACGGCTCAGCAGCTCCCTTATCCGCAGGTCGTCGGGGCCGACGCCCTCGATCGGGCTGATCGCGCCGCCGAGCACGTGGTACTTCCCGCGGAACTCGCGGGTCCGCTCGACCGCCACCACGTCCTTCGGCTCCTCGACCACACAGATCACCGAGGGGTCGCGGCGCGGGTCACGGCAGACCCGGCACTGCTCGTCCTGCGCGACATTGCCGCACACCCCGCAGAACCGCACCTTCGCCTTCACCTCGGACAGCACGTGCGCGAGGCGCCGTACGTCCGCCGGATCGGCCTGAAGGATGTGGAAGGCGATCCGCTGGGCGCTCTTGGGACCCACGCCGGGCAGCCTGCCCAGTTCGTCGATCAGGTCCTGGACCACGCCTTCGTACACGCCGACGAGCCTTCCTCACGGTTTCTGCGGTTCTCCGGTGGGGTTTCCGGAGGGGTCAGAACGGGAGGCCGGGCATGCCGCCCAGCCCCTGGGCGAGCGGGCCGAGCTTGGCCTGCTGGATCGCCTGCGCCGCCTCGTTCGCGTTGTGCACCGCGGCGACCACCAGATCGGCGAGCGTCTCGGTGTCGTCGGGGTCGACCGCCTTGGGGTCGATGACCAGGCCGCGCAGCTCACCGGCGCCGGTCACCTTCGCGGTGACCAGGCCGCCGCCCGCGGAGCCCTCGACCTCGGTCTCGGCCAGCTCCTGCTGGGCCGTGGCGAGGTCCTGCTGCATCTTCTGGGCCTGCTGGAGCAGCGCCTGCATGTTCGGCTGACCACCGGGAATCACGGTTTCACTCCTGACTGGCGTCTGCGGTGCGGTGCCACCTTTTTCGTGACAGGGCGAGCCTACGTGTTCGTACGGCCCAGCGCCCTACGCCGTACGGAGGATCGGAACCGGGCGGAGACCACCCGACGGGAGTACAACGCGTCCACCAGCGGTGGGGTGCCCGAATCCGGTGGTGAACTCGGCCGGGGACGGGTCGGGTCTTGGGCCGAGAGTCCTGGGCCGCGGACGCGGTCGGGCCCCGCGCCGCGCCCTGTGCGCCGCGCCCTGTGCGCCGCGCCCTGTGCGCCGCGCCCTGTGCGCCGCGCCCTCAGTCGTGCGCGATCTCCTCTATGACCGTGGCGCCCAGCTCCCGTACGAAGAGGTCGTGGCCGCTGAGCGCGGAGTCGACGAGATCCGGGTCGTCGTCCTCGGGGACGTCGTCCTCCAGCGGAGGCGGCATGTCGTCCATGGGGGGCGGCCCGGACTGGTAGGACGCGGACGGTGCCTGGGACGAGGAGTGGGACTGGTACTGGCCTTGGCCCGGCCCCTGGTCGTGCCCGTATCCCTGTCCCTGGCCCTGGGACGAAGGGGGTCCGGCCTGGAAGTCCGGTCTCGGGGCGCCCTGGGGCCGGTCCTGCCCCTGGCGACCGGCCGGCGGCTGCGGCGGGCCCGAGGGACGGGGGGCGCCACCGCCGCCTCCGTAACCGCCGCCTCCGCCCTGCCCGCCCGCGCTCCCGGCGCCGCCGCCCCCGTTCGGGGCCACGATCGCCTCGATCTTCCACTGCACGCCGAGCGCGTCGCTGATGGCGGCCTTGAGTACGTCCTCGCTGCCGCTGTTCGCGAAGCTGTTGCGGGCGCCGGGGTTGTCGAAGCCGACCTGGAGGGTCTCCCCGTCGAAGCCCGCCACCTGGGCGTTGTTGAACAGCAGCATCCAGGTCAGGCGGCGGCGGTTCTTGACCGCCTCCAGGATGTCCGGCCACATCTGGCGCACCCGGCTGGGGTCGCCGAGCGAGGCGGTCGGGGCGGGGGCCTGCGCCTGGGCCTGGGCCTGGGCCTGGGCCGGTGGGGTCTGCGGCGCGGCGGGCGGGGGCGCCTGAGCCGGGGGCTGCGCCGGGGTCCGGTTCTGCGGCTGGCCGGGCGAGGCGGCGGACGGCCAGGCACCGGGGCGCTGGGCGGGGGGTGCCTGGGCGGGCGGCACCTGGGCCGGGGGTGTCTGGGCGGGGGGCGGCGGCACGGGCGGTGCGGCGGGCGCGGCGGCCTCGGCGCCGGGTGCCTCGGAGGGTACGTACGCGGGTACGGCGGGGGCCGGGGGCTGGGCCTGCGGTTGGACCTGGTGCGGGGGCGGTGCCTGGGCGGGGGCGTACGCCGTACCGTTCTCGCCCGAGGTACGGCCGCCGCCGAGTGCGGCCCTGGCGGCGGCGGGTCCGACGGCCTGCGGCGCGCCCGCAGCCGGACCCGTACCCGTGCCCGTACCCGTGCCGCTGGACGGGCCGCCGCCCTGGGCGAATCCGGCGGAGACCCCGGCGGCGACGCCGCGCTCCAGCCGTTCCAGGCGGGCCTGCAACGAGCGCTCGTCCTCGTAGGCGGCGGGCAGCAGCACGCGGGCGCAGATCAGCTCCAGTTGGAGGCGGGGCGAGGTGGCGCCGCGCATCTCCGTCAACCCCGTATTGACCAGGTCGGCGGCGCGGCTCAGCTCGGCGGCGCCCAGCACGGAGGCTTGCGCCTGCATCCGCTCCACCACGTCGCGCGGCGCGTCGATGAGGCCCTTGTCCACGGCGTCCGGGACGGCCGCGATGATCACCAGGTCCCGTAGCCGTTCCAGCAGGTCGGCGACGAAACGGCGCGGGTCGTGCCCGCCCTCGATCACCCGGTCGACGATCTCGAAGACCGCCGCCCCGTCCCCCGCGGCGATCCCGTCCACCACCTCGTCGAGCAGCGCAGCGTCCGTGTAGCCGAGCAGCGCGGTCGCCATGGCGTACGTCACGCCGTCGGCCGCCGCGCCCGCCAGCAACTGGTCCATGACCGACATCGAGTCACGGACCGACCCGGCCCCGGCCCGTACGACCAGCGGATACACCCCGTCCTCCACGGCGATGGCCTCGCGCTCGCACACCTGCGCCAGGTAGTCGCGCAACGTGCCGGGCGGCACCAGCCGGAACGGATAGTGGTGCGTACGCGACCGGATCGTGCCGATGACCTTCTCCGGCTCGGTGGTCGCGAAGATGAACTTCAGGTGCTCCGGGGGCTCCTCGACCACCTTCAGCAGGGCGTTGAAGCCCTGCGGGCTGACCATGTGGGCCTCGTCGATGATGTAGATCTTGTACCGACTGCTGGCCGGGCTGAAGAACGCCTTCTCCCGCAGATCACGGGCGTCGTCCACACCGCCGTGCGACGCCGCGTCGATCTCGATCACGTCGATCGACCCCGCGCCGCCCCGCGCCAGGTCCACGCACGACTGGCACACCCCGCACGGCGTCGGCGTCGGCCCCTGCTCGCAGTTCAGGCACCGCGCCAGGATCCGCGCGCTCGTCGTCTTCCCGCAGCCTCGCGGCCCGCTGAACAGATACGCGTGATTGACCCGGTTGTTCCGCAGCGCCTGCTGCAACGGGTCAGTGACGTGCTCCTGTCCGATGACCTCGGCGAAGGACTCGGGACGGTAGCGGCGGTACAGAGCAAGGGACACGCCTACGAGGTTATCCGGGCCCACCGACATCCGGCCCCGTCATCCCCGCCGGCCCACGCAAAGACCCCCCACGCACCCGCCAGAGCCCACCTACCCTTGCTGCCTTCCGGCCCTGGGGGAGTTCAGCGAGATAGCGCCACGTGAGGGGCTGCCGCCCACCCTACCCGATCCCCCACCCCCCATCGAGTTCGCAACCACCCCCCCACGCCCTGTACTGTTCCTCCCGGAGGATTCGCCTAGTGGCCTAGGGCGCACGCTTGGAAAGCGTGTTGGGGGCAACCCCTCACGAGTTCGAATCTCGTATCCTCCGCACTTGCTCTCACCGGGCAATACGTCGTTGGCCCCCGCTGCTTGCAGCGGGGGCCAACGACGTTCAGGGTTGCAGTTCCCACGATCAGGCGAGGCGGCGGTAGCGGCGGCGCATGCGGGCTGACGAGATGGGTTTGATTTCAGCCCAGGGTGTGGCGGGCGTCATGCAGGCGCCCATCACGAAGCCCAGCAGCCTCAAATAGCTCCTCCACCTGGTGGCGGTCGGTGTCGGGGTTGAGCGGCTCTCCGGTCGGCGCAGTGAAGACGTATCGCCCCACAGGTCCCCGGCGAGCCAGCATTCGTGGTCCAGCTGGTCGCGGTGCTGGGTGAGGAGCTTCATCAGCTCGCTGGGAACACCGATGGACCACCGTCCGGCACAGGACTTGGCTTCCTTCGTCTCATGGCGGATATCGACCTTCTGAGGGCAGTGACCGGGCTTATGGTGGCAGGGGACAACGCAGTCGTGCCGGTACCGGGGCCGCAACCGCCCTCGGTGGACGACCAACACCCCGAGGCCGAAGTCAACGTCCGCCCACTTGAGCCTGAGCGCCAGGGCGACGACCCAACAGGCAATGCTCCGTTGGCTGTGGGCCACCTCCAGGAGACACCGCACCTCCTCAACCGCGTACGGCGCCTCGGGTCCATCCCCGCTCGCGCATGCCTACGCGTTCGAGCGCTGTATCAGCTGCCTAAGCACTGGTTCGACCTGGCCATGCCCACCGACGAGCTGACCATCGCCTACTAGGCTTCGCACTCCACCCCTCGCACGTGGCTCCGCCGATGACCAAAGAGGCAGCGTTAGGGGGCTCCGGTGGCCTGCCCAGGGACGACACCGCGTGAACTACGGTTCACCGCAGTGAAGTTCAGCTCTTCCAACCCCTCAGCGAGGTAGCCGATCCAGCCGGACGTCTCCTCTTGCATGATCTCGTGCACCTTGCTTTGCAGGCGCTTGACCACTGAGAGGAGATCCCGCAGCTCCTCCTTCCCGGGCTGGGCGGGATCGAGCGTCACTAGCACGGATACCCATTCAGATTGAGCCAGGGCCAGCGCGTGCTGGAGGGAGATCCCGGTCCGCGCGAATCGACTCCAGGAGGTCGAGTGGCCGAAGACCCTGTCGAAGAGGACGCACCCGGCGCCGACCGCAAGGAAGACGAATCCCCAGTCGGGAGTGATCAGGCCGGGTGACGCGCTGTGGACTAATGGGATGATGCCACCGACCACGGCAGCGCCGACCGCGATGCTCCGCAGTAGTCGTGACCACTGCGCGGGACGCCTCCGCTTGGTGAGGTACCAGTCGATCGCCTCGATGGTGTAGCGCTCGGCGTGAGCGAACAGGGCCGTGATGGTGGCAAGCCGGTCCTCCGGTCGCGCCGTGCCGACCGTAAGTGGGGGAAGCTTGAGGTCCAAGATCCGGCGTCCGAGGGGCATGGATGGCGCCTCCCATTATTTGGCCGCGTACGCGGCCGGTTCCAGAGACAGTGAGGTGTCGCGCTGGCCTGGGTGAGGCGGCCCCCAGACAGAGCCGCCCCACTGGCGCTCATAGGTCCTCAACAGCCAGGTGAGTGAAGTCGCCGCCGGTGAGCCGCGCCAATTCCTCCTGAGTCATGCGCCACCGGCTCCGCCTCACGGTGATGCGGTCCTCATCGATGACCTGTTCGCAGAGGCTGTCCAGAATCGCGGTGACCGCCCGTTCAGCCGAGGGCTCGCGGTCGCTGCGGCTCACCGACGCTTCCAGTGCTCGGATGACCGGATGGGCCAAGTTGAGAAACACCCGAGGCCGATCGTTCATAGAGGTCGCAGCGCGGCGACGCTCGATGCCCTGGGCCCGGGTGACTGACCTCGCGCCGCGCTGCTGGGGCAGCGGAAGGGAGAGGGACGGGCCGAAAGCCGTGCTCTCGGAGAGCGCGTAGTCCGAACGCAGGAGCCGCCACAGGTTCCCGGTGCGTGACTCGGGTAGGACGGCCTGAAAGTTTTCGGTGAGTTGCGAGGCCGAATCGACGGTCTTCAGTGAAGCGTCGTGCGGCCATGCCTGATTGACCAGGATGATCTCCCTGTTGTCCATCGCGACCAGCCACTGGTCGATCTGCTCGGCTCGGACGAAGGCCGGGAATACCGGGGTCTCCGTGAGCCCTTTCGCCACGACGACCGAGCAGACCCGAGGATCGACCTCGGACAGCGACAGGTGGCGCATGGTCCCATCGGCCGAGGCGACCAGCACCGGGCAGTTCGCGAGATACGCCTGGGTGCAGGCCCGGTCCAGCTCGGGGATGTGATGGAACGTGGTATTCCGCGAGAAGCGATCATTGGGTCGGAAGACATCGCTGAGGGCTTGGACTACCGCCCGGCGCCGGTCCTCCCGCCGACGGGCGCTGGCGACCGCTGCTCGGACCAGATCGGGGACGAGGTTGACGAGTTCCTTGATGAGGAGCTGCTCGATCTCATCCTGGAGCTCATCAGGCGCCCCTAGTTCGTTGCGGGACGCCAGCACCGGCGCGTGGTCGCGAGCGAAGTCGATGGTCAGGTAGAGACCGCTGAGGTTCAGGTCGTGTTCGGTCGCGCGGTATCTGTCCAAATCGCTGGTCTTCGACGGGCGCAGTGTCTTGCGCTCACTGATGCGAACACCGTCGGCGGAAAACGTCAGCGAGGTAAAGCCGATGGCGATGAAATTGGGTTCCTTTGTGTCGCGTCCGCTCCTGCCGCGGTGCGGCTGGGGATCGTGCAGGAGCTCGACCTTGAAACCGGCCTCGTGGGCCCCGACCTGGGCGCGGCCCTCGCGGGTGAGGACGTCCCACCTGCCTAGCTCGCTCCCATGCCGTCTGACGGCCGAGAACGTGGTCAGAGAGTTCGGAATGCCCGGCGCGGGCGAGGCGTGCAGGAAGCCCGGCAGGTAGGCAAAGAGGTCCTGCAGCGCGGCTTTGAACTGGGACGCCTTGATCGGCTCGGTCAACGTGACAGTGATCTCGGTGCCGATGTCACAGGTGGTGAAGTCCGTGTAGAACGGCCGGTCGGGGGCCGTGAACTGGACCAGGACGCCGTCAACAGGGCGGTTGCCCAAGGTGCGGGTGCGGACGTCCACCGCTGCGGCGGCGCTGAAAACAGAGGCGAACCCGATCCCGAAGCGCCCGAAGAACGCCGGCATGTCGGCGGGCTGCTGGGCCTCCGCGGAACTCCGCCAGCCTGAGCGCCCAAGCACGGAGAGCTGGTTCACCACCTGCTGGTAGGTCATCCCGATGCCGTTGTCGCGGATGACCACGACGTGTTCGCTCCGCCGCTCGACGTGGACGGCGGGGGTGTAGCCGGCCTCGCCGCTCTTCGCCCGCATGGCCGTGGCGTCCAAGGCGTTCTGGATGAGCTCCCGGAGCCACACGTGCTGACGGTCGCCGTAGAGCGCCCGACCCATCAGAATCTCCGTCACTGGACGCGGGTCGACCCGGATCTCGTGGTGGTTCACGCTCCGGTCCGCCCAGTTGGGCGTGTCGAGTTCGAACCGCAGCAGCGGGTGGATCAGCTGCCACTTGCGCCAGAGGTCGTCCAGTTCGGTGAAGTAGCGGCGGACAGCGTGCAGGGCCTCTGAGGCCAAGTGGAAGGTTCGGCGCTCAGTGGTCGCGAGGTCGAACACGAGGACGTCGCCACCGTTCGGGGCCTCATGCACGGAGAGCACGTTTCGACCAGCCTGATCGACCGTACCGGTGCCGTCGATCAAGCCGGGGTTATCCAGGAGCTGGGCCAACCGGGCGAGGCCCCAGAGGTAGGCGAATGCCATGGCTACCGGGGCACGGCGCAGGTCGCCGACGGTCCGGATCCGGCTCGGCTCCGCCACACTGACGTGATCGACCACCCGGAGTAACTCTTCCAGGTCGGGCGCCCCGGTCGGCACGGCGCCCAAGAGCCGGGCCGCGTCGTCCTTAAGCCAGGAAGCGACTCTGAAGTCGGCCTGCGCCTGGACGCCGCCAGCGGCGTGGGCCCGGACCACCGACAGCTCAGCGAGGACGTACGCGAACGCGAAGGAGGGACTGTCCAGGAGGTAGGGAGTCAGGCCGTCGTGTCGGTCGACGAGTTCGACGGACGCTTGGAGTATGTCGAGTCCGTGCCGCACGTCGCGGTCGCAGTCGGTAAGTTCTGGCACCCGCTCGCGCAGCCGGGCGATCTCCGGCAGCGCGTCGTTGAACCGGAAGCGAGCGCCCGTCCCCGTCCGTGCTGCGGACTCAGCACCCGCGCGGCGCGGCTTAAGAACGGCCGTCGGCGGCTTCCCGTCATCGGCGTAGACGTCCGTGAACTCCTTGAACGACTGGGAGTAGACGCTGTCGTACTTGAAGTACCGCACGCAGCACTCGCCGGTCGCGACCTCGACGGCGCCGACGCTGTAGCCACGGGGGTAACGAGCAGAGTCGTCCCCGTGCGGCCGCCCGAATAGCAGCATCGAAGGGATACGCAGGACGGTGGAGTGGGGCGAGCTGAGCTGTCCAAGCTCTCGCGGACTGTGGACATGCCCGAAGAGCCCGACCTGGTAGTTCCGGCGCAGGCTCTGTACCGCCGGGTCGCAGATGTCCTCGTTCAACCACTCGAACGGATGGTGCTGCGCGAAGAAGGTGAAGTCGGCATCCTCGGCGGGCTCCGGGGCCTGGTCGATGGAGAGCAGCAGTCGGCCGCGGTCGCTTTCCGTGACAGCGTCCGTTGCGTGATAGAAGCCGGCCCAGGCCGAGTTCAGGCCCAGAACGGTGAGCTTGCGGCCCGCCGCGGTGAAGGTGTGAGTCCAGCGGTAGGCGTCGTCCGTCCCGGCGGGACCCCACTGCGCCACGAAGTCGGAGTAACTGCGGAACGGGTCGGCGAAGTTCGCACGGTTGCGTGGATTCCCGAGGAAGGCGTCGACGGCGGCCGGGTCCGCCAGGTCGGTGACAAGCCGACTCTGCTTGATCAGCGCCTCGTCGCGGTCCATGTCGTGGTTGCCCGGAACGAAGAGCATTGGGACTTCGTCGCCGAGCAGTTCACGCAGCGGCGCCATGAGGCGCTCGCCGACCGAGTCGTACTCCTTCGACTGGCCCGAGTACGCGATGTCGCCGGTGAAGACGGCGAAATTAGGACACCCCGAGGTGGCCACAGACTCGCGGAGGTGCCGTAGCAGGTTGTCAATGTACCGCTGCAACTCCATGGACGGATCGGCTGGCCAATGCAGGTCCGATAACTGCCACCACGTTAACCCACCCCGAACCACTGTTGGCTCCCTGTTCTCTACGGCTTGCGAATGCGCGGCCCCCCGTGCCTTCTCCGGGAGACTACTCGACGGCTCGGACACGAGCGGGTGTTGACGCATGGTTGGCCGTCCGGCGAACGAGCCGGAGGGTTGCAGTTTGGGCTGCATTCAGTGCCGTTCGTCGGGGTCCAAGCACTTTGCCGTTCGGCCCCATACCGCAGGTCAGAACGGATGCGAACCCTGCGGAACTCCCGGACGAAAAGTTGGAAAGCGTGTTGGGGGCAACCCCTCACGAGTTCGAATCTCGTATCCTCCGCCATTGCTCTCACCGGGCAATATGCCGATGGCCCCCACCGTTCGCGGTGGGGGCCATCGGTGTCTTCCCAGCCCCCATTGTCCTGGTTTTTTGCCCACAGTGGGCGCAGCGGGGCGCCCCCAGACTGCTTCAGCGATCTTCCGCGCCACGTCCTTGAGCATGGCTCCGGCACATGCAGGCACCGCGCCCGCATGCTGGCATACGTACCCGGCTCCCACCAAGGGCCGTTTCCAGTCGTGGTAATCCGTGTTCGGGCTCAGCGGGCCGCCCAGCGGTTTGATGAACACGTAAGTTGACCCTCACCCTGGCCAGGGTCAGAGTGTCGGCCCCCGTTGATATCCATGGCGCGGGGACGATGCGACGTCGAGTGCGACCGCCCTCCTGGCCGAGATCTTCCCAGCCCGACGAAGGCGGTCTGCTGCCCCTGGGAGAGAACCCGGACAACTGGTTCGTCTGGGAGGCGGACTGCTGGATGAGCCCCGAGCCGTTCGACAACACCGCCGCACGGGTGCCCGGCATCGCCTTCCCCCTCACCAAGGAGTGGCAATGGGAGTACGACTACTCCGACCACCCCCTCCACTCGCCGCTGCTCCACGAGACCTACCTGCACGGCTCGGCGCTGCTGGGCAAAGGCAGACCAGGGGCGTACTGGACCCTGGTGGTGGCCGGGCCGCAACGCGGCCAGGTCTAGTGGCTCAGAGACAGATGCGCCGCGCCCTACGCCGATGCTCCACATGATCAGCGTGCAGGCGACTTCCTGGCCTGGGCGAGCGACTGGCACACGGGACGAGGCTGGTGGCAGACCGAGTAGCACCGCCACTCGCAACTCGCGTGCTGGGAGCGACAGTAGGGACGCGTTGAGGTCACGCGATACGCCGTGCGGCTCCCGTCGGCCAGATGACGGTGACGGGGATGCCGAGGGCGCGGGCCTCTTCGACGACGTCGGCGGTGCCGCCGCCTTTGGTGCCGGGCGGCATGCCGTTCCAAACGGCGACAAGACGGTCGGCCCGGCGCAGCAATTCGCTGTTGGCGGCTTCGTACGCGTCGCGACCGGCGGTGGCGTGGTCCATCACCACTGCCTCGGTGGCGGCAGCCAAAAGCCGGTCGAATTGGGCGGCGTGCGCATCCTTGACCTTCGTCTCGCGGTAGTCGCGGGAAGGGATCACGGCGACGAGGCTTCCGCCGGCGTCGAGGACGGCTTCGGCGAACAAGGAGTCCGCCCCGGCGGCGATGCAGGAGACGCCGACCAGTTCACCGTCTGCCACGTCACTCATCAACTCGCCGAGGGCTGCGCGAACCAGGGGGACAGAAGCATCGGTGAGGTCCATGTGGCCGGTCACGGCGAGGATGGTCACAGCGTTCCTTGTCAGTCGGCGAGTTGCTCGCGGAGCCTAGCGCGCGCTTCTCGTACGGGTGCCGAAGTTCCGTGACCCACCGTGTAGGCGTACAGCTCGGCCATGCCCTCTCGCACGCGTCCGGAGTGGACGCGCTCGGCGACGTCGCAGGCTGCGTGGGTCTCGGCAACGGCTGCAACCGGGGTCCGGCTTCGTCACGGACACCCTCTGTGCGGAGGGGTGGATCACCACTCCCGAGGTCGAGGCCGTGATGCGCGCCGTCCCCCGGCACGCCTTCACCTCCGAGGTGAGCGTGAGGAAGGCGTACGAGCCGTACGCGGCGGTGCCGACGGCCAGGTCACCACGGTGGACATCGATCCCGTCGTGACCGACCGGGCCCGCCCGCTGCTGGACGCGCACGGCTACGGCCGGGTCACCGTCGTCACGGCCGACGCCGCCCAGCCCATCCCCGACCTGGGGAAGGTCGACGTCCTGATGGTGACCGTCGACGCCTGGGACGTCCCGCCGACGTGGATCGACCAACTCATGCCCGGCGGTCGCCTGGTGGTGCCGCTGCGGATGCGGGGCCTGACCCGTTCCATTGCCTTCACCCGCGTCGGCGACCACCTGGAGAGCGAGTCCGCGAAGATCTGCGGTTTCGTGCCGATGCAGGGCTCCACCGCGCACAACGAGGAGTTGCCGCTGGTCAACGGCACGCCGGAGATCCGGCTGCTCATCCCCGCGGGCGCGGGGAGCGGTATTTGATCACTGCGCTGTGCAGGGAGGTGGCGGGCCCATCCCCGCGGGCGCGGGAGCAGCGTCGCCGTTGCCTGGCGGAAACTCCAGATCGGGGTCCATCCCCGCTCGCGCGGGGAGCAAGCTGTCTGACCTGCAGTCATTGCGTGGACGCAGGCCGCACAGAACCAACTTCAGAGAAAGCCGCAAAACATGTATTTCCGCCCTCGCGCCGACATGCAGTCGCCCAGCCTACGGCCACCGAGAGGGGCCCGGCTACGCGAACCTGCCCGCGCTGGCCGCACCAACGTCCAGACGGCCAACCCACGAGCGCAGCCGGCAGAAGCAGCAGGGATGAGACCCACATCTCCCCCAGACCCAGATTGCTGAACCCAGCCCACCACACGACACACCGGCTTGACAGGGCCGGCGCCCGCACCCCCGAAGGTTGCAGGTCGGGGGCGTTCGCCCCCGTCCACGAGCGTCCAGCAAGCCCTGGAGCCACCACCCCGGCCCAGCTCAGACCATCCACGCCCCGGCGCACACCAAAGCAGAACGTCGGAGAGCGTGTTGAAGGCAACCCCTCACCGGTTCGAAACCCATATCCTCCAGAAGGCTCGCCGGCCACGACGCGAATCGACCGGGATCAGGCTGGGGCGGATCTCGTACGGCGGCGGTGACCGTTCCAGCTGTCTCCGCCAGCCCCTCGATGCTGTGACCGGTGGATCCGGCGAGGTGGGTACCGTCGCGATCGGCGGAGGATTCGCAGGGCGGCAGGTCGGCAGGGCGAGGAGGATGGGGATGGGGATGGATCAGGTGGCTCTTGAAGCCGCTCTTCACGATGCCGAGCAGAGGTTGCAGGCCGCGGTTCGATCAGGTGATGCGCGGGCATTGGACGTGCTCCTGGACGACCGTGTCGTCTACACGGGGCCGGACGGCAGCACCGTGACGAAGGAGGAGGACCTGGGGGCGCACAGGTCCGGGACCTTGGCCGTCGAGGTCTTCGAGCAGCAGGACCTGGACGTGACCGTGGTGGACTCCACCGGGATCACCCGCGTACTGGCCGGGCTTGAAGGCACCGCCGGCGGACATCCGTTCAAGGCGCGCCTTCGCTACACCCGCACCTGGATCCACGTTGACGGCACCTGGCGCGTCCTGGCCGCCCACGCCAGCGCCGTACCGGATCTCGGGTAGAGGCTTACGGATCGGCCACGCACTCGCGGGCGACGCGCCCTCGTCGGACCCCGATGCCGCGTTCGCCGTTGCCGCGGGCGGCCGTCCGCTCGGCAGGTAACGTCTGCTCGGCCGTCGCTCCACCCAACACCCGCCGCAGGTCGGAACCCCCGTGCTTCCTCGTGAACGACGCCGTGGCCCGTGGGAAAGCGTGCGGGGGCAGCACTCCACGAGTTCGGATTTCGTGTCCTCAGCCTCTCACCGGGCAATACGGCGTCGGCCCGTCATGGCGGCGGGGGGCCGCGGAACCGCGCGGCGGGTGGTCAGTCGGTGACGTTCGAGGCGAGGCGGTCGAGGGCCGCGGAGACGGCGGCGAGTTCGGCGGGGGTGAAGCCGAGCCGGAGGCGGCGGTCGAAGTCGACGGCGGCGTCGCGGAGTTGGAGGAAGAGCGCGTGGCCGGTCTCGGTGAGTTCGACGACGTGGACGCGGCGGTTGTCGTCGGCACGTCGACGGGTGAGGAGGCCGTCGCGTTCCATCGCGTTGAGGTGGTGGGTCAGGGTCGCGCCGTGGATGCCGATGGCGGCGGCGAGACCGCGCTGGTTGCCGAACCGTGTCGTCTCCAGCGACATCAGGATCAGCCACACCGGCAGCGACCCACCGGCAGCGGTGAGCGCCGCGTCGAACTGTCCTGAGACGACCTTCGCCACCCGGGTGAGATGCATCCCGAACGGCGGGCCCTGCGGCGCTGGCATGGCCGCGAGTCTACAACGGATCCTTGCTGACCTAATCGTTTGATATCCAACGCTTAGAGATCCTAATCCCGCCCGGCGGCGTCCACGGCTTCCGCAACGACTCCGGCGAGGCCGCCTCGATGCTGCTGCTGTTCTCAGCGGGCGCTCCGCGCGAGGAGTACTCCGAGCGGCTGGCCCCCCTGGCCGAGGACCCGATGGGCGACGCGGAGCGCGACGAGTTCATGCGCCGTCACGACACGTACTGGCTCTGACGGCGTCCGTCACCGACCCGTCGACGCCGCGCCCGCGCCCACGCCCGTACCCGCACCCGTACGAAGAAGAGTGTCATGACGACCGCAACGGGCGACCCCGCCGCGTCGCTCACCGAACTCACCGACCGCTGGGCCGACGCCGAACGTACCGGCGACGCCGACGCCTTGGCCGCGCTCGTCACCGATGACCTCACCACGGTCGGGACCGTTCGGCTTCGTCCTCGACCGCGGGCAGTGCCTCGATCACTACCGCGGCGGCGACCTCGTGACGTACGCGTTCGGCTGGACGCTCGACTCCATCCGCGTCCACGGGGACACCGTGATCGGAATCGGCCACGCCCGCCACGACTGCGCGCACCGTGGCCAACGCGCCAGGGGCGACTCCCGCGTCACCGTCGTCGCCGTCCTCGCCGACCGTGACGCAAGCGGTAACGGCGGGGACAGCCAACTGCGTTTGGCGGCAGTGCAGTTCAGCCCGATCGCCGACCCGCGCGGCGGCGGTGACGGCAAGCGCACGAACCGCACCACGACACCACGGAGGACGCGCCATGAGGGAGTTGCCCCCCACCGGCACGCGCGGCAACACGATCGGTTCGAACGAGCTGCGCCACCCGGTCATCGGTATCCGCGACGGCGCCACCTGGCTGGTCCGCCCACCGACGAGCAGCGAGACCGGATCACCACCGCTGCCGACGATGCGCGACCTGGTCGCCGCGTGCAGCAGCACCGCACGGGACCGGATGACCGGTGCAGGGTCACGGCCGTGAGCCGGTGGAGGTCTTCACCGCCCCTTGCGGCCTCGCACCTGACGTGCTGTCATCAAAAGCAACGCAGTCACCCGGGCCTCAGGGGGAAGCCATGGTGGGACGCCGCCTCAGAGAAGAAATACGTCAGGCCGAGCGAATGGCCCGCGCCGTCCCGAATGCGCGGCAGAGAGCAGCCGCCCTGACCGACTTGGCCGTTCAGGTGGCCATCGGTCCGGGCGACATCGCCGAGGCCGAACGCATCGCGAACTCCGTCACCTACGAAGACCACATCGTGCAGAACGGTCGGGACTTCTCTGTCCGCGTACTGGCCGAGCAGTTGGTCGCCGTCAACGCCCGTGAAGCCGAGCGCATCGCGCTGACCATCAGGACGGATCACGAACGGGACGGCGCGTTCGCCAACATGGCGAGGACGCTGGCGACGACGGACAAGCGCACCGCGAAGCGCCTGATCGAGCGCATCGGCCTGGCACCCGTGAAGGAGAGCATGCTGGACGATCTCGCCAAAGGCCGCCTTTGAGCCGCCGCGACGAACGGGACCCGATGGAAGAGCAGGCGGAACAGCAGTACGAGGAAGCCGCAGAGGGCGGCGATCCGGACGCGATGATCCAGTTGGGCTGGCTGTTCCAGAAGCGGGAGAACCGCTCAGAAGCCGAGCGGTGGTTTCGGCGAGCAGCCGAAGCCGGGCATGCAGAGGGCATGTTCCGCTTCGGAGGGATCCTCCAGGAGCGCGGGGAGTCCGCGGAAGCGGAGCGTTGGAGCCGTCAGGCCGCTGACGCGGGGAACGTGCCCGCGATGGGCAACGTGGGATCCGCGCTGGAGCAGCGCGGTGAACTCGCGGACGCCCAGGAGTGGTACCGCAAGGGGGCGGATCGTGGTGACGTCTTCTCCATGTGGCGCGGTGGGCTGCTGCTGGAGCAGAGCGGCCGTCTCGACGACGCGCGAGAGTGGCTGCGCAGAGCGGCGGGTTCTGACGACGCGGGCCAGGTTCTGGCGCGGTGCGACGCGATGAGGGATCTCGCGCGCATCGCGGTACAGAGCGGTGACTCGGCGGAGGCGGAGCGGCTTCTGCGGGAAGGCGCCGGGGTTTTGGCGAAGGCGGACGACCTGCCCGAGAAGCAGGGGCGCACGCTCATGGCCGATCTGCTCACCCTGCTCGCCTCGCTGCTGTGTGAGCGCGGTGAGTTGGCCGAGGCCGAGAAGTTCCTGCGGTGGGCCGCCGGCGAGGGACACGTCCCCGCGATGCTCAGCCTCGGGAACGTGTTCGATCAGCAGGAACGGCTCGTCGAGGCCGAGGAGTGGTACCGGCGAGGGGCTGAGACCGGTCACCTCCGCTCGGCGCTGATGCTGGCGTCGCTGCTGGCGGAGCAGCAGCGGCCGGCCGAGGCGGAACCGTGGTTCCGGCACGCGGCAGAGGAGGGAGTGCCGACGGCGATGCACTTCCTGGGCACCCTGCTGGAACAGCGAGGCGACGTGGCCGAGGCGGAACAGTGGTACAGGGAGGCGAGCGAAGCCAGGATCGACGATTCGATGCCACGGCTGGCCTATCTGCTCGAAAAGCGCGGTGCCACGGCCGACGCGCTTTTCTGGTACTGGAAGTCCGCTGCCACCGGGAACACCTTGGCCATGGTCAAGGCCGGGTCGCTGGCGAGGCAGCAGGGGGACGTGGACGAGGCCGATCGGTGGTACGAGCGAGCCGCCCAGGCCGGTAACGAATTCGGCATGTACCTCGTGGCCAACCTGCGCATGAATCGAGGCGAGTTGGAGGATGCCGAAATGTGGCTCCGCCGGGGATCCGCCGTCGGCAACGGCAGTTGTATGGCGATGCTCGGTATTCTCCTGGCCACGCAGGGGGACGTGGCCGCCGGGGAGCGGTGGTGCAGAAAAGCGGTCGACGCCGGAGTACCCAATGCCGTGACAGATCTCAAGGCCGTACTGGAAGCACAGCACGGGCCCGGGAATTGAACCGCGGAAGTCCTCAACAGGGGACGCCCTGAAGGGGAGAGCGATGCAGGCGTACATACGGCTGACCGGTGAAACGGCCCGGGCGGATCTGACAGGGCTGGCCGACTGGCTGTCGCGCGAGGACGAGCTCCGCGGCTGCTCCGCCATCGAGCCGCCCGAGCCGAGCCCCGGCCACATGGGCGGGATCTCCGAAGTCCTGATCGTGGCCCTCGGCGCTCAGGGAGCCGGGACTGTCCTGGCGGCGTCGGTGTCCGTGTGGATCAGGCATCGCCGGCCCTCGGCGGACATCGAGGTGACCGGCCCCAGCGGGCAGAACGTCAAGATCTCCTTGCGCGACGTGCCGGCGGCGGATCTGGAACCCTTGCTCCGACGCGTCCTGGAGCGGTGAATGCGCCTGCCCGACCCGCTGCGGTCCCGAGCGGTGCTACTGGGTTTCGACACGTTCACCGATCCCGCGCTGACGGACCTGCCCGCCGTGACACACAACATCGACGACCTGGCCGAGGTGCTCACCAGCCCGTGGGGGACAGCCCTCCCGGACAAGCACTGCGCACGGCGCGGCAAAGCGGAGCCGACCGCCGAGCTCGCTGACGCACCATCCATCGGAGCCCGATTGGCCGCCGCCGCCGATGAGGCCGAGGACCTCCTGCTCGTTTACTACGCCGGTCACGGCCTCATCGGCCCGGACGGCGAGCTGTATCTGTCCCTGCCCGGAACCTCCAGCGAACCGGATCTGGTGGCGTGGACGGGAATACCGTTCGCTCTGATACGCCGTACGCTGGCGAACGCGCGGGCGAACAACAGAGTCCTCATTCTCGACTGCTGCTTCTCCGGCCTGGCCATTGGCGCGATGGCCACGACCAGTTCCGTAGTGGCGGGCCACCTGGAGGTGGCCGGCACCTGCACCCTGACGTCCTCGCCGGCGAATCGCCCTTCCAACGCTCCTGTCGGCGCACGCCACACCGCATACACCGGCGAGTTGCTGGATCTCATGAGGCACGGGACCACCGACGCCGCAGAATTCCTCACTCTGCAGGCCATTCACGAGCACCTCGCCAGGGTTCTGCCCAGCAAGGGGCATCCGCGGCCCGAGCTGCGCAACACCCATACGGTCGGCCGTCTCGCACTGGCCAGGAACCGGGCACACTCGGGCATCTCCGATCCGGCCGCGATGGTCAACGAGGCCACCCGACTCAAGCGGCTCGGTGACAGCGACGGCGCCGTTCACTGGTACCGCGAGGCGGCGCGCGCCGGGCGACCCGACGCGATGAGGGAACTTGGGCGGTTGCTCGAACGGGACGGGAATCGTGTAGAGGCGGGAATATGGCGGCGCAAGGCCGCCGAATCCGGGGATCCCGCCACCATGCGCGAGCTGGGAGTCAGCTCATGGCACACCGGGGATCTCGCTCAGGCCGAGAGCTGGCTCAGGAAAGCCGCGGACGCCGGGCTGCCCGAAGCGGCGGAAGACCTGGAAAGGCTGCTGAGGCGTCGGAAGTAAGAGCCATCCGGTGGCGGCCCCCGCCCGCCGACCGAGCGCCGTGCCGGTCCGTGCTGGGTGACGTACGCCGTTACCCGTACGCGGTGCTGAGCTGCGCTGTCCGGTGGGGAGTCGAACCCCGCGTCGCTCTTCACGCGGACCACCGCTCAGCGCGGCGCGTACGGCTTCGGCCGCCGACGCTCCGGACGGTTCCGCCGCGGCCGGGGGAGGGATCCCCGTATCGGCCGCGACGGACCGCGGAGAACCGTCGGAGCGGGCGGCTCAGGCGGTCGGGAGGAGGGCGACGACGTCGATTTCCACGAGGATGTTCATGAGGTCGGAGCCGACGGTGGTGCGGACGGGGTAGGGGGCGGTGAAGAAGGGGCGGTAGGCGGCGTCGAAGGCGGCGAAGTCGCGGTGGAGGTGCTGGAGGTGGACCGTGACCTTGAGGACGTCGTCGAGGGTGAGGCCGCGCTCGGCGAGGACGGCGGTGAGGTTGCGGAGGACCTGGCGGGTCTGGTCGCCGACGAGTTCGGGGACCTCGCCGGTGAGGGGGTCCTTGGGGCCGAAGCCGGCCGTGTAGAGGAAGCCGCCGGCGACGACGCCCTGGCTGTAGGCGCCCGCGGGCTGGGGCGCGTGGGCGGTGTGTACCGCTTCCTTGGTCATCCGGTCAGATCCCCGTCCCGCTCGTTGGCCTCGGCGAAGTGGCGCAGCTTGTCCTCGTCCACGCTGACTCCCAGGCCGGGCCCTGTGGGTACTCGCAGACGGCCGTCCGCGAGGTGCAGCGGCTCGATGATGTCATCGGCGTGCAGGTAGTACATGCTGTCGATCGCGCGGGAGAGCACGGGGGTGCTGGAGACGACCGCGAGATGCGCGGCCGTGGCGATGCCCAGCTCACCGCCGCTGTGCAGGTTCATGCCGAGCCCGAACGTCTCGCAGTGGGCGGCGAGCGCCTTGGTGGCGGCGATACCGCCCCACTTGTAGACGTCGCCGTGGATGACGTCGACCGCGTTGAGCCGCATCGCGGGGGCGAAGTCCTCGAACCGTACGACGCACATGTTGGTGCACAGCGGTATCCGGACCTTCGCCTTCACCTGGCTCATGCCCTCGATGCCGACGCAGGGGTCCTCCAGGTATTCGAGGTCCAGCTCCTCGAGGGCGATCCCGGCGCGTACCGAGTCCGGTACGGACCAGGCCGCGTTCGGGTCCACCCGCAGATTGATGCCGGGCAGGGCGGTGCGCAGCGCCCGCAGGATGGCCACGTCGCCCGCGACATCGGTGGTGCCCTTGAGTTTGACGGCGCTGAAGCCGCCCTCCTCGACCACCCGCGTCGCGTGCTCGGCGAGCTGTCCCGGCAGGGCGGCGGGGCTCGCGCCGGGCGCGTCGGCGCGGGTCACCAGGGCGGTGATCGGCACCTCGTCGCGTACGGGACCGCCCAGCAGGTCGGTGAGCGACTGGCCGGTGGCCTGGCCCATGGCGTCCCAGCAGGCCACGTCGAGGGCGGCGATCGCCGCGTACCCGAGGTAGCCGTGGAAGAAGGGCACCATGTGCTGCTTGCGGTGGAAGCTCTCCAGGGCGAACGGGCTGGTGCCGATCAGATCGTCGGCCATCGCCCGGACGATCGCCGCGACGGGCCGGCCCCACATCGTCTCGCCCCAGCCCTCGACACCGTCGTCGGTGCGGATCCGCACGACCGTCCTGGTCTCCCCGGTCTTGGTCTCGAAGGAGCTGGTGAACGGGTTGAGCAGGGGCAGATTGACCACCCATACGTCGACGTCAGTGATCTTCATTCTTCTCCTCAGCTCGGATGGTGGCCGCGTCGGGGACAGCGGTGGCCGCGTCGGCCGCGGGGACAGTGGTCACGTCGTCGGCCGCGGGTACGGTGACCGCGTCAAAAGCCCCCGCGGTCGCCGCGTCAAAAGGCCCCGCGGTCGCCTCGTCAAAAACCCCCGCCGTCGCCTCGTCAAAAGCCCTGATCGCCCGCGCGAGCCCCACCGCCCGGTCGGCCAGCAGCCGGCGCCCGGCCCCCGCGTCCGCGCCGGAGGCGTCGTCGGTCGATCCGCCGACCCGCGCCCACTCGCCGTGGCGCTCCACGGTCAGGCCCGGATACGGCGGGTTGTCGAAGAGCGGCGGCGGATCGACCGGGGCGCGGGCGGCGACCGGGGTACGGACGAGCTCCGGGTGGGCGGCGAGCATCAGGGAGGTCTCGAACCAGCCCGCGTGCCCCGGAGTCACCTCGGGCCTGCCCCCGTCGGGCTCGCCGTCACCGGACGTGACCGTCCAGTACGAGCAGGCCGCGACGGTGACGTCGGCGCGCAGCGCGAAGCGCTTCACGGCCAGCCGCATGATCTCGTCGTTGCCGCCGTGCCCGTTGACGACCATGATCCGCCGGTAACCGCTGGTCACCAGGGAGTCCAGGACGTCGTCGAGTACGGCGCCGAGCGTGGCGGCGGACAGCGAGACGGCGGCGGCGAACAGGTGGTGCGGGCTGTGGCCGAACGGGAGGGCGGGCAGCCGTACGAGCTCCGAGGGCGTCGGGTCCCGGTCGAGCAGCGCGGCGGCGGCGTCGAGGACGGCCTCGGCGAGGAGCGTGTCGGTGCCCATCGGCAGGTGGGCGGCGTGCTGCTCCTGCGATCCGATGGGCAGCAGGGCGATTCCGGTCGCCCCGGCCCCGCGGACTTCGCGCCAGGTCAGCCGGGTCAGATCTCTCACAGCGCTACCTCCCGGAAACCGTGTCGTGGCAGAGTCGGCGCATGGTCCATGAAGGTTCTCCGTTGCGGCTGGTGCCCGAGCCCGCGCCGGGGACGGTCGCGCCCCGGCCGCCGCGGACGCTCGGAGCTGTCGAACTGGTGCCCGGACGGGTCCGGGCGGCGGTGCTGACCATGTCCGGCGCGGTGCTGCGCCGGGCCGAGGCGTCGTACGACGCCGCCACGGCCCTGCCCGCCGACATCGACGCGGCGCTCGCGCTGGCCGCCGAGGTCTTCGCCGGGTACGAACCGGTCGGGGTCGGCGTGGCGGCGGCCGGGATCGTCGATCCCGGCGCCGGTCTGATCACCGAGGTCAACGACGTACCGGCGCTGCACGGCTATCCGGTGACCGCCCGGCTCGCGGCGCTGACCGGCGCCCCGGTACGGGTCGAGCACCGGGCCAGGCTCCAGGTGCTCGGCGACCGGTGGTTCGGCGCCGGGCGTGGCCGCCGTACGTTCGCGTCGGTGTCCACCGGTGAGGTGCTGGGCGTCGGCATCCTGTACGACGGCCAGGTGCTGGCCCCGGCCGGCGGGCGCAGCGGCGCCCATATGACGGTGTCGGCCAGCGGCGAGGCGTGCACCTGCGGCGGGCGCGGCTGCTGGAAGACGGTGGCCACCACGCGCTGGCTGCGCGAGCGCGCGCGGGCGGCCGGGCTCGGCGACGGCGCCACCCTCGCCGCGCTGGTGGAGCGCGACGACGAGGCGGCCCGCCGGACGGTCGAGGAGTACGCGGAGAACGTCGCCCTGGGGCTGATCAACGTCCAGCACTTGTTCGCGCCGGGGCTGTTCGTCCTGCACGGCGAGGCGCGCGAGGGCGGTGAACGGTTCCGGACGCTGATCGAGGAACGGCTGCGCTCCGACGTCGCCTCGGCCGGAGCCTCCGCGGGGGCCGAGCTGCCGCAGGTGCTGGTGAGCGGCGCGGCCGTGGACGATGTGGCGCTGCTGGGCGGCGCGGGGCTGGTGCTCTCCCACCTCTAGGCCCGGCCCCGTCGCCGAACCCGCCTCCGGACGCACCACACGCCGCACCTCAGGTCCCGCTTCGGACCCCACCTCTAGACCGCCTCCGTACGGGGGCGGGACCGCGTACGGCGGGCGCGGCGCGGGTCGGGTACGGGCACGGCGTCCAGCAGCTGCCGGGTGTACGGGTGCTGCGGATCGCCGAAGACATCGGCCGCGGCGCCGACCTCCACCAGCTTGCCGTGCCGCATGACGGCGACCCGGTCGGCCACCTGCCGGACGACGGCGAGGTTGTGCGAGACGAAGACATAGGTGAGGCCGAGGCGCTGTTGCAGCTCCGCCAGGAGGTCGAGCACCTGCGCCTGCACGGAGACGTCGAGCGCGCTGGTGGGTTCGTCGAGCACCACGAGCCTCGGTTCGAGGGCGAGCGCGCGGGCGATCGACACGCGCTGGCGCTGGCCGCCGGAGAACTCGTGCGGGTAGCGGTCCTGGATCGTCGCGGGCAGGCCCACCGACTCCAGCAGCTCGCCGACGCGTTCGCGGGTACGTGCCCGGCCGCGTCTGCCGCGGGCGTCCGGATCGTGGGTGATCAGCGGTTCGGCGACGATGTCGGAGATCCGCATGCGCGGGTTCATGCTGGAGTACGGGTCCTGGAGGACGACCTGCATCTGGCGCCGTACGGACCGCAGTTGGGCCGGGGAGAGGGCGGCGAGATCCTGGCCGTCGAACCGGACGCTTCCGGCGGTCGGCTCCATCAGCCGGAGCAGCAGCCGGGTCAGGGTGGTCTTGCCGCAGCCCGACTCGCCCACCAGGGCGAGGGTTTCGCCCTCGGTCACGGTCAAGGACACGTCGTCGACCGCCACATGGACCGGCCTGCCACCGAACTCCTTGCGCAGTCCGTCGAGTTCGAGCAGCGTCATGCCGACTCCAATCGTGGGGTGGCGTCCAGCAGCCGCCGTGTGTAGTCCTCGGCGGGGTGGTCGAAGACGTCCATGACGTCCCCGCTCTCCACGACCCGGCCCGCGTTCATGACCACGACCCGGTCGGCCGTCTCCGCGACGACTCCGAGGTCGTGGGTGATCAGCACGACGGCCATGCCGTGCTGTTCCTGGAGTGCGACGAGCAGGTCGAGGATCTGCCGCTGCACGGTGACGTCGAGCGCGGTGGTCGGCTCGTCGGCGATGAGCACGCGCGGCCGTCCGACCAGCGCCGTCGCGATCATCACGCGCTGGCGCAGGCCGCCGGACATCTCGTGCGGATACTGCCGGTAGCGCCGCTCGGGGTCGGGGATGCCGACCTCGTCCAGCGCGGCGACGGCCGCCTCCTTGGCCTCGGCGCGGGAGACGCCCCTGTGGTGCCTGAGCACTTCGGCGACCTGGGCGCCGACCCGCTGGAGCGGGTCGAGGCTGGTCATCGGGTCCTGGAAGATCATGGCGATGTCGTGGCCGCGGACCGCGCGGAGTTCCTTCTCGCCCACGGCGAGCAGGTCGCGTCCCCCGAAGCGGATCTCGCCGCCCGCGTACACGCACGGCGGCTCGGGGTTGAGGCGGAGCACGGACAGCGCGGTGGCCGTCTTGCCGCTGCCCGACTCCCCCACCACGGCGAGGGTTTCGCCCGCGCCGACCTGGAGGCTGACGCCCTGGACGGCGTGCACGGTGGAGCTGTCGAGCCTGAAGTCGACGCTCAGATCGGTGATGTCGAGTACGGGTTCGGGGCGGGCGGGTGCGGCCCCGGCCCGTGTCGTACGGTCGCTCGGCCTCGTAGGGTCGGTCGGCTTCGTGCGGTCGCTCGGCTTCGTGCGGTCGCTCGGCCTCGTGCGGTCGGTTGTCATCGGCGGTACGCCTTCGGGTCCGCGACGTCGCGCAGGGCGTCGCCGGTGATGTTGACGGCGAGCGAGGTGACCATCAGGGCGATGCCCGGGAACACCGCGACCCACCAGGAGGTGCCGAGGTAGAGCTGGCCGTCGGCGAGCATCGAGCCCCAGGTGACGGTCTCCTTGGGCACGCCGAGTCCGAGATAGCTCAGCGACGCCTCGGCGACGATGGCCGCCGCGATGTGCAGCGTGCCGATGGTGGCCAGCGGCGCCATCACGTTGGGCAGCAAGTGGCGGCGCATGATCGCGCTGTCGGTGACACCGATCGCGCGGGCCTCGGTGATGAAGTCGCGCGAGCGCAGCGACATCACCTCGGAGCGCACGACGCGGGCGTACGAGACCCAGCCGGTGAAGCCGAGCACGAGGATCACGTACCAGAGCCCGGAGCCGAGGAAACCGACGACGGCCAGGGCCAGCAGGATGGAGGGGAAGGCCAGTTGGACGTCGGCGAGCCGCATGAGCACCCGGTCGAGCCAGCCGCCGAAGTAGCCGGAGGCGAGTCCGACGGCGGTGCCGATCACTCCGGCGAGCAGCGCCGCGCCCGCGCCGACCAGCAGCGAGATCCGGGTGCCGTAGATGACGCGGGAGAGCATGTCGCGGCCGAGCTGGTCGGTGCCGAGCAGATGGGCGCCGCTGCCCCCGGACTGCCAGGCGGGCGGCTTCAGCCGGAGCAGCAGGTCCTGGGCGTTGGGGTCGTGCGGGGCGATCAGCGGTGCGAAGACCGCGAAGACCAGCATGACCGTGAGTACGGCGAGTGCGACGACGGCGAGCTTGTTGCGCAGCAGGGTCCGCAGGGCGGCGGCGCGCGGGCCGGGCCCCGCCGTCGTCGCCGGTGCGGCGACGGCCGGTGATGTGACGGTCATCGGGACGTCCTCACCCTCGGGTCGAGGAAGCTGTAGGAGAGGTCGACGAGCAGGTTCACCACGACGAAGGTGGCGGCGAAGAACAGCACGGTGGCCTGGACGAGCGGGAAGTCGCGGTGCGAGATGGCCTCGATCGTCAGCTGTCCGACGCCGGGCCAGGAGAAGACCTGTTCGGTGAGGATCGCGCCGCCCAGCAGGCTGCCGACCTCCAGGCCGACCACGGTCACCACCGGCAGCGACGCGTTGCGCAGGCCGTGGGTGAGCACCACCTTGACCGGGCCGAAGCCCTTGGCGCGGGCGGTGCGGATGTGGTCGGAGGACAGGACGTCGATCAGCGAGGAGCGCAGCAGCCGCGCGACGACGGCGACGGAGTACACGGCGAGGGTGACCGCGGGCAGCACGAGGTTGGCGAACGTGCCGTAGCCGGAGGCGGGCAGCGCGTGCAGTCCGACGGCGAAGACCAGGATCAGCAGGATGCCGACCCAGAACGGCGGGGTCGACTGGCCGAGCAGCACGCCGGTCATCACGGTGCGGTCGGAGGCCCGGCCGCGGCGCATCGCCGCGAAGATGCCCGCGGGGACCGCGACGACGAGCGTCACCACCAGTGCGGCGGCAGCCAGTTGGAGCGTGGCGGGCAGCCGGTCGGCGAGCACGGTGCGTACCGGCTCGTTGTAGAAGAGGGAGTTGCCGAAGTCCAGGCGCGGCAGCCCCCACAGGAAGTCGAGGTACTGGGTGAACAGCGGCCGGTCCAGGCCCAACGACCCGCGCAGCACGGCTTCTTGCTGGGCCGTCGCGTCGGGCGGCAGCAGCAGCTTGACGGGGTCGCCGGAGAGCCGGACGAGGAAGAACGAGACGGTCGCCGTGCAGAGCAGGACCAGCAGCGCGGTGCCGAGCCTGAGCAGGACGGTGCGCAGCAGCCGCAGTCCCGCGCGGTCGCGGGTGCGTTCCCGCGGCTCGCCGTCGGCGGCGGACGGCCGCCGCTGGAGGGAGATGTCGGTCATCGGGAGACCTCCGCGCTCGACATGTCGAGGACGCCTGCGGGGCCCGGCTTCCAACGCGGCCGTCGGTTGCGGGCGTAGATGTTGTCGAGCTGGTAGAGGAAGACGAACGGCGCTTCTTGCTGCATCAGCCGTTGCAGGTCGGCGAACGCCTGGGTGCGCTTGGCGGGATCGACGGAGAGTTCCTCGATGTCGACGAGGCGGTCCGCCTCCTTCGAGTGCCACCTGCTCTGCCTGCGGTCGCTGCGGACGTTCGACTGGATCATGCTCTCGCCGTCCAGCGTCCAGATGGTGCTGGCGGCCAGGTACATCGGGCCGAGCGCCGAGTGGTTGGTGGAGGTGAGCCGGCTGGCGTACGTGCCGGGGTCGAGAAGGCTGACCTTGGCGCGTACACCGGCCTTGGAGAGGAGTCCGGACAGCGCCTCGGCGACGTTGGAGTCGTTGTTGGAGGCGGTGAGCGTGGTGCTGAAGCCGTGCGGGTATCCGGCGTCGGCGAGCAGCGCGCGGGCGGTCTCCACCGAGCGGGTGAACGGCTTGACCGAGGGGTCGAAGCCGAAGGCGCCGTGCGGGATCATCGCGGGCACCTCGCGCGCCTTGCCGCCGAGCACCGCCTTGATCAACAGGGGTACGTCGATGGCGTGGTTGAGGGCCTGGCGCACCCGCCGGTCGCTGAGCGGCCCCTTCTCCAGGGTGTTCAGGGACAGGTACGAGGTGCGGATGCCGGTGTAGGCGTCCAGGGTGACGCCGGGGTAGCCGTCGAGCTGCTGCGCGGCGTCGGGGGTGAGTCCGGCGACGAGGTCGACGCCGCCGCTCTGGAGGGCGGCGAGCGAGGACGAGGCGTTGGGCGCCGGGCGGAAGACCAGTTCGTCCACGTGCGGGCGGCCTGACCAGTGCTTCGGGTAGGCCCGCATGCGCAGTTCGTGGTCGCGCTGCCAACTGACGAACGTGAAGGGCCCGGTGCCGACGGGGTGGGCCGCGAAGCCCCGGTCGCCGACCTCCGCGAGGTAGCGCGGCGGCACGACGACGCCGCCGAACAGGGAGAGTTTGTCGGGCAGGATCGGGTCGTGCAGCGTGGTGTGGACGTCGATGGTGAGCGGGTCGACCACCGAGACGCTCTTCACGTACCGCAGTTCGACGATCGGTGACTTGGTCTTGGGGTCGAGCAGCCGCTCGATGGAGAACTTGACCGCCGCCGCGTCGCACACCTCGCCGTTGTGGAACGTCACGCCGGGGCGGAGCGTGAACCGCCAGGTGCGCTCGTCGCGCGCCGTCCACGTCAGCGCGAGCCGCGGGTGGAGGGTGTTGTCCTGCCCGCGGGTGGTGAGGGTGTCGAACATGTTGATCAGGGCGTTCATCGAGACCATGTCGCCCTGCTTCTGCGGGTCCATGGTCACCGGGTCCCCCGGCTGCGAGACCCGCAGGACGTTGCCCGCGCCGCTCGCCGGGTTGGCGCCGCATCCCGTCAGCAGCCCGGGCGCGGCGATGGCCGGCACGAGCAGGCCGCCGAGGCGCAGGACGTCGCGGCGGCGCGGACGGCTGCGGTCCACGGCCCGCCCTTGACGTATTCGTTCCATTGAACAACACATCCGTTCCGGCAGATGGAATGCGGTTGGGTTAAGCTAAGCGACATGTCGAAAGCGGTCAACACCCGAGCCAGCGAGCAAGAGCCCGCGAAGGGTCCCGTCGACAAGGCGATGGAGGTGCTCGAAGCGCTCGTACAGACCGGTGGCCCGCACCGGTTGGGCGATCTCGCACGACGCACAGGACTGACCAAACCGACCGTCCACCGCCATCTGAGAACGCTGGCCGAGTACGGCTTCGCCCAGCCCGCCGAGGGCGGCAGCTACCGCGCCGGACCCCGGCTGCTCGGGCTCGCCGCCGCCGCGCTGCACGACAGCCGCGACCTCGCGCTCGCCCGCCCGGTCCTGGCCGACCTGCGGCGGCGCACCGGACTGCTCGCGCAGTACGCCGTACGCCACGGCGACGAGGCCGTCCTGCTGGCGGAGTCCGAGCCCGCCAGCGAGTACCGGATGAGCGGGCGGCCGGGCGGCCGGGTCCCGCTGCACAGCAGCGGGGTGGGGCTCGCGATGCTCTCCGCGCTGCCGCCGCACGAGACGGCGGCGCTGCTGGACGCCGGACCGCTGGCCGCGCGCACCCCGCGCACCCTCACCGAGGCCGCGGAGCTGCGCGCGCTGCTGCGGGACGCGGCGAGCACCGGTTACGCCGTGGACGACGAGTACGACGAGCCGGACGTACGGTCGGTGGCCGCGCCGGTCCTCGACGGCGAGGGGCGGGTGGTGGGCGCGATCGGCGTGCGCGGCCTGACCTTCACGCTGGACGAGCGGAGTGCGGAGATGTTCGGTCCGATGGTGCGGGCGGCGGCGCGGACGGTGTCGGGGGGGCTGGGCGGTGTGGGCGGCCCGGGTCGCGTGGGCGGCTCGGGCGGTGTGTCGGGCAGGGGCCCGGTCGGCGCGGCGGGAGGCATCTTGGGCAGCGTGCCCGCGACGCCGTTTCTTGTGGTGGACACCGAGGCGGGTGAGCTGGCGTGAGCGGGGACGAGTTCGGGGCCGGAGCTGACGCCGGAGCCGGGGGCGGGGCTGACGTCGAGGCTGGGGTCGGAGTTGGCGTCGGGAGCGCGCTCGGGGAGATCGTCGCCGCCGGGCGTACGCGCCGCGCGTACTCGGGCGCCGCCTGGTCCGTCGGTACGGCGGCGGGTCCGCTGGACCGCGGCTGGACCGGCACCCGCGCCTGGGACGGACCCGCCCTCACCGGCGACGAATTGTGGGACCTGGCGTCGGTGACGAAACCCGTCGTCGGCCTCGCCGTGATGGCCCTGGTCGACCGCGGGGCGGTGGACCTCGCGGGCACCGTCGGACGGTATCTTCCGGCCTACCGGGGCGGCGACAAGGCGGACCTCACCGTACGGCAACTGCTCACGCACACCTCGGGGTTGCCGGGCCAGGTCCAGCTCTACCGCGAACACCCCACGCGCGAGGCCCTGTTGGAGGCGCTGCGCCTCCTGCCGCCGCGCTCGGCGCCCGACACCCGGGTCGAGTACTCCTCCCAGGGCTTCATCCTGCTCGGCCTCATCGCCGAGAGCGCGGCGGGCGAACCGCTGGACGCACTCGTGGACCAACTGGTCTGCGCGCCGCTCGGGTTGAAGGACACCGGCTTCAACCCGGACGAGGCGGGCCGCGCGCGGGCCGTCGCCACCGAGGACTGCCCCTGGCGCGGACGCGTGGTGGCGGGCGAGGTGCACGACGAGAACGCCGTGGTCATGGGCGGAGTCGGCGGCCACGCCGGGCTGTTCGCCCCTCTCGCGGACGTGGAACGGCTCGGCCGGTCGCTCGCGGGCGGCGCGCGCGAACTGCTGCGCCCCGAGACCTTCGCCGAGATGACGGCCCCCCACACCGACCACCTCGCCCTGCGCCGCGGCCTCGCCTGGCAGGGCCAGGACCCGGTCGGCTCCCCCGTAGGCCCCTCCCCCGGCCCCGACTCCTTCGGCCACACCGGCTTCACCGGCACCAGCCTCTGGATCGACCCCGCCACCGCCCGCTACGCCGTCCTCCTCACCAACCGCGTCCACCCCTCCCGCGCCGCCGACGGCATCACCGCCGTCCGCCACGCCTTCCACACGGCGGCGGCCACTGTGGAGTGACGGGCCGTCAACTCCCTGTACGGCAGGCGCGATACGGACGGCGGCGCGTTACGGACGGCCAACGGGTCCGGTCCCGGCGTCCTCTGGCGCCGCCGTCACGCGATGGCCCAAGGTGGCCCGCATGGACTGGTTGCCACTGCTCTCCACCCTGGCCGGCGCCGCGATCGGCATCGTCGCCACCCTCATAGCCGACCGGAACCGCTGGAAGCGCGAGGACGACAAAGAAGCCCTCCGGCTGCGGCTGGACATCTACACGCAGTACACCAGCACCGTGAAAGTGCTCGGCGAGACCCTGCGGGCCCTGGCCGGACGGGACCACCCCTCCGACGACGCACGGGCGTTCGCGCTGCGCGAAGCCTTCCGGGAGTCAGGCATCGCCACCGCCTCGGAACGCATGTGGCTCATCGCACCCGAACCCGTCGTCAAAGCCTCCAACAACGTCTTCCACTGCCTGCGCCGCATCTGCGACGGCTACGCCGCCGGCACCGCCCTCGGCAGCACCGAAGACCGCGCCGCTGGGAAGCACGCGGCAAAGCCGCCGCCGACATGCGCAAACTCATGCGCGAGGACCTCCGCGTCGGCCCCCTCACCGAACGCCACACCAGCACCCTCGACGCCGACACCCCCACCACGTAGGACCCACACGTGCGGCGGTTGGACGTCAGCACCCCCCCTGCGCCGCTGACGTCCAACCGCGGTCACACGTACACCGGTTCAGACCGAGACGGCCGTGATCGGTCGGTGCCGTCGGGCCGGGTCAGTTGGCCTTCCCGTGCTCGGTGGCGCACCACTTGCGCGCGCCGTTCGCGCCGTCCTTCAGGCAGACGGTGATACTGATGGCGGTTCCGCTGGGGATGTTCGCCGAGTCGTTCTGCGCGCAATTTCCATTGGCGCCGTCCGCGTCCTCGACCGTCACGACATTGCTCTTTCCCGAACCGATCCAGATCATCTCCGCGAAGGCGCGATAGCCGTCCGCCTGGATGTCACAGGCAAGGAGGGTGTCGCCCGCGCCGGTGTAATACGCCTCCCCGCCCGGATTGCCGTCCGTGGTGTAAATGGCGCCGGTACCGGCGCTCGCGGGTCCCGCCGCCACGACAGCCGCGGCGGTGGCGACGACGGCGACACCAGCCGCCTGCGCCAACCGGCCCGCCCGGATCCGCCGCCTTCCGACACGTGCCTCCGAGCGCCCACGCACTTTCATCGTGTCCCCTCCCCGAGGCGCACCATGCGCCCCGCGTGACCCAATCGTTTCAAGGGCCATTCGGGAATTCCAGGACGGGGCGATGACACTCAGGCCCTGATCCATAAACTGACGGTTATGACCGAAGCCGAGGACGGTACCGGCAGGGCGAGCAGGCCGGGTCGGCCCGAACCCACTGTCCACCAGTTACGGCTCCTGCTCGTCATCGCGCAGGAGTTGCATTTCGGGCGAGCGGCGGCGCGGCTGTTCATGTCGCAGCCGGCCCTCAGCAGACAGGTGCGGGCTCTGGAGGAGCGGCTCGGTTTCCCGCTGTTCGAGCGCGGCAGCCGGAAGGTGGAGGCGACCGAGGGCTGTCTGGCGCTGCTTCCCCAAGCGGAGTCCGTGGTACGGGAGATGGACCGTCTGCGGGAGGCCGCGCGGGAACACGCCAGGGGGCCGTCGGGACAACTGGTGGTGGGGGCGATCGGCGCCGAGACGTCAATGCCGCATGCCCGGGCGGTCCTTGACGAACTCCGCCGCCGTTACCCGCGGATCACCGTGGAGATCCGCAACCTCAACTTCGTCGACCACATGACCCGGTTGATCGACGGCGAGGTCGACGTGGTCTTCTCGCGCCCGCCGGTCCCGCCGGGGGTTCAGTCGCTCCACATGGCCAGCGAGGCGCGGGTCGTCTGCCTGCCCGCCGACGACCCGCTCGCGGCCCGCGCCTCGGTAGCGCTCGCCGATCTCGCGGGTCGGCCGGTGGTGGACGTACCTCCCGAAGTACCGCGCCCGTGGTGGGACTTCTGGGTGACCGATCCGCGCCCGGACGGTTCGCCCGTCCGGTACGGCCCGGTCGCGGCCGACCTGGAAGCGCTGCTCCACACCGTTTCGGCCGGTACCGCCGTGGCGTTTCTCCCTGCGGCGGCCCGCGGTTTCTTCCCCCGTCCCGGGGTCGCGTACGTCGATCTGAGCGACGTGGCACCCTGCACCTCCGCCCTGGCCTGGTCGGCCGCCTCCCGAACTCGCCCTGCTGTGGCGGCGATCCGGCAGGCGGCGTCCGCCGTGCTCGCGCGGTAGGCGACCGGCCGTACCCGGCCGGCGAGGCCAGATCCGTGATCCAGGTCACACCGGGGCCGTGCAGCAGACGGGGCCGCTTCCACGTCAAGGAGGGGTGACAGGAAGGGAGGAGCGTGTGGATCTGGAACTGGCAACCGAGCGGATACCGCGTACGGAACTGAGCGGACCCGAGCCGGTGGAGAACGACTTCCACGCCTTCGTCGTCGCCCGGTCGGCCGTACTGTTCCACGGCGCGCTCGTCTTGACGGGAGACCGGCAGACGGCGGAGGACCTGGTCCAGGAGACTCTGGAACGGGCGTGCCGCAAGTGGCGCACCATCGCCGCCAAGGACTCCCCGGACGCGTACGTACGGCGGATCATGGTGAATCTGGCCAACGACAGATGGCGCAGATTCCGCCGTACGGTCCCGTTTCAGGACGGCGTCGACAGGGCCGCTCCGGGGGACCAGTACGGACAGGTGGACACCCGGGACCAGTTGGTCCGCGCTCTTCAGGGTCTGCCGATGCGCATGCGGACGGTCGTGGTGCTGCGGTATTTCCACGACCTGTCGGACGCCCAGATCGCAGCCGATCTGGGGATCTCGCTGAGCACCGTACGGTCCCAGCTCACTCGCGGAATCGACAAGCTCAGAGGCCGGTTCCCCGCGCCCTCCGCCCCTTCGCCGCCGCAGCCCACGGAAGGAACACGATGACGTCACACGGTTCGCGGCCTTCCGGCTGCACGGGTTACACACCCTTCGAGCAGGAACTGGTGAACTCCATGAACGACTTCGTCAACGGCGCCGAGGCGCCGCACTTCGACACCGCGGCCATCGCGCGCGGGGCCCGTCGCAAGCGGGCCACGGCCATCGCCGGTATCGCCACCGCCCTCGTCGTGGCCGGCACCGGCACCGCCCTGGCCATCGGCACCACCGGCGGCTCGCACGACTCGCGGCCCGCCGCCCACACGTCCGCCACGACCGACAAGAACCGCACCACCGTGCAGTACGGCGAGATCCCCATCCAACTGGCGGGCTTCACGCTCGACTTGGCCAGGCCCGTCCTGGTGGACAAGGCCCAGCTCAAGATCGGCCGGGTCATCAAGGTGGCCTCCCCCGGCTGCAAGCCGGGCACCGTCATCGCCGTCTCCCCGCACGCCCCGACCGTCGTCCACAAGGGCGACACCGTCAATCTGACCCTCTGCGCAGGATGATCTGACGGATCGTCATAGGGGTGGTGGCCCCGCCGATACCGGGGCCACCACCCCTGCCCCATGCTACGGAGCGACCGGCTCGGGCCGGGGCGCCGGGAACTATGAGTTGCCCGTGGGACGTCGGAGTGAGCAGGGGCGTCTTTCGAGGGCTGCGGGCCGTTGGAAGGATGGGGGCGTTCGCCGAGGCTGACGATGGGGGTGCTGGCGGGGTGACGGGGCGTCCGACGGATTGGGATGTGCTGGATCTGGACCGGGATCCGGTGCCGGGTGATCCGTTCGAGGTGAAGGAACTCGCGCGGAAGCTGGGGGATTTCGCTGATGATGTCGCCTCGGCGCTGCGGTCGGTGCGGGGTCTGAGCGGTGACACCGTCGTCCAGGAGTGGGCGGGGCTGTCGGGGGACGCGTACCGGCAGCAGTTCGGGGATCTTCCCGGTGAGCTGGACAAGCTGGAGCGGTCCTACCGTCTGGCGTCCGGGGCCCTGGACGACTACTGGCCGAAGCTGGAGACCGCGCAGGGTGACGCGGACCGGGCGCTGGCGCAGGGGCGCACCGCCCGCCAGGAACTGGACACCGCGCAAAGCCAGTTGACGAACGCTGATGCGTGGGTGAAGCGGGCGCAGGACAAGTCGAAGTCGTACCAGGAGGACCCGAAGCCGGACGTGCCGCCGCCGTCGGCGGAGGAGGTGCGGGCGGCGGCCCGTAATGCCACGGACGCTAACAGCGCCCACACCACCGCCTCCACCGCCGTCCACAGCGCGCAGGCCAAGCTGGACGCGGCCAAGCAACTGGCGGCCGACGCGGCCCAGCTCAGGGACGATGCGGCGTCGACGGCCCAGCACGCGCTGCACGAAGCGAGCGACGCGGGGATCAGGAACAAGCACTGGTGGGAGAAGGCGGTCGACTGGGTCGCGGACCACTGGGACGACATCATCGCGGTCTGCAAGGTCATCGTCGCGGTCCTGGGCATCGTCGTCCTGATCATCGGCGGCCCCCTGGCGTGGCTGGTCCTGGCCGCCGCCGTCCTGGTCCTGGCCGACACCGTCATGAAATACCTACAAGGCAAAGCCAGCCTGTGGGACGTCCTGTTCGCGGCCTTGGACTGCATCCCGATGTTCAAGGGCCTCACCACCGCCGGCGGCCTGTTGAAGATGGCCCGCGAACTCCCCGCCCTCCTCAAATCCGGCAAGGCCCTGGAGAACATCGCGAACAGCGTCCGCAAGGGCGCGGGAGCGATACGGGACGCCGGCCGCACCATCAAGGGCCTGTTCACCTCGGGCGACCCCATCGACATGGCCACCGGTGAGATGGTCATGTCCGCCACCGACGTGCATCTGCCCGGCATCCTCCCGCTGTTGCTGGAGCGCGCCCATCGCACCGGGTTCCGCGGCGGCCGGTGGTTCGGGCCGACCTGGGCCTCCACGCTGGACCAGCGGCTGGTCCTGGACGACCAGGGCGTGCGGTTCACCACCGCCGACGGCATGGTCCTGCACTACCCGGTACCTGAGCCCGGCCACCCACTGCTCCCCGTCGAGGGCCCGCGCTGGCCCCTGACCTGGGACGGCACCCCCGGCAGCACCATGACCGTCGCCCAGCCCGACACCGGTCGAACCCTGCGCTTCCGGGCGCAGCCGCGCGGGGGGCTGGCCCTGGCGGAGATCACCGACCGCAACGCCAACAGGATCGTGATCACGTACGACGACCTCGGCGCCCCCGTCGACGTCACCCACAGCGGCGGCTACCGCGTCGCCGTCAGCACCGCGGACGGCCGGATCACCGCCCTCCACCTGGCTTCCGCCGATGACCGGCCCGCCCTGTGCGCGTTCGGCTACACCGACGGCCACCTCACCGCCGTCACCGACTCCTCCGGCGTGCCCCTGACCTTCGGCTACGACGACCGGGGCCGCATCACCCGCTGGCAGGACCGCAACGACACCTGGTACACGTACGCCTACGACGACCGGGGCCGCTGCGTCCGCACCGGAGGAACCGACGGCGTCCTCGCCTACAGCTATGTCTACGACAGCGCGCCGGGGACGACGGTGGCCACCGATTCGGTCGGCGCCACGACGACCTACGAGTTCAACGTCGCTCGCCAACTGATCCGGCAGACCGATCACTTCGGGCACAGCACGACGTCGGCGTGGGACCGCTACGACCGGCTGCTGAGCCGTACGGATCCGCTGGGACGCACGACGCGCTACACGTACGACGGCCTGGGCCACTGCACCGGCATCACCTATCCGGACGGCGCCGTCGCACGGATCGAGTACGACGACCTCGGATTTCCCGTACGGGCCGTCGATCCGGACGGGGCACGGGTCGGCCAGCGGTTCGACGCGCACGGGAATCTGCTGGACACCACGGACGCGGCCGGTGCGACGACCGCGTACACGTACGACGACCGCGGCGCGCTCACGTCGGTCACCGACGCTCTCGGTGCGACCCGGCGCATACGGACCGACGCGGCCGGGCTGCCCGTGGCGGTCGTGGACCCCGACGGCGGGGAATCCGCGTACGTCCGTGACGCCTTCGGCCGTGTCGCGGAGGTCACCGATCACACGGGACAGTCCGTCAGGACCGGCTGGTCGTCCGAGGGTCGGCCGCTGTGGCGGAGGCGGCCGGACGGTTCGGCCGAGGAGTGGGAGTACGACGCCGAGGGCGACCTTGTCGCCTACCGCGATCCGGCGGGCGGTGTGCACCGCTTCACGATGACGCACTTCGGTCTCCCGGCCGAGCGGATCGCACCCGACGGATCAGGTCTGCGCTACACCTACGACACCGAGCTGCGACTGACCGAGGTGCGCGACGACGACGGTCTGACCTGGTCGTACACCTACGACGCCGTGGGCAACCTGGTCAGTGAGACCGACTTCAACGGGCGTACGCGCACGCACCGTTACGACGCCGCGCGGCAGCTCATCGGCAGTGTCGACGCCCACGGGGGGACGACCGGCTACGAGCGGGACTCGGGCGGACGAGTGACCAGGATGGTCACGCCCGACGGCGACGCGGTCTTCGCCTACTCGGCCACCGGTCGCATGCTGCGCGCCGAAAACGCCTCCGCCGTCGTGGAGTTCACCTACGACGAGGGCGGTCGGCTCGTCGCCGAGAGCTGCGACGGGCTGGTCATGACCAGCCGCTACGACGCGATGGGACGCCGGATCGGCCGCCGGACTCCCTCGGGTGTCGAGAGTGCGTGGACCTACGACGAGGGCAACCGACCGGTGGGCCTGCGGATGGGTGACCAGTCGCTTCGGTTCACCTACGACCGTGACGGCCGGGAGACCGAGCGGCGGTTGGGGCAGGCGGCCCGGCTGCGGCAGAGCTGGGACCCGGTCGGCCGTCTGACGGTCCAGTCCCTTGTGGACGAGGCGAGCGGGCGCCCGGTCCAGGAGCGCGGGTACCGCTACCGGCCCGACGGATATCCGACGGAGATAGCCGAACTCGTCGGCGGCACGCACCGGTTCACGCTCGATGCCGCCGGGCGGATCACTGACGTCGACACCGGTGATCCCCGCGGTGCCGGGCCGGACGACCGGCGTCCGCCGCTTCCTGAGGTGTCGGGATCGCGGGTGCTGCGTTCCGGCCGCGTCCGCTACACGTACGACGAGCGGGGCCGCGTCGCCGTCAAGACCCGCATGCTGCTGTCCGGCGGTCGGCTGCGCTGGACCTTCGGGTGGGACGCGGAGGACCGGCTCCGGTCGGTCACCAACCCGGACGGCAGTGTCGCCGCGTACGCCTACGACGCGCTGGGACGCCGTACGTCCAAGAAGCTGGTGACGGCGGACGGCAGTGCGGCCGGGGAAGTCCGGTTCGCCTGGGACGGAGAGGTCCTCGCGGAGCAGGTGCGCGTCCCGGCCGCGGCGGCGGACACCGTGGTCACCGGGTCCCACGAAGCGGTCACCACCTGGGAGTGCCTGCTGGGAGAGGGCCCGCGCGCGGTCGCGCAGGTGCACAGCAGGCGTACGGCCGAGGCGGTGGCGGACCTGCCGCAGGAAGAGATCGACCGCCGGTTCCTCGCCGTCATCACGGACCTGGCCGGTGCTCCCACCGAACTCGTCGGTCCTGAAGGCACCGTCGCCTGGCGGCGACGCGGTCATCCGTGGCTGCCGGAGACCACGCGGACGGCGGAAGAGGAAACCGCGGCTGCCGCGTCGGAGACGGCCGCCGGGGACCCGGTCGACTGCCCGCTGCGCAGTCCGGGCCGCTACCACGACCCCGAGACCGGCCTCGACTACAACTACCACCGCTACTTCGACCCCGAGACCGGACGCTACCTGAGCCCCGATCCGCTCGGTCTGGCTCCGGGGCCCGACGACTACGCCGATGTCATCAACCCCACGGTGCTGGCCGATCCGCTCGGCCTCTCACCCTGTTCCTCGTTGATCAACGTGTTCCGGGGCCCGTCGCAGGGCCTTCCCGGCGGCCAGCTCGGTGCGCCCATCAGCATCCGGCAGTTGCGCATGGCGCTGGGCAAGGCGGACCTGTCCGTGAGCCACTACGACATCGTGCACGTTCCCGAGATCCACACGCCGACCGGACTCGGTTTCGGCAACAGCCCGCACCTGGTGTCCGGCACGCCCCAACTCGGGCCCCGGGGGCTGCCGTTGATCCAGATCTCCGACCTGGGTCTGCGCAGCATGGACGAGGGCGTCGCCACCGTCTTCCACGAGATCTACCACCATCAGCAGTTCCGGCTGTCGCTCAATTCGAAGCCGCTGTGGGGCGAGACTGTCGCGCCCAGTCATATCTGGGGCGGCACCGAGGACGCGGCGGAGGAATACGGCCAACGTATGCTGTCGCTGTTCAAGTCCAGGACAGGCTGACGAGGGGCGAGCGGTGCGGGAATTCGATGCGGAGCAGGTCCAGCAGCTACTGGCCGGCCCGAGATTCGTCGATGAACCCGGTGAGCGCGCCTGCCCGGCATGCGGAGCCGTCGCGGTGCGGACGTACGTCTACCGGAGGGTGGGACCCCACCGCACCGTACGCATCACCTACATGTGGTGCGCGTCCTGTCGGCGCCACAAGGGATGGACGGGCCCCGACGCCGGGCCGAGCTTCGATGACCCGCTCCTCCAACTCCCCGAAGCGGCGCGCGACATCCTCCTGAAGGACTTGGAATCGCTCTTCGCCAAGCTCGACGCGCTCTGGGATGCCGGAGACCTGCCCCAGCACTTCGGCGACTGACCGCTCGCGGAACACGGGGCCGGGCGTTGGAGAGGCCGATCCACGGGGGCGACCGGCGTCGGCCGGTGCCGGGCGGCGGCCCGGTCCCGCCGCGCTGGTCCGCGCTGACCGAGCGTGTCGCACGGTCAGCCGGCTGGTATCCGGGACGCGCGGTGCCGGTCGGGCGGATTGGCGGAGGTGCTGCGCCCGCCTGTGCCGTCCGGCGGACCGCGTGATCGCCGGGAAACGGCTCGGCAAACCTCCTGAATCGGTCGGCCGGGCACAGACCGGGGGCTTGCGGCAGTACGCACCGGCTTGTGCGGCGTACGGGACCTCGTGTGCATCAAGCGGGGCGGCGCGCGCCGATGTGCGCAGGGGCGGGGGGCGGGGAGGGTGACCGCAGACGCGCAACGCGTCGGCACGGCGGGCCTGTTGACGAGCGATCGGACGGCGCACCGGCGTGCCCGTACGAAGGAGATTGTCGATGAGAGGCTTCGGCCTGGCAGATACCGGTATCGACGGAAGACGGCGCGGCGAAGGGAACGGCGGGGCCAGTGGCCGGGCGGACCGGCGGTGGCGCAGGCGGGTGGCCACGGCGCTGTTAGGGGTGACTGTGCTGGCCACGGGATCGCTGGTCGGGGGCGGCCCGGCGCAGGCGAACACGCCCGGTCAGCCCGGTACGCCGAGCGCGCCGACGAGCGTGTTCACGGAGGACTTCGAGAACGGTCAGGGCCCGGCGGTGACGACGCTGCCGGACTACACGGGCGCGGCGCCGCTGGCGGAGACGTACACCGCCGATCCGGCGTGGCTGACCTCCTGCAACGGTCTGCTCGTCTCGCAGCAGGGCCCCGCGAGTCCCCCGCCGGGCGTCAACTGCGGCGGCTTCTGGAACGCGAACAAGCAGATGGCCGTCGCGCTGGGCACGTGGGCGGGCGGCAACGCGTCCACCAACCACTCGCTCACCGCCTACACCTCGGGCGATCCGGGCGCCGGGCGCACCGAGTTGGAGACCGTACGGCCGATCCCGCTGAGCGCGAACCACCGGTTCCTGACCTTCTCGGTGGACGCGGCGGCCCAGAACTGCTTCGCCAGCCACCCCCTGCTCGCCTTCTACCTGCTCGACGGCGGCACCGCGCGCGCCGCGTTCACCTCCCCCATCGACCCGTGCCAGAACCCCGGTTCGGTGATCGGCGGCACCTCGGTGGGTACGTACGCCAGCAACGGCTCGGTGCTGTTCAGCGGCGACTCGGCCGGTATCCGGCTGGTCAACGAGCAGGCCAGCGGCAACGGCAACGACGGCGCGATCGACAACGTCCGTCTGCTGGACGCCACTCCGCAGCTCGACCAGGGCTTCGCACCGGCGCACCTGCCCGTGGGCGCGCCCACCACCCTGACCTTCACCGTCACCAACACCAGTGAGCTGGCCGCCAAGAACGGCTGGTCCTTCGGCGCCCAACTCCCGGACGGGCTGCGGCTGGACGGCAGCAGCGCGACCACCGACTGCGGTACGGGAACGGCCACCGCGAACGCGGCGGACGGCACGGTGACCGTGAGCGGTGACCTCGCCGCCGGTCAGCAGTCCTGCACCGCCACCGTCAAGCTCACCTCCAACGACGGTGGCACGTACCAGATCTGCGGCTCGTCGATCACCGCCCCGGTCGGCGTCGACCTGCCGGGCTGCGCCTCGGTGACCTTCACCGCGCCCGTCTTCGACGCCCGCGCGCACGGCGTACGGCTCACCTCGCCGCTGCTCGACATCGGGCCGCTGGCACCGTCCGCCCACTCCTGCACGCCGCTGCCCGGCAGCGACAGCCACTCCGTGGTGAGCGCCGGGCTCGGCACCGTCGGCAACCTCGGTGTCCTGACCACCGACGCCTCGGGGACCGTCGACAGCGACGGGACCCGTACGGCCGCGGCCCACGCCCAGACCACCGGCGTCAATCTCCTCGGCGGCCTGATCACCGCCGACCTCGTCGGCACCTCGGCCCGGGCACGGCAGTCCCTCACCGACACCGGGCCAGGACCGGTCTCCTCGACCGGCTCGACCGTCCTGACCAACCTCCGCGTCGCCGGTGTCACCGTCGCCGCCAACGCCGCGCCCAACACCACCATCGCCCTGCCGCTCGTCGGCTCCCTCGTCATCAATCAGCAGACGACCGTCGCCGGAGGCAAGGGCATCACCGTCACCGCCCTCTCCCTGACCCTCCTCACCGGCGTCCACGTCACGATCGCCCAGAGCACCGCCGCCCTCCTCACCTCCACCGACCCCTGCCCCGCCACCTGACCCGACCCAACCCGACCCGACCCACCCGCCCTGCCCGGGGCCGCGCGGACACCCCCGGGCAGGGCGGCTCCGCGCCGAGAGAAGGCCCCCGGACCGGACCCGGTCAGCCGACAGCGGCCCGACGCCGGGCGATGAGTTCGGGGGGTGGTGGGGGTCTACCTCTTGGACGGGGAAAAGACACCGATCGGGAGTACGTCATGGGTCTCATTCACATCGAGCTGTTCACGACGCTGGACCTGGTGGGGCAGGCGCCCGGGGGGCCGGAGGAGGATCCGGAGGGGTTCTCGTACGGGGGGTGGCAGGTGCCGATGCTGGACGAGGTGGCCGGGGCGCAGGTGGACGCGGCGTACGAGGGGACGGACGCGCTGCTGCTCGGACGGCGGACGTACGACATCTTCGCCGGGTACTGGCCGCATCAGAAGGACGGGGACAACGGGGGGTTCGCCACGCTCTTCAACAGCGTGCCGAAGTACGTGGCCTCGCGGGGTACGCCCGATCTGTCGTGGGCGGGGTCGACGCACCTGGGGCCGGACCTGGTGGCGGCGGTGCGCGAGGTGCGGGAGCGGCACGAGCACATCAAGGTGGTCGGGAGCCTGAACCTGGTGCAGACGCTGCTGCGCGAGAAGCTGTTCGACCGGCTGGACCTCTGGGTGCACCCGATCATGCTGGGCGTCGGGAAGAAGGTGTTCGACGGCGGCGCGGTCCCCACGAACGTCACCCTGCTCGCACCGCCCGTGGCCAGCCCGAAGGGCACCGTGCACCTGCGGTACGCGCGCGCCGACGGCGTCCCCGGCACCGGCGACATGAGCGCGGTCGACCGCGACGCCGGGCAGGGCGCCTGAAGCACCGTTCGGCGGCTTTGCCAGCTCTTTACAATCCGTTCCGCCCGCGTCTCGTCTTTTCAGTCGATCCGCACCTCAGCCCGCGCGTGACCGCGCGGGCGGGCCGACGAAAGAGAGCGATTCATGCGCCGAACTGTTCTGAGCGCCGTGGCACTCGCGTGCACTGCCGTGCTGGCGAGCGGTGTGCCCGCGTTCGCCGACGGGGCGTCCCCGACCCCCACCCCGACCAGCGTGAAGACGCAGTCGGCCGCGCCGTCGACCGGGCCTTCGGACGCCACCTCGTCCGCGCGGCCCTCCGCGTCCCCCGCGCCGACCAAGGCGACGTCGGGCCAGGTCCCCGCGGTGCCGAAGGGAGCGCCGAACACCGGTGAGGCGCCGGTGGCCTCGCACGGCGGAAACGACGGCGGCCTGATCGGCGGAGGCGCGGCCGCGGTGCTCGCGCTCGGCGGCGGGGCGGTCCTCCTCGTACGCCGCCGGCGGGCGACCGGGGCGTGACCTCCGGCCGCGCGGGCGACCGGAGCGCGGGCGACCGCGGCGCGGGATTCCGAGACACGGGCTTCCGAGACGTGAGCGACCGGAGCGCGGGCGACCGGAGCGCGCACGACCGCACCGCGGGCTTCCGACTCACCGGCCCCCGGCGCGCCTTCGTCACCGCGGTGACGGCCGCCCTCCTGCTCACCGGCTGCGGCGGCCATCACGCCGCGGGCCACGCAGCGGGCGACGCCTCGGGTGACACCTCGCGCCGTACCGCCGTGACCGAACGTCCCACCGGCGCACCGCCCTCTTCGCGGCCCGCCGCGAAGTCGGCACGCGCGCTGGCGCGTTCGGTCCCGGTGCGGCTGGAGGTCCCGGCCATCGGGGTCAACACCCCGGTCATGAAACTGGGGTTGGCTCCGGACGGCACCGTGGAGGTCCCGCCGATCACGGCGCACGACCGCGCGGGCTGGTACCGGGGCTCACCGACACCGGGTCAGACCGGCCCCTCGGTGATCCTCGCCCACGTCACGGTCGGCGCGTACGGGGACGGGGTCTTCCGTCACCTCGCGCGGCTGCGCCCGGGCGACCGGATCGTGGCACGCCTGAAGAACGGCGAGGCGGCGCGGTTCGCCGTCACCGACGTCCGTACGGTCGCCAAGTCGGACTTCCCGACGGACGCGGTCTACGGCGACGTGAACCGTCCCGAGCTGCGGCTCATCACGTGCGGCGGCCCGCGCGAAGGCACCGGCTACCGCGACAACGTCATCGTCTTCGCCTCGCTGATCCCGTAGCGGGCGCGTCACGACGAACCATGGCCAAGGCGGTCTCCTGACGCCTTCCCCGAGTCCCGGGCCGCCGCCGATCCCCGTACGTCGGCGGCCCGGGACCCTCCCCGGAGCGACCGCACAAGGCCGCGAGGAACCGTAAGAAACCATAAGGAACCGTAAGAAACCAAACGACCGCGAGAGTCGGCGACGACCCGCACGACCCGCAAGAAGTCCGCGACAGCACCACCCTGCCCCCGACATGGAGAGCGTTGAAACGGTCCCGCGAGAAGGCAGCGTCCGAGCTGTTCGCCGCCTTCTATCCGCGCCTCGCCGGCTGGTGCCGCCGCCTGGTCGACGACGACGAGACGGCCCACGAGATCGCCTCGGAGGCGTTCACCCGGCTCTGGGCGCGCTGGACGGCGGTGGCCGAGCCGCGCGGCTTCCTGTACGTCACCGCGACCAATCTCGTACGGGATCATTGGCGCAAGCTGGAGCGCGAGCGCAGGGCCGTACGCCGGGCCACCGTGGAAGCCGCGGTACGGCCGCCGGCCGAGCAGACCGACCCGTCGCTGCGCATGCTGGTGCAGTCGCTGCCGGAACGCCTGCGCGTGCCGATCCTGCTGCACTACTACGCCGACCTCCCGATCCGGGAGATAGCCCTGCTCACCGGCCGCAAGGAGGGGACGGTCATGTCCGACCTCCACACCGCCAGGGAACTGCTGCGCGCCCACTTGAGGAGAAGCCTTGATCACACAGTCTGACGACGGTCAGGACTTTGACCCCGAGGACCCGCTGACGGTCATCCTGCGGCCCGCCCCCGACCATCTCGGGCTGCCGCCCGGCCGGTACGAGAAGATCCGCCGGGGCGCGGCCCGCCGCCGCCTGCTCCGGATCGCCGTCGGGGTCGGCCTGTCCGGTGCCGTCGCCGTCCTCGTCGCGCTGCCGCTGCGCATGGCGGGACCGCAGTCGCCCGGCGCGCCCGCGATCCCGCTCGGCACGCCGCCCGCGAGCGGCCCCGCGGCCAGGCCCGCCGCCACCACCCCGACGCCGCGCCCCGCGCCGACCGACGCCCCCGCCACGGCGAAGACCCGGCCCACGGCCCAGGCCCCGTCCCCGAGCGCCGCCACGCGGACCGGACCGCCCTCCAAATCCGCCTCCGCCTCGCCCACTCCGACCCCCACCACGGCCCGCCCGACGGACCGTTCCTCGGACGGTCCCGCCACCTCGAACCGGTAGGCCGCGCAGGGGTGTTGCGCCCGCAAGCCCCGCAACACACCGCGGGGCCCGGCCAGGATGCGGTCGGGCCCCGCGGGGCTACGCGGATCGGGGCGCGGTCAGTGCCCGTTGCCCCGCGCGGACCGGTGGAAGGCGACGGTGTAGGTACGGGTCACCGAGCCGTTGGGTGAGGTCAGGGTGACGGTGCGGGTGGTGGAGCGCGGCGCGGTCGAGGAGACGACCGCGCTTCCGTCAGTGACCTTGACCCGGGTGCCGGGCTGGGCCGGGACGGCGGTGACGGCCGGGACCTTGCCGTTGGCGGGGAGGTCGACGACATACGTGGAGACCTCGGGGTCGAAGCCGTCGACGGCGACTCCCCCGACCTTGAGGGCACTCGCGTCGGCGACGCTCGCCTTCGTGGCGTCAGCGTGGTTGGTGACGGTGACCGAGCCGTCGTGGTTGACCACGACGCGCGCGGCCATCGCGGCGGCCAGATTGATCCGCTCCCAGCTCGGTGCGCCGTCCGCCGTGAGGTCGAGCGGGTAGCCCGAGTCGGTGGCGGTCTGCTGGAGGATCTGGGTGCGCTGCCCGGCGGTGAGGTCGGGGAACGCGGTGATCAGCAGGGCCGCCGCGTCGGCCGGCGCCGTGAGGGGCTGACCGGCCTTGCCCGTACGGGAGAAGCCGTAGCTCAGGCGCTGCGTGTAGAGATCGATGTCCTGCGCCGTGGTGAGGCCGCCGTAGGAATCACCCGCGCAGGCGGCGAGCGTGTCGCCGTATCCCCGCTGCTCGCACTGCGCGAGCAGCACGTTCTCGATCTCGGTGTGGGCCTGCGTCAGCAGGTGCGCGAAGTCGGGGTCGGCCCACCGGTGGGCCACGGTGGCCTGTCCGGTGATGCGCCCGCCCATGACGTCGAGCGGGTAGTGGAAGCCGAGGATGACCCGGTTGTCGCCGTACTCCGAGGTGCGGGCGAGGATCGACGGCGCCAACTCCGGCAGGAGCGTGGCCAGTACGGTCCCGGCCTCGTATCCGCCGTACGTGTGACCGCTCGGGTACGAGCCGCTGGTCGCGAGGCCGCTGTACGAGCCGTCCTGCGACTCGTAGACGTCCCCGCCGTCGCCGACGAAGCCGAGCCGGACGTACGGGCGCAGGTAGCCGTAGTGGTCCTTGGCCGCGTCGTGGGTGTCGAGACCCTGGGTGACCCGGCCGAACAGGGCGTTGGTCTTGGGCAGTTGGCCGCCGCTCAGTGCGTCGCTGTAGATCGCGCCGAGCCGGGACCCGAGGCCGTCCGCCAGGGTGACGGTGGCGCTGTGCGTCGCGTCGACCTCGGCCCTGTCGACCTCCTTCTGGGTGGCCGCGTTGTTGACGCGCACCGCGATCTCGTCGTTCTCCGCGGTGAGCGACGCGCCCTTAGCGACCTTGGAGTTGGCGCCGAGGACGCTGGAGGGGAGGTGGTCGAAACCGCTGAGGAGATTGGTGAAGTAGTCGGAACCGTCGCCGGTCGCGGGCCACTTGTCCGACGCGTAGCTCGCCTTCAGCGTCTCGTCGGGGAACGGGGACGGGGTGTACGCCGGGGCCGCCGCGTCCTGGGCGGCGGCCGGGTCGTCCGAGGTCCCGGCCAGCGTCACCGCGGTGACGGTCGCCGAGTGGGCCTTGGCCTTGGCCGCCGAATTGCCCTCGGACTTGCCCGCCGTCGTGCCCTCGGACTTGCCCGCCGAATTGCCCTCCGTGTTGCCCTCGGACTTGCCCGAGACCGTGAGCAGCGCCGTGCCGGTCGTGGCGGGAAGGTGCGCGGTGGAACCGTCGTCGAGGGTCACGGTGTAGCCGATGACCGGGAATCCGCCGTCTCCGGCCGCCCGCCAGGTCACCCGGACGTGGCTGCCGTCCGTGGTCACCCCCGTCACGTGCGGCTTCTGCGGCTTGCCGCCACCGGTCACCACGGGCGCGGTCGCGGCGCTCTGCCGCGAGGCGCCGACGGCGTTCAGCGCCTGGACGCGCGCGGTGTACGAGCGGCCCGCGGGCAGTGAGGTGAACACCGTGCCGCGGCTGTTCGGGTCGCGGATCTCGACCTGGTGGCCGTCGCCGAGGCTGATCCGGTAGCCGGTGACGGGCGAGCCGCCGGTGTCCTGCGGCGCGGCCCAGGCGACGGTCACACTCACGCCGGACGAGGTCGCCGACACCGCGCCGGGCGCGGCCGGAACGGTCATGGGCTTCGTCCTGAGCGCGGACATCGCACGGTCGAGGGCCTGGTAGCGCGCGGTGAGCGTCGTGTCCGTCGCCTTGTCGTCCGCGACGGCCGCCTTGGCCGCGGCGAACGCGGTGGTGAACGCCTTCCACGACGCGTCCGTGTAGCGCGCGTTGTCGAGGGCCGACGCCGTGCCGACCAGGTTCTCAAGTCGCAGCCGGGGCAGCGGAATCAGCTGGTCGGCGGCGAGGGTGAGGCTGCGGGTCTGCGTGTCGACTTCGAGCTGGGCCGCGTCGGCGGCGGCCAACAGAGCTTGCGCGGAGGCGAGTTCACGCCGGAACACGCCGAAGTCGATCGTGTCGTAGCGCGCCGCGTCACCGGACAGTCCCGCGTACCGGTCGATCGCCTCGCGCAGCGCGGTCTTGTCCGTCGCGGCGGGCGTGTCGACGTGGCCAAAGGTGATCCGGCCCAGATTCGCGACGTACGGGTGCGAGGAGTCCGGCGTCGTCAGCAGCCGCAGGTGGACGGTGTGGGTGCCGGTGACCGGCGTGGGCAGCGTCAGGCTCGTCGTGCCTCCCGACGACCACGCGCTTCCGGTGACCGGCAGCGGGACGGTCGCGTACGGCGTCCCCGGATCGGCCACGTCGAAGGAGTCCAGGTAGAGCTGGACGGCGGAACCGGTGCCGCAGCGCGCGGAGTTGTTGACGTAGGTGAAGGTGACGGTGTTCTTCGGGGCGGACCCGAAGTCGACGGCGCCGTAGCCGGCCCAGGCGCCGTTGTACGTACCGCCGAGGTCGGTGGTGGAGCCGGAGCCGGTCCAGCCGACCGGCTCGCTCTTGAGGCCGCCGCCGCTGTTGGAGTCGAACGCGGTGGCGTCGAAGCCCACCGGGGCGTCGGCGGTGCGCGTCAGGGTCAGCGAGTAGACGTTGGCCACGTACGGCTGCGAGGACGACTGGGTGCTGGAGACGAAGTCGGCGTACACGTCCTGGACGCCGGTGAAGACCGCCGGGTCGAGCTGGACGGTCGCGGTGGCGAGGGTTCCCCAGCCGGAGCCGGTGTAGTCGAGCGGGATGTCGACGGCCTTCTCGCCGTCCTTCGAGCCGAGGTGCAGTTCGAGGTGCGAGTCGGACGCGGCGCGCGACTGCGGCTTGTCGTAGCTGACGGTGACGGTGTCGGCGCCGTCCTTGAGGTCGGTGGCCTTCCACTGGGCCCACGCGCCGTTCGTGGTGTTCTCGAAGATGCCGTTGCCGAGACTGAGCGGCAGCGAACCGCCGCCGGTCGTGGTGCTGTTGGCCGCCGTCAGCGTGGCGAGCGTGGTCGAGGGAGACGAGGAGACCGCCTCGGGCGAGAACTGGTACCAGTCGAAGTTCGACACCCACTGCTGGCCGGACGGCGCGTGGAAGACGAACGTCGCACCGGACGCGGCCAGCAGCGCGTCCGGGTCGGTGACGGCCGCCCGCACGGTGGTGTAGGTCTGCCAACTGCCCGTGCCGGGCAGGGAGACGGTGGCGACGACGGGACCGTCCGCGGCGCCCGCGTGCACGTCCACGCTGCTCGGCTTCGCGCTCGTGGCCTGCGAGTTGGCGTAGCGGACCGCGACGCTGCGCGGGGCGACCCCGCCGAAGTCCAGCTTGTTGTACCGCTCCCAGGCGCCCTCGGTGACCCCGCCGAGGTCGCCGTCGGAGTAGTACGCCTCCTTCACGAGGCTGGGGCCCTCCATCTGGTCGGGGGCCTCGGCCTGGAGTACGGCGTAGCCGCCCTCGTCGATGGTGAGCGCGTCGGCGGCCGAACGCAGCGCGTCCTGCGCCGCCATGAGCGTGCCCGTCCTGGCGGCGGTGTCCGCGAGGACGGTCCGCGCGCGCTCCAGCGCCGAACGGAACAGCGTCCAGGAGCCGTCGGAGTAGTTGCCGCCGCGCACCAGGGACGCCTGGTCGACGAGCGCGCCGAGCGAGGCGCGGTACACCGCGGCGGCGGAGACGGTCAGCGGGTCGGTCGCCGAGATGCCCGTGCCGCTCACCGTGGAGGCGCGCACGCCGTGCGCGAAGGCCGCGTCGCGGAAGGTGATGCCGTAGCGCGCGTCGACCTTCGCGGTGCCGGTGAGCGACAGCGTCGCCGTACGCGAGCCGGTCACGCGGAGGTCGGCCGTCACGCCGCCGGGCAGGCCGGTCACGCTCGCCGCGCCGGACTTGGTGAGGCTGGTACCGCTGCGGGCGGCGAAGGACGCCGGTCCCGACAGGGTGAGCTTCACGCTGCCGTGGACGGAGCCGTCTGCGGCGGTGGCGACGGTGTCCGGGCGGGCGGACATGACGGTGCCGGTGCTGCCCGCTCCGGTGCCGCCGTGGCCGGTGTCGGTGTCCAGCGAATACGCGGGCTTGGTGTCGACGCCCCACCGGGAGGGCTTGGCGCCCATGGTGAAGTCGAGGGTCCCGCCGGCGATGATCTGCGAGTAGTCCAGCCAAGTGTCGCCGAAACGCTTGCCGTTGAGGGTCGCGCTCTGCACGTAGTAGTTCATCGGCGAGACGCCGCCGGCCTTCACCGTGAAGCGCGAGCCGTTGGCGTACGTGATCGTCGTGGAGTCGAAGAACGGGCTGCCGATCTGGAACTGGCTGGAGCCCGCGGTCACCGGGAACAGGCCGAGGGCCGCCGCGACGAACATGGTCGACATGGTGCCCGCGTCGTTGTCCATGGTCGGCAGGAAGCCGTTCGGGGCGAGCTTGTAGACCTGCGTCTTGACCGGCGGGGTGAACTCGCCGCCGCCGCTGGGGGCTTCGTTGGTGGAGCCCGTGGCGATGTACCGGTTCCAGGTCGAGCCGGTGTAGATGGCGCGCACCCACTTCTGCGTCAGGCTGGGCTCGCCGACGTAGTTGAAGAGGTACGGGGCCTGGAGGTCGATCTCGTTCGCGTTGGAGTGCAGCATGGTCGAGCCGTTGTCGAGGGCGGAGTCCTCGCCGAACATGTGGTCGACGGCCGCCTTTCCGGCCTTGGCGCCGCCCATGGCTTTGATGAGGCCGCCCATGTCGTAGGCGTCGTACCAGTGGTACTGCCAGAGCGTGCCCTGGTAGAGACCGGCCGCCTCGAACTTCTCGTAGTCGGCGCTCTGCCAGTCGCCGCCGGACGCGCGCGGGGTCAGCAGACCGACCTTGGTGCCGTCACCGGCCGTCCAGGCACCGGACTTCACCAGGTTGTCGATCGCCATCGTCGACTGCGTGCGCAGCTTGGCGGCGTCCGCGTCCTTGCCGAGCGCGCCCGCGATGACGGACAACGCCCACTGGTCGTAACCGCGTTGGACCGTCGTACCGGGATCACCGGTGACGTATCCCTGGCGCAACTGCGCGCCCGTGTAGAACCCGGAGTACGACAGCAGCGCCGGATACGCCTCCTCCAGCCGGTCGAAGTTCTTGTACCCCTTCGACAGCGCGTCGGCGATCACCACCGCCGAGCGCTCCCACCGCACGGTCGGCACCGAGTGGGTGAGGCTGCCGAGGCTCTTGCCCGAGGCATGCGCGTCGGCGAAGAGCACGATGAGCGACTGCACCAGGTCCCGGTACGTGGCCGGGTCGATGTACGCCTCGACCGAGTACTTCCTGAAGTCGTCCCAGGTGGACCAGCCGTCGTAGTACGTGAAGCCGTTCGCGGTGTGCACCGCGCCGTCCGCGCCGCGGTAGGTCCCGCTGGTGCTGGTGGCGTTCACCGGCAGCCCGTACATCCGGTACAGGTGCGTGTAGAACTCCTTGGTGAGCGTCGACCCAGGGTCGGACGTCGCGGAGGCGCTGACGGCGACCGCGCCGAGCGTGCTGTTCCACTCCGCCTTCGTCCGCGCGCGCGCCTGGTCGAAGGTGAGGCCGCCGACCTCGTTGCGCTGGTCGGTCACGGCCTGTTCCGCGCTGATCGGCGAGAGCGTGACGCGCAGTTCGACGTCGCGCCCGTTCGCCGTGTCGAATCCGAGGACCGCTCCGGCGTCGGAGCCGTCCCGCGTGGTCGCGTCGCCCAGCGTGCCGTCGTTGCCCCAGCTCTTCAGCGAGGTCACCGGGACATTGGTCGTGGCGGCGTAATAGAGCTGGTACGAGGCGCCGTTGAACGAACCCGCGATGAGGCCGGTGATCGAGGTCGTCCCGTTCGGGAGCGTCGTCGCCTTCATCGTCGTGCGGGTGCGGCTGGTGAAGTTGTTCGCGAGGTCGAGGACGAGTTGGGGCTCGGCGCCGTCCGGGAAGCTGTAGCGCTCCAGGGCCGTACGCGTCGTCGCCGTCATCTCGGCCTTGACGGTCCCGGCGTCCCGCGTCACCGCCGAGGCGGTCCCGGAGACCGACCCGAGCCCCACCTGGTAGTAACCGGGCGTCGCCGTCTCGTCGTTGTGGCTGTACGGGTGCGCGTACGTGCTGGGCGCCGGGCGCTTGTCGTAGCGCACGGACGTCGGGACGACCAGCAGGTCACCGCCGCCGCCCGAGCCGCCGACGCCGTCGAGATTCGTCGCGGTGAACCCGGCGATGCGGCTCTCGTTGTAGTCGTACCCGGTGTGGTTGCGGCCCGGTGTGGTCAGCGGGTTGACCTTGGCGAGGCTGTGCGGCGCCTCGGCGCCCGGCAGGTCGTTGCCGTCGTCACCCGCGGTGGAGACGAAGGGGTCGACGAGCTTGGTGTAGTCGGTGCCGCTCGACGCGCCGGACGTGCCGGACGTGTGCGACGTGTTGGACGCTTCGGCCGAGGGTGCCGCCGTGGCCGTACCGGCGCCCGCCAGCGCGGCGAAGGCGAGCGACCCGGTGAGCAGCGCCGCGACCGTGGCGCGCAGGCGGCCGTGGTGCCCGCGGGCGGCTCCCGGTGGCGTCACGCGCGGCGTCGGGGCGTGGGATCTGATGGGCATGTGGCCTCTCCGGAGTCGCGGAACGCACGCACGACCCCGGGACGACAACGTTGTCAACCCAACACTGGAGCGTGCAGAGTGAGATGGCGGTGGACACGCCGGAGTATTCCCGCAAGCGCCCACGGACGTCCACCATCAGACACGGGAAAGGCGTACGGGGGACAAACGGAATCCGCACAGAAGGTGCGCTCCGGGCGCACGGGCCGGGGCGTGGCCTCGCCTCATGCGGCCGGTGGCCCGTCGGCCGGAGCGGACCGGCCCCATGACCGGCCGATACCAAGGGGTGTGGGACGGGAGTTGGAGGGGAGCCGTGAGGGGAGTCGGACCGGGCGCCACATCTCCGGTGGATAACGACTCGGTGAGAACCGGCCGGGCACCACATCCATCCGGCCGGGTGGCGCGTCTCACCTTCGAGCCGCACACTCTCGTGTGACCGCGCCGCAGGGGCATTTGGAGCAATCAACGTGATAACCGGCAGCAAGGCCATTCGTCGTACGTCCGTGGTGGCCGTCACCGCGGGCGCCGTACTGACCGTCGGAGCGCTCGGCTCCACGGCCCAGGCGGCGACGCCCGCGCCGCCATCGATCGTGGCCAAGGGCGGCTACGTGATGAACAACTCGACGGGCACGACCTACTACACCAAGACCGCCGACACCAAGCGGTCCACCGGCTCCACCACGAAGATCATGACCTTCGAGGTGGTGCTGCGGCAGAAGAAGCTCAACCTGAACGCCAAGGTCACCGTCCAGAAGGCGTACAGCGACTACATCGTCAGCAAGAACGCCTCCTCGGCGCGCCTGATCGTCGGCGACAAGGTCACCGTGCGGCAGCTCCTGTACGGGATGATGCTGCCGTCCGGCTGCGACGCGGCGTACGCGCTGGCCGACAAGTACGGCGTGGGCTCCACGCGCGCCGCGCGGGTCAAGCAGTTCGTCGGCCAGATGAACTCCACCGCCAAGGCGCTGGGCCTGAAGAACACCCACTTCGACTCCTTCGACGGAATCGGCAACGGGAACAACTACTCGACGCCGCGCGACCTGACGAAGCTCGCGAGCACCGCCATGAAGAGCGCCGACTTCCGCTCGGTGGTGAAGACCCGCTCCATCAAGACCAAGGCCACCACCAAGAGCAACGGCTACCGCTACTACACCTGGACCAACACCAATACGCTGCTGGGCAGTTACAGCGGCGCGATCGGCCTCAAGACGGGCTCGGGCCCGCAGGCCGGCTACTGCCTCGTCTTCGCCGCCACCCGCGGCAACCGCACCGTGATCGGGACCGTCCTGTCGTCCAGCTCGGTGAACCAGCGGGCGACAGACGCCAAGAAGCTGATGGACTACGCCTTCAAGCGCTGACGCGCCAGTTCGGCGAGAGCCCTTGACGAAAGGGCCCGCTGATCAAGAGGCCCCCTGACGAAGGGGCGCTGACGAAAAGGCCCCGCTCGCCGTCTCCGGTGAGCGGGGCCTTCGGCCGTACGGCGCGGGCGGGCGCCGTCAGTTGGTGTAGTACAGGTACTTCCACCCCGTGGATGTCGTGGTGTTCAGGCGGTCGCCCGAGGAGCCCTTGACGTACACCGCGCGGACGCGGGCCCGGATGCCGGACTCGCCCGGTCCCGCGAGCCCCACCCGCGAGGTGCCGGTGATCGCCAGCCGGAAGTACTCGCTGCCCGAGGAGTACCAGCGGCCCTTGTAGTAGACCTGGAGGTCCAGGCGCTGCGAGCGGCCGTTGGCGTACGTCATGTGCGTGGTGAACAGCGCGGACTTCTTCTTGTGGAACCAGTAGTACGAGGTCGAACCGACCTTGCCCTTGCGGTAGTTGCCGGACACGGCCAGCGAGACACTGACCTGCGTGCCGACCGAGCGGGTCACCGACTTCGGCGCGGAGACGGCGTCACCGGCGAACGAGGCCCAGAAGGTGGTGTTGCGGCTGAGCCGGTAGGTCACCTTCAGGTCGCCCGCCGCGTTGACCTTCGCGGACTTGACCAACTTCTTCTGCCCGCCCGCCGGTTGGGCCCAGATCGAGAGCACGCGGCTCTTTCCTGTCTTGCCCAGGTGCCCGGTGACGGTGGCGGTGGACCCGTAGGCGTACGTGGCGCGGTTGGTCTTCACGCTCGCCGCGGTGGCCAGGCGCGAGACCTGGACGACGCGCTTGCCGGAGCCCGCGGTGTGCGTGGCGTCGCCCGCGTACGTGGCGGTGTACGTGACGCCGCCGCCGGTGGTCGGGGTGTCGGTGAAGCTGAACGTGCCGTTGGCCGCGACCGACTTGGCGCCGAGGGACGTGCCCTTGGGGGAGGTGAGGTCGGTACGCGTCACCGTGACCTTGGCGCCCGCGGGGAACGCCGTGGTGGCGGTCAGCTTGCCGCTGACCGTGATCTTCGTGGCGCGCTTGGCGGTCGACGGGGCGCTGACCGTGACGGCGGTGACCGACTTGGTGGGGTCGGTCAGCACGCGCAGGGTCGGGTGCTGGCCGTAGACGTCGGCCGTGACCGCGAACAGGCGGCTGCTGTCGGGCGCCCACGCGAGGCCGCCCGCCACCAGGGCGGAGGCGGTGCCGGGGTTTCCGACGACGCCGAAGTCGTAGGTGCGGACCCGGTGGTCGGAGCGCGGGCGGAAGATGTAGACGTCCGGCTCGTAGGCGCCGTCGATGCCCGCCGCGATCGTCCCGTCGGGGGCGACCGCCACCGCGTTCGGGTACGCGTCGGTGGTGTAGCGGCCGTCGTCGGCCAAGTCGGACGTCCGGTACGCCTGTTGGAAGTACGGGGCACCGCTGGCGACCAGCACCTGCTTGCCGTCCGCGGACAGCGCGATGTCCTGCATGTTCCCCGCGTTGTTGGCGTTCCACCGGTACGCCTGGGGCTCGGCGTGCCCCGACGACACGTTGTAGACCTGGAGCTCCATCGGGCTCTGGACGGGCGTCCCGGCCGCCACCACGTCCGGGTTACCGGGCGAGGAGGCGAGCATCGGGGCGGTGCTCCAGGTGTGGGGGCCGCCCTGGCCGAGGGTGACGACGGCGCCGTTGGTGGTCCGGGTGGGGGTGTCGGCGGCGAAGGGGGCGGGGGGTGCCGGGGTGGTGGCGTCCGGGGTCGGGGAGGTGGTGACCGGCGGGTCCGAGGGTGAGTCCGTTGGCGTGTCGGTCGGCGTGTCCGACGGTGTGTCCGACGGGCTGGGGCTCGGGGCCGTGGTGTCCGTCGGGGTGGGGGTCGGCGTCGACTCGGGGTCCGTCGGGGTCGGAGTCGGGGTGTCCGTCGGAGGAGTCGTGGGCGGGGTCGTCGGCGGCGGAGTCGTCGGCGGGGTCGTCGGGTCGGTCTCCGGGTCGAGGTCCAGGGAGCCGAGGTCGGCGGACCCGTCCGCCGCGTATCCGAACCAGATCGTGTGCCTGGTCATCGCCAGGTGGCGCGGGGCGACACCGAGCGGGTAGCGGGCCGTCTCGCGCAGGGTGGCCGTGTCGATCGCCGAGATCGCGTCGGCCTTCGGGAGCGCCACGTACACCGTCGAGGAGTCCGCGGACAGCACGAGCCCGGCGGCGCCCGGCTCGGAGGTGATCTGAGCGACCGTCTTGCCGTTGTAGTCGGCGACGACGACCTTGTTGTCGGTCGTGCTGATGAAGACGCGCCGGTGCGCGCCGTCGACCACCATGTCGGAGTACGAGGTGATCGGCAGGGTGGCCGCGCTGTCGGCGGCGGCCGGTTCGGCCGCGACCCCGAGCAGGGACGCGGTCGCGAGCAGGACGGACAGAGCCGTCCCGCCCGCCACATGACGGGTGAGCAAAGTGGGTTCCCCCCAGGAACACGTGCGGGGCCGGACGTCCTCCGGCACGATGCGGGCGCGCCGCCGAGCGCGGGTTCCGATGCGGACCCGGCCTGCTCGCGGCGCTGACCATGAGCACGATAGGGCACGGCTGTGACAGCGGGCCATCGCATTGGGGCGGGCCGCCGATCCGTCACGGCGCCTTGTCCCCGCGGTGGCCGTACCGTGCCCGATTCGGTCCATGGGCTCCTACAACCTTCCGGCCGCGCGTGCCATGGCGCCGGACGTGCCTTCCGGCCGGACGCGCCTCCCGACCCGATACGCCTCCCGGCCGGACATGCCGGACGCGCGGTACGGAGCCCGTGCCCGTACCGCGCGTCCGGTGGCGGGTCAGCGCTGAGCGGTGGACGCCGAGGGGGACCAGATGTCGATCACGATCTGCTGCCGCTCGGGGCGGACCGCCGCCGCGCGGCCCGCGTAGTTGCGGTCGACCTGGGCCGCCTCCGCCGCGTTCGGCTTGGCGTTGAGGCACGCCGTGCCGGGGCCGTGCCCCGACATCAACTCCGAGCACGGGCCGCTGTAGTGGTCGAGCAGCCCGAGGATGTGCCCCGTCTCGTGCGCGGCGATCCGGGTCACGTCGTACCCCTCGTTGACCGCCTCCTGCCCCAACTGCACCTGCCCCCTGCTGCCTCCCGGCACGATCGGCCCCAACGTCGTCTGCGGCCACCCGCTGGTCGCCTTGTACACGAAGTTCGCCGAGCCCGCCGAACTGGCCGCTTGCAGCCGCACGTTGTGCACCGCGCTGTTCCAGTTCTGCACCCCCTGCGTGATCGCCGCCGCCCACTGCCCCGCCTGGCTGGCGTCATAGGTCAAGGTGACGACCGCCGTCGCCGCCTTAGGTTCGGCCTGCGCCGAAGCGACCCCGGACGCGGTGCCCACCATGGCCGGAATCAGCGCCGCCACAGCGACTATTCGCGTGATCATGAGACTCACCCACCTCCTCAGAACCAGTTGCCCCGCAGTCCCCCAGGGCACCACGCCCCCATCCCCCACCACAAGTAGCCGTTTCCCGCCCTTTCTCCGGCATCCCACCCCAAGCCCCGGACGTGCCCGCGTGGCTCCGCCCTCGGCCGCGGTGCGCGCCCGGGCTTCGGGGCGGGCTCATCCCCACCAATTACGACAAGGTCACAATGCCGGGACTTTTCCGGTATCGGGGGGTGGCCGGCCGGGAAGATACCCCTCTCCGCAGCCGTCGCGTGACGGTACGTATCAGCGGTGCGTGACCGTACGTATCAGCGGTGCGTGCCGGTACGTGTCGGCGGTGCCGGTACGTGTCGGCGGTGTGGAGATCGTCAAGGGTGAGCGCCTCGGCGCGCAGCGGGGTCGGAGGGGCTTGTGGTGGATCGATCTGTCAACCAGCCGGAGAACAGGAGACCTTCGTGGGCTCAGGCGGACGCGGACGTCACGCGGAGCGGTGAGGGGCTGCCGCAGCAGCGCGGCGGTCTGTTCGGCCGCCGCCGACGTGACGAGTCCTCCGAGGTCGCGGAGTTACGTGCGTGGATCGCCAGGTCGCAAGGGGCGAACGCGGAGCAGGTGGCCGGGCTCATCCACCAAGTGCGCACCGAAGTCGCGGAGTTGAGGGCGCGGGCCGAGGCGGAGGCCGAGGGCGTTCACCGCGACGCCCGGGACGTGGCGAAGGAGGTCCTGGACGACGCCCGCAGGCAGGCGAAGGAGACCCAGCGTCTCCAGAAGGACGCGGAGAGGTACCGCCGCGAGACGTACGAGGCGCAGGCGCACCTCGCCGCGACGCAGGCCAGGATCGTCACCACCGACGAGACGGCGCTGCTCCAGGAGGTGGGGATCTACTCCTACCGGCACCAGTTGCACGACGCCGTCGCGTATCGCAGCCGTCTCGACTCCTTGCAGGCGGAGATCAAGAACCTCGCGCGGACGAACCGGGCGGTCCTCGCCGCCACCGACTGGACCGTCAACGGCTCCAAGCGCGAGGGCCAGAAGATGGTCCGCGACTTCTCCAAGCTCATGCTGCGCGCCTACAACGCGGAGGCGGACTACGCCGTGCGGACCATGCGTCCGCACCGCCTGAACTCGCTGGTCGACCGGCTCTACAAGAGCCGCGAGACCATCGCGAAGCTCGGCGCGACGATGCACATCCGCATCTCGGACGGCTACCACAACGCCCGCGTTCGGGAGTTGGAGCTCGCCTCGGACTTCCTGCAGAAGAAGGAGGAGGAGAAGGAGGCCCAGCGCGAACTGCGCGCCCGCGAGAAGGAGGAGGCCGCGGCACAGCGGGAGTTCGACCGCGAGCGGGAGAAGCTGCGCAAGGAGCAGGGCCATTACGAGGCCGCGCTCCAGCGGCTGCGGGAGCGCGGCGACCACGCGGCGGTCCGCGAGATGGAGACCAAGCTGGCCGAGATCGAGGCCGCGCTGCGCGACGTGGAGAGCCGGGCCGCCAACATCCGCACGGGCTACGTCTACGTGATCTCCAACATCGGAGCCTTCGGCGACCGCATGGTCAAGATCGGCCTGACCCGGCGGCTTGAACCGCTCGAACGCGTACAGGAACTCAGCGGCGCCTCCGTCCCGTTCCGCTTCGACGTCCACGCGCTGATCTTCAGCAAGGACGCCGTCGGCCTCGAGGCCCAGCTCCACCAGACCTTCGCCTCGCGCAGGGTCAACCAGGTCAACGGCCGCAAGGAGTTCTTCTACGTCACCCCCGCCGAGGTGCGGGACGCCCTCCAACGCTACGCGGGACAGCACCTGGTGGAGTTCACCGAGGAGCCCGAGGCGCTGGAATGGCGGGCCAGCTCCTCGCGGTGACCACGGCCGGGGGCGGACGGGCGCCGCGGGTGCCGCGGGGCCGGGGCCGCGTGGCAGCATCTGGGGGTATGGAATTCTCCGAGGTCGTCCGCCGTCGACGCATGATCCGGCACTACTCCGACAAGCCGTTGGCCCCCGAGGTGACCGAGCGGATTCTGGCGTCGGCGCTGCGGGCGCCTTCGGCCGGTTTCTCGCAGGGGTGGGCGTTCCTCGCGCTGACCGACGCGGCCGACCGCGCGCGGTTCTGGCCCTTCGTGCCCACGCGGGTCGAGAACACGCCGACCATGCAGGACGCGCCCCTGGTCGTGGTGCCCCTCGCTCACAAGGCGACGTACCTCGAACGGTACGCGGAGCCGGACAAGGGCTGGGAGGACCGCGCCGAGGCGCGCTGGCCCGCGCCGTACTGGTACATCGACACGGGGATGGCCTCGCTGCTCATGCTGCTGAGCGCCGTGGACGAGGGCCTGGGCGCCTGCTTCTTCGGCATCATGCCCGAGCATCTCCAGCCGTTCCGGGGCGAGTTCGGCGTCCCCGACGCGTACGCGCCGCTCGGCGGCATCACCATCGGCTACCGCGCCGACGACCTTCCCCCGCAGAGCCCCCGCACCCGCGACCGCCGCCGCGACCCCCGAGAGGTCGTCCACCGCGGCCAGTGGGGCCGCCACGCCTGAGGTCGCGGAAGCGGCCAGCCGCCTGTGGAGCCCTCGCGGGCGACCCGGCGTGCGGGCCGCCCGCGAGGGCTCGGGGAGGGAGGGGGGTCAGCCGGTGGTGCCTGCCGCGGCGCCGGCGGCGATGAGCCTGCGGTTGATGTCGCGGACCGGGCCCGGTTGGACCTTGAGGACTTCGCGGTCGTAGGTGATGAGGCCGTTCAACTCGCCCTCGACGTCGCTGATCTGGGTGTACACCGAGCCGGAGAGGTCGGTGGAGGCGTCGGGGACGAGAAGAGCGGTGTTGGCGACGTACGCCTTGGTGAGCTCCTCGATGGTGGGGACGTCACCGTAGTTCTGGCCGCCGGAGACACCGAGGATGTGGCCGGGGACGGTGAGGGAGTAGCCGCCGTGCTCGCCGTCGACGGCGGCGCGGGTGGCGTCGGGGGCCGGGGAGGCGGGACCGTGGTAGAGGTGGTAGTCGATCAGGTCACCTCGGCCCGAATCACCCTTGGAGGCGCAGCAGTTGACGCCGGAGGCGGGGTCGACCAGGCGGCTCGGGTCCTGTTGCTTGACCGAGTCGGCGAGGGCTCCGGTGGCTTCCTTGGTCTTCTCGCCCCAACCCTCGTTCGTCATGGTCCAGATGACGATGGACGGGCTGCTGATGTGCTGGTCGACGATCTCGTGGACCTGGCTGGTGAAGGCCGCGTCGCTGGCCGGGGTGGAGTCCGGGCCGGTGTTGCGGCTCGGCATGTCCTGCCAGACCATCAGGCCGAGCTTGTCCGCCCAGTAGTACCAGCGGGCGGGTTCGACCTTGATGTGCTTGCGCACCGCGTTGAAGCCGAGCTGCTTGTGCAGTTCGAGGTCGGACTTGAGGGCCGCGTCGGTCGGCGCGGTGTAGATGCCGTCGGGCCAGAACCCCTGGTCGAGGGTGGCCAGGACGAACGTCGGCTTCCCGTTGAGCTCGATCTTGTTCACGCCGCCGACCTTGCCGACCGAGATCGACCGCATGCCGAAGTAGGAGCCGACGGTGTCGATCGAGCGGCCGTTGGTGAGCGTGACCTGGAGGTTGTACAGGTACGGGTGGTCGGGGCTCCACAGCTCCGGGTGCGGTATGCGCAGCCGCAGTTCGGCGCCCGCGCGGCCGACGGCCGCGCCGACGGGCTTGTGGCCCGCGTACGCGACGGCGGCCACCAGCGAGGAGGACGACGTACCGGCCGCGGGACGCACCGTGACGGACAGCGTGCCGTCCTTCACATCCGGCGTCAGGACGAGGGAGTCGATGCTCGCGGCGGCCACCGGCTCCAGCCACACCGTCTGCCAGATTCCGGAGGTCGGGGTGTACCAGATGCCGCTGGGGCTGCGCGACTGCTTGCCGACGGGCGTGCCGTCGTCGGTGGTGTCCTTCACCTTCAGCAGGACGGTCTGCGGCCCGCCGCGGGTGAGCGCGTCGGTGACGTCGGCGGTGAACGCCTCGTATCCGCCCACGTGGTGGGCGACCTGGCGGCCGTTGACGTACACCCACGTCTCGTAGTCGACCGCGCCGAAGTTCAGGTGCAGGCGCTGGCCCGAGCCGATCCGCCAGTTGGCGGGTACGGAGAAGGTGCGCTGGTACAGCGACCAGTCGTGGTGCTCGGCGACGCCGGACAGCGGCGCCTCCATCGGGTACGGCACCAGGATCTTGCCGCTCAGCTTCGATGTGGGCAGCGGCGCGCTCTCCGAGGTGCCCTGGAACTGCCACGTCCCGTTGAGGTTCTGCCACTTGTCCCGCGTCAACTGCGGCCGGGGGTAGTCCGGGAGCACGTGGGACGGGTCGACGTCCTTGGCGTACTTGCTGGCGAAGTACCAGGTGGAGTTGTTGGTCGCCAGACCCGAGAAGAGCGGTACGGGACCGGCGGACGTCGTCAGGCCGCCGAGGCCGTCGTAGCTGATCCGCACATCGGAGTGCAGGGAGACCGGCGTGTCCGACTCCCCCGCCGTGAGCAGGAGTTGGGAGCTGTTCGCCGGGTTCACGGAGACGCCCGGCGTCCACCGGCCCGCGCCCGCGATCACCGCGAGGTGCTTGGTGATGTCGGACGGCACCGCGGTGACCGGGCCCGCCAACTGCACCGTGGCGGTCTTCCCCGAGGGGGCGACCACGGCGTTCACGTCGGACGGCGTGTAGCCGACCGGCAGATGCAGCGCCGCGTCCGGGATCGCCTGGCGGGCGATGCCGGGACCCGACCACTCCGTCTTGATGTACGCGCCGCCGTTGCCCTGGTTGTAGTCGAACGCCAACTGATGGGCGCCGGCGGTCAAGGTGACCGGCTCGGACGTCGTCTGCACGTCCCAGTCGGTCGTCCAGTGGTCGATCACGCTCGACCCGTCGAGCGACATCCGGAAGCCGTTGTCACCCTTGATGTAGAAGGTGTACGTGCCGTCGGCCGGGACGTCGAGCTGGCCCGTCCAGTGCACGGCGACGTTCTCCGTCGAGCCCGCGTAGCCGCGCAGCGTGGGGATCAGGTCGGGCACGTTCAAGGACGGCTCGACCGCGGTGCTGCTGTACTGCGCGAAGTCGAGCGAGGTGGCGTCGGTACTCAGGTAGTAGTCGCCGCGCAGACCTTGAGCGGTGTCGGCCGGAGCGGCGGACGCCACGGCGGTGGACGAGGCCGGTGCGGCGGCCGGGGCCGCGCCCGCCGCGGCCGGGGTCAGCAGCGCCGCGCCCAGTATCAGCGGCACCAGTGCGGTCAGCCGGGCCGTCCGGGACAGCCGGGACGACCCCGTGCTGCCCGCCGCTCGGCGGCTGTTCGTTGTGCGGGATATGCCTGATCTCACTGCGGATACACCTCTCCGTAAGAGAACTCGGCGTCCAGGAAGCGGGTGAGGACGTGCGGCTCCACGACAGCGCCTTGGGGGCCCTGCCGACTTTCCAACGTTAGAAACCTGGACCGGGAGCATGAAACCAGCAGGCTTCAGCGCCGTCCACCCTCCGCGCAAAGTTTGTGAAAAATCGAGCGGCCCGATCACACCAGGCACGGCTCACCACATGGGGCACAGGGGAGGCACGGGCGGTGCGGACTGCGAAGGCGCGCGGGCATACGAGGGCCGCACCGGGGTCCTCCGGCCCGGCACCTTCGCCGCCGGAGGCCGTCCCCGCGCACCTCGCGGCTCTTTGCATCGTTAGAAAAAATGAGAAAAAGGCGCCGTTAAAGGGGGAAGCGGAACGCCGCCCTCAGGTCAGGGGCGGGCCGCGCTCGGCATAACCGCGCTCAGACCCGGTGCGCGAGGGCGCGGCGGAGGTCGTCCAGGCCGTCTGCGAGCTGGCGGCGCATGGACGGGACCAGATCGGTACGGGCGAGGCATTCCTCGGCCGCGCGTACGGTGTCGGCGTCGGCCGCACCGACCGGGAACAGCGCCCGGCTCAGCGCCTGGACCACCGCGCCGCCGCGCTCACCGGCCGCCGGAAGCCGCTCGAAGTACGCCTGTACGTAGGCCCGTTGGACCTCCGGCGCGCCCGAGCGCCAGAAGCCCTCGGCGGTCGCGACGAGCTGATGAATGGTCAGCTCGCCCGGGGCGAAGAGCAGGTGCCAGGCGCGCTCCTTGGCGGCGTCGTCCGGGAGCGCGGCGCGGGCCCGGGCCGCGCCCACCTCGCTGACGTTGCCCGGGTCGGCCGCCAGCTCGGCCGCGATCCGCTCCTCGTCGGCCGCCCCGGCCGCCGCCAGCCGGGCCAGCGCCGACCAGCGCAGATCGGCGTCGAAGGCGATGCCGTCCGGCACGTCGTCACCCGCCAACCAGCCCTCAAGCTGCACGAGTTGCGCGTCACCGGACGCGGTGGCGACGGCGGTGCGCAGGGCGGCCAGCCGCAGACCCCTGCCCGTGGCCGCGGCCGGGCGGGCCAGGACGGCACGGGCGGTGTCGCCGAGCCGGGCGAGCGCGGCGGGCCGGTCGGCGGGGGCGAGATAGCGGCCGATGACGTGGTCGGCGGCGAAGGCCAGCACCGCCTCGACGACGCAGTCCGAGGTCTCGCCCGGCAGGTGCGCGGCGACCAGGTCCAGATACGCGGCGGCCGATGTCTCGGCGCCGCGCGTCAGGTCGCGGAGGTGTTCCCACAGGACCGCGCGGGCCAGTTCGTCCGTGACGGCCGACAGCGAGGCGGCGACGGTGGCCGCGGAGTGCGCGTCCAGGCGCAGCCGCGCCCAGGTGAAGTCGCCGTCGTTGGGCAGCAGCAGGGCGGGGCGCGGGGCGCCTGCCAGTTCGGACAGCGGCGTACGGCCGCCCGGCGCGACCTCGACGTCCAACTGTCGGCGCGGGACGACCGCCGCGCCGTCCCGGTCGTACACGCCGACGCGTACGCGGTGCGGGCGGGTGCCGTCGTTGACGAGGACGGCGGAGGTCAGAACGCCGGGCACCGCGCCGGGCACCGTATCCACGTCGGCCTCAGCCTCAGGCTCGACGTCGGCCTCGGCCTTGACATCGGCCTCGGCCTCGACCTCGACCTCGACCTCGACCTCGACCTCGATGCGCAGCGTGTCCACGCCGGTCGTCCGCAGCCAGTCGTCGGCCCAGCCGGACACGTCCGGTCCCTGTGCGCCCGCCGGGCCGGCGGGGAGGGCGAGCGCGGCGAGGAAGTCCCGGAGATCCGCGTTGCCCCAACGGTGCGCGGCGAAGTACCTGTTGAGCCCGGCGAAGAACGCCTCATCGCCCATCCAGTGCACGAGTTGGTGCAGTGCGGAGGCGCCCTTGGCGTACGAGATGCCGTCGAAGGCGGACAGCGCCTCGGCCGCGGACTCCGCTCCGGTGGCGGCGACCGGGTGGGTGGTGGGGCGCTCGTCGGCGTCGTAACCCCAGCTCTTGCGGCGGGAGAAGAGCGTCCAGGCGCTGTCGTAGCGGGTGGACTCCGCGGCGATGCGGTAGCCGAGCACCTCGGCGAAGGACTCGTTGAGCCATACGTCCTCCCACCAGGCCAGGGTGACGAGGTTGCCGAACCACATGTGGGACATCTCGTGGCACACCACGACGGCCCGCAGCGCGCGCTGCGTGTCGGTCGGCGCGGACCGGAACAGCATCTCGTCCTGGAAGAGGACACAGGCCGGATTCTCCATCGCGGCCCAGTTGAGCTCGGGCATGAACACCTGGTCGTAGCCGCCGAAGGGGTAGCGCTCCTCGAAGAGCCCGTGCAGCCGGTCGAAGCTCGCTCGGGTCACCGCGAACAAGTCCGGTGCCTCGCGGTCGAGTTCGGCGGCGAGCGAGCGGCGCGCGTACAAGCCGAGCGGGATGCCGTCGTGTTCGGCGCGGACCGCGTACAGCGGCCCGGCGGCCACGGCGACCAGGTAGCAGGAGATCGGGCCGACCGGCGCGATCTCCCAGCGGCCGTCGTCGAGTTGGGACGACGCGCCGTTGCCGACCACCGTCCAGCCCTCGGGCGCGGTGACGGTGAAGGTGAACGGCGCCTTCAGGTCCGGCTGGTCGAAGCAGGCGAAGAGCTTCGAGGCCAGGTCGGGCGCGCACGCCGAGTACACGTAGACGGCACCGTCCGCCGGGTCGGTGAAGCGGTGCAGCCCTTCCGCCGTACGCGAGTACGCCATGTCGGCCTCGACCAGCAGCTCGTTGTCCGCCGCCAGGTCCGCCAACTCCAGCCGGTTGTCGACGTGTCGCGCGAGGTCGAGCGGCCTGCCGTTCAACTCGGCGCGCAGCAGCGTCTCCGGCTGGATCTCCACGAAGGTCGACGCGCCCGGCTCCGCGCAGCCGAACCGGATCGTGGTCGTACTGCGGAAGAGACGGTCGCCGCGCGTGACGTCCAGGGCCACGGCGTACGACCGTACGTCGAGCAGGGCGGCGCGGGCTGCGGCTTCGGTGCGGAGGAGGGATCCCATCTACGGCATGCTGTCCCAGGTCCGCACGGCGGACAACAGATGTGGGGGCGGTGCGGTTGCGCCGAGCGCGAAGCCGGGGCGGCCCCGAGGCAGACCCCCACGGCCCGAACCCCCGTACCGCGCGCGGCCCCGTACTCCCGTTGTCCGCGTACTCCCGTTGTCCCCGTACCCCCGTGTCCCGTACCGCGTACGCCGCTCAGCCCATGGTCTTGGCGCCGTCCAACGACTCGCGGATGATGTCCGCGTGACCGGCGTGCTGCGCGGTCTCGGCGATGAGATGCAGCAGCACCCGCCGCGCCGACCAGAGAGCGCCCGGCTCGAACCAGGGTGCCTTCGGGAGCGGTTGGGAGGCGTCCAAGTCGGGCAGTGCCGCGACCAGTTCGTCGGTCATGCGGGCCTGCTCCTCGTACTCCTCCAGCACCCCGGCCAGTGTCTCGCCGGGCAGCAGACGGAATTCGTCGGTCCGCCGCTGCCAGTCGGCCTCGGTCATCGCCGTCGCGTCCCCGATCGCCGACGGGCCCGCCACGATGAAGTCCGTCCAGGCCCGTTCGCCTCCGGTCAGGTGCTTGATCAGGCCGCCCAGACACAGCTCGCTGACGGTCGTCCGCTGCCGCGCCTGCTCGTCCGTGAGGCCCCGCGTGGTGACGCGCAGGAAGTACCGGTGCTGGGCGAGCATCGCCAGCAGGTCCGCCCGCTCATCGGTGACGGCCCCGGCGGCCTCCTCCGTAGCCTTCGCCGCCGTGCTCTCCGCCGCGTTCACCGTCATGGTCTCGCTCATGATCCACGCCCTTCGCAGTGCTGCTCGGTCCCCCGTTGATCACCACCCTAGGAGCCGTTGCGGTCAGCTTCTGTCCGCGATGACGCGTCTCCGTCCGTTCGGTGTTTGCGCTGGTCAGAGCCCATTCGGCGCTAGATCATGCCGGGGCGGGGCCGGGCGCCGAGGGTGTGGGCGAGGCGGAGGAGGTCGCGGTGGCGGGGGTCGGCGGCGGTCGCGCGGGCGAGGACGTCGAGCTGCGGGGTGTCGAGGGCGGCGAGGGGGCGCTGGAGGAGCGCGCCGGGGTGCTGGAGGTCGTGGACCCTGCTGATCCAGTCGAAGGAGCGGCGGCGTGCCGGGGCCGTGACGTCGAGCTGGCCGTAGTAGACGACGTGGCGCCCGCCGGGTGAGGTGATCACGGCCTTGAGGTGGCCGGGGTCGCCGACGAAGGCGGCCGGGGCGGCGACCGGTGCGAGACCGTCGGCCGGGTCGAAGAAGTGCACGCGGTCCTCGGAGCCCGCCTGGCCGCCGGCCACGCCCCACTGCGGCACGGCGAAGAGTCCGGACAGCCGTACGGTGTCGCGGTGGGCGACCGGCGTCAGCTCGGTGCCGTCCAACTGCCAGAGCATCAGCCCGCCTTGGTGGGCCGCCGTCATGAGCAGGTCGTCGTCGGCGAAGACCAGCTCCGACACCGGCGCGTGGTACCGGGGTACGGCGCCCACGGCCAACACCCTGCTGAGCGTGGCGTCGGTGGCGATGATCCGGCCGCCGTCGGACAGGACGAGGCGGTCGCCGCGGGGCGTCACCGCCATCCGGTTGTCGTAACCGAGGCCCCACGCCTCCAGGTTGACCTGTTCGAGCCGACCGTTGGGGCCGAGCGTGAGCGCCGCGGGATAGAGCGCGAGGGTGGCCACGCAGCCGCGGGCGGTGGAAGCCAGCCGCGTTCCCAGGAGTTGGGCGCCCTGCGCGAGGACCGTCGTGCCGTCCGGGCCGTGGCGGACGAGCTCCGTGCCCGCGTCGCGTCCGGCCCGCCGCCGGACCGCGATCACCTCGGTGGCGCTCAGGCAGGCCAGGGTGCTGTGGCAGGCGGGGCCTTCGTACAGGACGGTCCGCCGGGCGCGGTCGAGTCCCGCCTCCGGGCCGGACTCCGGCCCTGAGGCGAGGTGCTTCCGTCCTGAGCCGAGGTGCTTCCGTCCCGAGCCGAGGTGCTTCGGGCCCGAGCCGAGGTGCTTCGGGCCCGAGCCGAGGTCGAGGGTCTCGATCCGCTCGGTCGCCTCCGCGTCCCCCCGCTCCGGCACGTAGTCGATCGGGACCAGGGCCAGCACGTCGCCGCCGTGGGAGAAGGCGGAGAACGAGGGCGAGAAGAAGGTCAGATCGGCGGACAGCGGGCGGGTGGCGGCCTTCGCGGCCTCGGCGATCAGCGCCTCGGCCTTGCGGGGCGAGGTCTCGCGCAGCCAGGCCAGCAGTTCCTGGTCCGAGCGGGACGCGGGCAGCCAGCCGCGCCGGGGAACGCGGCGCGCGAGCCGTACCGCCTCGGCCAGGGGCGCGGCGCAGATCCGTTCCCAGTACGCGGGCCAGTCCCGCGCGTCCGCGAGCCGCGCCGCCTCCGCGCCGAATGCGGCGGCTGGCGGGGACGGCCGGGGCAGGAACTCCGGCTGCCAGCCGTGGACGGTGACGGTGGCGGCCGGGACCGTGTACGTATCCCTCAGCTCGACGCGCCGGGAGCGGGCGTCGGCCTCCGGGTCCTGCGCCAGGCCCGCCGACCGCCGCGCGTCGTTCTGCGCGTGCAACGCGCCCACCAGCTCCATCTCGTACGTGGCGGGCGCCTTTTCGACGAGCCGCCGCAGGATCGCGATCGCCTCCTCGCCCACCTCCATGGCCTCGCGGGGGCGGCGCGCGTCGAGGAGGGCGGAGTGCAGCAGCCTCAGCGAGGTGACACAAGCCTCCTCGTAGTGCCGGGAGTTGGCTCGGGCGAGGCGGCGGTTGATCGCGGCCACCTCCTCCGCCACCTCGACGGCCTCGTCGTGCCGTCCCTCGGCGGTCAGTTGCCGTCCCAGCAGGGACAGCGACCTGCCGAGCGGCGTGTCCTCGACCTGCTCGCCCCCGGCCACCAACTCCCGGCTCAGGGCGACCCCTTCGCGCAGCGCGTCGGCGCCCGCCGGGGGACGGAAGGTCAGCGTCGCGCCGTTGACCAGGGCGATGGCCAGCCCTCTGCGGTACGACGGATCGCGCGCGGCGACGGTCCGATACGTGCGCGTGGCCCGCTCGTTGGCGCGGTACGCGTCCTCCCAGCGACCGGCCGCCTCCAGCCGCGTACTGAGATTGGCCAGCGCGGTGGCCAGGTGGGGGGTGTACGCGGACACATAGTCCGTCACCGGACCGGACGACGCGTCGTCGGGCCGGTCCTCGGCGACCAGCCGCTCGAAGAGGTCCACGACCCGCTGCTGGGTGCTCAGCGACTCCTCCAACCGGCCCAGCGAGACGAGGTGGTTGGCGACATTGGTCAGGGCGCGGCCGACGTGCTCCTCGTACCGCCGGGGGTCGGTCGCGGCCAGCTCGGCGAAGAGGTCCGCGCCGCGCCGCGTGGCCCGCAGCGCCTCCTCCGTACGGCCCAGGTCGTCCAGGTTGTTGCCGTGGTTGACGTGCAGCCTGGCTCGCGCGTCCACGTCGTCCGCCGCCGCCAGCCGGTGCTCGAACAGCCGTACCAGCAGCGCCGCCCGACCCACCGTCAGGTCCGCGGGCACCGGTTCCGGCAGCTCGGCGGCGACGTCTTCGAGGAGGTCGGGCCCGATGTCCGGCAGACCTGCCAGGGCGGTGAGCGCGGCGCCCCCGGCCGCGACGCCGAGCGCGGGCTCGGCGGCCAACAGCGGGTAGAGGCACGTGCGTCCGACGTGCGGCCAGCGGCCCGCGGCCGTGGCGAGCGCCGTGACCGGCCGGGCGGGACCGCCGCAGCGGCGCAGTACGGTCGCCGCCGTTTCCGGGGCCCAGGGCTGCGCGGGGTAGTCGGCCGGGTGGCCCGGCAGCGTGAGGGCGACGAAGTCCTCGGCCAGGCGGTCGGGATAGAGCGGTTCGAGTACGGTGTCGGCCGCTTCCTCGGGCGGCGGGTAGCACACCGCGTGATCGGCGAGGACGGTCGGCGGCGGGTGGCCGAGGCGTAACTCGTCCACCAGGAGCGTGCCGCGGGCGGTGGGCTGCGCGCCGCCCAGCGAGGCGGCGAAGACCACCTGGTTCATCACCGCGGGCGGGACGGTGACGCGGCCCGGCGTCCCGTGCAGCAGCGCCCAGCCCAACTGCTCGCGGTCGAGGAGGTAGACGGTCAGTCCGGCCAGGTCCTCCGGGGCGCGGCGGCCGGTGGCCTCGGCGTCCACCGCCACGAGCGCGGCCATGTGGACGGCGAGGGTGAGGCCGAAGTCGGCCGGCCGTAAGTCGGGTTGGCGGTCCGGCGGGGGGATGCCGTATCGGGCGGCGAAGCCGTCGCGCGCCGCGCGGAACATCGGGCCGCGGTCGTCGCGGCGCGGGTCACCGGCCCGGCGCCGGAAGCCCTCCTCCATGTCCAACGGGCCCAACGCCTGTGTGGAGACGTCGACTTGCTCATTGCTCAGGGCGGCGCGCAGCGCGGGCCAGGGGTCGGTGCTCCGCGCCAGGAGCAGGACGCGGGTCGGCACGTCCGGCCGGTGCAGCAGCGCGTTGCTGAACAGCCACGTCAGGCTGGTCAGCGCCCAGCGGTCGGCGTAGTCGACCAGGAGCAGCAGTCCCGCCGCGTCGTCCAGCCGCAGATCCTGGCTGCCCTGCGGCGGAAGTACGGTGCCCGGTCCCTCGACCGCGGTGACCACTTTCCAGCCCTGCTCGGCGAGTTGCCCCGCGAGCTGCTGGGCGAGGCGGGTCTTGCCCTGGCCGCCGGGCGCGTGCAGCCAGCGGGCCGCGCGCCGGGGGCCGTCCGCGCACCAGGCGTGCAGGGAGGCCAAATCGGTGTCGCGGCCGGTGAAGGGGGCCACGGCGTAACGGGCGTTGAGCATCCGGCTGGGCTGCTGGGCCAGCCACTCCGCCGCGGGCTCCGGGGCCGGGGACCACTGCCTGAGGAGGTAGAGGGGGGTGCCGTCGCCGAAGACGTGGATGTCCGCGCCGATGGCGCCGTAGGCGAAGCCGCCGACCGCGGTGACATTCTGGCTGGTCACGTCATGGCTCCGCCGTCGCGGCGGGCGCCGGGTGCCTGGCCGTCGGGCGATGGGGCGTCGGGCGCGTCGGCGTGGGGCGTCGGGGTGACGGGGTCGGTGTTCGGGGTGACGGGTCTCGGGGCCACGCCTCCGGCGCTCGGAGTCACGGGGCCGGTGCTCGGCGTTACGGGGCTCGGGGTCACGGTGCTCGGGGCCACGCCTCCGGCGCTCGGGGTGACGGGGCCCGCCGCCGGGGCCTCGTGGATGATCACGTTGCCGTTCTGGACGCCGAAGGCGCGGGCGTTGTCGTGTGCCTCGACGTTCTGGTGGTACCGCACCCACTGCTGCTCGGAACCCGGCAGCTCGGCCTCCAGCCGTACCGTCAACTCCCGGATGGCCTCGGCCGCCTCGGGGTTGTCCCGCAGGAACTGCTCCAGGCGCAGCCGCCAGCCCGGCTGCAAGCTCTCCCTGGCCGCCCCCGCGTCGTCCGCCGCCACCACCAGCGCGGCCTCGCTGTCCAACTGCGCCGCCAGCGCGCCCGGTTCGTGCTCGGCGCCGCGACGCAGCACCCGCAGGATTCCCGTACGCGCCGTCTGCCAGGCGTCCGTGGCCATCGCGGCGACCAGCGTCGTGGACGCGGCTGCGGCAAGCGTCGCCAGGGATTCGATCATCGGCTTCCTTCCGCGGCGTGGCCAGGTGCTTCCATCGTGCCACCGAACCGCCCGGCGGTTAGGCTTGTTGGTCACGCCCGCGCGGCGAGGGAGGGGGCAGCCGTGGGGAACGGCTCGACCCGCAGGCGGCTGCACCGGCAGGTCCGTACGGCCCGCGCCCTGTTCGACGAGGGCGCCCTCGAAGAGGCCGAAGCGCTGCTCCGCAGCCTCATGTCCGACTGCGACGACGCCTTCGGCGGCGACCACCGCGAGTCGATCGGCCTCCGCAATCTGCTGGGCTCGGTCCTCTACCAGCAGGGCAAGCTCGGCGCCTCCGCCGCCCTGCACGGCGAGGCCATGGCCCGCGCCGCCCGCGTCCTCGGGTCCGACGACCCCGCCACGCTCGGTTACGCCCACAACTACGGTGCGGCCCTGGCTGTCCAGGGCCGCACCTACGACGCCGTCTCCGTCCTCGACGACACCCTCCAGCGCCGTGTCCGCCGCCTCGGCGACGCCCACGAGGACACCCTGACCACCGCCAAAACCCTCGGCGCCACGCTCTTCACCGCCGGTGCCCGCTCCGACGGCCTCACCCTCCTCCGCCGAGCCCACGCCTCCGCCCAACGCCTCCCCCCGAGCCATCCGCTCCGCGAGGACATCGCCCGCAATCTGGCGATCGCCCAACGCAACGCAGGCAGTTGGTAGCAGCCTCCCCGCGCGAACCGAGAGCAGCCGCTCGGCGGCCCGGCCCGGCGTCCGTCCCCGCGCATGCGGGGAGCCGTGGACGGTACCGAACCAGCCGTCACGCAACTCGGGGCCATCCCCGCTCGTGGCCACGTAGAGCGTACGGCTGCGGCAGCCGGGCGGGGGGCGGTGTGCCGTCCGTGGAGGCCGCGCGGGACCGCGGCGCCGGGGTCAGGGGTGGAGGGTGCGGGTGACGAGGGCGGCGAGGAGGCGGGTGCGGGGGATGATTTCGCAGGTGAGGACGTGTTCGGTGGAGGCGTGGGCGCCGGTGCCGACGGCGCCCAGACCGTCGAGCGTGGGGCAGCCGACGGCGGCCGTGTAGTTGCCGTCTGAGGCGCCGCCGACGGGGAGGCCGCGCAATGGGGGGCGGCCCGAGGCGGCGGTGAGGGCGGCGGCGAGCGCGAAGAGGTCGGCGGAGGAGGCGGGTTCCATCGGGGGGCGGCGGGGGCCGCCGCGAAGGGAGAGCCGGGCGCCGGGGGTACGGGCGGTGAGGCCGTGCATGAGGACGTCGATACGGTCCTGCGCGGCACGCGTCGGCGCGCGGACGTCGACGGAGACGACGGCCTGGGCCGGAACGGTGTTGCGGGTGCTGCCCGCCGACAGCAGGGTGGGGGTGACGGTCGACGTGCCCAACTCCTCATCCCGCGCCGCCAATTCGGCCAGCGCCAGCACCTGGTGAGCGGCCTCGACCGCCGCGTTGACCCCCTTCTCCGGCTCCAGTCCCGCGTGCGCGGCGCGGCCGTGCACCACCACCTCGTAGCGTGACGTCCCTTTGCGCGCCGTCTTGAGCGCGCCGGTCCCGTCCGCCGACGCCTCGAGGACGAAGGCCGCCGCGCACCCCCGCGCGGTCTCCTCGATCAGCGCGCGGGAGGTCGGGGAGCCGACCTCCTCGTCACCGTTGACCAGCACGCAGACGCCGTCGAGGGACGGCAGCGAGGCGAGCGCGTGGAACATCTGCACCAGCCCGGCCTTCATGTCCAGGACGCCGGGGCCGCGCGCGATCCCGTCCGTCACCGACCAGGGGTGGGTGGCGAGCGTGCCGGCCGGCCAGACGGTGTCGTGGTGCCCGACGAGCAGGACGCGCGGAGTGCCGAAGGCCCACCGCAGGTGCGGTACGCCGTCGCTCACGATCGTCTCCGGCGCGGTGCCGAGCAGGCGGGCGCCCAACGCGCCGACCACGTCGGCGCTGCGCGCGAGTGCGACGTGGTCGGCGGAGAAGGACTCGCAGACGACCAGCTCCTCAAGGTCGGACAGCATCTCCCTCAAGGAGAAAGGGGGTTCGGAATTCGGCTGCGCCATGGCGACTCCCGCGTCAGAGGGAACGGGCTCAGGTCCGGTCGGACCAGGCCCCGTTCGGTCCCTTCGACGGTAGGAACCCCCGCCCCATTCCACCAGCGACTACATTTCATGTGACCCATGCAGAGAGGGAATGGCGTGCGCGACACCTTCGGTACGGACGCGCTGCGGCTGCTGCTCGCCGTCGCGGACACCGGCTCCTTCACCGCCGCCGCGCAGCGGCTCGCCTACACGCAGTCCGCCGTCTCCCGCCGCGTCGCCGCGCTCGAACGGCAGGCGGGCGGACCGCTGTTCGTCCGCCTGCCGCGAGGCGTACGGCTGACGCCCGCAGGAGCGGCCCTGCACCGGCACGCCACCGAGGTGCTGGACCGACTGGCCCGCGCGGAAGCCGAGTTGGCCGCCATCCACGCGGGCCGGGGCGGCACCCTGCGCGTCGGCGCCTTCGCCACCGCGAACATCGCCCTCGTACCGGCCGCGCTGCGTGCCTTCACCCGCGCGCGTCCCGACGTCGAGGTCGTCGCGGTCGAGGGCCGCAGCGACGCGCTGGTCCAGCGCCTCGCGGACGGCGCGCTCGACATCGCCGTGGTCAGCGACTACCCGTCGGGCCTGCCGTCGGCCGAGGGCGTCACGACGGACGCGCTGCTGGCGGACGAGCTGTACGTGGGTCTGCCGCGCGACCACCGGCTGGCCGCAAGCGCGAATGCGGTCCACCTCGGCGACCTGCGCGACGAGTCCTGGATTCAGGACGCGCCCGCAGGAGGGCACCCGGCCCTCCTGCTCGACGCCTGCGCGCAGGCGGGCTTCGCGCCGCGCAAGCTGATCCGCGTCGCCGAGTGGAGCGGGAAATTCGGCTACGTCGCCGCCGGGCTCGGCGTCGCCCTCGTGCCCTCCCTCGCGCTGTGGGCAGTCCCGCCCGACCTCGCCCTCCGCCCCCTGGCGCCCCCGTTCCCCCGCCGCACCGTCCACACCGCGCTTCCCCCGTCCCCCCTCCCCTCGGCCCGGCTCCTTGCGGACCTCCTCCGGGCGGCGGCCCGCCCCGCGACCCGGACGGGCGGACCGGGCCGCGTACGAACGCCCGCTCCCGGCAGCCCTGTTGACGACGGCGTTGAGCGCGCCGAAGTCCGCGCCGTGCGCCATCCCGAAGTGCCTTTCCTCGCCGAGGAGTTCCGCGGCAGCCCGCTGAGCTGCACCGCGGGCGGCCTGGGCCAGGGCGGTGCCGACGCTGATCCGACGGACGCCGACGGCGGAGAAGTCGGCCCCTGACGGCGAGCCGGGACCGGCCATGACGTCGACGGGCAGCGGGCTGTCGCGGACGAGGGCCGCCACGGCGGGCAGGTCGACGAGGCCGGGGACGAAGATGCTGTCGGCTATGGGCTTCGGCGTACGCCGCCCGCCGCGAGGGAGTCCTCCAGGTTGACGCCGACGGCTCCGGCCACATCCGGACACGCTGCCACGCGCCCCGGAGCGGGCCGCGTCCGGGGGGAACGGCTGACGTCCAGCCGGAACGGGCCGCGTCCGGGCGGAACGGCTGGCGTCCAGCCGGAGCGGGCGGCGTCCAGCCGGAACGGGCGGCGGAAGCGGATCGGAAGCGGTCCGGTTCTGGCCGGGGAAGCGGCGGCACTGGTCGCATCTGAGGTGTCAACAGCCCATCCGCGCAGGCGCGTACGCCAGCGTGCCGAGCGGGATCGGGCGCACACCGCACCGACCGTTGGAGTGGTCCATGAGCGACCCCGGCCTCCCGTCCCCCGACCCGAATCCGTACCCGTATCCCAGATCCGCCGACCTGCCGGTGCCGCCATCGGCGCCGCCGTCCACACCGCCGTCCACACCGCCGTCGGTACCCGTACCCGTACGGGCCTCCGTACCGGCGCAGTTCCCCACGTACGTGTCCGCGCCCGGTCCGACGCCGTACCGGCACGTGGGCCTGATACCGAGCGCCGGGCCCGCGCGCGGGTGGGGGCTGGTCGTCGCCGCCGCGCCCCTGCTGCTGATCGCGCTGATCGCCCTCGTCGCCGGCTCGGCGCTGCACCCGACGAGCGGCCTCACCTCCGGTGCGCGCACCGGCGTCAGCTCCGCCCACGGCGCGCCCGCGCACCGCCACGCCGCCGACGACCTGTTGAGAGCGGAGCGCTGAGCCGCCATGACCGTCACCCAGACCGTGCTCCCGCACACCGCCGAGCCCCCGCAGGCGCCGCCGGTGTCCCGCGCGTACGCCCGTACGAAGGCGACCCGTCTGCTGTCGGCGGGCACGTACCTCGACCCCGTCTACCGCGGCACCGTCATCAGGGAGTTGCTGCGCAACCGCTTCCGCGTGGTCGCGCCGTCCTACGGCTACGACAACGTGTCCGTCCTCGCGCACGCCCTCGCCGCCCGCCGACTGCGGCGTCTGCAACGGTGGTTGGGCGCCGGATCGGTCGTCGCCGCGCTGATCCTGACCGCGAGCGGCGCGGTCAGTCCCGTCATCGCCGTCCTGCTGGTGTTCTGGGCGCTGTGGGCGCTGGCGTACCTGCGCCGGATCGTGACCCTGAACATCCTGATGACCCGGCTGAAGGAGACCGGCACCGACGGCGGTTTCGACGGGGCGTACCCGGCGAACGCGCGCCTGACCGAGACCCTGATCCGCAAGATCGACCGGGAGCAGTCCGCCAGCGACAGCCTGGTCTTCTACGGCGGCTTCCGGCCGTTCGTCGGCGCGGGCGAACCGCTGCGCGACTGGGCGAACGCCCAACTCCTCATCGGAGCGCGGAAGCTGCGCCTGAAGTCGAGGGACCACGAGGGGAAGCGGGACGTCGAGGGGACGGCGCCGGGGCTCGACACCGACGAGCGCAAGCCGCTCCTGCCGTTCACCGTGGACAAGATCACCGCATACGTCGGCGAGCGGATGGCCGCCGAACTGCGCGACGGCGCGAAGCCGGGCGAGCGCATCGAGGGCCTGGCCGTCGAGCGGCGCCGCTTCACCACGGCGATCCGGACCAACGACCGCACCAGCGGCGAGGGTTGGTCCCGGCTGCCGGGCATCGGCGATCTGCCGGACCTGCACTGGCGCGAGGACTACGACTCGGCGCGCGAGTACCTGTGCGTGCGGATCGGCTCGTGGAACGAGGAGTTGGTGACCTCGATCTTCGTCGGCTTCGACCTCAAGGGGAACACGCTCCACACCGAGTTCTACCCGTACGTCCTCGGGCCGCTCGTGGAGGACTTCCACCTGGTCGACCGGCTGCCGGACGCCTTCGACGGGCGGCTGGCGGTGCGGGTGGCCTGGGACATGGTCAAGGCGACGCCGCGCTGGGGGTTCAGCCTGCTGCTCTCGCCGCTGCGGCTGCTGCCCGAGCGCTTCCTGCCGTCGCCGCTGCGCTCCCTGGTCCGGCCCGGCCGCCGCGGCCCCAGTTCCATCCGGATCGGCACGAGCGTGACCTCGGTCGACAGCAGCGAATTCCGCCTGGGGCGTTACGTGACCAAGTCGGTCAACTGCGGCGCGCTGACCAGCGTGCGCGAGTTGGCGACGAATGACTACTACCACGCCTTCTTCCAGAAGTCCGACGCCGTGAAGTACACGCAGATCGTCGAGCGCCGTCTGCTGGAAATCATCCGGACGTTCCTGAACGACCACAATGTGGATCTCACCGACCACGACAGGGCGCAGAACAACATCCTCAACTACGAGGACAAGAGCATGCACGTCTCCGGCGACAACAACAGGAATTTCGGCTACGAGTACGCGCCGGGCAACGGCGGAACCGCGAACGGCCAAGGGGATTGAGCAGCATGGGCGACGAAATGGATCACCAGGACAAGCGCATGACCGTTTCCGGTTCCGGAAATGAGCACTTCGGGTACGAATACCGTCCTGTTCTGGCCGCCGCGCAGAAGCCGGCCGCCACCGGGACCGCGCGGCCGGACTCCCCGGCGCCGACGCCGTACGACGGCCTCCGCAGCCGTAACGTCTTCGTCGTGCACGGCCGGGACGAACAGGCGCGGCTCGCGATGTTCGGGCTGCTGCGGCGGCTCGACCTGCGCCCGCTGGAGTGGGAGGAGTTGGTGCGGGCGACCGGCAAGACTTCGCCCTACATCGGTGAGGTGATCGCGAACGCGCCGTCGCTCGCGCAGGCCGCGCTCGTGCTGCTCACCCCGGACGACACCGCCAAGCTGCACCCCGAACTCCTCGGTGACTACGAGCGGGTGGACGAGGTGCAGTACACCGGGCAGCCCCGGCAGAACGTGCTGATCGAGCTGGGCATGGTGCTGATGGCGTACCGCGCGCGCACGGTCATCGTCGAGGTGGGCCGGCTGCGGCACGCCACCGACATCGAGGGCCTCAACGTCATCCGCTTCGACGGTTCGCAGTCGTCGCTGGAGAAGGTCGTCGCCCGGCTGAAGGTGGCCGAGTGCCCGGTGGACGACAGCCGCTCTGACTGGCGCGACACGTCGTACTTCGAGAATCTGTCGGCCTATCGGCGGCTCGCCTGACCCGCGGCCCGCCGGACACGCACCGCATCACCTCGCAGGACGGAGCAAGGGGCGGCCGGAGACCGGCCGCCCCTTCTCGTACGGTCCGCACGCGCCATCCGGCGTCCGCCTTACGCGCGGTCGACGCCCGACGCCAACGTCCGCAAGAAAGCGGCCACTTCCGGCATGTTGACGCGCTCCAGGTCCGCGGACCGGACCACCACCCGCAGCTCACGGCAGACCGCGCCCTCGCGGGACCTTGCGATGAACGACATCAGGATCAGCCGCAACAGGCTGTCCTGGTCGAGGTAGTCGAGACGGGACAGCCCCGAACCGACCAGCGGCATCGCCACCGCATCCGGGCGCGCGTACCGACTCACCGTGTCCCAGAGCCGGTTGAGGCTGAACCAGAGGTCCTCCACGCTGGACGCGGCCACGTAGTCGTTGCCGATACGGCTGTACGCCGCCGCGAACGTCAGCCGCGGGCGGGTGCCGAGGACCGCCACCGTGCCGATCGGGTAGCGGTCCAGCTTGCCCAGCGGCTTGCGGGCCCGGTCCTCGCGCGCGACGGGCGTCACCGCGCCGAGGGCCGCGTCCAACTCGGCGTCCAGGCGCGGGAGGTCGTCGTCGTAGCGGCGGGCGAGCAACTGCCCCTGGACGCTCGCCTCGTTGATGACCAGGCCGCCCTCGGGGGCGGTGTCGAAGGTGTCGGTGAAGCCGATCACGAGGTGCGCGGCCTGCTCGAACAGGTCGCCCTCCTCGACCACCACCGTCATGTCGGGGCGCCGGAACTCCTGCCGCACGCGCGTGACCGGCCGGGCCCTGCCGATGCCCCACAGCACGCAGGCCGCCACCGATGCCGCGGTCACCGGGGCCGGATCGGGAAAGCTCTGGGGAAAGAGCTGCCCCACGAACTGGAGGACCGCGGATATTCCGCCGAATGCCGCAATGGCATTGCGCACGAAGATCTGCCGGGCGCGCCGCGCCACACGCAACCGTAAGCGAGCGAGGAGCCGAGTCCGTAACACGGAACGCGACGGAGAACGCGACGGAGAACGCGGCGGGGGAAGCGACGGGGAACGCGGCCCGGTAGGCGATCCGCGCCGTAACCGCACGCGTAACCGCGCGCGCACGCGCATCCTGCGCCGCACCCCTGTCGGCGGGAGGGCCGGAACCGGGCCTGTGGGATCAGCGGAACTCATGGTTTTTCCAAGGCGGCTTGATAATCTGGCATTCGCCTCCGGGGGTTTGCGTCGAGGGAGGCGGAAACGGGTGGGGAAAGCAATGACGCACGTTCGGATAAATGTGCTGGGGCCCGTACTGCTCGAAGTCGACGGCCTTCCCGTACGGCTGACACCGCTCACGACCCGGCTGCTGGTCCGGCTGGTGGCCGCCGAGGGCGAGGCCGTTCCCGTACGTCAACTGCGCCGCGACGTCTGGGGGCTGGCCGACGAGCCGCGGCACCAGGCACAGCGCAATCGCAACGAGGTGCAAAAGCGTGTCCTGGAGTTGCGGCGCGCCCTCGACCCGGGTCAGGACGGCACGGCCGCCCGGCTGCTGCGGACCGAGCAGCAGGTCACCGTGGGCGGGGCGGAGACCGCGTACCGACTGGTGCCGCGCGCGGAGGAGTTGGACAGCGCGCGGTTCACGGCGGTCGTCGGCGAGGCGCTGCTCGCGCCGCCCGCGACCGCGGCCCACCGGTTGGCCGAGGCGCTGGGCATGGTGCGCGGACGGCCGCTTGCCGAGGTCAACGGGGAGGCGTTCGCCGTCGACTTCGTCCGGCGGCTCACCGCGCTCCAGGACTCCGCCCGACGCGGCCTGGTCCGCTCCCGCACCGAACTCGGCCGCCCCGATCTCGCTCTGCCGGTGGCCGAGTTGATCGCCCGCGAGCATCCCGGCGACCCGGACGCGGCCCGCACGCTCGAAGCCCTGCGGACCGCCCTGCGCGCGCGGCACGGCGCCGAACTGCTGCGCCACGCGGTGCCGTTGCCCGGCCGGCAGGTGGACGTCGTGCTCGTGCAGGGCGACCTGTTCGACCAGACGGACGCCAATCTGGTGGTCGGCTTCACCGACACCTTCGACACCGCGACCGACGAGGACGTCGTCATCAGCCGCGGCAGCGTCCAGGGCCAGCTCGTGGACCGGCTGTTCGCCGGCCAGCGCCGCCTGCTGGACGAGAAGCTGCGGGCCGGGCTGCGCGCGGTGCCCGCCGTCGGGACGGAGAGCAGCCGCGCCAAACCGCGCGGCCGGCGCGTGCGCTACCCGGTGGGCACGACCGTCGCCGTACCGGTGGACGGACGGCGGGTCTTCGCGACGGCGTATTCGCGGATCGGCAACGACCTCGTCGCGCACTCCGGCCATGACGACCTGCGGGCCAGCCTGGACAGCCTCTGGGCGTCGGTGGCCGTGAACGGCCTGTTCAAGCCGCTGGCCGTCCCGCTCATCGGCTCCGGACTCGCGCGCGTCACCGACCTCGACCGCGGGCAGCTCGCGGCCCTGATCGTCGACTCGTTCATCGGCGCCTGCCGTCGATACGCGGCTCTGACACCGGAGTTGCGGATCGTCATCAGGCCCGAGGACCTGGGCAGGACGGATCTGTCGCCGGTGGAGCGGCGGTTCGAGGAGCGGTACGGGGAGGCGGTGGCGGAGCCGGGTGGGCGGCCGGTGGTGGAGAGGGTCGCGGAGGGGGCCGTTGCGGGGGGTGCGGAGAAGGTCCCGGAGCCCTTCGCGGGGGCGGACCTGGCCGAGTGACGGCGGGTGCGTGGGCGTCGCCGCGACCGTGGCCGTAGCCGTAGCCGTAGCCGTAGCCGTAGCCGTAGCCGCGACCGTACGCGTCCCCGAGCCCGTACCGTACGACCGGCTGTACCCGCCCATCTGCCCGTCCCCGTCCCGCCCGAGGCGTCGGCCCGGCCGGCCGCGCACACCTCAGTCGACCGCGGCGGGCGCTTCCGCGGGTACCCGCCGGGCGCTTCCGCCCCGCTTCCGATGCGGGGCGATGTCGGGGCCGCGTCCGTGTCGGTGTCGGGGCCGGTGTCCGGACCGTGTCGGTGTCCGGACCGTGTCGGGCGATGTCGGACCGTGTCGGGCGGTGTCGGGCCTGGATGTCGGCCGGGCCGAAGGCGTCAGGCGGCGCTGAGGAGGGAGACGAGGCGGTCGACCGTCGCCGGGGACTCGCGGTGGAGGCCCGGCAGGTCGAGTCCCTCGTCGGCGAGGATCACCAACAGGGCGTGTTCGCCGACGGACAGGACGACGATATAGCCGCCGTTGCAGCGGACGACGACATCGCGCAGCCCGCCGAGACCGACCTCCGCCGCCGTGCGGCGGCCGACGCCGAGGCTCGCGGCGGCGAGCGCCGCCACCGACTCGGGCTGCACGGTCGCGGTGTCGGCGGCCACGAGCAGCCCGTCCGAGGTGGAGATCACCGTTTCGTTGACGCCCATCACGCGTTCACGCAGGGACTTGAGCGAAGCGACGAGCGCTTCGTAAGGGGCGGCACTGGTCATGGTGCACTCTCCTCGGGCAGGCCGGTCGCTGTCCCGCTCACGGCAACAGGTTGTTCTGTGACGGGTGGTTCGGTGACGAGTGATGGGGGTGACCGGGCGGCTTGCGCTCCGACGGCGGTCGTGTAGACGGCAGTTGGCCGCCGGGCTGGCGGCGCGGAAGCGGCCTGTCGTCGGCGCCCGGCGGCGGCGGTGACTGCCGGTCGGCGGCCCGCGCGGTCAGCAGCGGGCGCGGCGCGAGCGGGTCGTCGTCGCGCGCGGCGGCCCTGCGGGTCGCGATCCTGGCCAGGTCGAACATCACCGGGTACACCCCGCGCCCCAGCGCGAACGCGAGATCGCGCGGTGTGCGGCGGCCGTTGGCGGCGAGCAGCAGCGTACGGCCGCGCTCGCCGATACGGTCCGCGTCGGACCTGGCCTCCGCGCGGACCGCTCCGCGCGCGAACTCCCCTACGGACGGCACCATTTCGCGCAGCGTCCGCAGCCGCAGCGCCGTCTCCTCGGTCAGGCGCGCGGGCTCCTGGCCGGGCCAGGCGGCCAGTTCGGGGCCGCGTCCGGGACCGTGTCCTGGGCCGCGTTCCGGGTCCGTGCGCCAGCCGGTCACCGGTTGCAGGGCCATCGCGAAGGCGCCGTCGAAGAGCGCGGCGGTGCAGACGACGAACAGCTCCGCCGCCGTAACCGATCCGCGCGCGGTCAACACCGCGCCCAGTTCGCCGTTTTCGGGGAGCGCGGCCAGCGCGGCCTCCCACTCCCGCTCGTCGATCCGCCCGGACTTCAGCAGCAGCGACCGGGCGGAGGGGGCGGCGGGTGTCTCGACGGCGCCGACCAGTCCTTCGCGGAGGAAGAGGGTGCCACCGGGGCCGCCTTCGACGGTGACGGCTCCGGTGAAGCGCTCCTGGCGGAGCTGGGCGAGGAGAGCGGGGACGTTCCGGGGCACGCGCAGCTCGGGGTCGGGGTCGGAGTCGGGCGAGGGATCGGGCTCGGACACGGACTCAGGCTCGGACACGTCGTCGGGCTCGGTCCCGCTGTCAGCCGTCATGCGAACAGGCCCTCGGCGGCCGTGGCGATGTGCCGGGCGGCCAGCGCCAGATTGGTGTCGGCGCGGTCGAGCACCGTGGAGATCAGCACCGGGTCGCCCTGCCGGGCCACGACCCGCACGACGTGGTACGTCCGCCGCCCGGTCACCACCACGCTCTCCAACTCGCCCTCCGCTCCCGCCTCGTGCAGCCCGTCCTCGATGAGGCTCAGCAGACGGCAGACATCAGGTCCGTTTCCGGCCACCGCGCAGTCCCCGCTCTCGGCGTATGTGAGACCGGTCACCGCGTCGACCAGGGCCGCACCGGACGTCCCGGACGCACCCGAGGTCCCAGCAGTCCCTGACGTCCCGGCAGCGGAAAGGACTTCGCCGAGTACCGACTCCAGCGCGTCCACAGGCACCCCTTCACTTTCGAACACCTGGCAGAGTACTTTAACGCCGAACTCTTTCACCTGTGATCGCGCATAGCTGTTTTCCGCTCACGCCGATCCTCGCCCGTACGGTCCGCGACACCCATGGACCTGCACAACCAAGGGAATTCCCGTGAACATTGAGTCGGCACTCAAAGAAGCGATGTCCGTCGAAGGCGCCATCGGGGTCGCGCTCGTCGACTACGAGAGCGGCATGGCGCTCGGCACGCTCGGCGGCGGCCGGGGCCTGGACCTGGAGGTGGCGGCGGCGGGCAACACCGAGGTCGTACGCGCCAAGGTCCGCACGCTGTCGATGCTCGCCATCGACGACACGATCGAGGACATCCTCATCACGCTGGGCACCCAGTACCACCTGATCCGCCTGCTCGGCAGCAGCACCGGCTCGCTCTTCCTCTACCTCGCGCTCGACCGGAGCCGGGCCAACCTCGCCCTGGCGCGGCACGTGCTCAAGCAGGTCGAGAACGGCCTGGAGGTCTGAGCCCGACCGGCTCCACCCGCTCCATCCGTTCCACCTGCTCCATCCGCCGCGTCGGGTCCACCGGCTCCCCGGGGTCCACCGGCACCCCCGGCTCCACCGGCCCTGCCGACCCTGCCGGACGGAATATGCGGTCGGAATTTGCCCGTCGGTGAATTTCCGCCCGCCAAATTCCCTTTTCCCTCAGCCCGGCCCCAGCGGGCCCCAACCGGCCTCAGCCAAAACATCCACCCCGCCCGTCACACGGTCGACAGATTCCGCGGGACGGTGTTTTGGCATGCGCCATGCCGCATACACATGTGGGGCGGCGCCCCGCCACGCACGGGAAATCCATTTCTCCCGCCCCCGGCCCTGGCCCCACTTTCCCCACGGGAACCACCTCACGCGGCCCCCTCACCGGCCCCTGCCGCCGTGGCCGGATATCGCCGCCCCGGCGGCGGACCGGTGCCGCCGGGCCGCTCCGCCGTCGCGCCGCTCCGCAGTCGGGCCGCCCCGCAGTCACGCCGCCCCGCCGCTCCGCCGTCAGCCGGCGACGCGGAAGACGTAGTCGCCGGACCCGACCTCGTAGGCGGCGTAGCCGTCCTTCAGGCCGGTGAACCGGGCGTCGGAGGGGGCGTGGACGGCGGCGCGGGTGCGGGCCGGGACCAGGATCTGGGCCGTGGCGCCCACGGGGACGGTGGCGCGGAGCGTGAAGCGGCCGTGGTCGAGGGTCCAGGAGGAGGCCACGCGGCCGAGCGGGGACTCGACGTGAGCGGAGGCTTCGGTGAGGTCGCCGACCGGGTGGGGCCGGATCGTGATCCGGGTGTAGCCGGGCGCGGCGGGCTCGATGCCCGCGACGCGCTGGTAGAGCCAGTCGTCGACCGTGCCGAGGAAGGCGTGGTCGTGGGAGCGTGACGTGTCCTGCCACTCCTCCCACATGGTCGTGGCGCCGAGGCCCTGGAACCAGTAACCCCAGCCGGGGTAGGTGGGGTTGGTGGCGACGTCGTAGGCGAGGTCGCCGTTGCCGGTGTCGGTGAGGACGGGGAGGATCAACTTGGTGCCGAGCGCACCGGTGTTGAGGTGGCGGCCACGGGTCCTGATGTCGTTCGTGAGGTTGGCGACGACGGCCGCGCGCTCGGACGCGGGGACGATGCCGAGGCTGAGCGGCAGCAGGTTGGACGTCTGCCGGTAGCCCGCGTCCTTGTTGTCGTAGTACGCCTTCGCCTTGGCGTCGTAGAAGTTCGCGTTGATGGCGTTCGCCGTCGTCGTCGCGAAGGCGTCGAAGTGCGCGGCGTCGGCGCCGTGTCCGAGGGCGCGGGCGATCCTGGCCATCATGGTGGCCGTCTGGTGGATGTACGCGGTGCCCGAGAGCCGGGTGCCCTCCGGCGGGAACGCGGCGCCGGGCGCGACCCAGTCGCCGTAGCTGAAGCCGGTGTAGACGTTGCCCGTCTTCGCGATGGTCTGCTCGTAGTGGTCGAGCCACAGCTTCATCGCGGCGTAGTTGTCCGCCAGCGGCCGGATGTCGCCGTAGTACCAGTACAGATCCCAGTTGATCAGCACGAAACTCGCCGACCAGACCGGGTCGTTCACGCCCTTGGCGCCGACGGTGCCGGGCACGGTGTGGCCGAGCGTGCCGTCCGCGTTCTGGTCGTCGCGGTGGGCGCGCATCCAGTTCTCGTAGAAGTTCTCCATGTCGAAGTTGGCGATGGCGGAGTCGGCGGTGAGGTGCGCGTCCGCGTCGTACGGCCGCTTCTCGTACATCGGGGTGTCGGTCGGGATCGAGTGCAGGTTGTTCAGCGTCGTGTTCGCCTGGGCGTCCTGGAAGCGGTTGAGCAGGTCGCTCGAACTGCTGAAGTCGCCGGTGGCGGTGACCGCCGTGTGCACCCGCTCGCCCTTGACGGAGGTGACGGTGACGCCCGCGGGCGCGGCGACCTGTACGTAGCGGAAGCCGTCGTAGCTGTAGCTGGGGCGGTAACTCTCGCCGCCCGGCGCGCCCTTGAGCGTGTACGTGTACGTCTGGAGCCCGGCGTTGTCGACCGTGCCGTCGGCGAGCAGCTTTTCGCCGTACGTGATCGTGACGACGGAGCCGGCGGGGCCGCGGAGCGCGGTGTCCGCCCAACCCGCCGTGGGCGAGGCGAAGTCGTACACCTTGACGGTGCTCGTCGCGTCGCTCCTGGGCGTGGTGACCTGCTTGACCGGGAGGGTGCCGGTCACCTTGATCGGCGGGAACGCCTGCGCGCGGAGGGTGCCGCCCGGGGCGGTGACGGGGAGCGCGGACTTCCAGGCGGTGGCGTCGAACCCCGGCTTGTTCCAGCCGGGTTGTTCGAGCCGCGCGTCGTACGTCTCGCCGTACAGGACGGATTCGGTGCGCGTCGGGCCGTCGGCGGCCTGCCAACTGCCGTCGCTGGTCACCTGTTGGGTGCTGCCGTCGGTGTAGGTGATGTCGAGTTCGAGCTTCAGCTTCGGCTCGCTGTGCCAGGGCGAGGCGTTCCACTCGTCGGGGTTCGTCATCGCGTAGTACCCGCGGCCGAGGCTCACGCCGAGCGTGTTGCCGCCGCTGCGCAGGGACTTGGTGACGTCGTACGTCGCGTACAGCACCGTCTTGTCGTAGACGGTGAAGGCCGGGTCGAGTTCGTGGTCGCCGACGCGCTGTCCGTTGAGGTAGAGCTTGTAGTAGCCGAGCCCGGCGACGTAGGCGCGGGCGGACGCGACCCTCTTGGGGCGCTGGGCCTTGCCCTTCGCGCCGCCGGTGGTGAAGTCCTTGCGCAGCAGCGGCTCGGGCGGGCTCGGGACGCTGACCGAGCTGTACCAGGGCGCGTCGCCGTAATGCGCGGCTTCCAGGGCCGCGGGCCAGGCCGCGTCGTCGAAGTCCGGCTGCTGCCAGCCGGTCGGCGCGGTGTCGCTCGCCTTCCAGGCGGCGTCGGTGACGAGGTCGGGCGGGACGCCCGCCGAGCCGTCGATGTGCAGCGTGCCGATCACCCCGGCCGGGCCGGGGAAGGTGTTGACGGCCTGGACCGCGATGACGTTACGGCCGGGCCGCAGGTCGGCCGCGATGTCCGTGACGGTGGCCGTGCTCCAGGAGTTGCTGACCTGCGGCGAGTGCGCGATCTCCTTGCCGTTGACGTAGAGGACGAAGCTGTCGTCGGCCGTCAGCTCGAACGGGGCCGCCGTGACGGCGGCGTTGGCGGGAAGGTCGACGGTGCGGCGGAAGTACCGCGTGGCCGCGGGCGCCGAATCGGCCGGTTTGCCCTCCGGGTACCAGATCCAGTCCGCGCCGGTGAGCGTCGTGGTCGCCGGTTTCGTCGGCGAGCCGATCCAACCGCCCTTGAACTGGCCCGGATTGAGGAACGCCGTCTCGAACGAGGCCGGTTGGCTCCACCGTGACACCTTGTGCGCGCCGTCCCAGACCCGCACGCGCCAGAAGTACCGCGTCTGCGACCGCAGTTGGCGCCCCGCGTACTCGACATCGAAGGACTTCGCCGAGCGCACCTCGCCGCTGTCCCACACATCCGCGCGGCCGTCGCGCGTGCTCGACACCGCGATCTCGTACGCCGTCTGCCTGGCGCCGTGCGCGTCGCCGCTCGCGCTCAGCGTCCACCCGAGCCGCGGCTTGGCCTCGTCCACCCCGAGCGGCTCGGTCTGATGCTCCACCGTCAACTTCCCGGCCCGCACCCCGCCGCCCCCGCCGCCCCCGCCGCCGTGCCCGGCCCCACCGGCCTGCGCGGGCGCCACCCCCACGACCACCAAGCTCAGCACCGCCGTCACCACACGCACGATCACCGGGGTCTCCTCTGCATCTCTGCTTCGGCACGATCTCCCCATGCGCCGACCCCACGCGTCGCCCACGAAAAAATCGTTTCAAGTCCGTGGCCGCGAACCTAAGCGGCCACCCACCGAAGGTCAAGAGCCCCACCACAAAGCATCAACCCCACCCAATTGAAACGTATTTGAAACCCTGACACCCCCACCCATCCCCCACCTCCACCGCCTACCGTGCAGCCATGACCGCCGCCGCCCCGCACCCCCACCCGCTGCTCTTCCTCGACGTCGACGGACCGCTCATCCCCTTCGGCGCGACGCGTAAGCAGCTCCCGGACGGCTACCCGACCTGCAGAGCCAACTCGGGCCCGACGCCAACCCCCTGCCGGCACGGGTCAACCCCGCCCTGGGCGCCCGCATGAGCGCCCTGCCGTGCGAGCTGGTGTGGGCCACCACCTGGGAATCCGAGGCCAACATCTCCCTCTCCCCGCTCCTCGGCCTCCCCCAGCTCCCCTTCGTCTCCTGGCCCGACCCCTCCGAAAGCCACGACATCCCCGGCCTCCACGGGAAGACCCGCCCCCACCCTGCTCCACCGCGTCGACCCCCACCACGGCCTCACGGCCGCGGACTTCGCGGCGCTCGACGAGTGGCTGAGCCGACTGCCCGACAGGGGCGAGTGATGGGGCCGTGCCCAGAGTGCCAAGTTCGCCTGACGGGTCCTACGACCTCCACGCCGAGTCTCCTGGAGCGTCCACGGGCGCCGCGGCCTGCGCGCGGCGAACTCGGTCCAACGTCTCCTCGCCGTGCGGCACACCAGTTGCACTGAGGATCTCCGCGAACTTGACGCCGATGAAGGCTCGATGAGTTCCCGTCAGTTCCCGGAGCATCGAAGCCAAGGAGTGCTCCCAACTGTCCGAGGCATCGAGCAACCCCTGGTGATCCACAGTCCATTGCAGGACGTCCTTGGCTTGGTCCGGGTGGTAAAGCAGCCACAGAGCCGCCAGGCCGTGGGGACCCCCGCCCACAACGTCGCGATAGAACCGGTACGCCTCGTGCTGGTCCGCCCCCCACAGCGACGGCAGCGCGGGCGGGGCCGGTGGCGGCGACAGGGCCGGGCGCCCCGGCCGGAAGCGGAAGGAGACGCCCAGTGGATCCAGGCGGTAGGGCTTACCGGGATCATGGCGCCCCGAGCTGAAGGGGGAAGGGCTCGCGTCGGACAGGCCGGGCCAGACGCCACTGAGCGAGGCGCTTTCGACGATTCGCCGGACCATCTCGTCCTCGGTGAGGGCGAGTCGGGCGACCACGGCGGGATCGCTCACCCACCATGCCAGGCCCTGGGGATACGTTCGGCCGGACTCGCCGCCCGAATCCCGACCGCGAGTCCGCGGTTCCACCTGGCACTCGCGTACTCGCAGCGACACCCATCGCGCGTCGCTCGCAGGCGCTCGCCAGGCGCTCATCAGGCCGAGCCGAGGGTGCCAGCCCACCGGCGCGCGGTCCTTCGGGTAGGCAACGAGGTCCTCCCCGTTCGGGTCCAACAGCACGAGTGCGCGGGCCTGGACGGCGCGACTCCACCGGAGTGCGATCAGGCACGACAGCGCTGAGGAGGTGGGCATTTCGACCAGCGGCTCGTAGACCTGCGACTCGTTCATGTGCGACTCCATTCGGCAGGACTGACGGCAGAGTGGGCGTGGTACCAAGTGAGGAGAAAGGCGACAACACCCGGCCGCCCGGTGGATTCGGCGGCGAGAGTTTCGAGCAAGGCGGCCAGCGCGACGCGGTGGCGACTGTCGGGCGATTCACCGACGGCCGTCAGCGCCGCTGACATCACTGTGTCCGTGCCCGGACTCTCCAACGCCGCCATCACCAGGGGAACCAATGCCTCCGGCTGCTCCACGACCAGTTCGGAGAGCCGCAGCTTGAGAGCGCCGGTGCGCTGACCACCGTCGACGGCGCTGCGGCCGAGTTGTTCCATTACGTACACGGCGTAGGCATGGTGGCCGGTGCCGACCTGCGCGGTGGACCATTCGGCCAGTCGACGCAGTACCGGATCCCGGTTTGCCGACTCCGTCAGCAGGGCCCTCAGCGCGAAGGACACGGCCGCGTAGAGTCTCCTGACGGTCTCCTGCTCGACGGGGCCGTCGAGCACCTTGTGCAGCAGTTGCAGGGCGGTACCCGGGCGACCCAGGCCAAAGCTGCCCGCGCAGGTCTCCGCCACTGTGCAGCGGAGATTGACATCGACGACCCGACTCCAGTCCCGCACCTGTGACGTCACCCTGCCGACCATCTGTTCGTTCTGCGCCGCCTCGCCGAGGGCGTATGCCGCCAGCCGGCGGTGCCAGCGCAGGCCCGACTTCGCGAACGCCTGGAGCGGCTGGAGCGGCCTGGTACCGGTGGCATGGCAGAGAACCCGCCCGATCGACCGCCCGGCGGTCAGGTCGTATCCGGGCTGGTACTCCCGGCTGAGAAGGACCGCGCAAAGGTGGGTTTCCATGCCCGCCCGATCCCACCAGAGTTGCCGCAGCACCTGGTCCGCACGGTGCCTGGCCGGGAAGTCGACAGCTTGGGACCAGTAGTTGGAACTGTCGCCGGGGACCAGTCGGCGTGGCAGGAGTCGCGCCTCCACACACGCCAGCCGACTTTCGAAGCTTGGTCCCAGCACGTTCGGCGGCCGGGCGCCGTGGACATCGGGCACAAGCACATCGCGGACACGCGTACGGTCGCCGTCGAGGTCGACGGCTCGGTCATGCGTGGTGTCCCACCTACCGAGGCGCTCGCGCAGCGCCGCCGCGTACGTCTGTACCGACTGGCGGTCCTCCCCGTGCAGAAGGGCGACCGCCGCGAGCAGTGCCAGTTCGTCCGGCTTACCGGCCACCTGGTCCAGAGATTGGCACACCTCGTCCGCGCCGCCCTGACTCAGGTTGGTGACAGCCTCCTCCACTGATTGGGCGCCGGCCGCCACGGCTCGCAGTTCCTCGGCGACATCCACCCCGGACTGCGGAAGTTGGTCCGCGTCGAGGTATCCGGCGAACACCGGGTCATCGAGGTACGACCAGGCGGATGAGAGGTGATCCGGCGACAACTCACCCGATTCCACGGCGGACTTCAGGTGTCCTGCGGCGACGTCGTACGCCCGCGGACGCACATGGTCCACCAGCCGATTTCGCGCTTTCACCGACTGGGCGAGATCGTCGTCCACCACGATCACCAAAGCGGCTCCGGCGTGGACCAGATGACCGGCCATCGCGCTCAGCACGACATCGTTGAGCGCGTCGACGGTCTGCGGTGTGGCGCCCGCGAGGATGTAGCCACGCGGTGCGGACGGACGCCAGCGGGCCAGGTCCTGTCCGGCATCGAGGCCGGTGATGCCGTCGGCGCCGAACCGCTCACGGAGCAGGGCGAACGCCGCGGTGGCCGCACCAGCGCCGCGGGCGCCCCGCAACAGGAGAACGCGGTCCTCCAGCACCGCACGGCATCGGGGATACGACGGGGGCTCGACAAAGCCGCGCAGCCGGTCCTCGATCTCCGCTGCGGAGTATGCGCCTTCGCGTAGCCGTGGGGTGAGGATGTTCTCGGCGGCTTCTTCGCCGTCGCGGAAGATGAGAAGATTCAGGTCTCGTCCCACATCGCCCATGTGAGCTGCGGCACCGGCGCCCACCTGCTGCCGATTGCCCTGGTACGAAGCCGACCCGGCGGGCTGGGGCGCCGGGGCGGAGCCGTCCTCGGCCCGAGGGTGCGGTATGTCCCACTCGCCGCGCACTTCGTGCGCGTCTGCGGTTTCCGCGGTCACCGGTCGTCCTCGGCACCGCCGCCGACGTGCTTGGAGCCGGAGACGTTGTCGCCGCTGCCCCAGTGCTGGTTGGCTGCGCGATGGGTTGTGGACCGGCCCGTGAAGTTGAAGTCCCCGCCCACACCCCCCATGAGCGCGGCGCTGCCGTCTCCCACTTCCTGGCTGTTGCGGTGATACGTGGCCGCCGGTGGCACACCCGGCGTTGCCGAAGCGGCCGGGGCACCAACCGCTGCGTCAGCGCTGTCGGCAGAGGGGGCCTCTTTGAGCTCCTCCCTCGCCGGAACTCCCGCACTGAGCAGGTTCCCGGATGGCGAAGGGACATAGAGCCAAGCCCGCTGGGCGAAGTTCTTGCCGTCCACTGTCGCGGGCACCTCCGTGCAGCGGTCCGGGTGCAACTGTGTGTATCCCCCGATTACGGCATCCTCATAGACACGGTTGGAGAGGATCGCGACAACGTGCGTGGTCTGCTCGCTGGCATTGGCGAGCATCGCCTTGACCTGCCGGGAGTCCAGCAACCTGTGTGTGTCGTTGCGAGGGGTGCCGTTGCCGTCGCCCGGGGCGTCCGCGTCCGGCACCGGACCGACGTGCACGCTGGCCCGCAGCCTGATCCGCGGCCCCACCTCGGAGCTGTTGTACTGACCGAGAATCTCGTCGAGTACGGGCAGGAACGGCCAGAGAACATAGGGCAGATGTATCGGGTCGAAGCCGAAGACGATGCCGTCGCCCGTACTCGCCGGGAATCGCTTCGCGTCCCTCAAGTCCTTGAGCTCCGCCTTTTCCAGTGCGCGATCGACGAGTTCGGGAATCAGCTCACTCACCGGGGCGTGCAGAACGGACGGAAGTCCGGTGAAGTCCTTCGCGTCGACCGCGAGGAGGGCGCGGTAGGGAGGCAACGGTCGGCTCTGCGACCAGGGGGCGGGAACGGTCACGCTCACAGGTGTGCTCCTGACGTCGGACGGATGCTCTGGACGGTGCAACTGCCGGTTGGCGGCCGACTCCCAGCATTCGCGTACGTCTTGAGCCGTTCTGCACAGCGCAGGGCACTCCGCGAGTGACCGCGGTCACAGCGGACACGTCTCCTTCAAGGGCTGACCGCAGAGCGGGCCGACGGGACGTCAGGCCGTATCGGCCCACGTCCGTAACCCGTCCAGGTCCTTGATCACGATCGACCGTCGCGCCGTCTCCACTGCGCCGGCGTCACGTAAGGTGCGCAGCGCCACGCCCACGGCGTTCCTGGTCACTCCGATGGACTGGGCGAGTTCTTCCTGCGTGAGGCCGGTCAACCGGACCGGCAAGTCCGGCTGTGCCGTGGCCGGTACTGATATCGGTCGACCGTGGCCCGAGCCCGCCAGTTCGACCAGTCGCACCAACGTGCGCGCGAGGCGGGTCACCAGGGGAAGGGTGAGCAACTCGGCGCGCAGCAGATCCGATTCACGCAACCGGTGCATGGCTTGGCGCATCAGGTCGATCACCAGCCCATGCCGCTCGACGTAGGCACGGAAGCGCTCGGCCTCCAGGACCACCGCCGTGCACGGGCTGAGCGCGATCACATCGGCGATCCGCGTCCTGCCGTCAAAGACCGACACCTCGCCCAGCAGGTCACCCGGTCCGCGGAAGGCGAGCAGTGTCGTGACCCCCTGATGGTCCCGGCTCACAACCTTCGCGATTCCGGTGGTGAGAGCCAGAAGATGTGTCCCGGGATCGCCCTGCCGCAGCATCACGCTGCGCGGGCGAAACCGCCGTGTCGTCCCTTGGCTCATGACGTCGCGCCACGGCTCCGCTGGCAGCACGGGGACCTTCCCTCGAACCGACGAACCTGTACATGCGATCACGGACCGGGGCCGTGGCGTCACAGAAGGTTCTACTCCCGGAACGCGACAGATGTAAGCGGGCGTCGAACGGTTCCCCGCGTGGGGGATGTCAGGCGTCGGCGAGGAGGGGGTCGTAGGGGGTGGAGCGGTGGCGGGCGGACATGAAGGTGAGGAAGTCGGTGATGAAGGCGGAACGGGTGTAGGTGGAGGCGGTGGCCGGGACGGTGCGGGTGAAGGCGGTGCGGAAGAGGGCGCGGTATTCGGTGGCGTCGATGGTCTGGTTGCCGTCCTTGTCGGTGACGTCGAAGAGGACTTCGGCGACGCGGATGAGGGCGGGGCCCGCGAGGGTGGGGGCGGCGGCGGTGTATTCGGCTCTGCTGACGCGGCCGTCGCCGTCGGTGTCGAGGGCGGACTGGAGTTCGCGCCACCAGTCGGCGTAGGCGTTGTAGAGCTTGGTCTCCTGGGGCTCGTCGAGGTCGAGGCGGGAGGACAACTCGCGGGCCATGGCGGCGAGATCGGGCCAGTCGAGGAAGCCGTCGCCGGTCTGGTCGAGGACTTCGCTGAAGAACTCGTCGGCGCTGCGCCGCGATCCGCCCGGTGTGGAGGTGCCGGTGGAGGTGGGGCCGTCGTCGGCGGACTCGCGCTGGGCGGGGAAGGGCGTGACGAGGCGGATGAAGGCGCCCGCCTGCTTCATGCGGTCGCGCACGGCGGTGACCGTGGCGTAGGCGGGGTCGTCGCTGTCGGAGGTGAGGGCCATCAGGTTGGTGAGGGTCTCGGTCCTGATCCAGCCCTCGGGGAGGAAGCGGGCCAGGCCGGCGGCCATGTAGGCGCCCTGCATCAGCGTCTGGGCGCCGGGGATCTCGGGCAGACCGGCGCGGCGGCGGAAGGGCTCGGGGAGGGACGCGACGGTGATCTGCCCGATGACGGGCCCGGCGAGCGCGCGGCCCGCCGCCCAGACGGTGGGCAGGCCGTCCAGCAGGGGCGGCGCGGGGAGGTGGTCGAAGAGCTTGTAGAGGATGATGCGCAGCGCCTCGGTGTTCTCCAGCTTCTCCTCGACCATGCGGTCGAAGTACTGCCAGAACTCCGGCAGTGTAGGGGGCAGTTGACCTGCCGGGTCTCCCAAGGCGCCGAGGAACGCCTGGAATTCGGCGTAGAGCTGCTCCATCGTCGTCTGGTCGAGCGGCTGCCCGCTCAGCCGGCACATCGTGACCGAACTCTCGAAGAGCGTCGCGACCACCCACGCGCGGACCTCGGGGTCCATCGCGTCGTACGGACGGTGCCGGGCGTCGGCGCCGTTGAGCCGCGCGTGCAGGCGGTTGAGGCGCGCCGCCTCCCGCTGCCGTACCGCGTCGTCCGCGCCGAACATCCGCTGGAGGCTGACGAGGGTGTTGCGCAGCCGCCGCCACGGGTGCGCGACGAAGGTGGAGTTGTCGGCCAGGGCCGCGCCGATCTGCGGGTGCGCCGCTTCCAGGACCGTCGCCCTGATCACCGCCAGGCCCCAGCGGGGGTCGTTGAAGAAGCGGTGGAACTGGGAGTCGGGGCCGAAGAGGGATTCGATCCGCGGGGCGGGCGCCTCCGGAGGTGGCCCTGCGGGCGGCTTGACCGGGTCCGGTGCTACGGGGTCCGGTGCTACGGCGGCGGGCGCTACGGGGTCGGGTCCTACGGCGTCCGGTGCTACGGCGTCCGGCTTCGACGCTCTCGGCTTCACCGGCTTCGCCTGCTTCACCGGTTGCACCGGCTTCGGCTTCACGGCCCGCGGTTTGACGGCCAGCGGTTCGACGACGTCCGGCTTCACGGCCCGCGGCTTCACCGCCTTCCGCTTCGCCGCGTCCGGCTTCACGGTGCCGACCGCCTCGGCCGCCCCGGTCGCCCCGGTCCCCCCGGCCGCCCGCGAACGCACGCGCTTGGAAGGCCGGTTGATGCTGCTGCTACTGCCTGTCTCCGTCACGTGCGGGACTCTCCGTTCGCGTGCGGCGGCACGCCGCCGAAGCGGCGCTTGCGTTGCTGGTACGTGTGCAGGCACTCCAGGAAGTGCGGCGCGCGGAAGTCGGGCCAGAGCACCGAGGGGAAGGTCCATTCCGCGTAAGCGACTTGCCAGAGCATGAAGTTGGAGATGCGCTGTTCACCGGAGGTCCGGATCACGAGGTCGACGTCGGGTGTGTCGGGGAAGGGCAGGTGTGCGGCGAAGTGGCTCTCGTCCACGGCGTCGGCGGACACCCCGCTGCGGATCAGGGAGCGGGCCGCCTCGACGATGTCGCCGCGTCCGCCGTGGTCGAACGCGACGGTCAGGGTCATGCGGCGGTTCGTGCGGGTGAGTGTCATCAGGTCGGCGAAGTCGCGGGCCAGCGGGGCCGGGATTCTCGGGTCGGCGACGCCGAGGAAGCGGCAGCGGATGCCGCGCGCGTGCAGGAGTGCCGCGTGTTTGCGTACGACGCGGCGCACCAGGCGCATCAGGTAGTCGACCTCGTTGCTCGGGCGGCTCCAGTTCTCGGTGGAGAACGCGTACAGGCTCAGCCACTCCACCCCGGCTCCGCGCGCCGCCTCGATGACGTCGATCACCGTCGTCTCCGCCGCGCGGTGGCCCGCCGTCCGCGGCAGCGAACGGCTCTCCGCCCAGCGGCCGTTCCCGTCCATCACACACGCGACGTGCCGCGGGGCCGGGGTCAGTGACGTGGCCCGTCGCGGCTGTCTGCCCACGCGGACTCCGGTGTCCCATACGACCGAAGTGCCGCTGTCTCGCTCCACCGTCACAGGTGCCCCCGGCCGTCACCGTCACCGCAATTGGATCAACACCTCACAGAGTCCTGGCACTTGGCCTCCGGCACATCCCGATCCGCGCATATTCACCCATGGCACGCCAGTCCGATTCCCCGCCTCCGCGACACGCGGGCGGAGGCACACCGGCGCGCGCGGAGACAGCGCCGCCTGGCCCCTGACGCCCTGGTCCCTGACCAGGAAATACGTGGCACGTAAAGGCGAGGCCGCGCCAAGAGGCCGCACCACGTGGCCGTGGAAGGACGGGCCCGCGCCGGAACCGGGACGCGCGTCAAGACGGCGACCCGCCAGGGGTCTACGCGCTGCCCACCGCGTCCGGCTCTCCGGCAGGAGATTTGGCGGCGCGCATCGGAACGCCGCGGAAGGCCTGGACGAGGACGAAGAGGGCGCCAGCCGTGACGCACTGGTCGGCGAGGTTGAAGATGCCGCCGTTGCCGACCTGGATGAAGTCGAGGACGGCGCCGCGGCCGAAGGCGGGGGTGCGGAAGAGCCGGTCGGCGAGGTTGCCGCCCGCGCCCGCGAAGAGGAAGCCGAGGCCGAGGGCCCAGCCGGTGGAGCGGACGGCGGGGGCGACGCGGGCGATGAAGACGAGGACGCAGAGGGCGAGGAAGGTGAAGACGAGGGTGGCGCGGGGTGCGAAGGAACCGGCCGCGCCGGAGTTGCGGATGGCGGTGAAGGTCACAGCGCCGCCGAACGCGTGGCTGGCCTCGTGCCCCTCGACCACGACCGCCGCGACGGCCTTCGTGGTCTGGTCCACCACGAGCCCGACGGCCGCGGTCGCCCACAGCAGGTACGTACGCCGCACCGCACACCTCCCGATCCCAGCCCCGTCCCCCATCGAGCGTACGTGGCCGCCCGCCGAAACCCCGGCCCGCACCCACGCCGACCTGCCGCCCGTACGCCCCCGGGACCGGCCCGGCCCGCACCCACGCCGACCTGCCGCCCGTACGCCCCCGGGACCGGCCCGGCCCGCACCCACGCCGACCTGCCGCCCGTACGCCCCCCGGACCGGCCCGGCCCGCACCCGCGCCGACCTGCCGCCCGCACGCCCCCGGGACCGGCCCGGCCCCGCCCGTGCCACCCTGGCCCGGCGGACAAGCGACGGCGAAACCCCTACGCCTCCGCCGGCATCTCCCCCACCGTCCGCGCGGTGTCGATGACCGAGAAGTTCGCGCCCTGCGGATCGGTGACGGCGGCGAACCGGCCGTAGGGGCTGTCCATCGGGCCGAAGCGGAGGGTGGCGCCGAGGTCGACGGCCTTCTGTACGGCGGCGTCGCAGTCGCCGACCGCGAAGTAGACGTTCACGTACGCCGGTACCTCCGGCGGGAATTCGTCACCCATGGTCATGCGGCCGAGCACCGGATTCGGGCTGCCGCCCACCTTGAAGACCTTGAAGTCCACCCCGGCGTCGGTCATTTGCTGCGCGGAGTACGTGAACGCCTTCGTCAGGAAGGCATCCGTGACGTCGGGCTCGCGCGTGAAGAACTCGGCCCAGCAGAAGGCGCCCGGCTCGCCCACCTTCGCGAAGCCCTTGTGCTGATCCGGCTGCCAGAGCCCGAAGGCCGCGCCGGTCGGCTCCTTGGCCAGCGCCATCGTGCCGAGCCGGCCCACCTGCATGGGCTCCATGAGCAGTTCGCCGCCCGCCGCCTTCACCTTCTCCGCAGTCGCCGCCGCGTCCGGGGTGGCGAAGTACAGGTTCCAGGCCGACTTCCCCTCTTCTCCCGGCATCGGCGGGACCACGCCCGCGACGGCCTCCCCGTCCGAGAACGCCTGCGCGTAATCGCCGAATTCGCTCGCGCTCTCCCCGAACGTCCAGCCCAGCACGTCGGCGTAGAAACGCTTGGCCCCTTCCAGGTCCACGAACATGGCGTCCACCCAGCACGGTGCGCCTTCCGGGAAATCAGTCATGACCCGCGACTCCCTCCCAATGAATGTGACGTACATCACTTACGTACGTCTCCACGCTAGTCAGTCCTCGCGCTCCCCGCACGGCGAGGGAACGGTGACGGGCGACGGAGAGCGGAAACGTACGAAGTGGCCATGGTCACCACCGTTCCGGGAATGCGCGCCCGGCGGCCGGAGGCTGAGGGAGTACGGAGGCCGCACCTCCCGTGAGACCCCTTCGGACAAGGAAGTTGACCCCATGTACAAGAAGATCCTCGCCGCTGTCGACGGTTCGGCCCACGGCAGTGCCGTCCTCGACGCGGTGTCGGCGCTCGCCAAGCTGACCGGCGGGACGGTGCAGGTCATCCACATCCGGCCGTCGCAGGTGATCTCCGGGGGGATCACCAGCACAGTGGTGCCGGTGGAGGAGAGCGCCGAGAGCCGCAAGGTCGTGGACGACGCGCTCGCACGGCTGCGCGCGGACGGCATCACCGCCGACGGCGAGGTGGACGAGGGCCTGACCGAGGACCTGGCCGCGATACTCGTCGAGCGCGCCGAAGCCCTCGGCAGCGACCTCATCGCCGTCGGCCCCGGCCACTACAGCGGCATCTCCGCGCTTCTGCACCCGAGCGTCAGCCGCGCCGTCGCGAAGTCGTCTCCCGTGTCGGTCCTGCTGGTCCACAGCGAGGCCGGGGCCACCGTCTGACCTGCCCCTTCCCCTTTCCGGATCGCCCCACTGCCCGCCACCCCCGGTTCCGCACCCGGCCGGGGACGGCGGGCAGCGTCGTGCCCGGAGCCTTACGCGGGGCCGCGCCCGAAGCCGTACGCGGACGGGGGCGGCGCCACCGAGGACAAGCGGCACCACCGGAGGACAGGCGGCACCACCGGAGGACAAGCGGGACCACCGGAGGACAGGCGGCAGCACCGGAAGACAAGCGACGACACCGGCAGAAACGGTCAAGCGGGGCAATTCACCGACCGCCGGACACGGAGAGTACGGCCGCGTAACCTGACCGTCAGCCGGGCGCCTGGACGCTGGTGCCCTCTCCGTACATCGCATTCGGCGGTGTCCGGAGAGAGGAGCAGTGCAGTGGCGCGTCACCGCAGGCCGAAGAGGCTGCGGACTACCGATCGATTACGCATGGGCTGGTGGCTCGTCCAGATTGCCGTCTGGATCCATCAGCACGTCAACGACCGGTAATCCGGCTGGGCGGGGGCCGTCTTCGTGGGATGCGGCGGCGGCCTCCGCGTACTCATCTCATGATGTGCCGCCCCGGCCCCGCGGGCCGCGAGTCGCACGACTTTGGCATATGCCAATCCACGCGTCGAGCGTTCCTTCGCGTGCGCGCCCCGGCCTCATCCGGCCGCGGCGTGCGCCCCCCGGCCTCATTCGGCCGCGCCTTCAGGAGCGGCGGTACGGACCGCGCCCGCGTGGCGCTTGCGCTCCAGGACGACGAGCGGGCAGTTCAGCGCATCGGCGATCTTGATGAGATTGGCCGGGGTGGCGCTGCGCCAGCCCGACTCGATCTCACCCATGAGCTGCTCCGAAATGCCGACCTGGTCGGCGAGCGCCCGCTTGGTCAGCCCGGACTTCTCCCGCGCCCAGGTGACGGCCTCGGGCTCCTGATGGAGCCTGCTCGGCCGGGTGCGGTGCGACATGGGCAAAAACTAGCGCGTAGTAGCGCGTAGCACAAGTATTTATCGGGAACTACGCACACCTGCGCACGTTGTCGCCGCGCATATGTGCAGGCCAGACCGGCCGATACCCGCCCCTCTTCGCCGTATCGCTGGACGCATAATGCGTAGTTGTGCGAAGCTCGCCGCATGACTGAGCGCCCGGACGCGCCGCCCGAGGGGGAGCTGATCAAGGTCGCGCTCGCGGCGTCCGGCCTTTCCCAGCGGGAGGCCTCGCGGCGAGCCGGCATGAGCGACACGCGGTGGCGGCAGATCGTCAGCGGTTACCAGTCGGTCGACGGGACACCGGTCCCCGTCCGCGGCCGTGACGAGACGCTGGCCCGGATGGCGCATGTCGTCGGCGTACGCCCGGAGCAGTTCGAGGACGTCGGCCGCCCCGACGCCGCCGAGGAGCTGCGCGACCTCACGGCCCGCAAGCGCGACATCGACGCCGCCTCGGCCATCCCCTCCGGCGCGTACGACCGCCTGGAGGAGCGCTGGCACCTGGTGGAAGCCGTGCTGCGCACCGCGCGCGAGGGGCTGAGCCCGTCCGAGGACAGCAGCCTCGTCGGCCGGGTGCACGGGCTGCTGGCGCAGGACCCGGACGGTTTCACGCCCAAGGCCCCTGGCTAGCAGCCGACTTCACCCGTCGGCGCTCAGGCCGCGCCGGAGGACGGCGCGCTCGCCCGTACCAACTCCCGTGCCAGACCGACGCTTTCCGCGAGTGTGTCGAGCGGCAGCGGCTGGGTGGCGAGCGCGCCCTCGTGCAGCAGAAGGAGCCGGGTGGCCAGGGCGGCGGGGGACGCGCAGGCCGCCGCGGTGGCGAGGCGCTCGAAGAGGCCGAGCAGCCAGAGCTTCTGGTCCGCGGCGACGCGGTGTGCGGGGTGCGCGGGGTCGGGGAGTTCGGCCAGGGCGTTGATGAACGCGCATCCGCGGGTGTTGGTCGCGCTCCAGGTCCGCAGCGCCTCGAAGGGCGCGGTGACGGCCTCGACGGGGTCGTCGCAGGCGTCGACGGCGGCGCGGACGAGGGCCCGCCAGCGCCGGTCGCGCTCGCCGAGGTAGACCGCCACGAGCCGGTCCTTCGAGCCGAACTGGTTGTACAGCGTCCGCTTGGTCACGCCCGAGTGCTCGGCGATCAGGTCCACGCCCACCGCCGTGATCCCGCGCCCGTAGAACAGCTCCTCGGCAGCCGCCGCGATACGGCGGCCCGCGGCGGTCATGGGCCGTACGTCGCCCGCTTCCGTCTCCTGGACCTCCGGCATCGGGCCCCCCTTCACTGATCGGTGTACCGTGGGTTGATGTTCACAGATCAGTGTACTCAGGAGGACGGTGGAGCGATGAGCGTGCCCGGGACCATGCGTGCGGTACGGATCGCCGGTCACGGCGGGCCGGAGGTGCTGGAGGCGGTGGAGGTGGCCGTGCCCGCCCCGGGGGCGGGCGAGGTGCTGGTCGAGGTCGCCGCCGTCGCGCTCAACAACACCGACCTGTGGACGCGCGAGGGCGCGTACGGGAGCCCGCAGGACGCGACGGCGCTGTCCGGCTGGCGCGGGCCGATCGACTTTCCGCGGATCCAGGGGGCCGACGTGGCCGGGCGGGTCGTGGCGGTCGGGCCACGGGAGGACGTCTCCGCCGACGGGGGCGCTGGCTTCGAAGGGGGCACTGGCCTCGACGGGGGCGCTGTGGTTGACCGGGATACGGCGCGGGCGGTTGACGGGGACACGGCGCGGGCGGTCGCCGGGAAGGTCGCCGAGGCGGCGGCCCGGGGCACGGCCGCGGAGCCGAACCCGTACGCGGGCCTCCTCGGCCGCCGCGTCGTCATCGACCCGGCCGTCTACGACTCCGACCACCAGGACGCGAATCCCATCGGCCTCATGGGCAGCGAACGCGACGGCGGCTACGCCGAATACGTGACCGCGCCGGTCGGCCGCGTGCACGACATGACCGAATCCCCGCTCACGGACGACCAGTTGGCGTCGCTGCCGACCGCGTACGGCACGGCGCTCGGCATGATCGAGCGCGGCGGGCTGCGGGACGGCGAAACCGCCCTGGTCTCCGGCGCGTCCGGCGGTGTCGGCCTCGCCCTGACCCAACTTGCCCGCGCGCGCGGCGCGAAGGTGCTCGCCGTCAGCAGCGGTTCCAAGGCCGACGCGGTCCGCGCGGCGGGCGCGCACGTCGTCATCGACCGCGCGCGGGACGTCGCCGGGCAGATCCGCGCCGCCGCCCCGGACGGCATCGGCATCGGACTCGACGTCGTCGCCGGGAAGTTGGTGAGCGCGTGCCTGCCGCTGCTGCGCGAGGGCGGCCGATGGGTGGTCGCGGGGGCGCTCGGCGGGTACGGCGTCACCTTGGACGTACGCCGTCTGTATCTGCACAACGCGCGGGTGATCGGCTCCTCGATGCACACGCCCGCGCACTTCGGGCTCCTCATGGACCTGGCGCGCGAGGGCGCTGTCCGGCCGGTCGTCGCGGCAACGTTCCCGCTCGCGCGGGCCGCGCGGGCGCAGGAGGAACTGGCCCGCAGGGGGCACGTGGGGAAGATCGTGCTGCACCCGTAGGCCCGCCCGCGGCGCCGGGCGGCGGCCTCCCCCGCACGCGCGCCCCGCCGTGGTGGAATTGGGTGCGTTCGAGCGAGGCGGGCGCGCGGGCACGCGGACGGAGCCGGGATGGGGAGAGTCGTGGGGCGGCGGGCAGTGCTGGGGAGCGGGGATGTGCGGCGCGTGGCGCTCGGGCTGCCCGGGACCGTCGAGAAGGAGCTGTGGGGACATCCCACGTTCCATGTCGGCCGCCGGATGTATGTGACGGTGCCCGACGACGGGACGTCGTTCGCGGTGCGCTGTCCGCGGCACGAGCGCGCGGAGCTGATCGCCTCGGAGCCGGAGAAGTTCTGGGTGCCCGCGCACGAGGCCCACTCGTCGTGGGTACGGGCGCGGCTGGCGGCGCTCGAGGACGAGGGCGAGCTGTACGACATCCTGCTCGACTCGTGGCAGCAGGCGGCTCCGCAAGAGCTGGTCGAGACGTTCCCGGCGAACGGCCGCCGCCCCGAACGGAATTGATTCACCCGGCGGCCGGGGGCTGCCCATCAATCCGCGCTGCCGTGGAATCAATCTCGCGGGCGTCGCATACGGGGTCCGCGGGGATCGTCGCGGAAGGGCAGCACCGCCGATGGACGAAGCACGTCCGTACGCATGGGAGTTGGGGCAGGTCTGGCTGACGGTGGTGCGCCCGCCGGGACCGCTGACCGTACGGCCGGGGGCGGGGCCGGGGCGGGGATCGGGGCCGGGGCTTGGGCTTGGGCTTGGGCAGGGACAGGGGCCTGGACGTGGACCGGGGCATGGGCCTGGGCCGGGGGTCGACCACTGGCGGCTGGCGCTGGTGTCGGAGGGGCCGCTGACGCTGCGCCGGGCGGACGGGGTGGACCGGGGGGACCTGAGCGCTGCCGGGAACGGTGCCGGGAACGTCGGCCGGACCGGTGGCGGAGACCTCGGCGGGGACGCGGAGCGCGACCGGGCCGGTACGCGGCTGGAGGCCGGCGAGCTGGGGCTGTGGGAGCCCTCACGGCCGTTGCTCGTCAGGGCGGTTGAGTCCGCTGCGCCGCGAGGGCGGGCGATCGTGCTGCACCTGCCGCGCGAGGCGGTGCCGGTGCCCGCCAGGTCGCTGAGGCACCTGGTCGCGCGCCCGCTCCCCTCCGACACCGGACCCGCCGCGCTGCTGGCGCACTACGTCGAAGGGCTCGCCGACCAGGCGGCCGGTTCCGTGCTCGCCCCGCAAGGCGCGCGCCTCGGCTCGGCGGCGCTGAGCCTGGCCACGGCCTTCCTGGCCCAGCTCGCCGAACCGGCGGCCGTACCCGCGTCCCGCACCCTCGAACTCCGCTGCGCCATAGGCGAGTACATCGACCGCCACCTCGCCGCGCCCTGGCTGTCGCCCGCCGCCATCGCCTCCGCGCACCACATCTCGGTGCGCTACCTGCACCACCTCTTCCGCCAGGACGGCGGCCGTACGGTCGGCGGACACGTCCGCGCCGAACGGCTCGACCGCTGCCGGGCCGATCTGGCCGACCCTCGGATGGCGCACCGCAGCGTCAGCCGGATCTGCGCGCGGTGGGGCTTCCCGGACGCGGCGGTCTTCGGCCGTGCCTTCAAGAAGGAGTACGGCGTCGCGCCCGGCGCCTACCGCAGGCGGCTGTTGAGCGCGTGAGCGTCCACACCGCCCCCGCACACGCCCGCCGGGCGGGCGACCGTACGCCCGAACTCCCCGCCCCCACACGACCGGTCGGCCGAGGCGCGACCCCTGCCCCCATCGCGGCTCACTGCGGTCGTCCTCCCCGATCGTCGTCGCCACTGACGACCCGCACCGCGCGCCGCGCTCTCGGCCCACCGGCCCCGGGCACCCTCCCCCGTGCGCCGGGCCACCGAGTCTGCCGGGGGCCGAGCCGCCCGTCATCGGCCCTGTGCGCAGGGGAGTTGACCGAGAGCGCAATGCCGGGCCCGCGCGGCGCGGGCCTCAGCGGGCGGTGGTGCGGCAGACCGGGCGGGCCTCAGCGGGCCGTGGTGCCGCAGACCGGGCGGGCCTCAGCGGGCCGTGGTGCCGCAGACCGGGTGGGCCGGTTCGTCGGGGAGATACGTGCCGCGCTCCTGCCGGGTGAGGTCGCGGCCGACCGCGCGGCAGACGGCGGTGACGGCCGCCGCGGGGTCCGGCAGGTCAACGGCCCAGAGCCGCACGGTCTGTTGCGGGTCGAGGACGAGGAGCGTGTGCGCGTCGGGGCCGAAGGCGAGGTCGGTTGCGGAGCGGGGCGCCGCCGTGAGGGTGGCCCGCACGTGTCCGGTGGCCACGTCCAGGAGGTGCACGGGCCCGTCCCAGTCGCCCGCCGCGACGGTCCGGCGGTCGGGGGTGAAGGCCACCGACGTCACGGGCGCGGTACGGCCGGTGGCCAGCGCGCGGGTGCGGCCGGTCGTCAGGTCGGCGAGCAGGACGTGACCGTCCCAGGTGCCGACGGCGGCCGTGCGCCCGTCCGAGCTGAGCGCGACGCCCGAGTCCACCATGGGCATGCTGCCCGAACTGCCGTGCACAGGAGCGCCGTTGAGGATGGACCGGGTCACCCCCGTGCCCAGGTCGACGAGCGCGACCGCGCCGTCCACGGTCTGCGCGGCCACGATCCGGCCGTCCGGGCCGAAGACGGGTCCCGTACCGGGTGCGATCCACACCCGGAAGGTCGTACGGAAGCGGTGCGCGCGCACGTCCCACGGCCGCAACCGGCCGTCGTAGTCGGCGATGACGAGCGTACGGCCGTCGGGGCTGAACGCCAGGCCGCCCGCGTTCCCGGCCGCCGCAAGGGTGGCGGTGACCTGCCCCGACACCGTGTCCCACAGCCGCACCGAGCCCTCACCGTCCCAACTGGCCACCGTGCGACCGTCCTTGGTGACGGCAACCGCGACCGGCGGCGGTCCCGGGGACGGACCGGCCAGGACGCGCACATGTCCGGTGGCCGTGTCGCGCAGCCGGAGTCCGCCGTCCGTTCCGCCCAGTACGACGCCACCGCCGCCGAAGGCCGCCGCCGCGACACCGGGCAGGACGGCGGGGCCGTTCGTCACGTCCCACAGCCGTACGGTGCGGTCCGCGCCCGCCGTCGCGAGGGTGCGGCCGTCGGGGCTGAAGGCGAGCGCGCGGACGGTGCCCGTGTGACCGGACAGCACCGCGCGGGCCCTGCCCGTGGCCACGTCCCAGATCCGTACCGTCCGGTCGTCGCCGCCGGTCGCGAGGGTGCGGCCGTCCGGGCTGAACGCCAGCGCGCCGACCTGGCCCGCGTGCCCGGACAGCACCGCGCGTACGCGGCCGGTCGCCGCGTCCCGGATCCGCACCTTGCCGTCGGCGAAGTCCCCCGTGGCCACGCTGCGGCCGTCCGGGCCGCACGCGAGATCGAGGAAGTCCCCTCCGTCGTCCGGGACTTCGTGGGCCTGCGACCTGGCGGCGAAGTCGGCCAGCGGGCGGCCGGTCCGGGTGTCCCACTCGCGGATCCGTCCGGCGTCGGACATCGCCACCACGTGCCCGCCCGCGCAGAACGCCATCGGTCCCGGGATCTTCTCGCGGCTGGTGACGATCCGCCGGTCGCGGCCGGTCGCCACGTCCCACAACCTGATCGCGCCGCCGCGGTCCGCGGTGACGGCGGTGCGGGCGTCGGGGCCGAGTTCCCAGTCCAGCGGCGGCTCAGCGCCGAGGGCCACGGTCCTGGCCGCCCGGCCGCCCTCGGCGGACACCGGGCGCAGGTCCAACTCCCCTTTCCAGCCGGTGATCGCGAGGGTACGGCCGTCCGCGCCGTACGCCAGCGCGGTCGCGCCCGCGCTCGGGTGGCCGACCGTCGAGCGGACCCGGCCGCCCGCCGCGTCCCACTGGATCACCGTGCCCGCGCTGTCGCCGGTCGCGAGGGTGCGGCCATCCGGGCTGAACGCCAGTGATTCCACGTCGTGTTCGCGGTCCGGCGGGCGCAGGACGGCTTCGAGGGGCAGCGCGGCGGCGGCTTCGAGGCTGACCACCGCCTCGATGGTGGGGCTCTCGCGGTACGCCTGGACGGCCAGCAGCGAGGCGAGTTCGGGGTCGGAGCCGACGAGCGCGTCCGACGTGGTGGCGAGCTGCCGCGACAGCGCGACCTGCCGGGCGGCGTCGGCGGCCCTGCGCTGCCGCTCGTTGCTGCGGCTCTGCGTCCACGCCGTCGCCCCGGCCGCCACGGCCAGGACGAGGAGTACGGACAGGGTCGCCGTCAACGCCCGCAGTCTGCGGGTGGTTCGGGCGGCGGCCTGTTCCTCGCGGCGGCGGGCGGCGGTGCTGGCGTCGAGAAACGCCCGCTCGGTGGGCGTGAGTTCGTCGGGTCCGCCGTCCGCCGCCGCCGGGAACGCCTCCTCGGCCGGGAACGCCTCCTCGGCCGCCGCGAGCCGCGAGCCCCGGTACAACGCGCCCGGCTCGCGGTCGAGTTCGTGCCACATCACCGCCGCGTCGGTGAGCCGACGGTGCACGCGCAGCCGGGTCCGCTCGGCGTCGATCCAGGACCGCAGCCGTGGCCACGCCTGGATGAGGGCTTCATGGGCGAGGTCGACGGTCCCGTCGTCCACGGTGATCAGCCGGGCCCCGGCCAGCTCGTCCAGGACGACGGCGGTGTCGTCCGCGCCCAGGGCGAGTTCGGCGCGGGCCACCGGTCTGCGGGTGTCGGGGGTGCCGTCGCCCGGCATGACCAGGCGGAGCAGCACGCGGCGCGCGAGGGCCGCCTGCTCGGCGGTGAGCCGGTGGTAAAGGTCCTCCGCCGTACGGGAGATGGCGCCGTGCAGACCACCGGCCTCGTCGTACGCCCGCTCGGTCAGCGCCCGGCCGGCGCGCCGCCGCCACGTCTCCAGCAGCGCGTGCGACATCAACGGCAGCCCACCCGGCTCCCCCACGACCTCCGCGACCACCCGCGCGGACAGCGCCCTCTCCACGATCAGCCCCGCGGCCTGCGCCGGCCGCACCACCGCCTCCCGCAGCTCGTCCCGGTCCATCGGCCCCGCCAGCAGCGTCGCGTCCTGCAACGCCCCGATCAGCCGCGGATGCTCCGCACACCGCCCCAAGAAGTCCGCCCGCACGGCGATCACCACCCGCGTCCGCCCCGCCGGATGCGCCGCGGCCAACAGCCGCTCGATGAACCCCTCCCGCTCCGCCGCGTCGGCACACAGCGTGAACAGCTCCTCAAACTGATCCACAATCAGCCAGGTATCCCCCCCGCCACCCTCCGCACCGGACCCCGCACCCACCCCCCGACCACCCTCCGGCCCAAGTCCCGGACCAGCCCCCCGACCGCCGGTCGCGCCGATCGCCGTACCAGCCGTGAAGCCAGCCGCGCCAGCGCCCTCCGAGCCGGACTCGGAGCCGGACTCGGAGCCGGACTCGGAGCCGGACTCGGAGCCGGTCACATGCCCAGCCGCCGGACCACCGGTGCCCGTCGCACGACCGCCCGCCAAGCCGGACGCCGGACCGGCCGCCAGCCCAGCCACGCGACCATCGGACGAATCCGGCGCCGCACTCGCGGCCGAGGCGGTCACCGGACCAGACGCGTGCCCGTCCGCCGGACCGGCCTCCGGGCCTCGCTCCGCATCGGCCGTCGTACCCGTCGCACGACCGCCCTCCAAGCCGGACGCCGAACCGGACGCGTGCCCGGCAGGGCGACCGCCCTCCGGGCTGGGCTCGGAGCCGATCACGTGCCCAGTCGCCGGACCACCCGCCACGCCAGGCCCCGGACCAGCCGCAAGCCCAGCCGCCCGACCGCCGGTCGAATCCGGCGCCGCACTCGCGGCCGAGGCGGTCACCGGACCGGACGCGTGCCCGTCCGCCGGACCACCCTCCGGGCCTCGCTCCGGATCGGCCGACGTGCCCGTCGCACGACCGCCCGCCAGCCCGCGATCCGAACCGCTCACGGACTCAGCCGCCCGACCGCCCTTCGAATCCGTCACACCCCTGGCAGCCGGGCCGGGTCCCGGGGCAGCCGCCCGACCGTCGGTCGAATCCGTCGCCGCACTCGCGGCCGAGGCGGTCGCGGGACCACCCTCCGGATCGGCCGTCGTACCCGTCGCACGACCGCCCGCCGGGCCGGGGGCCGGACCGCCCGCGGTGCTGGCCGCAGGGTCGTACTCGGAGCTCGCCGCAGGCGTCAGGTGGGGGGCGTGGTCGCGGAGCGGATGGGCGCCGGGGGTGAGGATGCGGAGGGCGGCGGGGCGGGTGGCGGGGTCGGCGACTTGCTGGAGGCGGGGGATGAGGCCGGCGCGCAGGAGGGAGGACTTGCCGCTGCCGGAGGGGCCGAAGACGGCGGTGAAGCGGCGGCGGGCGGTGAGTTCCAGCAGGCGGTCGGTGAGGCGGTCGCGGCCGAAGAAGATGTCGGCGTCGCCCGCTTCGAACCGGGCCAGGCCCCGGTAGGGCGCCGGATCGTCGCCGTCCTCGGCGTCCCGCGGCCCCGCCGCCCGCGTGGCCGCCGCCCGCCAGCGCCGCTCCCAGTCGGCCGGATCGCCGCCGCACGCGCGGACGTACGCCAGGACCACCGGCAGCGTCGCCAACGTCTCGCCGGAGGCGGCCCGCGACAGCGTGCTCGCGCCGAAACCCGCACCCCTGGCCATCGTCCGGTACGTCGGCTTGCCCGCCGCCTCCCGCAAGTCGCGCAACTCGCGCGCCAGTTGGCGTACCGGGTCGTCGCCCGGCGCCATCTCCTTCTCCGGACGTCCCGACACCGCGCACTCCCCTCGACGGACAGAGCTGCCACGCTACGCAGACCCGCGCCCCACGGGGACGGCCACGGCCCGGAATTGCACTGGGTGCACACCGCTGCCGCATACCTCCCCGGCGGGGCACCGTCCTCCTCCCGTACGGCGCGCGGACGGCTCCGTAAACGTTGCCGGAAGCCTTGACAGGGGCTGGGGCAAGGCCGACTCTCGCGTGGAGAGAGCGCTCTCACGCAACCCCCCACACAAGGAGCAGGCATGTCGATGAGAGACAAGCGCTTGCGGAAACGGCTGGGCGTCGGATTAGTCGCCGTCAGCGCGATGGCCGCGGTGGCGCTGGCCGGTTCGCCGCAGGCGTCGGCGTCCGCGTCAGCGTCGGCCGCGGGAAAGGGCACCGTCTCCCCACAGACGGCGACCCGGACCACGGCGGCACAACAGGCCGTACAACCGGCCGCCGTACAGCCGAACGCCGTCCCCGCCGCCCCGAGCGGTTTCACCACCACCTGGAGCGACGACTTCAACGGCGCCGCCAACACCGGCCTGGACACCGGGACATGGCGCTACGACGCCGGTGAGGGCTGGACCTTCGGGACCGGCGAGATCGAGACGATGACGAACAGCACGGCCAACGTCTACCAGGACGGCAACGGCCATCTGGTGCTCAAGGCACTGCACTCGGGCACGGACCCGAACACCGGCTGGACGTCGGGACGGGTCGAGACGCAGGCGGACGGCTTCGGCGCGCAGCCGGGCGGCGTGGTCCGGATGCAGGCGTCGATCCAGCAGCCGAACGTGACCACGGCCAACGGCGCGGGCTACTGGCCCGCGTTCTGGATGCTGGGGTCGCCGCTGCGCGTGGGCGTGCCGTGGCCGGGTTCCGGCGAGGTGGACATCCTGGAGGACATCAACGGCCGCAGCTCGGTGTTCGGCACCCTGCACTGCGGGACGAATCCGGGCGGCGCGTGCAACGAGTCCAGCGGCGTCGGCAGCGGTGAACGGGCCTGCTCCGGCTGCCAGACGGGCTATCACACGTACGCGGTGGAGATCGACCGCTCGACGTCACCCGAGCAGATCCGCTGGTACCTGGACGGCGCGAACTACTTCACGCTCAGCTCCAACCAGGTGGACGCCACGGCGTGGGCCAACGCCGTCGACCACAGCTTCTACATCATCTTCGACCTGGCGATCGGCGGCGGCTTCCCCGCCGCCTTCGGTGGCGGCCCCAACGCGGCCACGGTCAGCGGCGGTTCGCTGAACGTCGACTACGTGGCGGTCTACAACAAGGCCGCGCCCGGCAGCACCGGCACCAACATCGCCAAGGGCAAGCCGACCACGGCCTCCTCGACCGAGAGCGCGCAGTTCCCCGCGTCGAACGCGACCGACGGCGATGTCACCACCCGCTGGTCGAGCGGCTTCAGCGACCCGCAGTGGGTCCAGGTCGACCTCGGCCAGTCCTACAACCTCACGCACGCGAGTCTGGTCTGGGAGGCGGCGGCCGCATCCGCCTACCAGCTACAGACGTCGGCCAACGGCACGACCTGGACGACGGTCTACTCCAACAACAACAGTCCGGCCGACATCCAGGACACCGCGCTGTCGGCCACGGCCCGCTATGTGCGGGTCTACGCGACCGCCAGAACATCCCAATACGGCGATTCGCTGTACGAGTTGGCGCTGTACGGCACACCGACGTCCGGCGGCGGCGACCCCGGCGGACCCGGCACGCCCACCCTGCTGTCGCAGGGGAAGACTGCCACGGCCTCGTCCAGTGAGAACGGCAGCTTCACGGCGGCGAGCGCGGTGGACGGCGACCCCGGCACCCGCTGGTCCAGCACCTTCAGCGACCCGCAGTGGCTCCAGGTCGACCTCGGCGCCAGCCACACCATCAGCCAGGTCAAGCTCAACTGGGAGGCCGCGTACGCGACGGCGTACCGGATCCAGACCTCCGCGAACGGCACCACCTGGACGGACGTCTACTCCACGACCACCGGCACCGGCGGCAATCAGACGCTGAACGTCACCGGCACCGGGCGGTACGTGCGGATGTACGGGACGGCGCGCGCCACGCAGTACGGCTACTCGCTCTGGGAGTTCCAGGTACTCGGCACCTGACCGTCAGGACCGCGTGCGCACGTGAGCATCAAAGGCCGCCCCCGGTGCACGCGCCGGGGGCGGCCCGCGTACGAACAGCCGTACGCGTCACGGCACTTGCGCCAGCCGCAATGTCCTCGCTCCCGCCTTGAAGGACTCGTGCGCCGCGGCGCTGGACATGAACGTCCAGTCCGAGCCGCCGCCTTCGGCGTGGGTGTACTGGAACCAGATGAAGCCGATGACGTCGTGGCGGCTCGCCAGCCACGGGAAGAGGCTGGCGATCCAGGGCGCCTTGCGCCCGCCCGGCTGAGCGCCGGTCTCGGTGATGAGCAGCGGCTTCGCGGTGAACGCGCGCAGGGCGTTCACCGACGGGTTGAGGAGTTCGCCCGCCGTGCGCTCGGCGACCCCGTAGGCGTCGAGGCCGACCCAGTCGACGTAACCGTCGCCCGGATAAAGGGACTTCAGGCTGATGTCGTCCGCGCCGCGCAGCGTGTTCGGGGCCCAGACCCAGATCACATTGGTGGCACCGGCCTGCTGGAAGATGTCGTGGACGTGCTTCCACGCGGCGACGTACTCACCGGGTCTGTTGCCGCCGTTGGGCTCGGCCCACGGGTACCAGTGGCCGTTCATCTCGTGGGCGAAGCGCAGCGCGATCGGGAAGCGGTTGGCTTTGACGGCCTCGGCGAAGGACCTGATGTACGGGTCGTGCGCACCGTCGATGATGGTGCGCAGCGCGTACGAGGGCTGCTCGGTGCCCTTCGCGGAGCCCGCCCACGGTTCCCAGGAGACGACGGGCACGGCGTGCTGGGCGTAGGCGGCGCGGACCGGGTCCGGGTCGAAGCCGCGGGTCCACTTGACGTAGTACTCGACCATGTTGGGCGTGACGCCGCCCGCGTCGCGGCCGACTCCGGCCAGGACGGCCGAATTCCAGGGCGCGTCGGGCTTGGCGACGCCGAAGTACGTGGTCCCGGCGGGCGGTCGGCGGATGGCGTCCTTGTCGGGCACGGCGGTCCGCGGCGGCCCCGGCGCGATGGTCGACACCCCGTCGTCGTCGCCCACGCCGCTGTCGGCCGCCCGGTCGGCTCCCGCGCTGCGGTCGCCGCCCCCGTCCCCGCCGTCACCCCAGGCGAGCGCGGCGACCCCGATCAGCAGCGCGAGGACCGCGGCGGGCACGACGTACTTCGCCCGGCTCCAGACCGGCCGTAGAAGGGGCTGGACAGCCGCCCCGGCCAGTTGACGAGCGGACCTCCGCGCGTCCACCGGTCGCGTCTTCCCCCGAGCATGCTCCCCCGCCTCCGTCACCCGTACCCCCGACGATTCCCTGAACGCCCCGCGCACCCTGCCCCCGCGCGCCCCGCCCCCTTCGGGCCCGGCCACGCCAGCGACCGGCCCCGCCCGCGACCGGCCCGGTCGGCGCGCCCAACGCGCCCGCTACCGCGCCGACTTCCGCGGCAGCCGGTCGAACAGCGTAATCCGCAGGCCGCCCGCGAAGTCCTTCGCGGTGCCCGCCTTGTACTCGGTCTGGAGGAATCTCCCCTCGTCGGCCGTCATCCCCGCGTACGGCGTGCGCGGCGCGGTGGCCACCAGCCAGATCCGCTGGACGTCCTTGGTGCACACCACGGGCGCGGAGCACGGCTGTCCGGTGTACGTACCGTCCCGCTGCGGCGACACCGTCACGTACACCGCGTCCGGCGGGTCGGCCACGGCGCGCAGTTGGTACGCGGTGCCCCGCATCGCCTTGTCCAGCTCACCGCTGTAGACGACCCCGTCGCCGCCGCGCGTCTGCGTCCGCAGCCAGGCCGACGCCGCCTGGTAGTCGGGGAGTCCGGGCCGCGGGTCGGTGCGCAGGCCGTTGAAGGCCGGCAGCGAGACCGCGGCCACGGCGACGGCGGCGACCGCGCCGAGCACGATCTGCCGGGTCGCCGCCCCGCGCTCCCTGCCCGGCAGCAGCTTGGCCAGACCGCACACCCCGGCGCCCGCGAGCAGCGCGACGGCGGGCACGGTGAAGACGAAGTACGACGGCGTGAACAGGTTGCCGTACGAGCGCAGTCCGAACAGCGCGACCGGCGGCAGCACCGCCCACACCAGCAGCGGTACGCCGTTCCTGCGGCCGAGCAGCACCCCGAGCAGCGCGAGGCCGCCCACCGCGAGGGCGGCGTGCTGCGAGCCGATCAGCTCCTGCGGCAGCCGCAGCAGCGCGTGCACGTCGGTGCCGCCCTGCGGGTCCTGGTGGTTCTGGCCGCGCGCCAGCATCAGCACCGCGAAGAGCGGCGCGACCGGCACCAGCGTCACCGCCAACCACGCCCCGGTGCGCTGGCGTTCGGTGGCCAGCGTGATCAGCAGATACGCCACCACGACCGTGGCCGCTACCGGGTGGAACAGCCCCGTGCACAGCATCCCGAACGCGTATCCGCCCCACCGGTCCGCGCCCACGTGGTCCAGCGCCCGGTACAGCAGCAGCGCCCCCGCCACCACCGACAGCGCCGCCAGCGCGAACGGCCGTGCCTCCTGCGCGAATCGGGTCGTCACCGGCAGCACCGCGAACACCAGCCCCGCGACCAGCCCGGTCGGCGCGTCGAACATCCGGCGGCCGAGCAGCGCCAGCAGCCCCGCCGTCACCGCCATCGCCACCACCGACGGCACCCGCAGCATCGCGGGCGAACTCCCGGCGACCGAGACCCAGAAGTGCATCAGCACGTAGTACGGCGCCAGCACCACATCGGTGTTGTCCAGCAGCCGCCCGAGGTCCGACCACGACAGATGCGCCGCCCACCACGTCGCCGCCTCATCCTCCCTGACCTGCGCCGCGCCCACCCGGTACCCGCCCGCGACGAGCGTCACCAGCATCGGCGGCAGCATGATCGCGGCGCGGCCCATCCCGCGCCGCTTCTCCTCCTGGCGCTTCTCCTCCCGCCGGCGCGCCGCCCGCCCGCCCGGGGCCGGGCGGTCCCCGGTGCTGTCGTCCTGGATCTCCCACTCGCCCTGGCCGTGATGGGAGTTCCGCGGCTGCGGAATGATCGAGATGGGAATGGTGTCGGGGTGATCGGGGTGGGGATTCAGCACTTCCCGCTCGTTCATGGGGTGCTCCCGGAAGACGGGGAGGTGCCGGGTGAACCGCTCGGCGGCGCGCCCGGTGAAGGACCGGACGACGTCTTCGTCTGCCCGGTCGCCAGCCGCAGTGTGGCCAGACCGGCCTGGAACGCCTGCTGTTCGGCCTTGCTTGAGGTGAAGCGCCAGTTGGCGCGGGCGCCGGTGTCCCGGTCCTTCTGCATCCAGATGAAGCCGACGATGTCCGGATGGGCCTGGAGCCAGGGGAAGAAGGCCCGGACCCAGTTCAGTTGCTGCTTGTCGATCTGCGCGCCGGTCTCCATGATGATCAGCGGCTTGTCGGCGAAGGTCCGCACCTGTTTGATCGTCGCGCCGAAGGTGATCGCGGGGGTCTTCTCGCGCACGCCGTAGCCGGTCATGCCGATCCAGTCGACGTAGTCGTCGCCCGGGTAGTACGGCTGGAGTTTCACCTTCGGCTTCGGGCGGATGATGTTCGGCGACCAGGTCCAGATCACATTGGTGGCCCCGGCCTTGTCGAACAGGTCGTGCACGTGCCGCCACGCCTGCACGTACTCACCGGGCTTGTTGCCGTTCACCGCCTCCGACCAGGGGTACCAGCCGCCGTTCATCTCGTGCGCGAGGCGCAGCACCAGGGGCCACTTGGCGTCGGCGATGGCCGTGGCCGTACGGGTGATGTAGGCGTCGAACTTGCCGCTGATGATGTTGCCGAGCCGGAACTTGGGCTGATCGGTGTTCGTGTCGAGGATGACGCCGCCCGCCGGATTCTGCACCCCGCCCGCCCAGGGCTCCCAGGTCAGCACGGGGAGCGTGCCGTGCTCGTAGGCCGCCGTCATCGAGTACGGGTTGAACTCGTGCTCCCAGTCGAGGAAGAACGAGGCCATGGTCGGCCGGATGCCGCCGTCGTCGGTGGTGAACTCGTCCAGTTCCTTGGCGTCGTAGGGGGCCTTGACGGTGGCCGCGCCGAAGTAGATGCCGTCCGGCTTCATGAACTGCTGCTTGGTCGGCACGTTCGGGTCGCTCTTGCCCTTGAGCCGGTCCAGCAGTCCCGGGTTGCTCTTGCTGCCGCCGCCGAGTCCGGAGTAGCCGGTGCCCTCCGCGTTGGAGACGACTGCCATGTAGACGCCGTAGGACAGCGCGGAGAGCAGGACCGCGTTGACGGCCATCCAGATCCGCAGCCGGATGCCCGTGCCGCGGCTCCACCAGTGCGACGGCTTCTTGCGCCGTCGCTTGGCCTCCGCCCGGCTCCCGGACCGGTTGGCGGCCGGCCCGTTGTGGCTAGACACTCATCATCACCGACCCCCCGAGCATGAGGCCGCCGATCACGTACGGCACCAGGACCAGGGCGCTGTGCGACTTCTCGCCCGCGAAGCTGTCGGCGCGGGTGCCCCAACTCGCGTTGTGCGCGCAGCGGAAGAAGCCGAGCAGGCGCACGGGGAGCAGCAGCAGGGTGTTGATCACCATGAAGGTGGGCAGGAAGAGCAGGTCCTGCGGCCGGTAGGCGAAGTGCCGCCCGAAGCGGAACATCAGCGAGAACAGCGACATCACGGCGGCCAGCGCGAGGAGCAGCACCAGGGCCTTGGTGGGGTCGCCGGGCAGCGGCAGGTCCTGGTAGATGGTGGGCCGGCCCCGGTGGAAGGCGGCGATCAGCCAGGAGGCGAAGGTGCCGAGCAGCACGAAGGGGACCGCGACGTCGGCGAAGTAGAACAGCGCGAGCATCTTCGCGTTGCGCAGCATCCACGGCATCATCCGCAGCGTGTTGTACTGCGAGCCGCGCGCCCAGCGGTACTGCTGCTTGGCCAGCTTCTTCAACTGGAGCGGGGCGTCGGTGTAGACGAGCGACGTGGACTGGTAGACGGTCTTGTACCCGGCCTTGAGCGTGTAGTTGGTGAGCGTGCGGTCGTCGCTCACCTCCAGGAAGACGCCGAGGAACTTCTCGCCGAGGAAGGCGTCCATGCAGTCGAAGAGGATGTGACTGCGGAAGGCGATGGTGCGGCCGGGCAGGCAGCCGACGGTGCCGAGCACGCTCATCGCGGGCATCGCGTACTGGCAGCGCACGCTCTCCAGCCAGTCCGCCCAGCGGGTGAGCACGGTGCGGCTCGGCTGGAGGATGCGCTGACGGGTCGTCACCCCGCCGACCTGGGGGTCGCGGAAGGGCTTGACCAGTTCGCTGAGGGTGTTGGCGGTCCAGATGGTGTCGGAGTCGACGAGTACGGCGATCTCGCCGCTGGACTCGGCCAGGCCGACCTTGAGCGCGTTGCGCTTGCCGGGGACGGGGGTCCACCGCCAGAACACGCCGAGGTCGTCGCAGATGTGCTCAAGTGCCTCGTTGCGGCGGCCGTTGATGACCACGATGATCTCGGTCGGCCGCTGGTCGATGATCCGGCCGACGACCTCACGGAAGAGGTCCTCGGGCTCGTCCACCACCGGAATGATCACGGAGGTGGTGGTCTGGAACGGGCGCTTCCACGGCTTGTAGCGACGCGCGAGGACGACCTTGATCAGCCACAGCAACCAGATCAGCGCCATGAAGGCGGCGAAGGGGTACACCACCCCCTGGAGCCGCAACTCACGGATCTCCAGCAAGAACGCCAGCATGTCTTCCTTATCGCGCCGATTCCCCCGAGCCACATACAAGGCGGCGTGCCGCAGAGAGCGTAAGTGGTGACACGATTTTTATCATATGAACCTTAGCGTCCCTCACAGGATCACCTTGAGTAACGCCTCTGCCACGTACACAACGGCCCTGTCGCGTGAGCTGTGTTACACCCTGATGACAAGTCCGTTCCGCCCGGCGGCGAATTACCTGGACAAACGACCGGAGCGGTGAAATCCCGGTCACAGTCGTGTAGGTCCTGTGTCCATCGGACTGCTGTCACTGCCGTCCCGCCCGTGACTCACCCCGTCCCGCCGCCGTTTCGCGCCTCCGCGCCTCCCCGTTTCGCGCCTCCCCGCCTCCCCGCCTCCCCGCCTCCGCGCCCGTGCGGCCGTCCGGCCGTCGCACCGGTTCGGTGCGCGACGGCCCGGCCGACCCGGAGGCCCGGCTCGTGGAACCGGCCACGGCCGCACCGCCCGGACACCTAGAGACGACCATAGGTTCGTCTGATGAGATGCTTCCCGTGACGGTTCGCCGAGCAGAATGGCCGGGAATGAATGTGCTCACACGAGGGACGCGGCGGCGGCCCTTCCTGGTGAACGCCCTGGCAGGCGCGCTCGTGGGCGCCCTGCTGCTGCCGCTGGCCGCGTGCTCCTCCGGAGGCCAGGAGCGCATCGACGACTCCGGCAATCCCTCACAGTCCACGCCTTCCGGAACATCCGCCGCAGACGCCGTGACGCGCACCAAAACCCTGAGCAAGGCGGAGTATCTGCATCCGAAAGGCGTCTATTTCGGCGTCGCGACATTCCACGCACCGGCATGGGCGACCACCGCGGCCGTGACCGTGGCGTCGGGGCGTCACCCGCGAATGCTGGAGTACTACCAGGGCTGGAACGAGGATTTCTCCGCCGCCGACGCCGAACTCAGTTACAAACAGGGCGCGGTGCCCTTGCTCACCTGGGAGCCGTTCGCCAAGTCACGGGCCGCCGACCAGCCGGAGTACTCACTGAAGAAGATCGCGTCGGGGTCGTTCGACCCCTATGTGATCCGATTCGCACGCCAGGTCAAAGCGGCGGGACAGCCGATCGCCCTGCGCTTCGCGCACGAGATGAACGGCGACTGGTACCCCTGGTCCGAGAAGAACAGCGGCAACTCGCGGGGCGACTACGTGAAGGCGTGGCGGCACATCCACGACCTCTTCCAGGCCGTGGGCGCGACCGAGGTGATCTGGGTCTGGAGCCCGAACGCGCTCCGCGGCGCCCGCGGCGTCCCGCTCAAGCCGCTCTACCCCGGCGACAGTTACGTCGACTGGATCGGTGTCGACGGCTACGGCTTCGGCGAGAAGACGGCCACCGAGGTGATCCAGCCCACGGTGGACGAGATCACGAAGTTCTCGCACAAGCCGATCCTGCTGAGCGAGACCGGCAGTTCACCGGGACCGCAGCAACCCGGCTGGACCGCCGACCTCTTCCGCTGGATCAAGCGGACGCCCAATGTGATCGGCTTCGTGTGGTTCCAGCACAGCGTGGACGAAGGCGGCCAGTACGACTACCGCTTCGACGTCAATCCGCAGACCAAGGCCGCATTCCGGAAGGGACTTGATTCCCTCACTCTGAGCCCGTGGCCGGTCACTCCCGATGCACCCCAATAAGGGGAGAAGACACCCCGCGTACTTGTCTGACGCTATGATTCACCGAAATGAGTGACGGGAAAGGCGAACTCCTCCGGCCATGAGTACTCCCACGGGGCCCCCGGAAGATCCTCGCATACCGCACCAGAACGGTGCCGTACCGCAGGTCGACCAGCAGCAGACGCCACCTGCGCGGCAGACACCGCCCGTACAACCGGCGCAGCGGACGCAACCGGCGCGACCGGCACAACCGGGCTACGGCTTCCCCCCGACCCAGTTCTCGCAGCCGGTCCACCAGGGCTCTCCGTACGAGATCAGGCCCGGGGTTCCGCAGATCCCGCATCCGCAGCCGTATGTGCCCAACCCCAACGAGCCCGACTGGTCGGCGCTCGCGGACCAGCACGTGGCCGAGCAGCGGGCGCGCAAGAAGCGGATGCTGATCATCGCTGTCTCCGCCGTCGTGGTCCTCGCGCTGGCGGGCGGCGCCGCGCTGTTCCTGATGGGCGGGTCCAAGAAGGACGGCGACACCGTCGCCAAGGACGACAAGGACAAGCAGACGACCGCGCCGGCCGTCCAGCCGAGCGATGTCGCCAGCGATTCGCCGAGCACGGAACCGACCGGATCGCCGAGTGGATCACCGAGCGCCACCTCGACGCCCACGATGCAGGGCAAGGACCTCTTCTCCGACACGTCCACGCGGGTCAACGGCCAGACCTTCACGCGCAAGACCACCAGCCACGAAGCGCCGTGCTGGAAGGCCACCCGCAGCGGTCTCGGGCCGACGCTCGGGCCGAACAAGTGCGCCCAGGTCGTGCTCGCCACCTACACCTCGGCGAAGTCGTCGGTGACCGTCGGCGTGATGGTCTTCCCCAGCGCCAAGGAGGCGAACGCGGTGAACAGCGCCTTCAAGGGCGAACTGATCCCGCTCACCAACAAGTCGGGTATCCCGAACTTCTGCGAGAAGGTCGCGTGCGCGGTGACCCACGCCGTCCACGACCACTACCTCTACACGACGATCGCCGGTCCCAACAACGGCACCGCGGGCGTCAAGGACGACGACGCGATCGCCGCCGGCCAGGGCATCGCCGGCTACACCCTGACCCGGCTGACCGAACTGGACTGACCCGCAGGGGTCGTTGACGCCACGCGACCGCGCCTTGTGAGCCCGTGACCCGTAACAGGGTCACGGGCTCACGTCGGTTCTTCGCCGATGCGGCGCAACAGGGCGAGGAGGGTGGCGCGTTCGGTGTCGTCGAGGGCGGAGAAGGCGGAGGAGAGGACGTCGTCGGCGATGCGGTGGCCGGCGGAGAGGAGGGCTTCGCCGGCGGGGGTGAGGTGGTGTTCGATGCGGCGGCCACGGCCGGGGCGGCGGTCGATGAGGTGGCGGTCGGCGAGGCGGGTGGCGAGGGTGCCGAAGGACTGCTCGGTCTGGAAGGTCGCGGCGGCGAGGTCGCGGGCCGAGGCGCCGGGCGTGCGGGCGACGGCGCGCAGGGCGTCCCACTGGGCGAGGGTGGTGCCGACGGTGGCCAGGCGACTGTCGAGGGCGCGGTGCTGGCGGTACTGCGCCTGCTTGACGGCTCGTCCGAGGAGTTGGAGTTCAACGGGCATGGGCACAGCCTAACACTCCGACTAAGCTTGCTTATATAAATATCCTTAGTTACAGTCGACGGTATGACGACCCCATCGCAGCTCACCGTTGCCGAGACCGGCCCCACCGACGCGGGGACCGATGCCGCCGCCGCCCGCCCCGTACTGCTGCTGCACGGCGGCGGAGGCACCTTCACCGTCGCGGGCCTCGGCGCCCACCTCGCCCGTACCGCGCGTGTCCTCACCCCGACCCTCCCCGGCTGGGACGGCACGCCCCGGCCCGAGGCGTACGACGGCGTGGACGACCTCGCCGTGGCGTACCTGGAGCTGCTTCGGGAGCGCGGGCTGCGTGACGTCCTGGTGGTCGGCTCCTCGCTCGGCGGCTGGATCGCGGCCGAGATGGCGGTACGGGACGGCGCGGGCCTGATCACCGGGCTCGTCCTGATCGACGCGGCCGGAGTGCTGGTCGAGGGCGAGCCGATGACGGACTTCTTCGCGCTCGACGCGCGGGGCGTGGCCGAGCACTCCTTCCACGACCCCGACCGCTTCTTCGTGGACCCCGCCGCCCTCCCGGCCGGTCAACTGGCCGCGCGCCAGGCGAACATGGCCACCATGCGGATCATCGCGGGCGACCCGTACATGCACACCCCCGGCCTGCGCGAACGGCTCGCCGACGTCCGCGTCCCGACCCTCGTCCTCTGGGGCGAGAGCGACCGCGTCTTCACCCCGGGGTACGGGGCCGCGTACGCCGCCGCCTTCGCCGACGCGCGCTTCGAGGTCGTCCCGAAGGCGGGCCACCTCCCGCAGATCGAGCAGCCGGAGGCGACCTTCGCGGCGATCGACGCCTACCGCGCCCGCTAGGCCCCGGCACCCGGCAGAAGAACCGCCCAGGGGCCGCGCCCCAAAACCATCGGCGCCCCCCCGGCAGAGGAACCGTCCTCGCGGCGCGGGGGAGGGTCACTCGTCCACGACGACGACCCGCAGAAGCGAGAGGCGGGCCTCGTCCGCGAGGACGTGAATTTCGGCGACGCGCCCGGATGGGCTGACGGTGAGGGCGAAGACGGCGCGGGCCCGGCCGTCGTGGATCCAGGCGAGCTGGGGGACGCCGTCGACGAGGACGCGGCGAGCCCCCTTGGCCCGGGTGAGGAAGGTGGTGGCGACGGCGGCGGCGCCGCGGACGGAGGTGGCGCCGGACAGGGCGGCGGCGGGATCGGCCCGGAGCACGACATCGGGGTCGAGGAGTTCGAGGAGCGCCTCGAAGTCCCCGCCGCGGGAGGCCGCGAGGAAGGCGTCGACCACGGCGCGGCGCCGTACCGCGGAGCGCTCCTCGTCGACGACGGCGACCCCCTGCACCCGGCGCCGGGCGCGACTGGCGAGCTGACGGGTTGCCGCGGGCGAGCGCTCCACGATCGGCGCGATCTCGTCGAAGGGAACGGCGAACATGTCGTGCAGGACGAAGGCGAGCCGTTCCGCGGGACCGAGCGTGTCGAGGACGACGAGCAGGGCGAGCCCGACCGAATCGGCGAGCAGCGCCTGCTGCTCGGGGTCGGTGTCCTCGGCCGCGGCGGCGCGCGTGACCGGGCCTCCCGAGGGCGTCTCCAGCGGCTCCTCGCGGCGGCTGCCGCGCGAGCGCAGCATGCTCAGCGACACCCGGGCCACCACCGTGGTCAGCCACCCGGCGAGATTGTCGACCTCGTCGGCGTCGATCCGGCTCAGCCGCAGCCAGGTCTCCTGCACCGCGTCGTCCGCCTCGCCGGTGGAGCCGAGCACCCGGTACGCCACCGCGCGCAACCGGCCGCGCTGCTCCTCGAAACGCGCCGCCAGGAACTCGTGCTCGTCCATCGGGCCACCCACCTCCGTCACCTCGTCGTCGCGGCAGTGACCCGCCGGACGGGCCCGATGTGACACCTGGCGGTACCGCCACGCACCGTACAGACGCTTTTACTGGGCGGAACGGCCCCCTGCCGTCACCCGGAAGAGTGGTCTCGGTGCCCGTACGGAGGACGGGACCAATCCGGATGAGCCGCCGCCACGAACCTGTCGCAGGAGTGCCCTCACAAGAGCGGGCACCGTGAGAGATGGGGCGTGATGGGCGTAGAGCGCATCGACACCCGGCTGCTCGAAGAACTGACGGAGCAGTCACAAGACCTGAACAGTGACGCCTTGCGGATCACCGCGAGCGCGCTGGACGACTTCCGCGCGGCGGCACAGCCCGCGCCGGCGTCCTCGCGCCGCTGGTGGCACCGCGGCGGAGCGGTCGCCGGAGTGGCGGGCGCCGCCGCTCTGCTGCACACCTCGCGGGTCGCCGCGGCCTCCTCCAGCGACGACATCATGGCGCTGCAGACGGCGGCGTCGATCGAGAACCTGGCGATCAGCGTCTACCAGACGGCCGCGGGACTGCCGTTCATCAAGGACGGCAACAAGACGATCGCGGCGTTCATCGCCAAGACGACCACGCAGCACCAGGCGCACGCGAAGGCGTTCAACTCCGCCGCCACCCAGGCGGGCGGCAAGGCGCAGGACCAGCCGGACCCGAAGTACGCGGCCGTGGTCAAGCAGGCGCTGCCGTCGATCAAGACCCCCGCGGACGTCGTGAAGCTGGCGATCACGCTGGAGGACGTCGCGGCCCAGACGTACACGAAGAACGTCAGCCAGGTCAGCAACGGCGACCTGCGCAAGCTCTTCGCCTCCGTCGCGCCCGTCGAGGCCCAGCACCGCGCGACGCTGCTGGCCGTACAGGCGCTGCTCGCCGGGAACATGGGCGACCTGATCGCCATCCCGACGGACGTCGCCAAGCTGCCCGCCGCGGCAGGCAGCGTCGGCTTCCCCAACGCCTTCTACCCGACCAAGAACGCTTCACCGATCTCTGAGGGGGCCGTGAAGTGACCACCGCACGCGACGGCTGGGAGCTGCAGATCAGCGAGCGCGAGCTCGCCCGTCTCACCCAGGACATGGAAGAGGCCCACCGCGACACGCTGCCCGCGATGCGTGCGGCGGCCGCGGACCTCGCAGCGGAACAGCGCGAGAAGGCACAAAGCGACCGGCGCGGCGGGGTGGCCGACGCCTCCCGGCGGCGTTTCCTGCTCGGCGCCGGCGGGGTGGCGGCGGCGTTCGCGCTCGCGGCGTGCTCCAGCAGCGACAAGAAGACCTCCGCGGACTCCGCGACCGGTGCGCCCGGCGGCTCGCCGACCGCCTCGGCGTCGGCGTCCGGGAGCAGCCAGTACACCGGTGACCTGAAGGTCGTCGCGCTGGCGACGGCGCTGGAGAACCAGGCCGTCGGCGCCTACAAGGCGACGCTGGAGGCGGCCAAGGCGGGCAAGCTCGGTACGGTGCCGCCGGCCGTCGCCACCTTCGTGACGACCGCGATGGCTCAGCACGCGGACCACGCGAAGGCGTGGAACGCGGTACTCACGGGTGCGGGCAAGCCCGCCATCACCAATGTGCCGCTGTCCAACCAGGCCGCCACCCTCAAGGCGCTCGGCGAGGCGAAGACCTACGGCGCCGTCGCCAAGCTGGCCCTGCAACTGGAGGACCAGGCCGCGCAGACGTATCTCTTCGCGACCTACAACGTCACCAGCCCCGCCGGGATCGCGACCGCCGCCACCATCGCGCCGGTCGAGGCGCAGCACGCCGCGATCCTCAACTTCGTCCTGGGCCAGTACCCGGTCCCCGACGACTTCCTGCCCGTGGACAAGGCGGCCAGCCCGACCCTGCTCACCGTCTGACCCCACCTGTACGGGACGGCCCGCACCCCCACACGGGCCGTCCCGTGCCTCGCCCGAATTCCGAAGGGAAAAGCCCGAGTTGATCGTCACCCGGCTCCACGCACGCACCGCTCCCGTCCCCGTACGCGTGCCTTCGCGCGTTCCCGTACGCGTACGCCGTGCGCCGTTGCTGGCCGCCGCCTGCGCCGCGCTGGCCCTGACCGGTTGCTCCAGCTCGGGTTCGAGCGGCGGTAGCGGTACGAGTACGTCGGCGGCTGCCACGTCGGCGTCCTCGTCCGCGTCGAGTTCCGCGTCGGCCTCCAGCGGCGGTGGCGCGGACACCATCGTCATCCAGAACTTCGCCTTCACGCCCGCGTCGCTGACGGTCGCGGCCGGCGCCACCGTGACGGTCACCAACAAGGACTCGACGGCGCACACGGTCACCTCGGTCAAGAGCGGCCAGTTCAACACCAACGACATCGCGCCGGGCAAGACGGTGACCTTCAAGGCCCCCTCGGCCAAGGGCACGTACGACTACATCTGCACGATCCACCAGTTCATGAAGGGCACGCTCACCGTGAACTGACGCGCCGTCGGATCACCGCGCGTTCCGCTCCCCCCACCGTGGCCGTACGACCGGTACGCGCCGTACGAGGAAACGAGGATCCGTCATGCCGTCAGCCGGGGTCAGCTCCACCGGCCGAGCGCTCGACCTGGCGGCACGCCTCGTCGCCGCCGCCGGGCTCGCCGTGGACGCCTATGTGCACGCCAAGCTCGCCGACCAGTACGACGCGGTGTCCGCCGACATCAGCCAGGGCACGCTCTTCCGGATCGAGGCGGGCATGGCGTCGTTCGCGGCCCTGCTCATCCTGGTCTGGCGCCGCCCGCTCAGTGCCGCCCTGGCCTGGCTGGTCGCCGCGGGCGGCCTCTTCGCCCTGATGCTCTACCGCTATGTGGACGTCGGCGCGCACGGCCCGTTCCCCAACATGTACGAGCCGGTCTGGTTCTACGACAAGAAGCTCGCCGTGTGGTCCCAGATCGTCACGATCGTCATGGCGACCGGCCTGCTCGTCCACTGGTACGTCACCCGCGTCAGCCGCCGCCGTGACGCGTCCACGCTGCGCTAGGAACACCTCTCAACGACGAACTGCCCGATCCGGCCGGTGCGGCCGGGTCGGGCAGTTCGCTGTGCGGTGCGGTGGAGCAGATCAGCCGTGGGGGGCGGATCAGCCGTTGTGCACGCCGTTGCCGGACAGGACCGGGATCTGGTCCAGGATGTGCGAGGCGGGCTCGTCACCCTTGATCTGGCTGCTGTTCTCGGCGCACTGCTGGTTCTGCGGGGAGGCCAGGACGTTGATGTCCTGGACCGTGACCGGCACGAGGCCCACGATGGAGCCGACGTTGGCCTTGACCGGGACGCCGAGGCAGGGCTTGTTCAGGGTGCCCTGGATGAGGCCGATCTGCGGGCTCTGGGTGCCGCCGGTGTGGGTGTTTCCGTAGCTCTGCTCGGCGCCGTTGCCGTTCACCGTGGTCGTGCCCTGGTCGTCGCCGAGGGCCATGGCCTGCGGGGCGGCGGTGACGCCGACAGCAACAACCGAGGCGGCGAGCGCAGCGCCGGCCAGCATCTTCTTGATCATCTGAAATCCCTTTTTGGTGCTCGATTGCACGGTTCTGGAGCGATCTGATCAACCGCTCACGTGGGGTTTGGTTCCGGCGATTCACTCCGATGGCGGAGTGCTGCCGCGAGGATGGCCGAAGCCGACGCGCGGCAGGTGGGGGAGCCGGGGCCGGGTCAGCGGCCGAGCGGGAGTCCGCCCAGCAGCGAGGCACCGGGCACCGCACCGGTCACGGTGGAGGTGGCGGCATCCTTGGTGGCGGAGGTGGCCTGGCCGAGGAGCGCGTCGGTCGAGGTCTCACCGCGCAGGCGGTCGGCGGCGGCGCTGACCGTCCGGAGCGCGGAGTCGACCTTGAGGCCGTCACTGAGCTGCTGCAGCGGCTGCTCGTTCAGGGCCTGCTCGACACCGCCGTTGATGCTGGTGGGCATCGTGGCCGCGGTGGGCATCTCGGGCGCCGTCATACCGTCGGCGAAGGCAGGCGCGGCGACGCCGACCGCCATCATCGATCCGGCCACGACTGCTGCGACCTTCGAGTACTTCATTGCCACCCTTTCAGTGCCGGTGTCTGTCGGCATGGTCAACGACCGCGGATAGCAACGGAAACGAGGAGTAAACCGGCCTCTCGACAATCACCCGAACGTGAGAGCCGCCTCGCCCAATTCTCGTATTAATTCCGTTGCCCAGGGTTACGAATACGTGCGCCGAATACGGGCCATGGAGGCCGCGTGGGCGCCCGACGCGGCGTGCGCGCCGTGGGCGGCGGCGTGCGCGACCCGCGGTCCGCGCCCGCGGCGGTAGAGCATGGCGCCGCCGAGCAGCAGCGCGGCGCTGGTCGCCCCGGCCGCCCCGAACTCGCCGCCGGCGACGCCGGTCTCGGCGAGCGACTGCTGGTCAACCCCGTCCAGGACGGCGGGGACCGCGTGGTTCGGCTCGGGAGCCGGCGGAAGCCTCCGGACGTCGACCGTCGGATCGGTGTGCACCGAACTGGTGTCGGTGCCGGTGACCGCGTGCGCGCCCGTGCCGTCGTTGTCGCAGGAATTCCCGGACACCGCATTCAGCAGCGCCAGGGGGTCCACGGTGTTTCCGCACACATTGAGCGGAACGTCGACCGGAATTTGCACCGAGTTCCCTGAGGCCACGCCCGCGGAGCCCTGGGTGCCCGACGAATGGGCGGAGGAGGGGGCGCCGGAAGCGGTGTGGTGGTGGGAATGCGATTCGTTGGAGCAGTGGTTGCCCAGCGCGGCGTTGTCGGCTCCCACGACGTTCACGCTGTTCCCGCACGCGTTCAGCGGGACGTCGACCGGTGCCTCGACGCTGTTGCCCGACAGCAGGCCGGGTGAGTTGGACGCACCGCCCTGCGCGTCGGAATCCGCGTTGGCGTACCCCCCGGTGGCCGCGAGGATGCTGCTGGCGGCGGCGACGGTGAGCAGGCTCCGGCTCAAGATGTGTCGCATCGACTTCTTTTCTCCGCTCGGTTCTTCGGCTGCGCCGAATACGTCCCGCGGCCGTCCCGTGCCCATCCCGTAAGACGGACCGCCCCGGAGCGCGACGCACACGCTCCGGGGCGGTCCGGGATCAGAACCTGACGGCCTGACAGGACGACGTCACTTCACTTCGTCACTTGTTGACGCAGGTGTTGCCGAACGCGGGGTTCAGCAGACCGATGACGTTGACGGTGTTGCCGCACACGTTCACGGGGATGTGAATCGGCACCTGGATGCTGTTGCCGGACAGGACGCCCGGGGAGTGCGAGGTGATGCCACTGGCGTCGGAGTCGGCGAACGCGGGGGCCGCGACACCCACAGCCATGAGCGTTCCGGCAGCGACCGCCGCGACCTTCGAGTACTTCACGTTGAGCTCCCTTTCCGGAGCGGTGTCTGGCACCAGCACGTCCTTCGTACGGGCCGGACACAGGAAATCCGCGTCCGTGAACACCACTACCGACCGGGCTAACGACGGGTGCCGACCGTAAGCAACTCCCCAGCGTGCGGCGCCTTCCATCATCCACTCGAATGGCTCGGCTTTTTCCGCCCGGAGCAGAATCCCGGCGCGGAAAACGCGTACGGCCCCGGCCGTCGACGGAAAGTCGACGGCCGGGGCCGTACGGAGCCAGGGGAATGGCTCAGTGGTTGGCGGCACCGTTGCCGGACAGCACCGGGATGTTGTCCAGGATGTGCGACAGCGGCTCGTCGCCCTTGGCCTGGGTGGAGTTCTCGGTGCACTGCTGGTTCTGCGGCGACGACAGGACGTTGATGTCCTGGACGGTGACCGGCACGACGCCGACCAGCGAGCCGACGTTGCCCTTGAGCGGCAGCGCGAGGCAGGGCTTGTTGAGCGAGCCCTGGACCAGCGCGAACGACGGGCTCATGTAACCGCTGGTGTACGTGTTGCCGTAGCTCTGCTCGGAACCGTTGCCGTTGGCGGTGGTGGTTCCGTGGTCGTCACCGATGGCCATCGCGGAGGGGGCCACCGACGCCGAGACGCCCGCGATGGAGACGGCGACGGCGGCCGTGGCGAGGAACTTCTTGATCACGGTTGGTCCTTCTTGGGTGAGATTGCCCTGTACATGGGTCTACATGGGTCGCACTGACCAACCGGCTCCCAGGCGATTAGTAATGATGTTTCACCCGAATGGATAGAACCCCCGGAGGCCGGGCGCCAGGGCGTATCGGAAGGGTGACGGCGGTGACGTGGGTTGACGTCTCGTCAACACCGGTCATGTGATCGTCATAAGACATTCGTCCTGCTCGGCGGGCCGCGCGCCTTACGTGAATCGTGCGCCGAGGTCTGCGACCGTGCATTCCTGTTTCACGAGGATTACCTGACAGGCACGGGATTCGTTGACTCCACGCAGCCCGCTCGAACGCGCGGGCGCGCACATGACACGCAGCAAACCCATCGGCTTCTCCTCGGCCCCGGTCGGTCCACCGGAGACGGTCACGGAGATGGTCACGGACAGAGAGACGGCGCGCGATGCCGCAACACCAGTACGAACTCGCCGGGCTGACGGTGCTCCATGTGACCCAGCCCGTCGAGGGCGGAGTCGCCCGCGTCGTCACGGACCTGGTCCGGGCCCAGCTCGACGGCGGTACGCGCGCGGTGGTGGCCTGTCCGCCGCACGGCGCGCTCCCCGAAGCCGTCACGGCGGCCGGCGGCCACGTCGTACGGTGGCAGGCCGGCCGCTCGCCGGGGCCCGGCCTGCCGCGCGAGGTCCGCACCGTCGCCCGGCTGATCCGCGCCGTCCGCCCCGACCTGCTGCACGTCCACAGCGCCAAGGCCGGGCTCGCGGTACGGCTGGCCGTACGCGGCGGCCTGCCGACCGTCTTCCAGCCGCACGCCTGGTCGTTCGACGCCGTCACGGGACCGACCGCGCGGGCCGCGCTGCGCTGGGAGCGGTACGCCGCCCGCTGGGCCGACCGGGTGCTGTGCGTCAGCGACGCGGAGCGGCGCGCGGGACAGGACGCGGGGGTACGGGGTACGTGGGCGGTCGTGCCGAACGGCGTGGATCTCACGCACTTCACGCCCACCGCGGACGTCGGTTCGGCGCGGGCCGCGCTGCCCGCGCTGTCGGACCTCGGGCCCGACACCCCGCTGGTCGTGTGCGTCGGCAGGCTCTGCACGCAGAAGGGCCAGGACGTGCTGCTCAGGGCGTGGCCCCGGGTCAGCGAGCGGCTGCCGGACGCCCGTCTCGTGCTCGTCGGCGAAGGCCCGGCGCTGCGGCCGCTGCTGCGGGACGCGCCGCCCGGTGTGCTGTTCGCCGGGAGCACCGTGGACACCGCGCCCTGGTACCGCGCGGCCGACGTCGTCGTCCTGCCGTCCCGCTGGGAGGGGATGGCGCTCGCGCCCCTGGAGGCGATGGCCTGCGGACGGCCGGTCGTCCAGACCGACGTCAGCGGCGCCCGCGAGAGCGTGCCGCCCGCCGACGCCGCCGGTTCCGTCGTCCCGGCCGAGGACGAACGCGCCCTCGCCGACGCCATGCTGAGGCTCCTCACCGATCCGGTACGGCGCGCCGACGCCGGTCACCGCGCGCTCGCGCACGTCCGCGAACGGCACGACGTACGAAGAACCGCTGCCGCCGTCGCCGACCTCTACCGCGACGTCCTCGCGCTGCCCCAGCCGGGCCGCCCCACCGAGAGGGTCACCCGATGACGTGGGAGAGCGCGCGCGTGCCGCCGCCCACCCCCACCGGGCGCCCCCTCCCCTCAGGAGGCCGCCCCGCCGACCGCGCACCCGCGCCAGGGGGCCGTACGCCCGACCGCGGAGGCAGTACGCCTGACCGCGAACCCACGTCGGGAAGCCGCGCACCCGCACCCGGGGCCCGTACGTCCGACCGCGAACCCGTGTCGGGAAGCCGCCCCGCCGACCGCGCACCCGCACCCACACCCGGGGCCCGTACGGCCGACCGTGCACCCGCACCCGCGGCCCGTACGGCCGACCGCGAACCCGCTTCCGGAGGCGGTACGTCCGACCGCGCGCCCGTGTCGGGAAGCCGCCCCGCCGACCGCGCACCCGCGAGCGGGGGCCGTGGCGAGCGCGTGCTGGGCGTCGTCGGCCAGGCTGCGGAGAACACCACGGCGACGCCCGGCCAGGGCGGTGACCGCGCCCAAGGGGGCGGGCCCGAACCGGCGCCCGCGCGCGCCGCCGGCCGCAGGCTCAGCTTCGCGCTCGCCCCGGCCTCCGACACCGCGTCCAGCACACCCCCGAGGTGGGGCGGCGACCGCAGCCTCCGCTTCACCCTCGGCCCACGCCCCGAGTCCACGACCCCCGCGACTGCCACCCGCACCCCGGAACGCCCCCGCGCCGTCACGCGCGGCCAGGAGCCGGAAGCCGCTGCGGGCCCGGCGCCCGGGCGGGCCGTGGACCGGGGGGTCGGTGTCGCGCTGGACACGGGGCCCGGGACCGGCTCAGCCGGGCGGGGCAACGGGCAGGCGGCTGAGGCGTCCTCGGCCGGGCGGGTGCTCGGGGTGGTCGTGGGGCAGGGCGGCGACGGCGGAGGGCGGGCTCCCGTGTTGGCGTCGCGGCAGACGCCCGCGTCGGCACCGCGGCAGACGCCCGCGACGGTGTCCCGACCGCGGCATCGGGCGTTTCGGCAGCGGGTGGCGGGGCCGCTGGTGGCGGCGGACTGCGCGGCGGCGCTGATGGGCGCGTTCGCGGTGCGGGCGGATGTGGGGCCGCTGCTGCTGGCGCCGCTGCTCGGGTGCCTGGTCCCGGCGCTGCGCAGGGCGCGGCTGTACCGGCCGGGGTTCGCGCCGACGGCGTCGGACGAGGTGCCGGCGCTGGCGCTGTGCGCGACGCTGGCGTGGGGCCTGGTGGCCGTGACGGCCGCGGCGACCGCGCCCGAAAGCGCCCTCGGATGGAGCGAGTTGCTGACGGCGCTCGTGCTGACCGTGCTGGGCCAGTGGGTGCTGCGCGGGGTCGTGCACGGCGCGCGGCGCCGGTACGCGCGGCTGTACCCCGGATCGACGCTGATCGTGGGCGGCGACGGGTCCGTACGCGAGGTCGCCGCCGTGCTGCACGCGCATCCCGAGTACGGGATGCACCCGGTGGGCATCGCGGCCACCGGCCAGGTGCCGGGGCAGGAGCAGGGCCCGGGGCCCGGACACGGCACCGCGCCCGACGACTTCCCCCTGCCGGTGCTGACCGGCCACGGCGACATCACGCGCGCGGTGATCCAGAACTCGGTGCGGTACGCGGTCGTCGCGGGACCGCAGCCGCTCGACGCGCGTACGACCGCGACGGTACGGCTGCTGGCCGCGCAGGGCGCCTGCGTGTGGCAGGTCACCGCGGGTCCCGGCCCCGGCGACGGCCAGGCGGCCCCCGGCCACCTGTGGGGCTTCGCGTGCCGCCGCCTCGACCCGTATCCGCCCGCGCCGCCCGGCCGTTGGGGCAAGCGCGCCCTCGACATCGTGCTCGCCTCGGCCGCCCTGCTGGTGCTCGCGCCGGTCCTCGCGGGCTGCGGCCTCGCGGTTCGGCTGACCGACGGCCCCGGTGTGCTGTTCCGGCAGGAGCGCATCGGCCTGGGCGGATGCCCGTTCACGCTCCTGAAGTTCCGTACGCTGCGGCCGGCCGACCCCGGCGAGTCCGCGACACGCTGGAGCATCGCGCACGACCGCCGGGTGAGCCCGGTCGGCCGACTGCTGCGGCGCACCTCGCTCGACGAGCTGCCGCAGTTCTGGAACGTGCTGCGCGGCGACATGAGCCTGGTCGGTCCGCGCCCCGAACGCCCGTATTTCGTGGAGCAGTTCAGCCAGACCCACCCCGGCTACCAGGACCGGCACCGGATGCCGGTCGGCATCACCGGGCTCGCCCAGGTGCACGGGCTGCGCGGCGACACCTCGATCGCCGACCGCGCGCGGTTCGACAACCACTACATCGACAGCTGGTCGCTCTGGCAGGACGTCAGAATCCTCGCCCGCACGGCGACTTCGCTCTTCCGGTTCGGTGGGAGCTGAATCATGGCCACGATCGCCACGCCCGCGCCCGCGCGAAACACCGCGCCCGCGCACCGAGCCGAACGCGCCCCTCGTATCCCCCCGGGCCTCGCCCGATACCGCTGGCTGGCACCGCTGTTGCCCGCCCTGGCGACCGTGCTGCTGCTCGCGGCGCCGGTCAGCACGGGCGACGTCAGCACCTCGGGCAAGGTCACCCCGGCCGACGCCGCCTCCGCCGTACTCATCCTGACCGTCGCCGTACGGCTGCTGCGCGACCGGGCACGGCCGCTGACCGCGACCGCCGCGGTGGTGCTGGGCGCGCCCGTCGTCGGCTTCGCGCTGTCCGCGATGACCTCGGTCGACCCGGCGGCCGGACTCGCCGGATTCCTGCGCTACGCCCAGGTGTTCGTGCTGGTGCCCGCCTCGCTGGTGCTGCTGCTGCGCGACCGGCGGGACTTCGCGGTGGTGGCGGGAGCCGTCGTCGCGGTCGCCCTCGTCCAGGGCGCGATCGGCGTGTGGCAGTACGCGACCGCGACCGGCGCCTCCTACATGGGCGAGGACATCAGGGCGGTCGGCACCTTCGGCCCCTCGGACATCATGGGGATGGCGACGGTCGTCGCGTACGGCCTGGTCATCGCCACCGGCTGCGCGCTCGTACCGGCCGCGGCGGGCGCGCCCCGCTGGCTGCGCCCCGCCGCGCTGGCCTGCGCGGCGGCGCTGCTCGTACCGCTGGCGGTGTCCTTCAGCCGCGGTACGTGGATCGCCACGGCCGTCACGTGCGCGGCGATGATCGTGCTGTCGGGACGGCGTCAGGCGCTGCGCGTCTTCGGCGTACTGACCGCCTCCGCCGTGCTGTTGGTCGGCGGGCTCGGCGTGGGCTCGCAGATGATCGGGCAGCGGGTCAGCAGCATCACGCAGGTCACCGCGGACCCGGACCCCTCGGTCACCGACCGGTACACGCTGTGGGCCGCCGCCGTCAGCATGTGGCGCCAGCACCCGGCGACCGGCGTCGGCCTCAAGCGCTTCCCCGACGAGCGCGACGGGCACGCCTCGCTCGCGCTGTCGTCGGGCAGCGACACGGCGGGGGCCGGGCAGCGCTTCACCCGTGAACCGCTGCTGTCGCCGCACAACATGTATCTGCTCGCGCTCAGCGAGCAGGGCCTGATCGGCTTCGCTCTCCTCGTCGGCGGCTGGGCCGCCTTCCTCACCCGCGGCACCGACCGTCTGCTGCGCGCCCGCCGCGCGGGCAACCGCGCACCGGGCGCCGCCGCGAGCGGACTGGCCGCCGTCGGGCTGCTGATCTGGCAGTGCGTCGACTTCCTCTACGCGGACATCGGCGGGCCCTCCACCGTGCTGACCGCGGTGCTGCTCGGCCTGACGGCCTGGTGGGCGCTGTCGCCCGCGGCGGACGCCGCTGCCGACGCGGACCTCGGCGCCGACGCCACGGACGGCCGCCGCCGATGACCGCGAGTGCGGCGACCGCCGCCCACGAGGACGACGCGCCGACCGGCCGTACGCTCCGGGCCCCGGACCCGGCTCCTGGCGACGGCGACACCAACGGCAACGGAGCCAGAAGCGGCGTCGACACCGGCGTCGAATCCGGCCCGAGCTCCGGCTCCGGCTCCGGTTCCAGTTCCGGCTCCGGTTCCGGTTCCGGGGGCGACCGGGGGTCGAAGGGCCTCGCGCGGGCCGCCCTGGTCACCGCCGTGCTGTCGGTGGCCGGTTCCGTGCTGGGGCTGGTGCGCGACCAGGCCATCGCCCACCTCTTCGGAGCGGGGGCGGCCAGCGACGCGTTCCTCGTGTCGTGGACGGTCCCGGAGCTGGCGGCGACCGTCCTGATCGAGGACGCGATGGCGCTGCTGCTCGTACCGGCCTTCGCCGCCGCCCTCAGCAGGCGGGCGGACGGAAGGGCGGCCGACGGCCGGGCGGCGCGGACGGGCGATCCCGTACGGGCCCTGCTGGCCGCCACTTTGCCGCGGCTGACGCTGCTGCTGGCCGCCGTCGGAGCCGCCATCGCGGTGGCCGCGCCCCTCGTGGTCGACGTGCTCGCGCCCGGACTGACCGACCACCGCCTCGCGGTGGACTGCACGCGGCTGACCGCCGTGACGGTCTTCACCTTCGGCCTCGCCGGGTACCTGAGCGCCGCGCTGCGCGCCCACCGCCGCTTCCTGCCGCCCGCCGCGATCTACGTGGCGTACAACGTCGGCATCATCGGCACGCTGTTCGCGCTGCACGCCCACTGGGGCGCGCGGGCCGCAGCGGCCGGTGTCGCGGTCGGCGGCCTGCTGATGGTGCTCATCCAACTGCCCGCGTTTCTGGCCGAGTTGCGCACCGGGCGGCAGACCGTACCGGCGAAGACCGCGGCCATTCCCGAACAGCCGCAGCGCGAGGGGCAGTTGAGGAACGCGGGCCGGTCCGGGCCCGAAGCGCTCTCCCTGGCACGCGAATCCGCCCCGGCAGGCGGCCGAGCGAGCGCCGGAGCCCGCTCCCACCGGGCCCCCCGCGTCCGGACCGGCCCCCAACTCCCCACGCGGCCGAAGGCGTCCCGGCTCGGCCTCGCCCTGGTCGCGCCCGTCATCTTCTTCACCGTCAGCCGCCAGGCCCAGGTGCTGATCGAGCGGTTCTTCGCCGCGCCCCTGCCGTCGGGCGCGATCTCGCACCTCAACTACGCGCAGAAAGTGGCGCAGATGCCGATGGTGCTGTCGGTGATGATCTGCACGGTCACCTTCCCCGTCGTCTCGCAGGCGCTCGCCCGCGGCGACCGGGAGCGGGCCAGACGGCAGGTGCAGCGCGACCTGACGGTGGTGTGCGTCGTGGTGCTGCTCGGCACCGCCTTCATCATCGGCTGCGCCCCGCAGATCATCCAGGTGCTCTTCCAGCGCGGCGCGTTCGACGCCTCCGACACCGCGGCGACGGCCGCCGTGATGCGGGTGTACGCGCTCGGGCTGCTCGGCCAGAGCCTGGTGGGCGCGCTCATCAGGCCGTACTTCTCGGCCGCCCGGCCGACCTGGTACCCGGCCGCCGCCATGTCCGCGGGCCTGCTCGTCACGATCGGCGCCGACGCGGCGACGGTCGGCGCGTGGGGCGCGTACGGCATCGCGGCGGGCAACGCCGCCGGGATCACCGTGACCGCCGGACTGCTGGTCCGCGGCCTCGCGGCGCACACCATCGCGATCGGCGCACGCCAACTCCTCACCGGCGTAGGCCGGATCACGCTTGCCGCGGCGGTGGCCACCGTCGCCGGCTGGGGCCTCGGATCCCTGATCCCCGATCCGCTGGCCGCGACGGCGGTGTGCTGCATCGCCGTGCCCGTCACCTTCGCCGCGGCGGCCGCCGCGGTGCGGGTGCCGGAGGTTCCGCACCTGCTCGCCACAGCGAAACGAAGGCTGTCCCATGCCTAGTTCGAACGCCATGCCCGGCTCCGCGCCGGAATCCGTCCTCCGATTCGTACGCAGGCCGTCCCCCGGCCCGGCCCCCGAATCCGCGCCCGTGTCCCCCAGCGGCCCGGCCTCGGTACGCACCACCGCGCGGACGACCGCGTTCCGCCCGTCGCCCGTGCGCGTCTCCGGCGCCCGCTCCGGCTCAGGACCCGTCCCAGGTCCCCGGCCCGACAGCGCCGCCGACCGGGCCCGCGCGCACAGCGCCGCGCGCAGCCGCAGGCGGCAGGCCGCGCTGCCGTGGACGCTGATGTACCACTCGGTGGGCGACTGCCGGGACGACCCGTATCTGGTGACCGTCTCGCCCGAAAGGCTCGGCCGCCAACTGGAGTGGCTGCGCCGCAGGGGCCTGACCGGCGTCGGCGTCGGCGAGTTGATGCGCGCCCACGCAGCCGGACGCGCGAGCCGCATGGTCGGGCTGACCTTCGACGACGGCTACGCCGACTTCCTGGAGTACGCCGTCCCGCTGCTGCTCCGGTACGGCCACACCGCGACGGTCTTCGTGCTGCCCGGCAGGCTCGGCGGCGTCAACGCCTGGGACGAACAGGGCCCGCGCAAGCCGCTGTTGACCGCCGACGGCATCCGCGCGGCGGCGGCGGCCGGGATGGAGGTCGGCTCGCACGGCCTGCTGCACCTGGACCTCACCGCGGTCGACGAGGACGAGCTGACCGTCGAACTCACCGAGAGCCGCGAGCTGTTGCGGGAGATCACCGGCCACGAGCCCGACGGCTTCTGCTACCCGTACGGCGCGACCGACGCCCGCACGGTGGCCGCCGCCCGCAGCGCCGGTTACCGCTACGCGTGCTCGGTCGACCCCGGCCCGCTCGCCGGGACGTTCGCGCTGCCGCGCGCGTACGTCGGCCAACGGGACGCGGCGGGACGGCTGAACGCCAAGCGGCTGCTGCACAAGCTGCGGACGGCGACGGCCGCCGGAGGGCCGCCCGCCGCGCCCGCGCCGACGCCCGTGCCGGGAGACGGGATCAGCGTCCTGCCCGGCGGGCGGGACGGCGGGCAGTCAGGCGGGCGGGACGGCGGCCGGTCCGGCGTTCGGGACGGCGCGCCGTCCGGCCCGGGGTCCGGCCGGGGGACGGCCGCTCCGGAGGAGCCCAGGTGAAGGTCCTGCACGTCATCACCGGTCTGGGCATCGGCGGCGCGGAGCAGCAACTGCGGCTGCTCGTACGCCACCTGCCCGCCTCCTGCGAGAGCGAGGTGATCACCCTCACCAACCCCGGCCCGGTCGCGGACGCGCTGCGCGCCGACGGCGTACGCGTCACGCACCTGGGCATGACCGGCAACCGCGACCTGTCCGCGCTGCCCCGGCTCACCCGGCAGATCAGGGCGGGCCGGTACGACGTCGTGCACACCCACCTCTACCGCGCGTGCGTCTACGGCCGCCTCGCCGCACGGCTGGCCGGGGTGCGTACGGTCGTGGCCACCGAGCACTCGCTCGGCGACTCCCAGATCGAGGGCCGCCCGCTCACCCGTGGCACCCGCGCGCTGTACCGGGCCACCGAACGGCTGGGCGTGGCCACCGTCGCCGTCTCCTCGACGGTCGCGCGCAGGCTGCGCGAGTGGGGCGTGCCCGACCCGCGTATCCACCTGGTGCCCAACGGCATCGACCCGGCCCGCTTCCGTTTCGACCCGGCGGTGCGCGCCGCCGCGCGGGCCCAACTCGGTCTGCCCGAGCGGGCGTTCGTCATCGGCGGGGTCGGCAGGCTCGTACCGGGCAAGAACTTCGACACCGTCATCCGCGCGCTGGCCGGTGTCCCGGGCGCCCATCTCCTCGTCGCGGGCACCGGGCCCGAGCACGACGCCCTGCTGCGGCTGGCCCGTTCGACCGGCGTCGCGCCGCGCGTGCATCTGGTGGGCGCGGCGGGCGGGGACGACGGCAGCGGTGTCATGCCCGACATGCCCGCGCTGCTGGCCGCGATGGACGTCTTCGTGTCCGCGTCGCGCGAGGAGTCCTTCGGGCTCGCCATGGTCGAGGCGCTGGCGGCCGGGCTGCCGGTGCTGCACACCGCGTGCCCCGCGATCGAGGACCTGCCGCCGGACAGCGCGCCCGGCGCCCGCCGGATCGGCACCGGCCCGCGGGACCTCGTCTCCGCGCTCCACGCCCAACAGGGCGCGGGCGTACGGCGGTTGCCGGTGCCCGCCGCCGTCGACAGCTACCACATCGCCCACACCGCCGACCGCGTGATGCGGCTGTACGCAACGGCAACCACATCCGCATCCGCATCCGCCACCGGCGTGGGGCCGGGACAGAAGAAATGAGACCGCTCATGCAGGACACCGCAGTGCAGGAGAAGGCCGCGATCCGCGACGAGGGCCGCGCCCCCGCGGGCAGGCAGGGGCGCGGGCGCCGCGCTTCGTGGCGGACGCCGCCGCGCTGGCTGCCGCTGCCCCTGTGTTTGGGCATCGGCCTCGCGGGCGGCCTCGGTTACGGCCTGACGGCGGCCCCGCAGTACGCCGCCACCAGCTACGTCATCGTGGTGCCGCAGCACGGCGACGCGACGACCACCACCGGTTTCGCGCAGGCGTACGGGCGGGTCGTCACCGGTTCCGCGGTGCTCGCGGGGGCGCAGGCCGCGTCCGGGATGGCGGTGGACGACCTCAAGGGCAGCGTGCAGGCCGCGACCTCGCCCGACGCGCCGATGATCTCGATCACGGGGACGGCCCGGCGCGGGGCGACCGCCGCGAAGGTCGCCAACGCCGTGGCCGATTCGCTGGCCGCGACCGGCAACCGCAACGCCGGCAGCACCGGCGTCCGCCTGCTGGTCTTCTCCCCCGCCACCGCCCCGACCTCTCCCTCCTCGCCCTCCACCGCCCTGTCCGCGGCGGTCGGCGCGAGCGCGGGCGGCCTGCTCGGCGCCCTCTTCCTCCTGGTCCGCCCCCGCTCCCGCCGCGAGCCCGCCTACGGCGCCTCCCTCCCGGCCCCCACCCCGGGCCACGCCCCGACAGCGATCCCCAGGGAATCCGTATGACCACCCCCGCCGCCCACCCCCGGCCCACGCCCGAGACCCCCCCGAAGACCCCGCCCACCTCCGGGCCTGCGACGACCCCGATGGCTGCGCCCGCGCCAGCGCAGGCACCGCGAGCGACCACCGGCAGCACGGGCGGCAACGCGGCCGGACGCGTATCCGAACCGCGAAACGCCCCCGGCGCCGACATCGGCGCACCGGACGGGGACGGGGGCGGGCTCAGGGTGGAGGTGTGCCGGGACGGCGAGGCGTTCGGGGGGATGGCCGCGCAGTGGGGGCGGTTGTACGGGCGGTGCGGGGCGGCGACGCCGTTCCAGAGTCACGCGTGGCTGTATTCGTGGTGGCTGTCGTACGGCAGGCGCGGGCGGCTGCGGGTCGTGGTGGTGCGGCGGGGCGAGGAGTTGGTCGCGGCGGCGCCGTTGATGGTGACGTACCGGCCGGTGCCGGTGCTGGTGGCGCTCGGCGGGGCGATCACGGACTACGCGGACGTGCTGGTGGACGACGCGGATCCGGCGTACGCGGCGGCGTTGACCGGGGCGCTGCGGCGGTTGGCACGGACGGCGGTGATCGACCTGCGCGAGGTACGGCCGGGCGCGGCGGCCGAGCGGGTGTACGGCGCGTGGCGCGGCCCGCGCAAGGACCTGGAGGACTCGGTCTGCCTGGAGCTGCCTGGCCTGCCGATGGACGGCCTGATCGCGAGGGTCGGCAGCTCGCGCGGCCAGCGCATCCGCTCGCAGTTGCGCAAGCTGGACGCGGCGGGCGTCGAGGAACGCGCGGTGCGCGCGCACGAGGTGGCGCCCGCCGTCGAGACGATGCTGCGGCTGCACCTGCTCCAGTGGCAGGGCCGAGGGGTCACCCCCGAGCACGTACGCCCGCGCTTCGCCGAGCACCTGACCCGCGCCGCGCGGCTGATGGTGGCGAGCGGCGACGCGGCGGTCACCGAGTTCAGCCTCGGCGGCGAGGTGGTGGCCGCGAATCTCACCGTGCTCTGCCCGAGCCTGGCGGGCGGCTACCTCTACGGCGCGCACCCGGACCTGCGCACCACCAAGGTCGACGTCACGACGCTGCTGATGCGGCACGGCGTCCGGCAGACCCAGGACGGCGGCCGGGCCGCCCTCAGCCTGCTGCGCGGCGCGGAGCCGCACAAATTCCACTGGCGCCCCGACCACCTCGCCAACCGCCGCCTGCTGCTGACCACCCGCCCGCTGGCCGTCGTCCTCCACAGCCGCGTCGCCCTGGCCGCCGCCCGCACCCGCCTGGCCGCGACCGCCAAGCGCCGCCTGCCGGTGCTGCGCGCCTGGCGGGCCGGGCTGAACGACCGGCTCGCCAGGCGCGGCGGCAAGGCTCACGGCGCCTGAGCCGCCCTGCGTCAGGGCGCGTAAGCCGCCCTGCGGCTAGCCGGCCGGCGGCGTCGGGCTCGTCGCGGGCGCGGCCTCCTGCACCGACTCCGGCTTCACGGCGGACGTGGCCGTCGGCGGCAACGTGGGTGTCGGTGTCGTCGGCACGGCCGGAGTCGGCACCTCAGGCGTCGGCGACTCGGACGTCGGCGCGGTCGGCGTCGGCGTCGGCGTCGGCGAACCAGGCGTCGGCGAACCGAGTGTCGACGCGCTCGGCGTCGGCGTCGCCGTCTGCTCCCCCGGCGCCTTCGGTTGCAGCTTGATGCAGACCTGACCGCTGGCGTACTGCTTCTGCATCTCCTCGCTGAGCTGGAGCGGCAGGCACGCCTCCACCACGGGCGGCAGCGGCGAGGGCCCGGCCTGCGGCACCGGCGTCGGGCCCGGCGTGACGGCCGGAAGCAGAGTCGGTACGGCCACGGGTGTGAGCGCCGGGGTCGGCGTCACGGGCGGCAGCACGCTGGGCGTCGGGCTCGCGCTCGGGCTGACCGCCGGGCTCGGCGACAGGTCGGGGGACGGCGACACCGAGGGCGTCGTCGGCGCGGTCGGAGTCGGGCTCGGCGACAGCGACGGCTCCGGGGTGAGCGTGCCGCTCGGCGTCGGCGTCACCGTGGGCGTGTCCGTAGGCGTCGGGGTCTCGGTCGGCGTCGCGGACGGGCTGACCGAGGGGGTCGGCGTATCCGTGGGCGTCGGCGTCACCGTAGGCGTATCCGTGGGCGTCGGCGTGACGGTCGGCGTGTCCGTGGGAGTCGGAGTGCCGGTCGGCGTCGGGGTCTCCGTAGGCGTCGGAGTCTCCGAAGGCGTGGGCGTATCCGTGGGCGTCGGCGTCTCCGAAGGAGCAGGCGCCGGCTTCAGGTCGAACAGCGCGTTGCGATACACCTTCGAGGACTTCGGGTTCTCCGTGCACTGCCACACGCCGTGCGGGCAGTAGTCGGTGATGGTCTGGTACACCGGCTGGTGGTCGTTGATCCACTGGAGCATCTGCCGCATGTAGTCGGGGTTGTCGCCGTTCCTGAACAGGCCCCACTCCGGGTACGAGATCTCCTTGCCGTGCAGGTCGGCGAAGTCGACCTGCGCCTGGAGCCCGTACGCCTCGTTGACCTGGTCGTAGAAGGTCTCGCCGGGCGGCTGGTCGTAGGAGTCCATGCCGACGATGTCGACGGTCGCGTCACCGGGGTAGCACTCGGTCCAGCCGATGGCGTCCTGGCCGCGGTTGGGCGTGAAGTCGAAGCGGAAGCGCTGGCCGGGGACGGCGCGCATGGCCTTGACGATCCGGTTCCAGTACGTCTTCCAGCCGGACGGGTCGGGCCCGCAGCGGTGGGTGTACGTGGTGCCGTTCATCTCCCAGCCGAGGACGATCACGGTGTCGGGCACGCCGAGGTCGACCAGCCGGTGGGCGAGCCGGGTGAAGTGGCCGTCGAAGTCGCCGCGCGCGCCCTCCTGGATCAGTTCGCGTACGTCGCGGTCGGGGACGCGGTCCTCGTTGTGCTCCTGCATCGGCACGTTGAGGACGAAGAGCCGGTCGGGCTTCGCGCGTTTCCAGGCGGCCCACGGCTGGAGCAGCCCGCCGCTGCCCTCGATGCCGGACCAGTCGTCACCGGGCAGATACGTATGGCCGACCGTCGCCTCCGTACCGCCGAGCCAGGATTCCAGCGCCCCGATCCGTGCTACGCCCTCGGCGCCGGAGTCGGTGAAGGCGCCCATGGGGGCGTACGAGGCGCGCGGCGGGGGCGTGGGCGTGGACCCGGAAGCACCGGCGGGACCGTTCGAGCCGTCAGGGCCCTCAGGGCCGTCAGGGCCCTCAGGGCCGTTCGATCCGCTGGCGCCGCTCGATCCGTTGACGCCGTCCGGGCCGCCCGGTCCCGTGGCGCCCTCCGCGCCGACGGCACCGGCGAGCGCGGTGACCAGGCGGCGGCCCGCGCCCGGCGGGTCACCCGCGATGCCGGACAGTCCTGACACGATCAAGGCGGCCGACACGAATCCGACGCCCGCACCCGTCAGCCACTGGCGTCGGTTGGCCATGGTCACTCCTCGTTCGCTGTCCGCTGTGCGTGGTGCGTGGTGCGGTGACCGCCGTGCGACCGCACGGAAATCGGACTCCTAACGATCAGTCATAACGTATGAGTAATAAGCGCGCCCCCTGACGTAGACCAAAAGCGGTTCCCACGACAGTTCCTACCCGGCCTCAAACAACCTGGCGGTCCGTCAATACCGGCACCGGGCCGATCGCGATATCACTCGGGCGGATGAAATTCCTTGCATCGCCCACCGATTATCCGGGTGACTCACCCCTACGGCGGCATGATGAGCCGCGGAAACGGCCGGAGGAGAGGAGTGTGTCGGACATGAGCGAAGCCATCGAGAACGGCAGCGGAAAACACTCACGACCCCGGGTGGCGACGCGACGGCGGTTGATCAGGCGCGGCATCACGACCGTGGCCGCCGTATCGGGGACCACCGCGGCGCTGCGTCCGATGCTGGCCGCGAGGCAGTCGGACACCGCGGTCGCCGAGCCCGCCGCCGGGTACGACACCGCCGCCGCCGGGTACGAGCCCGCTCCGGTGCCGGGCGCGGGGGCCGCCCTCTTCGACGAGGTCTACCGCGGGCGCCGCATCCAGGGGTTCAGCTCCGCGCGGGACAGCGGCGTCGACATCCGGATCGACGGGCGCCCGCTGCACGTGATGCGGCGCGTGGACGGCAGCTTCATCAGCATGGCCAACCACTACCAGCCCTTCCCCACCGCCCTCGGCACCGCCCGCGGCGCGGTCGACGTGCTCGGCCGCGCCCAGCTGTCCACGACCGCGGAGCACCACCACTGAGCGCCGTCCACGGGCGCCCGCACTGAGCGCCACCACTGAGCGCGGCACCACGCGCCACCACTGACGGCTGAGCGCCGTACGACCGCCGAGGGGTCAGTTCCTGTGTACACGCGAATGAATCAGCGGCATCTGACCAGCAGCCAACGCTCCCGGTTCGTCGAGGCCGTGCTGGAGCTCAAGCGTGTGGGCGGCTACGACAAGTACGTCATCACGCACGGCAAGTACTTCGCCGCCGACGGCGAGAGCGGGCTGCGGGTCGCCCACATGGCGCCGACCTTCTTCCCCTGGCACCGCCGGTTCCTGCTCCAGTTCGAGGCCGATCTCCAGATGTTCGACCCGGGCGTCACCATCCCGTACTGGGACTGGACGTACGACAACGCGCAGAGCTCTTCTCTGTGGGGCCCGGACTTCATGGGCGGCAACGGCCGCGACAGCGACGGCCAGGTGATGACGGGCCCGTTCGCGTACCAGACCGGCGACTGGCCGATCAATTACGGGGTCACGCAGGAGAAGTACCTGACCCGCAACATGGGGCGGCCCGACCGGCCGATCGTGCTGCCGACGAAGGCGGAGCTGGACAATGCGCTCGCGATGCCGGTCTACGACGTCGCGCCGTGGAACTCCGCCCCGTCCACCAAGGGCTTCAGGAACAAGATCGAGGGCTGGACGGTCAGCGACACCAAGGGCGGCTACCTGCACAACCGGGTCCACCAGTGGGTCGGCGGCCACATGATCGGCGGCACCTCGCCGAACGACCCGGTGTTCTGGATGCACCACGCCTTCCTCGACCTGGTGTGGATCCGCTGGCAGCGGCTGCACCCGAAGTCGGCGTACCTGCCGTCCATGCCGCTGTCGGCCAAGGACCCCGAGCACGGCCGCGTGATCAGCAGCAACGAGCTGATGCCGCCGTGGAACGAGAAGCCGTCGGACTACTTCGACCACCGCTCGTTCTACCGCTACGAGGAGAGCTGACGCGCTCGCGCCGCGGGTGACGGGCCGCAGGTGACGGGCCGCGGGTGACAGGCGGAGGGAAACGCGCCGAGGGTGACGGGCCGAGGGAAAAGAAAACGGCCTCCCGCACACAAGGTGACGGGAGGCCGCGGTGGCGCGGAATTACCACTCGCCGCCGTCGTGCCCGGAGACGTTGGCGCACTGGTTGCCGAACGCCGGGTTCAGCAGGCCGATGACGTCGACGGTGTTACCGCAGACGTTGACCGGGACGTGCACGGGCACCTGGATGAGGTTGCCGGACAGCACACCCGGCGAACCGACAGCGGCACCCTGCGCGCCGGAGTCGGCAACAGCCATACCGGCGCCGGCGGCCAGAACGGCACCCGCCGCGGCGGTGACGGCCGCCGCCTTTGCGATACGCGACATCAAGATCTCCCTGAGACGAAACCCAACCGCAAATACCTGCGGCGTTGACGCTGTGCGCAACGGGGGGAGATCACGAATAGTCACGCATGTTGGGCTGAATCGGTGACGGCGTATCAAAATAGGCCGAAGGGGTGAGCGCGGTTCGCGCTCACCCCTTCGGGTGTCACATCCGGCCGGAGCACGGCTCGAAGCGCCGCTCAGGAACCCTGTGAACCACGGCTCCGGCTACGCCCGGCGCTCGGTCAGAGCGGCAGGCCGGGGGCCGAAGGGAGGCCGCCGGGCAGCGACGGGAGGGCGGGCAGACCGGGCAGGTTCGGCGCCGGCAGGCCACCGCCGAGGACGGTGGCGACGACGACGTTGACCAGGCCGGTGACGACGGCCGTGGCGGCGGTCAGCAGCCCCGCCGGGTCACCGGCCGTGGACGCCTTGACCAGGTTGTCGACGGCCGTCTGGAGCGCGGTGAGGGCGTCGGCCTTCAGGTCCCGCGTGGCGGACGGCTTCGCCGACGGCTGCGTGGCGACCTTGCCCGAGGGGCTGCCGAGGCTCGGCACCGCGGGGGCGGCGGGAGCGGCGGGAAGAGCCGGGGCGGCAGGAGCCGCGGGAGCCGCCGGGGCAGCGGGAGCCGCAGGGGCGGCGGGAGCGGCGGGGACGGCCGGCGCGGCGGCCTTCGCCGCGTCGATCGCCGACTTGGCCCCGGCGGCGTCGGCGGTGATGGTCTCGGGCTTGACGGTGCCGGGCTTGGCGAGCACGTCCTGGACCAGTTTCGTGACCGGGGTGAGCACGCCTGCCACGTCTCCCAGTGACTTGGCCTGCGCGAGCAGCGCGGTCGCGTCCGGCGCGGCCGGTGCCGTCACGGTGCCCGCGGGCTTGGTGTCTGCGGGAGTGGCGGCAGCGGCGGTCGTCGTGAGCGCGCCGCCGGCGATGGTGGCGACGAGCGCGGAGGCGACGACCACGCCGGTGATCCGGTGGGTACGCATGGAAAACAGTTCCCTTCGGTGGTGAACAGCTACGCCACCACCGTGAAAAGCAGACGGTATTACCGCAACTGCTGAGAATGGCCGCCGCCCACGAGGGTGGCGGCGCGAACTGTGTGAACTGCGGATTTCCTGTTTTCAACCGCTGCCGATCCACATCACCCTGATGGGCCGTTAGGGTACGTACGCGCGGCCGACTTCTCCCCTAACGGAGGAATCCGGGAGCCTCGGGTCGCCCGCGGAGGTGATATCCGCCCCGGCCGGGCTCTCCCGGCGGTTAGGGTCCGGCGCATGAGCCAGACCAATACCGCCCTGAATTCCGCCCTCCAGCGCCGACTCGGCACCCTCGTGGTGATTCCGTGGGCCGGTGAACACCACGAGGACGGCCGCGACATGCCGTTCCTGATGGCCTATTCGCTCGGTGACGGGCCGGACGGCCCGGAGTCGGGGCAGGAGGCGGCGCTGGCCGTCGCGGAGGAGGTCGGGCTGCCGGTCGGCGGCGCGATCCTCGACGTCAAGCAGGCGCCGAACGTCCCGGTGAAGGTGCTGGTCGAGGGCGGCAAGGCCGTGCTGACGATGCCGTACCTGCACGCCGCGTGCCCGGTGCCCGAGCAGTGGGTGGCCGCGGCGCAGGACCGGGGCGCGGTGTACTTCATCCTCGCCACCCGCCCGTGGCCCGAGGCCAAGCCGGGCACCCCGGTGACCGAGGAGACCCTCCAGGGCTTCGCCGGGGACACCGACGTCCTGGGCACCGCCGCGCACTGCCTGGTGCCGGTGGGCACCCTCAAGGGTTAGAGCCCGACACTCGCGCGCAGGGGCGCCCCGCCGGACCGGAGAAGTCCCGCGGGGCGCCCCTGCGTGTGGTGGGTCTGTGCCTACGCGCCCGCACGCGTCCCGTGCGTACGGCGTTTGGCTCGGGTCAGTGGACCAGGTCGTTGGCGGCGGTGACCGCGTCGGTGCCCGCCTGGGCGACGTTCTTCACGTCCTGGACCTTCTGGTCGACCTTGTAGTCGCCGAGCACGCTGGCGGTGGCGCCCTTGGCCTGCTCGCCCGCGGCGCTCGCGGTGATCGCGGTGCTGCTCAGGGTGGAGCCCAGGTCGGCGGACTGCTCGGCGGCCATGGCGGCGGGGGCGCCCGCCGCGATCAGGAAGGAACCGGCGGCGGCAGTGGTGAGGATTCGGCTTACGTTCATGATCGATACAACGCGCGAACCGCCCGCAGGGCACGCGGACCGTACCGGTCCTGGTCGGCGCGGGACCGCGGGCCCTCCCGCCGCGCGCGCCCCCGCTGTTGCACTGGCGTGACAACGGCAGCACAGGAGACGGACGTTGCGGGAGCACTCTTTGTGTCACCGGCACGAACAGCCGGAGCCGGCCGGAACAGCGGGACACCGCCGCGAGCGGCCGGAGAACGCCGCACCGCATCCGTTCCTGGGGGGAACCCGATATGTCCGTTCGTGCCCGTGGCCGTCGCAGCACCGCCGCCGCCATCGCGCTCACCGCCGGGATCACGGCGGGTGCCGCCCTGCTCCTGTCGGCCTGCGGCCCCACGGACGGCACCGCCTCCGACCCGGCGCCCTCGGCGACGAGCGGCGCGAGCGGTCAGCCCACCCCCAGCGGGAAGGGCGGCAGCGGCGGCACCGGGGAGAACGCGGGGGACGACGGCGCCAACGGCTCGGGGGCCAGCCCGGTGGGCAGCAGCACCAAGCTCAACGGCACCGCGCACTCCGGTCTGACCATCAGCGACGGCACCCGCTATGTCGTCATGAACGGCACCCGGGTGGACTTCGGCACCGAGGTCCGCGACCTGGCCTGGTCGCCGAACGGCGCGAAGGCCGCCTTCATCGACGGCGACGGCGACCTGGCGGTCAGCGACCCCGACGGCAGCGGACGCGTGATCGTGGCCAGGAACCCGGGCGACCAGAACTGGTCGCACCCGACCTGGCAGGTGCGCGCGAAGGACCCGCAGAACGGCCTTCCCGCCCTCGACAACATCCTCTTCACCGGCCGCCGGGGCGGCACCGCCCGGCTGTACGGCGTCCCGGCCACCGCGCACGGCGGCACGCCCAAGGTGCTGAGCCTGAACCACGAGTCGGACGAGAACGTGAAGCCGCTGCCCCAGACCGGCAACGTATGGCCCAGCTCGGCGGGGAAGTACGGCACCGCCGTCTACGCCAACACCGGCGACGGCAACGTCTACATCCGCGACGACTACCTGCGGCAGCAGGGTTACGCGCTCACCCCGGGGTCCGAGCCCGCCATCGGGCCGACCGAGGACGACGGCATCGTCTTCGTCCGGTCCGTCGGGGGCCACGACCACCTGTTCCTGGAGACGCCCCACGACGGCGCGCCCGTGTACAAGGACCTGACCCCGCAGGCGACCACCGACTACACCGAGCCCGCCTTCGAGCCGAACGGCAGGACGGTCGTGGCCCGTACGCCCAACGGCATCGTGCGGCTGCCCGTGGACGGCTCGCAGGCGCCGGTCAAGGTCTCCGACTACGTCGGGCTCCCGGCCTACCGCGCCTGAGCCAACTCGGCCCGCAGCGCCTCCAGGTGGGCGTCGGCGGTGTCGTGCGGCAGGAACTCCACCACGTCGACGAAGCGGAACAGCACCTGTGACGAGGTGACCGCGAACTCGTAGTCGGCGAAACCGACGACGGCGCCCAGCGTGCCGCGCACCGCGCCCCGGACGACATGAGCGGTCATGTCGTCCGGGTTCCGCGCGTCCAGGCCGCGCCGCGCGTTGGGCCGCGCCAGGTACGGGCAGACCATCGAGGCGTAGAGCATGCAGGCGCGGTGGCCGGGCCCTTCGAGGGTCGGCGCGAGATTGCGGTACGGTCGCCCGGCCGCCAGCGCCTCGCCGATCGCGGCGCTCTCGGAACCGCCCACCACCCGCCACACCGGGCCGCGCGGCATCAGCGTGTCGCACACCGAACACAGCCGCTGCCGGGCGCAGTTGGCGCTGCGGTCGTAGTCGGTCAGCGCGAACTGCGGCTGGTCGTCCTGCCACGGGGTGATCGCGGGCACCGGGTAGCCGCGCGGGTCGCGGGGCCTGACCTCGACGGTCGGCGGCATCGGCACGGAGTCAAAGCGCACGGCCCATCCCTATCAGGCGGAACGGTCCCTGCGGAACAGCCGTCCGAACCCCGTCCGCCGCCCGCCCCTGCCGGAATCGGTATCGGTATCGCTAGCGGCGGCCGTACCCGTACCCGTATCCGTATCCGTATCCGCGCTGTCGTCCGTGCCCGTATCGACGGCCCGCGCCGCGTGCCAGTCCGCCACGACCTTCTCGACGTCGAACAGGCCGAGGTTGAGGGGCGGTCCCTCCGGGGGGCGGCGCAGGGCCTCGCGGATGCGGTCGTTGATCTCGGTGAGGATCTGCCGCACCTGCCGTTCGGAGCGCGCCCGCGCTATCGCGGCCGTCGCGTCCTCCGCCGCCTTGCGCAGCACGAGCGTCGGCGGCAGCGCGGACAGGCCCTCGCGGTGCATCTTGCCCTTGATCCACCACAAGTCGTCATACGGGGTGTCCAGCGAGGCCAACGGCTTTCCCGCGCCCGGCAGTTCGGCGAAGTCGCCGCGCTGCTCCGCCTCGCGGATCTGCTTGTCCACCCACGTCTCGAAGGAGACACCGGCGGGTTTGCGGTCGGTCATACCTCGCTCCTCACGTGGGCGCACGCAGCGGATGGCGTACGTACCAGGTTACGGCCGCGCCCGCGCGGCCAGCAGGGCGACGTCGTCCTCGGCGGCGGAGGGCGCCAGGCGGTGCACGATCCGGGCCAGGAGCGCGTCCAGCGGTTCACCGTCGGGCGGGAGGACGAGCGAGGCCAGCCGGGCGAGCGAGGCGTCGATGTCCTCGGTACGGCGTTCCACCAGCCCGTCGGTGTAGAGCAGCAGCGTCTCCCCCGCGCGCCACGGCACGTACACCGTCTCGTACGTGCCCCGCAGGTCCGCGCCGAGCGGCGGTCCCGGCGGTACGGCGAGCAGCCGGACACGGCCGTCGGGGGTGACGACGGCGGGCGGGAGGTGGCCCGCGCTGGCGAAGAAGCAGCCGCCGCGCGCCGGGTCGGCGAGGCCCAGCAGGCAGGTGCCCGGCCGCTGGGCGCCCGCGGCGGCCAGCAGCGCGTCCATCCGGCGCAGGACGCGGTCCGGCGCGTCGCCCTCACCCGCGACCACGCGCAGCATCGAGCGGTAGTGGCTCATCTCGACGGCCGCCTCGACGCCGTGCCCCATCACGTCGCCCATGGCCAGCAGCGTCACGCCGCCGGGCAGCGCCAGGGTGTCGAACCAGTCGCCGCCGACCAGGTCGGTTGCGCCCGCCGGAAGATAGCGGGTGGCCACCTCGACCCCGGGGTGCGGGGCGCCGGGCGTGGCCAGCAGGGCGCGCTGCAACTCCACCGCGATGCCGTGCTCGCGGGTGTAGCGGCGGGCGTTGTCGAGGCTGATCGCGGCCCGGTCGGCCAGCGCGCGGGCGATGGCGGTGTCCTCGTCGTCGAAGCCGGGCGAGGTCCCGGCCCTGATCAGCGTGACCGTGCCGATCCGGTCGCCGCGGGCGCTCAGCGGCACGACCAGCACGGAGTGGATGCCCGCGGCGCGGTAGGCGGCGACCCGCTCGGCGTTCGGCGCGGAGTGGGCGATCTCCTCGTCGCGCGGCAGATTCTGCACCACGGGACGCCCGGTCTCCAGGCAGGTCGGGATCGCCGAGCCGCGCTGGTAGACCACGTACTCCCCCGGCGTCCCGAAGATCCGCACCCGCTCGCGCAGCGCGGGCCGCGCGGCCATCGCGGCCCTGCGCAGCCGCAGCGCGCCGTCCGGCGGGGGACGGCGGCGGGCGCGCGGGCCGCTGTCCAGCACCTCGACGGTGGCGGTGTCCGCGATCACCTCGACCAGCAGGTCGGCCAGTTCCTGGCAGGTCGGGTCCATCTCCAGCGTGGAGCCGATCCGGACGGCCGCCGCGTCGAGCAGCAGCAGCCGCTCCTTGGCCCGTTCCAGCTCGCGCTGCGCCTCGTGGTCCTCGCTGACCTCGATGATCACCGCGCCGATCCCGCCCACCCCGCCGTCCCGGCCCTGGAGCCGGTGGTACGTGCACTGCCAGTAGCGCGTGGTGTGCGGCGAATCGGCCCGGGTCTGGCCGCTGGAGAGCAGCTCGCGCGGTGTGCCGTCGGCGAGCACCATCCGCAGGACGCCCTCGCCCACGTCCACGCCCGGCACCGTCTCGGCGATGGTCCTGCCGATGTGCGCGGCCGCTTCGACGCCGTTCATCCGGGCGAGCGCCGGATTGACGTACCGGTAGCGCAGGTCGGGGCCGAGTACGGCGACACCCGCCGCCGTCCCCTCCAGCAGCGCGCGCCACAGCGACTCATCCGCGTTCACCTGTTCCACAGTGCACGCAGGGTCGCGGGGCCGCGAATCGGGACGGCGGAGGGGCCGCGCGGCGGCCGGTCCTACGGGGTCCGGGGGTCCGGGGATTCGGGGTCCGGAGAGGCTCGGCGGGGTCGGGGGGTCGGGGCGCGGGCTGATATAACAGCGCTGTTAGATTAGCCGCCCGGCGCTTCGACGGTTGAGGCGTCGCGCCCGTCGAGAGGAACGGACCGCCATGACCGAGGCGCAGCGGAGCCACCCGCCGATCGAGCCGTACGACCGGGGCATGCTCGATGTCGGCGACGGGAACCTCGTGTACTGGGAGACCTGCGGCAACCCCGAGGGCAAGCCGGCGCTCGTCGTGCACGGCGGCCCCGGCTCGGGGTGCAGGCCGTCGCACCGGCAGGACTTCGACCCGGAGCGGTACCGGGCGGTGCTGTTCGACCAGCGCGGCTGCGGGCGCAGTACGCCGCACGCGAGCGACCCGGCGACCGACCTCACCCACAACACCACCGACCACCTGATCGCCGACATGGAACGCCTGCGCGTCCACCTCGGCATCGACCGCTGGCTGCTGACGGGCGGCTCCTGGGGCTCGACGCTGATCCTGGCGTACGCGCAGCGGCACCCCGAGCGGGTCTCGGAGATCGTCATCAACGGCGTCACGACCACCCGCAGAGGGGAGATCGACTGGCTCTACCGGGGCGTCGGCCGCTTCTTCCCCGAACAGTGGGCGGCCTTCCGCGCGGCGGCCGGTCCGGCGTCCGACGGCACGGGGTCACGCACGGCGCCCGGCACGGCGTCCGGCATAGCGACCGGCACGGGGTCACGTACGGCGCCCGGCATAGCGACCGGCATGGCGTCCGATACGGCGGGCGGCATCGCGGGCGGGCTCGTCGCCGCGTACGCGCGCCTCACCGAGGACCCCGATCCGGCCGTACGGGCCAGGGCCACCGCCGACTGGTGCGCGTGGGAGGACGCGGTGCTCTCCCTGGAGCCCAGCGGCTCCGCCCGCCCGTACAGCGACCGCCCCTCCGCCGCCCGGCTCGCCATGGTCCGGATCTGCGCCCGCTACTTCTCGCACGGCGCCTGGCTCGAAGAGGGCGCCCTCCTGCGCGACGCGCCCCTGCTGCGGGGCATCCCCGCCACCCTGCTCCACGGCCGCCTCGACCTCAGCTCGCCGCTCGACACCGCCTGGCACCTCGCCGCCGCCTGGCCGCAGGCCACCCTCACCGTCGTGGACGACGCGGGCCACAAGGGCAGCGCCACGATGTCCCGCCATGTACGGGACGCGCTGGACGGGTACGCGCGAGCGGTCTAGGGGCGGGCCCGGTCAGCCGCGTACGGGGACCGTCGAGGTGGTGAGGAGCTGACGGGCCTGGCGCTCCGGGGTCTCGGGCGGGACGACGAGCAGGTCGCAGCGGCCGACGCCCCGGCAGAGCAGGCACACCGAGTCGCGGTGGCCGGTGGTGGTGGAGCGGTGGATACGGAGGGTGTGACCGCCGAGCAGCAGGGCGGAGGGCCCGTCGAGCCAGTTCGCCGCGTCGAGGGTGATGTCGGTGATCCGGCCCCAGCGGCCGTTCAACGCGGCGAGCAGCGGCGGCAGTTCCTTGGTCACGTCACGGGTCCGCGGCCACCAGGCGCCGTCGATCCGTACGGGGCTGCCGCCCGGGTGGATCAGGGACAGCCGGGCGGGCGGCCCGTCCCAGACCGGCAGGGCGCAGGCGGGCAGCGGCGGCGGTGTCTCGGTCGCGGTGGTGATCGTCATGGTGTCGGCCTGTCTCCGGACGGTTCGTCCGGGGTGGTGGGTGGTGCCAAGCGCGTGTTCGGGGCGGGCCGCGGCGGGCGGGGCGGCGACGGCGGACGTACGGGCGGCGGTACGTCGGCGGCGGCGGTCCCCTCGGTGACGTCCGTGCCTCGGCTGACGTCCGGGTCCTGGGCGGTGTCCGGGTCCTGGGCGGCCTCGGTGACGCCGGTCACGCCCGTGACCTCGGCCGTCCCGGTGCCGTCCCGTACGCGCTCCTCGCCGCCGACCAGGCGGAGCTGGAAGGGGCCCGCGTCGGGGAAGTGGACGGTGTCCACGGTCAGCCGCAGCCGGGTGCCGCCGTCCTCGTCCACCACCGGGCGGCCCGGCGGCGGCTGCTCGGTCGCGGCGAAGCGGAAGCGCAGCACCTGCGCGATCCTGCGGGCCGCCTCCGGGGTCGCGGCCACGATGCTGACCTCGGCGAAGCCGGGCGCGGGCAGCGCCCGCTCCGCGCCGCCGGAGCCGGAGCCGGAGCCGGAGCCCGAGCCCGAGCCGGTGGCCGCCGCCGCGTCCCGCCCCGCGTCGTCGCGCCCGGCCCCGGTACGGCCCCGCGGCGGCCCGGCCGTACCCGCCATGCGCGGATCGGCCCCCGTCCCCGCACCGGCCGCGCGCGGCTCACCCGACTCGTTCTCGCGCGGGGGCATCAGGCCGCCCGCTCCGGCCGGGCCAGCCCCGCGGGACCGCCCTCGGCCTCCCAGGCGGCGTCCGCGCCGCGGTCGGGGTCGGCCTGGGCCATCAATTCGCTCGCGGTACGGACATTGGCCGGGTCCGCCGCCGCCGCCATAAGCCGGGCCGCCGTCGCCGCCGGAGTCTGCGGCGGGACGATCAGCAGATCCCAGCGGCCCGTACGGTACGAGAGCACCAGCAGCTTGTGCGGGTCCTGCTCCTCGACGAACCAGCCGACATGCACCACGTGCCCGGCGACCGGCACCTTCTTCGGCACGGTCGGCCAGTACAGGGGGTTGACGGTGACCCGGGTGATCCGTCCCCACAGCAGGTCCAACGCGCCGACCAGGGACGGCAGTTCGAGGGAGAGGTCACGGGACTTGGGCCACCAGGCGCCGTCCAGCGGCCCCGGTCCGTGGCCGAGCTCGGCCGAACCGATCCGCAGGGCGCTGACGCCGGGCGACAGCGAGAGCCGCGGCGCGGGGGGCGCGGGAGGGGGCCGCGGGGCCGTACGGACCGCCGAGGGGTGTGCGGAATCCTGAGAGGAGAGCATGGAACAAATCCGTCCACGGGCCCGCTGGAACGGGTCCGGCACCGTCGCTCACCGCGAACGACGCCGACTTGAGTGCCGGTGTACGGAATGCCCTCGGTCCGTTCACCCTACTCCGTCCGGGGTGTCTGGGACGATGATGGAAGGTCACCGTTCCGGACCGCCGGGACACGGGGCCGATGGGGGAGGGAACACGTGGCCGAGGTCTTCACGCGCCGCATGTCCAGATGGCAGGCGGAGCAGCAGCGCGAGGCCGTCGCGGATGTCTACGTCGAGGCGTACCGAGGTGTGCCGGGCCAGGAATTCCACGACCGGGAGGATTTCCTGGGGCGCTTCGCCGAGGCCACGCAGCGGCCCGGCTTCGACATGATCGTGGCCAGCGAGCGGCGGCTGACCGGGGTCGCGTACGGCTACGTCCTCGACCGCGCCGACGGCTGGTGGCGGGACTTCACGGTCGCGGGCACCGACGGCGCGGGGCCCGACGGCACGGACATCGAGGAGCTCACCGCCTCGGGACAGGTCTTCGCGCTCGCCGAGCTGATGGTCGTGCCCGCCTACCGCAGGCAGGGCATCGCGACCGGTCTGCTCGACCAGCTCCTGCTGCGCAGCGACGCGGCCCTCGTCACCGTCCTCACCGCGCCCGACGCCGACGCCGTCCACGCCCTGCGCGCCTGGGAGTGGACCTACCTCGGCGACACCCACGGCCCCCGCCAGGCATGGAGCCGCCCGCTGCGCCCGTGAGCGTCGCCGCCGCCATGTCCCCTGGCGTCGCTACCGCTTGCGGACGCCGAACAGCGAGCGGCTGATCTCGCGGCCGAGCTGCGTGCCCATGGAGCGGGCGAGGGACTTGAACGCGCCGCTGTGGACGACCTGTTCGACGATTCCGGCGTCGGCGGCGGCGCCCTTGGCGGCGGAACGGCCGCTCTCCGGGGCGGCCTTGGGCGCGCTCTCGGCGGCTTCGGCCCGCGCGGCGGAAGCCGCTTCGGCGGCGGCCAGCTTCTCGTAGGCGGACTCGCGGTCGACCGCCTCGGCGTACCGCCCGTACAGCGGCGAGGACTTGACGGCGGAGTCGAGCACGGCCGCGTCCACGGGACCCATCAGCGACTCGGGGGCGCGCAGCCGGGTGGCGGCCACCGGCGTCGGCGCGCCGTTCTCGCTGAGGACGGTGACGACGGCCTCGCCGGTGCCGAGCGAGGTGAACAACTCGCCCAGGTCGTAAGCGGAGTTGGGGAAGGTGGAGACGGTGGCGCGCAGCGCCTTGGCGTCGTCGGGCGTGAAGGCGCGCAGGGCGTGCTGGACACGGTTGCCGAGCTGGGCGAGCACGTCGCCGGGGACGTCCTTGGGCGTCTGCGTGACGAAGAAGACGCCGACGCCCTTGGAGCGGATCAGCCGTACGGTCTGGGTGATCGCGTCGAGGAACGCCTTCGAGGCGCCGTTGAAGAGCAGGTGCGCCTCGTCGAAGAAGAAGACCAGTTTCGGCCGGTCGAGGTCGCCGACCTCGGGCAGGTCCTGGAAGAGGTCGGCGAGCAGCCACATCAGGAAGGTCGAGAAGAGCTGCGGCTTGTCCTGCACGGCGGGCAGCTCCAGCACGGAGACCAGCCCGCGCCCGTCGGACGCCGTACGCAGCAGCTCGCTCGTGTCGAATTCCGGCTCGCCGAAGAACGCGGCGGCGCCCTGCGCCTCGAAGGCCGTCAGGGTCCGCATCAGCACCCCGGCCGTCGCCGACGAGATCCCGCCGATCTCCTTCAGCTCCGGCTTGCCCGCGTCGGAGGTCAGGAAGGCGATGACGGCCCGCAGGTCCTTGAGGTCGTACAGCTCGAGGCCCTTGGTGTCGGCGTAGTGGAAGATCAGGCCGAGCGACTGCTCCTGCGTGGTGTTCAGGCCGAGCACCTTGGACATCAGGACGGGGCCGAAGGCGGTGACGGTCGCCCGTACCGGGATGCCGGGGCCGAGGCCGCCCAGCGCGTAGAACTCGGCCGGGAAGCCGGTGGCCGTCCAGTTCTGGCCGACTTCCGCCGCCCGCCGCTGGACCTTCTCACCCGGTTGGCCCGGCGCCGACACGCCGGAGATGTCGCCTTTCACGTCCGCCAGGAAGACCGGGACGCCCTGCGCGGAGAGCTGTTCCGCGATGAGCTGGAGCGTCTTGGTCTTGCCGGTGCCGGTGGCGCCCGCCACCAGGCCGTGCCGGTTGAGCATGCCGAGCGGGATGCGGACCGGCGCGTCGGGGTGGCACTCGCCCTCCCAGAGCAGCGCGCCGAGGTCCAGCGCGGGGCCGGTGAAGGCGTAGCCGCGGGCGATGTCGGCGGCGGGGGACGGCAGTGTCGGCCCGGACGGCGCCGCTGATGGCCCGGACGGTGGGGCTGTCGGCCCGGACGGTGCGGGAGTCGACCCCGGTGTCACGGCCGCCTCACCCGTGACGGCCTCACCGGCGGAACTATTCGGCTGGGGATCGGTCATCACATGCTCCCGATTCATACGACGATGAGGCTTTTGCCACCATCGCACCCCGGCAGCGGTGCTGCGCCCGGACAAGCCGGGCCGGTAGGCTTTCCGTGTGATCTTCAAGCGCATCGGAAACGGGCGGCCGTACCCGGACCACGGCCGGGTGAGTACGCGCGAGTGGGCCGACGTCGCCCCACGTCCCGTGCGGCTGGACCAGTTGGTGACCACCAAGGGACAGCTCGACCTGGAGACACTTCTCGCCGAGGATTCCACCTTTTACGGCGACCTCTTCGCCCATGTCGTGAAATGGCGGGGCGACCTCTATCTCGAGGACGGACTCCACCGGGCGGTACGCGCCGCGCTCCAGCAGCGCCAGGTGCTCCACGCCCGGGTCCTGGAGATGGACTGACAATCCGCTTACGCTGCGCTCATGAGCATGCTGACCCCCTCCGGTATGGGCGGGAAGTACCGGGTCACCGGCAAGCAGTACCCGAGGATGCGCCGCCCGCGCCGCCGCGGCCGTGTCGTCACCGCCGTGCTCGCCTCGGTCGTCGTGCTCGGCCTCTTCGGTTACGGGGCGCTGCAACTCGTCCATGTCTTCCGCGGGGACGACAACGGCGACACGAAGGCGAACGCGGCACCGCAGAACCGCCCCTGCGTCACCGTGGCCCCCACCGCCCCCACGGGTAAACCGGCCCCGCTGCCGCAGCCCGCGGGCGTCACGCTGAACGTCTTCAACGCCACCGCCAAGGGCGGTCTGGCCAAGACCACGGCCGACGAGCTGGCCAAGCGCGGCTTCAAGGTCAACAAATTCGGCAACGCGCCCGACCCGTACGACAAGAAGGTCGGCGAGTCCGCGCTGATCGTCGCCGGGCCCGCGGGCGAGGCGGCGGCCCGCACGGCGGGCACCCAGGTGGCGGGCTCGACCGTGAAGATCGACCCCAAGCGGACCGACAAGACCGTCGATGTGATGATCGGCACGGCCTTCACGGCGCTTTCCGGTCCGACCGACGTGGCGAAGGCCCGGATCGTGGCGGCGAACCCGCCGCCGCCGAAGCCGGTGTGCGTGACGCCGAGCCCGAGCGCGTCGGGGGGCGCCCCCGGCAAGACGGGGGCCACGACGAAGGCGGGCGCGCCGGCGAAGCACTAGCCGCCGCGGCGGGCGCCGCCTTGGCGGGTGGCGCTTGCGCGGGTGGCTTGGCGCGGGTGGCTTGGCGCGGGTGACTGCCTTCGTGGCGGCCGACAGCGTATGTGCGAGAGGGGCGGGACCTGAGCCAGGTCCCGCCCCTCCGCTTGTCGGATCAGCGGCCGGACAGCGTTCAGGGTGTCCGGACCGTTCAGCCCGCCCTGACCGTTCAGCCCTTCCGGGGCGTCCGCGACACGCCGGGTCGGGCCGGGCCGATTGTCAGCTCACCGTGCCGTACATCCGGTCGCCCGCGTCGCCGAGGCCGGGCACGATGTAGCCGCGCTCGTTCAGCCGCTCGTCGACCGCGGCCGTGACCACGGTGACCGGCTTGCCCGCCAGGGCGCGCTCCATCGACTCGACGCCCTCGGGCGCGGCCAGCAGGCACAGCGCGGTGACGTCGTCGGCGCCGCGGTCGATCAGCAGGTCGATCGCCGCCACCAGAGTGCCGCCTGTCGCCAGCATCGGGTCGACCACGTACACCTGCCGTCCCGACAGGTCCTCCGGCATACGGGTGGCGTACGTCGCCGCCTCCAGCGTCTCCTCGTCGCGGACCATGCCGAGGAAGCCGACCTCGGCGGTGGGCAGCAGCCGCACCATGCCGTCGAGCATGCCGAGCCCGGCGCGCAGGATCGGCACCACGAGGGGGCGCGGGTAGGAGAGCCTGACCCCGGTGGTCGGGCCGACCGGGGTGCGGATGTCGACCTGCTCGGTCCGCACGTCGCGGGTGGCCTCGTAGGCGAGCAGGGTGACCAGCTCGTCGGCGAGCCGCCGGAACGTCGGCGAGTCGGTGCGCTCGTCGCGCAGGGTGGTGAGCTTGTGCGCGACCAGCGGGTGGTCGACAACATGGAGACGCATGAATATGACTGTATCCGCCGGGTGGGGGGCGCGTCGCCAGTGCGATGAGCAGCCCGGCTCCGCGCACCTTCTGCGCCTGGCGTGGGGTAAACGGCGCGAACGAGGGAAACTGGCCAGATACGCCCGGTGTGCCTTCCGGGTGAAGCGAGCCCCAGGGATGGTGCCCGAGATGCCGGAGCCCGACCGAGCAGCCGAGCGAGCAACCGACCGAGCCATCGACCGTGACGCGGATCGCACCGACCGCACTCCGGATCGCGCCACCGACGGCGCCCCCGCCGACGCTGCGGACCGATCTGCGGACCGATCTGCGGACCGTACTGCCGACCGATCCGCGGACCGTACTGCCGACCGGTCTCCCGGCCGTTCCCCCGCCCGCGACACGGACATCGAGCGGCGCCGCAAGCGCGCGCTGTTCCTGCGGGAGCTGAACGAGGCAAAGGAGCTGCGCGAGCGGGTCCAGCCGCGACGCGCCCGGGTCGCCCGGCTCCGTCAGCAAATGCGGATGCGCACCTTCCGTTGGTGACCGCGCCGCGCGGGTGACCGGGTACGGATCACGTATACGCCGCGTACGCGCCGCGTACACAGCGTGACGGATCAGTACCGTACGGGTGACCGTTCCGGGCCCACGATGGCCGGACTTTCCAGAGAAGTGACGAAGACCTGGCACGTCGCGGTGCAGAAGACCCTTCGCAACGCCCCGGTTTCTGCCACGATGCCGAGTGGGTGGGGCCAACGGAAGTCGAAAGCGGCCCCCATCCGGTCCGGACGGCCTGAGACCCTGTGGGAGAGTCACGGTGTACTTCGCCGCACTGCTCGCGCGCACCGAGGACGGTTGGCAAGCGAGCGAACCCGATCTCGACGATGTGGAAACCCTCGCCGATCTGAGCGATCTGGCCCGCGCGGCCGGCGACGAGGAGGAAACGGTTCTGGTCTTCATCGAACAGGAGGACGCCTGGTTCGGCGTCATCCGTGTGGACGGTGAAGAGGATCCCAGGATCTATGTGTCCGACGCGGCTGCCGCCGCCCGCAGTTCGTACGGGGAGATCCTGCTCACCGACGAAGTGCTGGGCCGCGACCCCGAGGACCTGGACGAACTCGTGGACCTCGACGGCACCGAGGACGGCGAGGACGACGAGACCGAGGACGCCGTGGCGGGCCCCTCGGAAGACCATGTGCCGACCGGTCCGCTCGGCGAAACCGACATCCTCACGGATCTCGGCATGAGCACCAGGGAACTGCTGGCGCTCAGCGGTGACGGCGCGCTGACCGGTGAGGCGCTCGGCGAGATCGCCGACGCGCTGGGGTGCGGGGACGTGCTGGAGGCGGTCCGCTGACAGACCCTCTGAAGGACCCCTGGGTCGCCGCGATGCGGCTGGCCCTTGAAGAGGCGGCACAGGCCCCGCTCACCGGTGACGTACCGGTGGGCGCGGTCGTGCTGGCCCCCGACGGCACGGTGCTGTCCCGTGCCCGCAACGAGCGCGAGGCCACCGGCGACCCGACCGCCCACGCCGAGGTCCTCGCCATCCGCCGCGCCGCCGCCTCCGTCGGCGGCTGGCGCCTGACCGGCTGCACCCTCGCGGTCACCCTCGAACCGTGCACCATGTGCGCGGGCGCGATCGTCCTCTCCCGGCTCGACCGCGTCGTCTACGGCGCCGCCGACGACAAGGCGGGCGCCGCCGGTTCCCTCTGGGACGTGGTCCGCGACCGCCGCCTCAACCACCGCCCCGAAGTCATCCCCGACGTCCTCCCCACCCCCTCCGCCGCCCTCCTCACCCGCTTCTTCCGTACAACCGATTTCTGACCACCCCCCCGCGTGGGCTAGGATCTCTCTCGGTAGCGTGTCCGAGCGGCCTAAGGAGCACGCCTCGAAAGCGTGTGAGGGGGCAACTCCTCCGTGGGTTCAAATCCCACCGCTACCGCCATGAACAGCGAAGTTGAGGGGCCCGACCGCACTGCGGTCGGGCCCCTCAACGTGTTCGTCGGAGGGCCGTTCGCCGGGGAACCCTTCGTGGCCGTTACTCGTCGTCGTAGCGCTTGAAGTCGCTGGTGTCGATGGTCCAGGGGCCGAAGGGGACCTGGTCGCCGAAGACGTAGGGGAGCACGGTGGAGTAGTGCGGGCCGCTGGAGCCGGGGGCGGGGTCGGCGTAGGTGAAGACGAGACCCTTGCGAGGGTCGATGAGCAGGTAGAGCGGGATGCCCATCGCGGGGTAGTCGGCGGCCTTCTCGACGTAGTCGTTGTCCGGGTTGGACTCGGAGACCACCTCGACCACCGCGAGCAGGTCAGCGGGGTCGACTGTCGGTTTCGGCTCTTCCAGGATGTCGAGCGGGAGGACGACGGCGTCCGGTCGGCGCATCCGCCCCACCGCCGGGTGCTCCACTTCGGCACCTGACTGGGCGACGATGTCACGGTCCGGATGCGTGGCCGGGAGCTGAGCGTTCAGCTGGCGGACGACGCGGGTGGCGATGGCCTCGTGGCGGTTGACCGGGCTCATCATCACGACGACCCCGGCAGCTCCGATCTCGATCGCCCAAGCCCCTTGCAAGCGGTCCGCCAGCGGCCAGAGCTCCTCCGCGATCTTCCGCATACGTGCGTAGACCTGCGGGTCCGCTGCTTCGGTCACGACTCCTCCGTACGGTGGGTTCAACCGGCACCCGAGCCAGTGAAGCGCCTGCAACCGACTGACGCGGTTGCTCCTGCGAGTCTGCATGCCACCGCGGCCATCGCCAAGGCGGACTTGCCCCGGCCTGCGGCGTTCCGGGACCGGCCGAAGAACAACGATCCATGAGCGCATGGCTCCCAAGCCGCGCCGCGCGCCTGTCGCCCCCCCCAAACGGCTCTACCTTCTTGATCGGGTTGATCGAGCCATTCGTAGGGTTGGGTCGCCCAGGGGTGACCAGCGGTGAGCCCGCGCTGCTGCTGGCGCTGCTGGTCAGCCACGGCCAGGAGGTCCTCACCCGCGTGGTCAACCGCCTGCGCGGCACCCCGCTGTCCATGTTCCCGGCCCTGGAGAGGGCCCTGGACATGGCCAACACCGGCCCACTCAGGCTGCTGACGGGCTGCCAGACTCCGCATGCGATCCGCCGTGCCGGGGTCACTCGGCTGGCGATGGCCCTCAACGAGCATGTTGTCGAGCTGGACAAGCTCATCGAGGACCGGTTTCGCGAGCACGAGCTCGCTGACATCGTGCTGAGCGTCCCGGGCATCGGCACGACTCTCGGAGCCGAGTTCCTCGCCGCCGTCGGTGGCAGCCTGGACAGGTTCGACTTCCCAGACGCCTTGGCGGCCTTCGCCGACGTCGCCGCGGTGAAGGCGCATGGAAGAATCGACGTATGCAGTCTTTTTCCGCCAGCCCCGACAGTCTGAGCGGACCCCTGACCCTCCTTGACGACGAAGGGACGAGCTGGATTCTTCATCGCAAGCGGCTTGACCTGCGCATCGTCCGTCGGCTGGTCAAGGACGCCACCACACTTGTCTTCTGGGGAGACATGGGCGGTATGAGCCCCCGGCTCACGACGGCGGCCGAACGTCCCCTGCTCTGGGACCGGATCAAAGACGAGTACATGGGCCCCGGCGGAACATGGTCGACCGGCCGCTACCTGGCTCACGAGTTCCGCGCCGAGCCGGGACACCGCATGCTCTACGTCGAGGACCACTGCTGAGCTCCGCGCGCGGCGATTGAGTCGGAACCCGTTTCCGCGAACGGAGTCATCGACAACAGCAGTAGGAAGCTGGGACATCACTGCTCCCGAGCCTCACCTCTTCAGTGACCAGCGGTTACTCAATAAACCCGGCCCGCTCCCCCGGTAGAATCGGAGCCATGCCCTCCCCCGTGTATGCCACGACCGGCGAAGGCGCGGCGCCGGGCGCGCCGCGGTGGCCGGGGTGGTCGACGCACGACGAATTCCTCGCGGTGCCGGGTGACGCGACCCGCGCCTCGCGCCCGCACCGGCACAATCCCCAGGCCCTCGAACCCGGCGACGGCGAACCGCGGTTCGGCCTCTTCCCCGATGTCCTCCCGCGCGGCCTGCCCGCGACGGAACCGACGACCCCCCGCCCGTAACCGATGCCCGCCACGTCGGAGCGCCTGGTCTGGTACGTGTCGTACGGCTCCAACATGTCGCTGGCGCGCCTGCGTTGCTACCTGACGGGCGGCACGGCCCAGGACACCGCGGACGGCGGCGGGCGTACGTATCCCGGTTGCCGCGATCCGCGGATGCCGGAGCGCTCGGTGGGGATCGAGCTGCCGGGGACGGTGTACTTCGCCACCTGGTCGCCGGTCTGGCACGGCGGACGCGCCTTCTACGACCCGCTGGCCCCCGGTCGCGCCTGGGCCCGCGCCCACCTCCTGACCCTCGGTCAGTTCTCGGACATCGCCGCCCAGGAGATGTACGCCGCCCCCGGCCACGACCTCGACCTCACCCGGGTCCTCGCCGAGGGCCGCGACCGCCTCGGCCCCGGCCGCTACGAAACCCTCCTCCACCTCGGCGACCTCGAAACCCACCCCCTCCTCACCTTCACCGCCCCCTGGCACGCCCCCGACGCCCGGCCGGTCCCCCCGTCCCCCGCCTACCTCGCCCACCTCGCCGCGGGCCTCCGCGAAGCCCACACCTGGCCCCCTGAAGCGATCACGACCTACCTCGCGGGCCTCACGTCGCGGAGTACGGCTCGATGAGCGGTCGCGGATCACGTACTCCGCGAACGATCTCCTCCGGCACCCCGGGGCCCTGTGCGTAGTAGCGCCCCTGCGCTTCACCGTGGGCCGACAGCCATCCCGCCCTGACGAGTTCACGGATGTCACGTTGGGCCTGCTGCTCGCTCAACTCCGCGTCCGCCTGGTACGTCGCCCGCCGGACCCGGTTTCCCATCAGGGCCGGGTACAGGGCGTACAGCGTGCGCTCGGGCAGCCCTTGTCGCTCGACGGCCTCCTCAAGCGCGGACCACACCGTGCGGGTGGTCTCGACCTGCCGCTGTACGGCCTGGGCCTGTTGATGGTGGGCGCGCAGGCAGAACCGGACCCAGGCGCGGGTGTCCCGGTCCGGCGTCCAAACCGGGCCGCCGACCTCCGCCAGTACGTCGTAGTAGCGATAGGTGTTGCGGGCCCGGCCCAGCCACTCCTCAATACTGGAGAACTCCGGCGCGACGATCCCTTCCCGCGCCAGGACCAAGGTCTGGAGCGCGCGGGACATCCGGCCGTTTCCGTCCGCCCAGGGGTGGATCGCGACGAGATTGAGGTGCGCCATCGCGGCTCGCACCAGAGCGGGCGCTTCCAGGTCGCCCTCGTTGAGCCAGACGACCAGTTCCGCGATGAGATCCGGCACCGAGTCGGCGTCAGGCGCGGTGTAGGCCGCGATGGTCGGGTCCTCGGGTGAGGTCACGTACACCGCACCGGACCTCCACCAGCCCGGACGTTTGAGCAGGTGGTGGCCTTGCATCATGAAGTGCAGACCGTTGAGCAGACCCTTGCCGTAGGCGAAGTCCGGCCCGGCGTCCGTCAGTCGCTGGATGTACGTCATGGCCTGCCGGTAGCCCTCGATCTCGGCGGAGACCGTCTGGTCGGCCTCGATCGGCGCCTCGCCGAGCATGATGTCTTCGACATCGGCGACGCTCGCCGCGTATCCCTCGATCGTGTTCGAGCCGGCGATCGCCCGCGCTGTCAGATTGCGGCGGAGCTGCCCCTCCCAACGGCGCGGCGTCCGCAGGTGGAGCCGGAGCCGGTCGCGCATCCCCTCGATCTCACCGAGGACCCGCTCATCCACGTCGTCCAGGCCAGGCGTTTCATACAACATGACGCAATGACACCATCATCCCGTCAATACGTCAAACCGTCTCTCAACGCGACCTACCTCGCGGGGCTGGCCGGGGTGGCCTGATCTCGTCGCGCGGGGGGCGTCCGGGGCGGGCGGGGGCGTTCCCCTTGGGGGGCGGACTCCGTACGTTCGTAGGGAGTCGGGGTCGCGTTCACCGAAGGGCGGATTGGCGAAGGCGGCGCGACGGTCGGTGTGTCCTGATATGTCTGGTGTGGGCGGCACGAGAGCGAAGGTGGGATCGGGAGCATGGACCTGGCTGAGCGGACGAGAAGCCGAGGGCGGGTCCGGCGCGGACACGTACACCAGGGACACGCACACCAGGGACACGTACACCAGGGGTACGCGCACCGCGGACACGCCCACCGCGGGCGGATCGCGCTGGCCGCGACGGCCCTGACCGCCGCCGCCGTGCTGGCCGTGGCGCCGGGGGCGTCCGGGGCGTCCGGCGCTCCGGGACCCGAGGCCGCGACGGCCACGCCGGTCAAACACGTCGTGGTCATCTTCGACGAGAACGTCTCCTTCGACCACTACTTCGGTACGTATCCGAAGGCCGCGAACACCGACGGCACGCGCTTCACGGCCGCCCCCGGCACCCCGGCCCCGGTGAATCTGCTCAGCGACGGCTCCCGGCTGCTGACGCACAACCCGAACCAGTACCAGCCGCGCCGCCTGAGCCCGTCGCAGGCGCTCACCTGCGACCAGAACCACAGCTACACGCCCGAGCAGCAGGCGTACGACGGCGGCGCGATGGACCAATTCGTGCAGCACACGAGCAGCGACAAGTGCTCGGGGCTGTACGGGAGTCCGGGCCTGACGATGGACTACTTCGACGGGAACACCGTCACCGCGCTGTGGAACTACGCCCAGAACTACACGCTGGGCGACAACAGCTTCGGCGACGTCTTCGGCCCCTCCACGCCCGGCGCGCTCGGCCTGGTCTCCGGGCAGACGCACGGCGGCGTCTCGATCGACCCGAAGACCGGCGAGCAGGTCCCGGTGGAGCGGTCCACGACCGTACGCAGCCCCGACCCGACGACCGGGGTCGGCACGGTCGTCACCGACCCGGACCCGGCGTACGACGACTGCTCGGACAACAACCACACCGCGAGCGGCCAGCTCACCGCGATGCGCGGCCGCAACGTCGGGGACCTGCTCAACGACAAGGGCGTGACCTGGGGCTGGTTCCAGGGCGGCTTCGCGCCGACGTCCTCGCCGGGCGGCACGGCGGTCTGCGGCGCGACCCACGCCAATGTCGGCGGCAACGCGTCGGTGGACTACTCGCCGCACCACGAGCCGTTCCAGTACTACGAGTCGACGGCGAATCCGCACCACCTGCCGCCGACGTCCGCCGCGATGATCGGCCGCCAGGACCGGGCCAACCACCAGTACGACCTGACCGACTTCGACACGGCGCTCGCGGCCGGGAATCTGCCCGCGGTGTCGTTCCTGAAGGCGGCCGAGTACCAGGACGGGCACGCGGGCTACTCCGACCCGCTGGACGAGCAGCACTTCCTGGTCCGCGAGATCAACGCGGTCCAGCGGTCGCCGCAGTGGGCGAGCACGGCGGTGATCGTGGCGTACGACGACTCCGACGGCTGGTACGACCAAGTCGCCGCCGCGATCACCAACGGCTCCACCGACGCGGGCGCGGACACCGCGATGTGCGCCGACGGGCCGCCCGCCGCGGGCGGCTACCTCGACCGCTGCGGTCCGGGACCCCGGCTGCCGCTGCTGGTCGTGTCCCCTTACACCCGGCGCGATCACGTCGAGCACGCGCTGACCACCCAGTCGTCCGTCCTGCGCTTCATCGAGGACAACTGGGGTACGGGCCGGATCGGCGACGGCTCCTTCGACGCGACCGCGCACCCGCTCGACCCGATGTTCGACTTCGCCCGGCCCCAGCAGCGCGCGGTGCTGCTGAACGCGGACGGCTCGGTCGCGAAGACCGTGCCGGTACGAGTGACGCCCGGCCGCCGGACCCCGCTCCCGGAAGGCGCGTCGGGCGGTACGGCGAGCGGTACGACCACGGGTACCAGTAGCGGTACGACCACGGGTACGAGCAGCGGTACGAGCAGGGGCGCGGCGTCGGCCGCGGACGCCACGACGGCGGGACCGGGTACGGGCGCGCCCGCCGCCTCGGGGCCGGGCGCCCGGCTGACCGGCACGGAGATCGCCGGCGGGTCCGCCCTGGTGGTGCTGCTGGCGGCGGCGGGCGGCACATGGCTGCTGCTCCGGCACCGCAGGACGTGACGGCGGGCGGCCGGAAACAAAGCGACGGCAAAGCGAGGTCAAGGGGCGGTAAGCCGCGGCAAGCGGCGGCAAGCGGTGCCGACAGGCCGATCCCACGCTCCGGACCTGCCACGAACCCGAGCCCGACCTTCATCTTCTAAGAGGATGATTGGGACAACAGGCCGTCTGATTACGCCATCTGATGGATAGACTTCCGTGATTGCACACTTGTGACCGTCGGTGCGGGCTGCGGGCTGGGGAGGGCAAAGGCGCATGGCGCAGGCGAAGAAGATCACCATGTACGTACTGGTGATCTTCATCCTCTACACGATCATCAATCAGCCGGCCCGAGCCGCTGATCTCGTCCAGGTAGGCTTCCAGGGCATATCGAACGCCGCGAAGAGCATCGGGAAGTTCATGCACGACCTGGCCAACTGACCGGCGGGCCGTCCCGGCCGCTCCGGCGGCGCACCACCAGTACCCAGCGGCACGCGGCGGCATGCCGGCGGCGAGGGAGTCCCATGATCCGGCATCTGGTCCTGTTCAGGCTCAACGAGGGCGTGCGGCAGGACGAACCGCGTGTCCAGGCGGGCGCGCGGGCCTTCGCCGAGCTCGGCGAGAAGGTGCCGGAAACGCTCTCCTGGGAGTGCGGCTGGAACATCACGGACCGCCCGATCGCCTATGACTTCGCCATCAATTCCACCGTCGCGGACGCGGCGGCGCTGACGGCGTATCTCGAACACCCGGAGCACCGGGCGGCCGTCGCGCTCTGGTCGGAGTTCGCCACCTGGGTGATCGCGGACCTGGAGATCTGACCTCCCGGCCGAGCGCACGACGAGCGTTCACGCGCCCCCCGCCGACCGGTGGGGGGCGTTTTCGCGCCCTTTGAGCCCCCTCGCGCGCCACCTCCGCGCACCCTTCGCTCCGGATTCACACCGCCGGACGGGGGACTTCCGGGCCGCCGGTTCGTACAACACGGCAATATGCGGTGCTTGCACAAAGCGGACATGAATTGTGATGCTATGACCGCTTTTGCCGGATGAGTGGACCGATAAGGGGTGTGGTGTGCCGGTGTCGGCCCATACGGCGTCAACAACGTATCCCCGAGGCAGAACCCGTACGCCCAGTGCCAACGCGGCGGACGCGAGAGCGCTCACCCAGGTGCTCTTCGAGCAGATCACCAAGCTGGAGCCCGGCACCCCCGAGCACGCACGGGTGCGGGCCGCGCTGATCGAGGTGAATCTGCCGCTGGTGCGCTACGCGGCGGCCCGCTTCAGGAGCCGCAACGAACCGATGGAGGACGTGGTCCAGGTCGGCACGATCGGCCTGATCAACGCGATCGACCGGTTCGACCCGGAGCGCGGCGTGCAGTTCCCGACCTTCGCGATGCCGACCGTCGTCGGCGAGATCAAACGTTACTTCAGGGACAACGTGCGGACCGTGCACGTGCCGCGTCGCCTGCACGAGCTGTGGGTCCAGGTGAGCGGCGCGATCGAGGACCTGACCGTGCTGCACGGCAGGTCGCCGACGACGGCCGAGATCGCCGAGCGGCTCAAGCTCGCCGAGGAGGAGGTGCTGGCGTGCCTGGAGGCGGGCCGCGCCTACCACGCGACCTCACTGGAGGCGGCGCAGGAGGGCGACGGGGCGCCGGGGCTGCTCGACCGGCTCGGCTACGAGGACCCGGCGCTGTCCGGGGTCGAGCACCGCGACCTCGTCCGCCATCTTCTGGTCCAGCTTCCCGAGCGGGAGCGGCGCATCCTGCTGCTCCGCTACTTCGGCAACCTGACGCAGTCCCAGATCAGTGCGGAACTGGGGGTTTCGCAGATGCACGTGTCCCGTCTGCTGTCCCGGAGCTTCGCGCGACTGAGGTCCGCAAACCAGCTCGAAGCGTAGCTGAAGAGGATTAAGTCACCTGCACAGATATGTCGACATGGCGCTACAGCGTGTTGCCGACATGTGACATTCTGCGGGTACCGCGTTTGTCGCGAGCCGGCCTCCGGTATTCCAGTGGAGGAACAACCGTCGCTCGCGACACCCGTCCGCGACCTCAAGGGGGTGGCATGTCCGTACAGGTGGGCAGTCCCAAGGTGCTCAAGCCCGACACGGCGACCGCACCGCACGATGCTCTTCACGGCGAGGCCATCGACACCCGCACGCTGTCCCGATCGCTGTTCCTGCGCCTCGCGGAACTGCCGGTGGACAGCCCGGAACGCACCTATGTACGTGACACGCTCATCGAGCTGAATCTGCCACTCGTGCGGTACGCAGCCGCTCGCTTCCGCAGTCGGAACGAGCCGATGGAGGACATCGTCCAGGTCGGCACGATCGGCCTGATCAAGGCGATCGACCGCTTCGACTGCGAGCGCGGGGTGGAGTTCCCGACCTTCGCGATGCCGACGATCGTCGGTGAGGTGAAGCGATTCTTCCGCGACACCTCCTGGTCGGTCCGGGTCCCGCGCCGCCTCCAGGAACTGCGGCTGGCGCTCACCAAGGCCAGCGACGACCTCTCCCAGAAGCTGGACAGGTCGCCGACGGTCGCCGAACTGGCGGTCTGCCTCGGGGTGTCGGAGGAGGACGTCGTCGACGGCCTCGCGGTGGGCAACGCGTACACCGCCAGCTCGCTGGACTCCCCGCCGCCCGAGGACGACGGCGGCGAGGGCACCCTCGCGGACCGCCTCGGCTACGAGGACACCGCGCTCGAAGGCGTCGAGTACCGCGAGTCGCTCAAGCCGCTGCTGGCCCAACTGCCGCCGCGCGAACGGCAGATCATCATGCTGCGGTTCTTCGCGAACATGACGCAGTCGCAGATCGGCGAGGAGGTCGGCATCTCCCAGATGCACGTCTCCCGGCTGCTGACCCGCACCCTCGCACAGCTCCGTGACGGCCTCACCGCAGAGGCATGAGGTGGCACTGACGGGGTGGTGACGACCTGACACCCCGTCAGTAAACTGACGTGATGGTCGCGTTGGTCTCGTACGTCGCGTTGAGGAAGACCCAAGCACTGCTGCGCACCACGGCTCCGGCGCTCGCCGCGCTGGGCCTGCTCGTCATGGCCACCGGCTGCGCGGGCGGCGGCACCACCGGCCATGTCGCGATCGGCGGCGTCGGCCCCTCCCCGAGCGCTCCCCACGACGTCCCCCCGGACGGCGACGTGGTCCTGGTCCCGCTCGACGGCCCGGCCCCCGGCGCCGCGAAGCCGTCCCGTACGCCCTCGGGCACGGACACCGGCACGGGGCCGCGTACACCCTCCTCCGGAGCGCCCCGGACACCCTCCTCGCCCCACGGGACCCCCACGACCCCCGGCGGACCGGCCAGCGGCTCGACAGCCCAAGCGGGCGGCGGCACGGACTCCGGTACGGGACCGGGCTCGGCTACGGGCGGCGGTACGGGTTCAGGGGGTACGAGTTCAGGCGGTACGGGTTCAGGGGGTACGGGACCGGGCGGTACGGGCTCGGGCGGTACGGGCTCGGGCGGTACGGGCTCGGGCGGCGGGTCCGGCGGGGCCACGACGGCGCCGCCGACGGCCGCGCGGCTCACCGTGAGCGCGCCCACGCGTACGGCGGACGCGGACCGCTGGTGCGAGAAGGTCGCCGTCACCTTCACCAACGCCGGGGGTCTGCCGGTGACGGCGGGCACGGTCACCTTCGGCACCCACATCATCGGCGGGCTCGGCATCGACTGGGCGACCGTGGAGACGGCGAAGCCCGTGCCGGTGCCGCTGGCGGGCGGGGCGTCGCGCACCGCCTCCTGGGACCTGTGCGTGGACGCCTGGCGGGTGCCGCTGGGCATGCACATCGAGACCAGGGACGTCACGCTGTCCTGACCGGCGCCTCCTGGCGCCGACCCGGTCCCGGTCTGTCCCCCGATCCGCCCGTGGACCCAAGGACAGCCCCGACAACGGACCCGTCAAGACCCGTCCACGGACCTGCCCACCGACCTGTCTACCGACCTGTCCACGGACATCCGTGGCGATATGCCCCCGTTGGCACATCCTGCTGCGTAGGGACGGGCAGGCCGGGCGGTCAGCGCATCGCGAGCGCGACCACTCCGATGACCACGGCCACCGCCACGATCACACCGATCACGAGGCCGACCTTGCTGCGGCCCTGCGCCCGCTGCACCTCGGCGGCGGGCGGCTGCTCGTCGACGAAGGCACGGAACATCTGGGTGTTGCCGGCCGGGTCGTAGTTGTTCTCAGGGTTCGACATGCCGCCTGACCCTAGCGTCTCGACGGAAGGGCCCGCACCCCCGGCCCGCCCGGCGGCCACACGGCCTCCGGCCCGAGCCGTTCAGGCAACCCGGACACGTACCTCTTGGGCGGATACAGGCGTTTCCTTTGCTGAATCTTTGCCGCGATTCCGGGCAAAGAATTTGTCTGGCACAACCAACTACTTTACAGTTGCTTCAGGCAACCAAAGATCACAGCGGACTCACAGGCAGCTCCCGCAGCGGAAGGACAGGTGACCGTCGGATGGCGGACCGCGAGCAGTGCGTGGAACTCGCACACCAGCTCCGCACCACCTTCGTCGTCAGCCGCGAGATCGCCCGGGGGCTGCCGCCCGAGACCCCGCTCACGGCGGTCATGGTGCTCGGCGCCCTCGACCGCCACGGCGAGCTGCGGATGAGCAGGCTCGCCGAACTCCTCGACGTCGACATGTCCGTGACGAGCCGTCATGTCGCCTTCGGCGTCGAGCGCGGCTGGATCGACCGGGCCCCCGACCCGCTGGACCGCCGCTCACGGCTGCTGCGGCTCACCGAACACGGCACGCGGACACTGCGGTCCTCGTCCGACCGGGCCGCCGCCGTGGTCGCCGACCATCTGGCCGACTGGCCGGACGCCGACGTGGCCCGGCTCTCCGAACTGCTCGCCCGGCTGCGTGACAGCTTCGGCGACTGCCGCTCCGCCGCCTCGCGCGGCGGCGCCCACCACATATCGCGCGCCCAGACGGGCTGAAGAGGACTGAAGATGGCAACAACAACCCAGGCCGGCAAGCGGGACGGGCAGGCACCGGAACCGGGCCACGGCGGCCAGGAATCCGCGCCCATGTCGCACCGGCAGATCATGGAGGCGCTGTCCGGGCTGCTGCTCGGCCTGTTCGTGGCGATCCTGTCGTCCACGATCGTCTCCAACGCCCTGCCCCGCATACTCGCCGACATCGGCGGCGGGCAGAGCGCGTACACCTGGGTGGTCACCGCCTCGCTTCTCGCGGTCACCGCGACCACCCCGATCTGGGGCAAGCTCTCCGACCTGTTCAGCAAGAAGCTGCTGATCCAGCTCTCGCTGGTGATCTACGTGGTCGGCTCGATCGTGGCCGGCTTCTCCACCAACCCCGGCATGCTGATCGCCTGCCGCCTGGTCCAGGGCGTCGGCGCGGGCGGTCTGTCCGCGCTGTCGCAGGTGATCATGGCCGCGATGATCTCGCCCCGGGAGCGCGGCCGTTACAGCGGCTACCTCGGCGCGACCTTCGCCATCGCGACCGTCGGCGGCCCGCTGATCGGCGGTGTCATCGTCGACTCCACGCTCGGCTGGCGCTGGTGCTTCTACGTCGGTGTGCCGTTCGCCGTCGCCGCGCTGGTCGTGCTCCAGAAGACGCTGCACCTGCCGGTGGTCAAGCGGAAGGTGCGGATCGACTGGACCGGCGCCTTCCTGATCACCGCGGCCGTCTCGCTGCTGATGGTGTGGATCTCGCTCGCCGGTGAGAGCTACGCGTGGGTGTCCTGGCAGAGCTACGTGATGGTGCCGCTGTCCCTCGTGCTCGGCGCGCTGTTCGTCTACACCGAGACCCGCGCGGCCGAACCGATCGTCCCGCTGCGGCTGTTCCGCAACAAGACGATTACCCTCACCTCGATCGCGAGCCTCTTCGTCGGTATCGCGATGTTCGCCGGCACGGTCTTCCTGAGCCAGTACTTCCAGCTCGCCCGCGGCAAGACCCCGACGATGTCCGGCATCATGACGATCCCGCTGATCGGCGGCCTGTTCATCGCCTCGACCGTCTCCGGCCAGATCATCACCCGCACCGGCCGCTGGAAGGCGTTCCTGGTCTCCGGCGCGGTCCTGCTCACCGCGGGTTCCGCGACCCTCGGCCTGATCCGCAACGACACCCCGTACTGGGAAGTCGCCGTTTACATGGCCCTGTTGGGCCTCGGCGTCGGCATGATGATGCAGAATCTGGTGCTCGCCGTGCAGAACCAGGTCTCCGTCGCGGACCTCGGCTCGGCCAGTTCCCTGGTCACCTTCTTCCGCTCGCTGGGCGGCGCGGTCGGCGTCACCGCGCTCGGCGCGGTGCTCGGCAACCGCGTCACGCACTTCGTCACCACGGGCCTCGCCGACCACCACATCACCGGCGCCGGGACCGGCGGCGGCATCCCGGACGTCGAGCAACTGCCCGCCCCCGTCAGGGGGATCGTGGAGAGCGCGTACGGCCACGGCATCGGCGACGTCTTCCTGTACGCCGCGCCCTTCGCCCTGCTCTCCTTCCTGCTGGTGATCTTCGTCAAGGAGACCGCCCTGCGCACCCGCAGCGGTTTGCAGCAGGCTGAGGCGGGTACGGGCCGGGCGGCGGAAGTCGCCGTCGCGGAGCTGGCGGCGGCCGAGACCGGCGCGGCGGACATCGCCGCCACCCAGACGGGTACGCCCGAGGCGGAAGCCGTCCGGGACCGGTCGGGCGACCAGACCCGGTAACCGGGAGGGCCGGTCACCCGGCCCGCAGGAACTCCCGGCCGACTGTCCTGTTCCCACAGCGGAGAGGTCCAGGGCGGCGGACGGGACCGGGTCCCGGAGGACGGCCGGAGCAGGGGACGGCCGAGGCCGTCCACCGGGACCCAGCACGAAGGGCGTGCCGCCGGAGCCGATGTCACGGCACGGCGGCCCGCCCCCTCTCGTCGGACGCCGTTTCGGCGTAAGGCCGAAGGCGCCTGCGGCCGCATCCGCGGGTGCCCGACGTAGGGTGCTGGCATGGCTCCCAACATCGCCACGAATACGTCCGTCACGCTGGATGAGCTGCTGGAGTTCGTGCGCCCGCGGCACCGCGCGATCCTGCTCACCACCCGTTCCGACGGCCGCCCGCAGGCGTCCCCGCTCACCTGCGGGGTCGACGACTCCGGCCGGATCGTCGTGTCGACCTACCCCGAGCGGGCCAAGACGCGCAACGCCCGCCGCGATCCGCGCGCCTCGGTCGTGATCCTCTCCGACGAGTGGAACGGCCCCTGGGTGCAGGTCGACGGCACCGCCGAGGTCATCGACAGCCCCGAGTCCGTCGAGCCGCTGGTCGAGTACTTCCGCAACATCTCGGGCGAGCACCCCGACTGGGACGAGTACCGCTCCGCGATGGTGCGGCAGGGCAAGTCCCTGATCCGCGTCACCCCGGAGCGGTGGGGCCCCATCGCCACCGGCGGCTTCCCGGCCCGGCTGGCGTAGCGCGCACTCCCCGTCCCGTCGGAGGTTCCGACTCCCGTGCCCTGAGCGGTCGTTGCCCTCAGCCGCTCAGGGCGGCGGTCGGGTCGCCGTCGTGCACCACGTCGGCCGCGATGCTCTCCGGGCGCAGGCCGCACGGCACGCGTGCCGCGTACGGCGTGCGTGGGGCGTACGGCGTGCGTGGGGGCACGTCGTGGCCGTCGCAACCGTCGCGCCGGATTCAGCTAAACATGGGGTGGATTGCGAAGCCGTAAAGGAATGCGCCGCGGCGGCGCCCCCGGGTGTGCGGGGCGCCGCCGCGGCGCGGTCGGGGGACGAGAGCGTCAGGACGTGGGCGCGGTCAGGTCGTAGACCGTCGTGCCGCCCACGGTCTTGGCCGTGTAGTGGGCCTCGACCCAGGTGGTGATGGCGGACGCGGTACCGCTGCCGCCCATGCCACCGCCGCCGCCCTGGCCGCCGCCGAGGAAGTAGTGGATCTTCCCCTCGGCCACGTACTTCTGGAACTGGGCGAGGGTGGGCGAGGGGTCGCTGCCGTTGAAGCCGCCGATGGACATCACCGGCTTTCCGGTGGCGAGCTGGTAGCTGGCCTGGTTCTGGGAGCCGATCGCGGCGGCCACCCAGGTGTAGTCGCCGGAATCGGCGAGGAGCAGCTTCTTCATGGCGGAGCTGACCTGGGTGCCGTTGAGCAGGCCGCCCATGCCGCCGCCGTTGCCGCCGGGGACGCCCGGGGCGCCGTCCTGGCCGGTGCGGCCGGTGCCGGGCATGGTCTGCCCGTTCTGGCCGCCCTGGCCGGTCTGGCCGTTCTGGCCGCCGCCGAAGGGGCCGCCCTGGCCGGTCTGCCCGTTCTGGCCGCCGGGCATGCCCTGCCCCTGACCTTGGCCCTGGCCCTGGCCGTTGGTGGGGCCGCCGCCCATGCCGGGCGGCATGCCGCCGCGGCCACCGCCACCGCCACCGGGACGTCCGCCGCCGCCGAAGCCGCCCATGCCGCCCTGGACGGCGGGCCCCGCGGTCACGATGGAGCCGGAGTGGCCGGTGTTCACGGTGTTGAGGGTGTACGCGACGGGCCCGCCGAGCGCCGCGGCGACGCCGACGAACGCGGCGATCGCGCCGAGCCGGGCGGCGACCCGTACCCCGGGCATCGCACCCGCGAGCAGCCCCGCGGCGGCGACGAAACCGCCGATCAGGACCGCGCCGCGCAGCCACGGGAGCCAGTCGGAGGAACGGTCGAGGAGTACGTACGACCACACGCCGGTGCCCGCGACGGTCACGGCGAGCACGGCCGCGGCGGCGATGTGCGTGCGCCGGGCCCACAGCAGTGCCGTGCCCATGCCGACGACGGCGGCGATGTAGGGGGCGAGGGCGATGTTGTAGTACTGGTGGAAGATCCCGGACATGAAGCTGAAGGTCGCGAAGGTGATCAGCAGCGCGCCGCCCCACACCAGGAACGCCGCGCGGACGGTGTCGGTGCGCTTGGCGCGCCAGGTCAGCCACAGTCCCGCGGCGAGCAGGACGAAGGCCGCGGGCAGCAGCCAGGCGATCTGGCCGCCCATCTCGGAGTTGAAGAGCCGCCCGATGCCGGTCTCGCCCCACATCCCGCCACCGCCACCGCCGCCACCGCGGCCCCCGCCGCCTCCGCCGACGCTGCCGGTCTCGTTGCCGGTGATGCGGCCGAAGCCGTTGTAGCCGAAGGTCAGCGACAGGAAGCTGTTGTCCTGCGAGCCGCCGATGTACGGGCGGGACGACGTCGGCCACAACTCGACGATCGTCACCCACCAGCCGCCGGACACCACCATCGCACCGCCCGCGGCGAGGAGTTGGCCGATACGGCGGCGCGGCGTCGTCGGCGCGCAGACCGCGTAGACCAGTGCGAGCGGCGGCACGATCAGCCACGCCTGGAGGGTCTTGGTGAGGAAGGCGAAGCCGAGCGCGACGCCCGCGATCAGCAGCCACTTCGTCCGGGCGTCCTCCAGCGCGCGCAGCACGCCGTAGACGGCGACGACCATCAGCAACGCCAGCAGCGCGTCGGGGTTGTTGAAGCGGAACATCAGCGCCGCGACGGGGGTGAGCGCCAGGACGGCGCCCGCGATCAGGCCCGCGCCCGCGCTGAACCGGCGGCGTACGGCCGCGTAGAGCACGCCGACCGTGGCGACGCCCATCAGCGCCTCCGGCACGAGGATCTGCCAGGAGCCGAGGCCGAACAGCCGCACCGACAGGGCCATCGGCCACAGCGCGGCGGGCGGCTTGTCGACGGTGATGGAATTCGCGGCGTCGGAGGAGCCGAAGAAGAACGCCTTCCAGCTCTGGCTCCCGGCCTGGACGGCCGCGGAGTAGAAGGAGTTGGCGTATCCGGCGGCGCTCAGATTCCACAGGTAGAGGACCAGGGTGCCGAGCAGCAGCGCGAAGAACGCGGGGCGCACCCAGGCGGCGTCCTCCGCCCGGCCCCGCCAGGTCCGCCGCGCGAGCCCTCCCCGGTGCCCCGCTGGCCGCGGCGCCGGTTCCGCGACCGGATGCCCGAACACGTCCGTGTCCACTGTGGTGTTGCCCGGCGCGCTCATCGCGCCCTCCTCAAGTCGTCGCGGGCGGAAGGGGTTTCGTGGGCCGGGAGGTCGGCGGACCGGGCCTCGTACGAGACGGGGCCGGCCCCGGTGACCGTCTCACCGTCGCGGAAGGCCGCCGTGGCCGTCTCACCTTCGCGGAAAGCCGCGCCGCCGGTCTCACCGTCGCGGAAGGCCGCCGTGACCGTCTCACCGTCGCGGAAGGCCGCGCCGCCGGTCGCGCCCTCGGGGAAGACCCACGCCCGGAAGAGCAGGAATCTGAGCACCGTCGCCGCGAGGTTCGCCGCGATCAGGACGGCCAGTTCCGTGCCGTGGTCCGGGTGGGCGGTCGCCGCGTGCAGGGCGGCCAGTGAACCGCTGGTCAGGGCGAGGCCGATGGCGAAGACGACGAGGCCCTGCGCCTGGTGGCGTACGGCCTGGTCGCGCCCGCGTACGCCGAAGGTGAGCCGCCGGTTGGCGGCGGTGTTGCCGAAGGCGGAGAGCAACAGCGCCAGGGCATTGGCCACTTGGGAGCCGGTGCCGAGCCGGAAGAGCGAGAAGAGCGCCAGGTAGACCAGCGTGCTGAGCGCCCCGACGACGCAGAAGCCGACGAGCTGCCGCGCCAACCCGGCGGGCACGCCGGTGAGTTCGCGGTCGCGCGGGTCGTCCCCGAAGGGCCGCCGCAGCCGGTCGAGCGCCAACTGCCCGGTGGCCAGGGCCCGGCCGACCCGCCAGACGCCGCGCAGGTCGTCGGTGGCGGTGCGGACGAGGTCGACGCTGCTGTCCGGGTCGTCGACCCAGTCGACCGGCACCTCGTGGATGCGCAGGCCCGCGCGTTCGGCGAGCACCAGCATCTCGGTGTCGAAGAACCAGCCGGTGTCCTCGACCATCGGCAGCAGCCGCTGGGCGACATCGCCCCTGATGGCCTTGAATCCGCACTGCGCGTCGGAGAAGCGCGCGGCCAGCGAGCCGCGCAGTATCAGGTTGTAGGCGCGGGAGATGAACTCCCGCTTCGCGCCGCGCACCACCCGCGAGGAGCGGGCGAGCCGCGAGCCGATCGCCAGGTCGGAGTGGCCGGAGATCAGCGGCGCGACCAGCGGGAGCAGCGCGTTGAGGTCGGTGGACAGATCCACGTCCATGTACGCCAGCACGGGCGCGTCGGAGGCGGACCACACCGTCCTCAACGCCCTTCCGCGGCCCTTCTGTTCGAGCCTGAAGGACTCGACCTCGGGGAGTTCGGCGGCCAGCGCCTTCGCCACCGCGGACGTCAGGTCCGTACTGGCGTTGTCGGCGACGGTGATCCGGAAGGGGTAGGGGAAGGTGCCCGACAGATGCGCGTGCAGGCGGCGGACGCAGGGCTCCAGGTCGTTCTCCTCGTTGTACACGGGGATGACGACGTCGAGGGCCGGGGCCGCCTGGGCACCGGGCCCGGCCGGGTGTTCCGGAGCTGTGCCCGCGGCCGGCAGGTGCTGCCGGGCGGGCAGATTGCCGAGTTGGGTTCGCATGATCCGACCCTCGGCGGGCGCGCTGTCACGACGTTGTGGCGAGCCTGAGCGGCGGCTGTGAGTGTGCGGCGCGCAGCCGGACGGTGAAGACCGTACGTCCGGGCACGCTGTCCACGGACACCTCGCCGCCGTGCGCGGTGACCACCGAACGCACGATCGCCAGGCCGAGCCCCGTACTGCCGGACCGCGCGGCGGCGGCCGTCCGGGTACGGGAGGCGTCGCCGCGCGCGAACCGCTCGAAGACATGGCGTCGCAGGTCGGCGGGGATGCCGGGGCCGTCGTCCTGGACCTGGAGCAGGACGCCGGGCCCGTCGCGTACGACGCGGGCGGTGACCGTCGTACCGGCCGGGGTGTGGGTGCGGGCGTTGGCCAGCAGATTGGTCAGCACCTGGTGGAGGCGCTGCGCGTCGCCGTGCACGGTCGCCGGGTCGTCGGGCAGGTCGAGCCGCCAGACGTGGTCGCGGCCCGCCGCCCGGGCGTCGCTGACCGCGTCCACGACCAGCGGGGACAGGTCGGTCTCGGCGAAGCTGAGCGGGCGGCCCGCGTCCAGTCTGGCCAGCAGCAGCAGATCCTCGACGAGGGTCGTCATCCGTCCGGCCTCGGACTCGATCCGGCCGAGCGCGTGCCGGGTGTCGGGGCCGACGGGTTCCCTTCCCCGGCGGGTGAGTTCGGCGTAGCCGCGGATCGAGGCCAGTGGCGTACGCAGCTCGTGGCTGGCGTCCGCGACGAACTGTCTGACCCGTGTCTCGCTCTCCTGCCGCGCGTGCAGGGCCGAACCCACGTGCCCCAGCATGCGGTTGAGCGCCGCGCCGACCTGGCCGACCTCGGTCCGCGGGTCGGTGTCGGAGTCGGGGACGCGTTCGTGCAGCGCCACCTCGCCGCTGTGCAGCGGGAGTTCGGACACGCGGGTGGCGGTCGCGGCGACCCGGCGCAGTGGTTGCAGGGCGATCCGCATCAGCGCCGCGCCCGCGAGGCCCGCCGCGACGAGACCGGCGGCGGCGACCGAGAACTCCACCCAGATCAGGGTGTTGAGGGTGTCCTCGATCCCGCTGGTGGACAGGCCGACCAGTACGGTGCTGCCGTCCGAGGACTGCTGCGCCGACGCGACGCGGTACGTGCCGAGGCCGGGGACGCTGAGGGTGTGGGCCTTGCCGTCCCTCGCTACGGAGGCGAAGGCGGCGGTCTGCCGCGCGGTGAGCGGATCCGCTTCGAGCAGGCCGCCGCCGGACGGTGTCGCGCTGACCGCGGCCCGCGTGACCGTGCCGTTCGCGCCGACGATCGCCCCGACGGTCTCGCCGGGCTGGCCGCCGCCCGCCAGGAATCCGAACGGCCGCTCGTTGAGCGGACTCTGCGGAAGCCGTGCCGCCCGGTTGGCCTCCGGGCCGTCCCCGGGGCCGCCGTGCGGCCCCGCCGCCCGTACCGCCACGTCCTGCACCTTGCCGTCGAGCTGCCCGTACAGGAAGTCGTGCAGCGCGAATATGGTGACCGCGCCGATGACCGCGCACACGACGGCGACGAGCGCGACGCAGGACGCGACGAGCCTGCGGCGCAGGGACCAGGGGCGGGACCAGGGGCGCTGGCGGGTACGGGAGTTGGGCTTCGGGTCGGCGCGCGGCGCGGGGGGCGGGGAGGCGTGGGGAGTAGGGGGCGGGGAGGCGTGGGGCATCGTCTCGGCTTCCGGGGTCGTCAGGCGGCGGGCTCGCCGGGCTTGATCAGGTAGCCCGCGCCGCGCCGGGTGTGGATCATCGGCGCGCGGCCGGCGTCGAGCTTGCGGCGCAGGTAACTGATGTACAGCTCCACGACGTTGGCCTGACCGCCGAAGTCGTACGACCACACGCGGTCGAGGATCTGCGCCTTGCTCAGCACCCGGCGCGGATTGCGCATCAGGTACCGCAGCAGCTCGAACTCGGTCGCGGTGAGGTGGACGTTGTCGCCGCCGCGGCTGACCTCGTGGCTGTCCTCGTTCAGCACGAGGTCGCCGACGACCAGCAGCGACTCGTTGCGTACGGCGGCGGCGCCCGAGCGGCGCAGCAGGCCGCGGAGCCTGGCCACCACCTCCTCCAGGCTGAACGGCTTGGTGACGTAGTCGTCGCCGCCCGCGGTGAGCCCGGCGATCCGGTCCTCGACCGCGTCCTTCGCGGTCAGGAACAGCACGGGGACGTCCGGGGTGTCGCGGCGCAGCTTCGCCAGCACCTCCAGGCCGTCCATGTCCGGCAGCATCACGTCGAGCACGACCGCGTCGGGCCGGGTCTCGCGGGCCGCCCGCAGCGCGCCCGCGCCGTCGGCCTCGGTGCGTACCTGCCAGCCCTCGTAGCGCAGCGCCATCGACAGCAGGTCGGCGAGCGGCGCCTCGTCGTCGACGACGAGGACGCGCACCGGCGAGCCGTCGGGGCGCGCGAGGTCGGTGGCGGTGGCGGTGGTGGCCGCGTGCGCGGTCGCGGGGGCTGCGGTGGCGGTGCTCATCGATGTGGAAGGCATGGTGTTCACCCTGTGCGCGCGCTATGAGAGGAGCCTTGGCCGATTCTGTGAATCGTCTGAGAATCGGGGTGAGGGTTGTTTGCGGCGGTGCGCGCGGCGGGCCGTACGGCGGTGTGTACGGAGTTGCGCACGGCGGCGGGTGCCGCGCGGGACCGGGTGCCGACTCCGGCGCGGAGAACGATCAAGGGGTGAACGGTCGAAGGCGGACGGTTCGGCGGTCGTTCTGGGCATCTTCCTGGGCACTTTTCGTCATCGGCGGCCGATATGCGATGCGCGGGCCGAAAGGTTGGTGCGGGCGGCGTACGTTCGGTCCATGGGAGGTGGCATGGCGGGCGGCGGGGGTGGCCGCGGTGACCCCGTGGGCGCGGAGCGCGACCGGTCGGTCGCGGCAGGCGGCCATGACGGGAGCGGGGCCGGGTGTACGTCGGTGGCCGAGGCGATACCGCGGGCGGTCGCGGTCGACCGTATGGGCCCCGGTGACCACGCCTGCCTCGGAATCCACGGCGACGACGACCGGTGGGCGGTGCGCGCCGCCTTCACCGTCGCGGGCCTCGCCCTCGGTGAGCGCGTCATGATCTTCACCGGCGGGGACACCGCCGGTCCTGACGCCCTCGCCCATCTCTCCGCGCACGGCGTCCCCGCCGAACGCTGCGCGCGCACCGGGCAGTTGGCGCTCTCCTCCGAAGCCCCCGGCTACGACCCCGCGTCCGGCGCCTTCGACCCGGCGGTCCGTACGGCCTTCTGGGCGGCGGGCACCAGCACCGCGCGGCGGCGCGGCTTCACCGGCATGCGGGTGGTCGGCGACATGACGTGGGCCGCCGCCGCGCACTCCGGCCTCCCCGAGTCCGAACTCTCCTCCTACGAAGCGGAGTTGACGCCCTTCTCGACCAGGACCGGCTTCACCGCGATCTGCGAGTACGACCACGGCGCCGTCCCGGCGCCCCTGCTCTCGCGTATCGCCGCCCTGCACCCGCTCGCCGTCCTGCCCTCCCTCGACACCCTCCACGCCGACCGCACCGGCTCCTGCCTCCGCCTCACCGGCACCGCCGACCTCGCCACCCGCCTCCACTTCGACCTCACCCTCCGCGCCGCTTTCACCAGCGACCCCCCGCCCGCCCTCCTCGACCTCACCCCGCTCTCCTTCCTCGACGCCCACTGCGCAGGCACCACCCTCCGCCTCCCCCGGGGCACGACGGTGCGCTGCACCCCGTCGCAACACCGCATGCTCCGCGTCTGCGGCGCGGCCGAGGCAGAAGGGGTCACCTTCCAGGTGGAGGACCCTCCGGCGCGGGGTCGGTGAAGAGCGCCGGTTCGAAGGGCTGGGTGCCCTCGTCCGGGGTCCAGAGGGCGGCAAGGGGCATCAGGTCGGTGATGCGGGCGCTCCGGACGCCGTCCGGGGTGGGCAGGAGGACGCGGATGGACCGGTGGTAGTCGAAGAGGATCTGGCGGTCGCGGCCGCACGGGCCGACGGGGCCGCGGCCGAGGTTGCCGACGGCCACGATGGTGGTCAACTGCCGCGCCCCGCAGGCTCGGGCGCAGCCGAGGGCGACGAGTTCGGCGCAGGGCCCGCCGGTGAAGTGGTAGAGGTTGATGCCGCCGTGCATGCGTCCGTCCGCGTCACGGACGGCGGCGCCCATGGTGTGGACGCCGCCGTCGCCGTCGGTGTTCTCGTCGACGATGGCGCGGGCGTACGCGATGAGTTCGTGGTCGGCGGGGGTCAGTTCCCGACTGGGGATCGTCAGCACGGGCCGGATGCTACGGACCCGGGCGGGCGGGACGCGAGGGCTTTACGGGTGGTGCGCGGCGCGCCGGAGCCGGGCGCCGAGGCGGTGGGCGATCGTCCGGGCGGCGTCCGGGGCGAGGCCGGGGAGGCAGGAGAGGCCGGGGGGTAGGAGAGGCGGGTCAACGAGGCCACGAGGGCGCCGGGTTCGACTCCGCCACTGAGGATCACCTCGCCCGCCGCGACGGCCCGCGCCCGCGCCCGCGCCGTAACGGTTCGGGCAGGAGGCCGAGTTGGGCGCAGAAGCGGGTCCACAGGCGCTCGCGGCTCCAGCCGACCTCGGCGGCGAGGTGGTCGACGCGGACGAGGCCGAGGCTGCGGCTGCGTCGCCGCCGCAGACCGCGGCTCAGCTCCTCCCGTTCACCACGGCGCGGTCCACGGAGCGGCGGGAGAGGCCGGGGGCGCCGGGGCCGCCGTGGCCACGGGAGACGCCACCGGGGCGGGAGCGGGCGGGCCGACCTTCGTGAGGTGGGCGTAGACGACGATGTTGGCGCTGTAGCTGGTGGCCCGGGAGTAGGTGCCGGCGCAGGTGATCAGGCGGAGTTCGGGGCGGGTGGCCTGCCGGTAGACCTTCTCGCTGGGGAAGTCGCTCTTCTCGTACTGCTCGACGGCGTCGACGGTGAAGACGGCGGTGCGGCCGTCCTGGCGCCGCACGGTGAGGGTGTTCTGCTTGTGGAGCTGGCCGATGCGGTAGAAGACGGCGGGGCCGCTGTGGGTGTCGAGGTGTCCGACGACGACCGCGGTGCCGGTGCTGCCGGGCGTGGGGCCGTTCCGGTACCAGCCGGCGAGGTTCTTGTCGTCCGGCGGCGGGGGTTGCAGGGTGTGGTCCTTGTCCGTGGTGAGACCGGTCATCGGCGCGTCGACGCCGATCTCGGGGATCGTGATGCGGGTGGGCGGCGACGGCGGCAGCGGGTCCACCGCGGGGGCCGGGACGGCCGGTGCGGCGGGGCCGGAGAAGGCGTCGGCGGCCGAGGGCCTGGGCGGGGTGAGTCCGGTGCCGGAGGCGCTGTCGACCACGAGGAAGCCGCCCACGGCCATGCCTGCCAGGAGCAGTGCGAGGCCCGCCTGGCGGCGGCGGTCGACGGCGCGGGGGTGCTGCATGCGGGGCGGGCCTTTCTCGAAGTCTGCGTCCGTCCGCCTCGGGCCGGGGCCCAGCGATCAGCGCCTGGCGCCTGGCGCCTGGCGATTGGCGATTGGCGATTGGCGCTTAGCGCTTAGCGCCTGATGCCTGATGCCTGGTGCCGAACGAGCCGCGGACGTATGACGCCCCCTGCGGTCGCGCGCTCCGCTTCGAGCGGGGCGCGCGGCCACAAGGGGCGGAGGTGGAACCGAGGTCAGCCCTCGACGGAACGGCGGCGCATCATCACGACGCCACCGGCGGCCGCGACGGCGAGCACAGCCGCGCCCGCCGTCATCTCGGTGCCGCTGATCCCGCCCGCCAGGCCGCCGGAACCGGCGTGCACCGGACCGGTGACGCTCGCGCACGCGTCCCGCTCGCCGACCTGCGCCTGCTCCAGGATCTCCTCGGCCGTGGCGATCTGCTTACGGATCTCCGGCGTCTTGTTCGGCAGCTTCTCCAGCCGGTCGAGCTCCTTCTGCGCTTCATGGGTCTTGACCTGGGCCTGCTCACAGATCTCCGAGTGGGGACCCGTCTCGGCGGACGCCATCGGGGCGGAGAGCGCCAGAGCGCCGCCGCTGAGGGCAATGCTGGAGATGGCGAGAGCGGCGAGAGCACGAGCGGAACGCATGGGACTCCTTCGCGAGGGCACGCCCTCGGACCCTGATGGCCCGAGAAGGGGGACGTACGTGCCCAACGAAGTCATAGATACGAATAATGTGACTTATTAACACACCTTCACACCATTTTTGCCCCGTTCAGACCACATCCCCCGGCGCGTCGCTCACCCCCCGCCGCCCCCGACTGTGCTTACCCCTCTTCACATCTGCCGGACCGTCACCTCACACCGCCACGCGAACGCCACGGCCGACACGAGTGGCGCCGCGTGAACGGCTATCTGCCCGACGAGGCCGCCGTGCTCGACAAGGCGTTCGCCACGTACCCGCGGATCGCCGACTACGTCGCAACCGTTGCTCGGCCGGACATGGTTGCCGTCGACCAGACCGTCGACCAGCACCGCATCCCCGGCCGCGACGGCGTGTGGCACCAGGAAGGGGTGTGCGAGGCGACCTTCGCCGACATCACCACGCCGGGCGCGACGCTCGTCGTCAACGTCAGTTCCGAGGAGGACCGGACCACGCACCTGGTGATCTGGGAGGGCAACGACGGCCGCGGCCTGCTGCGGACCACCAACCGCGCCGACGCCGTCGCGTTCGCCAGCTGGCCCGGCCGCGAATCACTGGTCATTCGATCCGGAGGACGAAGTGAACGCAGCCCGATCCGCCGCCCGATCCGCCGCCCGCCGCGCCGCCCGCCGCTCGCGCCAGGGCAGCACCAGCCTGACGACAAGCACCGCCACCACCGGCACCGGCACGGTGACCCAGAGCGCGTGCCGCGACTGCGGCCAGCTGGCGTTGCCCCACAGCATCGGCACCAGCGCCCCCGCGGCCAGCACCACCCCGGTGACCAACGCCCACTTGATCGCGCTCAGCGGCGACCCGTCCCCCCGCTTTTCCATGGCTGTCACCGTAGCGGGCCTTTCCGACCCCTCTCGGAGCACCCCATGAGCGTCCGGTACGGAGCGGGTGGTGATGTTCGCCGCCGCCGAGGTGGCGCTGTTCTCCATCGCGCTGATGGCCCGGCAAAACCTGGGCGCCCTCGGGGTGCCGGGTACGCCAGGGGTGCTGGTGTGGGTGGTGACCCGGGGGGGAGCTGCGGGAGCGGCTGCTGTCCCGGTTCGGCCTGGCCCAGCGGGGGCGGGACGCGGCGCAGATCACCCGTGACCGGTGGACGCGGATTGCCACCCGCAGGGCCGCGCGGCGTCGATCCGCGTACTCAAGGACCGCTACGGCGTCGGCCAGCTCCGAGCCACCCGAATCCAGAGCGACCTGAAAGCGAGGATGTCGTGAGCCTCGATCCGAAGCACCATCAGTACGCCAACCCGGTGCCCAGCTTCGAGGCCCGCCCGCTGCCCGCCCGGCGCCCGGAAACCTCCGTGTCGGCGTGGGCGGGCCACTCGGATCTGTCGTTCACGAAGCGGACTTACGTGCACCCTGACCCTCAGTCACTGCGGGCCGGTTCGGAGAAGCCTGCCGAGCTGTTGCGCTGACGCAAGATCATTCGGCGATTGTGAGAAATTATGACAGAAGCCCCGCACCCCCGAAGGGGCACAGGGCCTCTGACCTGTGGTGCACTCGGCAGGATTCGAACCTGCAACCTTCTGATCCGTAGTCAGATGCTCTATCCGTTGAGCTACGAGTGCGAGCGCTTCGCGGGGTTTTGGGCCGGTCGGCGTTGCGGGAACAACATTACATGAGGTGTGGCGGGAGGTGAAATCCATAACCGGGAGGCGGGGTGACCTGCGGGAATGGGGTGGGGGCCGGGGGGGGTGGAACGGAAGGAGCCCCGCCGTCGGTGGAGGACGGGCGGGGCTCCGGGGTGGTGGCGGAGGCGGAGGGATTTGAACCCTCGATGGACGGTAAAGCCCAAACCGCATTAGCAGTGCGGCGCCATAGACCGGACTAGGCGACGCCTCCTGGTACGTGCCCGGGTGAGCGGGCGCGTGTGCAGATGATGACACAGCCGTGCGGGCCGCGACCAATCGCAGACTACGGTACAAGGCCGCCGGTGGGCAGGGCAAAGGGGTAGTGCCGGGACGCGCCCACGAAGGAGTGGGTTGCGGGGGCGGGCGGGCCCGCACGGGTAGGGAGGGGCGCATGCGAAACCCCCGAGCCACCGCACCCCGTACGACGCGGAACCGCGCCCCGAAGGGCGCCCGCGCGCCCCAGGGCACCCGTACCGTCCTCGCGTTCCTCACCCTGGCCGCGCCCCTCGCCGCGCCCCTCGTGGCCGCCGGCGGCGCCGCGGCGGTCGGCGTCCCGCGCCCCACCCCCGTCGAGCGGCTGATGGAGAGCCGCCTGACCGTGACGTACGCGGCGGCGCCCGACGCCCAGCCGCGGACGTACACCCTCGACTGCGGCCCCGCCGGGGCGAAGGAGGAGACCGACCCGGCGTGTGAGCATCTCGTGGAGATCGGGGGACCGGAGCGTGCGGTGCCCGCGGGGCAGATGTGCTCGATGATCTACGGGGGACCGCAGACGGCCCACGTGACGGGCGTGTGGCGGGGCCGGACGGTCGACGAGGAGTACAGCAGGACGAACGGCTGCGAGGTGTCGCGCTGGCAGCGGATGGTGCCCGCGCTCCCGGCCGCGAACGGCGCGAACGGCCTGAACGGCGCGAATACCGCGAGCGACGCGGTGAACAGCGCCGACGCGAGCGCCGGAGGTACGCGGACGGACACGACCGTACGTTCGTGACGTACGCCACACCCGCGCGCCCCCGGCCGAACGCGGCGCCCGAACACCCCGCTCCCAAGGGGCACATGGACATCCGGGGCCGCGCGAGGGGGCCCGACCCGTACACTCGGTCTAGTGACATGTCCCGGGGGTGGCGGCAAGATGGGCCGCCCGTGACAAGCCGCCCGCCCGTGAGAGCTGGCAGCACAAGAGCGGAAACGAAAGCGCAAGCAAGAGCGGACATCAGCGCGGGAAAACGGCGGCGCAGGACAGTGCGGCACGTGCGGTAACAGGGAGGACGCGTCTCGTGAGCAGCAGGCCATCCAGAGGCGCTGCTCGCCTCGCCTCGATACTCGATGCCCTGCCCGACGCGCTGCTGCTGGTCGACGTCAACGGCACGGTGGTCAACGCCAACGCGATAGCGATCGAGACGTTCGAGTCGCCGGGTACGGCGCTGGTGGGGCGGGGCCTGCTCGACCTGCTGCCCTCCTTCGACTCCAAGCGCATCCCCGGCTCGATGCGCAGCCCGCGCGAGGCCGCGGAGGACACCCGCACGAAGCCCACCCGGATGGTGGCGCGGCGGACCGACGGCACGGAGTTCCCGGTCGAGGTCACCAGCGCCAATCTGGAGGACCCGCGCACCCCGTACGCCGACTTCGGTGAGCCCCAGCCGCCCCACTACACCGGCGACGAGCTGCTGATGCTGGTGGTCCGCGACCTCACCGGCACGCTCGACACCGAGGCCGAACTGGCCCGCCAGCAGCGCCAGACGGAGATGATCCTGCGCGCGGCGGCCGAGGGCGTGGTCGGTGTGGACACCGCGGGCAAGGTCGTCCTCGTCAACCCGTCGGCCGCGCAGATCCTCGGCCACCGGGCGACCGACCTGGGCGGCAAGGAGCTGCACCCGCTGGTGCACCACTCGCGCAGGGACGGTTCTCCGCTGCCGTACGAGGAGACCCCGCTCGCCGACACGCTGCGCTCCGGGCGCAAGCACCGCGTCCGCGGCCAGGTGCTGTGGCGCAAGGACGGCCGCGCGGTGCCGGTGGACCTGACGACGGCGCCGGTACGGGACGGCGACCAGCTCGTCGGCGCGGTGATGACGTTCACCGACCGTACGGCGTACGACGCGCTCGCCGCCCGCGCGCTGCAACTCGGCGCGCTGCTCGACACCTCGCTGCGCGGGCCGCTGGCCGAACTGCGCGGCGAGCTGACGGGGCTGGCCGCCGACCCGGCCGGGCAGCTCTGGCCCGAGGCCAACCAGATCCTGCACCACCTGTCCGCCGGCTACTCCCGCATCACCACCCTCATCGACAACGTGCTGGCCTTCCAGCGGCTCGACCGCGGCGAGGACAAGCTGCGGCGCGAGACGGTCGGGCTCGACAAGGTGGTGGCCGCGGCCGTGGAGGGCGCGGTCGAGCTGATCGGGCCGGGACGCGCGCAGTACGCGGTGCACGCGCCGCCGATCGAGGCGTCCCTGGACGCCGAGCGGATGGCGCAGGCCCTCGCCCACCTCGTCGCCGACGTCGCGGGCGTCGACTCGGCGGGCAACGCCATCGCGTACGCCGGCGACTCGACGATCGTGGTCGCGGCGGCCCAGCGCGGCGACGTCATAAGGATCGACGTCCGCGGCCCGCACGCGGGCGGCGACCCCGTCCATCTCCCGCTCGCCCGCGGCATCGTGGAACGCCACGGCGGCGTGCTCCAGACCCACGAGGTGCCCGGCGGCAGCGCGTACGTCCTGGAGGTCCCGGTCGGCCGCGCCCGTCAGAAGAACGGCTCGGCCGCCGCTTCCGACGCCTCGGGTACGGGTACGGAATCGGCCACGGGTGGCCGTACGGACGGCGGTACGGAATCAGGTACGGGTACGGATACGGGCTCGGGTACGGGCTCGGGTACGTCGGGGTCGGGCGACGCGTCGGAGCAGCCGCGTGAGTCCGAGACCACCGTGATGCCCTTGCCGACCGAGCCGATGCGCGGGACCACCGGGCAGGGGTCGAACGCGGCGCCGGGCGCGGGCAATGGCACCGGGCCGGACTCCGGGAGCGGCGTACGGCGGGCACCGCACCAGCGGCAGGCGCCGCAGGACAGCGGGGCGGCGGTCGCGCCCTGGTCGATCCCGGCCGCGCCCGACCAGGACTCCGCCCCGACCGGGCGGCGCCGCGCGCTGCGTCGGCCCGGCGACGAGCCGGACGGCGGGAGCGCGGGCGGCAACGGCGGCGCGGGGCGCGAGATCGCGCCCGCCGACGGGGCGCAGCCCACCGGCCGCAGGGCGCGGCGGGCCAGGACCGACGACCAGGAGCAGGAACGAGGCGGGGGCGCGGCGGGTCAACCCGCCCTCCCGCAGGGGCAGTCCGCGCTTCCGCAGGGGCAGTTCGCGCTTCCGCAGGGGCAGGCGGGGCTTCCGCAGAGCCCGCTTCCGCAGGCGCAGGCGGGGCTACCGCAGAGCCCGCTCCCCCAGACCCACCTTCCGCAGCCGCAGATTCCGCAGGCCCAGGTCCCGCACGCCCTGCCGCCCGTCCAGCCGGCCGTCCAACCGCCTGTTCAGCCGCCTGTTCAGCCGAGCCCCGGCCAGGACCCGCGCGGGCTTTCCGCTCCCGAGGCGGGCACCGGCCGTCGCGCGCGCCGCGCCATCGAGACCGCCGCGCCGGACAGCGGCGCCGCCGTCGTACCGCAGCAGCAGGGCCACGCGCCCGAGCCGCCGCGGCAGCCGCAGCCGCAGACCTGGCCGAGCCCCGGCCAGAGCGCGGGTCAGGCGGCGGACGAGGAGCCGGAAGGACCCGTACCGCCGCGGTCGTGGCCCGCGCCGTCGCAGCAGCCCCCGCAGCCGCAGCCGACCGCGTGGCCCGCGGCGCCGCAGAATCCGCAGCCGTCGACCTCGCTGCCGTCGCAGCAGCAGGCGCCGTCCTCGCAGCCGCCGTCGCCCGGCCAGGGTCAGCCGCCGCAGGCTCCGGCCGCGTCGGCGGCCGGACCGGGTACGGCGGGACCGTCCCCGCAGCGCGGCGGCCCGGCGCCGCAGCAGGACCCGTCGCAGAGCAGCCACGGCCGTGCCATAAGCGTGCGTACGCTCGGGCAGGGCATGCCGTTCGGGCAGCAGGCGGGCGATCCGCAGACCCAGACGCAGGCGGTGCAGGCCCAGTCGGGGCTGCCCGCGCAGGTGACGGCGAGCGGTTCCGGCCGCCGCCGCAGGCTGAACCCGCCGCAGCAGCCGCAGCCCGTACAACCGGGTCAGCCCGAGCAGAACGGCCAGCCCGAGCAGAACGGCCGGCCCGAGCAACAGCAGCAACAGCAGCAACAGCAGCAACAGCACGGTCCCGGCGGCGAGACGCAGGCCCGTCAGCACCCGCAGGCCGACCCGGACAGCGGTCAACTCCCCATCCGCCGCCCCGAACCCCAGCCGCAGCGCGGCGCGGGCCGGTCCGCGATCCCCGGCCAGGCCCCGGCGCCGGACGACGACCGCGAGACGGCGCTGCTGCGGCCGGTCCCGGCTGCCGATCCCGTTCCGAAGTCCCAGCCGCCGGTGCCGCGTGAGGCGGGCGGCCGGGCGTACGCCATAGGCGCGCCCGCGGAGGGCGCCGCCGAGGGCCCCGAACCGCTGGACGGCCCCAATGGCGCGGTCGACGTCACCGACATCGCCGACGACCGCATGGAGGAGTCCTTCGACGAGCCGCGCCGCCTGCTGGTGTGGCCCGAGCCGGACACCTCCACCCGCCAGGCCCTGACCGACCGCGGCTACCGGCCGGTGATCGTGCGCTCCCGCGAGGAGGTCGACGCGCAGATCGCCGAGCCGCCCGCCGCGCTCTTCGTGGACCCGCTCACCGGGCCCATCACGCGTACGGCCCTCCAGTCGCTACGGCAGGCCGCCGCGGCGGCCGACGTGCCCGTCCTGGTCACGGCCGGTCTCGGGCAGGCCACCCGCGAGGCCGCGTACGGCGCCGACCCGGCCGTACTCCTCAAGGCGCTCGCCCCGCGCGACAGCGAGCAGCACCCCCCGCGGGTTCTGCTCGTCGAGAGCCACGAGCCGATCGCCCAGGCGTTCGCGGCCACGCTCGAACGGCGCGGCATGCAGGTCTCGCACGCCGATTCCGAGACCGACGCCATGTCCAAGGCCGCCCAGATGCATCCCAACCTGGTCGTCATGGACCTCATGCTCATCCGGCGCCGCCGCCAGGGCATCGTCGACTGGCTGCGCGGCAACGCCCGCCTCAACAACACCCCCCTGGTCGTCTACACCTCCGCCGACATCGACCCCGCCGAGCTCCCCCGCCTCGCCTCCGGCGAGACCGTCCTCTTCCTCGCCGAGCGCTCCACCAGCCCGGACGTCCAGGCCCGAATCGTCGACTTGCTCGCCAAAATCGGAGCCTGACCCCTCCGGGGAGGTCCCCCATCCTTGGGGGCGCGGCCCCAGCGCGGTTCCCTCCCCCGGGCGGCGAGCCGATCCTTCGAGGGGCGCGGGACCGTGTCTAATCTGCGGCCGCCGCCGCGCGGGCGCGCTCAACCACGACGCTCCCGCCCCTCACCACCCGCCCCAGCGGGGCAGATCGGCTGTTCCCGGACCACCGGCCGGTGGTGGGTTGCCCGCGCAGTTCCCCGCGCCCCTGACGGGGCGCAGCGTCTTTCGTCCGGGCGGTGGGCCGGTCTTTTCAGGGGCGCGGGACTGTGTTCAATCTGCGGCCGCCGCCGCGCGGGCACGCTCAACCACGACGCTCCCGCCTCTAACGGCCCGCACCGCCTCTTGTCCGGGGGCCAGGCACGGGCTTTCAGGGGCGCGAGGAACTGCGCGCTCAGCCACTACGTGGGCGCACGTCACCACCGGCCCCAGCGGGGCAATCCGGCGGCGGCTGGCCGCGCCCCTGACGGGCCCGCACCGCCTCTCGGCCGAGGGCCAGGCACGGGCATTTAGGGGCGCGGGGAACTGCGCGCTCAGCCACGACGTGCGCGCACGTCACCACCCGCCCCGGCAGGGCAGACGCGGCGTGGGTCAGGGAAGGTCTTCGGGAGGGCCGGGCCGAAGGCCAGGCTGACGGATCATGGCGGTGATCTCGGCGGCGGCGACGGCGGCACGGCCGGGCCGCTTGAGGAGGCGTTCGGCGAAGGGCCAGCCGACCACGCCGAGGGAGATCTCCTCGGAACCGCCGAGGCCACGGTGACGGCCGGGGCCACCCGGGGCACCGGAACCCTCGTCCGAGCCACCCGGGGCACCGGAACCCTCGTCCGAGCCGCCCGGGGCACCGGAACCCTCGTCCCAGCCGCCCGGGGCACCGGAACCCTCGTCCCAGCCACCCGGGGCACCGGAACCCTCGTCGGAGCCACCCGGGGCACCGGAACCCTCGGGGTCGGCCTCCACGCACGTGATGGTCAGGGCGCCGCCGCGACCGTAGCGGGCATGGCCGACCGCGTCCCAGGGGATGTGGCGGGCGCGGGAGGACAGCAGGCCGCAGACGCGCAGGCCGGCGCTGTCCGCGGTGATCTGCCAGGTCATGAGGCACCAGCCGCCGTAGAACCAGGTGAGGGCCACGAAGGAGAACCAGAGCACGCGCGACCAGGGCCAGTCGCCGACGGCGGCGGACGTCACCGCTCCGGCTCCGGTCACGAGCATGACCGTACCGACGCAGCGCGCGACAGGCCCCGCGTGCCAGCGCACCGGCCCGGCGGCGGCCACCACGGTGCCGAGGGCCCGCTGGACGTCGGCCTCGACGGCCTGACGGTGTCCGGCCTCGCGTCGCCCGGCCGTCGAGCCCGCGTCGCCGTGGTCGACGGCCGGCCCGCCGCGTATCGGGGACAGGGACACCTCGACGGACGGCTTCGCGGCGGGGCCGCTCTCGGCGGACGTCAGGACGAGGGCGCCGTCCTCGCTGAGCGCGCCGTAGAGGATGACGTCGTGTACGCCGGAACGGGCGTGCGGAAACGGCTCGTAGTGCAGCACGGCCTCGGAACCGAGGCCATCGGCGCCGTATATCTCGGTGAAACCGTCCGCCCTCGTCCGGGCGCGCGCCCGGAGGACCGGTACCGGGCCGCGCCGGAGGGCGAGCACACGGCGGCGGGCGAGCTGCCCCGAGAGCGCCGAGGCGAGGCCGAGCCCTACGAGGGCCATGCCGCCGGCCTGGCGGAGGAAGTGGGACAGGTCGTCGGGGTACGGCTCGCCCGCCAGCCGTACCCAGTCGCCGTGGACCAGCACGGTCACGGTGCCGACGTCCCGGTAGTCGCCGTCCACGTCGAAGCGGTGACGGGAGCCGTCGGGCATGCGCACCGTGAGCAGGTAGTCGTCCGGGTTGTAGGCGACGACGGGAACGTCCCGGACCACGGCCACTCGCGCGGTACGGTCATCGGACCGGTCCTGTACGACGACGGTCACGATCAGGGCGGCGCCCACCGCGCACATGATCAGCCCGGCGACCCGCCGGAACAGGCCCCGCTGCCCCGGCTCGATGCCGTCCGGCATGGGAGCGGACGCGGTGACGCCCCCGGCGGCCTCCGCGATGAGGGCGCGCTGGCGGCGGCGGCCCCGCAGCCGTTGCGCCACGACCAGCCAGCCCCAGCACAGCGCGGCGACGACCACCGCGGCCGCGACCTTCTCGCCGGCCCCGCCCTCCCACTGGCCGGGCCGGGCCAGGTAGAGCAGGAGCAGCGGGGCGGTCAGGACGGCCAGTTCCGGCAGGAAGAACAGGCACACGAGGTGGGGCAGGAAGAGCATCGTGCCGGTCTTGTCCACCCATTCCTCGCCGCAGGGCGCCTGCGGAGTGCAGGTGGGGTCGGGACTCATCAGGACCGCGGCGAACACGGCGACCACCAGGACCACGGCGGGCAGCGTCGGCCGCACCCACGCCGCCCTGGGCCCGGCCGCCCGCCACCCGCGGGCGTCGGCGGCGAGCCACGGGCGCGCGGCGCCCCCGGCGTACGACGTGCCGTCGGACCCGCCGCCGGACCCGCCATCGGACCCGCCGCCGTATACGTCGTCGGATACGTCTTCGGGCACGCCGCCGGACCCGCCGCCGCGCACACCGCCGGACCCGCCGTCAGGCACACCGCCGGACCCGCCGTCGCTGATCATCGGTGCGTCATGGGAGTACCCGTGTCCGTCCTGGCCGAGGGCGCGTCGAAAGCGGCGTCAGCCGAGCCGACCAGGCTCTTCCCGCCGCACCAGCAGATCGTTTTACCTGATCATTGCGCAACCGGGAAAGTTTGCGAAGCGGCACGGCCCGCCGTGGCGACAGGCGTACGAAGGACGGTCACTTCGTAGGAGCCGCCCGTCGCCAAGCGGTCGCACTCCGGGGGCTCACCACCCCCCGGCCGGAACACCGTCAGAGCTGCGTGACGTCCAACTCGCCCTCGGCGAACGCCTTGCGGATGACCTTCTTGTCGAATTTGCCGACGCTCGTCTTCGGCACCGCCGGAACGATCGCCCAGCGCTCGGGGATCTGCCAGCGCGCGACGCGCCCGGCGAGGAAGTCGTGCAGGGCGGCGTAGTCGGCGGTGGCGCCCTCGCGCAGGACGACGGTGGCGAGCGGGCGCTCGCCCCAACGCTCGTCGGGGACGGCGACGACGGCGGCCTCGGCGACATCCGGGTGGGCCATGAGGTGGTTCTCCAGGTCGACGGAGGAGATCCACTCACCACCGGACTTGATGACGTCCTTGGACCGGTCGGTGAGGGTGAGGAAACCGTCGTCCGAGATGACGCCGACGTCACCGGTGCGCAGCCACCCGTCGGGGCTGAACTTGTCCTCGGGCCGCACCGGTTCCTCGCCGACGCCGCCGTAGTACGCGGCGGCGATCCAGGGCCCGCGCACCTCCAGCTCACCGGCGGACTCGCCGTCCCACGGCTGGACGGAGCCGTCCGGGCCGATCAGCCGGGCCTCGACGGAGGCGGGGAAGCGGCCCTGGGTGATCCGGTAGGCCCACTCCTCCTCGGGGGTGACCCCGGCGGGCGGCTGCGCGACCGTGCCGAGCGGCGACGTCTCCGTCATGCCCCACGCGTGGCACAGGCGTACGCCGAGCTGCTCGTCGAACGCCTTCATCAGGGCGGGCGGGCAGGCCGAGCCGCCGATGGTGACCTGCTTGAGCGAGGTGATGTCGCGCGGCTTGGCGGTCAGCTCGGCCAGCAGCCCCTGCCAGATGGTGGGGACGGCGGCGGCGTGCGTGGGGCGCTCGCTCTCGATCATCTCGGCCAGCGGGCCGGGCTGGAGGAAACGGTCCGGCATCAGCAGGTTGATGCCGGACATGAAGGCGGCGTGCGGCAGCCCCCACGCGTTGACGTGGAACATCGGCACCACGGGCAGCGAGGTGTCGTGCGAGCTGAGCCCCATCGACTCGGTGGAGTTGACCTGCATCGAGTGCAGGTAGATCGACCGGTGCGAGAAGACGACGCCCTTGGGGTCGCCGGTGGTGCCGGAGGTGTAGCACATGGCCGCGGCGCTGCGTTCGTCCAGCTCGGGCCAGGCGTACGTGGTCGGCCGCCCGTCCAGCAGCTCCTCGTAGTCGTGCACGGAGGGACGTACGCCGTCCAGCACCGAGCGGTCGCCGGGGCCGACCACGACGACGTGCTCGACCGAGTCGAGCCGCGGCAGCAGGGGCGCGAGCAGCGGGAGCAGCGAGCCGTTGACGAGGATCACGCGGTCGGCGGCGTGGTTGATGATCCAGGTGAGCTGCTCGACGGGCAGCCGGAGGTTCAGGGTGTGCAGGATCGAGCCCATGGCGGGGATCGCGAAGTACGCCTCAAGGTGCTCGGCGTTGTTCCACATGAGGGTCCCGACCCGGTCGCCCTCGGCGACCCCGAGCCCGTCACGCAGCGCGTTGGCGAGCCGGACGGCGCGCAGACCGACCTCGCGGAAGGAGCGGCGCTGCGGCTCACCCTCCCCGGTCCAGGTCGTGACCTGCGATTTTCCGTGGACCAGCGTCCCATGGACCAGGATGCGGGTGACGGTCAGCGGTACGTCCTGCATCGTGCTCAGCACAGGGGGCCTCCGGCGGCTACGCGAGGGTAATGTCCTCGCGATTCTGCGTGCATACCGATCGGTACGTCACTACCCCGCGCGGTATTGCCGCCGGTTCGTTCCGGGCGGCGCGGCGGTCGGGGGGACCGGGGCGCGGCCCGCCGGACGGCGTGGCACGTGTCGTGGGGATGTGTGCGACGCCCGCCCCAGGGCCCGGGCAGGCCCTAGGCGACGCACAGCTCCAGCTCCGGATCGTCGCGCAGCTTGCCGAGGGCGCGGGAGACCGCGCTCTTCACCGTGCCGACCGAGACGCCCAGCGCCTCCGCCGTCTGCACCTCGCTCATGTCCTCGTAGTACCGCAGGACGACCATCGCCCGCTGGCGCGGCGGCAGCCGTGCGACCGCGCGCAGCAGCGCGTCCCGCTGGGCCTGCTGCTCGGTGATGTCGGGGGCGCCGGTCGCGGCGGGCTCCGGCACCTCGTCGGTGCTGAACTCGTCGACCTTGCGCTTGCGCCACTGCGAGGTGCGCGTGTTGACGAGCGTACGGCGGACGTATCCGTCGACGGCCCGGTGGTCGTCGATCCGGTCCCAGGCGAGATAGGTCTTGGTCAGGGCGGTCTGGAGCAGGTCCTCGGCGTCGGAAGGGTTGGGGGTCAGGGAGCGCGCGGTGCGCAGCAGCGTCGGGCCCTTGGTCCGGACGTAGGCCGTGAACTGCGTCGTATTGGCGCTGGTGCACACAGGCGTGGTCATGGCTTCACGTTAGGAGCCGACATGCCCGTGGCGGATCGGCCGCAGGTGCCGAAGCGGGATCACTCTCAGGTCGTAGGACGGGGGTTGTCCCCACCCCCCGAGGGGGGAGCCGGGGGTCGGGGTCCCGCAGGGGTTCCTCCGGAGAAGAGCGGGGTCCGGGGGGCGGACACGGTCCCTGAGCGGGCCCGTGGCCGCCGTACGGGCGCTGCCCTGGTGGCCGTATGGGCGGACCGCCGCTTTACGTGTGCGGGCTGCCGCCGTACGCGGGGGCCGTCGCCGTACGCGTGCGGCCGTCGCCGCCACGGGCCGCGCCGGGGTCGGCCCTGACGTCCGCCCCGGGGCGGTCCTGGTGTCATCCCCGGGTCAGCCCCGTACGACCTCGGCGTCAGCCCGTGGTCGTACATCAGCGCGGTCCGAGCGTCCGGGAAGCTCGGACCGGCCTCGGACCGGTGCTCAGGAGTGGGCGCTCAGCAGGGGGGCGCTCACGACTGGGGCGCTCAGGAGCGGGCGCTCAGAGCTTGGCGACGGGCGCGTCGATCAGGTCGCGGTCGATCGACAGCTTGTGACCGCCGTGCGTCTCGGTGACGGCGCCCGTGTACTGGTGGATGCGGCTGTGCGAGGCCCAGGCGGAGGGACGCAGGACCGGTTCGGCGGTGAGGGTGGGGGCGACGCCCCAGCGGGCGTACCAAATGGCGCCGGGGAGGTCGGACGTACCCGCCCTGCGGGCCTTCTCCATGTGCGCGATGCCGGAGTCGGCGCTGCTGTAGAAGCCGGGCACATAACCGCGCGCCCGCACCTGGCGGTCCCAGGCGCGTACGAAGGACAGCGTCGCGTTCGCGCAGCTCGCCTTCCTGAGGTCGTACGCCTCCATGTCGAGGTAGAGCGCGCTGCCGCGCTTCATGCCGAGCGCGCCCGCGGCCTTCGCCGCGTCCGCGCCCTCGCTCGTGCCCTGGGCCGTCGCCCGCTGGGGGTCGATGCGGAACGGGTTCTTGTTAGACCCTCTCACGCAGGGGCTCTGCGAACCGACGTAGATCGGCAGCAGGCTCCAGCCCGCCGCGGTGGTCTGCTGTACCCAGTTGTTCGTCAGATTGCGCTGCGTCTTGCAGGCGCGGGCCCGGCCGCCGAAGTAGATGCCGACGGCGCGGTACGGGGAGGAGGCGCGCCAGGCGCGCATCGTGGCGAGGTCGGGGGCCTGGCAGGTGTCGAAGCCGCGGCCCTTGAAGACGCGCGGGGCGACGGCGGCGTCCTCGGGGAAGGTGGCGGCGTCGTCGGACGCGTCGTCGGTGCCGGGGAATCCGGTCTCGTCGGGGGCCTGGGCGTCGTCGGGAGCCTGGGCGCCGTCCGGAACCTGGCCGTCGTCCGAGGCTTGGCCGTCATCCGAGGCTTGGCCGTCGTCCGACGCCTGGGCTTCGGCGGCCGCGGCTTGGGCTTCGGCGTCCGCGATCCAGCCGGCGGGGTCCGTCCTGTTGTCGACGGGGTCGATGTGCCCGTCGGCCGCCGCTGTCCCCGCGCTCGCGGGGCCCGCGCTGGCCGCCGGGACATCGCTGTCGGCGACGGCCGACACCGTGGGAAACAGCAGACCGGTCAGCGTCAGCGCGGCGGCGAGGACGTAACGAGTGCGGCGCGTACGGCGCACGCGGTGCGCGTAACGGATAAACCTACTTGTTTCGGTCATTCGCCGAGTCAACGTGGCGGGCGGCCCGCACGGGCGGAGACACGCCGCCGGGTCGGGCCGTACGGGCCCCGAACCGCTCGGGCGGCGGGCACTGCCGCCGCGTCGGCTCCGCCGGGCCTGGCGCCGGACCCGAGGTCGGGGCCGTCCCTCCCCCCTCCCGGACCTGCTGACCCGCTACCGCGCTCGGCTGCGCGTGCGCGCTTCCCGGCACTCGGATACGCCGACGACACGCGGGCCTGATACGCAAATTACCGTAGTACGTGGGTTATTTGCATGATGGCGTCGGATTGCTACGGTCACCCCGTCGCTATTTGCACCCACGCGGGCGGGGCCGCTTCGGCGTCGACCGCGTGGCCCCGTAGGGAGGACCTTCTCGTGCTCCGTGCTCGTATCGCCGCCGCGGGCGCCGCCGTGGCGCTGGCCGCCGCAGGGCTTGTCGCAGGCACCGCCCCGTCCGCTCAGGCGTCGACCCCGCCCACCCCGTACATGTGCCCCTACTTCCTCAACGACGGCGCGCACGGTCTGTACGTGTGGACGTACGGGCAGGGCTGGCTGGTGTGCAGCTACAGCCCGCACGCCGAGCTGTCCTGTCGGTACAACGCGTTCAGCGGCGACGCCTGGTTCAACGCGCCGAATCCCGACTACTGCCCGACGCGCGCGATTCCGACGGCCTGACACGATTCCGGCGGCTGCCGACGGCCTGGGCCGGTCGGCCGCCGCCCTTCCCTCCGGGGGTCCGGGACCCCGACCCCACCGGACCCCCGGACCGTCGGACCTTCGGACCTTCGGACCTTCGGACCGTCGGAACCCCGCGCCCGCCTCAGGCCCCGTCCGCCGACAGGATCAGGCCCGAGGTGGGGACGCCGGTGCCGGCCGTGACGAGGGTGTGGCCGACGGAGGCGACCTGGTTGACGCTGCTGCCGCGCACTTGGCGGACGGCTTCCGCGATGCCGTTCATGCCGTGCAGATACGCTTCACCGAGCTGGCCGCCGTGGGTGTTGACCGGGAGGCGGCCGTCGATCTCCAGGCCGCCGTCCGCGGCGAAGTCCGCCGCCTCGCCGGGACCGCAGAAGCCGAACTCCTCCAACTGCATGAGCACGAACGGCGTGAAGTGGTCGTAGAGCACCGCCACGTCGACGGCGGCCGGGCCGAGGCCGCTCGTGCGCCACAACTGCCGTGCCACCACGCCCATTTCGGGCAGCCGGGCGAGGTCGTCGGCGTCCCGGTAATAGCTGGTCATCTGCTCCTGCGCGCGGCCCGCGCCCTGCGCGGCGGCCGTGACGACGGCGGGTGCGCGCCGCAGGTCGCGGGCGCGTTCCGCGGAGGTGACGACGATCGCCTGGCCGCCGTCGGTCTCCTGGCAGCAGTCGAGCAGCCGCAGCGGCTCGACGATCCAGCGCGAGGCGGCGTGGTCGGCGAGGGTGATCGGGCGGCCGTGGAAGTACGCGGCCGGGTTGTTCGCCGCGTGCCTGCGGTCGGCGACCGCGACATGGCCGAAAACCGATGGTTCCAGTCCGTAGACGGACAAATATCGGTTTGCCGACATTGCCACCCACGAGGCGGGGGTGAGCAGACCGGGGGGCAGGTTGACGCCGAGCGCCGCCCCTTCCGCCGACGGCTCGCGCCCGAGGACGCCGGAGCCGAAGCGGCGGCCGGAGCGTTCGTTGAAGGCCCGATAGCAGACCACCACCTCCGCGATCCCGGTCGCCACCGCCATCGCGGCCTGCTGCACCGTCGCGCACGCCGCGCCGCCGCCGTAGTGCACGCGCGAGAAGAAGGACAGCTCGCCGATTCCGGCCGCCTGCGCCACCGTGATCTCAGGGCTGGTGTCCATCGTGAACGTCACCATGCCGTCGACGTCCCCGGGCGTCAGCCCCGCGTCGTCCAGCGCCGCCCGCACCGCCTCGACGGCCAGCGTCAACTCGCTGCGCCCGGAGTCCTTCGAAAACTCCGTCGCCCCGATCCCGACGACGGCCGCCCGGCCGCCGAGCGCGTCCCGCCGCCGAACACTCATGACTCCTCCGGGAGTTGCAGGATCTGCACGGTGACCGTGCCGGTGACGTGCCGGCCGAGCGCGTTCACGCCCACCACCTCGACGGTCGCCGTCCGGTCCGCGAGCGCCGTGACCGTGCCCGTCAACTCCATCGTGTCTCCAGGGTAGTTGGGCGCGCCGAGCCGGATGCGTACTGCCGTCGTCACCGCATCCGGGCCGAAGTGCGCGGCCACGTAACCGCCGACCAGGCCGTTGGTGGTGAGGATGTTCATGAAGATGTCGGGAGAGCCTTTGGCGCGGGCGAGTTCGGGGTCGTGGTGCACGTCCTGGAAGTCGCGCGTGGCCAGCGCCCCGGCGACGACGAGGGTGCGGGTGACGTCGATACGGCGGGGCGGGAGGGTGTCGCCGACGGCGGTCATGCGGGGTCCTCCGCTTCAGGGGTGGTGACCGTACGGTCGGGTTCCGTGTCGGCAGGTCCCGTATCGGCGGGTTCCGTGTCGACGGCGCGGAAGGCCGGCACGGTGAGGTCGTCGTCCGCGTCCAGGAAGTCGAGCAGGACGGGCGCGCCGATCCGGACCTTGTCGTACGGGACGCCGATGACGTTCCCCAACAGCCGTACGCCCTCGGCCAGTTCGACGAGCGCGACCGCGTACGGCGGATCGAAGGCCGGGAACGGCGGGTGGTGCATCACCACGTACGAGAAGACGGTGCCGGTGCCGGAGGCGGGGACGGTGTCCCAGTCGGGGGAGCCGCAGGCGTTGCAGCCGGGGAGCCACGGCAGGCGCAGGGTGCCGCAGGCGGTGCAGCGCTGGATGAGGAGTCGGCGGTCCTCGCGGATGGCCTGCCAGTAAGCGGCGTTGTCGCGGTTGACGACCGGGCGGGGGCGGGTCGCGGACTTCGTACGGGCGGGGGCGGGAGCGGGGGCCGGGTCCCGCGCCGAAGTTGCCTGCACGGGTGCGTACTTGAGGATGCGGAAGCGGTGGGTGCCCGCGAGTACGCCGTCGGCGTGGACCTCGGTGCGGGTGGTGACGAAGTAACCGGCCCCGAGCTTGGTGGACTTGCGCGGCGAGACGGATTCGACGACCGCGTCGAAGGTGACCCGCTGACCCGGCCGCAGCGGCGCCACGTACTCCTGCTCGCAGTCGGTCGCCACGACGGCCGCGTAACCGGCCTCGTCCAGCCGTCCGAGCAGGTCGTCGTAGCCGGGAGTGCGTCCCTCGTGGCCGGACAGGCCGCCCATCGTCCACACCTGGAGCATGGTGGCGGGCGCGGTGCCGTCGGGGGGTACGGGGTGGCCGAGGGCTTCGCACCAGTGGCGGATCATCGGGGCGTTGACGGGGTCCTTGCCGATGCCGCCCGTGGCGGCCGGGGTGCCTTCGTAGCGGCGCAACTCGGCGTGGAGCGGGTCGCTGTCTGCCGTTCCGTCCGATCCGTCCATGGCGGCGCCGCCCTCCCTCAACAATCTGACTGTCCGTCAGATTCGGACGGGAGGGCGGCTGTTGTCAATGGGCTTGCGGGGGTGGCGGGTTCAGGCCGGGGGCTCTTCCGTGCCGGGCTCGGGAGCGGGGGCGGGATCGGGGTCGGGTCCGGGGGCGGGCGCGGGCCCGGAGGCGGGCGCGGGTCCGGGGACAGCGGCGGAGGCGGACTCTTGTGCGGGTTTTCCGCCCGGCCCGCGACCTCCCTCACTCTCGGCCAGAAGTTTTCCACAGGCTGTGGACGAAAGTTGGGCACCGGATTCGCCGACCGCCGCCGCCCCGACGCGTACCGCCCAGCCCGCCGCCTCGACCAGCCCGTCCCCCTCCGCCAGCCGCCAGGCCAGCGCCCCGGTGAAGGCGTCACCCGCACCGGTCGTGTCGACCACCTCGACCGAGACGGCAGGCAGCCGCGTCGTACGCCCCCGGGGCGGCTCCGCGTCCGCGCGTACGTTTTCGCGTACGTTTTCGCGTACGCCCGCACGCACGTCCCCGCTCACGTCTTCGCGTACGCCCTCGCTTACGTCCCCGCTTACGTCCTGGCGCTCGACGACGGTCACGCCCGCGCCGCCCATGGTCACGACGGCGGACCGGACACCGAGCCGGAGCAGGTCACGCGGGTCGGCCTCTGCGGCGGAAGCCGCGCCGAGCAGGACGCGCATCTCGTGCTCGTTGACCACCAACGGGTCTGCGCAGGACAGGAGTTGACCCGACTCGGCATCGTCCCTGACGGCTTCGGGCGGTGAGGGGTTGAGCACCAGGCGGGCGCCGTGCCGCTCGGCCGCGCGGGCGGCGGCCCGTACCGCGTCCATCGGGACCTCGCACTGCGCGGACACCACGCGCACGGCCGGCCCGACCGCGGCGGTCACTTCGGCCGCCGTGAGCGCGGTGTTGGCGCCCGGTACGACCACGATCGCGTTCTCGCCGTCGGCCGCGACCGTGATGAGCGCGATGCCGGTGGGCACCGTCTTCTCGGTGCCGAGCGCGGTCGTGTCCACGGCGGCGGACCGCAGTTCGGCGGTGAGCCGTTCCCCGTACGCGTCCGCCCCGACCCGCCCGCAGAAACCCACCCGCGCGCCCAACCGGCCCGCGGCGACAGCCTGGTTGGCCCCCTTGCCGCCCGCGTGCACGGCCACGCCCGACGTACCGAGCACCGTCTCGCCGGGCGCCGGGTGGCGGTCGACCCTGACCACCAGGTCCGCGTTGGCCGACCCCACCACCAGCAGCGTCACGCCGTCCGCCGTACTCCTGCCCACCGTTCACCGTCCTCGCCGTTCCCCGCTTCGATCATCCTGCCGTGGAACGCGTGCGCGCGGCGGCACATGGCGTGCCGCCGCGCGTACGCGTCACCGGTCAGGAGTGGCGGGGCGCCCCCTCACGCCGCCGCCGAACCCGCGGCGCGGGTCACCAGAGCTGTGAGAAGTGGATGCTGACGTTGTCCTGGTGGATGGCGGTGAAGCCGGAACCGGCCACGCTCGCCGTGTTGTTCTGGTTCGACGCCCCGGCCCCGGTGGCCGCCTGCTGCGTCGTCGTCACATTGCCGAAGTTGCCACCCCCCACGTTGCCGCCGGAGTTGCTCACCACCGTCGCGTTCGAGTGGCCACCCGCGAACGCGCCGTCGTCTGCCGAGGCCGTGCCGGCGAACAGCACGGCCGCCAGCGGCAGTGCGGCAACGGCGGCCAGGGCACGGACGGTACGGATGCTTGCCATGGTGTTCCCTCCAAGGGGACATGTTGCGGGACTAGTTGAACTGTCCGGACTTGTGGAAGCCCGGTCCGATCCGGAGCACCGCGGTTGGCCGACCGCGGTGCCGTCTTGCTTCTTCGAGCGGCGTCGCCGAGACCAGAGTTGCCCACCCCACCCCTCCCGAACCCGCCCCTCCCCCTCTTTTCCCCCGCAAGCGTGACGATCTGTCGACAAACCCCCCATTCCCCACCCTTTCCCCCACCCCCACCCCCCACCCCCTCCACCCCCCAGTCCCCCCAAGCGCCAAAACGTTCCTGCCCCTTTTCAGCCATTTTCCGGTCACCACCAGAAACCGACGACACAGGGAGCGCCACAGGACACACAAAAGGTGGGGCCGGCTCCCGATCGCATCGAGACCCGACCCCACCTGCATGTTCACTACCTACCGCGGAGGCTGTGGGATTTGAACCCACGGTGACATCGCTGCCACGACAGCTTTCAAAACCGCTCGGCCATACAGACTCGCGCCGCTTCTTTCCTACGAAGAGCCTGGGTTGATCCGCTGGAGGGCGGGAACAGCCCCGCGGGCGCGGGGAGCAGAGCGCCAGGACGCCGTCGAGGGCGTCGGCCTCGGGAACAGCCCCGCGGGCGCGGGGAGCAGTACCGCAACGGCAGCGGCCCCGACGCGGCCGTGGGAACAGCCCCGCGGGCGCGGGGAGCAGGGGGCGGGGGCGCCGTGGATGACGATGGTGATGGGAACAGCCCCGCGGGCGCGGGGAGCAGTGGCCGTTCTCCAGGGCCATCACGGTCTTGCGGGGAACAGCCCCGCGGGCGCGGGGAGCAGGGCGTCCGCAATGTCCTGGTCGGACTGCTGGTGGGAACAGCCCCGCGGGCGCGGGGAGCAGCCACTCGGAGGCGATGCGCTCATGGCCCTAAAGGGAACAGCCCTGCGGGCGCGGGGAGCAGTGGGAGCGCCGTGGTGACGAGATCACCCGCACGGGCACAGCCCCGCGGGCGCGGGGAGCAGACGAACTTGGCCACACTTGCGGTGACGTCGCTGGGAACAGCCCCGCGGGCGCGGGGAGCAGTGCACGTCGCGGGCTCGTTGCCCGAGGCGAGGGCGCGCGGCCTGGGAACAGCCCCGCGGGCGCGGGGAGCAGTTGCCGACGCCCTGGCCGGACAGCCTGATCTCGGGAACAGCCCCGCGGGCGCGGGGAGCAGAGCTCCGGGCTCGGCGAGATCGTGCTCACGCTGGGAACAGCCCCGCGGGCGCGGGGAGCAGGCCTCCTTAGCCTGTGAGGCGTGCCCGCCGTGAGGGAACAGCCCCGCGGGCGCGGGGAGCAGAGGGCGGCGGCCTCGTGCCACGCCAGGAACGGGGGAACAGCCCCGCGGGCGCGGGGAGCAGAGCAGCATGTGGTGCTTCGGCAGCATGCGCATGGGAACAGCCCCGCGGGCGCGGGGAGCAGCGCCGCCCGGCCACAGTCCTGGACCGGCCACCGGGAACAGCCCCGCGGGCGCGGGGAGCAGGGCGACTCCTACCCGGTGCGCGAGAACGCGGAGGGAACAGCCCCGCGGGCGCGGGGAGCAGTGCGTGGGCATCGACTACGGCACCGTCAACCCGGGAACAGCCCCGCGGGCGCGGGGAGCAGGACGCCGTGTACTCACGGACATGCGACACCTGGGGAACAGCCCCGCGGGCGCGGGGAGCAGCGGGGAGAGCCCCCGGATCCCCGGCCGAAACGGGGAACAGCCCCGCGGGCGCGGGGAGCACGGAGGCGGAGGAGGTCGAGCGGCTGCGAGCGGAGCGCGACCAGGGAACAGCCCCGCGGGCGCGGGGAGCACTTCCAAGGCCCGTTTGCCGAGAAAGCGACGCTGGGAACAGCCCCGCGGGCGCGGGGAGCACCTGCGACGTGGTCGTGGTGCACTGGCTCACCGGGGAACAGCCCCGCGGCGCGGGGAGCACGGCCCAGGCGCGGTCCCACCGGGTGGGCTCGGGGGAACAGCCCCGCGGGCGCGGGGAGCACTTGGCGAAATGGTTTTCGCGGCGGCGTCGCTTGGGAACAGCCCCGCGGGCGCGGGGAGCACAAGGCCGATGTCACGTTGGACGGCGACACCAAGGGAACAGCCCCGCGGGCGCGGGGAGCACCATCCGCCGCCGGCGGGCTGACGGTCCCGTAGGGGAACAGCCCCGCGGGCGCGGGGAGCACAATTCCGGCTGCGCCGCGGACTGACGACCATCGGGAACAGCCCCGCGGGCGCGGGGAGCACCACGGGGACCGTCACACCTGCGACGGCCGCCAGGGAACAGCCCCGCGGGCGCGGGGAGCACGACCCGTTGCCCTGCTGCTCATGACCACGTCGGGGAACAGCCCCGCGGGCGCGGGGAGCACCCAGGCGCAACGTACACGCTGTGCATGTGGGCGGGAACAGCCCCGCGGGCGCGGGGAGCACGGGCTCAGCAGCTCAGGCGCGGCGTCCATGACGGGAACAGCCCCGCGGCGCGGGGAGCACTTCGACGCTGGCGTGGCTGGCGGACTTCGTCGGGGAACAGCCCCGCGGGCGCGGGGAGCACTCGGCAAATCCGATCCGAAGGTGGTTTGCGACGGGAACAGCCCCGCGGGCGCGGGGAGCACGACGCCGAGCTGATGCTCACCTCCGGCGCAGCGGGAACAGCCCCGCGGGCGCGGGGAGCACACGGTGGTGCTGCTGCCGTAGAGCGTGGCGCGGGGAACAGCCCCGCGGGCGCGGGGAGCACGCGTGGAACGCCGCACACCCGGGTGACACCCGGGGAACAGCCCCGCGGGCGCGGGGAGCACGTCCGCCTCGTCGTACCGGGCGCGCCCGTCGAGGGAACAGCCCCGCGGGCGCGGGGAGCACTTCAGCCGGGTGGCGGGGTACAAGACCCCGGCGGGAACAGCCCCGCGGGCGCGGGGAGCACTTGTGGATCGGTTCCCCGTCGTCGTCTGCGGAGGGAACAGCCCCGCGGGCGCGGGGAGCACATGCCCAACGGGATCTTCGCGTTGAACGCGAAGGGAACAGCCCCGCGGGCGCGGGGAGCACTGCCACAGGCCCCGGTCGATCGAGCTGTCCAAGGGAACAGCCCCGCGGGCGCGGGGAGCACCTGTGCGGCGTCAACTCGACGAATTTCGCGGGGGGAACAGCCCCGCGGGCGCGGGGAGCACAGTGTTTGGCCTGGTGTGTTGGAACGGCCAGCACCGGATCTTACTTAAGTTGAGAGATTCGGACATATCGCCTCGATGTCCCCATCGCTCCCGCGCCGCGCACGGCGCGCCGCGGGTTCCGCGCCACCGCATCGCGCACCCCTCAGCTTCCGCCGCCGAAGCGGCGGCGCTTCGCTGCCTTGCTCCAACCGGTGGTGGGTGGGGAAGCGGAGGAGCGGGAGGAGTCGGAGCGGCGGCCGGGGTGGGGGCGGTGGATGAGAGTGAGGCCCTCGTGGTCGATCGGGTGCCAGGCGTGGTCGTGGGTCTTGAAGGTGTAGCCCTGCTCGGTGTCGGTTTGGTAGGCGAGGAGGGCACGGCCCTGGTTGGCGTATTGGCGGACCTCGGCCCAGAGGACGTCGCGAAGACGGGCGGACGGGGCGCCGAGGAAGACGCCCGGGGAGATCTCCAGGAGCCAGCGGGTCAGGAAGCCACGGAGACCGGCCGGGCAGTTGGTGAGGATGATGACGGTCACGGGGATGCCCTCACCAAACGATCTCGGAGTCGTAGTTGCGGCCGCTCTCGACTTCGACGCCGTGGTCGGACTGGAGACTTACACGGTCGCCTGCCGCGGTGTCCGAATCCTCCCGCACGGCGTCGTAGCCCAGCAGGTCTTTGATGTCCTGTACGCAACGCTCCAGCAGTCGCGTTCTGTTGACCCGGTCCCGGACGGCCCGCCGCGTTCGGGACGCCACGTCTTCCGGTCCTTCCGCCGCCGCGTCGAAGGCCGCGGGAATGCCCACCGAGGTCTTGTAGAGGTCGGCGATATCGAGGACGAAGGAGCGTTCGTGACCCGAGTGCACGAACCCGAGGCCCGGCGAGCAGCCGAGGGCGGCGACGACGGCGTGCGCGATGCCGTACATGCACTGAGCGGCAGCGGTGACACCCTGGTTGGGCGGGTCACCAGCCGCGAAGTCGTCCCGGTTGTACTCACGGCGGCGCCACGGAACGCCGGTGCGTTCGGATTCGGCGCGGTAGCACTGGCGCAGGCGGCGCCCCTCCATGCCGAGGAGTTCCTGGCGCGTCTTGCCCGCCGGGTCTTCGTCGGGGAACCGCAGACGGTACATCGCGCGGGCGACGTCCAGCCGTCGCCGCGGATTCGCCCACGCGAGAGCCTGGGCCTCGACCAGTCCGGAGGAGCGGGTCAGAGCGCGCCCGCCCGCGTAGAAGCGGACGCCGTGCTCCCCGACCCAGACGACGCCCGCCCCGCAGTCGCCGAGGACGCTCATCGCCTGGTGGGTGATACGCGTGCCGGGACCGAGCAGCAGCGTGCCGATCGTGGCGGACGGTATGTGTGTCACGCCGTCGGCGCTCTCGGCCGTGATGGCGTTGTCGTCACGGTGGACGACGCACCATTCCAGGTAGATGAAGGACAACCGGTCCCCGATACGGGTGAGTTCGCGCGGCGTGGCGGCACCGCGCCTGCCGACCGTGCTCATCGGTCAGCCCACCGGAGCAAGAGTCATCAACCCGCACCCGTACGCCTTCGCCTTGCCCAGACCCTGGGTGAGGGTGCGGCGCAGCGCGTCCGGGTCGGTCACCGTGAGCCGGCCGTCGTACGTGATCGAGGTGAGGGAGACGGTGCGGCGCTCGGCTGCTTTTGCGAACCGCAGGTCCCGCTTGTCCCGGAGGACGAGCTGGAGTTCGTCGCCGTACTCCAACAGCCTTGTCTCGGGCGGCTTTTCGACGACGGCGAAGCCCGATGAGGCCTGCCGCTCCAGCAGCCACGCCTTCTGATGGCGGGCGGTGAGGTGCGCGGTGCGCTTGCGTTGCTCGTCGTCCGTGCGACGGATGGAGTGCACGGGGTTGGCGGTGAGCCGGAAGGTCCACGTACTCCCGACGGACAGCCGGGCGAGGAAGGCCCCGTAGTCGTACGTCTGCCAGCCCGGTGTGTCCGAGGCGGCGGGCCAGCCGGCCTGTTCCACCAGATGTGTCAGGTCAGGACGGGTGGGGCTGACGACGAACAGCACCACTTCGGCGGCCGAGTTGCGGTCGACGCGCCAGAGCACACGCGGCCCTGAGCCGTCTCGCACGGGCAGTTCGGGGAACGCCATCGCGACGGCGGCGTGCATCCGGTGCGGCGAACCGAGCAATGCGCGGCCGTCACGGCGGGCGGTGTTGAGGCGAAACCGGGTCATAAACATCACACGGCTCCCAGGGTCGACGTCGGATCGTGAACAGAGGCACGCTCGACAGACGGGTTCGGAACACAGTCCGCCACCACACCGCGCAGCCCGTAACGCCGGTGCCGCGGGTCGAAGCTGACCGGCGCGTCACGGAAGCTCTGGTCGGGGGGCGTGCCGGGCGGGCAGTCGAGCAGCAGCGCAAGCTCGCGCGGCGTGCCGTGACGATGCCGGTACCAGCCCGATGCCTGCCAGGGCACCTCTCCCAGCGCCGTCACAATGTCCGCGTCGTCGCACACACCCAGGTCGAGCGGCTGGGACGGTGGGCACGAGCGGCGTCCCAGATACGGCAGCCACACCGGTGCCCGTACGGCCGCGTTCAAGCGCCCGATCAGCGCGGGTTCCCCCTCGACCGCCGCCACGAATACGGCGTCGGCCAGGTAGAAGCGCTCCGACAACGGCATCGCCTTGTCCGTGTCGAAGTGGTGGGCGGTCTGGAAGTCCCTGATACGCGTGCCGGGTTGATCGATGCGGACGCCGTAGCGCAGCTCCGTCAGATCGCTGAGGTCGGCATCGCGTTCCCTGCCCTCGGCAGCGGCCAGCAAGCCGAGTACGCCGCTCTTGGTGGGGGCGTTCTCGGTGGTGCGGCGGGCGAATCGCGCGGCTGAGCCCCATGCCTGCAATGGACCGGCCAGGCGCAGCAGGAGCACGCTCACGCGCCGGACTCCCGCCCTGCGGAATCCGCCGTGCCATGGATCAACCGCTCAGCCACCGACTCGCCGATCGACGAGACCAGTTCGGGAATGCTGATGCTCTCGCCAAGGGCGGCGAGCGGCCCGGTTCCCTCGCCCACCCGCACAAGCCAGGTTCCTTCGTCGCCCGCGATGCCGTACGCCGCTTCCAACTCCGGTACGTGAGCGGCCAGTCGGCGGCACGCCTCCTCGACGAAGCCGTCCTCGCGGCGCTTCGGGGCGACGGCTCGCTCGAAGGCCGCCACAAAGCTGACGGGCCGCTTCGAACGGAGTTTGACGAGGACGACGCTCGGCAGCGTGTGATTGCCGAAGGTGTTGACCTTGCCGCTGGGCAGAGACGTGATGAAGCCCTCCAGAAACGCCTCGACGGCGCGACGGGTCGGAGCCGCCGCGTGCTCTTCCTCGCGCAGTCCCGCGCCGAGGTTGGCATGCAGGCGGTCGACATCCAGAGCCGCATAGCGGTAGAGCGTCGCGGAGTTGAAGTCGATGACGCCGATCATGCCCGCGCCGGGTTCCGCGCCGGTGTTCCGGTCGTCCACGGCTGTGTAGTAGTCCGATTCGTTGTCGACGGCATGCACGCTCAGGGCGTGGGCGACCTGGGTGGCCGCCTCGACGTTGAGTCCGGCATCGTCGGCGACCATTCGGCCGAAGAGTGCGATGTCGACCGAGTGGCGGGTGTCCACCAGGTGCTTGGCGAGAGCCTTGTTGTCCTTGTTCTTGAAGAAGCCCTTGAGGACGGCGACATCGCCCTTGCCTTCGCTGCCCTTGAGGGCGAGTTCCGCGAGCGCGTCGAGCTGGCGGGCGCTGAGGAACATCAAGTACGACGCTTCCGGCGCTGGTTCGGGCTCGCCCTCCTTGGCCTTGCGCTTGGGCGGATCGATCTTCGAACCGGTGGCGGTACGCAGCGTCTCGGCGGCCAGCGCGAGCGCGGCCGTACGGTCGAGGGCCGGCTCGTGCGCGAGGATCCGCTCCGCGACCGCTTCAGCGACCTTCTTGGTTCGCACGCCCAATTCTGCAGGGTCAACGAGGTCGTCGAACGCCTTTCGTGTGGCCCGCTTCCAGGCCTGGCTGGAGACCCGGGCCCGACGGACACCTCCGTAGACCGCGGTCTTGGGCGATCCGGTGTCGTCGCGGTTGATGTTGCTCGGCGGAACGGTCTGAAGAATGTGCACGTCGATGATGGTTCGGGTCACGGTCCTGAGTCCTGTCGCATGGAAGTGCGGATGAGTGTCTGAGGGAACGTCAGAAGCCAGCAGTGCGTTTGGCGTTGCCCGGCGTGCGCGCTTTCAGTCCTTTGGCGTTCGGCGGCCGGGCACCACACCCGCCGCGTGGAAGTCCCGGCCCCATGTCCTGCGGACGTCGGCTTGGGCCGAGGGCCGCTGCCAGCGGTAGAGCTGATCGGCCAGGAGCGCGTAGTCGAGCGGAATGGAGTTCTTCCGAAGCAGCAGGACGATCTCCCGCAGGCGCTGGGCGAGGACATCGAGGGTGGTGGCGGTGCCGACCCGCACGAACCGTCGGCGGATCACCTCGTCGATCTCCGGTTCGGAAGGCACAGGGACCGGTGATGCCGGGGCCGGACCGCCCACTGTCCTGACGGCCGCGGGCACCATCAGCAGGCGCACGGACCGGCCGAGCCCGTAACCGGGGACGTGTGTGTCGGTGTCGCGGAGGGACTGCTGGTGCAGGGCCCACAAGGTGACCGCCATGTTCAGCGCCTCGTCCGCTCGCTCCTCGTCCGGCCGTTGTACGGTGCCGGTCGCGGATTCGGCGATGACGAGAGCGAGTTCCTCCGTGCCGGTCAGTCCCCAGAGGTCCTGTACGTCGTAGGCGGGACGGCCGACGCCGCGCCGCAGCCTGGCCACGGTCGCGACCGCGGCCGGCCGGTCGTTTCGGTAGCCGCCTTGGAGCCTGCGGATGCAGCGGTCGGTCGCTGTGCCAATGAGGTCGTATCCGCGGGCGCCGGACGGGTTGGGGACGGTTGTGGTCATCACGCGGGCTCCGTTGCTACGTCTGCTGCGTCTTGTGTGCCGGCCGCGTAGTGAGCGACGAGCACTGTTTCCTCACCGGACTCCGCACCGCCCGAGCCGATCGCGGCGCCGGTGGGCGCGACGGACGGACTCGGCGCCAACGGCAGGACTTTCCTCAGGTTCACCAGGAACCACAGTTCGGCCTGTGCGTCATTCAGCCAGCGTCGGCCATTGCCGTCCGGCAGGTCCACGTACCGTCCCTCGGCCGCCGCCGGCCCCGCGTCGTTGAGGAGTTCTCGCCCCAGGGCGCGGATCGTCGTACCGACCGTCCGCTGCCACTGACCGCGGTACTCCTCAGGGTCGGAGATGTTCCGCAGGCCGCTGAGCCACGCCCGGTACGGGCTGTCCAGCGCGGCGAAGCCGAGGTCACGGGCTGTGGCCGTGGCCGGTCCCAGGTCGGAACCGGCTGCCTGGGCGAGGTTGCCCGCGAGGTGGCCCAGCGCCCTCACCGCGTCATCGGCGTCGGCGACGGCAGCGACTGCGACTTTCCCGTAGAGGGGTCGCTCCGCGTGAAGCGCGACGACCGGGAGCAGGATCTCGTCGTCCGTGATCTCGTCGATGACCGACTGCTGTGTGCCGTACTTGGCCCCGACGATCCGGGTGCGCAGCAGGCCGAGTCGCGGCAGATACTCCTCGTACGTGAGCCGGGCAAGCCACTGGACGACTCCGGGCGGCAGAGTGCGCTCTGCTCTCTGCCGCTGCTCGGCGCCTTCCCTCCCCCGGCCCTTGTCACCGAGAAGAGCGGCGAGACCGCGCCACGCCGCGCGGCTCGGGTCGTGCTGGCTCGGCATGAAGACTTGAGGCTCGCCCCACTTCTTCGCCTGAGTCGGACTGTCGCGCCACGCGGTCATGGGTTCGCGCCGATGCCGGTTGCGCACGGCGAAGGGGTCGCCGTAGCAGAGGACGACACCCGTCACCTCGCCGTCGCCGTGGTGCAGACGGATGCGTCGGCTCTGCCAGGTGTAGAGGTCACGAGGGCCGGACGGGCGGGGGTCGTCGGGGTCCGCCGCGATCGGCTGCGGGCCGAGGGGAGGTCGGCGCCATACGGGCCTGTCGTCCGTGTGGACCTGGAGGAAGTCGTTGTCCGCAGAGATCAGATTGAGCAGCAGGGTTTCCTTGAGGGTGTCGCCTTCGGCGAAGACGCCGCCGAGGTTCCCGGCCCAACCGACGCCCAGAGCACCTGACGGGTAGCCCTTGCCGCCTTTCGCCCTCGGATCGTCAACGGCTCCCGACTTGATCCCAGACGTGTCGAAAGCGTGAGTGTGCACGAGCCAGCGCGCCGCCTCGGCGAATCCGAGCCGATCGGGACCGGGTTGACGCATGCTGAAGAAGGGATCGCCGTTGGGAACGTCGGCGACGATTCTGCTCAGTGGACCGATGTCGTTCTTCTCCGTGTGCAGACCGGCGACTTGGAGGAACGGCTGCTGAGGATGGAGCAGATCGAATCGGTCGCGATACCGGTCGAGATACTCCGGTACCGCGGTGAAGGGCTCGTCGGACTCCCACAGTTCACCCCAGTCCTCGATCTCTCGCGGGCCGTCCACGGCGTCGTGCAGGACGGCGAGCAGTAGTCGAATCAGGGCGAACTCCTGCGTCGGTACGTCGCCGACGATCCGCCGGAGCCCGGCAGCCTCTGCGAAGACGTCGCGCAGGGACATCTCGTCCGTCGTCCCGTCCAGTCGCTGCACGGGAATCCAGGGCCGGGACACCAGGTCGAATGAGGGCACTCCGTCTACCACCCTTACGTCGTCGGCACCTTCCGGCACCACGAGAAGCCCGTCGGACGGGCTGTAGCGGACCTCGGCACCGACCAGCCGGGCTCGGCGGTCCTCGTCGAGGACCAGGAACAACTCCCCTGCCAACCAAGGGCTTTCCTTCACCTGCCAGGCCGCAGGACAGAATTTCTCCAACTCGCGGATCGTCCGGTCGATCACCCAGGATTTGGAGAAGTGCCAGGGAAGGTTCAGCGCACTCGCGGCGGCGGCGCGGGCCGCTCTCCCCTGCGGTACGGCGTGCTCGGGCAGGTCGAGTCCGCCCCTTGCCTTGTCCAGCCACGGCAATGTGGTCAGCGTTCCGTCGCTTCGCCTCTGGATCACGAGGACTTCGAGCGTGTCGTCGGTGTCGCGTACCTGGGCGCGTCCTGCCGCGGTGTCGTCGGCGTCGCCGACTCCGGCGTCGATCCAGCCGATGATCGGTCGACCCGCGCGGCGTACGGGACCGAGCCGGAATGCCTCGGCCCGGTCGGACTTCTCGGCCAGGAGCGCGCGGTAGGCGACTCTGGCCTGCGCCATCTTTGCGGCCCAACTGTCCGGGCCGAGCGGATCATCGCCATACGCCGCCTGTACGAGTGGGCTGATGTCCTCGGGCAGACGTAAGGGGCGCCCTTCCACGTGCGGCCGGAGGACGGCAAGCGAGCGCAGCAGCAGGTGTTCTCCGTCGTAGACCTTGACCGAGCCGCGGGCGATCTCCGGCGGATCCTGTGCCCAGTCGGCTATGCCGGTGATCAGGCAGCGCGCGTCCCGGAGGCGAGGGGGGCGCGGTCGGTCGTGCCGGTGGAGCCGACCCATCCGCTGCAATATCAGGTCGACCGGGGCAAGGTCGGTGACCAAGAGATCGAAGTCGAGGTCGAGGGACTGCTCGACAACCTGGGTCGCCACGACGATGTGCGCGCCTTCGGGGCGTCTGCTCCTGGGGCCGAAGCGGTCGAGCAGCTCAACATCTTTGCGGGCCCGGTCGGCAGCGACGAAGCGCGAGTGGGCGACCGTGACCCGCTCCTCACCGAAGCGCTCCCGCAGCCGCCCCGCCGCTTCCTGCGCGCGGTCGACGGTGTTACGTACCACCAGTGCGCAACCGCCTTGGCTGAGTTCGTCCTCCAAGCGGTCGACCAGGATGGTCACGTCGTCGTCGAGCGGCTGAACATGGACGTCGGTGCGGCGGCCGGACGCGGCGGGAGGCTGCCGGACCACGGTGGGGCCGCCGGGCGAGACGGCGGTCAGCAGTGGATACGTCCCGGCGGACGCTGCGGCGGACGTGTCGCCGGACCGGTCGGCCTCGGACACAGGGTGACCTGCGTACGCTTCGGCGAGCGCCCGGCGGCGGCCGGCGGGCAGGGTCGCCGACAGCAGCACGACCGGAACCCGGTATGCGGCCAGCCATTCCAGCACACGTTCCAGGTACGTGCTCATGTAGGCGTCATAGGCGTGGACTTCGTCGATCACGACGACCTTGCCCGCCAATGCGAGGTGGCGCAGGGCCAAGTGGCGACTCTTCAACGAGCCGAACAACACCTGGTCGATCGTCCCCACCGCGAAGGACGCGAGCAGCCCCTTCTTCCGTCCACGTAGCCACTGGTGGGCCTGGAGTCCGGAAGGACGACGTCGTTGCCGGGCGTTGGGGCCGTCGAACTCGTCCCCGCCGTCGAGATCGACCGCCGCGACCGTGCGGGCACTGCGGCTGGCGAGGCCCGCCCAGGTGTCGTTGAGCGCGGACTTGGCATGGGCGAGAAAGACGGACTGCGGCCCGTCGGACGGCAGTCGGCCGATCCAGTCGATCAGCCGGGCGAACATCGCGTCGCCGGTCGCCCGCGTGGGCAATGCGATCATGCAACCGCCCGCCCCGGTGCGCGCGGCCAAAATTTCTGCCGCCGCGAGAGCCGCCTCCGTCTTGCCCTCACCCATGGGTGCTTCGATGATCAACAGGCCGTGCGGTTCCATTTCCCGCGCGATGCCGACCGCCTGTTCCTGCACGGGGCGGACGGACGCGCCCTGCGGTAGGTCGAAGCGCGCGGCGAACAAGTCGGCTGCTGTACCCGCCGGTTCGTCCGGCTCCCAGGTGCCGGGAAGGTCGAGGCCCAGCCAGGCCGCCTCCAACCGTTCCGACTGCGACCGCCGCGTCCCCTCCGCCGTGATGCACGGAAACAGGTCTGCCGAACTGGCGATCCAGTCCGCGAGAATCACGATCGCGGTCAGCGTGACCTGGACCGGCTGGGAGAGCTTCACCGACTTCCACGCGCTGAAGTCGTCCTCACGGATGCCCGCCACCTCCGCGCAGGCGGCCATCAGCTCGAACTGCACGGCCTTCCAGCGCGATTCGTTCTTCCCCCGCGTACGTATCAGCTCAGGACGCAGCGCGAGATCGTGAATGCGCTGGTGCCCTGGCGGCACACCATGGTGGCCGCCGATCACCACGGCGAACTGTCCGCTGACCCGGTTGGACCACCCGTGCCTCTCATTGAGCCACTCACTCAACAAGAGCTGACCGGCCAGCCCGTGGGGGCCCAACTTGCGGTCCTCCCTGAGCCGTTCGAACGACGGCATGTCGAGACCGTGGTCCCGCATGACCTGCGCGAGCGGATCGACCTGGCACGCGAAGGCCGGCGTGGCCTTCCCGATGTCATGCACCCCGGCCAGCCACCCCACCAACCGCCGCCCGTCCTCCACCCCTCCGGGCAGCGCCTCCCCCACCAGCGCCTTCACATTCCCCGGCAGCCACGCATCCCACAACCGGCAGGCCACAGCCCCGCTGTCCGCCATGTGCCGCCACAACGGCAGCCACCCATCGGTGTCCCGATCATGCTTCCCCCACGCGCTCCGCGCCGCGACAGAGAGGGAGAAGGCAGACCTCAGGAGTGCTATTCGAGGCTGAGCCATTGGCATATTCGACACCGTCGATCCACGTCCGACAACACCATTGCGCAAGTTGACCAATAGTGATCACCGGTGCCAACGATTCTTCACCCACGGCTGTCCGATGGTAGATGTTTGATCGAACCCGTTACTTGCCGTGTGTGCGGTGAGTCGAAGCTACTCACCGCACACACAAGGTGTCCTTAGAACCGCACCGGCGACCAGGATGATCGGTATGCTCGCGGCATTACCAGGATGACCTGGATCACGAACACGAACACGAGCACGAGCACGAGCACCGCGACGCGAAGCCACGCCCGTGCCGCCTGCACGCCTCCCAGGGCACGGATCCCGGCACGGACCCAGGTAGGGGCCAACGCCGAGGGTCTAACCAACAGAGACGCGAGTCTTGCCCCGACCTCCTGTCGCACGCTGCCGGTGCGCGAGATACAGACCTACGGAGCAACCCTCATAAGACCGACGCCGAGTAGAGCGTCGACAGGCTGAGGCGCCGCCCAGTTGCCGCCATCAAGTCCGACAAGCCAAGTTTGCGCCACACAGCGGAAGTTCTCGATGCAGACCGACCCGGCTGAATAACCCCACGTGTGTGGGGAGCACTACAAGAGCTTCGCCGTGATCGGCCTGCACCTGGGTTCAGCCCCGCGCGCGGGGAGCACACGTCCAACGTAAGCGGGAACAGCCCCGCGCGGGCGGGGAGCAGTCCTGCACCGCGCGCGGCGTCGCGAAGCTGAGGGGAACAGCCCCGCGCGGGCGGGGAGCAGAGCACGAAAGCATCCACGTTCTGCGGAGCGTCGGGAACAGCCCCGCGCGGGCGGGGAGCAGCTGCGGTGTGTCTGCGCTCCTGCTGCCGGTCGGGGAACAGCCCCGCGCGGGCGGGGAGCAGCACGTACACCGTCCGGGCGAAGAACTCGGGGGGGGAACAGCCCCGCGCGGGCGGGGAGCAGGTGCACGCGCTCGGCACACACGAGTACCTGTGGGGAACAGCCCCGCGCGGGCGGGGAGCAGGTTCCGTAGCCCCTCTATGTCGGCGACCGGCGGGGAACAGCCCCGCGCGGGCGGGGAGCAGTCGATCGCCTGCCGAACTGGCTCGACGACGGGGGGAACAGCCCCGCGCGGGCGGGGAGCAGGGCGTCGTGAAAGGCTTCATCAGGAAGCGCGCGGGAACAGCCCCGCGCGGGCGGGGAGCAGGACTACCGGCCCGCCCTGATCCGGCTGGCGCAGGGAACAGCCCCGCGCGGGCGGGGAGCAGGGCCAGCACACCCTGTTCGCCTCCTGGGCCGAGGGAACAGCCCCGCGCGGGCGGGGAGCAGCGGTCGGCAGCGAGGCGGTGCACGGGCGGCCGGGGAACAGCCCCGCGCGGGCGGGGAGCAGGCCGCCGGACAGCTCAGCATCGCACTGTCGGAGGGAACAGCCCCGCGCGGGCGGGGAGCAGCTTGCGGGTGATCGCCACCGCACCAGCGAGCGGGGAACAGCCCCGCGCGGGCGGGGAGCAGGTGCTGGGCTCGGACGCGGAGGTACCCAAGGAGGGAACAGCCCCGCGCGGGCGGGGAGCAGGTGCTGGGCTCGGACGCGGAGGTACCCAAGGAGGGAACAGCCCCGCGCGGGCGGGGAGCAGGCCGCCGGACAGCTCAGCATCGCACTGTCGGAGGGAACAGCCCCGCGCGGGCGGGGAGCAGCTTACAAGCGAACTGATCACCGCCGCTGTCGAGGGAACAGCCCCGCGCGGGCGGGGAGCAGGGTTCGCAAGGTCCCTACGGGATCAACTGACAGGGAACAGCCCCGCGCGGGCGGGGAGCAGATGTCCGCCGAGCCTTCACCGACGCCCTGGTAGGGAACAGCCCCGCGCGGGCGGGGAGCAGGATGACACCGTCGTAGAACTCACCGCCGAAGAGGGAACAGCCCCGCGCGGGCGGGGAGCAGTTCGCCGCGACCTTGAGGTTGCCCTGGAGCTTGGGAACAGCCCCGCGCGGGCGGGGAGCAGTCCCCGAAATGGCACACGGCATCGCCGGGCGCGGGAACAGCCCCGCGCGGGCGGGGAGCAGAGCAGAGGTACTCGGCCCCGGTGTTCATCCAGTCCAGGGGAACAGCCCCGCGCGGGCGGGGAGCAGTCGCCGATGCCTCCGGGATCAGCTTCGGGCGCGGGAACAGCCCCGCGCGGGCGGGGAGCAGGCCAGGACGCTGTCGCCGCTGCTGTTCACCGCGGGAACAGCCCCGCGCGGGCGGGGAGCAGACGTCGATGCCGACCGGGATGGCCTCCCAGAAGGGAACAGCCCCGCGCGGGCGGGGAGCAGAGTGAATGACCTGGGGCTTTATTCGGTTCGACGGCCAATTTTACTCACCTGCCGAGATTCGGATATATATTCCTTATTGCAATAATCCGCCAACACTCAGGCACTTCGCCACCAGGGCAAGACTTGCCCGCTCTTCGACACAGCAACGTGCAGGCGGGGAGCGAGCCCCACGACATCCTTAGCATCCATTGGCCACCCAGGGACCATGGACGGCCGAGAGGACGCAAGGAAGGAGAGCCCCGCATCGCCCTCAGGTGCCGGCGTTGTTATCGCGGCGGGCCGGGGGGAGGAGGAGATCACGGGCGGGGTGGGCTTCGCCGGTGACATTGCTCGAGACTCCGAGGTCCACGCGGGCGGCCTCGTGGAACGCGTTGATGGCGCGGAAGGTGGCGCGGTTGCGGTCGCGCCAGGCTTCCAGGGTGTCCGGGGTCTTGCCGGTGGCCTGCCAGTCGACGGCCAGGGCAGCGGCGTTGAGGTCGTGGGCGGCCTCAACGACGTCGTCACCGCCCAGAAGCATGATGCGTTCGAAGGCGCGGCCCCGGGAACGGGAAGCGGCGGCCACGTCGGCGAGCATCTCGAAGCGTTCTTCGGCTGCCTCCACTACGCCTCGACACGACCCTCCGAAGCCGCGGCACTCGGCGAAACAGGGTGCCTCCTCCCCGACGAGGAGGACGAGGATGCCTGGGGCGAACTCGTCCTCTCCGAGTCACGGCCCGAAGTCGGATCGGGCTGGACCGACGACGGGCAGCCGTACGAGAAGCGCGGACTCAAGCGCCGTGCACGCAAGGCGACCAGATCGGTGCCGTCCGCCGGTCCTCGTCCGCATGTTCCGCGACCACATCAGGACGTACGGCACCGCTCCGGACGGCCGGCTCTTCCGCGCTGTCGGCGGCGGGCGCGTACGTCCCACCGAGTACACCGAGATGCGGCAGGCGGCGCGGGGAAAGGTGCTCTCCGCCGAGGAGTTGGAGACGCCGCTCGCCGAGGTGCCGTACTGCCTGCGGCAGGCCGGCATCTCCTTGTGGATCAAGGCGGGCGTCGACCCGGTGGAGGCCGCACGGCGGGCCGGGCACAGCGGCGCCGTGCTCTTCCGGTTCTACGCGAAGGTCATCAAGGGCCGCCAGGACCAGGACAACGACCGCATCTCCCGCGCCCTCGCTGAACAGGCCGAATACCCCGAGTGATGCGCACGAAGAGCCGTGGACCCGGTCCACGCCTGGTCCACACGCACTGGTCGACGGCGGGACATACGCGGGTCAGGGTTGGACAGGGAGCAAGACCAAGGGGTGTCCCGATTTCCGGGACACCCCTTTTGGCCTGCACATACAACTACCTCGGCGGAGGCTGTGGGATTTGAACCCACGGTGACATCGCTGCCACGACGGTTTTCAAGAGGTGCGCGCTCAACGAAGGCAGTCCGCGCCTGACCTGGGGCCGGCGGGATCTGAGCCGCACTGGAGCACCTGTTGGCCCGTGTATGGCCCACTACAGCACGGCCAGCCACAGCTGTGCCGCACAGATGTGCGTACCTCTCCGCCGCACCGCGGACCCAGCGCCGAGCCCCAGGCCAGAGCCCTCTTGTCCCAAAGAACATCATCCGCAGCCACCTCAACCGGCTCCTCGACGATGTCGCTGGTCCCCGAAAAAGCGAGACAGGCTATGGCATGATCGTGTATACGTCGGCCAGGACACGGCCTTGGCCTGGGGTACTCACGGGGTATGGGGACGGTAGCGCATGACAAACGACGATCCGGTGATCGCACCTGCGTCGCAGGATGCTGCTGAGCAGCAAATCATTGAGCAGTCAAAGCGCATCGATTTCTACATTACGGAATATTCGGTAGAAATCCTGGCTAGCAAGATGCGTGACGGTGAGTACGTCGTCCCCTCCTATCAACGCGAGTACACCTGGGAGCACGAGCGCAAGTCAAAGTTTATTGAATCCGTCCTCATGGGCCTCCCCATTCCATTTGTCTTTTTTTGGGAAATGCCAGATGGAAAACTTGAGGTCGTCGACGGATCTCAGAGACTTCGCACCTTGGAGGAGTTTCTCTACGGAAACTTGCGCCTCGGCGAGCTGGAGCAGCTTTCGCTTACCTCAGGCTTTCGATTCGCCGATCTCCCCGAGTCCCGGCAGCGCAAAATAAGGAATCGATCGATTCGTGGCATTGTATTGAATGAACATGCCGATGACATCGCGCGTCTTGACATGTTCGAGCGGATCAATACAGGCAGCAAAATTGCGAACACCGCAGAAGTCCGCCGTGGAGCACTGGCAGGCCCGTTCCTTAGCTTGGTGGTCGAACTCTCAAACGACCCATTGCTCGCCAAGCTTGCACCTATGAGCGAAAAGCTCAGGCTTGAGCGTGGCTATGATGAACTCGTCACGCGGTTTTTCGCATACGGTGACGGTTTGACAGAATATAGGGATCGCCCGTCAGATTTTATCTTCGAGTACGCAAAGAAGATGAACCAAGCATTCCGCGAGGACGCGTCACTCGCCAGTACTTACAGAGATCGTTTTCAGAACATGCTGAAGTTCGTCGAGCAGGCGTTCCCGAACGGTTTCCGCAAGACGGCGCGAGCTAAATCCACTCCGCGAGCGAGATACGAATCGATCGCCATTGGCTCGTACTGGGCAATGCGGGAGCGGCCCGAACTCATGAATTTCGATCAAGCCCAATTTGAAGTTATGTCTTGGGTTAATGGGCCTGAATTTACGAGCGTTACGGGCTCAGACGGCGCAAATGCTCGCGCACGACTTGAAGGACGAATCAATTTTGTCAGAGTCAAGCTGGTATCAGTATGAGCACGGGAGATCTCCTACCGTTCTTCGAGGAACGCTTTGGTGAAGTCGATGCGTATCTAGAATTGCTAGACCAGGTAGAAACAGCAACGCAATCTGGTGTTCCCCGCATCGCCGGTTCCAACTATCCAATTAGTGCTGATCAGCAGAAAATCCTTTACTCAAGCGTATACCTACAACTTTATAACCTAGTTGAGGCGACGATGGCTCGGTGCGTCGCCGCTATAACCGACGCAGCCGCCGCGGCCGGACAATGGCAGCCACATGACCTCAACGAATATCTCCACCAAGAGTGGGTACGCGCCGTGGCGGGTACCCACATCGAACTGTCCCCGGTAAACCGTCTAAAGTATGCTCTCCGAATGAGCGATCACATCGTCAATAAGTTGCCAGTTTCAACCTTTGCGATCGACACTGGTGGTGGTGGTAACTGGGATGATGAGTCCATTCATGAGATGGCCAAGCGGCTGGGTTGCCAAATCTCGTTGAGCAAGCCGACACAGGAAGGGGTCAAAAGACAGAAGCGCGATGGATTAGGCCCCCTGAAGCTAGTTAAAAACCGCAGAAACAGCCTAGCCCATGGATCTATCTCCTTTGTTGACTGCGCCGATGGGGTTGCCGTATCCGAACTTCGCGAGACAGCAGAGAACATTGAAAAATACCTGCGCGAGGTGATCGACAACTTCAAGCAGTACATCGACTCGTTTGATTTTCTCCGTCCAATTAGTAGACCGAATGGTGCAACGACATGAACCAGTCCACGGGCCCTCTCATCACTGCCGTGGACCTGTTCTGCGGTGTTGGTGGACTCACGCATGGTCTCGTGCGTAGTGGGATTGAGGTAAAAGCAGGGGTCGATCTAGACCCGCATTGCCGATTCCCCTACGAGGCGAATAATGCCGCGCCGTTTATCGAACGCGATGTGACCAACGTAGGTGGCAACGATCTATCGCCGTTCCTGGAGGGTGGTAGGTACTCTCTCCTCGCGGGGTGCGCACCATGCCAGCCCTTCTCAACCTATAGTCAGAGCGGCAGAAGTAAGAGGCGCAGCCAGGACTGGCAACTCGTTCTCAGCTTCGGCAGGCTTGTAGAAGAAATCCAGCCGGACCTCGTCACAATGGAGAATGTTGCACAACTTGCGGATCATGAAGTCTTCAAGAGTTTCCTCAAGCACCTAGATGGCTACACAGTGAAGTGGTCTATCGTAGAATGTGCAAAAATCGGGGTTCCTCAATCGCGCAAAAGACTAGTATTGCTGGCTTCCAAACTGGGCGATGCCGGGCTAGACGTTACATCGCAGTACAAGGAAGCTGCCAGAACGGTACGGCAAGAAATCGCCGGACTCCCTCCTATTGAGGCTGGACAGAACCATGCCAGTGATCCGCTCCACACGGCATCTTCCTTGAGTGAAATAAACTTGCGGCGTATCAAAGCATCTAAACCGGGCGGAACCTGGCGCGATTGGGATCCCGAATTGGTCGCTGCTTGCCATCAGAAGAGCACAGGCGCCACTTACCCCAGTGTCTACGGGCGCATGGAATGGGACGCCCCAGCTCCCACAATCACGACTCAGTGCTTCGGCTACGGAAACGGTCGATTCGGCCATCCGTCCCAGGATCGCGCAATTTCGCTACGCGAGGCTGCGATGCTGCAAACGTTTCCCAGGGAGTACAATTTCTTGGGTCCAAATGAAAAAGTTCGTTTCAGCCGGCTGGGCCGATTGATTGGAAATGCAGTACCCGTACGCCTAGGTGAGGTCATCGGCAAAACCTTGGTTGACCACGTGAGCCGTGTCGGTTAGGATACCGCTGCCTTATGCTCAATAGTCTTCCGGTACGCACTGAGATTTGGCGTTGCCCCCGCCGCCCGGCGAGTTTCAACCTAACTGCCTTTCCGGTAGCACCAGATTCCTGAGCGAGCAACATTAGCGATTGAACGACTGCCGTCCGGCTGTGGCCATGATCCGGTTCGCTAGGTCCATGAGATTGGTGATGGACGGCGCTTCCACGTACAACAAGTCGCCGCGGCCGCTTCCATCCCCGAACCCACAGCCGCTTTCCCGAACCATCGCTGTGAGCCAATGAACGGTCGTACGTTCTGCTGCGAAAAGAACGACGGGCTCCTCTGACCAAGAGTGTTCAGAGGTATGACTCCGACAGCTTGCAGCGGGAAAGCAGCCGATGGACGAGAGCGCGAAGGACAGGCCCGCAACACCGATCTCCAGACCGTCAAGTACGCTCTCTTCCCTGTCGCCGTCTCCGACGATCTCTAGAATTTCACTGCGCGGATGGGCAGCCGCGAAACCCTGTGGCAGGGAGTCAGGTGTCCCATTCTCAATTGCTGTGGCGACGGCTTCAAACTCCTCCGGTGACGCGGCCACCTGGTCCACCAGATCAACCAAGTGACGTTCTTCCGTGATTATAGTGAGAGCATCGGCGTGGCTGGCACCGCTGATGTTCCACACGCCTTGGAAGAACCCGTATCCTTCTTCGTCGACTTCATCCTCAGAAGGCATTCTCATGGGCACACTCTCAGGGAATGACGGATTGACCTGAAGGTCGAGGCGTGGGATCACAGAAGCCTCCTAATACTCCGGAAACACGCTTCGGGTACTCTAGGTTGATCAGGGAGAGTAGGTGAGAACCCCCAGTCCTGTCCATCACAGGTGGTGTCGACCTGCTGCGACGTTCAGGGCCGACAAGCAAGAGCATTTATTGCTCCCACATAAGTATAACGTTTCTCACCATGCCCACCGATTCAAGACCCACTGATATCCAACTGATGAAGACGGCGACACCGAGGAAACCATCAAGACCTAGTGCTGTCATTACGACGGGCCGGCGGGAGCAAGAGGTCGCGGTCCGGGTGGGTGTCGCCCGTGAGGGTGCCGCTGACGCCGAGGTCTTCGCGGGCCACCTCGTGGAAAGCGTTGATGGCGCGGAAGACGGCGCGGTTGCGGTCGCGCCAAGCGGTGAGGGTGTCGGGGGTTTTGCCCGTGGCTTGCCAGTCGACGGCCAGGGCGGCTGCGTTGAGGTCGTGGGCGGCCTCTACGACGGCGTCGCCGGCAAGGAGCATGATGCGCTCGAAGGCGCGGCCTCGGAGGTGGGCGGCCTCGGTGAGCTGGGTGCGGAGCGCGGACTCGGGCTCGTCGCTGCGGCGGATGTCCTCGGTGTGCTCGTACAGCTCGACGGCGAGGAAGACGCCGGCACGCACGCGATCGACGTAGCCCTCGTAGGCGTCGAGCTTCTTGTCGTCCCAGCGGGTGAGGAGTTCGCGGCGGATGCGCTGGCGCTCGGTCCAGTGGTTGGTGACGTACGTGGTGAGGGCGCCGAGCAGAACGGCCGCGATCGTCACGAGCTGCTCGGAAGTGTCCACGCCGTCCTCGCCCTCCCCCATGAGTCATAAAGACGTCTTGAGGATTTTAGGGGCGTGCCGGAGGCTTGGGGGCGCGCTTCGGGTTTCTGGCTCGAAGGCTGCGACGGGCCGCGGTGCTACCGTGCGCGTGGCGACCTGCGGAGAGGCGAACGGATGAGCAACCCCACTTCAGAGGCCCTGGTCACGCTCGGCCGCTGGTACGTCCGCAACGCCCCGGGCACCGTCGGGAAGGCGCCTCTGGCCGGTCGCTACCTAAATCCGCGGCTGCGCGACGAGCCGCGCCGGCGGGTCACCGAGACCGCAACCGGGGCCCGCTTCGCCGTCGACACTCAGGACCTCATTCAGCGGTATCTGTACCTGTTCGGGGTGTGGGAGCCGCGGATGACGCAGTGGCTCCAGCGGCGGCTACGGCCCGGCGACACGTACGTGGACGTCGGCGCGAACGTCGGCTACTTCAGCGTCCTCGCCGCGCAGCTCGTCGGCCCGGAGGGTCGGGTCGTGGCGATCGAGGCGTCGCAGGCGTTCAACGAACGGCTTGAGCAGAACGCCCGGCTCAACGGCGTCACCAACATCCGCGCCGTCCACACCGCCGTCTCCGACAAGCAGCAGACCCTCACTTTCATACTGGCCAGCTCCGCCAACATGGGCGCGAACAGCATCGTGCCGTGGGACGGCCCGGCGGAGTCGACCTTCGACATCGAGGCGCTCCCGCTGCCCGACGTCCTGGACGACGACGAGCTCGCGACGGCGCGCGTCATCAAGGTCGACGTCGAGGGCGCGGAGGGCAGCGTCGTACGGGGTATGGCGCCGCTGCTCGAACGCCTGCGGCCTGACGCCGAAGTGACGGTCGAGGTCACCCCGGATCGCATGGAGCAACTCGGCGACTCCGTGGAGGAGTTGCTCAACACGATGCAGAGCGCCGGCTTCCACGTCTACCGGCTGGCCAACGAGTACGCGGCGGCGACGTATCCCTCCGCGCTGCACGGTCCGGCGGCCGTACCCGTCCGCTGGCGGGGGCCGGTGACCGACGAGAGCGACCTCATCTTCTCCAAGGTGGACGCTGAGGTGCTGCCGTAGAAGCAACGAGGCCCGGCACTCCCGAAGTCGGAGTGCCGGGCCTCGTCTGCGTACGCCGGTCATGTCTGTTGCTGAGTGAGCCAGTCCTCCCGAGCGCTGATGAGCTGCGGCCGTATCTCGTCGTCCAACAAGGCTGCCTGGGCCCGTAGTTGGGTGGCGATCTCGGCGAGGCCGGACGGAGTGAGGCTGTGCAACCAATAATCGCCGACAATCCGGATGTTGGCGACTGGCAGTCGCGGCAGCGGGCCGCCGACGTACGGGTTGGCGTCGATGCTCGTCCGGAAGACCTCGGAATCCTCGGTCTCCACGCCGTGGTGAGCAACGGCCATGCGCTGGCCGGGGAAGCCCGTCCAGTGGTTCATGTCGGCGACGAGCGTGGTCAGTTCGTCCAGGAGGACGCCCGTCTCACTCGGGTCGGCCTCGGCCCACGCAGGCAGGTAGCCCGAGACGGTGCAACCGCAGGTGGTCGTGATGGTCCACGTACGGTCCCGCCGTAGGGGCTCGGCGGCTTCGGACGTACGCGGCTCCGTCATGCTGCTGCTCATGGCAGGACTCCCCTCACTCACCGAGGTCCGGCCACTGGCCGGAGGTGTCAACGGTGACGAGCGCCCAGACGAGCTTGCCGACGCCCTCGCGCTTGCTCGTCCCCCAGCGTTGCCCAGTGATCGCGTCGACCAGCATCAGTCCGCGCCCGGCCTCCGCCTCCTCGTCCGCCTTCTGCAACTCCGGCCACTGGTCGTTGGCGTCGTGCACCTCGATCCGTACGCCGCCGTCGGCGCGCTCGTACCGGGTCTCGATCTCGCGTCCGCGGGGGTGACGGGCGTGGCGTACGGCGTTGGTGACGAGTTCGGAGAGGACGAGTTCCGCCGGGTCCATCAGCTCGGCCAGACCCCACGCGGTCAGTACGTCGCGTAGATTGCGGCGCGCGCGGCCGACACACCTGCGGTTATTGGACCATCGGCGTACCGAGATCGGCGTCGCCCTTTCGGGCTGCGGCAGTGCGTTCATCGCGCTTCGGCTTTCTTCTCGGTCGTCTCGGTCGTCGTGCCGATCGGGGTGACGAAGGCGGCCTCCGTACGGTCGCCGGGCAGTACGAGGTGGGCGTACGCGACGACCTGGCCGTCGGCGGTGGTGAAGGTCCGCTCCACGGCGAGGACGGGCGTGCGGGTGGAGATGCGCAACGACTGTGCTTCCGTCGCGGTGGGGAACCGGGCGGTGACCAGGTCGTTGCTGTACGCCGCGGGCGTCGTGTCGCCGGCCGCGAGGACCAGGTCGTCGCCCCAGGGGGATTCGCTGGTCGCGTCGGCGGTGTACGGGGTGCCGTTCGGTACGTAGAGGTGCGCGATGCTCTGCGGGGTGTCGTCGCGGTGGCTTACGCAGACGTATTCCGTGACCAGGGTGTCGAGCGGTGTGCCGAGACGGGCTGCGAGGTCGACGGTGGCCGTGATCACGCCTGAACTGACGTTGATATGCCAGCCGTTGACGGCGCCGCGCGGGTAGACGAGGCGCTCGATCGGCCGGCGTACGAAGTTGCCTCGACCCTGGAACTTCTCGATCAGGCCCTCGGCGCGGAGCAGCTCAAGCGCTTCGCGGAGTGTCGGCGTGCTGACGCGATAGCGGGAGGCGAGTTGGGTTTCTGGCGGGAGGCGTTCGCCGATCGCGAGAGCGCCCGAAACGATGAGGCGACGGAGGTCGTCGGCTACCTGCTGATGGCGGGCGGTCATGTGGCGGCGAGCACCTCCTCGGCCGGCTCGCTCCCCCGGAGCCGGGCGCGCTCAGCCGCGCTCAGGACGTACGGGCGGATGAGCGGGAGGTCGTTGCCCACCCAGAAGGGCGCCGGCTGTGCGGGCCGGAGGCTTCGTAAGGTCGGCGTCGTACGCCTCGACTGCGGGAGCCGTACAGGCGGGCCCTGGCGTCCCGTCGCGCGAGCGGGGCGCTGCGCTATCCATGTGGCGGCGCGACGAAGGTGGTTGAACACGCTGGTCAGCTCCTATGGCTGATGGTGGTGCCCGCGCGGCGTCAGGTGTCGTCACCCTCGGCGTCGCCGGGCGATGCGGGCGAGTGCTTCCGCACGGCGGCCCATAAGGACCGGCCGCGTACACCGCTGTCGGCGAAGCCGAACCAGTCCGCTTCTGCGAGCAGGGCAAGCAGTTCGCCCCACGCGTCGGAGGGAAAGGTGGTCGGCATCGCCGCTTCGATGCGTGTGTGGTCCTTGTACTGCTTGATGACCGGGGTGAGTCCTACGGCGGCGAGGCCCGCGCGAATGCCTTCGGTGCGGGCTTCGGGTTCGGGCACGACTCATCTCCGTCACCTCGGAAGCACTCTCAGTGAAGCTAGTTAACTAGGTTAGAGCTAGTGGACTAGATTGTCCACATGCCTGAGCAGCCGCCCTATCTCCGCATCGCCGACGTGCTCCGCGAGCGCATCGAGAGCCAGGAATGGACGCCCGGCGACCGCCTCCCCTCCCGCGGCGAACTGTCGGCGCAGTACGGCGTCGGCGACAACGTCATCCGCCGCGCTCAGGAGTTGCTGATCTCGCGAGGCATCCTCGAAGGCCGCGCCGGCTCAGGGACGTACGTCGCCGAGCCGCGCGAGCGGGTGCGGATCGTCCGCGCTACTTACCGCGAGCAGGCCGGCGGGTCGCCCTTCCGCTCCGACATGGCCGCGCTGGGGAAGCGGGGGACGTGGGAGAGCCGCACTGAGGCGAAAGTGCCAGTGCCGGCGGACATCGCCGCCCGACTCGGCCTCGCCGAGGGGGACTTGGGCGTGCGCACCGCCTACGAATTCCTGGCCGACAGCAAGCCGGTCCAGCTCTCGACCAGCTGGGAGCCGTACGCCCTGACGGCGGGAACCCTGGTCGTCCTCCCGGAAGGCGGCCCGCACGCCGGCGCGGGCGTCGTCAGCCGTATGGCAGAAATCGGCATCACGGTCAGCCACGCGGTGGAGAGACCCGAGCCTCGGGTCGCCACGACGGAGGAGGCCACCCTGCTCGGCATCCAGCGCGGGTCTCTGGTTACGCACATCCAGCGGACGTACTACAGCGACGAGGGCCAGCCGGTCGAGACGGCGGACATCGTGGTTCCTGCGGCACTCTGCGAGATTGTCTACGAGGTCCCGGTCAATCAATGAAGTCAGCCCACTGAGACTATTCAGGCACTGAAGCGTCCAGGATGCTGGATAATATCCTCGTATGCCTTTAAATCGGCATGGGCGAAGAGAGATGATCCAAGTCGATCTCCTCGCTTTTACGATACCGCTCGTACGAGAACTCTTCAGTAGAGCAGATGTCGGCTTCCAGCGCTCCGCCAGACACCGCGTTCATTACAGAATCCACCTCAGCGGATGAGGGCTTGCACATGCCGGCCCAAGCCTCTGCAAGCGAACTCCAAAGAATGAAACGCGCCCCTGCGTCAAGACCTGCTTCATTCTTAAAAATTCGCTCCGCAATATTACCTGGAGGTTGGCGAATCGTCGTTCCCGAATTACCGTAGAGCCAATTATTCAGCTGGTCACTAATTTCGGGGACCTCATCAGCCAGAAGCGGTGGAAGGGTTCCCGGCTCTACAATCACACAAAGGCGAAGAGAGAACGGATAGCGAATCCACCCACTATCTGACTCAATGCGCAGAGAAGCAACTCTTTCAAATGCCTTACCCGCGGGACTTTGAGCCTTTCCAGACTTGCTGACCACTAGGCTCTGCAACGGCCTCAACCACGGCACCACGTCGTCCGGAAAGGCGAAGCGGCTATACCTACGGCCGACTCTCTGGCCGAATTTTCTAACTTCCTCATCACCCTGCACGCCTGGACGAGCCTGGTATTCAGCGACCAGGGATTTATCAACAGTCGCCAGATATGTGAGGTCAGCAAAAAAAGTCGGCCCGACCGCGGGAAGGGGAACCAAATTTGGGCGCCTCCCATTGCGGCTTTCTTTGGCCTCGTTCGTCGGCAGGTTAACGACACGCGCGACGTGGGCCGTTGGTCTATCCGACAAGACCAGATCACAAGTCTGCGTGATGATCGCAACACCGTCAGGCGTGGGCTCCCAGCGGACCCGCCCCCGGCCAGAAGCAACGGGCATCGCAGACATGTCAATAACATGCCCCTGGCTCAGAGTCCTGAGGTGACCTTGCCAGTCGGTCCGAGGCTCAGGTTGGTCCTCTCGTCGCCGAAGCAGCGCCCCGATGAAGCCTCGCACCTCGGATCTATGCCTTGCCATGGCTCCCGATACTTAGTCAGGTTCCGCACCAGCCAACTGGCTTGGAGTATATCCGACGCCCACGATAGGAGTCTGGCCCCTGCGATGCCGCGACTGAAACGCCTCCAAGGGGCTAGGCCCGCCTGGCTCCGAAACATGAAGCCAAGTCCGACGCTGGCTTGGCGTAAGCCCTGCTGCACTCCGGACTACCTCTGAAAGATCCGCAAGCATCTCAGAGTGACGGGCGTTGATCTTCCCACCGGAGGCCCACAAATGGATAGATCGACGGCTCACGCCAAGAGCACGCGCGACTTGATCCCATGTAAGACCGCTCTCGTCATGGATGTAGTGGACGAGATCAGCAGCTTCAGGAGCCTTGCTGCCCAAATCGACTTCCGTGACCGCAGCAGGCTGATGTTCTACATCTGCGGCTGAAATGACCGGGCTGAGTGTCTGCTCTGCAAGAGGTCTAGCCTCCTGGACTGGAATACCTACGAAAGTAGACGTTGCCATGGCCGCCGCGAGAGCCATACCGGCTACCCAAACTCGTGGGCTCGAAGTCGCAGACGAAACAATCTGCATTTGCTGAACGGTAGTGGGATCATTGGATCCCAGAGCGGAGATCGGCCCGGATGTACTAGTTGCACTGAGTGCACCCATTAGGAGCCCCCAAACTCCGTCAGGAAGGTTGGTGTGACAGCCCAGCGAAAGAACCTATACGCCCGCTCAGAAAGACCGTTGATAGTTTCCGACAAGCTGGATACATCGGAAATGATCTGGGAATTCTGGTAAAATGAATCCAGATCCAGAATCCAACTTTTCTCTCCGATAGGCAGGAGCGAGGGATCGAACGTACTATTTTGGGGCATCTGTCCCCACTGCACGAGAAGTCCGTTCCCGTCTTGAAGGTTAAACAGAGCTTGCGATAGACTGTGCTGAAGGGAAGCCCTTTCCCCAAGTGCAACCGCCGAGATCCCAAGAATCTCCGATCGCACAAGGTCAGGCAAACGCGCAATCAAATCGCAGTCTACCACTCTATTCGTGTATCTAAAACCGACCCTAGTATAAGCAGGAACCCGTGCGAGTCGCTTGAGGGCGTCAGCCGCTCGAAGCAAATCCTCGCAGAATTCAGAACGTCCGCGATATTTAGTTGTTTCGATAGTCAGAGATCCATTGGACAGCGAGATCGTTACATCTCTACTTGCAGAGCTGAGTTGCCAGACGGGTGTTTCACTGGTCTGGGGGGAGACCTTTCCACCCTCGATGAGCATGCTAATCTCAGACGCTTTGTCCAAATATGGGTACTTCTCGCTGAGTTCTTCGGCAAATTTCGAATTAACGTTCGAAGAATTCAGGGCGGAGAGAGGCTCGAACCGCAACTGGGCCAAGACGCGAGCCAGCGGGGCCGATGCCAAGGGCACCTCTTCGCATGGCTCATCGCCGAACGGATGCTCAAGCTGGCGTGGGCTCATATTTCACACACTACTTCACATCTGACATGGCCGTCACGAGGGTTGGTGGCGTCTATCCGCCGTGTGGGTATAAAATACGCGCCCGCCGTCGGCATTTGGGTGATTTTTGTGCGAAAACGCCACGGCTTGTCCTCGTCGCGGGCGAGGAAGCTGGCAAGGGCCACAGACGGTTCGATCTGTGTGAACTGCACCGCAGGGCGACTGACACGGATGCTTGCCCCTGGCGCTGATCCCGCTCGGGCGTGCCTCAGGCACTGCTGTCAGAGGTGGCGCAACCACCTGGCGCTAGCCAGCTCATCTGCTCTCGCTGCCACTACTGCCATCCGGGCGGCGCGTTCGGTGTCGTCGGTGTGGGGGGATTGGGCCGTCGCTTGGCCGGGCCACTTGCGGTAGAGGAGGCCGTATTCGCGGGTGAAGTGGCCGGGGCTGACCGTGTTAAGGGCCAGGAGGAGGCCCGTGTCCTCGGATGCGGGGAGGGCCATCCAGCCGCCCAGGGCCAGCAGCAGGTCGCGGCGGACGAAGAGGGTCGCCGGGTGGACCTGGGCGCGGAAGTTGTGGGCTTTCCAGTGGGTGACGACGGCGCCGCGGGGGATGGGGCCGTCGGCGGGGTCCTGGTCGAAGCCGGCCGTGGAACCGTCCGGGAGGAGGTCCAGGACGCGGGAGGTGGTCCAGCCGAGGGTGGGGTCGGCTTCGAGGAGGGCCAGGTCGCGGGCGAGGGCGCCCGGGGTCAACTGGTCGTCGGCGTCGAGGACTTTGACGTAGGGGCCGGAGGAGTACGCGAGGGCCATCGTGCGGGCGACGCCGGGGCCGCCGGGGCGGCCCTGGTGGAAGGTGATGCGCGGGTCGTCCGGGACGTGGGGGGAGACGGCGTCGGACTGGCCGTCCTCCTGGATGATCCAGTGCCAGTCCCAGCCCTCGGGGAGTTCCTGGGCTACGAGAGACTTGTACGCGTCCGCCAGGTAAGGAGCCGCGGGGGCGTGGACGGCCGTGATGACGTCGATGCGGCGGTCCGCCATGGCGGTCACCACCTTTCCAGAGGGGTGACGAAGGTCATGACGGTGCGGTCGCCCGGCAGCCGGATGATGGAGTGCTCCACCACGCGGCCGTCGGTGTCGTACGAGGTCTTGCCGACGACGATCAGCGAGCTGCCCGGGGGCAGGCCCAGTTCCTCGGCCTCTTCGGCGGACGGCGGCCGGGCGAGGACTCGTTCTTCGATGCGGTCCAACTCGATCCCGATCGTGTGGAGTTGGCTCTGTGTGCCGCCGGGCCAGGGTTCGTTGGTGGCATCCAGGAGATCGGGGTTCGCGGCGACGACGTCGCGTACGAGGTAGGAGTCGACCAGGCTGAAGGGGAACGCCTCGGCCTGGTAGCGGGTGCGGTAGGTGCGTTCGAGCATGGCCGTGCCGGCGGGCACGCCGAAGATCTCCGCCAACTCCTGGCCCGCGTCCACCACTTCGTAGGACGCGTGGAATACCAGGTCGTCCACTTCGAGGCCGGTGTCGTGCTCCGTGGCGCCGGTCTTCCTGCGCTGCTGCTCTGGCTCGCGGGCTCGCGACTTCTCCCACTGGTGACGGGTGTTGGACCGCTTCACCGGGGTGCGGGGCCGACGGACGAAGTTGCCGCGGCCGTGCTGCTTCTCGATCAGACCCTCGGCCTGGAGGAGTCCGAGCGCTTGGCGCAGCGTCGGAAGGCTTTTCCCGTACCGCTCCACGAGCGTCGTCTCCGCAGGGAGACGGTCGCCGGGGGCGAGGTCACCTGCGCGGATGCGGTCACGCAGGTCGTCAGCGATGCGTTCGTACGCCTTGGCCATGCGGGTCACCGTCCTGATCGTGAGGGCGACTCCAGCATACAAGTCCTCAAGAGGTCTTGACGAGTGAGGCATGGGTGCCTCATAGTCATCACTACTCCTAAAGAGGACTTGAAGACAGGTTCTCTTGAGGAGGAGTGCAGATAGCGCCCTGAGGGCTCCTGTCAGGGGGTCCGAAGGCAGCGCCGGCCCCTTGAGAACTCCATAGAGCGCCTGAACGAACGAGTGCTTTTGATCCCGGCACGGCTGCTGTGAGCTGCGGTGCCGGAGGTCATGACCACTCGTCCCGTGAGCCGACGGCACAGGCCGTCGCCCTAGCGCGGACACCGCCGTCGGCTCTCCCACCCCCAACTTCAGGAGAGCCATGTGTACGTACGGAGGTCGGTGTGAAGTCCTCTGCGACGAGGACGAGTTACCGGATGATCCGGAATTCCTTCGGGAGCTGTTCCTCGGTGTCCCGGGTGAGTCGGATGACGAACGCTCCGCTCGTCAGGCGGCGGCTCGCGACGTACTCGCCGAGCTGCTGGAAGAGGGCGCCTCCGACGCACTCGCCAGTGAGGACGCGGTCTGTGCGCTGTGGCTCGGTGGCGTCGCGCTGCTGAGGAACAGGCGCGTGGCCGGTCGGCCGACGTGGTTTGGGGAGGCGGCGTGATCGCGTCGCCGGCAGTGCTGATAGGGGGTGGGCTCGGCGTACTCGTCGTCGCCAGCGTCGTCGTACGCCGAGCCGGCCGGCACCTGCGGCGCGGCACGCCCACCATCCGGGTCGCCGCCCTCGCGGCAGTCGGCTGCACCGCGTACAGCGCAGATACATCGTGGCGGTTCGCCGCCGACTACCTTGACATGGCCGGTGCGGTCGAGCGTGCGGCGATGTTCGGTGCCGCTGAACTCGCCCTGTTCGCTACCGCGTTGATGGCGCGGCAGAACCTCAACGGGCCGAACGCGGCACCCGGCGTCCCCGGGGTCCTGGTATGGGCGATCACCGGAGTGCAGATCATCCCGGCGTACGCAGAATCCGGACTGGTCGGCGGGACCGTACGCGCCTTCGTCGGCCCGGTCATGGCCGCGATGCTCTGGCACCTCGCCATGGGCATCGAGCTGCGGCACCGGAAGCCCGAGGCGTCGTCCAACGGCTTCGGGGCTTTGGTGGCGCGGGAGTTGCGCGAGCGGTTCCTCTCCCGGCTCGGTATCGCCGAGCGGCACCGGGACGCGGCGCAGATCACGCGTGACCGAGCCACCGTACGGGCGGTCGCTCTCGCGTCCTGCCTCGCCGAGATGAGCCCCGCGCGGCGGGACAAGCGGCGGGGGCGGCGTATCGCTCGCCGACTGTCCGTCGCGGTCGCCCGCGCCTCGGTCGGCAGTGACCGCGAGCAGCGGCGCGTACTGCTCGACCAGCTTGCCGCGCGGCGGAATGCCACGGCGCTGGCGACCATCGCGCTGCCTTCGCCGTGGGGTGAACGTTCACTTGACCCGACCGCGTCCGCCCTCGCCGCGCACACCCGCGCCCAGATGGCTCGCGCCACCGCGAGCATTCGCCAGTATCCGCGCACGCTGTTCACCGACCTTCCGCCGGTGGACGACGGGAGCGAGGGCAGCCGATCACCTGAACGCCCGCCCGCGAAACTCGACGCCACCGAGGCTATGACCGCCATCGAGCGCGGTTGGGCCGAAGGACTCAGCGTCCGCGAAACGGCACGGCGGGCAACGCGCGCGCCGAGCTACGTACACGGCGTGTTCGTACGGCTCGACGCCGAACGCGGTCCACGTCCGGTGAACAGCCCGGCCGAATCCGCATCGCATACGGCGAAGCCCTGACGGCTTGCCGACCTTTCTCAACACCGGGACTCGGCCGCTGCTTTGGCGGGTAGGGCCGGGCCCCGGCATCCCTTCCAACCAGGAAAGGAATCGCCAGTGAACCACGAAAAGCAGGACCCGGGGCGAGCGCCGTTAAGTGCCACCCCGGTGATCGAGGTCGACAAGCCCCGTGGCCCGAACGGTCCCGGGCTGATCGATCGCGTACGTGGCGCCAAGTGGCGGCCGGTTGTGCCGGCGTGGGCGCGGTCACGTCGGGAGTTCAAGGCCGCGGGCAAGGGCGTGGTGGCGTACGCCGGGCACGTCAGCGCGTATCACGCGGTGCGAGCGCCCTGGTACGCGCTGCGGCTTTCGCTTCGGGCGCCGCGAGGCTTCACCCGTCTCGTCGGCGGCTCACTGCGGTGGCTGGTCGACGCCGAGGGCGAGCCGTTGCGGCAGGCCGCGGCGACACGCGAGGACATCGAGGAATACCTGAAGCTCTCGCGCCAGCGGGACCGGCGGGTGCGGTGGCGCTCGGTCGTTGGACTCGTCGCGTCGGTCGTCGTACCCGTGCTCGTCACCGGTCTGTACGTGCTGGCGCCGGCGTGGCTGCTCGCGCTGTCGGGTGCGGCCGCCGTGATGGTGATGGGACGGCTCGGGCAACCGGCTGATGATCCGGTTATCCACAGGGCTGTGGAGATTCCCAAGGCTTCGAAGCTCACGAGCGACATCGTGCTGCGGGCCCTGGGCGCGCTCGGCATCCCGGCGATCAATCAGGCGCAGGCCAAGGGCGGACCCGGTTTCGCCTTCACCTCACCGATCACCCGCGACGGCCCCGGCTGGCTCGCCGAGGGTGACCTCCCGTACGGCGTCACCGTCACCGACGTGATCGACCGCCGCGAGCGGCTCGCGTCCGGGCTGCGGCGTCCGCTCGGCTGCGTGTGGCCGGAGGCGGTGCCCGACGAGCACACCGGCAGGCTGCGGCTGTGGGTCGGCGATCAGGACATGTCGCAGACGCGGCAGCCGAAGTGGCCACTCCTGGACGTCAAGCCGCTGGATCTGTTCAAGGCGCAGCCGTTCGCGACCGACCAACGTGGGCGGTGGGTGGTGACGTCCCTGATGTACGTGTCCGGGATCGTCGGTGCCGTGCCCCGGATGGGCAAGACCTTCCTTCTGCGGCTGTTGCTGCTCATTGCATGCATGGACCCGCGGGCGGAGGTGCACGCGTATGACCTGAAGGGGACGGGTGATCTGTCGACCGTAGGCCGCGTCGCTCACCGCTATCGGGCGGGTGAGGAAGAGGACGACATCGCGTACGCGCTCGCTGATCTCCGCAAGCTGCGTGAGGAGTTGAGGCGTCGGGCGAAGGTCATCCGTGAGCTGCCCAAGGATCTCTGTCCCGAGTCCAAGGTCACGTCGGCTCTGGCGGACATGCGGAAGCTCGGGCTGCACCCGATCGTCGTGGGGGTGGACGAGTGCCAGAAGTGGTTCGAACACCCAACGTACGGCGGCGAGTTCGAGGAGCACTGCACCGACCTGGTCAAGCGCGGTCCCGCGCTGGGGATGACGCTGCTGCTCGCCACGCAGCGGCCGGACTCCAAGTCGCTGCCGACGGGCATCTCCGCGAACGCCACGCTGCGGTGGTGCCTGAAGGTTATGGGCCAGATCGAGAACGACATGGTGCTCGGCACCGGCTCGTACAAGCGCGGCATCCGCGCCAACCTGCTCGCCTGGGCCGACAAAGGCATCGCGTGGTTCGTCGGCGAGGGTGCCGACGCACGGGTCGTACGCTCCGTCTACCTAGACGCCGTAACCGCTGACACGCTCGCGCTGAAACTGTACGAGCTGCGCAAGGCCGCCGGCCGGCTCACCGGGCACGCGCTCGGCGAGGAACCCGAGGCCGGGGCCTCCGCCTCGTACGACATTCTCGCCGATCTGCTCACCGCGATCCCGGCCGGGACGTCGAAGGCGTGGAGCGAGGACATCGTCGCCCGCCTCGCCGAACTCCGGCCGGACGTCTACGGCGAGTGGGGCCCGGAGCAACTGGCTGGCGCCGTCAAGCCGTACGGCATCCGCACGGTGCAGGTGTGGGGGACGACGGAGGACGGCAAGGGCGCGAATCGGCGCGGGGTCCGGCGTGCTGATGTGCTCGCCGCCATCGACCGACGCGACGGCAGTAGCACCGCCGCATAGCCGCGCCAGCTAGCACCGCACCCCGCTAGGTCTAGCACCCCCGCTAGCGCTCCGCAGGTCCCCTGACCTGCCCTCTAGCCGCTAGCGGCGCACTTCTCGCATGCCCTGATTCCGCCCTGGAAGGGGTTCTCATGCCATCACTCACCGCCGCTATAGCGCTCATCGTCGTGGCAGTGTCCTGCTACGCCGCGTTGTGCGCCGCGAGCCCGCTCGGCAGTTGCCACAGGTGCCACGGCTTCGGCTTCAGGATCAAGCAGAACCGGCGCGGCCGGATCGTACGCGGCCGGCCGTGTCGGCGCTGCCAGGGATACGGGCAGCGGGTCCGTGTCGGGCGGCACCTCTACAACGTCGCGACCCGGCTGCACCGCGAGGGGACGCGCTGATGATCTTCAGCATTTCCGCCCTCGTCCTCTTTGGCGCGCTGCTCGCTCTGCTGATGCGGTATCGCGCGATCGGAGCCGGGGCGGCCGTGGTCGCGCTGCTCTTCGGTTTCTATCTCGCGCGCAGCGACGCCGCGCCATCCGTCGACCAGATCATGTCCGCGCTCCGGGACGCCATCCCCAGCTCTGGCAAGTGACCCAAGTGATCTCGTAAGGAGGCACCTTCATGTGTACGTCGATCCCCGCGGCACGACAGCCGCGCCTTTCCCTCATGGCCGTCGGTGAACTCCGGGACGTCCTCACCGCGCTCGAACTCGGCCAGGGCCCGACAGCCGTCGCCGGGCTCATGGCCATCGACGCCGAATCCTGGCAGGCCATCGAGCAGCGGCTCGCCGCCCTTGGCGGTGACCTGCGCGCCGTGCTCAAGGCCGTCTCCGTCGGCGCCCCGGTCCTCCCGCACCTGGCCTGACGCTCCCCCGTGCGAGCCCAATCTCCGGCCACAAAGCCGAGGTTGGGCTCGTGCGGAGGACCGGACAGACCGCCCGGCCCGCCCAACGGAGGAACCCATGCCCGACATCGCCCCGGACTGGCACCTCAGCCTGACCGACAGCGTGTACGCCCTCGGCGCAGCCGCCCGCGAACTGCGCACCGCCCACGCCCATGCCCGCCACACCGCGTGGGCCGCCGACCCCGCCCGTATCGTGCCCGTCGTCGGGCTGCTCACCGTCCCCGACGCCGAGCCTGTACGCCCGCACGACGAGGCGCTCTGGCAGCTCAGCGACCTCTACATGGTGCTGGAGCACCACACGCACGAGCTGTACGAGAACGCCGCGCTCGGCTACGCGCACGGCGCCGCTGCGGCGGTCGCCGCCGTCCTGCGCAGCGAGCGGCCCCGGCACGTCGAACTCCCCCGCGACCGGCACGGCAACTACACCGTGACCGCCGACGGGCTCCCCGACGTCAGCCCGTCCCTCACCCGCGACGCCGGCAGCGCCGAACTCGCCAACCTCCGTGCCCGGGTCATCGCGTGCGAACCCGCCGACGGGGAGGAGGAGTTCACCGTCGAACTCGCCGACGCCGCGTACGCGTACGGCGAGCGCGCCGAGCGCACCCTCCAACACCTCATCCGCTTCGCGGACGCCCACGGCTTCCTTCAGGCGGGCTGACCGTGGCCCACACCCGCCCGCTGCACGCCCACATGATCCACTCCTGGGACGGCGCTACGTGGGAGGTCTTCGTCGCTGAGCCCGACGAGGCCCGTTGGCCGCATGTGCCGTTCCCGGTCGGTGACGGCGTCCCCACCATCAGCGCCCGCACCGCCGCGTTGCGCGCCCTCGGCTATGCCCCGCTCACCGCGGACACCGCGTGGGAGTGGATGGAGACCTTCTTCGAGGGCGACCCCGAGGGCACCGTCTCCCTGATCGCCAGCGTCAAGGTCGCACCTGTCACCGCGGCTTGACCTCGCCCGGGGCAGCGGCCAATCCGCCAAGAACGCCCGCTGCCCCGGCCCTCCCATCCCGAACACGACACAGGAGGAGCCCCCAGCATGCCCCACAACTCCCCGCCCGCGCGGCGCGGCAGCCGGCGGCCGGGCGCCACAAGAGCCCCCGCCCGGCACCCCAGCCTGAAACTCCCGGAAGTCCTGGACGAGATCGGCATGTCCAGGTCCGCCTTCTACCGGATGCGGGCGCGCGGCAAAGCGCCGAAGTGCATCAAGCTCCCGAACGGCCAGATCCGCGTGCGACAGAGCGATCTCGACACGTGGCTGAGTGCCTGCGAGCAGGAAGTCGACTGACCCCCCCTATGGGAGCCGCCTCGGTGTGCATTGCCGGGGCGGCTCCGGCTTGGAGAACCCGATGAGCCTCACCTACGAGGTGGAATTCTGGGCGATCCGCCAGCGCAAGAATCGGCGGAAGCCGTTCGAACTGCGCTGGCGCGTAGGGGATCGCCCGCACTCGCAAAGCTTCCGGCTCAAGACGCAGGCCGAGGGTCGACAGTCCCAGTTACTCGAAGCCCTTCGGCGGCGCGAGCAGTTCGACATCGACACCGGTCTGCCCACGTCTGAGTTGGAAGAGCTCAAGTCGCCGACCTGGTACGAGCACGCGTGCGCGTACGCCCTGATGAAGTGGCCGACCGCTGCCGCCAAACACCGCGCGAGCATTGCCGAAGCCCTGGCCACCGTAACCCCGGTGCTGACTACTGAAGGGAGAGACAAGCGGCCGGAGGCCGCAGTGCTTCGGCGAGCGCTCCAGTCGTACGCCTTCCAAGCGGGAAAGGACGCGACCGGAATGCCGGTTCGCGACGACAACGGCCGGCCGGTGGCCCGCAAGGACATCGGCACACTGCCGCCCGACATCGCGGAAGCTCTCGCGTGGATGGCCAAGCGTTCCATGAAGGTCGCGGATCTCAAGAACTCGGACGCTTTGCGCACAGCGTTGTTCGCCCTGTCTCACAGGTTGGACGGGGCCACCGCGGCGGAAAACACCACCCGCCGCAAGTACACGGTGTTCAACAACGCGCTTCGGTACGCCGTGGAGCGTGACGTACTCGATGTGAATCCGTTGACGCGGGTCGACTGGAGCCCGCCGCAGACGGACGACGAAATCGACTTCCGATACGTGCCGGACCCTCAGCTCGCAGCCGCCCTCATCGATGGCGTGGCCGCACAAGGGCCCCGCGGCGAGCACCTCGAAGCCTTTTTCGGCTGCATGTACTACGCCTATACGCGCCCGTCCGAAGCGGCGGCTCTGGCCGAGGATGCCCTCGTTCTGCCGGAGGAAGACGAACCGGATGCATGGGGCGAGCTGTTGCTGTCCGAGAGCCGTCCCGAGGTCGGCGCGGGGTGGACCAACGATGGATTGTCTTACGAGAAGCGGGGACTCAAGAGGCGAGCGCGGAAGACCACCCGCTCCGTTCCCATCCCGCCGGTGTTCGTCCGCATGCTGCGCGCGCACCTCAAGCAGTACGGCACCGCGCCCGACGGTCGGCTGTTCCGAGCTGTCAACGGCGGGCGCGTGCGCTCCACCGAGTACGCCGAACTGTGGCAAGCGGCACGTGAGACGGTGCTGCCAGCCGAGGAAGTCGGGACGCCACTCGCCGAGGTGCCGTACTCGCTTCGGCAAGCAGGGCTGTCGCTCGTGATCAGATCCGGTGTCGATCCGGTGGAGGCGGCCAGGAGGGCGGGCCACAGTGTGGCCGTGCTGTTCCGCTTCTACGCCAAGGTCATCAAGAACCGCCAGGACGAGAACAACGCTCTCATCGCACGTGCTCTGACCGGCGCGAATGCCGGATCGGACGACAGAGCGTAACGACCGGATCTGGCCCGCGCATGGCCCGCACACACCGACCGACGCCGGGATATGAGCGACGCAGAGTGAGACAGCCAACGGCAGAGCGGGTGCCCCGAACGCTGGGGCACCCGCTCTGACCTGCTTGTACTGCTGTTACCGCGGAGGCTGTGGGATTTGAACCCACGGTGACATCGCTGCCACGACGGTTTTCAAGAGGACCGCTTCCCGGCATGAAAATCGTCTCTGAACTGGGCTTCGCCCCGATCCGTCGCCGTGGAGCGGGCACCTCGGCCCGTCCATGGCCCGTGAGACCCACGCTGAGAACCTCAGTGCCCCTGCGCACCGCGCTCGTCTACTGGCCCTGTAGCCAAGTCCTCACTTTGGGTACTCATTCGGTGTCTCTTGATCTAGCCTAGTTTCGGGAGGGGTGCCACACGCGGCCCAGACACCACAGGGCCGTGGAGGACAAGCGTTCGTGAGTCGGGAGAGCCGGATCGAGGCTGTGAACGAGGACACGTTCACAGCACTCATGGAGCAGCTCCAAGAGGGCTACGTTGCAAGTGTCGCCGCCACAGCCGGCTGTGCCATGGAGCATGTCCGAAGGGACATCTATGGTATGGATGCGTTGCTCGTGCGACCCGCATCCGAGACCGGCAAGCAGGAGGTGAGCGTGTTCGCCCAACTCAAGAACACAACAACCATCCTGCCGGACCCGGCCAAGGCATCGTTCAGCTACCAGTTCAAAAAGCGCGAGTACTTTGATCGACTTGCGATGGACCGGAGAGATCCACAGGCAATTCTGATCGTGATGGCTACGTCCTACCGGCAAGCCGAGTGGACCAATGCCAGTCACGAGCGCCTTGAGGTCAAGCACTGCTGTTATTGGCTCTCGCTAAAAGGTGAAAACGCGCGTGCAGGCGTGGAGAGTCCCACAGTCCGCATCCCCACCAAGAACATCTTCGACGCAGCAGCACTGACGACAATTCTCGACAAGCTGGACAGGGGTGAATCGCTCAATGACTAGCAGAGTTGGCTCACTCGCCCCTCAAAGCGTTAACCCTTCGAGGCTGTCCACCCTGCTTGAGGAAGCAGGGTGGATTACAGTTGGCGGTCGCGCTGGGTCCTACAATCGGCTTGCACCTCCGGGCGATAATGCATTCTTTGCGGGAAGTCTACTAATTCCTCTAGACGAAGGAGCCCCGGAGTTCGCATACCTGATGGAGGCGGTTCTAAAACAACTGTCGGAAGACAGGGATCTTTGGGACCGAACTATCACGCCTAGGCTCACCGTGAGACTTTCCGATGAGTTCAAGTTTCGCAAAGAATCATCGGCACCATCTGGAATGATCTCCTGGCGCGATGGTGAGTTGCTGATTTCGTCTGCCCGACGCACTCTCTTGGCTGGCGCTAAATCATTTATGGAGCCAGTTAGACACTTCAGCAACAGGTTTGGCCAATTTGCTAATAGGTATCTAGAGAGCGTCCTTATGGGGCAAACGGCTCCCGGAAGCTACATTGTCACAGCGTATGCGCCAGTCGATGTCACAGTTCCTTTGCGCGGCGGTTCGCAGTCACCGGACTTGACTAGTTCAAACGTCGCCCAATCACGCGCAATCAACATCGCGGTTGTACGTGCGGTAGAAGCCACAGTGGAAGCCCTGGAACACTACAGATCTCATCAATCACTGTCAGGGTTCGAAGACGGGGTACGCAATGGTGTGTCCTACGAGATGACGACGGCGCTAATGGGGATTGCGTCTCATTCCGACAGTGCAGATATTGCCATTGAATGGGATCCATCTATCCCAGCGCCGACAGACGGACTATCTAGCAGTTTCGATATTCGCGCCAGCGATGCCCCCGTGCTCGAAAAGGCAGCGAACACTCTCGCGGAGCAGGGCGAGCCAACTCGGGCAACTATTATTGGCCGTGTGCATTTGCTCGCCAAGAAGGAAGCCGGAAGTCCAGGCGTCTTCGGAGTCGAATCGCTAAGCGGGACCCTACCAAAAAAGGTAAGGGTACGCCTATCATCCGAAGACGACTACCATGAAGCCGTTCGCGCGCATGAAGAAGATCTAGCTATCCGCGTAAGTGGAAATCTAGAACGCGAAGGTACTCTAAGTTGGTTGTACAACGCTGTCGTAGTGGAAACAATGGGGCCGATTGATCTGCTCCGCGGGACTACGAGTCGCACGCGAGCTGAGCGCCAAAATCCTGGTCAGGATCACTTGTTTGACACCGATTGACATGTAAACAAGTTCAGCCGCTATAGCTGGCGGGCGATCGAATGGGACGTGATGTGCTGTGTCTGACCGACCGTCTCGATAGTGGGATGTCGCAAATAGTTAGACACTCACATCCTCTTGGCGCAACGCGGAAGCGGCGCCACCCGGATTCTCGGAGTCGCCGCTTCGGTGCAGGAAGTCACTACACAGGCAGGAATCCCGGCTTCGCGCGCCCAAGGTCATGTAAACGCATGAGGTACGCCTGTGCCGCAGGTTCCGTGGCGTATCGGTCCTTGACGACAGCAGCGAGTTCACGACTGACCATTAGGAGCGATGGGACCGATTGGCGGTCGCCAACAAGGGCTCGTTCGCCGTACGCGAGCGCCGCTTCAAGGTCGCCCTCACGGGCTGCCGCTACTCCAAGGGTGATACGGGCCTCGGAGTTACGCATCGGGGAGTGCTCGGCATCGTCAAACTCCATGCCAAGGCGAAGGACTTCTTCTGCGAGTGTGCGGGCCATTCGGTCTTCGCCCAACAGCCGATAGCAATCCATGCTGTAGAAGTCGAACTTCGCCGGATCTACCACGAAGTGGTTGTCAAGGTTGTCGGGGTGCGGCAGTCCTTCGAGGAGCCGCCGGCCGCGGTCAAGAGCGACCTCTGTCTGACGCCGATCACCGATGCGGGCCCATGCCTTTGCCTCCTGTGCGGCGAGCTGCACGGCAACACCGTGGTTCGGCGCGATGCTGGCGCCCGCCTGCGAGGCCGCAATGACGCCGCGGTAGTCGCCCGTGGTGAGGGCAAACCAGGCGCGCATTTCGTGGGCCCACCCTTGGATTTCCGCGTTCTCCGATTCATGCGCCAGAGAGAGGGCGGCACGGCGGGTGGATTCGGCCGCCCGTCGGTCGCCGCTGTCGTATTCAACGCAGCCGACAAGGAGGGCCAGCCATCCGGAGAGGGTCAGAACCTCGCGGTGCTGCGCGAGCGTGAGCCGCTGCTCCTGAAGTTGCCCAACACGGCGAAGCCATGCTCGGCCTTCCACGATCAACTGTTCGCTTGGCAGAAACGCATACTCGGAGCATAGCCTGTCGGCTGTGATACGCAATGCTTCAATCGTGGCGTTATCAACGTCCGAAGCTTGCAGACGACTGACTATCTCTAGCGTTTCCATGCCGCTGACGGACGCAATTTCGGCGTTCGCATCGCGCTTCCCTTTCAGGGGGAATAGGGCGTGAGTCACGGTTCCGAACATTGCCGCGATGACCGGTTGATAGAACGTGCCCGGCGTCGCGGTGCCGGCCTCCCAGCGCTTCCACTGTCGGAGCATGTTCGCGTCGTCTGGCAGATCCTTGGGCGCGTGCGCTCGCAGCGCGCGGACGGCTTCGGCCTGAGACCAGTCACGTGATTCCCGCTCGGCAACCATACGCCGTGCCCATGACGGTCGATCGTCGCTCATTTGCCCTCCTCCGGGTGCCTGCTCCGATCTGACTACAGGGGACCTGGTGACAGTCAAGGTGACAAGCCGGTGACAACGAACGTGTCCGCTCTGTCCCCATCGTGAACTGGTGATGTCACTGTGCGTGCTGGATCCCGCACCCCACTGTGGTTGATGTCAGGCGTCGCCGGAGCCGGAACTTCCTTCCAGCTTGGCGACTCGATCACTCAGCTTCTGGAGTTCGGAACGGAGGACAGCGATGGATTCACCCAAGTCTTCCCGATCGACTGCGCTGCCAGCATCCGTGCGCTCCGAGCCTACGGCGAAGTGCCCTCGGTTAGGGACGGAGAAGATCCGCCCCTCTTCCCTGAGCGTGGCCAGGCCCTTCTTGACGGTCTCTTCGGCGATGCCGAAGCGCGTGGCCAGGGCCTTGATCGAAGGCAGTTTCTTGTCCGGCGGGTACAGGCCCGCTTCAAGTTCCTCGCGCAGCGTGTCCGCCACCTGCGCCGATGGCAGCCGTGGGCTGTCCTTCGTAATCGTCATGCAAACAGCGTATCCGGTAGCTCGCACTAGCCCACACTGCTTGCCTACTTGACACACTAGCGTGAACTAGTCCACGCTAGTTATTGAAGCGATTGAGGGCCTTCATACGGGTCTCAGGTCGCTGGTTCGACTCAACTCCATAGCGTGATCCACCGCAGTACGGCGGCCGTGTCCACACCGGCCGGGGCGAGTGGAGACCAGCCGACAGAGAAGGGGCTCGCGCCCTGACACCTCGGTCCGCCCTCAAGACGGCGGCCGTACATGGGACACGCAGTCGGCTCTAAAGAACGACGCGGCTGACCTTGGTCGGCGACGACTTCCGGGAGGGATCTCCCCGGAGTGAGCCGATGCCCGCGTCTGGCTGGGATTCCTGCCTGTCGTCAGCAACGACATCGCACTACCGAGAGGAGATCCGCTGATGGGTCGCCGAAGTACGCAGGGCGCCGCCCGGTTCTGACCAGCCGGGCCGGTGGCCCTTCGCGTCGTTGCGTGACGCCGGTTGTTCCGGGCTTCGGCCGCGGACATCGGCGTTGCGGTGTGCGTCGAGTGCGCACGGTCCCTGACATGGCCTTTGGCGTGTCGGGTGGCCGTGGCTGCTCGAAGCCGAGTGGTCAAAAGAGTGCGGCTCCGGTGGGCAAACACCGGAGCCGCTTACAGGAACCCCAAGGAGGAACCTGTGTTCACGAGTCTGACAGAGGCCGAGCGCGAGGACTTGTCGCGCAAGGTCGGCGAGGCCAACAAGCGGTCCGCGAACGGCAGCGGGAAGTGAGCGCCGACCCCGGCACGTTCGCCGCGGTGTTCGCGGCACTGTTCGTCGCTCACAGCGTGGGTGACCACTGGGTGCAGACCGACGCTCAAGCTCAGGCCAAGGGCCGTCCCGGGTGGGCCGGCCGCTGGGCCGACACCCGGCACGTGGCCACGCTCACCATCACCAAGCTCGTTCTGCTGCTGCCCGCCGGTCTGCTGCTGGGTCTGCACCTGTCGGTGTGGGGCCTGGCCGTGGGTCTCGGTGTGGACGCTGTGACGCACTGGTGGGCGGACCGGCGTACGACGCTGGCCCGCCTCGCCGAAGTGCTCGGCTCCGGCGGCTTCTTCCGCATGGGCGCCCCGCGGCCCGGCTGCGATGACAACCCCAGCTTGGGGACTGGCGCGTATGCGCTTGACCAGTCTTTCCACTACCTGTGGCTGTTCATCGCGGCCCTGGTGATCGCTGCTTTTTAGCTCTGCCCGGGACGGCCGCACCTCTCGCCAAAGACACGCGACCGTCCCGGTTCCCTCGCCGTTCCCGAAGGAACAGGAGTTACCTGCCATGCTGCCCCACATCCGTGATGAGGATGCGCCGACCGTCCACGTGCTGGATGACGAGTCGGAGCCGTCCGCGGCTGAACTGGACGCGATCGAGGCGGAGATGCCCGCGGTCCTGGCGGCCGTGGACCTGCTGGACGCGGAGATCAGTCTGTTGGACCGCGACCGTACCGAGCTGGACACCCGCCGCATCCGGCGGGCGCACCACCGCCTGATGACCGCCCGCTGCAACGCCGCCAACGCCCGCCGGGACCTGCTGGCGGGGGGTGCGGCATGAACCGCACGGCTAAGACTCTGCTGATCACGGCCCTGGTGGGTGTGGTCGGGATGGCGTTTCGGGTGTCGTGGAACGCGCAGCGCGACATCGCCCGCGCGGTAGGTGCGGATCACACCGCAGCGACGTTGTACCCGTTCGTGGTGGACGGCCTGATGGCTTTGGCCTTGGTGGCCACCCTCGTTCTGACCGATGACGACCGGCGGTTCGCGCTGCGGGTCCTGGCCGGGTACACCGCCGCGTCGCTGGTTTTGAACTACGTGCATGGTCTGCTGCCCGCCCTTCACACGGGTACGGCCGGTCGGATGCATCTGGCCGACTGGGCGCCGGGGAATTGGGCGTTGGTGCTGCTGGCCACGTCGCTGCCGGTCGGGTCGATCTACTTCGGGTCGGACCTGGTGGCGAAGGTGCTGCACTACCGACCGGTAGCGGTCGCAGATCAGGATGAAATGATCCTGACTACCGTAAATCGGTTGGGGTCTGACCTGCGGAAGTCGGCGACCCCGATCCCGCCCGCGGTTCCCGCTCCGGCCGCTGTGGAGGCACCCGACCCGGCACCGGCAGTCGAGCCGTCCGAGTCGGCTCCGCTGGAGGCGGTCGCCGCGGCCGTGCATGCTCCGCGTCGGGCGACCGGTCGGGTGCCGCAGGCCGCCCGCGCTCCCCGACCGGTCCGCACACCCGACCAACTCCTCAACGAGGCGAGGGAGTTGACGGCGGACTGGCCGGACGCGGCAATGACCGCTGAGGGCATCCGTAAGGCGGTCCGTACGTCGGCCGCCAACGGCCGCATGCTGCGGGACGCGCTGAAGGCCGAGCGGGCCGGCGGGGACAGCACGGGTGAGGTCGCGGCATGACGCGCCCGTTGCTGCTGGATCTGTTCTGCTGCGCCGGCGGTGCCGGAACCGGCTACCACCGCGCCGGCTTCGAGGTGCACGGCGTGGACATCGCGGAGCGACCCACCTACCCCTTCCTGATGCACCGCGGCGACGCGTTGGAACACCTCGCGCACCTGATCACCACCGGCGACATCGCCCGCTACGCGATGGTGCACACCTCCCCGCCGTGTCAAGACAAGTGCACTCTGACAGTGGGAACCAATCGTTCCCGTGGTTGGGGCGGTGTCCATGAGGACCTGGTGGGCCCGACACGGGACCTGCTGCTGCGGGCCGGCCTGCCGTACGTGATGGAACAGCCCAACGGCCGGGCGAAGATCCGCAAGGACATCACGCTGTGCGGGGAGATGTTCGGCCTCGGGGTGATCCGGCACCGCAACTTCGAGCTTGGCGGCTGGACCGCCGTCCGGGCGGCGCACCTGCCGCACCGCGGCCGGGTCTCGGGCTATCGCCACGGCAAGAAGTACGACGGCCCGTACGTCGCCGCGTACGGCAGCGGTGGCGGCAAACCCACAATCCCGCAGTTGCAGCGAGCCATGGGCATCACCTGGACCGACGTGCGCGAGGAGCTGACCGAGGCCATTCCGCCCGCTTACGGCGAGTGGATCGGCCGGGCCTTCCTGAGCGCCCGCACCGATGCCCTGCCCGTTCTTTGGAACGCGGCGTGAGCCGCTTCTACGACCCGGACGGCGAACGGTTCGGCACTCCGACGTTCCCGTTCCGGTGCGCCCCGGACGGTATGGCCACCCGGCGGCAACTGCGCGCCAAGGCATTGCGGCCGGGTGGTCAGCCGGTCGCCGCGCAACTGATGTGGCGCTCGCGCAAGACCCGCGGCAGCGTGCGCACCGCGTTCCTGTACCGGCTGGACCTGGCTCTGCCGGTCCGGCCGATGACGCCGGCCAAATGGGCCGCGCTCGCCAGGGCGAACACCGCCCGCCGCACCTGCCCGATCTGCCTCCGCGATGCCGGATACGTCATCCCGGCCTCGCTCGGCTCCTGCGTCCCGTGCGCCTATCCCGACGAACAACGCGCCGCTTGACCTGCACCAACGGTGTCCGGCCGCTCACCTTCCACAGTCCGCGGCCGGACCCCGCCACCACTCCTGACCTCATGAGATGAGGAGCAGACCTACCGTGTCGGAAACCACAGATTTTGACCAGCCGGGACACATCGCCCCCGGCAACGAGGGGACCACGGCCGCGGTGCTGCCGTTCCCGCTGAAGAAGACCCTGCCCCCGCCCACCGACCCGACCCCGGACGCACCCGTGCCGGGGGAGGTCAAGCCGGGTGAGTGGCAGGCCGAACTCCCCGACGACCACCCGGACGACGAAGCCGGGGACACGGCCGAGGGTGACCTGGTGGACCCGCCGGTCACGGTCTATCCGCCGTCGATCGGCGAGTGGATGAGCGAGCACGACAAGGCCCGACGCCCGGTGTTCCCGGACTGGGTGAAGCTCCCCGACCAGCGCAAGGCCGTCCGCAAGTGGGCGGTCCGGCACTACTCCGCGATGGTCGGGTATCACGCGTGGCGGCTGCCGTGCATCTACACCCCGAAGATCCTCGTCTATGCCCCGCGGGGTGCGTGGCGGTGGTCCACCATGGCCGGGCACTGGGTCTTCGACAACGAGGGCAAGGCCCTGCGCCTGGCCGCCGTGGTCTCCGAGGACGCGGGGGAGTACCTGAAACTGTCCCGGCAGCGGGACGCCCGCGTTCGGCTGCGCGGCATCATCGCCTCCCTGGCGTCCGTGATCGGCCTGACCGGTGCACTGGTGTTGTGGGTGCTCGCGCCGCTGCCGTTGCTGCTGCTGGCGGTGGCCACCATGACCACCACACTCGGGGTGGCGGGTGCGCCGGCGGACCGGCCGCTCATCGACCGTGCGAAGGTCACCTTCCGCAAGCGGAAGCTGTCCTCAGACATCATCACCCGGGCGTTCGCCGCAGCGGGGTTGACCGGTAAGGACACCGGGATTGCGTTCCCGCGTCCGATCGGTCGGGACGGCGACGGCTGGCGTGTGATCGTGGACATGCCCTACGGCCGGTCGTTCGCCGACGCGCTGGGCAAGCGCAAGGCCCTCGCGTCGGGTATCGACATCGCCACCACGCAGCTCTTCCTCGACCCCGATCTCAGCTCTGAGCGGCGGGTGTCGATGTGGATTGCCGACCGCGACCCGCTCGCGGTCCCGGCGGGTAAGTCGCCGCTGTTGGGGGCGACCAGGGTGGACTTCTGGAAGCCGTTCCCGTGGGGTGTGGACGAGCGGGGTAACCCCGTCATGGCGTCCATGTTGTGGCTGTCGCTGTTGGTGGGCGCGGTGCCGCGGCAGGGCAAGACCTTCAGCGCCCGCACCATCGCGCTGGCTGCCGCCCTGGACCCGTACGTCAGGCTGATCATGTTCGACGGGAAGGCGTCGCCGGACTGGCGGAAGTTCGCGCTGGTGGCGCACCGGATCGGCTTCGGGATCGTCCCGCGCAACGGTATCGACCCCGTGGAGCACCTGGTCAGCTCGCTGGAAGAGCTGAAGGCCGATGTCGAGGACCGCTACCACCGGCTTTCCGAGCTGCCGTTGCACATCTGCCCGGAGGGCAAGCTGACCCCGGAGCTGTCGCGGGACAAGAAGCTGAACATGCCGCTGACGCTGGTGGTGATCGATGAGGTGCAGGAGTACTTGCAGCACCCTGTCTACGGGAACGTGATCCTTGACCTGCTGGTCTACCTCGCCCGCGTCGCCCCCGCGGTCGGCGTGTCCGTGATGCTGTCCACGCAGAAGCCGGACGACACCGCGTGCCCGCCCAAGCTCCGTGACCAGTGCCAGGCCCGGTTCGCCCTGCGGGTGGGGTCCTGGCAGGTCTCCGACGTGGTCATGGGCGCCGGTTCATACTCCGAGGGCCTGGACGCGTCCCGGCTGCTGAAGTCCCACAAGGGCGTCGGCATCCTCAAGGGCATGTCCGACGAAGCCGGGATCGTGCGCACCTACCTCGCGGACGGCCGCGACGCCGAAGCCGTCCTGACCAGGGCCGCGGACCTGCGGGAGGCCGAGGGCACGCTGACCGGCGACGCGGCCGGCGAAGTCACCACCGCCCGCAGCGCCGACGCGGTGCTGGACGACGTGGCGATGGTCCTCGGCAAGGCGGAAATCAAGGTGTGGTCCGAGACCGTCGTTGACCGCCTGGCCGTCCTCAACCCCGCCGCCTACGGCGACTGGGCAGCGCTTGAAGGCCGCGCCAAGGCCGATCAACTGGCCGCTGCGCTGAAGCCGTACGGCATCCGGACCGACCAGGTGTGGGGCAAGATCGAGGACGGCAAGGGCGCGAACCGGCGGGGCATCGACCGGCAGCACATCATCGACGCCATCACCCTGCGTAACAAGAAGCGGGCCGAGAAGTAGCCCGAAGCGTCGCTAGGTCTAGCAACCCCCGTCGCTAGACCTAGCGACCTCGCTAGCGACCCATCAGGCATCTGATCAGGTGCCTAGCGTCTAGCGACTGACCTGCGCAAACCCCGAAAACCCGCCCGGGAGACCCCTCGTGACCCTCGCCATGCTCGCTAGCGCCTTCCTGCTGGCCATCACCCTCGGTTACGCCGCTGTGTGTGCGGGTCAGCCCTTCGCCCGCTGCCGCAAGTGCGACGGCCTCGGCTTCGCCCTCACCTACACCCGCCGCGGCAAGGCCAAGCGCGGCAAGCACTGCCGCCGCTGCGACGGACACGGCATCCGCATACGCCGCGGACGCCACGCCTATAACGCCTGGCGCCGCACCTACGACCGCGGCACCGCCCCCGACCGGTCCGCCGCGGTGCCCGGCCGGCCGTTCACGCCGAATCAGGGAGACCGCCCGTGATCCTGTCCGTCTCCGCCGTGCTGCTCTTCGGCGTCGCCTCGCTCTTCGCCATCCGCTCCCGCGCCACCAACGTTCTCGCCGCGGCCGTGGTGTTCCTGTTCGGCTTCTACGCCGCCGCCTCCGGCATGGCCGGACCCATCAACGACCTCATGGCCAGCGTCGCTCACACCCTCGCGCAGATGCGCGCCTGACCACCGGATCGGAGACCGCGCCATGAACCAGCCCATCCTCTACCGCCACTGGACCGCCAGTCTCGCCCCCAAGGTGGTTCCCGCGCTGGCGACGTCCACCGTGCTGATCCTGGCGCGGATCTGGAACGCCAACGGAGCCCAGCACAGCATCGGTGACGCGTCCGTGATGGGCGTCCTCGCGGTGGGCGCCGCGTTCGCGGGGAACGCGCTCGCCCGCGGCGAGAACGGCGAACCGGTCGCCGCGGCAGTCGGCTTCACCGCCGCCGGCACCTTCGCGCTCGCCGGAGTCGCCGCCTACACCGACGCGTTGCCGTTGCCGTTGCTGCTGTGGTCCGTCGCCACTGTGCTGGCGTACGTGCTGGCCTACCGGCACTGGCGCAACGACAAGCGCGCAACGACCGCGTACGACCGCGCCACGACCGACCGGCGCGAAACACAGCACCACGTCGAAACCGTCGAAGTCATCCGCGCCCGCGCCGCCGTGGAAACCGCCCGCGCCGGAGGCGACTACGCCACCGCACTCGCCGCAGCCCTCACCGCCCGCGCGACGCTTCCCGGCTTCGACCCGGCCGCGCTCACGGCGGCCGGATTGCCGGAGCTGCCGGTGACGGAACGGAAGGACGCCTGACCACAGCCCCGATTTTGTCGGTGGCATCTGGTACAAGGCGCTCCGCAAGGATGTTCCGGGAGTGCCGAGTTGGCGTACGCACGTGCATCCGCAAGTGCGGCAATAGCGACCCGCTATGCCCTAAAGGGCATAGCCGCAGGTGAATCGGTAAGATCTTTTCGAGACCCCCCCTAGAAGCTCGTAGGCCGTGGTGGCATCATGTTCAACCGTTGGCCTCAACACGGGGGGACGCGCCAACCGAGTTCAGTCGTTCGGGTCGAGCCGAACGGATGATTTTTGGCGCTCCGCACCTCATGCGGGACTGTGACTTGCGTCACAGTCGCCCCCTTGGGCCTGCGACGATCGCGCTGCGTGCGGCTCTTGCCCAACGCCGGTCCGCCCAGAGGTTCGGGCGGCGGGTGCGCTGGGGATGGCACTATGGGGACTTCCCCATTGGTACGTGACTCAGATCACAGAGGCACGTGCTTTGGCGTGCGTACAACCGAAGACTGCGAAATAGGGAAGCGCCCCGCCGGCCCATTGGTTGGTAGCCCGAGCCAGGCGAGACGCTTCCGGTCGCAAGATGTGGCCCTCATCGGTGACCCGGTGGGGGCCACATCGCTAGAAGTGCCGGTGCAGGATGACGATCACGTCAGCCACGTTCTTGGCGAACTTGGCGACCATGACCGCGTACCGCCCGGCCTCGCGGGCCCGAACTGCGGCCCGCTCCCACTTCTCACTGTTCTTGCGACCCTCTTCACCCGGGTTCTCGGGCACGAGGGTTACTCCTTTCCTCTGGACAGCGACGGAGCCCAACGATTCGTGAACCCCGCGGGGGTCCGCGTCTCGGCCGCATGGCCTCCGACTCAGAGGATCGGTGTGGAGAGACAGCGTACCGGTGTCGACGGACATGCTTCGCGTGTCCCGCCAGTAACTACGTCGACATGTCGCCGACCCCAACGGCACTGAGTGACCGACCCAGTTGAGGTGTAGACCACCAGAAACTGACGGCCTGGGAAGATCCCTGCGGAATTACGAGTTCCGTACAGGCACGCCGTGTCGACCTTGCCCAGAATTACCGGCCGGTCACAGACAAGAGTGCTCCTAATCACGCGTCACATCGACGCGCTCACCTGCAACGCAGCTAAATTCCACACCCGCAAGCGCGACTGACCGAACGGAGACACCCACAGTGCCCACCCCGCACCCCCGCCGCGCCGTCACCCGATCCCTGATCAACCTCGGCGAACTCGGCACACCTGACCGCCGCGTGGCCACCGGCCGCATGGCCGCCCTGGAGGCGGCCGTTACCATCCGCGCGGCACGCCGCAACCGCCACAAGATGTTCGACGCCGTGAACGTCTACATCACCACCGACCGCAGCGGGACCCCGCTCATCGTGGCCTACGTCCGCTACCACCCCGGCTTCTACAGCGGTGTGACCGACTACGCCGACCTGTACGAGATCCCCCTGGAAGCCCTCACCGACCTCTAGCTGTGCCCGGGACGGCCGCACCTCTCGCCAAAGACACGCGGCCGTCCCGGTTCCCTCGCCGTTCCCGAAGGAACAGGAGCGTTCCCAGCATGACCCAACAGACCCGCAGCGCACTGCTGTGTGCTGCGCTGGACGCCGCAGACCGCGGCTGGCCCGTCTTCCCCCTGCACCCCGGCGGCAAGCCGCCCGCCCTGCACGGGGAGACCCGCTGCCCCCGCACCGGGGACTGCACCGATGGCCACCGCAAGTTCGAGCAACGCGCCACCACCGACCCCGCCCGCATCGAACGCTGCTGGGCTGCGGGCGCGTACAACGTCGGCATCGCCACCGGCCCGGCCGGTCTGCTGGTGGTGGACCTCGACACCCTCAAGGCCAAGGACTCACCGGACACGCCTGACGGCGCGCAATCCTTCCTGGCGCTCTGCGAGCGCGCCCGGACCCCGGTGCCCCGCACCCGCTGCATCCGGACCCCGAGCGGCGGTGAGCACCTGTACTTCCGTGCGCCGGCCGGGGTGCGGCTGCCGTGCAGCACCGGCCGCCTCGCACCGAAAATCGACACCCGCGCATGGGGCGGATACGTCGTCGCCCCCGGCTCCGCGACCCCTGACGGCCCGTACGCGGTCGTGGACCCCGCACCCGTTGCAAACCTCCCTCAATGGCTTCAAAGCCTCTCAGAAGCCCCTCAGGGGGCCGTCACGGGCCCGATCCTGCCAACTCCCGCCCACCCGGGGAGTGTTGCCCGGATCGCGTTCGAACGGGAACAGGCAGGCATCGCCGCTGCGACCGAGGGCGGACGGGAAACCGCGCTGTTCGAAGCCGCCCGCAAGGTGGGCCGGTTCATCGCCTGGGGTGACCTGGACCGCAGCGAGGTAGAGCAGGCATTTCAGCGCTGCGCCGAGTCCACCGGTCTGCCGTCCTGGCAGTGCCGCTCCACGCTCCGCAGCGCACTGAACTGGTCGATCGCGCGCTGCAAGCCGCGGGAACACCAATGACCGGCCCCCGCAGTGCCCCGCTGAAATGCCGTCCCACCCCGGCCGCCTCCCGGCCGCGCGCCGCCCGCCCTGCTGCTGTCGTGGCGGCTGTGGGCGGACCGGAGGACGCCGCCCGCAGGGCGTCCCTTCAGCCTGTCTCCCTGACCTGCACGTCAACTGCGGTCGCTCCGGAAGGAGTTGCTGCCTTGTGAATCCACAGCCTGTGGACGACACCGACCTGTGGGCAGCTTTCCCCGCCGTGGACGCCCCCGACACCGTGCCGGCCGATGCACCCTGGGAGGACCCGGTACCGCTCAAGCAGGCCCGGCAGCTCCCGGACTTCCCCGTGCACGTCCTCCCCGGCTGGCTGCGGGACTTCACCGCCGCCGTCGCCGAGGAAACGCAGACCCCGGTGGACCTCGCCGGATGCGTCGCCCTGGCAGTGCTGGCCACCGCCGCGGGCGGCCGGTCCGTGGTCCACGTCCGCGGACGCTGGCGGGAGCCAACCAATCTGTTCACTGTGTGCGCCCTTCCGCCGGGCAACCGCAAATCGGCGGTGTTCGCCGCGATGACCGACCCGCTGTACGAGGCGGAGAAGCAGCTCAAGACGCAGGTCATGCCCGCGATCATCGAAGCCACCCTGACCGCGAAACTCGCCGAGGACGCCGCGGACAAGGCCACCCGCAAAGCCGCCGCAGCATCCGGCGAAAGCCGTGACCAGATGATCGCCGAAGCAGTCGGCATGGCCCAGACCGCCGAATCCCTCACCATCCCGCCCGAACCGCAGTTGCTCGCCGACGACGCCACCGCGGAAACCATCACCTCGCTCATGGCAGACCAGGGCGGACGCATCGCGCTCATGTCCGCGGAAGGCGAGATCTTCGACATCATCGCCGGACGCTACTCCGGCGCCCCCAACATGGGCCCCTTCCTCAAAGGCCACGCCGGAGACCGGCTGCGGGTCAACCGGCAGACCCGCAAGGAATACATCGACCACCCCGCACTCACCATGGGCCTGTCCGTGCAACCGCAAGTCCTGGACGACATCGGCAAAATCAAGGGAGCCAAAGGCCGCGGACTGCTGGGACGGTTCCTGTACTCCCTCCCCGAATCCCTCCTCGGACACCGCACCTCCGACCCCGCCCCCGTCCCCGACGACGTCGCCGCAACCTACGACCGCAACGTCATCGCGCTCACCCTGGCCCTGGCGGACTGGACCGACCCCGCCGTACTCCAACTCACCCCGGATGCCGACACAGCCGTACGGGCCTTCCAGGACCGCCTGGAACCCAAACTCGCCGCACGCGGCGGCTCCTTGGGGCACATCTCCGACTGGGCATCCAAACTCCCCGGTGCCGCGGTCCGCATCGCCGGACTCCTGCACCTCGCGCAGCACCTGGACAGTGGGCACAACCAACCTGTCACCGCGGACACCATGCACGCCGCCGTCACCCTCGCCGACTACTTCGCCGGCCACGCCCTCGCGGTGTTCGACCGCATGGGCGCCAACGAAGCAGCCGACCGCGCCCGTACCGTGGTGGACCTGCTGCGCGCCAACCACTGGCCCGAGGTCAGCAAGCGCGACCTCATGGTCAAGCTCAGCCGCGCCGAATTCCCTACCGCCGCCGAACTTGACGCACCGTTGGCGCTGCTGGAAGACCACGGCTACCTGCGTGCCCTTCCAGCACTGCGCACCGCCGGCCGCGGCAGGCCGCCCTCCCCCCGCTACGTGGTTCACCCCTACCTGACCGACCCCGAAGCCTGACCTCTGCCACAGAAACCACGTAATACACAGAAATAAGCGCGCACATCGCCTGACCTGCACAAACAGCACTTCCGGGATCGGCCAGACCGTTGCCACAGAAACCCCGGAAACTTCCACACAAATACCAGCGCCCACGCCTGCCCGCCCGGAGACCTCGGCGGGTCACGGACCGGCCGCCGCTATTTGTGTGGAACTTCCACGGGGTTCTGTGGCAACAGCCCCCTACCCCCGCGAGACCGCCAAAACAGCAGGTCAACGGCACACTCACCGTGTTTCTGTGTATTTAGTGGTTTCTGTGGCAGCACCTCGCGTCCACTGCCCCTGCCCGGACAGCAAGGAGTGCCACCGTGGCGACCGCCTGCCCGAACCTCAAGCTCCCCGAAGTCCTCAACGAGATCGGCATCTCCCGTGCCGCGTTCTACCGGATGCGCGCACGGGGCAAGGCGCCCAAAACCATGAAGCTGCCGAACGGACAGATACGCGTCCGCCGCCGCGACCTCGACGCATGGCTGAGCGCATGCGAAGAGACCGGCTACTGACCCACCAACTCAGCGAGAGGCCCGACGCAACGCGTCGGGCCTCTCGCTTTGGGAGCACCATGAGCCTCAGTTACGAAGTGGAAGTGTGGTCGATCCGCCAACGGAAAGGCCGCCCAAAGCCGTACGAGCTGCGTTGGAGAGTGGAGAAGCGCGAGCACTCGCAGAGCTACCGACTGAAGACCCAAGCCGAGGGCCGGCAGTCGCAGTTGCTGGAAGCGCTGCGCCGCCGCGAACAGTTCGACTTGGAGACCGGCCTCCCCGAGTCGGAGTTGCGAGCACTGAACTCCCCCACCTGGTATGCGCATGCCTGCGCATACGCCCTGATGAAATGGCCGAACGCCTCCGCCAAGCACCGCGCGAGCATCGCCGAAGCCCTGGCAACCATCACACCGGTACTAGTCAAGGACGCCAAAGGGGCTCCGCCCCGCGACTTGCTGCGAATCGCCCTGTACGCATGGGCGTTCCGCTTCACTTTGGACGATGCCAACCTAAAGCCCAGATCTGCCGTGGAATGCCCACCGGAAGACGTGGCCGCCGCACTGGCGTGGATCGCCGACAAGTCCGTACAGGTCACCGAACTCACCAAGTCGGCCACCGTACGAACCGCCCTGGACGCATTGGCACGGAAGAAGGACGGGACGACAGCGGCCGTCAACACCACCCGCCGGAAGTACACGGTCTTCAGCAACGCCCTTCGGTACGCGGTGGAGTGCGATCTCCTTCCCCTCAATCCCCTTACGCGGATCGACTGGGAGCCACCGGAGACCGACGACGAAGTTGACTTCCGCTACGTTCCGGGGGCCGCGTTGGCTCGCAGGCTCATAGATGCCGTTGGCAAACAGGGGCCACGTGGCGACCATCTGAAGGCATTCTTCGGGTGCCTGTACTACGCGGCAATGCGGCCCTCTGAAGCTGCGGCCCTGGCGCGTGAAGCATGCAAACTCCCGGATGCGACAGACGTCGAGGCATGGGGCGAGTTGGTCCTGGGTGAGAGTCGCCCGGAAGTCGGCTCTGGGTGGACGGATGATGGCCTGTCGTACGAGAAACGCGGTCTGAAGCGGCGCGCCCGCAAGGCCACCCGCTCCGTCCCAATCCCGCCGGAGCTGGTTGGCCTCCTGCGCCATCATCTGGAGAAGTACGGGACAGCGGTTGACGGACGCCTCTTCCGAGCCGTCGAAGGCGGACGCGTCCGCTCAACCGAGTACACGGAGCTGTGGCGAGACGCCCGGCAGATGGTGCTCACTTGGCATGAGTTTGAGAGCCCACTCGCCGAAGTCCCCTACTCAGCGCGGCAGGCAGGCGTCTCGCTGTGGCTCGAAGCGGGCGTTGACCCGGTGGAAGTGGCGCGCCGCGCCGGCCACAGCGTCACCGTGCTGTTCCGGTTCTACGCGAAGGTCATCAAGGGCCGCCAGCAGCACGATAACGCCCGCATCTCCAAGTCACTCCGAGCGTCCGACGAAGCTCCTCGACACGGAGAGTAGTCGGCAATTCTGGCCCGTGTATGGCCCGTACGCACTGGTCAGAGCTGGGATACGGGCGAAACGAGGTGAGACAGCCTGAGCGCAGATGGGGTGCCTCTCAGCGAGAGGCACCCCATCTGGTCAGCTAAGACGCTGAGCTGTGCGGAGGCTGTGGGATTTGAACCCACGGTGACATCGCTGCCACGACGGTTTTCAAGACCGTTCCCTTAGGCCGCTCGGGCAAGCCTCCTGGCGCGGGGCGCGGGGACAGCTTAGTGGGTGGGCACTAGTTGCTGTCGCCGGTGCGCTGGCCGAGGGTGACGGTGGTGGTGTGGGAGGTGCCGTTGCGGGTGTAGGTGATGGTGGCCTTGTCGCCGGGGGAGTGCTGCCAGATCTCGCCGATGAGGGTCTGGCCGCTGTCGATGAGGGTGTCGTCGAAGCGGGTGATGACGTCACCGGGCTTGAGGCCGGCGTTGGCGCCGGGGCCGCCGGAGGTGATGGCGGTGTTGGAGTCGGTGGAGATCTTGGCGCCGTCGCCCTGGTACTGGGTGTCGAGGCTGACGCCGATCACCGGGTAGACGGGCTGGCCGGTCTTGATGAGCTGGTCGGCGACGCGCTTGGCCTGGTTGATGGGGATGGCGAAGCCGAGGCCGACGCTGCCGCCCTGGGTGCCGGGGTCGCTGTTGCCCGCGGGCTGGATGGCGGAGTTGATGCCGATGACGGCGCCGTTGGCGTTGAGGAGGGGGCCGCCGGAGTTGCCGGGGTTGATCGAGGCGTCGGTCTGGATCGCGCTCATGTAGGAGGCGCTGCTGCCCTGGCCGTCGCTGGAGGCGACGGGACGGTGGACGGCGCTGACGATGCCGGTGGTGACCGTGCCGGAGAGGCCGAAGGGGGCGCCGATGGCGATGGTGGCGTCGCCGACCTGCGCCTGGTCGGAGTTGCCGAGCGGCAGCGGGGTGAGCTTGACGCCGCTGGCGTTCTTCAGCTTGATGACGGCCACGTCGTACCCCTGGGCGCGGCCGATGACGGCCGCGTCGTACGTCTTGCCGTTGGAGAAGGTGACGGTGAGCTTGCCGCCGCTGGCCGCCGGGGCGACCACGTGGTTGTTGGTGAGGATGTGGCCCTCGGTGTCGTAGACGAAACCGGTGCCGGTGCCGCTCTCCTGGCTGCCGCTGGCCTTGATGGTGACGACGCTCGGCAGCGCCTTGTTGGCGATGCCCGCCACCGAGGTCGGGGCGCGGTTGAACGCCTTCTGGCTGCCGGAGTCGGAGACGGTGGTCGAGGAGGTGGAGCTCGACTTGTCGTTGTGGTCGGCGATCGCGTAGCCGACGCCTCCGCCGACGCCGCCCGCGACCAGCGCGGCCACCAGGACGGCGGCGACCATGCCGCCGATGCCGCCGCGGCGCTTGCGGCCGTCGTTCGGCGGCGGGGGAACGTGCGTGCCCCAGGCCGGCGGCAGACCGCCGGGGCCGCCGGGCTGGCCGGTACCGGGCGCGTTCGCCGCGCCGTAGGGGGACGACGGCGCGGCGAACGGGTCGTGCGGCCCGCCACCGTGGCCGGACCCGCCATGACCCGACCCGCCGTGGCCCGACCCCGCGCCCTGCTCCGTACCCGACGTACCCGACGCACCCGACGCACCGAACGCGCCCGGCCCCGCGGGCGGCTGCTCCGCCGCGAACACCGCGGCAGGCGGCGTCCCGTACGGCGAAGGCGGCCCACTCGGCGGACCGTAGGGCGACGGCGAAGGCGCGGGCGCGGGCGAAGAGGAAGAAGAGGAGGAGGACGGCGACGAGTACGGGTCGGCCGGGGCCCGGTACGGATCCGCGGGCGGCACCGGAGCCGCGTCCCGTACCTCCGGCAGGATCTCCGTACGCGACTCGCCGTCCGCGGACGCCGGGGGAGCGGCGGGCGCGGGCGGGGCGGCCGGAGGGGCCGTCGGAGGAGCGGGCGGCGGGGCGAGCGGCGGAGCGGCAGGAGGTACGGGGGCCTGGGCCGCCGAGGCACCGTCGGGCGCGGGCGCTGCCGACTCCGCAGCCGAGCCGGAGCCGGCTTCGTTCTCGGTGCTCACAGCGATTCTCCTCAGGGTCGGGACAGGTTCTGAACAGGATTCCGAACCGGGTGCGGAACAAGGTGGTGGGCCGAACACAGCATTTCCCACGGCGTGTCGGACCGCCGTAAGCGGTAGCTGTGCATCTTCGCGTACCCGTCGTACGGCCGTGTTACCGGGCCGCCGGGGAGACGGTGGCACCATGACACGGTGACTTACGCGCGCGCGGTCCCGGAGGCGTTTCCGGACGGGCGACCTGTCCAGGTCGTCGCCCATAGAGGCGCCTCCGCGGACGTACCAGAACATACGCTCGCCGCGTACCGGAAAGCCATCGAGGACGGGGCCGACGCCCTGGACTGCGACGTTCGGCTGACCGCGGACGGCGAGCTGGTGTGTGTCCACGACCGGCGGGTGGACCGTACGTCGAACGGCCGGGGCGCCGTCTCCTCCCTCGCCCTGGCCGACCTCGCCGCGCTGGACTTCGGCTCGTGGAAGGACGGCCGCGGCGGACCCGGCGGCGCCGGAAGCCGGGACCGTCACCTAGGAGACGTCCGTGCGAAAGACGCGCATATAAGAGGTGCCCGCGCGGGACGCGTAAAAGAAGAGGACGAAAACGCCGTGCGCGAACGCAGCGGCGTCCTCACGCTGCGCCGCCTGCTGGAACTGGTCGCGGACACCGACCGCCGCCTGGAGGTGGCGATCGAGACGAAGCACCCGACGCGGTGGTCGGGCCAGGTCGAGCGGCGGCTGCTCGACCTGTTGCGGCACTTCGGTATGGACCGCCCGGCACGCGGGGAGCCCGCCCAGGTGCGGGTGATGAGCTTCTCGCCGGGGGCGCTGCGCCGGGTACGGCTGGCCGCGCCGGCGGTCCCCACCGTCTTCCTGGTGCGCCACGCGCTCCCCCGGCGCTGGAGCGGGTGGCTGCCGGCGGGCGTCGGCATCGCGGGGCCGAGCATGCGGATCGTGCGGGCCGACCCAGGATACGTGGCGCGTTTGCGCCAGGCGGGGCACCGCGTCCACGTCTGGACGGTGGACGAACCCGCCGATGTCGAGTTGTGCGTACGGCTCGGGGTGGATTCCATCATCACCAACCGCCCGAGTGCGGTTCTGTCCCAACTGGGTCGCTGAAGTTCACAGATGTCCGCAGGCCACAGCAGGAGTCAACACAGAGCAGCCGACATCACCAGGCGACAGCCGTCACAGGGCGTACCCCGGCGCGTTCGTATCGTGTTCGGGCTGCAATTGTGCGTCGGGAATGTGTACGGAGTACGTCAATGGATCGCGGTTGGCTTGTTTCCGGCCGAGTCGTAGAGGGCATCCATCCCGTGGCGCAAGGGCGTGAAGGAGGTCTCGGGGGTGTCGTTGATGGTGGCGCAGGAGGTGCCTACGTCCTCGACCATGGCCCTGCCCCATGGTCCGACCGGCGTCGCGGTGGCGCGCCGGAAACTGCGGAACGAATTGTGCGCGCAGGACGTGCCGGAGCCGGTGATCGACGACGCCGTCCTCATCCTGTCGGAGCTGCTGAGCAACTCCTTCCGGCACGCGCGTCCTTTGGAGACGCACGAGGCCGGGGGCGGCGGTGACGCCAATGGCGCACGGTCCGCCCGGGACACTCCCCGTACGGTGAACGACGACTGGACGGCCGGCGGCCGTCACGACAGCCCACGGACGGACAGCGGACGTACGGGCAGCGACCGTACGGGCAGCGGCCGTACCGACAGCGACCGCGCCGACTGCGGCGAGTGCGGGATACGCGCCGCGTGGGCGATAGGCACGGACGGACTCCTCGCGGTCGAGGTGACCGACGGCGGCGGCCCCACCAGGCCACGCCCCTCCACCCCCTCCCTGAGCGCGCACGGCGGCCGGGGCCTCGGCATCGTCGGGAGCCTGTCGCTGCGCTGGGGCGTGCGCGACGACGCGCCCGGCGAGGTGACGGTCTGGGCGGTCCTTCCGGTACGCGCCCGGCACGCGCGCCGCGACGACCCGGTGATCGCGGGCGGTACGGGCGGCACGCGCGGCCAGCGGGCCGGCCTCGGCGGAATCGGCGGTACGGGCATCAGTCCGATCGTCGGTGCGGGCGGCGGCCTGCCGATGGGCATGTCGATGGACCTGGCCGAATCGATCGAAGCGTTCGACGCGCTCGGGTCGCTGAACACGGCTTTCGACGCGGTCGACGAACGCGGCTGAGGTCGCGGGTCCAGGCGTAGGGCCGCGCGCCGGGCCGCACAGAGCCGGGCCGGGCCGCGCGGGGTACAGCACTACAGCACGCAGGACACCCCGGTAGTCCCTCCGCACGCCTCGCCGTGGTCCGGCGGCGACCGCGCCGGGCGCTAGGCTCACGGCCGGAACACCGCCGTTACGGGAGAGACCGAGCCATGGCCAAGAAGCGCGCGACCGCGACGAAGACGAAGGTCCCGACGAGCGGAGAGGTCCCGGTGGTCGGCGCGCGCGAGCCCTGCCCCTGCGGCTCGGGCCGCCGGTACAAGGCGTGTCACGGCCGCGAGGCGTCGCACGCGGTGACCGAGCTGGTGCGCCGCCCGTTCGAGGGGCTGCCCGGCGAGTGCGACTGGGTCGCCCTGCGCGAGCTGGTTCCGGCGGCGACCGCCCCGCTCACCCTCAAGGACGCGCTGCCCGACGGCGTTCCTTCGGTGACGCTCGGCACCGTGCTGCCGATGGCGTGGCCCGGACTGCGCCGCGACACCGGGGCCGTCCTGCTCGGCCTCCAGAACGAGGCGGCGTCCGGTGACGTCAGCCGCGACCTCGCCGACACGCTGCTGCGCGCGCTCACCGCGGCGCCCGGCAATCCGGTGGACGGCCGCCGCCCGCCGCAGGACGGGCCGCGCCTCCAGGACGTGCTGGACCTCGACGCGCCCTTCACGCCCGAGGTGCACAGCGGCTTCGAGTTCTGGCTGGAGGACGCCGACGCGGCGACCGGCGAGGTGGCCGCGTCGCTGGAGCGGGCCAACCAGGCGGCGATCCCGACCGTACGGCTGACCGGCGTGGACGCCGCGTACTGGTGCGAGACGCCGGAGAAGAACCACCTGCGGTGGGTCATGCCGCACCCCGAGGAGGAGTTGCTCGACGCGTTGGCCCGGCTGCACGCCGCCGGGGTGTCGTCGCTGGGTGACGGTACGCGGCTGGTCGGCTCCTTCCGCGCGCACGGGCTCGTGGTGCCGGTGTGGGACCTGCCGGTCGGCATGGGCGCCGACGAGGTGGAGAAGCCCGCCGCCGCCTTCAACGAGCGTCTGGCCGAGACGCTTGCCAAGTCCGGCCCTCTCACCGCCGACGAGCGGCGCGCCCGCAGCGGCTTCACCAACCGCCAGATCACCCTGAGCTGACGCCGGCCACCTCCGCCTCGCGGCGAGCCATTCCACGGCCTCCAGCCGTACGGGTGGCGCACGCCACCCCGGCCGAAGCGCTCCCGCACCTCACCACCCGCCCCGGCGGGGCAGTCCGCTCGCCCCCGGACCACCCGCCGGTGGAGGGTTACCCGCGCAGTTCCCCGCGCCCCTCACGGGGCCCACCGTCTTTCGTCCGGGCGGGGGCCGGTCTTTTTAGGGGCGCGGGGGCCCTGCGCCCTCAGCAACGATGCTCCCGCACGTCACCACCCGCCCCGGCGGGGCAGTTCGGTGGTGTCCGGGCCACCGGCCGGTGGGGGTGGCCCGCGCAGTTCCCCGCGCCCCTGACGGGGCGCACCGTCTTTCGCCCGGACGGCGAGCCGATCCTTTAAGGGGCGCGGGGAACTGCGCCACCAGCCACGGCGCTCCCGCACGTCACCGCCCGCCCCAGCGGGGCAATCCGGTCGCCGCCGGACCACCCGCCGGTGGAGGGTTACCCGCGCAGTTCCCCGCGCCCCTGACAGGGCACACCCACCTTCGCCCAGGCGGCGAACCGATCCTTTAAGGGGCGCGGGGAACTGCGCGACGAGCCACGGCGCTCCCGGACGTCACCGCCCGCCCCGGCGGGGCAGATCGGGAGGTCCGCGGACCACCGGTCGGCGGGGGCGGGGGCGGCACGGAGGGGGAGGCCGTGATTCCGGTCACAACTCCCGTTGAATCGCGGCTAATCGGCGCCCCGTCGGCGTCGGGGAATTTGCTAACGGACGAAGTCTTGTTACCGTTTGGTCAGCCCGGTCGCTGGTGCATCCCCCGTCGCCAGCGACCGGGCGTTTCCATGCCCGCGGGGCGCCGGACGGCGCTTTTCGCCATGCGAGGGAGACGACGGCGACGCTTTTCGTCGTACCGGTCGGTAGCGGTTCAGGTGCCTTCGGCAGGCGGCGGAAGCATTCCGTAACCGTCCACGGACGTGGTCCTGGCGTGCGGGGCGCCGAGGCCCGCGTGGCCGGAGTGGCCGCCGTGGCCCGGGTGTTCCGAGGGGCCGTCCGTGGCGGCGGCCAGCGGCAGGACGACGGCCAGGGCGGCGACGCTCGCGAGGGCCACCATGCGCAGCCCCGACACATGGTCCTGCGCGACCTGCTGAACGGCCTGCGAATGCGGCTGCGGCTGCGGCTGTGACTTCGGCTCCACGGGCACGACCCCACCTGCGCTCGACGGTTGCGGTCCGCCGAACGTAGCGGGCGGACCGGGGACTTCGGAACGATCAGGCGCCGTTCAGCGCAGGGCCGGGGCCCTCGGCTACCCGAACGAGTGACAGAGCGCGCGGCGAACGACACCGCGCCCGCCCTGAACAGCGTTCAGAACAGGCGCGGTGTCAACGCGGCGCATCAATACGCGGATCAATAGGTGAGCCGGTCGCCGTCCGGCGCGGTCCGGCCCGCCCGGACGAGGGCGTCCACGAGGTCGCCGATCCGCGGCAGCCACGGCGCGGCGCCGCCGAGCCCGACCGGCGCGTCGGGCCCCGTCGCCTCGGGCACCGGGGGCCGCACCCAGCGGAGCTGCCCCGCGCTGCTGCTCGACGGCGGCAGCGCCACGTATCCGCCGTCGCCGTGGTAGCGCAGCGATGTCGGCACCCAGTCCTGGCTGTCGAGGAGTTCGCCCAGCTCGGCGAGCGAGTAGGGCGCGACGAGGATCACGTACCGGGTGGGGGTGGCGACCACCGGGCCGAGCCGTACGCCGAGGCGTTCGATCGCGTCGAGCGCCCGCGTGCCGGCCACCGCGGGCAGGCTCGCCGCGGACACCCGGTCGCCGGTCGCGAGGACCACCGGCGCGTCCGGCCTGCGCGTCCACCACCAGCGCACCATGCGCGGGTCACGGGTGGCGGCCAGGAGTCCCGGCTCGTGCGGATGGGCGCCGGGCACCGGGCAGTTGGGGCGGGCGCAGGCGCACGGCTGCGCACCGGTCGCCCGCCATGTGCCGCGTTTGTCGTATCCGACACCGGGCACCACACGCCATTGCCACTGCTCGGCATAGGTGAGCGCCGCGTCACGCAACGCGGTCCGCCCCTTTCGCGGCAGTGAGAGCTTGCGTCGCCTTCCGAGGATCTCGCGCATCAGCGCTCGTTCCTTTCCGTTAACGCCCAGGGATCTGCCCTTGCACACGTATCTGTCGAGCACGCCGTTCACGAGGCAGCGCATCACGCCGCCGGCCGAGCGTGGAACGTGGCGGTGGGTGGCGTGCGCATGGCGCTTGCTCACTTGCCCCGATCGCGAGCCACTAGTCGTGGATCCCGTTGGGCGCAGCTCCCGCTCGCCACTCGGGGTGGGGTCGGCTGTCAATTGCTTACGTACTACGACGCTTGAGCCGGACTCCGGGTTCCTACCCATCACCCGCAAATATGACGCGCTGTTGGCCGGGATCAGTCGACAGCGCGCATGAGACGGGGGTAGCTCTTTCTGGCCAACCTGCGGCGGTCCGACGGCTACTCCAAGCCACCGGCGCACCACGGCACGTGACGCCGGTCACGTCCCGACACCACTCCGTCTACCAGGACAATCCTGGACATGCCCGCGATTGTGCGTGTACAAGTGGGTTCCTTGGTAGCGACGCGCCACGACATGGGGGTTTGCGATGCTATTGATGCAGATGCGCCGCGCTTTGCGGACGAAAAGCGCGGAATGCCCCATCCATTGGCGACTGGCCGGAAGCCCCCGGCCATGAGCGCCGCTCACATGAAAAAAGTGGCCGGAACAGAGCCACCTCCTTCCGCGGCGGCGCAGAATGCGTCCCCCGCGGGAGGCCCTGCGCAGGTCACGGCCGCCTCCGCGGTCCCCGCCGTCTCCCCCGCCGCTCCGCCCGCACCCGCGACGGAACCGGCGGGACCGAGGACGGAACCGGTGACGGGACCGGCGGCCGATTACACGATCGGTTCCACGATCGGTTCCGCACCCGATTCCACGACCGGTTCCGCGACCGCGCCCGTGACCGACCAGGCCGCCGAACCCGCGGCCAAGCCCGTGACCGTACCCGGTGCGGGCCGTCCCCGGGCGCCGGAGCAAGCGGTCGGTGACCGGTACGGCTCCCCCGCCGTGCAGGACCGGCTGGCCTCCTGGGTGTGCGACCTGTCCCTGGTGCACGAGCTGACCGAGCGGCTGGCCCGGACGACCGCGCTGGACGACACGCTGCACGAGGTGCTGCGCGCCGGGGCCACCCTGGTCGGCGCCCGCCGCGGCATGGTCGCGCTGGAGCCGGCCGACGGCCTCGGCCCCGAACGCACCGTCGGCCTCGGCCTCGGCCACGCCGACCTCGGCACGATCGAGACCGTGCCCGTACCCCGTACGTCCGCCTCCGACACCGGCGTGCCGAGTGACGCGAGCGGATCAGGAGCGCGGGACGGGTCAGGAGCGCGGGACGGATCGGGGGCAGAGGACGGATCAGCGGCGAAGGACGGATCGGCGGCGCGGGACGCGGACGGCGAACGCGTCCACGCCGACCTGCTGCACGAACCCGGCCTCGACCGGCGGCACCGCGAGGTCGCCGTCCAGCTCGGCCTCGGCGCGAGCTACGCGCTGCGGCTGACGGCGCAGTCGGCCGGCAGGCTGGGCACGGCCGTGTGGTTCTACGACGAACCCGCGGAGCCCGACGACCGGCAGCGCCGCCTGATGGGCCTGTATCTGCGCTTCGCCGCCGAGCACACCGCACGCGTGCTCGACCTGCGGCGCGCACGGGACACCACGGCGGCGCTGGCCGCGGAACTGCTGCCGGAACGGCTGCCGCGCGTCCCCGGCGTACGGCTGGCGGTCAGGCACCGGACGAATCCGCGCGGCGGCGGCGACTGGTACGACGCGCTGCCGCTGCCCGAGGGCGCGCTCGGCCTGGCCGTCGGCGGGGTGACGGGGCGCGGCCCCGGCGCGGTGGCCGCGATGGGTCGGCTGCGCGCGAGCCTGCGCGCGTACGCGGTGATGGAGGGCGAGGACCCGGTCGCGGTCCTGTCCGACCTGGAACTGCTGATGCGGCTCACCGAGCCCGCCAGGTCCGCGACGGCGCTGTTCGCGTACGTGGAGGCGGAGGCGGCGAACGGCGGCCCGCGCCCGGCGGGCGGCCCCGGCGGCCGCAAGCTGATCCTGGCGGGCGCGGGACACTGCCCGCCGCTGGTGATCGGCGACCGCCGCTGCGAGTACGTCGAGACGTCGCTGTCCGCGCCGCTGAACATGCTCAGCTGCTGGGAGGCGCCCAGCGTCGAGCTGTACGCGCGGCCCGGCGAGACCCTGGTGCTGTTCACGGACGGGCTGCTGCACCGTACGGGGGAGTCCGCCGACCGGGCGCTCGCCCGGCTGCACGCCGCCGCGCAGAGCGCCCCGCGCCCGGCCCGCGACGACCCCGACCGTCTCGTCGACCACATCCTGCACGCCGTCCTGCCCGACGGTCTCGACCGGTCAGAGGGCGTGGAGGACGTCGTCCTGCTCGCCGTCCGTTTCGACTGAGGCGGACAGAGACGGGCCCCTGAGAGACGGGCGACTGCGGAAGACGGGCCCCTGCGAGACGGGCCCCTGAGAGAGACGGGCCGCGGTCACCCGCGTCCGCTTCGGTCCGCCCGGTCCTGATTCGTGAGCGATTCAGGACCTATGCCCCCCGCACGCCCTCTTCCGCGCGCACATACGATGCGTAGAGGTCCATAGCGGGTCCCGGCGGGACCTTCAGCGAGCTATGGCGACGACAGCGAGGAGGACAGGACGTGGCCGAGGCCCAGGCACAGCCGGACGAGCAGGTCGAGCGGGTCGGACAGGAGACGCCCGAGACTCCTGAGACGACGGGGACGGCCGTGACGGCGGCCGAGGCGGCCACGGACGCGGCAGTCGAAGCGGCCACCGACGCGGCGGCCACGGCGGACGGCGACGCGGCGGCCACGGACGCGGCGGACGGCGACGACAAGCCGATCAAGCAGCGCAAGAACCGCCTCTACCCGGCTGTCTCCGACGAGCTGGCGGCCGTGATGAAGGCCGACTGGGCCGACACGGAGCTGCACGGCCTGGCCCCGCTGCCGCAGGCCGCGTACGCCGCCGCGCGCCGCGCCGCGCTGTCCGAGCGCTTCCCCGGCGAGCGGATCGTCGTACCGGCGGGCAATCTCCGTACCCGCTCCAACGACACCGAGTACCCCTTCCGGGCGGCCACCGAGTACGCCTATCTGACCGGTGACCAGACGCAGGACGCCGTCCTCGTGCTGGAGCCGCGCAAGGGCGGCGGGCACGCGGCGACCGCGTATCTGCTGCCGCGCTCCAACCGGGAGAACGGCGAATTCTGGCTGGACGGCCAGGGCGAGCTGTGGGTCGGGCGGCGGCACAGCCTCACCGAGGCCGAGCAGTTGCTCGGGATGCCGTGCCGGGACGTCCGCAAGGCCGCGGAGACGCTGCGCGAGGCGGCCGGTCCGGTCCGCGTGGTGCGCGGGCACGACGCGGGCATCGAGGCGGCGCTCACCGACAAGGTGACGGCCGAGCGCGACGCCGAGCTGACCGAATTCCTGTCCGCGCTGCGTGCGGTGAAGGACGAGTTCGAGATCGCCGAGTTGCAGCGGGCGTGCGACTCGACGGCGCGCGGCTTCGAGGACGTCGTCAAGGTCCTGGACAAGGCGGAGGCCACCTCGGAGCGGTACATCGAGGGAACGTTCTTCCTGCGCGCCCGTGTCGAGGGCAACGACGTCGGCTACGGCTCGATCTGCGCCGCGGGCCCGCACGCCACCACCCTGCACTGGGTGCGCAACGACGGCCCGGTCCGCTCCGGCGACCTGCTGCTGCTCGACGCGGGCGTGGAGACCCACCACCTGTACACCGCGGACGTCACCCGCACCCTCCCGATCAGCGGCAGCTTCTCGCCGGTCCAGCGCAAGGTCTACGACGCGGTCTACGAGTCCCAGCAGGCCGGTATCGACGCGGTGAAGCCGGGCGCGGCCTTCCGTGACTTCCACGAGGCGTCGCAGCGCGTGCTGGCCGAGAAGCTGGTCGAGTGGGGGCTGCTCGAAGGCCCGGTCGACCGGGTGCTCGAACTGGCCCTCCAGCGCCGCTGGACGCTGCACGGCACCGGCCACATGCTCGGCATGGACGTCCACGACTGCGCGCACGCCCGGACCGAGGCGTACGTGGACTCCACCCTGGAGCCCGGCATGGTGCTGACGGTCGAGCCCGGCCTGTACTTCCAGGCGGACGACCTGTCGGTGCCCGAGGAGTACCGGGGCATCGGCGTCCGGATCGAGGACGACATCCTGGTGACGGACGACGGCAACCGCAATCTGTCGGACGCGCTGCCGCGGCGCTCGGACGAGGTCGAGGCGTGGATGGCGGGGCTGCGCGGCTGAACACCGGGCCCGGCCGATGGTCCCCACCAGGTCCCGCCGGGCGCAGCCGGTCCGCCGACCCTAGCCGGTTCGCCGCGCCCTGCCGGTCTCACCGGCCGGTCCCACCGGAACCGGAGTCGAGTGGCGCTACGACGCCTTCAGCAGGGCGTCGTCACGCCACTTGAGCACCTTGTCGAAGGAGACGACCGTGCCGTGACCCGGCCGGTTCTGGAAGTGGACGTGGTCCACCAGCGCCTCGATGAGGAAGAGTCCGCGTCCGTGCTCGGCCTGCTGGCCCCTGGGGCTCAGCGGCCGGGCCGGGTGGCGGAAGCGGTCGCGGGGGAATCCGGGACCGGAGTCGGCGACCTCGATACGGCACTGGTCGCCGTCGATCCGCGCGGTGACGCTGTACTCCGTGCCCGATCCGGCGTGTTCGACGGCGTTGGCACACGCTTCCGAGAGGGCCACCGCCAGGTCGAAGGAGATGTCCGGATCGACTCCGGCCGTCTCCATGGTCCCGATCAGCAGCCTTCTGGCCAGCGGAACGCTCGCAGCCTCGCGCCGCAAATGGAGTGACCACCAGATGCTCATGCTCCAGCCTCCTGGCTGCGGCTCGACATAAGGTTACGTATTGCCGCGAAGAGCGTCCCGTAAGCGCGATGTTGACGTGATATCGCTCATTCGGCGGATGCCCATGCCCGGCGTACGGGTGTAAGGGGACTTCACGCGCACACCCCCGCGAGCCGGACACCCGCCGTATCCGCCCGGAGCGCGCGGTGAGAAGATGACCGCCGTCATGACTGCCACGCGGGGCTCCGTCCCCTCCGTGCGCGCCGGCGCCGGAATGCGACTGCTGCGGGCCGCGGTGTTCACCGCGGTCTGCGTCGTGCTGGCCGCGGTCGGGCACGCGATGGCGTCCGGCCGTACCGTGCCGGTGTGGGCGCTGGTCGTCGGCTGGTTCTCGGTCTTCGCGGTCGTGGCGCCGCTCGCGGGGCGCGAACGCACCCTGCCCGGCATCGCCGCCGCCCTCGCCGTCGGACAGCTCGCGCTGCACAGCGTCTTCAACGCCGGGCAGATGTGCGCGAGTACGACGGCCGCCGGGCACGGCGGCGGCGCGGGGTCCGGCTCCGGCGGTCTGCTGGCCGTCGCGGCCCGGCTGGTCTGCGGGAGCACGGCCGCGGCGCCGCTCACCCCGCGGAAGGCGCAGTGGGTCGTCCAGCAGGCGGGGCTCGACCCGTCCGCGATGGGCGCGCCCGTGCACACCCCGGGCATGGACATGAGCGGCGGTACGGCCGCGGGCGGTACGGGAAGCGTCGCGCACGCCGTGATGTCGCTGCCCTTCTGCTCCCTGCCGATGTTCCTCGGCCACCTGCTCGCCGCCGTGGTGGCGGGCTGGGTGCTGCGGCGCGGCGAGGCGGCGCTCTGGCGGCTGATACGGCTGTCGGTGCGCGGCGCCGCCGAGTTGGCCGCGCTCTCGCCCGCCGTACTGCGCCGCGCCCACGCGCTGCTGTCCGCGCTCGCGGCGCAGGCGGCCGGGACCGCGGGCGTACGGCCGCGGCGGCGCTGCACGGCGGACGCGACGGCGGCCAGGCACCGCACGGTGTGGCTGCTGCGGCACTCGCTGGCCAGGCGCGGGCCGCCGTTCGGCCTCGCGGCGGTCTGACGCGACGCACCCCCGCCGACTCCCCCTTGGCGTAGGCCCCCGGGGACTCGCAGGTCCTTGCGGACCTGAGAGGCCCTCACTGGGCTGATGAGTCCATCGGTCCTACGTAGGTCCATAGGACTTATACGGCATAGGTCCATAGGACTTACGCCGCCTTCCAGGGAGCACGGCGACGGTGGCGCGCGGGTCCGCCCACGCCTCCGCCGACCGCGGGCGCCTGACGCGCCGTGGTCCGCGGTTCCATGCCACCGTCAGCCCACTTCCCACAGACCTGTGGAGAACTGGAGCACCCTCGTAATGAGCAGCTCACGTATGCGCGGCCGTGCCGCGACCATCGCCGCCCTCGCCGGTGCCACAGTCCTGCTGGCCGCCGTGCCCGCCTTCGCGCATGTCACGGTGACGCCGAACAGCGCGGCCCAGGGCAGTTACAGCACGGTCGCCTTCAAGGTGCCGAACGAGGAGGACAGCGCGTCCACGACGAAGGTCGAGGTCAATCTGCCCACCGACCACCCGGTCGCCTCGGTCTCGATCCAGCCGGTGCCCGGCTGGACGGCGCAGGTGACGAAGTCGAAGCTGGCGACCCCGCTGAAGTCGGACGACGGCACCATCGACGAGGCGGTCACGAAGATCACCTGGAGCGGCGGGAAGATCGCGCCGGGCCAGTTCCAGCAGTTCCCCGTGTCGTTCGGGCCGCTGCCCGCCACCACCGACGCGCTGGTCTTCAAGACGCTCCAGACGTACGACAACGGTGACATCGTGCGCTGGATCGACGTGCCGAAGGAGGGCCAGGCCGAGCCGCAGCACCCGGCGCCGACCCTGAAGCTGACGGCGGCGGCGGCCTCCGACGGCTCATCGGCCACGCCGAGCGTGACGGCGACCCCGGCCGCCGACGCCAAGTCCGGCGGCTCGTCCGCCGGTACGCAGGCGGCCTCGTCCGACACGAGCGACGGGACCGCCCGTGCGCTGGGCGTCGCCGGAATCGTGGTCGGCGCGATCGGGATCGGCTACGGCGTCTTCGCCGGTCGCCGCCGCAACCCGTCGGCCTGACGCCGGACGCCTGACGGCCGGTCCGGCCGACGGCTCCGGCCGACGGCTGGTCCGACCGACGGCTGGTCCGGCTGACGGCTGTCCGGCTGACGGCCGGCGCCGGTTCTCGCTCGACCGGTGTCGGCCGGATCGCCGGTTACACCTGAAGCACCTGCTCCACCGGATCCACCGGACCGCTCGCGGTCCCGTTCGACCCGAACAGCCCGCTGGGCGGCCACGCGAGCCGTGGCCGCCCGGCACCACCCGTCCACTGAAGGGGCATCACCTTCATGCGCACCACCCGCTCCACCCGCACGACCGCTTCCCCGCGCACGACCGGCACGACCGGCACGACCCGTACGCGCACCCGCACCTGTGCCCGTACCACCGCCGTGACCGGGGCCGCCGCGCTCGCCGTCGCGGGGGCGCTGCTGCTGTCCGGCTGCGGCGGCTCCGGCGACTCGTCGGCGAACGCCAATGTGGCGGCGGTGTCCGCCGAAGCGCCGCAGAAGGCGGGCACGCTGCTCGACACGCCGTTCACGAAGCCCGCGCTCGTGCTGACCGACAACCAGGGCAAGCCGTACGACCTGGTGAAGGAGACCGCGGGCCACCCGATGCTGCTCTTCTTCGGCTACACGCACTGCCCCGACGTCTGCCCGACGACCATGAGCGACCTGGCGCTGGCCAAGGCGAAGCTGCCGAAGGCCGACCAGGACGCGCTGCGGGTCGTCTTCGTCAGCACCGACCCGGAGCGCGACACCCCTGCGCGGCTGACGGCGTGGCTCGGCGCGATGGACAAGTCCTTCATCGGACTGACCGGTAAGTTCGACGCCATCCAGGCCGCGGCCCGCTCGGTCGGCGTCGGCATCGACCCGCCGGTCAAGGAGAAGGACGGCAGCGTCACCGTCACGCACGGCGCCGAGGTGCTGGCCTTCTGGCCCAAGGACGACAAGGCGCACGTCCTCTACATGTCGGGGACGACGGCCGGGCAGTTCGCGGCCGACCTGCCGAAGATCGTCAGGAGCGAGGCGCCGTGAGGCGGCGCGCGCTGCTGGGCGCCGTCGCCGGTGTCGCGGCGGTGGCGCTGGCGACCGGCGCGGGCGTCGCGCTGAGCGACGGATCGTCCGGGTCCGGCGCCGGGTCCGGCGCGGGGTCAGACAAGGCGTCCGGCAGCGCGTCCGGCAAAGGATCCGGCAGCGGGCCCGGCAAAGTGTCGGTGAGCGGCGGGTACATACCGCAGCCGCTGCTGACCGACGAGGCCGCCGCGTACGTCACCGTCGCCAACGCCGGGGGCGGGGACGCCGAACTCACCTCGGTCAGCACACCGCTGGCCGCGCACGTCACCCTGCACAGCACGACCGGCACCACCATGCGCCAGGTGACGGCCCTGACCGTACCGGCGGGCGGCACCCTCACCCTCGGCACCGGGGGCGACCACATGATGCTGGAGAACCTCACCCACAAGCCGCGGGTCGGTGAAACAGTCACCCTGCGACTCCACTTCGCCCACGCCACGCCCGCCACGGTCACGGTCACCGTGCCCGTCGAGGCGACGACGTACCGCCCGGACCCGAAGGGCTGACCGCAGTGAACCCAGCGACGCCAGCGCACACAGCGCCCGCAGCGAAGAAGAACGCCCGGTTGCCACGTTTGAGGCCACCACGTCGCCAGACCGGCGGGCGGCGGCTGGCGGCGCTCGCGGCCTGCCTCGGCGGGCTGCTCGCGCTGCTGCTCGGCGTCGCTGCGCCCGCGTCCGCGCACGCGGCGCTGCTCCGTACCGACCCGGCCGACGGGTCGGTCGTGCAGAGCGCGCCGCAGCGCGTGGTGCTCACCTTCTCGGAGGGCGTGCTGCTGTCGGCGGACTCGCTGCGCGTGCTCGACCCGCAGGGCAAGGACGTGGCGGTCGGCAAGCCGCAGCACGACAGCGGCAAGGACTCCGGGTCCACGGCCACCGTCGGGCTGCGGCCGGGCATCGGCAACGGCACGTACACCGTGGCGTGGAAGGCGGTGTCGCAGGACAGCCACCCGGTGGCCGGGGCGTTCACCTTCTCGGTCGGCGCGGCCTCCAAGACCAGCGTCGACCTGTCGGGCGCGGCGGCGGCGGGCGGCGGCGCGGCGTCCACGCTCTACGGGATCGCCCGCTACTTCGCCTACGCCGGTTTCGCGCTGCTGGTCGGCAGCGCGGTGTTCCTGTCCGTGTGCTGGCCGCGCGGCGCCCTGCTGCGTCCCATGCGGCGGATCGCGGCGGGCGGCTGGGCGACGCTGGTCGCGGCCACCATCGCGCTGCTGATGCTGCGCGGCCCGTACGCCAACGGCACCGGGCTCGGCGACGCGGTCGACCCCGATGTGATGCGCGCGGTGCTGGAGACCCGGCCGGGCGCGGCGCTCGTCTCCCGGCTGCTGCTGCTCGCGGCGGCGGCCGTCTTCCTCGCCGTGCTCTTCGGCAGCTACGCCAAGCGCGAGGACCCGGAGGAACGCGCCGACCTGGCCTGGGGTCTGGGCATCGGCGGCACGGTCGTCGCGATCGGCATCGCCGCCACCTGGGCGATGGCCGAGCACGCCTCCGTCGGCATCCAGCGGCAGGTCGCGATGCCGGTCGACATCGTCCACCTGCTGTCCATGGCGGTCTGGCTGGGCGGGCTCATCACCCTGCTGACCGCGCTGTTCGCCCGCTCCACCGCCGGTACGGTCGAGCCGTACGCCGTGCGCCGCTTCTCCCTCATCGCGCTCACCGCCGTGACGACCCTGATCGGCACCGGCACGTACCAGGCGTGGCGGCAGATGGGCAGTTGGGCGGCCTTCTTCGACACCCACTACGGGCAGCTGCTCTTCATCAAGATCTGGCTGGTGTGCGCGCTGGTCGGCGTGGCCTGGTTCTCGCGGCGCTGGACGCGGGAGCTGGGGGTGACGCGGGTGGCGCGGACGGAGGCGGTGGCGTCCGCGGTGGGGGCTCCGGCCGCCGCGTCCGCCGGTACGGCGTCGGGTACGGGGTCCGGTACCGGGTCCGGTACGGGTTCCGCCAGGGGCAAGGGCTCCGGAACGGGTTCGGGTTCGGGTTCGGATTCCGCCGGGGCGGGTACGGGGTCCGGCTCCGAGGACCCGGCGCGGGCCGCGCAGTTGCGGCGACAGCAGGACGCGCGGGACTCGGCGAAGGCGAAGAAGGTGCGCGACGCGGATCCCGCGCGCAACCGGCTCCGGCGTTCGGTCCTGATAGAGGTCGGCATCGCCGTCGTCCTGCTGACCGTCACCACGATGCTGACCGGCTCGCAGCCGGGCCGGGCCGCGGAGGAGCAGAAGGACCTCAAGGCGCCGCCCGCGGCGACCGGCGGCGGGAACGCGACGGCCCCGACCGAGGTCGTCCTGTCCATCCCGTACGACACCGGCGGTCCCCACGGCAAGGGCACGGCGGGCCTGACGGTCTCCCCCGCCCGGTCGGGCGCCAACGAGGTCCACCTCTTCCTCAGCACGCCCGCCGGAAGCTCGGTGGACGTGCCGGAGGTGCGCCTCCAGTTCACGCTGCCGGCCAAGAAGATCGGCCCCATCGACGTCCCCTTGCAGCACCTGACGGTGGGCCACTGGACCGCGGCGGGCGTCCAACTGCCGCTGCCGGGCGCCTGGCAGGTGGCCGTCACCGTCCGCACCTCGGACATCGACGAAGTGACGGAGACGAGGAACATGCAGGTCAACCCGTGAAGTCATCCGATTCGGCGGAAGACGTGAAGCCCGCGGAGTCCGTGCGGACCGAGGACGCGGCCCCCGCCGGGCTCAGCAGGCGGCGGCTGCTCGCTACGGCCGGGGCCGCGGGCGCGGCCGGACTGGTCGTCGGCGGCGGTGCCGGTGCGGGCGTCGCGCGGGCCGTGCGGGACGAGCCGGTCGCGCTGAGCACGGTCGGTTCCGCGTACGTCCCCTTCGAGGGCGCGCGGCAGGCGGGAATCGTCGGGCCCGCGCAGGCCGTCGGCCACCTCGTCGCCTTCGACCTGGTACCGGGCGCGGACCGCAAGGCCGCCGCCGCGCTGCTGCGCCGCTGGTCGGACGCGGTACGGACGATGACGCGACCGGGAACGACGATGACGCGGCCGGGGACGCGGCCGGGGACGCGGAGCGGGACCTCGCCGGGGGGCCGGGACGCGCTGTCCTCGTCGTACGACGATCAGATCGCGTACGACGCCGGGCCGTCCTCGCTGACGGTCACCTTCGGTTTCGGCCGGAGCTTCTTCGGCCGTACGGGGCTGACCGGGCGGTTGCCCGGAGCGCTGGCACCGCTGCCGGACTTCGCGGGCGACGTCCTCGACCCGAAGCGGAGCAACGGCGATCTGTGGGTGCAGATCGGCGCGGACGACGCGCTGGTCGCCTTCCACGCGCTGCGCGTGCTCCAGAAGGCGGCGCGGGACACCGCCGGGGTGCGCTGGCAGATGAACGGGTTCAACCGGACGCCGGGCGCGACCGCGCACCCGATGACCGGGCGCAATCTGATGGGCCAGATCGACGGGACCAACAATCCGAAGCCGACCGACGCCGATTTCGATCAGCGGATCTTCGTACCGGCGGGCGGCTCCGCCGACTCCGGCTCCCCGGCCTGGATGGCGGGCGGTTCGTACGCCGTCGTCCGCCGCATCCGGATGCTGCTGGACTCCTGGGACCATCTGTCGGTGGCCCGGCAGGAGAAGGTGATCGGGCGCCGCAAGTCGGACGGGGCGCCGCTGTCGGGCGGCACCGAGACCACGCCGGTCGACCTGGCGAAGGTCGGCGCGGACGGCGCCCTGGCCATCGCGGGCGACGCGCACGTCCGGGTCGCGGCCCCGGCCTCCAACGGCGGCGCCGCCATGCTGCGGCGGGCGTTCTCGTACCACGACGGCATTGGGACGGACGGGACTCCGGACGCCGGGCTGCTCTTCGTGGCCTGGCAGGCCGATCCGCTCAAGGGTTTCGTGCCGGTGCAGCGCAAGCTGGACGGCGGCGACGGCCTGTCGCGCTTCCTGCGGCACGAGGCGAGCGGACTCTTCGCGGTGCCGGGCGGCTGCGGGGCCGGAGAATACGTGGGTCAGCGGCTGCTCGAAGGGTGATCGCACGATCTGGTGGCGGCGTTCCGGGCTGATGAACAGACCGGCATTCCGGGTCGGTGCGGGCCATTAGGCTGAACGCATGTCGCCAGCGAGCCGTTATACCTATCTGGGTCCCGAAGGCACGTTCACCGAGGCCGCGCTGCGGCTGCTGCCCGAGGCCGCCACGCGCGAGCTGGTACCGATGGTGTCAGTGCCCGCGGCGCTCGACGCGGTGCGCAACGGCGAGGCGGGCGGTGCGCTGGTCCCGATCGAGAACTCCGTCGAGGGCGGCATCACCGCCACGCTCGACGAGCTGGCGTTCGGCGACCCGCTGATGATCTACCGCGAGGTGCTGCTGCCGATCGCCTTCGCGCTGCTGGTCAGGCCGGGCACCGCGCTGTCCGACGTGAAGACGGTGACCGGGCACCCGGCCGCGCAGTCTCAGGTGCGCAACTGGCTGTCGGGCAATCTGCCCGACGCGGTGTGGGAGTCGGCCGCGTCGAACGCGGACGGCGCGCGGCTGGTGCAGGAGGGCCGCTTCGACGGCGCCTTCGCGGGCGAGTTCGCGGCGCCGACGTACGGTCTCGAACCGCTGGCCACCGACATCCGCGACGCGCAGAACGCGACGACGCGCTTCGTGCTCGTCGGGCGTCCGGCGCGGCTGGCGGCGCCGACCGGCGCGGACAAGACGTCGGCGGTGTTCTGGCTGCGCGACGACCACCCCGGCGCGCTGCTCGAACTCCTCCAGGAGTTCGCGATCCGCGGGGTGAACCTGATGCGGATCGAGTCCCGGCCGACCGGTCGCGGCCTCGGTCAGTACTGCTTCTCGGTGGACGCCGAGGGTCACCTCACGGACCGCCGGGTCGGCGAGACGCTGATGGGGCTGCGCCGCCGCTGCCTGAACGTCCGCTTCCTCGGTTCGTACCCCCGGGCCGACGAGGTCGAGGTGCGGGTGGCGCGGGGAACGACGGACTCGGAGTTCACGGACGCGGCGGACTGGCTGAACCGGGCGCTGGACGGGCGGGCCTGAGGCGGGCGGGCCTGAACCGGGCAGGGCGTGTTCTTCCACCGTGGGGAAAAGTTATCCACAGGCTTCGAGCGCAGCCTGTGGGTAACTGGGGACATGTCGACACAGCAACCCGACCTAGTCGACAAATCTGTACACAGACACCATCGCTGTCCACAGCGGGGCAGGTCACCCCTCGTCACCCCAATTCCCCCGACCAACTCTCCCGAGGGAACACTTCTCACTCGAAAGTGAGTGTGGAACGGGTTTGAAGGGGGAATCCATAGCCGAGCATCGAGCCCGGTCGAAAGATCTCCCTCCTTCTCCACAGATCTTCCCCACACCCTGTGGACAAAGAATGGAAATCCCCAGCAGCCTGTGGATAACTTTCGGCCGGACGGCCCCCGAGAGGCCCGCGAAGGCCCCGCCGGAGCCCCGGCGGCGATGATCAACTCCGGTTCTCCACAGGCGCGATGACCCGGGGGAGGGACGCGGCGAATTTGGTTGACCGTCCCCCCTTTCTCCCCTTTACGGAATTTCCTCGCTTTACCCCTGAAGCGGACAAAGCACACCATAAAGTCCGTAAGTTGTCGCGGCCGATGCCCGCTCCCCGGTAACCTGGTCGCGTGATTGACCTTCGTCTGCTTCGTGAGGACCCCGACCGTGTGCGCGCCTCGCAGCGCGCCCGTGGAGAGGACGTCGCGCTCGTCGACTCCCTCCTCTCCGCCGACGAGCGGCGCAGGTCGTCCAGTACCCGCTTCGACGAGCTGCGCGCCGAGCAGAAGCAGCTCGGCAAGCTGATCCCGAAGGCGCAGGGCGAGGAGAAGGCCGAGCTGCTCAAGCGGACCGGCGAGCTGTCGGCCGCCGTCAAGGCCGCCGACGCCGAGCAGCACGAGGCGGCGGAAGAGGCCCAGCGGCTCCTGCTCCAGCTCGGCAACCTCGTCCACCCGGACGCGCCGATCGGCGGCGAGGAGGACTTCGTCGTCCTCGAACAGCACGGCGCGCCGCGCGACTTCGCAGCCGAGGGCTTCACCCCCAAGGACCACCTGGAGCTGGGCGAACTGCTCGGCGCCATCGACGTCGACCGCGGTGCCAAGGTGTCCGGCTCGCGCTTCTACTACCTGACCGGTGTCGGCGCCCTGCTCGAACTGGCCCTGGTCAACGCGGCCGTCGCGCAGGCCACCGCCGCCGGTTTCACGCCCGTCCTGACCCCGACCCTGGTCAAGCCGTCCGCGATGGCGGGCACCGGCTACCTCGGCCAGGTCGAGGACGACGTCTACTACCTGGAGAAGGACGACCTGTACCTGGTCGGCACCTCCGAGGTCCCGCTCGCCGCGTACCACATGGACGAGATCATCGACGCGGGCAAGCTGCCGCTGCGCTACGCCGGTTTCTCGCCCTGCTACCGGCGCGAGGCGGGCTCGTACGGCAAGGACACCCGCGGCATCATCCGCGTCCACCAGTTCGACAAGGTGGAGATGTTCGTCTACACCACGCCGGAGGACGCGGAGGCCGAGCACCAGCGGCTGCTGGCCTGGGAGAAGCAGTGGCTGTCCGCGCTCGAGCTGCCGTTCCAGGTGATCGAGCTGGCCTCGGGCGACCTGGGCTCCTCGGCGTCGCGGAAGTTCGACTGCGAGGCGTGGATCCCGACGCAGGGCAAGTACCGCGAGCTGACCTCGACGTCGAACACGACCGAGTACCAGTCCCGCCGCCTGTCGATCCGGCTGCGTGACGAGAAGGGCACCCGGCCGCTGGCCACGCTGAACGGCACGCTGTGCGCGGTGCCGCGGACGATCGTGGCGATCCTGGAGAACCACCAGCTCGCGGACGGTTCCGTACGGGTGCCGGAAGTGCTGCGGCCGTACCTGGGCGGCCGGGAGCTGTTGGAGCCCGTCACGTCCAGCGCCAAGTGAGCGAGTCGGAGGCCGGGGCCCTCGCCGGTACGGGACCGGGTGCGGGGGCCGCGGACAGAGCCGAAGCCGTGACCGGCGCCGGAACCGTCACCGGAGCCGCGGACAGAGCCACGAACAGAGCCGCGCACAGGGCTCCGGCCGCCGACGCGACCGACGCGGCGCGGCTTCCGTACCGGATGGTCGCCACCGACCTGGACGGGACGCTGCTGCGCGGCGACAACACCGTCTCGCGGGTGACGAGGGACGCGCTCGCCGCGACGGTGGCGGCGGGCGCGGTGCACATCATCGTCACCGGCCGCTCGGTGCCGTGGACCCGGCACGTACTGGACGACCTCGGGTACGAGGGCCTGGCGGTCTGCGGCCAGGGCGCGCAGCTCTACGACGCGGGCGCGCACCGGCTGCTGACCTCGGTCACCCTCGACCGGCAGCTCGCCGGGCTCGCACTGGCCAAGATCGAGGCCGAGGTGGGCCCGCTGTTCCTCGCGGCCAGCCGCGACGGCCTGGCCGGCGACGTCCTGATCGGCGAGGGGTACCGGTACAACCCCGAGCTGCCGGTCATCCTCATGTCGGACCCGGCCGAGCTGTGGTCCGCGCCCATCAACAAGCTGTACATACAGCACCCGGAGCTGGGGGACGACGGTCTGGCGCGGGCCGCCCGCGAGGTGGCCGGTGACCTGGTGGGCGTGACGATGGCGGGCGAGGGCATCGTGGAGCTGCTGCCGCTCGGCCTCACCAAGGCGACCGGGCTCTCGCTGGCCGCGCGGCGGCTCGGCGTGACGGCCGCCGAGACGATCGCCTTCGGTGACATGCCCAACGACCTGCCGATGTTCGCCTGGGCGGGGTACGGCGTGGCGATGGCCAACGCCCATCCGGAGCTGCGGCGGGTCGCCGACGAGGTGACGCTGTCGAACGATGAGGACGGCATCGCGGTGGTGCTGGAACGGCTCTTCGGGCCGTTCTGAACGGCCCGGCCGGGTGTGCCGGAGGCCGGGTCGGGGCGTGTCGGGGCTAGGTCGCAGCGGGGGCGCGGCGGGGGCGCGGCGCTCAGGCGGTCTTCTCGCGGGCGCGCCCCGGCGGCGTGATCGCGTAACAGCTCAGGCCGATCAGCGCGGCCGTGAAGTGACCGAGGTCGGTGTAGGTCGCGTCGCCGAGCAGCGGATAGCCGAAGAAGCCCAGCACGCCGAGGAGATATCCCCAGCGCCAGGGGCGCGGCACCAGATACGTGAGGACGCCGACGATGCCCGCGAGGCCGTAGCTGACCCCGATGTCCACGGTGTGCGCGAGGGAGCGCGGCAACCGCTGGTCCCTGATGCCGAACATGACGGCCTTCTCGCTGACGAGCGTCGCGCCGATGTGCGCGGTCGCGACGACGACCAGCCAGCGCCAGGTGCCGAGCCAGCGTTCGGCCGGGGCGTGGATCAGCTCGAAGAGGAAGAAGTAGAGGACGAGGCCCGAGGGCGTCTCTATCCACAGGGCACTGGCGAACAGCACCCGCAGCGGATGCTGCCGCAGCTGGACCAGGTTGGTGCTGACGTGGTGCAGCAGATACGAGCGGACGTGCGGCGACACGACGGCGACGATGCCGCTGGTGATGATCAGGATCAGCAGCCAGATGTGGGTGCCGGGCGAGGCCCGTATCCATTGCGCGGCGAAACGCCGCGCGTCACGCGGGGTGACGCGGCGGCGCTCGCGGGCGGCGGTGGAGGACTCGTGAGCCGGGGCCATCGCGACCAGTCTTCACCGATCACAGCCGGGCTGCGACTCGCTCCCTTCCATTGACACCGCATTCACAGCTTGCGCCGCCGTCACACCGTGTTCCCGTTCCCACGGGTGGTCTTTTCCCTGCCGGTGCCTCGGCCCCGGTCCCTTCCCTGCCGGTGCCTCGGCCCCGGTCCCTTCCCTGCGGGTGACGTACCCCGGTCCCTACTCCTCACCCGCGAGCTTGAGGGTGCGCAGCTTGTGTCCGGCGAACCAGGTGGTGCCGACGGTGACCACCGCGAGCAGCACGATCGCCGTCGGCAGACCGACGTCGGAGCTGACGATGCCGCCGTGGCCCAGCTTCTGCGCGACCGCGAGCGACCACTGCTGGACGCTGAGGGTCCTGGCGCCCGGCACCACATTGCCGATGACGGACTCCCAGACCAGGGCGTAGACCAGGCCGACGATCACCGCGTGCCGGGTGAGGACGCCGAGCATCAGGAAGATCGCCGCGTAGGCGACGGACGCGACGGCGGCGGCGACCCCGAAGGCGACCGCGACGTTCTGCCCGTTGCCGTTGAGGATGAATCCGGCGAGCAGGGTGGGGATGGCGGAGAAGGCGGCGACGACGCCTATCGCCACGATGAGCTTGGTGGACACGATCGTGGACCGTCTGATCGGCTTGGCCAGCAGGTAGACGATCGCGCCGTCGTCGATCTCCGGGCCGATGGCGCCGGTGCCGGCGATGACGCCGACCAGCGGGACCATCGCGCTGAGCGCGAAGCCCTGGAGGATGTCGTTGGCGGTGGAGTCGTCCGCGCCGGTCAGCGCGCGGACCGCGACGGAGATGATCAGCAGCAGCATCGGCAGCGCGAAGAGCAGCAGGGCGCGGCGGCGGCCGAGCAGCGCGCGGTAGGTGAGCCGGGCCACGGTGGGGTGGAACACGGCGGGCCCTGAGCGGGCGGGGGCCGCGGCCCTGCCGCTCGGCGGCGCGGGGGTCTGTGTGGCGGACATCTGTGTCGGCTCCTTATGCCGTGACCAGGTAGGAGAAGACGCTCTCCAGGGACTCGTCGGACGGCGAGACGGTGAAGAGCCGGATGCCGTGGTCGCGGGCGATCCGGGGCAGGAATTCGGTGAATCCGGCGAAGTCGATGGCCTGGACGCGCAGCGCCTTCTCCGACCAGTCCAGCTCGATCGCGGCGGTGGACGCGTGCGCGATCAGCACGGACGCGAGCAGCCGGTCGTCGCTCGACCGTACGAGATAGCGGTGCGGGCGGTCGGTCATCAGGCGGCGGATCTTGCGGAAGTCGCCGGAGGCCGCGTGGCGCCCCGCCACCACGACCTCGATGTGGTGGGCGAGCTGCTCGACCTCCTCCAGGATGTGCGAGGAGAACAGGACGGTCCTGCCCTCGGCGCCCATCCGCCGCAGCAGCTCCATCAGGTGCAGCCGCTGCCGGGGGTCCATGCCGTTGAACGGCTCGTCGAGCAGCAGCACCGACGGGTCGTGGACCAGCGCGGACGCCATCTTGGCGCGCTGCCGCATGCCCTTGCTGTACGTGTCGATCTGCCGGTCCTGGGCGTACTCCATCTCGACCGTGGCCAGCGCCCGGCGGGCGGCGGCGTCCGGGTCGGGCAGGCCGTGCAGCTCCGCGTTGGCGACCACGAACTCGCGGGCGGTGAGGAAGTCGTACATCGCCTCGCGCTCGGGCACGATGCCGATCTCGCGGTACGACTGCTCATTGCGCCAGATGGGCGTCCCGTCGAGGGTGACGGCGCCGGTGGAGGGGGCCAGGAAGCCCGCCATCATGTTGATGAGGGTGGATTTTCCGGCGCCGTTGGGGCCGAGCAGGCCGGTGACGCCGGGGCCGATCGTCATGGTGATGTCGTTGACCGCCACCACGTTGCCGAACCAGCGCGAGACGTTGTCGATGCTGATCGTCGTCACGAGAGACCGACCTTCTGGTAGCGGCGCATCAGGAGGCCGAAGCTGCCGGTGATGATGGTGAGGACGGCCAGCAGGTAGACGATGCCGGCCAGCGCGTTCGGCGGTCCCGAGGCGTGCGGGAAGGCCGAGCTCGCGCCGAGGAACCAGGTCTGGAAGCCGTCGATCAGCGTGATCGGCGAGAAGAGGCCGAGCCAGCCGATCACCTCGTAGTTCTCCTGCACGGAGGCGACGCCCTGGACGCTGGAGACCGCGCCGTAGGTGATGACGAACACCGCGATGATCGCGGCGACGCCGAAGCCGCGGCGCGGGGTGATCGCGGCGATGACGAGCGCGATGCCCGCGAAGAGCAGCGACAGCAGGAGTACGGACACCAGACCCTTCGCGAACCCGGCGGTCTGGGTGCCGAAGCTGAGCTTCGCCAGCAGCGCGCCGATGTAGAGGATGAGCAGGGGCAGCGCGGTCAGCAGGAACAGCGCCGTGGCGAGCGCCGCGTATTTGGCGGCCACGTAGTCGACGCGCTCGATGGGCCGCGAGAAGTACAGCGGCGTGGTCTTGAACCGCAGGTCGCGGGAGACCGACTGCGGGGCCTGCGAGGCGACGAAGAGGGTGATGACCGCCTGGAGGATCACCGCGTAACGGGTGTAGTCGACCGGCAGCTTCGTCATGTTGGTGAAGATCGCGACCGCCACCATGATCAGCGCGGGCGCGCACATCGCGGCGAGCAGGATCATCGGCAGCACCTTGGACTTCGCGCTGCGGCCGAGGCCGTACGCGCCGCGCAGGCTCTGGCTGAAGAGGGAGCGCCGGGCGTAGGCGCGGCCGAGGCGCGGGCCGGTGTACTTGCGGTAACCGATGTTGTGGATGACGTCGGGGGCGGTGCCGGTGCCCGGGGGGCCGGGGTTCGGCGTGCCGGGCGTCACCGTGTCAGGCTGCGTCACGGCCTTCTCCTTCCTTGGTCAGGGTCGCGGTGTCCGGGGTGTTCGGGGTGCTCTTGTCGTGCGAAGTGCTCTTGTCGGGCCGGGTGCCGGGGTCGTGCCGGGTGCTCGTGCCGCCGGGGTCGTGCGGGGGGTCGGGGTCCGGGCGGTCGGGGTCGTCCGGGTCGTCGTACGTCAGGTCCTCGTCGTCCGTGAACAGCTCGGCGATGCGGTGGCGGCGCTGCTCCATGCGCACCAGGCCGACCCCGAGTGCGGCGACGGCGTCGCGGACGGTGTCGTACGTCGCGTCGTCCGCTATGTCGACGTGCAGCAGGTGGCCCTTGGTCTGGGCGGTGAGCCCGGCACCGGTCAGCGCGGCCAGCAGCTCCTTCTCACGGTCGGTGACCTCGACCGCGAGCGACGCCGTGGCCTGCGTGAAGTCGCTGGTGGAGGAGGCGCGCAGCAGTGTGCCGCCGTCGATGACGACGATGTGGTCGCTGGTGCGCTCCAGCTCGCCGAGCAGGTGCGAGGTGACCAGCACCGAGATGCCGAAGTCGGTGTGCACGCGGCGGATCAGGCCCAGCATCTCGTCGCGGCCCGCCGGGTCGAGGCCGTTGGTCGGCTCGTCGAGCAGGACGAGCTGCGGGTCGTGGACCAGCGCCTGCGCGAGCTTGACGCGCTGCTTCATGCCCGTCGAGTAGCCGCCCATCGGGCGGTACCGCTCCTCGTAGAGGCCAACGTGGCGCAGCGTGTCGGCGGTCCGCTCGCGCGCGGCGGTCGGCGGCAGCCCCGACATCCGGGCCATGTGGACGACGAATTCGGTCGCCGAGACGTCGGGCGGCAGGCAGTCGTGCTCGGGCATGTAGCCGACGAGGCCGCGGATCTCGGCGCCGTTGGTGGCCACGTCGAGTCCGAGCACGGCGGCACGACCCTCGGTCGCCGGGGACAGTCCCAGCAGGATCTTGATCAGGGTCGATTTCCCGGCGCCGTTGGCACCCACCAGCCCGGTCACACCGGGGGTGATGTCGACGGTCAGCCGGTCAAGAGCGGTCACCCTCGGGTACCGCTTGCTCAGGCTTTCGGTAGCGATCACAGTCACGTGTCCGACCGTAGTGGCGGGCGCCACAGTCCCGCGTCCGTCCCGAGGATCGGATCCGCCGCGATCGGGGTACTCCTGCGGGCTGACCACCCGTAGGGGTCGGGGGGGTTCCGGGAGTTATCCACAGGGGGTCGCGGGGCTCTTGACCTTGCCACGAGCCGATGTCACATTGATTGCTGTCAGCTTTCGAATGTCGGCGCGGGGTCTGGGGTGAGCGGCCATGGGCGAGGGGTGGGACGGCGGGCGCGACGGGTTCCGTGAGGTCGACGGGCTCGACGGGTTCCGTGAGGTGCAGCGGCTGGCGTACGCGTGCGCGGAGGCGGTCGCGGCGGAGCTGCGGCCGGGGATGACCGAGCGGGACGCGGCGCACGCGATGCGGGTGTGGGCGCGGGAGCGCGGGGTCCGCGACTGGTTCCATCTGCCCTTCGCCTGGTTCGGCGACCGTACGGCCTTCACCGGCTTCAAGGTGCCGCTCCAGTTCTTCCCGACCGGGCGGCGGCTCGAACCCGGCATGCCGTTCATCCTCGACCTGGCCCCTGTATACGCGGGCTGTACCGCCGACGTCGGCTACTCCGGTTCGCTCGGCCCCAATCCGGTGCAGGAACGGCTGATGGCGGATCTGCGCGAGCACCGCGAGCTGATCCTGCGCGGGGTGCGCGAGCGGCACCCGCTGCGCACCGTCTACCAGGACGTCGACCGGCTGATGGTCAGGCAGGGGTACGCCAACCGGCATCGCGCGTATCCCTTCGGCGTGATCGCCCACAAGGTCGACCGGGTGCGCGAGCGCCGCTGGTCGCCGCGGATCGCCGGGTTCGGCACGCGGAGCCTGAAGGGGCTGGCCTCCGACGCGCTGCACGGACACCGCGAGGGCTGGTCACCGCTGTGGAGTCCGCACCGCATGTCCGACCACCCCCCATACCCCGGTCTGTGGGCGGTGGAGCCACATGTGGGATTCCGCGGCACCGGCGCGAAGTTCGAGGAGATCCTCGTGGTCACGGAGACCGACGCCTACTGGCTGGACGACGACCTGCCGCACGTCAGGCGCTGGCGGGAGACGGACGCGGATACGAGGACGGGATCGATGTCGAGGTCACGGATGGGGACGGGCACGGAATCGGGTTCGGGGACGGGGACTGGGACGGGGGTGGCGGCATGACGCGGGACCAGTGGGAAGAGCGGAACGACCGGGACGAGGGCGCGGGTCCGGGCGAGGGCGGCGAGAGCCCGGGCGAAGCGGTACGGGACGGGGAGGTGCGGGACGGGGCGGCCGACGCGGCGGCGCGGGAGAGGTTCGTGACCGGGGGCGGCGGCGTACGGCTGTGCGTCGCCGAGTACGGGGACGCGGCGCTGCCGACGGTGGTGCTGGTGCACGGCTACCCGGACAGCAAAGAGGTGTGGTCGCAGGTGGCCGGGCTGCTCGCCGACCGCTTCCACGTGGTGCTCTACGACGTGCGCGGGCACGGCAGGTCGAGCGCCCCGGCGCGGCTCAAGGGCGGCTTCACGCTGGAGAAGCTCACCGAGGACTTCCTGGCGGTGGCGGACGCGGTCAGCCCGGACCGCCCGGTGCACCTGGTCGGGCACGACTGGGGTTCGGTGCAGGGCTGGGAATTCGTCACGGTCGGCGGGACCGAGGGCCGGATCTCCTCCTTCACCTCGATCTCGGGCCCGTCGCTCGACCACTTCGGCCACTGGATCAAGCGCCGGGTGCGCCGCCCCACCCCGCGCCGGGTCGCCCAAGTGGTCGGCCAGGGGGCCAAGTCCTGGTACGTGTACGCGCTGCACACCCCCGTGCTGCCGGAGCTGGCCTGGCGCGGAGCGCTCGGCAAGCAGTGGCCCAAGCTGCTCTCCCGCGCCGAGAAGCTGCCGTCCGACGGCTACCCGACCGCCTCGCTCCCCGAGGACGCGGCGCACGGCGCCTGGCTGTACCGGGACAACGTCCGCCGCAGGCTGGGCAGTCCGCGCACCGACGCGTACGCCCACGTCCCCGTGCAGCTCATCACGCCGACCGGCGACGCCTTCCTGTCGCAGCGGCTCTACGACGACCTGGAGCAGTGGGTGCCCCGGCTGACCCGGCGCACCGTGGCCGCCAAGCACTGGGTGCCGCGCTCCCGGCCCGAGCAACTGTCGCGCTGGATCGGCGAGTTCGTCACAGCGCACGAGTACGGCGGCCCCGCCGTCCCGGCCGCGACCTCGACCGTCACCGGGGCGGGCGGGACGGTGCTCGGGAAGGCGGAGACCGGCGCCAAGGAGCGGTTCGGCGGCCAACTGGTGCTGGTCACCGGCGCGGCCAGCGGCATCGGCCGGGCCACCGCCTTCGCCTTCGCGGAGGCGGGCGCGCGGATCGTCGCGGTGGACCGGGACGCGGAAGGCGCCGCCAGAACCGCCGAGTTGGCCCGGCTGATCGGCGCGCCCGACGCGTGGCCCGAGACCGTCGACGTGTCGGACGCCGAGGCGATGGAGAAACTGGCCGAGCGCACGGCCGGCCTCCACGGCGTCCCCGACGTGGTGGTGAACAACGCGGGGATCGGCCTGGCGGGGGCCTTCCTCGACACCACACCCGAGGACTGGAAGCAGGTGCTCGACGTCAATCTGTGGGGCGTCATCCACGGCTGCCGCCTGTTCGGCCGGCAGATGGTGGAGCGCGGCCAGGGCGGGCACATCGTCAACACCGCGTCGGCCGCCGCCTTCCAGCCGTCCCGCTCCCTGCCCGCGTACAGCACGTCGAAGGCGGCGGTGCTGATGCTCAGCGAGTGCCTGCGGGCGGAGTTGGCGCCGCACGGCATCGGGGTGAGCGCGATCTGCCCGGGGCTGGTCAACACGCCCATCACCCGCAGCGCGCGGTTCGCGGGCGTCGGCGAGGAGGAGCAGGAGCGGCGCAGGGCGCGGTCCGCCCGGCTCTACGGGCTGCGCAACTACCCCCCGGAGAAGGTCGCCCGCGCGATCGTCCGGGCGGTGGAGCGCGACTCCGCGGTCGTCCCGGTCACGCCGGAGGCCCGCGGGGCGCGGCTGCTGTCCCGGCTCTCCCCCAAGACGCTGCGGGCGCTGGCCCGCGTGGACCCGCCGCTGTAGCCCCGCCGCCGGCTCACCACCGGCACCCTGCTGGCAGCACCGATCCCCACTCCGACACCGCCGATCTTCTCCGAAGGAGGACGCACCGCCATGAGTTACGCGATCAAGCCGCGCCGGGTCACGTTCGACTGGAAGCAGACCCCTCTGCACTGGATTCCGGGCGAGCCGACCGCGACGCACGTCATCAATGTGCTGCATCTGCTGCTGCCCGCGGGGGAGCGGTGGTTCGTGAAGGTGTTCAAGGAGGCGCTCCCCTACGTCAGCGACGAGCAACTGCTCAAGGACGTCAAGGGGTTCATGGGCCAGGAGGCCACCCACAGCGTGCAGCACGCGTATGTACTGGAGCACCTGGCCGAGCAGAATCTCGACACCAGCGGCTACACCAAGCACGTGGAGTGGATGTTCGACGTGCTGCTCGGCGAGAAGCCGCCGTGGGGCGCGCCGGTCACCCGGCGCGAGTGGCTGCGGTTCCGGCTGTCGCTGATCGCGGCGATCGAGCACTTCACCGCCGTCCTCGGCGACTGGATCCTGGACGCCGACGCGCTGGACGAGGTGGACACCGACGAGGTGATGCTGGACCTGCTGCGCTGGCACGGCGCGGAGGAGGTCGAGCACCGGGCGGTCGCGTTCGACATGTACCAGCACGTCGGCGGGGGCGGCGCGGGGCGGTATCTGCGGCGCGCGGAGGGCATGGCGTTCGCGTGGCCGACGCTGTTCTATCTGTGGGTGGTCGGGGCCCGCTACCTGATGCGGCACGACCCGGGGCTGGTCAAGGGCAAGTACCGGTTCAGGAACCACCGCGCCGCCGCCCGCCGCGGCCTGCTGCCGTCCTGGGCCGCGCTCAACGGGGCGATGCCCAGGTACCTGCGCCGGTCGTACCATCCGTCACAGGAGGGGTCGCTGAGCAAGGCCGTCGAGTATCTGGCCATGTCCCCCGCGGCCAGGGCCAGCGAAAGACCGGCGGGCCGCACCGCGGCCTCCTGACCACCGAGGAGTACGGAGGAGTGTGGGCGTGACCACCGCCGCCGAGCAGCGCGCGTACCGGATCGAGGACCTGTCCCATCTGAGCGGGACGACGGTCCGTACGATCCGCGCCTACACCGACCGCGGGCTGCTCCCGAAGCCGGAGCGCCGCGGCCGGGCCAATGTGTACGACGACACGCATCTGGCCCGGCTGCGGCAGATCGCCGATCTCCTGGAGCGCGGCTACACGCTGGCCAGCATCAAGGAGCTGCTGGCGGCGTGGGACGCGGGCACCGGCCTCGGCGGAGTGCTCGGCCTGGTCGGTGAGGTGGACCGGCCGTGGTCGGACGAGACGCCCGCGCGCATCAGCCTGGCCGAGCTGATCGAGGCGTTCGGCGGGACGGCGGATCTGACGGCCGTCGAGGAGGGCCTGCAACTGGGCATCCTGGAGCCGGTGCCGGGCAGCGACGAGGAATTCCTGGTACCGAGCCCCCAGGAGCTGGCGGTCGCCGCGGAGCTGCACGCCGCCGGTGTGCCGCTGCCCGCGATCACCGGCCACCTGCGGGAGCTGCGGGTCCAGGTCGAGCACATCTCGGAGCGGTTCCTGGAGTTCACCACGGAGTACGTCTTCGAGCGGTTCCTGCGCCACCCGCCGACCGACGAGGAGGCCGAGGAGGCGGCGGCCCTGGTCCGGCGGCTGCGCCCGCTGGCCCAGCAGACCGTGGACGCGGAGCTGGCACGCGCCATGCGGACGCTCGCCACCGAGCACGTACGCCGTCACCTCGGCGACGCCGTGCTCCCCGCGCCGCCGCCGCGCCCGGCCGCCGAGCCGCCCTCGCACGTCCCGGTGGCCCTCCCGGCGGCCACGGTCGCCGCGGTCCGGGAGCTGGTCGGGCCCGACCACGTACCGGAGTTCGTGACGGCCGCCGCCGACCGGGAGATCGCGGCCCGCCGCATGGACGCCCTGACCGACCGGCGCCCCGACGACCCGACGCACTGACGACCTTGCACACTGACCACCCGGCGCGCGGATCAGGCCAGTTGGGCGGGGGCCTCCAGGGCGATCCGCTCGAAGGCGGCGGGGTCGGTGTCGAAGTCGCTGTCGGGGATGGGCCAGTGGATGACCATCTCGTCGATCCCGGCCTCCGCGTGGCGGCCCGCGAAGTCCACGAAGGCGTCCACCGACTCCAGCGGGCGCCCCTGGTCAGGGGTGAAGCCGGTCAGCATCACCTTCGGCACCTTCAGCACGTCCCGCCCGGCCTGCGCACACGCCGCGCCCAGCCGTTCCACCTGCCCGCGTACCGCCGCCAGCGACTCCTCCGGCGTCCCCGTCTCGTACAGCGCCGGGTCCCCCGTCGTCACCCACGCCTGCCCGTACCGCGCGGCCAGCCGCATCCCCCGCGGTCCCGTCGCCGCCACCGCGAACGGAATCCTCGGCCGCTGCACACACCCCGGAATCGTCCGCGCCTCGTGCGCCGAGTAGAACTCCCCCTCGTACGACACCTGGCCGTTCGTCAACAGCCGGTCCAGCAGCCGTACGAACTCCCCGAACCGATCCGCCCGCTCCCGCGGCGACCACGGCTCCTGCCCCAGCGCCGTCGCGTCGAACCCGCTCCCCCCGGCGCCGATCCCCAGCGTCACCCGCCCCTCGCTCACGTCGTCGAGCGTCATCAAGTCCTTGGCGAGCGTGACCGGGTGCCGGAAATTCGGCGACGTCACCAGGGTGCCCAGGCGCATCCGGCCGGTGACCGCGGCGGCGGCGGTCAGCGTCGGCACCGCGCCGTACCACGGCTTGTCCCGGAAGCTCCGCCAGGACAGATGGTCATACGTATAGGCGGTCCCGAACCCCAGGTCCTCGGCCCGCCGCCACACCTCCCGCCCCTCGGCGGCCCAGCGATAGATCGGCAGAATCACAACACTCAGACGCATGAGGACGACCTTACGAGCAACAAGCCCCGCACCGGCGATGGATCGCTATCGGGGAAGCGGGCGATGGAACACGCACCGTCTCGCTACCGTGGCTGGGATGAGCAATGAGCGCCGCCGAAGTCGACGCACACCGGAGCGCGACACGAGCCACGTCCCAGACCTCGCCCAGGCCCTGCGCCGCAGCGCCGAACTGAAGGACGACCTCGTGGCGTTCGGGGAGAGCCGCTCCTTCGAACGATTCCTCGACCCGCTCCTGACGGAAGCCGTCAGCCCCGAAGGCGCGTTGGACGAGGCGACCGCGATCAACGTCATCGACTGCTTCCTTCTTCAGCACCGCCTTCCGGACGGCACCACGGTCGCCGACCGTTTCGTCACCCGGCGGACGGCCCTGACCGATGCCGATCGGCAGATGGTCCTGGCCTGGCGTGACCCGGTGGAGGGGATCTTCGAGGTACGGGGCAAGGACGGCGACTGCCTGCTCCTGTTCAACCTGGTGGACGACCTCGAATACCGGGCCTACACCAACGCCGGACGGTCGACTTTCCGCGGGGTCGCGAAAGAAGGCTTCCTCGGTGCCCGCCTGGTCGCCCTGACACCTGTGCCCGGCGCGTGGCTCGTCTCCGGCGTCATGTCCTCCTACCCCCGGGCCGCCGCGCCGGAGATCGCCGCTGCCGCCCTCGACCTGGCCACCAGCCGGCCCGACCTCGTCTTCCGCAACCCGGAGAAGGTCGAGGAAGGATGGCGCTCGATGCGGGAGGACCGGGCCGCTTTCACCGACTTCTTCGGCAGCGACGAGCTGGTCCTCACCGTCGGAGAAGCCGAGGAGCGCATCAACGCCTATTACCGCCACCGGCAGCAGACTGCCACCGCGGCCCGACGCCCCGGCCGTGCCTGGGGCAATCGACACGCCACCCCAGAAGTGCCTCTCTTCACGCTGCCCGCCGAACTCGCGGACGCGGAGACCATCGGCGTCATCTATGACCAGGTCGACGGACTCAACTTCTACGCGGACTACGGATCGCTGCGGGACCTGTTCGCGGACCCCGACCTCCCCGGCCGCAGACACCACCAAGACCTGCTCCGTACCTATCTGCGCGAGGAGTCGATCACACCACTGCCGATCCGCCGCCTGGCCGCCGCACACCCGGTGACCGTCGACACGGTGTTCCAGAAGCTCCTGCGGCAACCAGGCTTCACCTGGAGCGAGCACGGCGACGCACTCCTGCGCCGACGCAAGCCCTGGTACGACGAGACCGAGCCGCGCCCCGGAGTCTCCGTGATCGGTGACCGGCTCAGTGAACTGCTCCGCGTTCGGTCGCGCTGAGCGCGTGCCCGCCGCACAGCCGGCAACCGAGAAGGACGGCCACTGCCGTGCATACTGCGGCATGCTCACCGTATGGCTGACACGACCCGGATCACGGTCACGCTGCCGACCGAGCAGGTGGCAGAGTTGAAAAAACTCACGGACAACGTCTCCGGCTACGTCGCCGAAGCGGTCGCCCGTCAGATCAGGCACCAACTGCTCGGGGCGGATCTGCGGAGCTACGAAGACGAGCACGGCTCCTTCAGCGAAGAGGAACTGGCCGAGGCTCGAGCCCGTATCGCGAGGGCGACGGAGACCACGGGCGGCGCGAGCGCCGCGTGGGTCAGCACATCGAATCCGTGGTGTTGGACAGCGAGGGCCTGTCCGCCTGGGTCGCCCAGGACCGGAAGGCCCTCGGCCTGCTGAAGGTGTTCCACGAGATGGGCGCGGATCTGATCATCAGCGCGAACACCAGCGTGGAGGTCAGCCACTCCCGCGTGAACATGCCCCGCCTGCAGTGGGCCCTGTCCAGGGTCAAGGTGGAGCCGGTCACCGAGCAGACGGCCAAGGCGGCGGCGAAGCTGCTCAAGGCCGCCGGGCTTCACGAGCACAAATACGCGATCGACGCGACCGTCGCGGAAACGGCCCTACGGCAGACCGGCCCGGTCGCCATTCTCACCTCCGACGTCGACGACATGGCCCGGCTCTGCGGTGAGCACGTCAGGCTCATCAGCCTCTGACCGTCGTTCCCGCAGGTCAGCCCGTGATGCATGAACGCGGCTTGACTGACGTCACCAGGGTGCCCAGGCGCATCCGGCCGGTGACCGCGGCGGCGGCGGTCAGCGTCGGCACCGCGCCGTACCACGGCTTGTCCCGGAAGCTCCGCCAGGAAAGATGGTCATACGTATAGGCGGTCCCGAACCCCAGGTCCTCGGCCCGCCGCCACACCTCCCGCCCCTCGGCGGCCCAGCGGTAGATCGGCAGAATCACAACACTCAAACGCAAGCTCATGCTCGGGAGCTTACGACCGGCCGGAGCCCCCCCCCCCGGCCCTCCCGCGTGCCTCGTGGCGGAGCACTTGGCAGGGCGGGTCTGCTACTCGTCGCTGCCCGACGGCCTCTGGGCATGTCGTCGTATCCAGTGGCCTCGGCGGCCGCGAGCCTCTTCCCTCGGGAGCGCCGACCCGCCGCTACCGGCGGGGTATCAGGAGCAGCAAGCGAAGGGTCTTGCGTGCGTCGCGGCGGCGGTGCGGGGTGCGGGCGCCCAGCGAGGTGAGTGCGGCGATCGCGATGGTCGTGGCGTGGGCGGCGCCGGTGAGGACGGCGATCAGGGGGATCAGGGACGAGTGCACGGCTGCCTCCGGGTGGTCGTTGGGCGGAGGCATCTTTCTCCGGTCCACGGCGGGTTTCCGGCAACGCGCGAGGGTGGGCGGGAAGCGCTAATAGTCTGGTCAACTGCGGTGAGCCGAGTTTTCCGGAGGCGTGTGTGGGCGGAACCCGATTACCGGGGACGGAGGACCTGGCGGGGCGGCTTCTGGCCGAAGTGGCGCGCCTCTACGCAGTGGCGGGCAGCCCTCCTCGGGAGGCGCTGGTGAGGCGGTGCACCGAGGCGCTCGGCGATCGTGTCAGTTTGTCCACGGTGAATCCCTGGCTGCTCGGGCAGAGCCTGCCCAAGTCCGGCTCGCCGGTCTTCCTCACGCTCGTGGGCGTGCTGCAGCAGATGGCCGCTGAGCGGGGCGCGCAGGTCACCAAGCGCAGCGAGGGCGCGTGGAGCCAACTGCTGAGGAATGCCAACGATCAGCGGGCGGCCGAGAAGCGCGGCGGTCGGCCCCGGAAGAAACCACCCGGCGCGCCCAGGAAGCCGGTGAGCCCCCGGACGCTGCCCGCAGACATCGCGGACTTCACCGGGCGCGATGCCCAGGTGAGCGAACTCCTCGGTTTACTCGAGCCGGGTGCTCCGGCGGAGGTTGTGCTCGTCGCCGCCGGCATGGCGGGTGTCGGCAAGACCACGCTGGCAGTTCACGTCGCCGACCGGGCCCGCCGGGCGGGCTGGTTTTCCGGCGGGGTGCTGTTCGTCGACCTGCTCGGCTTCAGCCCGGATGCCTCCCTCGACGCCGCTGGGGCCGCTGCGGTCTTGCTGCGCGATCTGGGTCGACGTGCGGCGCCGCCGCCGGCGAGGGAGCGGGCCGGGGCCTTGCGCTCCCTGCTCGCCGGACGGCCGCCGGTGCTGATGGTGCTGGACAACGCCGTGTCCGCGAAGCAGCTGACAGGACTGGTACCTCATCCTCCGCACCGGCTGCTCGTCACGTCCCGCGACACGCTTTCGGCGCTCCCGTCGGCCCGTGTCGTCCGGCTCGACTCGCTGTCCGAGCAGGAGTCGGTCCTGATGCTGGATCGTGCACTGCGCCAGGCGTGCCCCGCCGACGACCGGGTGACGGCCGAGCCCGGCGCCGCCCGCCGGATCGCCGAGCTGTGCGGTTTCCTGCCTCTGGCGCTGCGCATCACCGCCGCACAACTGCGCGACGACCCCTACCATTCACTCGCCGCCCAGGCCGAGGCCCTCTCCCAGGCGCACGCCCGGCTCGGCCTGCTCAGCTATGACGACGTGGATGCCGACGGCCGTCCGCTGGCCGTGCGCGCCGCGTTCGACCTGTCCTTCGACCGGCTCGCCGACGCATCCCAACGCGCTTTCCGACTGATCGGCGCCCTGCCCGGCCCGGACATCGGCCAGGAAACGGCCGCCATCGGTCTCGACCGCAGCGCCCAGGACACCTACCGCCTGCTGGCAGACCTGGTCCGGCGCCACCTGCTGCGCAGACGGCCGGACAGCCGCTGGGACACGCACGACCTCCTGCGCCTGTACGCGGCCGAACAGGTGGCGCCCGGGGAGTACGAGGCCGCTCTGGACCGGATGCTGCACCACTACAGGCGGCGCGTCCCGGCGACCTGCCGCAGCGTCTCCCGGGACACGGGCCGCGCGAAGGACCGGCGTCAGGCGGTCGAGTGGCTGGACACCGAACACCGCGCTGTCGCCGCGGTTGTGGTGGCAGCCTGCGAACACGGCCGGCGTCGCGAAGCGGTGCACCTGGCCAACGACATGTCGACGTACTGGGAGTTCCGCAGACTAGGCCGGGAGTGGACCGCCGCCGCCGAAGCGACCCTGGAGGCGGCACACAACCTGAGCGCGTACGAGTTCGCCATGGCGTCCTCGAACCTCGGCAACGCCTACCGGGCGGATCATCGGTCCGCCGAGGCGCTGCCCCACCTGGAACGCGCGGCGCTGCTCGCACCGAATGAGCTCGTCCGGGGCAGGGCGCTGCACAACCTGGGCCTCGTCCAGTTCCAGCTGGGCCGGTACCACGACGCCGCGTCCAACCACCGGGCCGACCTGGACATCTGCCGCTCCCAAGGAGACGAGCTGGGAGCGGTTCAGGCGCTCGTCGCCCTAGGCGACGCTCAGCGCAAGCTCGGTCGGCACTCCCAGGCCGCCGACACATTGGTGACGGCGCTCTCCGTGCTGAGCACCAGCCGCCACGGTGCCCGCGGCAGCCGCACCGACACACAGCAGAACGCGCACGTGAACCTCGCGCTCACCCTCATGGACTGGAACGCGGTGACCTACGGAACCTGCGGTATCTGGCACTTGTGCCATGCCCTGCGGATCGCCCTCGAACGCGGGAACCGGGTCAGCCAGCTCATCATCCTGACCGATCTCGCCGCTCTCTATCTCGCCGTCTGTCCCAAGTGCTACGCCGAACCGGCCCTGGACTGCGCGATCCGCGCGCTCGCGCTGTCCGAAGACGGCGGCGACCCCGTCGTCGCGGCTGGCGCTCTGCTCACTCTGGGCCGTGCCCACCTCGTCCGGGGAGACACGGCAGCAGGTACTGCGGCGCTTCGGCAGGCGCAGGAGGCGTACGCGGCCCAGGGCCGACCCGAGGCAACCAAGATCCCGTCGCTTCTCCAGGAAACCGCAACCGAGCACATCACAGGCTGCCGGGGCGCGGACGTCACCCTATGGGAACGCGCCCTGCACGAATCGGTCCTGGACGGCCAATACGACGAACTGGAGCGCATCACCTTCTACGGGTTCCGGTATGTGGTGCGGCATTAGGTTGCTCTGTGCGGATCATCCGATCGTCGGTCCGGGTGTGCCCAGATGACGAATAGTCCAAGGTCAGCTCGTGATGCATGAACGCGGCTTGGCCGACGTCACGAGTGTGCAAAGCTGGATGCGTTCGGCTACCACCGCGGCCGCGGTCAGCGTCGATACCGCGCCGAACCACGGCTTATCCCTGAAGGTCCGCCACGACAGATGGTCGTAGGTCTAGGCGGCGTAGAATCCGAGATCCTCGGCCCGCCGCCAGATATTCTGTCCCTCGCCCCAATGGTGGATGGGGAGGATCACCGTACTCAGACGCATACCCCGACCCTACGCGCTCGCTGCAGCTACCCGTCGCGGCGCGACGTCCAGAACAATTGGACCCGCTGATCATCCGAATCCTCCAACAGGATCTTGCTGGGGCCGATCCGGAGACGCACGCGCATCTTCCGACTGCCGCTCGTGGGCAAGGCAGTCCGCGAAGCCAGCCCCGCGGCTACGAGCGCGTCCACAAATGGCTTCCACTCGTCCTCGTAGTCCCATGCCCACTTGAGCCTGTGGTCTTCCGGCAGGTAGCCGGACGGAAGAACCATGGACATCTTTCCGCTGTCCCCCAGGTTCTTCAGAAAGTGGCGGGCGGCTTCCACTGCGGGTGGGGGCTGCTGGCTGGCCGCCTCGTCGTCAGCGATGCCGGCACCCAACTGACGTAGCGTCGTCAAGATTTCCGGGCGCCGGAAACAGACCTCGCGTCCTGGGACGAATAGCTCCACGAGGCCTGTGTGAATGATCCCATGCATCCCGGACAGATCGGCGTTGTGAGCAGTTGTCAGGGAGCGCACCGCACAACGGTCGAGTGTGAGACTCCAGTTTGATCCTGCGGGCAGGGTCAAACTCGAGAGGGTGCACCGAGCGAATCGACTGTCGACGATGGCCACGCCCGTGAGATCGAGTGGATCGATGAACGTCGCATCACAAATGGTGACCGACGGCATCTCCTTCGTCATCCGGATCATCGTGGACCACAAGGATCCCAGATTAAGCGAGGCGAACCCTCGGGAGAGAGGTTGTGATTCGGCTGTCAGATCGAAGCCGGCAAGGAGGCTCTGAAGCTTCATGCCCGGCAACTCGGAGACCACGCGCTTGACCATCGCCGGACGCCACTCCGACGCCTTCAGGAGTCGGTAGAAGCGCCGTACATCACCGCTGTTCGCGTACCCGAGGGCCAGCCCGGCGAGGAAGTAGTCGAAGAACAACTCGTGCTGAAAGCGGAACCTTCTGCCGTGCCCTACCCCGGACGCACCGGACGCCATGCCGCACAGGACCTGGAGTCGGTCGCGCAGATGCGGTCGCGCCTCGTTCAAATCCTCGACGTCGTTCAGCCCGAGCACCGTCGCAGCACCGATCTCGAGGTCGACTGTGCTGATCTCCCGCTCACTGTTGTCGACCATGCACTCGGCTGCGAACTCGAACACACAGCGAAGCTCGTCACCTGACAGCATGGGCGTGGTGTCATCGAGCGAGTAGCTCAACTTCTTCTCCTCGCGCCGGAGATACTCGCCGATGAGCCGTCCGGCAACATTCGAGACCTCGCCGGACACCCGCGCCATCTCGGCGAAGGCGCGGGCGAAGAAAGGAAGGCGTAGGAGTTCCCTATCGTCACGGGACAGCTCCTTAAGCCGCGCCGAGGGGATCTCGTGGGCGGCCATGAAGTCCTTCACCTCGCTGACGGACCACCTGTTCATTTCAGCGATCTTGTGGTGGACGCTGACGCCCTCGTCCTGTGCGTACCTCAGGCTCTCCTGGAACTGGTTCGCATAGTACGACGAGCGGGCCGACACGATCAGCACGCCGCGCCCGTCGAGCTCTTCGAGCCAGGGCCGCAGCGCCGTCACCGCATCATTAAACCCGGCACCGCCGAGGAGCTCGTCGAAGCCGTCGATGAGAAGCGCCATCACCCCGTTCCGGCACAGCGCCTTCACCGCTAGGTCGGTCAGATTCCGGGTGGTGGCGACAGCACTGTTGACCACCTCGACCAAATTCTCGAGCACATGACCGTTCGACCGGATGTACAGGAAGAGCGGGATACCCTCCGCCTGGTCTCCCGTCGCCACCTCTGCGGCCCGATGCAGCGCAGCCGACAGCATGGCCCGGGTCTTTCCGATCCCGGCTTCACCGTTGACGAAATAGATCAGCGTCTGACCGTGCTCGACCCCTACCTCATCGTCGAGGTCGTCGATCAGATCGCTGAAGGTCTTGCGCTGCGGCTCCGCCCTGTTCCCGTCGTCCCGCACCGTGACGGTCGCTGGCAGCAATGTCGTCTCGCCGCTCCAGCCGAGACCCTCGACCTCCTCCTGGATCAGCCGCTTCTCGAGCTGATCCATCTCGTGCCAGAGGCGACGCGCGACAACCCCGAGGTTGGCGATCCTGCGCAGAAAAGCACTGTACGAAAGCCAGCCCGCGCCGTCGTCCCGCCACTCGCGCAAACCATCTTTCCCGACTCGGAAGTGGTCCATCCGGAGTTCTACTCCGTCGCTCGTGGCGCGGTGCCACTCGATAACGAAACCAACGCCTACGTCATCGTATGCATGCGCTGGAGGTCCGCTCGCCTCCTGGAAGCCGGCGAGATCCTTCAGGATGGCGTCGCGAAAGAGATCGCCCTGATCGTCCGCGGACCGGGGCTTTCTGAGCAGCTGAGCCAGATCCGTCGAAGCCTCATCACTCCTCGGTCGGACAAGCGTCCGCTTCGGATCACCGAAACTGATGTACGACGGCTTCTTATGATTGAAGGCAGAGAAGATCTGCCAACTTCCGTCCTTGGACACGTAGAAGAACGGAAACAAGTCTACCGAGTCGGTTCCCCAGGTGAAGACAGGATGCCTCTCGAAGCCGCCTCCGATGCTCCGGACCTCCGCACCCTCCAGGCAGTCGGCCATCGCGTTCCAGAACCTGCCGGTCAGCGCTTCGACGGGGGCAGCCACTCCATCCGGTACGGGGCCGCCATGGCTGAGGTGGTCCCGCAGCATCTTGTAGGAGTCGAAGGGAAGCCCTCCACCAGGCCCGTCCCGATAGAGCTCACGGACACGCTCGACGGCGGCCCGCACCCGGACGATCGCCTCTCCCTCCCCTGCAACATCCAGAAGCGGGCCCAGCTCGGACAGGGAGGCCACCCAACCCGCAAGACCAGGTGATCGTGCGATCTTCGGAGCCGTGACTCCGGCAGACCGGAGCGTAGCGAGAGACAGGAGAGAAGCGAACCGGAGGACGAACTCGAATGCGGCAACGCTGTCACGGACGCCGCGCAGCTGACCCGGCTCTCCACAGGAGTAGGCACGCTCCATGCGGCGCAGCACATCAACGGCCATTCCGTGCAACTGCCCAGTCACGATGCACCTTCCAGCCCGTGCGATCTCGGAGATCACTGACTCGGCAGGGTAGCGGACCCGGCTCCGGGCCGTTCGGAGTTGACGCTCCTCGGTTGCGTTGGGAGAACGGCGACGCTCGGACAGGCGATGGCCCCCGCCACCGGCCGTCGGGTCACTCGTCGGAGCGGCAGTCGAACTCGGTGCACGGGTAGCTGGGATTGGTCGCCTTCCGCTACGACGATTCCGAGGCGTGGGCGGTTGAACTCGAACACCTCTGACCTCGTCTATTTCGGTTGTTTCCGCAGGTCAGCTCGTGATGTATGAACGCGGCTTGGCCGACGTCACCAGGGTGCCCAGGCGCATCCGGGCGGTGACCGCGGCGGCGGCGGTCAGGGTCGGCACCGCGCCGTACCACGGCTTGTCCCGGAAGCTCCGCCAGGACAGATGGTCATACGTATAGGCGGTCCCGAACCCCAGGCCGGGCGCGTCAGGGGGGCGGGGGCGGAGGGGTTTGTACCAGAGGGTGGACGGACTCTTGGTGCGGGGACGGGTCTGCTGTACAAATATGACCCATGAATCACGATCTTTTGGTGCGACGCCTGGTCATCGACCTGTGCCGACGCCCGGTTTCGTGTTGTCGCTGATCACGCGTCTCTGACGCCGCCCGCCGTTCGGTCCTCGACCCGGCGCGGCCCCTTTCCCGAACTTCGTTGAGCCCACCCCGTCGTGGGGCGTTCGGCTCTGCCCTTTTCCCCTTCTGCTCTCGCTCGGGGACAGTCGCCGCTGTCGCTTGACGTCGACCGCGCCTGCCCTGGCACCCCCATGGAGGCAGTCCGTTGTCCGCCACCTCACGCCTGCCAGAAGCCGGTCCCGCCGCGATATCCGACGATCCGGCCGATCCGACCGATCCGGCCGAGCCGCCGGGGCGCGGCCGTCCTCGCGCGAAGGGCGTCTGGGCGCGCGTACGCCGTCTCGCGCTGCCGCTCGGCTCGCTCCTGCTCTTCCTCGTGCTGTGGCAACTGCTGGCGGCGAGCGGGAAGTGGAGCGAGACGCTGGTGCCGCCCCCGGCCAAGGTGTGGGACGCGTTCATCGACGTGTCCACGACGCACGACGGGGTGCGGGGCTACAACGGCACCACTCTCATCGACCACTTGGCCATCAGCCTGCGCCGCATCGCGATCGGCGGCGGTATCGGCATCGCCCTCGGAGTGCTGTTCGGCCTGCTCATGGGCACGGTCGGCTGGGTGCGCTCGCTGTTCGAACCCTGGATCACCTTCCTGCGGACGCTGCCGCCGCTGGCGTACTTCTCCCTGCTGATCATCTGGCTGGGCATCAACGAGGAACCGAAGATCACCCTGCTGGCCATCGCCGCCTTCCCGCCCGTGGCGGTGTCGACCACCGCGGCCGTCGCCGCCGCGCCGCGCGGCCTTGTCGAAGCGGCCCACGCGCTCGGCGGGTCGCGGTGGGACGTCATGCGGGACGTCATCGCCCCGTCGGCGCTGCCGGAGATCCTCACCGGCGTCCGGCTGGCGGTCGGGGTCACGTACTCCTCCCTCGTCGCCGCCGAGCTGGTCAACGGGCTGCCCGGCATCGGCGGCATGGTCAAGGACGCCGCCAACTACAACAACACGCCGGTGGTGCTCGTCGGCATCTTCACCATCGGCGTCTCGGGGCTCGTCATCGACGGTCTGCTGCTGTGGCTGGAGCGCAGCGTCGTGCCGTGGCGCGGCCGTTCCTAGTTCCCGGCCGACCCCCCGCCCCCCGTCCGTGGCCCGGTCCCTCGCGGCCCGCAGCGAGCAGCCCGCGGCTCCGGGCCCCCGTAACCCGCAACCCGCAACCCGCAACCCGCAACCCGCAACCGGTACCCCGTACGCCCTTCGCCCCGCCCGTCCCCTCCTCGCACAGAAACGGCTCCCCATGTCTGCCTGGAAGCACCGAGTTCCCGTCGGCACCGCCGCCCAAGGACCCTCGCGCCGCCTGCTGCTCGGCGGTGCGCTGGCCGCCGCGGCCTCCGTCGCCCTCACCGCCTGCGGCTCGGACGGCGGCAGCTCGTCCGGCGGTTCCAAGCGGCTGCGCATCGGCTACTTCGCCTTCCCCAGCGGCGACTTGCTCGTGAAGAACCACAAGCTGCTGGAGAAGGCGCTGCCGGACTACAAGATCACCTGGATCAAGTTCGACTCGGGCGCCAGCGTCAACCAGGCGTTCCTGGGCAAGTCCCTCGACATCGGCGCCCTCGGCTCCAGCCCCTTCGCGCGCGGGATCTCCGGCTCCTCGCCGATCCCGTACAAGGCCGCGTTCATCCTCGATGTCGCGGGCGAGAACGAGGCGTTGGTGGCCCGCAAGAGCACCGGCATATCCGATGTGGCCGGTCTCAAGGGGAAGACGGTCGCGACACCGTTCGCCTCCACCTCGCACTACAGCCTGCTGGCGGCGCTGGACGCGGCGGGCCTCAAGGCGTCGGACGTCAAGCTCGTCGACCTCCAGCCGCAGGCGATCCTCGCCGCGTGGCAGCGGGGGGACATCGACGCCGCGTATGTGTGGCTGCCGACCCTGGACGAACTGCGCAAGACCGGAACGCAGTTGATCAGCAGCAAGGAGATCAGCGCGGGCGGCAAGCCGACGCTGGACCTGGCCGTGGTCTCGGACGCGCTGATCGCCAAGGACCCGCACGCGATCGACGTGTGGCGCAAGGCGCAGGCGCAGGCGCTCGGGCTGCTCAAGTCCGATCCCGAGGGCACGGTCAAGGCCGTCTCCGCCGAGCTGAACATCAGCGCGGACGACGCCAGGAAGCAGCTCGCGCAGGGCGTGTTCCTCACCCCGGACGAGGTCGCCTCCGCCGCGTGGCTGGGTACGGAGGGGCAGCCGGGCAAGCTCGCGACGTATCTCACCGGCACCGCCCGGTTCCTGGCCGACCAGAAGCAGATCGACGCCGCGCCGTCCGAGGACGTCGTCGGCAAGGCGCTGTATCTGAAGGGGCTGCCCGATGTCCTCAAGTGAGACCGCGAGCGGGACCGTTGGCCGGACGGCCGACAAGACCACCGGGCCCGAGGCTGCCGGACCCGCCAACGCCACTCGTGCCGACACCAACCGCTCCGACACCACCCGCTCCGACACCAACCGTGCCGACGCCACACCCGCCGCCGGGGTCATCGCGCTCGACCGCGTCACCCACCGGTACGGCAAGGGCGAGGAGGCGGTGACGGCCGTGGGACCGGTCGATCTGACCGTGCCCGCGGGCGAGTTCCTGGTGCTCGTCGGCGCGTCCGGCTGCGGCAAGAGCACGCTGCTGCGGCTGATCGCCGGATTCGAGCGGCCCGCCCACGGCTCAGTACGGGTGTCGGGCGTCGAGCCGCTGCCCGGCAAGGCGGCCGGCGTGGTGTTCCAGCAGCCCCGGCTCTTCCCGTGGCGCACGGTGAAGGGCAACATCGACCTGGCCCTGCGCTACGCCGGGGTCGACCGGGACCAGTGGCCCCGGCGCCGTGCGGAACTCCTCGCACGCGTCGGCCTGGAGGGCACCGAGAAGCGGCGGATCTGGGAGATCTCCGGCGGCCAGCAGCAGCGCGTCGCCATCGCCCGCGCCCTGGCCGCCGACCACCCGCTGTTCCTGCTGGACGAGCCGTTCGCGGCGCTCGACGCGCTGACCCGCGAACGGCTCCAGGAGGACGTACGCCTGGTGACCGCGCAGACCGGGCGGACCACCGTCTTCGTCACGCACTCGGCGGACGAGGCGGTCTTCCTCGGCACCCGCATCGTGGTGCTGACCAAGGGGCCGGGCACCGTGGCCCTCGACCTGCCGATCCCGCTGCCGCGCGGCGACATCGACGCCGACGCGCTGCGCGACAGCGAGGAATTCGCCGAGCTGCGCGCCCGGGTCGCGCACACCGTGAAGGCCGCGGCGGCCTGATCCCTGGTCCCCGGTCCTCACGACCTCTCCATCCACGACACCCGCGCTCCGTATCGACGACATCCGCGACATCCGCGATACCCGCGACACCCGCACCATCCGCGACAGAGGAGGAACCACAGGTGAGCATCACCAGCGAGCAGCCCGCCGTAACCGACGCCGACCGTCCGACGACGTCGTCAACGCCGTCCCCGTCGTCAAGGCCGTCCCCGTCGCCGAGGGCGACCCCGTCCTCAACGGCGTCCCGTCTGCCGATCACCCCGCTCGGCCCGCGCTTCGGCGCGGAGATCCACGGCATCGACCTCGGCCGGCTGGACGACGACCAGGTCACCGCGATCAGGGCGGCCCTCGTGGAGCACAAGGTGCTCTTCGTCCGGGGCCAGGACATCGACGACGCGGCGCAGATCGAGTTCGGCCGCCGCCTGGGCGAGGTCACCACCGGGCACCCGATCCACGACTCCGGCGACGTGGCCCCCGAGGTGTACGCAGTCGACAGCCAGGACAACGGCTTCGCGGACGTCTGGCACACGGACGTGACGTTCGTACGGCGCCCGCCGGCGATCTCCGTACTGCGCGCGGTGCTGCTGCCGCCCAACGGCGGCGACACGACATGGGCCGACAGCCAGCTCGCCTACGAGTCGCTGTCGCCGGGGCTGCGGGCGTGGGCCGACTCGCTGACGGCGGTGCACGACGGCACCCGCGAGTTCGGGTACTACCTGGCCCAGCGCAGGAAGGGCCGCGGGAACGTGTGGGAGGGAGAGGAGTACACCGAGCTGAAGCCAGTGGAGCACCCCGTGGTGCGGGTGCACCCCGAGAGCGGGCGCAAGGGGCTCTTCGTCAACCCGGGCTTCACCTCGCACGTTCTCGGGGTGTCGGACCACGAGAGCCGGGGGCTGCTCGACATCCTCTACGCCCATCTCACCAAGCCCGAGCACCTCGTACGCCACCGGTGGAGCGCCGGTGACGTGGCCCTGTGGGACAACCGCAGCACCGCGCACTACGCCAACCGCGACTACGGCGACCAGCACCGCGTCATGCACCGCATCACGTTGAGCGGGGACACGCCGGTCGGCCCCGTCGCAGGAGCAGGAACCGGAGCCGGAGCCGGAGCAGGAGCAGGAGCAGGAGCAGGAGCCGTGGGCTGACGGGCGGCACCAGGAAGTCCGCTCCGGCCCGCGCCGCCCGCGCCAAACCCGCCCCACCCCCCGCCCCCGGGCCTCGGACCCCGGGGGCGGGGCTGATCGCGCCGATCACATCTGCTTATCATCGGGTGTAGACATCACATGTAGACATCGGCTGTAGGCATCGGTCCGCCCCTGTCGGGCGCACGCATCACACGGTGCCTCAGGGCCCGGGCGCGAGGAGCACGATGGAGTCGGCACGGTCGCGGGCACTGGTGCCCTGTCTGGCGTTCATATGCCTGGTCACCGCCGTGATCGGCAGCCTCGGGGCACCGCTCATCCCGTCCATCGCCTCGATGGACCACGTGTCCGTGACCGACGCGCAGTGGTCGCTGACGATCACCCAACTGGTGGCGGCGGTGGCCACGCCCGTGATGGGGCGGCTCGGTGACGGGCCGCACCGCAGGACCGTCGTCGTCGGTACCCTCGCGCTGGTCGTCGTCGGCTGCGTGCTGGCGGCGCTCCCCCTGGGCTTCGCCGCGCTGCTCGTCGGCCGCGCCCTCCAGGGCATCGGTCTCGGGCTCACGCCGCTGACCATCGCCGTGGCCAGGGACGTACTGCCCGCCGCCCGCGCCGTTCCGGTGATCGCCCTGCTGTCGATCACCGCCGTGACGGGGGTGGGCCTGGGCTATCCGCTCACCGGTCTGATCGCGCAGGGCGGCGGCGTCCGCGCGGCGTACTGGTTCGGCGTGGCCGTCAGCGTGCTCGGCCTGGCCGCCGCCGCGTGGGTCGTCCCGGCCGCGCGGCATCGCGCCCGCGTCCGGCTGGACGGGGTCGGCGCGGTGCTGCTGGCCGTGGCCACCGCGTCGCTGCTGGTCGCGATCAGCGAGGGCGAGAGCTGGGGCTGGGCCTCGGCGCGCGTGGACGGCATGATCGCCGCGTCCGTCCTGCTCTTCGCGGGCTGGGTGTGGTGGGAGCTGCGTACGGATCATCCGCTGGTCACACTGCGGCTGGTACGTGACCGGGCGGTGCTGACCGCGAGCGTCGCGGCGGTGCTCGCGGGCGTCGGCATGTACCTGCTGCTGTCCACCGTCACCAGGCTGGTGCAGACGCCCGCCACCACGGGCTACGGGCTGGGCCGGACGGTGGTCGTGGCCGGTCTCGCCCTGACGCCGTTCTCCCTGGGCAGCTTCCTGGCCAACCGGCTCACCCCGGTGCTGGTCCGCCGGATCTCGCCCCAGCGGGTCCTGCCGATGAGCTGCCTGGTGCTGCTCGCCGCGATGGCCCTGTTCACCGCATGGCGCGGGAACATGGCGCAGATCATGGCGGTCATGTTCGTCGCGGGCCTCGGCGTCGGGGTCATCTTCGCGGTCGTGCCGGGCTTCCTCGTCCGCGCGGTGCCCGCGCACGAGACGGGCAGCGCCATGAGCTTCAACCAGGTGCTGCGCTACATCGGTTACGCGGTCGGCAGCGCGCTGAGCGCGGCCGTGCTCGAAGCGCACACCGCGGAAGGCGCGGCGTTCCCCACGTCCGGTGGGTACAGTGCGGTGGGGCTGCTGAGCTGCGGCGTCTGGCTCGCCGCCGCCGTGGTGGCGGTGGCCGTGCCGTGGCACCGACGCGGTTCGTCGGCACGGCCCGGCCCGTCGGCACGGCCCGCGGTGGCGGCCCAGACGCGCCCCCGGGTGCGGGCGCGGCCCGGCGAACACGACGACCTCCACGAACTGGACGGAACGGCCGCGGAATGAGTGGAACGACACCGGCCGACGAACGGCCCGCCGGGGCGGCCCAGCACCGGCGCGACGCGGCGGGCAGCCGCGAACGCCTGCTGAAGGCCGCGGGCGAGCTGTTCGCCGAGCACGGGTACGACCGCACCACCGCGCGGGCCATCGGCAGCCGCGCCGGGGTCGACCCGGCGATGATCGCCCGCTACTTCGGCGGCAAGGCCCAGCTCTACATCGCCACGCTGCGCACCAACGACGGCCCGGACGACATCGTCGACCTCCTCGACCCCGACCGTCTGGCGACCATCCTCGACCGCACCCGGCGCCACGGCCCCAACCCCGTCTACCAGGTCGCCGTCCGCCCCCACGAGGACCCGGCCGGTCAGCAGGCCACCCGCGCGGAGCTGCACCGCCGTGTCGTGGACCCCCTCCACCGGCGCCTGCTCGCCGAGGGCACCCCCGATCCCGCCCTGCGCGCCGAACTCATCGCCGCCGCCTTCATCGGCGTCGTCCTGGCCCGCGGCTCCGGCGCCTTCACCCGCCTCCCCGCCCTCCCCGACGCCGAGCTCCGCACCCTCCTCCTCCAGATGCTGACCCCCCAAGACCCGAGCCCGGACCCCGACCCGGACTCCGCCCCGGACCCGGACCCCAACGCCGACCCGGACCCCGACTCCGCCCGCTAGGGGAGGGCCGGTAGGGCGAAGAGGCGGGCGGCGTTGTCGTGGCAGACGGCGCGGAGCCAGGCGGCGCCGAGGCCGGTGGATTCCAGGGCGTGGAGGGCGTGGGCGTAGGGATAGGGGATGTTGGGGAAGTCCGTGCCGAGCAGGACGCGGTCGGCGAGGGCGGACAGGCGGGGCAGGGCCGCGGGCGGGAAGGGGGCGGCGGACTCGCTGAAGTCGGTGAAGGCCATGGTGGTGTCGAGCAGGACCCGCTCGTGCCGCTCGGCGAGGCCGAGGAAGTCCTCGTACTCCGGCATTCCCAGGTGGGCGACGACGAGCCGCAGCCGCGGGTGCCTGGCGAGCAGGGCGGCGACGGGGGCGGGGCCGGTGAAGGGGCCGGGGACCGGGCCGGAGCCGCAGTGGGTGACGACGGGAACGCCGGTGTCGGCGAGCAGGCCCCAGACGTCGTCGAGCAGCGGGTCGTTGGGGTCGTAGCCGCCGACCTGGAGGTGGCACTTGAAGACGCGCGCGCCCTGGGCGAGGGCGCGGCGTACGTCGTCGGGGGCGCCGGGCTCGGCGAAGAACGTCGCGGTGTGCAGGCAGTCCGGGGTGCGGGCGGCGAAGTCGGCGGCCCAGTCGTTCAGCCAGCGCGCCATGCCGGGCTTGTGCGGATAGAGCATCGAGGTGAAGGCCCGGACGCCGAAGCCGCGCAGGGTCTCGACACGCCGCCGCTCCTCCTCGCGGTACGCGATCGGCCAGGCGCGGCCGACGAGCGGACCGGCCGCGTCGAAGTACGCCCACACCTTGGCCATGACGCGCTCGGGCATGAAGTGGGTGTGCACGTCGATGAGGGCGTCGAGGCCCAGGGCCTGGCGGAACGCGGCGACCTCGGCCTGTTCGCCGCGCCGGGGCGGCTCCTCGGGAGGGGACACGCCGCCACCTTATCCAGCGCGTCAGGACCGGCCTCGGCCCCGTCGGTGCGGGGCGGCACAGGACCCCCTTGGTCCGAATGAGTGGCGTTTATGTGTATATCCGCGAATCCGGGGTGCGGCTCCCACGATTCCGTGCCGTCTTCCTCATGATCGGAGAAGTCAGATTTCCGCACCAAGGAATCGAGAGGTCATGAACGTCTTCAAGAACGTCACCGCCTTCTGGAGCGCCTTCGTCGGCGTGCTCCTCAAGCTCGTCGCCGGGCTCGGCTTCGCCACTCCGGCCCGCACCGCCCGCGTCCACACCGCCGCCGACCAGGCCGCCGCCGTCCCGGCCGCAGCCGTCGCCGCGGCGAACGGCACGCGCGCCACGCCGACCCCCACCAGGACACCGTCCTGCGCCGCACTGCTGCCGGCCCCGCGCCCCAGCAGCCGCTCGCTGCCGCCCACGATGAAGCAGCGCATCAGGGCCGAGGCGCACGGCTCCTCCCCCTCCGCCCGCAGCATCGCCCCGGACACCGGCGAGGCCCTGCCGTACCCCGCCAGTCCGGCCCTCGCGGACCACGCCCTGACCAGCACCGCGGACGAAGCGGTGCTCGTCCGCTGAGCCGGACCGCGTACGACGATCCCGTACGTGGTCCCCGCACGGAGATCCCGCACGGAGATCCCGCAGGAACTTCCGGGACGCAGTCCCCGCACGAACTCCCCTTCTGTACAAGCTTCTTGTACGACCAGCACCGCACCAACCCCACAGATTTCTGCGCCCCACAAGCGCAGCGCTCACCCTCGTCGCACCAGCAGCCGCGCCGGCGGCCGCACCAGCCAGTCGTACCGTCAGCCGTATCCGCTGCCAGTCCGTCAGCCCGTACCCCTGCCGTGATCGCGTGACCCGCGCCCCTGTGACGCCCCCGGGAGCGATGGGATCAAGCCGGAATCGCGGCCGAAACGGGCTCGGCTGAGCGGGTATCCGCACCTTTGTGCGGGCGGGGCAAGGATGCGCAAGGATGGGCCCGTGACCTCAGCCAATGAGCCCAGCGGGCAGCATCGATCAGCGGACGTGTCGTCCGCCGCCTCCTACACCGCCCCTCCGCCGCGGCTGATCGCCACCGACCTGGACGGCACGCTGCTGCGCGACGACAAGACGGTGTCCCCGCGTACGGTCGCGGCGCTCGCCGACGCCGAGGCCGCGGGCATCGAGGTCTTCTTCGTCACCGGGCGCCCCGCACGCTGGATGGACACCGTCGCGGCCCACCTCGCGGGGCACGGCATGGCCATCCTGGCCAACGGCGCCTCCGTCTGGGACCTGCACAAAGGCGAGTTGATCGAGGCGTTCCCGCTGCCGGAGGACGACGCCCTCGCCGTCGCGCACGCGCTGCGCGCCGCCGTGCCCGGCACGACCTTCGCTGTCGAACGCGCCGACACCTTCTACCGCGAGCCGGACTACCCCCGCGTCATCGAGCCGGACTTCGGCCCCACGGCCCCGATCGAGGAACTGCTCGCCGTGCGCGACCCGCGCCAGCCGCTGCTGAAGCTGCTCGCCAAGCACCCGTCCATCGACCCGGACGAATTCCTCGCCATCGGGCTGAGCGTGGCGGGGCAGCACGGCGAGATCACCCGGTCCAGCGACAGCGCGCTGCTGGAGATCAGCGGCGAGGGCGTCAGCAAGGCCACGACGCTGGCGCGATGTTGCGCCGAGCGCGGGGTGTCCGCCGCCGAGGTCGTCGCCTTCGGCGACATGCCGAACGACCTCGCGATGCTCGGATGGGCCGGTACGTCGTACGCCGTCGCGAACGCCCATCCCCGCGTCCTGGCCACGACCACGCACCGCACCGAGTCCAACAACGACGACGGGGTCGCCCGCGTCATCGAGCGGATCATCGCCGCCCGGCACGGCGACGGAACCGCCTAGCCCGTACGGGGACGGCCAGTCGCACCGCTCCGCCCGGTCAGTCCGTACGCAGCGGCGCCTCCCACCGCACCGTCGTGCCCGCGCCCTCGGGGCCCGGCCCGAACTGGCTCGATCCGCCCAGCGATTGGGCGCGGCGGGAGAGATTGCGCAGGCCGCTGCGGCGGCCGGCCGGGGGGATGCCGACGCCGTCGTCGGTGGCGGTCAGGCGGACCGCGTCGCCGCCGCCGGGAAGGGTGGCGGTGGCGTCGAGGGTGATGTCGATGCGCGAGGCGCGGGCGTGCCGGAAGGCGTTGGAGAGGACTTCGCGCAGCGCCGCGACGAGGTTCTTGGCGGTGGGCTCGCCCACCAGCGCGTCGACCGGTCCGATGAAACGTACGGACGGCTGGAAGCCGAGCGGGACGGCGGCGGTGCCGACCTCGCGCAGGACGCGGGCGCGCAGTCCTGAGGGGGCGTCGTCGGGCGCCTGCTGGAGGGCGTAGACGGCGGTGCGCACCTCCTGGATGGTGGCGTCGAGTTCGTCGACGGCGTGGCCGATGCCCTCGCGGACCTCGGGCGTGCGGGCCCTGCGCCCCGCGCCCTCCAGCATCATGCCGGTGGCGAAGAGCCGCTGGATGACGAGGTCGTGCAGGTCGCGGGCGATACGGTCGCGGTCCTTGTAGACGGCGAGGCGTTCGCGGTCGCGCTGCACGTCGGCCAGGACGAGGGCGAGCGCTGCCTGGGCGGCGAACTGGGTGGCCAGTACGCGTTCGGCCTCGGTGAACGGACGGCCGCCGGGCTCGCGCGGCAGCGCGAGGATGCCGATGACACGGTCGTTGCTCCGCAACGGGAGCATCATGGTCGGCCCGAAGCGTTCCGCCAGCCGCGTGGTGGTGCGCGGGTCGGAGGCGGCGTCCGCCACGAAGACGGCCTCGCCGTTGAGGAGTTGGGCCGCGATCGGATTCTGCGGCGGGATGACGGTGCCGACCATGCCGGCCGGCTCGGCGGCGGAGGCCGCGACGACCTCGAGGCCGCCGTCCCCGGCCCCGTTCTCGTCGAGGCTCGGCAGCATGACCAGCGCGGCGGCGGACTCGGCGAGCTTGCGGGCCCACACCGCGACGACGTCGAGCGCGTCGCTGGTGCCGTCCCCGGTGAGCAGGGCCGTGGTGACGGCGGCGGCGCCGCTGATCCAGTGCTCGCGCTGCCGGGTGGCCTCGTACTGCCGGGCGTTGCCGATCGCGATCCCGGCCTCCATGGCGAGGATGCGCAGCATGGCGGTGTCCTCGTCGGTGAACGGACGGCCGCCGCGCTTCTCGGTGAGGTAGAGATTGCCGAAGATCTCGGTGTGGACGCGGATCGGGACGCCCAGGAAGCTGCTCATCGGCGGGTGGCCGGGCGGCAGGCCCACCGCGCGGGCGTCGTCCGACAGGTGGGCCAGCCGCAGCGGCACCGGGTGCCGGATCAGCTCGCCGAGCAGCCCGGTGTGGCCGTCGGGCAGTGCGCCCATCCGCTCGGCGTCGGCCTCGTTGATCCCGTACGTGATGAAGTCCGCGAGTCCCGAGCCGTCCGCGTCGAGGACGCCGAGCGCGGCGTAACGCGCCCCGGCCAGCTCGGCCGCCGTCTCCACGATGCGGCGCAGCGTGGTGTGCAGCTCGATGCCGGTGCCGACCGAGACGACCGCTTCCAGCAGTTCCGGCAGCCGGACGGTGATCTGGGAGGCGATGCCCTGGAAGCTGAGGGTGGTCGGCTCGGGGGTCTCCCCGTCGCCCGGAGCGTCTCCGGAGGAGGTCGGTCCCGCGGGGGGTGCCGCGCCGTAGGCCGGGGCGTATGCCGGGGCGTCCTCGTCGTTCGGGGCCGCCCCGGCCGTCTCCTGGCGCGCTTCCTCGGGCGTCCCGCCGGGCGTCTCGCTGTCTGAGGCCATGAGCCGAGGTTATTTGGTGGCGTATGTCCGGGAAAGTCAGGCGGTACCCGTGCCCACGAGCGAACGCGGTCCCGAGGCGGCGGCCGTGGCCCCCGCCAGAGCCGTGTCCGCGAGCCGTTCCCGCTCCAGGGTGCGGCGGAACGGCCCCTCGGCCGCCGCCAGTTCCTCGTAGCCGCCGCGCTGCACGACCCGTCCCCGCTCCAGCACCACGATCTCGTCGACCGCGCCGCCCGCGAGACCGGCCAGCCGGTGGGTGATCAGCAGCGTCGTACGGCCGCGCGTGGCGGCCAGCAGATCGGCGGTCAGGGCGTCGGCGGTGGCCAGGTCGAGGTGTTCCGCGGGCTCGTCCAGGACGAGGACGGGGAAACGGGCGAGCAGCGCGCGGGCCAGGGCCAGGCGCTGGCGCATGCCGCCGGACAGCCGGGCGCCGTGTTCGCCGACGAGGGTGTCCAGGTCGATGTCCAGCCGGGCGGCGGCCAGCGCCTCCCGGAGTTCGCCGTCGTCCGCGCCGGGGCGGGCGAGCCGCAGATTCTCCCGGACGGTGCTGTCGAAGACGTGCGCGTCCTGGGCGCACAGGCCGACGAGGCGGCGTACGTCGTCGCCGTCCAGGCCCGCCGCGTCCTGCCCCGCCAGCGTGTACGTGCCCGACTCGGTGTCCAGGAACCGCAGCAGTACGTGCGCGAGCGTCGTCTTGCCCGCGCCCGAGGCGCCGACGACCGCGATCCTGCGGCCCTCGGTGAGGGTGAGGCCGACGCCGTCCAGCGCCGGTACGTCCTGGCCCGGGTGGCGGGCCGTCACCTCCCGTACGACCAGCGGGAACGGTGACGCGGGCGGGGGCGCGGGCCGCTCCGGCTCGCGTACGGGCAGCGGCGCGTCCAGCACCTCGCTCACCCGCGCCGCCGAGCGCCGGCTCCGCTGCCGCTGCTGGGCCGCGAGCGGCATCCCGGCGACGGCCTCGAAGGCGGCCAGCGGCGTCAGCACCAGCACGGCCAGCGCGACGCCCTGGAGGTGGTGGCCGCTGACGGCCCGGACGCCGACGTACGCGCACGCCGTCACCGTCACCCCGCTGACCAGCGCGGTCAGTCCGGCGCCGAGCGCGGTCGCGGCGGCCGAACGGGCCGCGATCCGGGTGAGCGTACGGTCGGCGCGCGCGGCGTCGGCGCGGCGGCGCGGGAGGGCGCCCGCCACGGTCAGTTCGGCGGTGCCGGTGAACAGGCCGAGGACGCGGGCGGACAGTTCGCCCCTGGCGGGCGCGAGGCGCGCCTCGGTGCGGCGGGCGACGGCGGCCGACAGCGCGGGGACGGCCACGCCCGCGGCGAGCAGCCCGCAGGCCAGGATCAGCCCGGCGGCGGGCAGCAGCCAGCCGGTGAAGGCCGCGGTCGCCACGGACACGAGGCCGCCGGTCAGCGCGGGCAGCAGCCACCGCAGGTAGTGGTCCTGGACGGCGTCCACGTCCGCGACCAGGCGCGAGAGCAGGTCACCGCGGCGCGTCCCGCCGAGTCCCGCGGGCGCCAGCCGCTCCAGCCGCCGGAACACCGCCACCCGCACCCCGGCCAGCGCCCGGAACACCGCGTCGTGCGCCACCAGCCGCTCGCCGTAACGGAACACGGCCCGCCCGATCCCGAACGCCCGCGTCGCCGTCACGGCCACCATCAGATACAGCACCGGCGGCTGCTGCGACGCCCGGCTGATCAGCCACCCCGACGTCGCCATGAGCCCCACAGCCGACAGCAACGCCGCCGCCCCCAGCCCGACGGCCCCCACGAACCGCCCCCGCGCCCCGCCACCACGAACGCGAAGCGCCTCCGGCCCGGACCGCCCCACCACCCCCACAGCCGCCCGCCGCACCCGCAGCCCCACCCGGCAGAGAACCCCGCCATCCCCCACCACAGGCGTCGCCGTCGCCGCCGCACGAGCCGCCGCCGCGACAGGCGTGGGCTCGGACGGGGTGACGTCCCCCGCGGAGACCACCGTGCCGCCAGGCACCCGGCCCGTCGCCGCAGACGCCCCGTCCCCCGCCGCGGTCGGGTCGCCGTCGACGGCGGAGATGCGGGGCGGGCGGAGGGAGAGGACTTTCGTGGCGAGGGGGAGGAGCGCGGGGCGGTGGGCGATGAGGAGGACGGTGCGGGTGGCGGCGAGGCGGTGGAGGGTCGTGACGATCTCGGCCTCGGTGGCGCCGTCGAGGTTGGCGGTGGGCTCGTCGAGGAGAAGCAGGGGGCGGTCGGCGAGGAAGGCGCGGGCCAGGGCGATGCGCTGGCGCTGACCCGCGGAGAGGTTCGCGCCGTCCTCGGTGAGGACGGTGGCGGGGGAGACGAAGGAGAGCGCGTCGGCGTCGGCGAGCGCGGTACGTACGGCGGCGTCGTCGGCGTCGGGCCGGGCGAGCCGTACGTTGTCGGCGACGGTCCCGGCGAACAGGTGCGGGTGCTGGGGGACCCAGGCGATCCAGCGGTGCCAGTCGGCCGGGTCGATCGCGGCGAGGTCGGTGTCGCCGACCAGAATCCGCCCCTCGGCGGCGGGAACGAAGCCGAGCAGCGCGTTGAGCAGGGTCGTCTTCCCGGCCCCGCTGGGCCCGGTGACGGCCACCGTCTCACCCGGCGCGAGGGTGAACGTCGTCGCGGCCAGCGACCCGCCCTCCCGTACGACCAGCCCCTCGACCGTGATCGCGGCACCCCGCGGATCCGGCGCGGCGGCCCGCCCCCGTACCGCACCCGCCCCGGTCCGCGGCGAGGTCTCCAGCACCTCGAAGACCTGCTCCGCCGCCGCCAGCCCCTCGGCCGCCGCGTGGTACTGCGCGCCCACCTGCCGCAGCGGCAGATACGCCTCGGGCGCGAGGATCAGCACCAGCAGGCCCGTCCGCAGGGACAGCTCGCCGTGGACGAGCCGCATGCCGATCCCGACCGCGACCAGCGCGACGGAAATGGTGGCGAGCAGTTCGAGGACGAAGGAGGACAGGAACGCGATCCGCAGCGTCTTGAGCGTGGCCCGCCGGTACTCGCCGGTGATGGCGCGGATGTTGTCGGCCTGCGCCTTGGCCCGGCCGAAGACCTTGAGCGTGGGCAGCCCCGCGACGACGTCGAGGAAGTGCCCGGACAGCCGGGCCAGCAGCTTCCACTGCCGGTCCATCCGCTCGCGGGTCGCCCAGCCGACCAGCACCATGAACAGCGGGATCAGCGGCAGCGTCACCGCGATGGTGGCGGCCGAGATCCAGTCGGCGGTGACGATCCGGGCCAGCACGACCGCGGGCACGACCACCGCGAGGCCGAGCTGCGGCAGATACCGCGAGAAGTAGTCGTCCAGCGCGTCGATCCCGCGGGTGGCGAGCGTGGTCAGCTCACCGCTGCGCCGCCCGGTCAGCCAGCCGGGGCCCAGCGCGGTGGCCCGCTCCAGCAGCTGCCCGCGCAGCTGCGACTTCACCGCCGCCCCCGCCCGGTGCGCGCACAGCTCGGTGAGCCAGCCGACCAGCGCCCGCCCGACGGCGACCGCCACCAGCCACGCGAGCGTCCCGCGCAGCTCCCCGACACCCTCCCCGTCCCGGAACCCGCCGACCACCACATCGGCGATCAGCACCGCCTGGGCGATGATCAGCCCCGCCCCGGCCAGCCCGAGCAGCACCGCCCCGGCGAGGAAGACCCGGGTCGTACGCGCGTACCGCAGCAGTCGCGGATCGACAGGTTTCACGTGGAACATCTCCCTTCGGTCAGTGACCGGCTGTCAGCGATCGGCCCTCAGTGATCGGCCCTCAGTGATCGGTCGCCGCGCCCGCGATGTGCTGGGTGCCGATGCGCTTGCGGAAGACCCAGTACGTCCAGCCCTGGTAGAGCAGGACGAGGGGCGTGGCGATGCCCGCGCACCACGTCATGATCCGCAGCGTGTACGGCGTGGAGGAGGCGTTGGTGACGGTCAGGCTCCAGGCGTCGTTCAGCGAGGACGGCATGACGTCGGGGAAGAGCGTCAGGAAGAACATGGCGATGGTCGCCGCGACCGTGACGCCGGACAGCGCGAACGACCAGCCCTCGCGTCCCGCGAGATTGGCGCCGAGGGCCCCGACCAGGGCGACGACGGCGACGATCAGCGCGGGCAGGCTGCGGCCGTCGCCGTGCGCGGCCTGGGTCCAGGTCAGAAAGGCCAGCGCGAGGAGCGCGGTGAGCACGCCGACGCGGGTGGCCAGCGCGCGGGCCCGGTCGCGGATGTCGCCGAGGGTCTTGAGCGAGGCGAAGACGGCGCCGTGGAAGGTGAACAGGCTCAGGGTGACGAGTCCGCCGAGGATCGAGTACCCGTTGAGCAGGTCCCAGAAGTTGCCGACGTACTCCTTGTTCGCGTCGATCTTCACGCCCCGCACGATGTTCGCGAAGGCGACGCCCCAGAGCAGCGCCGGGACCAGGGAGGTCCAGAAGATCGCGTTCTCCCAGTTGCGCTGCCAGCGCTCGTCGTCGCGCTTGGCGCGGTACTCGAAGGCGACGCCGCGCACGATCAGGCAGACCAGGATGATCAGCAGCGGCAGGTAGAAGCCGGAGAAGAGGGTGGCGTACCAGTCGGGGAAGGCCGCGAAGGTCGCGCCGCCCGCCGTGAGCAGCCACACCTCGTTGCCGTCCCAGACCGGGCCGATGGTGTTGATCAGGACCCGCTTCTCGGTACGGTCGCGGGCCAGCAGCTTGGTCAGGACGCCGATCCCGAAGTCGAAGCCCTCAAGGAAGAAGTAGCCGGTCCACAGGACCGCGATGAGGACGAACCAGACGTCGTGCAGATGCATGTCGCACTCCTCTCAGTCAGTACGGAACAGTCGGTACGGATCAGTCGGTACGGATCAGTCGGTACGGATCAGTCGGTACGGACGCTCAGTACGAGAAGGCCATCGGGCGGTCGGCGTCCGCGCCGTCGTCGTCGCCGCCGATCCGGGTGGGGGAGCGGCGGTCGTCGTCGGTGAGCTCCGGCGGCCCCGCCTTGGCGTACTTCAGGAGCAGCCGCACCTCGACGACGGCGAGAGCCGCGTAGAGGAGGGTGAAGACGATCAGGGAGGTGAAGACCTCGCCGGTGGAGACCGTGGGGGAGACCGCGTCGCGGGTGCGCAGCACGCCGTAGACCACCCAGGGCTGGCGGCCGGTCTCGGTGAAGATCCAGCCCCAGGAGTTGGCGATCAGCGGGAAGGCCATGGTCCACAGGGCGATCCACCAGTACCAGCGCGTGAGCCGGGGGCCGATCTGCCCGTTCCTGGTGAGCATCAGGTGCGGGACCTCGTCGTCGCCGGTGCGGTGCGCGGGCGCGAGCCAGAACTTGCGGCGGGTGAGCCACAGGCCGGCCGCGCCGACGCCGATCGAGACGACGCCGAAGCCGATCATCCAGCGGAAGCCCCAGTAGGCGACGGGGATGTTGGGCCGGTAGTCGCCGGGGCCGTACTTCGCCTGCTCTTCCTTGTTGACGTCGTTGATGCCGCCCACGTAGGCGTTGAAGTTGTCGGTGGCCAGGAACGACAGCAGGTTCGGAATGTCTATGGCCACCTTGTTGTGGCCCTTGTTGACGTCGCCGACCGCGAAGATCGAGAAGGGCGCGCCCTTCTGGCCGTCCCACAGCGCCTCGGCGGCGGCCATCTTCATCGGCTGCTGCTTGAACATGACCTTGCCGAGGGTGTCGCCGCTGATCGCGGTGAGCGCGCCCGCGACGACGGCGACGACCAGGGCGAGGCGCAGCGAGGAGCGCATCACGGAGATGTGCTGCTTACGGGCCAGGTGGTAGGCGGCGATCCCGATCATGAACGCGGCGCCGGTGAGGAAGGCGGCGGACATGGTGTGGAAGAACTGCGCCAGCGCGGTGTCCTGGGTGAGCACCGCCCAGAAGTCGGTGAGTTCCGCGCGCTTGGTCGTCGGGTTGTAGCGGTAGCCGACCGGGTGCTGCATCCAGGAGTTGGCGGCCAGGATGAAGTACGCGGACAGGATCGTCCCGATCGAGACCATCCAGATGCAGGCGAGGTGGATCTTCTTCGGCAGCTTGTCCCAGCCGAAGATCCACAGGCCGATGAAGGTGGACTCGAAGAAGAAGGCGATCAGTGCCTCGAAGGCGAGCGGGGCGCCGAAGATGTCGCCGACGAAGCGCGAGTAGTCCGACCAGTTCATGCCGAACTGGAACTCCTGGACGATGCCCGTCACCACGCCCATGGCGATGTTGATCAGGAAGAGCTTGCCCCAGAACTTGGTGGCCCTCAGGTACTTCTCGTCGCCGCTGCGCACCCACGCGGTCTGGAGTCCGGCCGTGAGCGCGGACAGCGAGATCGTCAGCGGTACGAAGAGGAAGTGGTAGACGGTCGTGATGCCGAACTGCCATCGGGCGACGTCCAGTGGACCCATTGCGAGTTGCACGATCCGTCTCCTTTTCTCCTACAACCCGATCAGCTTGTGAACGTGAATACATTCACAAGCTCAGTATTACGCACAGCAGTTCGCCCCCTGCAACCGGGGGGTCGCAAGGGGCGAAAGCGCAGGTGGGAGTGGGTTTCGGGGGATCGTGCCGACGGGCGCGCCGCCGCGTCACAGCTCCTTGCGGAAGCTTTCGGCGGTCCGCAGCAGCAGATCGTTGGCCTCGGTCTCGCCGATGGTGATCCGTACGCCCTCGCCGGCGAAGGGGCGGACGGTGGTGCCGGCCCGCTCGGCCGCCGCCGCGAAGTCCGTGGTGCGCTCCCCCAGCCGCAGCCAGACGAAGTTGGCCTGCGTCTCGGGCACCGTCCAGCCCTGCGCGGTCAGCGCCTCGACCACCCGGGTCCGCTCGGTGACCAGGCCCGCGACCCGCTCCAGCAGCGCCGGCTCCGCGCGCAGGCTGGCGACCGCCGCGTCCTGCGCGAGCTGGCTCACGCCGAAGGGCACCGCCGTCTTGCGCAGCGCCGCCGCCACCGGCTCGTGCGCCACCGCGAAGCCGATCCGCAGGCCCGCCAGGCCGTACGCCTTGGAGAAGGTCCGCAGCACCGCCACATTCGGACGGTCCCGGTACAGATCGATTCCATCGGGAACATCGGGGTCGGTGATGAATTCGCGGTACGCCTCGTCCAGCACCACCAGGATGTCGGACGGCACCCGGTCGAGGAATCGTTCCAGCTCGGCCCGGCGCACCACCGTGCCGGTCGGATTGTTGGGATTGCAGACGAAGATCAGCCGCGTGCGGTCGGTGACCGCCGCCGCCATCGCGTCCAGGTCGTGCACCTCGTCCGCGTCCAGCGGCACCTGCACCGGCAGCGCGCCGCTGATCCGGGTGATGATCGGATACGCCTCGAAGGACCGCCAGGCGTAGATCACCTCGTCGCCGGGGCCCGAGGTCGACTGGAGCAACTGCTGGGCCACGCCGACCGAGCCGGTGCCGGTCGCCACGTGTGCCTCGGGCACGCCGAAACGTCCCGCCAGCTCGGCGGTCAGCGCCGAGCAGGCCAGGTCGGGATAGCGGTTGAACGTGGCCGCGGCGGCGGTGGCCGCCTCCAGCACACCGGGCAGCGGAGGGTACGGGTTCTCGTTGGAGGACAGCTTGAAGGCGGGCCCGGCCTGGGCACCGCTCTCGTCCACGGCCGGGGGTCGCCCGGGCTTGTACGTGGGGATGCCGTCCAGTTCCGCGCGCAGCTTGGGGGTCATGGCCACACCCTACGAGCGCCCGCGCCCCCTGTGGAGGTGCGGTACCCGCGATCGACTGTCGATACCGGGTCTGAGCCGCCCATGGGGGCACCCCCGGACGGAGTCCGGGGGAGAGAAGGCGGCCAAAAAAAGGCACCCCGCGTCCCTCGTAGGAGTGAGTTGACGTCACTCCTATCGGTGGACCAATGGACGGGCATCGGCCGCACCCGCGCCGGTATCACCCACAAGGCACGCCCTGCCGCCTGCATATTCCACCTTGCATACGGGGTTCGATCTTGCAGAAACCTATCTTCTGGGGGGTAGAAACGGCAGGCGCCGACCGGACCAGCGCCGTCCTAATATCGGCAGGCCATGACAGCAGCAGGGAACCACCAGGCGAGCCGGCCCATCGGACGCCGGCTTGAGCGGGCGGGCATCAGGGACGTCGCCGCCGCCGCCGGAGTCTCGATCACGACTGTCTCCGACGCACTCAACGGCAAGGGCCGACTGCCCGACGCCACCCGCCGCCATGTGCGCGAGGTCGCCGACCGGCTGGGCTACCGCCCGTCCGCCGCCGCCCGCACACTGCGCACCGGCAGATCGGGCCTGATCGGCCTGACCGTGACGACCTACGGCGAAGAACCGTTCACCTTCACCGAATTCGCGTACTTCGCGGAGATGGCCAGGGCCGCCACCTCCGCCGCCCTGGCCCGCGGCTACGCCCTGGTCATCCTGCCCGCCTCCTCCCGGCACGACGTGTGGGGGAACGTGGCGCTGGACGGCACCGTCGTCATCGACCCCTCCGACCACGACCCGCTGGTCGCCGAACTGGTCCGGCAGGGCGTCCCGGTGGTCAGCGACGGCCGCCCGGCGGGCAGCGTGCCCGTGCACGCCTGGGTCGACAACGACCACGAGGCCGCCGTCCTCGGCATCCTCGACCACCTCGCCGCCGCGGGCGCCCGCCGGATCGGGCTGCTCACCGGCACCACCACCGACACGTACACCCGGCTGTCCACCACCGCGTATCTGGAGTGGTGCGAGCGGGTCGGCCAGGAGCCGGTCTACGAGTCGTATCCCGCGCACGACCCGCGGGCGGGCGCGGTCGCCGCCGACCGCTTACTGGCGCGGCCCGACCGCCCGGACGCCGTCTACGGGCTCTTCGACCCCAACGGCACCGATCTGCTGGCCGCCGCCCGCCGTTACGGCCTGCGCGTGCCCGACGACCTGCTGCTGGTCTGCTGTAGCGAGAGCACCGTCTACGCCAGCACCGAACCGCCGATCACCACGCTGTCGCTGAAACCGCGCCGGATCGGTACGGCGGTCGTGCAGTTGCTCATCGACGCCATCGAGGGCGTCGGCGGCGCGCATCCCGTACAGCAGGTGATGCCGACCGAGTTGATCGTCCGCACCTCTTCGCAGCGGCGCGCGCACCGCACGACGGTCAGTCATCCGCGGGGGCCCGCGGGCGGCTGAGGAAGAGCGGCCGTCCGGCCGGAGGGCTCCGCCGGGCACCCCCGCGAGTGATCGGCCGAACGGGTGACCGAGCCCCCGCCGACGGCCGGAAGACGAATCGTGCGGGCGTACGAGGGAGCTAAGGGATGGTTTGTCTGCGCCCTGCGAAAACCAGGTGCCTGGGTATGTCACAACGCGACAGCGTCATTCCTATGATGGGCGGATGGCGGCGCGATCGTGGAGGGGTCGATGACTCAGGGGGCAGGTCAGGGACCCGAGCCCGGGACTTCGGAAGGCTGGCGTCCCGAGGCGTCCGCGTACGTGTCCGGGCACGAGCCGACGGCCGGTTTCGGCACGGCTCCGGCGTTTGAGCCGACGGTCGGATTCGAGCCGCGCGGCGGCTACGGGGAGACGTCCGGCGGGTACGGCGGGGCCGCGGCTCCGGCTCCGGCTCCGGCTCCGACGGAACCGGCTCCCATGCTGATCGATTCGGCTCCGGCTCCGGCCGGCACGGCACCGGCGGTCCCGGCCGCCGCGCCCGTACCGCCCGTGCCGTCGGCGACCACCGGCGGGGCGGGTGTGGCACCGGCGTACGAACCGGCCCGCGCCGCCGTACCACCGGTGCCGCCCGCGTACGACAGCGCGCCGCCCGCACAGCGGCCCGCCGCGTACGAGCCGACGCGACCCGACGCGCCCCTGGTCCCCGCGGAGTACACGCCGACCGCCCACGACCTGCCGGTGATCACCGCGGACGGCGCGTCGGGCGACCGGCCGGGACCGCTGTACGTGGTCGGCGATGTGCACGGCTATCTGGACGAGTTGCTGGCGGCGCTCGGCGAGTGCGGCCTGGTCGACGAGGAGGGCCACTGGGCGGCGGGCAGCGCCCGGCTGTGGTTCCTCGGCGACTTCACCGACCGCGGCCCCGACGGCATCGGCGTCATCGAACTGGTCATGCAGCTCTCGGCGGAGGCCGCGGCGGCGGGCGGCTACTGCCGTGCCCTGATGGGCAATCACGAACTGCTGCTGCTCGGCGCGCACCGGTTCGGCGACACCCCCGTCAACTCCACGGGCGGCACCGCCTCCTTCCTCGCCGCCTGGCGGCTCAACGGCGGCCAGCCGACCGACATGGACCGTCTCGAGGACCGCCATCTGACCTGGATGTCCCGGCTGGACGCGGCCCACGTCACCGACGGCCACCTGCTGGTGCACTCCGACACCACCGCGTATCTGGACTACGGCAGCAGCGTCGAGGAGATGAACGACACGGTCACCGGCGTGCTCCAACGGGGCGACGCCGACGAGTGCTGGGACCTGTTCCGCAAGCTCACCAAGCGGTTCGCCTTCCGCGGCGACGGCGGGCCGCGGGCCGCCCGCGAACTGCTCGGCACCTACGGGGGCAACCGCGTCGTGCACGGGCACAGCCCGATCCCGTACCTGCTCGGCGAGGTCGGCGGCGAATATCCGGCCGACGGCGAGGAGCGGGTGCACACCGTCAACGGACCGATGGTCTACGCGGAGAATCTGGCGGTGGCGATGGACGGCGGCGTCACGATGGACGGACGGCTGCTGGTCGCCCAACTGCCGCTGGTGGGTTAGCGGGTCCGTCGCGCTCCGCGCGGCGGGCCGGGCGTTCCGCGCGGCGGGCCGGGCGTCTCGCGCGGCGGGCCAGGCATGTCGCCCGGCGGGTCAGGCACGTCGCCGTGCCGGCCCGGCGTTTCGCGGACCGGCCCGCTCCGGAAGGCACGGGCGGGGAGCGCGCCGGGGCTTCCCGCGCGGCGTCTTTGGGGTGGCGTGTCGGTGTCCGGCACATTTCGCGCCGTCAGATTTCCTGGTTGCACCCTGTCACGGTCTCGCCTCCCCGCTCTACCATCGCTGTATCCGTAGGCACGCCGCTCTCCGCGTACTCGGCCGACCGGGCCGGTTCCCCTCGGGGAACACCGGCCGCGCTCGGGGAGTCGGAGCATCGGGGGATGCACATGACCAGCGCTCCACACCTGCTCACCGAAGACCGCCCGGACTTTGAACGCGCGCTGGACGAGGCGCTGCGCACGGTCCTGCGGGATCACGGACCCGACCGTGAGCGGGCCCTCGGGCCGGACGGCGGGGACGTGGAGGAGAGCCGCCCCGCCTCGCGGCGGACGAACCACTCCAACGGTCACTCCGCCCTGAACAGCGAGCAGTTGCGCACCCTGGCGCTCGGCGCGGCCGAACTCATCGCCGACGCGGCGGCCGCCGAGTACGAGACGTACCGCGGCGTCCGGGAGGCGTCGCGGGAGGCCGCCCGCGAGTCGGCGCGCGCCCGCGACAACCGGTCCTTCGGCTACGCGGCGATGGGCGTCGCGGAGGGCGCGGGCTCCGGCGCGGGCCTGATCGCCGTCCTCGCCGTCCTGACGCCGCTGCTCGCGGGCGCCGCCGCCGTGATCTTCCTGCTGATCGGTTACGCGCTGCGCGCGATGGCCCCCGAGCCCGCCATCGCGTCGCCGCTGCGCACCGCGGGCTGGCTGTTCGCCGCCGTCACCGCCGCGTCGATACTGCTCGGCGCGGTCGGACTGCTGCTCACGGCGCTGCGCGACGGCTCCTCCGCCATACACGACTCGCCCGACGCGCTGCCGCCCGAGGTCGCCGACGCGCGCGACGCCTGGTACCGGGCGCTGCTGGAACGCGGGATGCTGCCCTTCCTGGAGGACGCGGCGGCCGGCGCGGCGCTCGCCCCGACCAGCGCCCACGAGCCGCCGCACGGCCCGGCGGTGAGCCCGGTGCCCGGCCCCGCCACCGGGCAGGACCTCAGCCGCATGCCGCGACTGGGCTACTCCCGCCCGGACTTCAGCAGTCCGGCGCCCGACCCGGCCGCGCCGCTGCCGCCCGCCGCGCCGCGCTTCTCCGGTCCGCGCTACAGCAGTCCCGACTTCACCAGCCCGGACTTCGGCGGCCCCGACAACACGCCCGAGTAGGGGCCGGTCCTGCGCAGCGTCGGGACGGCGGGGCCCGCCGTGCCGGGCGCCGTCGTCGCGGACGCCGTCGTACCGGGCGCTGTCCCGGCGGGCCCCGCCAGGCCGGGCGCCGTCACGGCGGGCATGAACATCAGCACTCGGCGCCGGGGATCGTGCGCCGGGGACGACACGAGCATGCGCACCCGCTGGACGTAACCGCCGGCCGGTGGCCGCAGCAGCCGTACCTGGCCGTCATGGTGCAGCGCGACCCGGGTGGACTCGCTCTCCGCCTGCCACAGCCGGGCCAGTTCGGGGTCCTCGCGCAGTTCGGCGATGACGCGGAGCAGTTCCTGGTCGGGCCCGGTCTGCGGCTGGTGGTGCGCGGTCTGCGCCTGGAGCCGGAGCTGGCGCAGGAACGCCGTCGCCCAGCCGGTCCGCCACTCGGCGCACAACTGCCGCGCGTACGGCGCGAAGAGCACGAAGCGCAGCAGATTCGCGGGCGGCGGCTGGCCCGCGGGCTCGAAGAGCTGGCGCCACGCCTGGTTGGTCTCCAGAATCCGCCAGGCGCCGTCCACGGTGAGGGCGGGGACCTGGAGCGCGTGGAGGTACGACGTCCAGCCGGTGACGGCCTCGGGGTCGGGTTCCGCCGGGCCGCGCGGCGGGTAGCCGCCGGTGACGATGAACCACAGCTCGTCGCGCTTGCGCGAGTCCAGCCGCAGCGCGTTGGCGAGGCTGTCGAGGCGGTGGGCGGGGATGGGGCGTCCGCAGCCCTCCCAGTCCTGGTAGAGGCGCGGTGATATGCCCAGGCGCTGGGCCACCGCGTGCTGGCTCAGGCCCGGCGGGCGGTAACCGTTGTGGCCCGTGATGGGCTCGGGTTCGCCCACGAAATTTCTGCGGGCCTCGCGCAGGAACTCCTGGATCAGCGGTGGGTCCTCGTCGGAACGACGGTCCATGGCTTGTCCCCCGGATCTTCTCGGCTGCCGCGTCCTTGGGGGTGAGGGGTCACCCGGCGTCCGCGGCCTGCGATTTCGCGCCCCCGCTCATGCTAAGCGGGGATGCTCGCGAGCCGCCGGAATCGCCTTGTCCACATCGGGCACTGTCCCAAGTGCGACACACTTCGGTGGTGGGGTGGTGGGGTGGTTCACCAGTACGGTGGGGTGGTCACGCGGATGCGGTGGTCACGCGGGTGCGGTGGGTGTCCCGGGTGCGGTGGGCGTCCCGGATGCGGTGGATGGACGGTGGCGGCGCACGGCCGTACGGTGCGGCCCGCGGGAGGACGGTGCGGCCGGTCAGAGGTCGTCCGGGTCGAGCAGCCGGGCCAGCTTCAGGCCGACCTCGAAGCGGCTGGAGACCTGGAGCCGTTCCATCAGCTTGGTCATCACGCGCTGCACGGTGCGCCGGGCGACGCCCAGCGTCCTGGCGATGCGGTCGTCACTGTAGCCGTTGGCCATCAGCCGGATGATGGTCCGCTCCTGGTCGGTGAAGTCCGTGGCGGCGCCGGGGTCGTCGTCGCTGTCGGGGGCGGGGGTGGCTTGGCCGCCGCGCGCCATGTGCGGCATCGGCTTCGCCCGCAGCCAGTAGTCCTCGTAGACCGAGACGTACGAGCGGGCCAGCACCGCGCCGCGCACCAGCGTCATCGACGACCGTACGTGCGGGACGCCCGGCAGGACGACGGTGTGCCGGTCCACCACCAGCAGGTCGTGCGGGCCGTGGTCGATCAGCCGGACGCCGACGCCCACGTCGGTCAGGTCGTTCAGATACTTGCTGTACTTCGGGATCTGGAGCAGCGAGCGCGGGTACAGGGCGCGGACCCGCACCCCGCGCCGTACCATCGCCGCGTCCCCGGCCAGGGAGTGCTCCAGCACCGCCATGTCCTGCGGCATCGGGCCCGGGTGCAGCGAGTCCACGGACTCCCGCGCGGTGGCGTCGATGTCGGCCAGCGCGCTCAGCCGGGTCTCCAGGTCCTCGAAGTTCTGGACGACCACCTGCTCCTGGAGCCGCGCCGCCGCGGGCCGGAACACCGTCAGCAGCGCCTGCGTCGTCTCGCTGAGCTCCGCCGCGTTCCGCAACTGCGCCGCGGCCGTGCCCAGATACGTGTCCATCGCCACCGCCAGCGCGGCGTCCGGGTCGACGGTCTCGACCCGCCCCTCCACCAGCCGGACCAGCCCCATGCCCTTCAAGGTCCGCAGCCCCGACTCCAGCCGCCCCTCGTCCAGCCCCACCAGCCCCGCCAGCCCCGCGTACGGAGCACCACCGCCGTTCGCCACCGCCGTATAGATCACGACGGCGGACTCGATATCCCGCCCCTCACCCCTCGCCTGCCCCATCCCCTGCCCTCTTCCCCACCCACCACCCGACCCGCCCGATTCTCCCCCACCCCCCTTTTCCCCCAACAGCCCGTCCACCAGGTCTTCACCGAGGTGCCCCTCGTGCTGTTCGCCGAGCAGCGCCAGCCAGCCCGCCGCAAGCTGCGCCGCAAGGCCGGAGCCGCCTCCGCCGGCCTCCCGTACGCACGCGGAAGCGGCCGTACACAAGCCGAGGGCCCCGACATATCGCGCCGGGGCCTTCGGCTTCAGGCTAGTGCGTGGCCGGTGCCCGAAGCGGCCGTCAGGGATCGGGGCGGGCTCAGGCAGCCGCGACACCGAGGGACACCAGGACGATCTGGACCGCCACCGCCCCGGCTCCGGTCCACGACCAGCGGTCGTACGGCGCTGTCGTGCGGTTGATCCGGCAGGTGGGAACCTCCCCGGCAAGCGGCAACCCGCCCGCCGTCGCGCCCATGGCGAGAAAGGCACCGCACGCGACGGCCCCTGCCAGAGCGCCCCCGGTGCGCAGCAGGCCGGGTGCGACGAACGTCATACCGACCCAGCCGAGCATGGCGGGCGGCGAACAGGCCAGCGCCCCGGCCAGCAGTCCCGCCTCGGGACGGTCCCGCACCAGCCGAACCGTGGCGCGCAGGGCCTCGTCCCGTGCCGAGGGCCGTTCGTACGGAACGCAGTTCGGACAGCGCACGTCCTCACCGCACTGAACGCACAGCACGAGGGCGTTGCCGCAGTCCTCGCACGGGTCGCCCGCCTCGTACGACGGTTCCCGTGCCCGTAGCCGCAGTGCTTCCCGCAGGCTCACCGGGGCACCTCGTCAGCGGTGTCGTCGGCGCACACGGCCCAGACGAGTTTCCCGACGCCTAAGCGTTCACTCACTCCCAAGTGTCCGGCGGTCAGTACGTCGACCAGGGCCAGGCCGCGCCCGGATTCGGCGTCCACGGACGGCTCCCGGGCTTCGGGCCGGACGCTGTTGGCGTCGTGCACCTCGATCCGCAGCGCGCCGTCCGTCAGCCGCTCGTACCGGGTCTCGACCAGCCGGTCCTCCGGCCCCCGCGCGTGCCGCACGGCATTGGTGAACAACTCCGACAGGACAAGTACGGCGGTGTCCGCCAGTCCGGTCATGCCCCACGCGTTCACTGCCAGCCGGAGTTCGTGACGCGCCCGGCCCACGCATCGAGGGCTACGTGCCCATCTCTTCACGAACACCGAGTCCGAGGCGCGCTCCCACTCGCGACCCGGCGTCGATTCGTCGTCTCCACCGGTCAATTCCGTGTCACCCATGCGGCGAGCGTCGCCGAGTTCATCAGGACGGAGGAACCTCCACCATTCCCCACTTTGGGACGTCCCATGTCGGATAGAACGTCCCTAGCGCCGTCCCACGTCAGAGGGAGAGACTGCGATGCCGAACGAGAGATTGCGCGCCACCATGGCAAGCGGCGGTTGGACGTACGCCGCACTGGCAGCGAAGACCGACGTCGACCCCAAATCCGTTGAGCGCTGGGTCAACCTCGGCCGCACCCCGCGCCGGGCGACAGCCATGCTGGCGGCGGAGACGCTAGGAGAAGACGTGCACGCGCTATGGCCAACGCTCCGCCAGCCACGGGCCGCACGGGCGGTCAGCCCGGAACTGGTGGCGCTCTACGATCAACGCGCCGACGTCCCCGTATCAACGATCGTGGACGTGCTGTCGCAGGCACGCGAGCAGATCGACGTACTGGTCTACGCGGCAGTCTTCCTGCACGAGGCGTACCCGCGCCTCAACGACCTCCTGCGGGAGCGGGCCGCCGACGGCTGCACCGTCCGGATCGCGGTCGGCGACGCCGACAGCCCCAACGTCCGACAACGCGGCCGGGAAGAGCGATTCGGCCACGGCATCGAGTCCCGTTGCCGACTCGCCCTCATGCACTACCGGCCCCTCATCGGGACTCCGGGCATCGACATCCGCACCCACGGGACCACGCTCTACAACTCCCTCTACCGCGCGGACGACCAGGTCGTCGTCAATGCTCACGTCTTCGGGGTGAACGCGTACAGCGCTCCCGTCTGGCACCTGCGGCGGCACGGCGACGGCAGCCTGTTCGACACCTACGCCGACAGCTTCGACGCCGTATGGGCCACGGCGCAGCCCGCGCCTCGGGAACACTGACGCCATGGCACGCACCGAGTTCTACGACGATCCGGACGCTCCCGCACCGAACAGTCTCGTCGTCGCCGCGTCCGCCGTCGTCACCGACGAGCAGGGTCGCATCCTGCTCCAGCGGCGCCGCGACAACGGCTTGTGGGCGCTGCCCGGGGGCGGTATGGAGATGACCGATTCCCTGCCCGGCACGGCGGTGCGCGAGGTCAAGGAGGAGACCGGCCTGGACGTGGAGATCACCGGGCTCGTCGGCACGTACACCGATCCGCGCCACGTGATCGCGTACACGGACGGCGAGGTACGCCGCCAGTTCAACGTCTGCTTCACCGCCCGGGTCACCGGCGGGGAGCTGGCCGTCTCGGACGAGTCCACGGAAGTGCGCTTCGTCGCGGCCGGGGAGGTGGACGAGCTGCCGATGCATCACACCCAACGCTTCCGGATCGCCCACTACTTGGAGGGCCGGGAGCGGCCGTATTTGGGGTGAGGGCCCCGGCACCGGGGTGCCGGGGCCCTCGGGTGTCAGTCCGCCAGCGGCAGGTACACGCGGTTGCCGGCGGCGGCGAATTCGCGGGATTTCTGGGCCATGCCCAGCTCGGCCTCGGAGGCGGGGGCGGGGGCGGGGGCGACAGGGGCGCCGTGGTCGCGGCGGATGTCGTGGGAGATCTTCATGGAGCAGAATTTCGGGCCGCACATGGAGCAGAAGTGGGCGGTCTTGGCGGGCTCGGCGGGGAGCGTCTCGTCGTGGAAGGCGCGGGCGGTGGCGGGGTCGAGGGCGAGGTTGAACTGGTCTTCCCAGCGGAATTCGAAGCGCGCGTCGGAGAGGGCGTCGTCCCACGCCTGGGCGCCCTCGTGCCCCTTGGCGAGGTCGGCGGCGTGGGCGGCGATCTTGTAGGTGATCACACCGGTCTTGACGTCGTCGCGGTCGGGCAGCCCGAGGTGTTCCTTGGGGGTGACGTAGCAGAGCATCGCGGTGCCCCACCAGGCGATCATCGCGGCGCCGATGCCGGAGGTGATGTGGTCGTAGGCGGGGGCGATGTCGGTGGTGAGCGGGCCGAGCGTGTAGAACGGGGCCTCTTCGCAGATCTCCTGCTGGAGGTCGATGTTCTCCTTGATCTTGTGCATGGGCACGTGCCCGGGGCCCTCGATCATCGTCTGCACCTGGTGCCGCTTGGCGATGGTGTTCAGCTCGCCGAGGGTGCGCAGTTCGGCGAACTGCGCCTCGTCGTTGGCGTCCGCGATGGAGCCGGGGCGCAGGCCGTCGCCGAGCGAGTACGTGACGTCGTACGCGGCCAGGATCTCGCACAGCTCCTCGAAGTGCGTGTAGAGGAAGCTCTCCTGGTGGTGCGCCAGGCACCACGCGGCCATGATCGAGCCGCCGCGCGAGACGATGCCGGTCTTGCGGCGGGCGGTCAGCGGGACGTAGCGGAGCAGCACGCCCGCGTGCACCGTCATGTAGTCGACGCCCTGCTCGGCCTGTTCGATGACGGTGTCGCGGTAGACGTCCCAACTCAGCTCCTCCGCTCGGCCGTCGACCTTCTCCAGCGCCTGGTAGAGCGGGACGGTGCCGATGGGGACGGGGGAGTTGCGCAGCACCCACTCGCGGGTGGTGTGGATGTTGCGGCCGGTGGACAGGTCCATGACCGTGTCGGCGCCCCAGCGGGTGGCCCAGGTCATCTTGTCGACCTCCTCCTCGATGGAGGAAGTGACCGCCGAATTGCCGATGTTGGCGTTGACCTTCACCAGGAACCGCTTGCCGATGATCATCGGCTCGATCTCCGGGTGGTTGATGTTGGCGGGCAGTACGGCCCTCCCCGCGGCGATCTCGTCCCGGACGATCTCGGACGGGACGTTCTCGCGCAGCGCGACGTACTCCATCTCCGGCGTGATCTCGCCCCGCCTGGCGTAGGCGAGTTGGGTGACCGGCGTCCCGGTACGGCCTCGGCGGGGGAGCCGGGGGCGGCCGGGGAAGACCGCGTCGAGATTGCGGAGCCCGCCGCGCGGCGAGGTGTGCTTGAGGCCGTCGTCCTCGGGGCGGACCGGCCGTCCCGGGTACTCCTCGGTGTCGCCGCGCGCGATGATCCAGTGCTCCCGGAGCGGGGCGAGCCCGCGCCGGACGTCCGTCTCCACGGACGGATCGGTGTACGGGCCCGACGTGTCGTACAGCGTCACGTCGTTCCCATTGGTGAGGTGCACCTGCCGGACCGGCACCCGCAGGTCCGGCCGCGATCCGACGACGTACGACTTGTGCCAGCCGATGTCCCGTACGGGACCGTCCACTTCGGTCCGGTTCGAGCCGACCGACTCCGTACCGTTCGAGGCGGCCGACTCCATACGATTCGAGGCGGCCGACTCCGTACGGATCGAGCCCTCCGCTTCCGTACGGTTCGAGCCGACCGACTCCGTACGGGCGGATTCGTCCCCGTCGGATCCAGGCGTGTGCGCGTCCTGCATGGTCATGAGACCCACTCCCTACGCCGGCATTACCCGGTAACAGGTTCAGCGGTCGGCGCAGCGTTCGTCCCGGCGGTCATGCCGTGCCGGCAACAGGTTCAGCGCCCTCTCAGCCCGGTGCTCCGAGCTCCCGCGTTTGCAAAGGTGCCCCCACGGTAGCGGTTCGGCGAGGACAGGCACCAGGGATCTTGCGATGATCAGCCCGTGGAAGAGCCCCCGCAGAGCCCAAGTCCCGGCCCCGGACCCGGCCACGGCCCCGGCCACGGCCCTGGCCCCGGCGCGAGCCACGGGCACAGTCACGGACACAGCCACAGTCATGGCCACGGCCACGGCCCCGTGCCGCCGGTCTCCCAGCACCTGCGCAAGGTCATCGCCGCGATCCTGGTCCCCTTCGCCGCCGCCGTCGTCGTCGGCCTGATCGTGCTGTGGCCGGGCGGCGCGCCCCAACACGCCCGCAGCGGCGTCGGCTTCGACCAGCAGACCCGGCAGGGCAAGGTGGTGCGACTGGTCGACGTGTCCTGCAAGGCGGAGAACCCGGGCCAGTCGTCGTCGGCCGCGAGCGACACCTGCCAGAAGGCCACCATCGAGGTCGAGTCGGGGCCCGACAAGGGGACGACCTTCACCGAGATCGTGCACCCCGACCAATCCCGGCGCTACACCAAGGGCGAGGGCGTGGTCCTCGCGTACGCGCCCAACGCCCCCGCCGGACTGCGCTATTCGGTCACCGACGTGGACCGCGGCTTCCCGCTCGCGCTGCTCGCCGGGATCTTCGCGGTCGCGGTGATCGTCGTCGGACGGCTGCGCGGTCTGATGGCCCTGATCGCACTGATCGTCTCGTTCGGGATCTTGACCCTCTTCATCCTTCCGGCCATCCTCCGCGGCGACAATCCGCTGCTGGTGGCGGTGGTCGGCGGCAGCGCCATCATGCTCATCGCGCTGTACATGTGCCACGGCGTCAACGCCCGCACCTCGGTGGCCGTCCTCGGCACGCTCTGCTCACTGCTGCTGATCGGCGTCCTGGGCTCGGTCTTCATCGACTGGGCGCGGCTGACCGGCAACACCTCGGACGAGACGGGCGTGATCCACAGCCTCTATCCCGGCATCGAGATCAAGGGCGTCCTGCTCGCGGGCGTCATCATCGGCTCGCTCGGCGTGCTCGACGACGTCACCGTCACCCAGACCTCGGCGGTGTGGGAGCTGAAGGACGCCGATCCCGGCGCGAATTGGCGCAAACTCTACGGCGCCGGTATGCGGATCGGCCGCGACCACATCGCCTCGGTGGTCAACACCTTGGTGATGGCGTACGCGGGCGCCGCGCTGCCGCTGCTGCTGCTCTTCTCGATCGCGCGCAGCGGCGTCCTGCGGGTGGCCAGCAGCGAACTGGTGGCGGAGGAGATCGTCCGCACCCTGGTGGGCAGCATCGGCCTGGTCGCCTCGGTGCCGCTGACCACGGCCCTGGCGGCGCTGGTGGTCAGCGCCGACCGGCACGAGAGGAGCGGCGGCAAGAACGGTGACGACAACGGCGGCAAGGGCCCGACCGGCCCCGCCGGACCTACCAGTCCCGCCCCGACCCGGAGGAGCCACCGCCGCCGGTGACCCGCTTGACGACCAGCACCAGCGCCCCGACCAGGACCACGAACACGATCACCTTGAAGAGCAGTCCGAAGACGATGCTCACCAGGCTGGCGATCAGCGAGCCGAAGACGATCAGCGCGATGACCGGGATGGCCACCCACTTCACCCACCACGGCAGGCCCTTCAGCAGCTTCTCCATGATGTCCTCGGTCTCCTTCTCCTTCTCGGGTCCTGGCGGTGTTCCGCCGATACTTCGACTGTAGGGCCACCGATGCCTCCGGCGGAGGGCCAGGAGGCCGGATACGACCCTGAACGCACCCTTAGGGCTCCGGGGGTGAGAAGACCACCATGACCCTGAGGTCCTCGGTGATGTGGTGGAAGCGGTGCGGGGTCCCGGCCGGTACGTAGACGACGCTGCCGCGACCCACGGTGGTCGTCTCCTCCCCCACGGTGATCGCCGCCCGGCCGCTGACCACCAGGTAGATCTCGTCCTGGGCGTGCGGCTGCTGGGGGTCGTTCTCACCGGCCTTGAGCGCGTAGAGCCCGGCCGACATGGTGCGTTCGCGCAGGAAACGGAGATACGCCCCCTCGTTGGCGGCCCGCTCCGCGTCCAGGTCGTCCAGCCGGAACACCTTCATCGCGTACTCCCCTTGTCCGGACTCCGTCCGGTACTTGTCCGGTCTCTTGCTTGCGTGATCAGGTCTGCGACGATCACACCATGAAGAATTTCATCGTCAAGACCTTGGCGAACGCCGGTGCCCTCGCGGTCGCCGTCTGGCTGCTCAAGGACATCACGCTCACCGGGGACAGCACCTGGCACAAGGTCCTCACCCTCATCCTCGTCGCCCTGGTCTTCGGCGTCGTCAACTGGCTCGTGAAGCCGGTCGTGAAGGTTCTGTCCTTCCCGCTGTTCATCCTCACCCTCGGGCTGATCACCCTGGTGGTGAACGCCCTGATGCTGCTCCTGACCTCCTGGCTGGCCGACAAACTCAGCCTCGACTTCCACGTCCACGGCTTCTGGACCGCGGTGCTCGGCGGTCTGATCATCAGCATCGTCTCCTGGGCGCTGGCCGTCGTCCTTCCGGACGACGAGTGACCAGTCACCACCCTGAGAAGGGGACCGAGCAGGGGGCGGCACAAGGGGCCGGGCGGGAGACCGACCAGGGGGCCGACCAGGAGACCGGGCGGGGGACCGACCAGGGGGCCGCGGGACACGAAGCGGCACAGCGGGCGGCCGAACGGCATCAGGCCGCCCGGCCGGAGGCCGCTGGCGACAGCACCCGCAGCGTGCACGCGGGACGGCCCCCGGCGACCGCGTACGAACCCTCGCTCCCCGGCCCGGTCTTCGTCTCGCACTACCACCTGCCGGGCGAGGCCAGCGGCCCGTACACGTACGGCCGGGACGAGAATCCGACCTGGGAGCGGCTGGAGGCGGCCGTCTCTGAGCTGGAGTGCCCCGGCGACCCGGCCGCCGCGACGCTCGCCTTCGCCTCCGGCATGGGCGCGGTCGCCGCCGTGCTGTTCTCCCAGGTGCGGGCGGGCGACACCGTGGTGCTGCCGTCCGACAGCTACCAGGCGACGCGCTCGCTGCGGGAGCGCCTGGAGTCGTACGGCGTGACGGTACGGCTCGCGCCGACCGTCGGCGACGGGCAGCTCGCGGCGCTGGAGGGCGCGCGGCTGCTGTGGCTGGAGACGCCGTCGAATCCGGGCCTGGACGTGTGCGACATCCGCCGGCTGTCGGACGCCGCGCACGCGGCGGGCGCGCTGGTCGCCGTCGACAACACCCTCGCGGGGCCGCTCGGGCAGCGCCCGCTCGCCCTGGGCGCGGACTTCTCCGTGGCCAGCGGCACCAAGGCGCTCAACGGGCACGGTGACCTGCTGATGGGCTACGTCACCACGCGCGACGCCGGGCTGAACGCGAGCGTGAGGCAGTGGCGCAAGACGGTCGGCGCCATTCCGGGGCCGATGGAGGCGTGGCTCGCCCACCGTTCGCTGGCGACGCTCGCCCTGCGCGTGGACCGGCAGTCCGCGAACGCGCTCACCCTCGCGAGTGAGCTGCTGAACCGCGCCGAGGTGACGGACGTACGTCACCCGGGCCTGCCGTCCGACCCCGCGCACGCGGTGGCCGCCACCCAGATGCGGCGCTTCGGCGGCGTCGTCTCCTTCACCCTCCCCGACCGCGCGCACGCCGAACGCTTCCTGGCCGCGCTGCGCCTCACCTCAGAGGCCACCAGCTTCGGCAGCGTCCAGAGCACCGCGGAGCGCCGCGGACGGTGGGGCGGCGACGCCGTACCGCCCGGCTTCGTCCGCTTCTCGGTGGGCGTCGAGGACCCCGAGGACATCGTGGCCGATGTGCTGCGCGCGCTGGACGAAGCGGCGTCTTCGTCAGGGTGAGCGCGCGGGCCCCGGGGGGCGAGGCGCGTCTTCGTACGGGTGAAGGCGTGGGCGCCGGGGGGCGAGGCGTGTCTTCGTACGGGTGAGCGTGTGGTCGTCCGCGCGCTCAGGCGCGTCTTCGTACGGGTGAGGGCGCGCGGGCGCACGGCGGCACGGCGGTGGCACGGCGGCGGAGGGGTGCGCTCCGATTCGCCGGGGCGGCGCCGGGAATTGTGCGGTGCGGCAAGTTTGCCGCCGCGCGCACTGCGGCAGATGTCCACCATGCCCCCGGACACGCATGACGGCCCCACCACCCGGCCGGTGGTGAAGCGCACGGCCCGCGCCATCGTTCTCGACGGCGACCGGCTCGTACTGATCAAGCGCACCAAGCCCGGCCTCGCCCCGTACTGGCTCACGCCGGGCGGCGGGGTCGAGGACGACGACGCGAGCGTGGTCGCGGCCATGCACCGCGAGGTCGACGAGGAGCTGGGCGCCAAGGTCACCGATGTGGTGCCCGCCTTCGTCGACACCGTCGAGCACATCGCGGACGACGGCTCGCACGGCGTGAAGGTGCAGTACTTCTTCGCCTGCCGCCTGGAGTCGATGGACCTCGACCAGCGGCACGGCCCGGAGATCGACGAGCCCTGCGGGGAGTACGAGATCGTGCGCGTGCCCTTCAGCCGCATGGGCCTGGCCTCGGTCGACATCGTGCCGCTGACCCTGCGGCACTACCTGGACGCGAACATCGAAGGGGTGCTGGGCCTGCTCGGCCCCGACCTCGGCTGACACCCGTGAGGGGACCGGCGGCCGGTCGCGTCAGTCCCCCGCCGCGACCAGTTCCTGCACGAGGTCGTGCCGTATCCGGTGCGACGGCATCCCGATCCGCACCAGCGTGTCCACACTGCTGCGGATCATCCCGGGCGGCCCCGACAGATACGCGTCGTACGCCTCCCACGGCCCGTGCGCGCGTACGGCGTCCGGCAGCGGCCCGGACAGCGCGTCACTGGGGGTGTCGGCGACGACGGTGCGGACCGACAGCCAGGAGTGCTCGCGCTGCATGCGCAGCATCGTGTCGAGGTCGTAGAGGTCGCTGGTGCGGCGGGCGCCGTAGAAGACCTCGACCGGGCGCCGCCGCCCGTGCCGGGCGACGTCCTCCACCAGCGCCTTGATCGGCGCTATGCCGGTGCCGCCGCCGAGGCAGAGCATGCCGTCGTCCGAGGCGTGGTCGGCCACCATCGAACCGGAGGGCGGCCCGAGCCGTACGACGTCACCGGGGCGGGCCCTGCCGACCAGCGCGTTGCTGACCCAGCCCGCCGGGACCGCGCGGATGTGGAAGGTCAGCAGGCCGTCGTCGCGGGGCGCGGCGGCGAAGGAGTAGTTCCGCCAGATCCGCGGCCACCACGGGGTCTCCACCATCGTGTACTGCCCGGCGAGGAAGGCGTACGGCTGGTCGGGCCGTACGGTGACCACCGCGACGTCGGGGGTCCGCAGCTCGTGGCTGACGATCTCGGCCTGCCACCAAGGCGGCGCGTGCCGTTCGTCCTCGGCCGCCGCGTCGATCATCGTCTGCGAGATCGCGGCGTACGCGCGGACCCACGCGGCCTCGGTCTCCGGGCCCCACACCGCCGACGCGTACCGGGCCAGTGCCCCGAGCAGCGCCTCGCCGACCGCCGGGTAGTGCTCGGCGCGGGTGCCGTACTTGCGGTGCCCACGGCCCAGGTGCGACAGGTAGTCGCCGAGCGCCGCCGGGTCGTCGATGTGCTCGGCCGCCGTCAGCAGCGCCTTGACCAGCCGGTCGCGCTGCGCGTCCATCGCGGCGGGGAACAGGTCGCGCAGCTCGGGGTGGTGGATGAAGAGCAGCGCGTAGAAGTACGAGACCGTCCGGTCCGCGACCGGCCCGATCTCCTCCATGGTGCGGCGGATGAGGAGCGCGTCGGGCGACGGGGACCCGGCCGGGGAGGCCATCGGGGAGGCGGGCGTCTCGGGTCCGGGCATCCGCGGTACGGGAGGCGGTACGAACGCGGGTGCCGGTGCGGGTGTTGGTACCGGTGCGGGTGCCGGTGCCGGTGCCGGCGCGGGTGCCGATGCGGATGCGGCCGTGAACGCCGACGCCGGTATCGACGCCGGTGTGTACGCGGACGGCTCGGTCGGCGCCGAAGCGCGCGGCTCCGGCTCGGGTTCCGGCGCTGGTCCCGGCTCCTGCCGCTGCGCGGCGGCGGGCCGCGTCATGGGTGCGGCGGGCTCCTGCCGGGGCTGGGCGATCTTGCGGCGCCGCCCCCTGGGCTGCGGAGACGCCGGTGAGGCCGGGTCGGTGGTCTTGGCATCCATGATCACGTGGCCCCGAACTCCCGGTGGTCGATCCTTCGCCCAGCTCGCCTGCGGTGCCGTGTGAGCGTGCCACGCTGCGTGAGGGCACCGGACGAATAGCGCGAAGCGTCACCACTGGAGAAACGGTTTCGCGTACTATCCGCCGCGCCGTCCCCGGAGTCCGTGTCTCCAGGTCTCCACGGGGTCCCGTCCCGCCGCCCCCGATAGGTCCACTACGGGATCGTCCCGTAGCGGACCTATTTTGCTAGTCTCCAAGACATGACCGCAGAGACAGCAGCGACCGCAGAGGCCGTGACCACCGCAGGACACGTCCCCCTGTCGGCGCGGACCGCCGACATGTCGTACCTGCTCCAGCACACCGCCCACGTACTGGCCACCCAGATGTCGGCGGCGCTCGCGGAGATCGGCATGTCGCCGCGCGCCCACTGCGTGCTGGCGCACGCGCTGGAGGCCGAGCGGACCCAGGCGCAGCTCGCCGAGCTGTCCGACCTGGACAAGACCACGATGGTCGTCACCGTCGACCAGTTGGAGCGGGCGGGGCTGGCCGAGCGGGTGCCGTCGGCGACCGACCGGCGCGCGCGGATCATCAAGGTGACCCCGGCGGGCGAGAAGGTCGTGGCCGAGGGCCAGGAGATCGTCGACCACGTGCACGAGGACGTGCTCGGCGCGCTGCCGGAGAGCGAGCGCACCGCCTTTGTCTCCGCGCTGAACCGGCTGGTCAACGGCCATCTCGCGACCCCCGCGGGCGCACCGGACGGCGGCCAGGGAGTGCGCCGCCCGCGCCAGTCCCGCAAGTAGCCCGCTCCGCCGCGGTCCGCCCCCGACCCCGCACCGCAGCACACCGCACCGCTCCACCGCCGGGCACGCGCCCGCAAGGTAAGCCCGTAAGAGATAGTCTTCAACAAAACCATCTGCTACGGTCGCTCCTGGTATCCCTTTCGCCAGGAGGCGACCTCATGCCACTCCGTCCCCATGCCGCCGGATCGTCGCGCGGCGCGGCTCTCGCGGTGCTCAGCGCGGGCACCCTGATGATCATCCTCGACGGCACGATCGTGAATGTGGCGCTGCCGTCCATCCGCCGTGACCTGGGCTTTTCGCAGTCGAGCCTCGCCTGGGTGGTCAACGCGTACCTCATCGCCTTCGCCGGGCTGCTGCTGCTCGCCGGCCGCCTCGGCGACCTGTTCGGCCGCCGCAGAATCCTGGTCACCGGCCTGGCGGCGTTCACCGTCGCCTCGCTGCTGTGCGGGTTCGCGGACTCCGCGGGGCTGCTGATCGCGGCCCGCTTCGTCCAGGGCGCGGCCGGTGCGATGGTCTCGGCCGTCAGCCTCGGCATGGTCATCGCGCTCTACCCCGACGCCCGCGGCCGGGCCCGCGCCATGGGCGTCTACAGCTTCGTGCAGTCCGCGGGCGGCGTCCTCGGCCTGCTCGTGGGCGGCATCCTCACCCAGGCCATCAACTGGCACTGGATCTTCTTCGTCAACCTCCCCATCGGCTCGGCCGCCGCCCTGCTCAGCCTGCGCCTGCTGCCCGACGACCGCCCGGCCGCCGTACGCGAGCCCCGCACGCCCCACGAGCCCAATGGTGAACCCCTTGAGCCCCGCGCCGGGAGCGCGCGTCCCGGGGTCGACGCGCCGGGTGCCGTCCTGGTCACCGCCGCCCTGATGCTGGGCGTCTACACCATCGTCGGGACCACCGGCCGGGGCTGGACGTCCCCCGCCACCGCAGGACTCGCGGCGCTGTCCGCCCTGTTGCTGGCCGGGTTCCTGATCCGTCAGACCAAGGCGGCCGAGCCGTTGATGCCGTTGCGGATCTTCCGCTCCCGGATCGTCTCGGGCGCGAACGTGGTGCTGGCGCTGATGGTCGCGGGCGGCTTCGGCTTCCAGTTCATGACCAGCCTCTACCTCCAGCAGGTGCTCGGCTACGGCCCGGTGCGGATCGGGCTCGCGCTGGCGCCGACCGGCGCGATGATCGGCGTGATGTCCCTGCTGCTGTCCGCCCGGCTCGGCGCCCGCTTCGGCCAGCGCGCCGTCCTGCTGCCCAGCCTGCTGCTCTTCGCGGGCGGCTTCCTCATCCTGGCGAGGGCCCCCTCCGCGCACGCCTCGTACCCCGCCGACATCCTCCCGGCGATCCTGGTCTTCGGCGTCGGCTTCGGCCTGGCCATGCCCTCCCTGATGACGCTGGGCATGTCGGAGGCGACCCCCGCAGACTCCGGGCTGCTGTCCGGCGTCTTCAACACCGCCCAGCAGATCGGCGGCGCGCTCGGCCTCTCCGTACTCGCCGCCCTGGCCGCCGCCCGCACCGACCGGAAGCTCGCCGCGGGCCACTCCGTACCGGCCGCCCTGACCAGCGGCTACCACCTGGCCTTCGTGGTCGCCGCCGGACTGCTGGCCCTCGGCGCCGCGGTCGCCGCCGTCCTGCTCAGGCCCCCGTCCTCGGACGGCTCGAAGGACAGCACGCAGGACAGCACGCGGAACGGCACGCAGGACAGCGCTCAGGACGGCGCTCAGGACGGCGCCGACCGCACTCCCGAGGCCAACGGCCTCAGCGCACCGGCCAGTTCCCCTGCCCGGAACCGGAGCCAGGACCGGGACCGGGACCGGGGCCAGGGCCAGGGCCGCCCGGCAGCGGCGCCGAAGGGTCGTACGGCACGCGTGTGAACACGAAGGACCCCAGGTCGAGATGGCCGACCGAACCGTCGGCGCGCCGCACCGGCCGCAGCGTCTCGCCCGCGTAGTACCCCTCCAGGCCGGTCCAGGTGCCGTCGGATTCCGCGCGGAAGCGCGCGCCGCGGCCCTGGCCGGTCAGCGGCGCGAGCGCGAGGTCGCCGGAGGCGTGGACGCGCAGGCTGTAGCCGGACGTGCCCCAGTACCAGGGGCCCGCCAGGTCGAGCAGCGCCGGGTCGAGCGCGTCGGCGGGCCGCCAGGGCGCGGGCAGGCCGGGCTCGGCGTCAGCGGTGATCGCCAGCAGGTCGGCGGCGATGGTGCCGATCGCGGGCCCCGAGGTGGAGTTGGCCATCGCGAGCGCGCCCACGCCGTCCGCGACGCTCACCCACACGGTGGCCAGGAAGCCCGGCATCGAGCCCGTATGGCCGACGAGCGGGCGGTCGCCGTGCCGGGTGAGCTGGAGCCCGAGGCCGTACCCCGAGTCGGGGTCGGCCGCGTCCGGCGGCGCGGCGGGCGCGCGCATCTCGGCCAGTGTCGCCGCGGCCAGCACGTCCGGGTGCCCGGCCGCGAGGAAGCCCGCCCAGCGCGCCAGGTCCTGGGCCGTCGACCACAGTTGGCCCGCGGGCGCCATCAGTCCGGTGTCCTGTACGACCTCGGGCCGCATCACGTCCGCCCACGGGTGGACGGCGAAGCCCCCGGCGGCCGGGGCCTGCGGCAGCGCCGTCGTACGCGGCATGCCCAGCGGGTCGAGCACTTCGGCCTTCAGGGCCTCGGCCCACGGCACGCCGCGTTTGGCCTCCACCAGGGCGCCGAGCAGCGCGAATCCGGGGTTGGAGTAGTGGTAGCGCCGTCCGGCCGGGTGTTTGACGGGGGCCGGGCCGAGGATGTCGGCCAGTTCCGGCCGCAGGTCGCCGGGGGTCCGCTCCCACCAGGGGCCCGGCGTCTCGGAGGCCAGGCCGGAGGTGTGGGTGACGAGTTGGCCGATCGTCAGACCGGTCACGTCCTCCGCGTCGTCCGGCAGGTCCGGCAGGTGCCGCGCCAGCGGATCGGTCAGCTCCAGCAGCCCCTCGTCACGCAGCCGCATCACCAGCACCGCCGTGAACGTCTTCGTGATCGAGCCGATCCGGTACTGCGTGTCGGCGTCCGGCGCGTGTCCCTCGATCATGCTGCGCGAGCCGAACCAGACCATCCGCCCGTCCCGTACGACCGCGCCGACGATCGACGGCGTACGGCCCTCGGCCTGGCCGACCGCGATCCGGCGCAGCAGGGCGCGGCGGGTGGCGGGCAGCAGTTCGCCGTCCGGCGCGGCGGGCGCGGGGCCGGGCGTCGGCAGCGCGTACGGGGCGGGGGCCGCGGGCCGGGGCCGGTCGGGGGACTGCGGTGGGTGCTGGGAATCGGTCGTCACTCGGCGCGCGCCTCTTGTCTCGGTACGGGGTCCGGGGCGGTCCTGGTGGCCGGATCCGTGCGCCCGGCCGACCTGGACTCCCCTACGGACGGTCGCCGTTACGGTAATCGGCGGTGCCGAAGCGGAGCGACACAATTGACATCCGCATCCCGCGCAGCAGCGGGATCAGATGCGAGACGGGCGCGATGGCGTACGGGCCGCGACCGCGCGGCAGGCGCAGGCTGCGGACCTCGGCGATGCGCGGCGAGGCGGTCGCGACCTTGCGGTACTCCTTGCCGTCCATGCCCCACAGCCAGCGCGGCGCGCGATAGCCGGGGCGCGCCGCGCTCCCGCCCGCGTCCGGCCCCACGTCCGGCCCCGCGTCCGTCCCTGTCCCGCCCGCGTCCGCGTCCCTGCGCGCCTCGGCCCGCGCCTGGGCGTCCGCCCGGGCCCGGTCGTCGGCCTGGGCCTGGCTGCGGGCGACCATCCCCCGGGGGAGGGCGTCGAAGAGCATCCAGCCGCCGGGGAAACGTTCCGCGCAGGCGGCGATCAGGCGTTTCACGTCGGACGGCGGCAGATACATCAACAGGCCCTGGGCGGTGACCAGTACGGCCTCGGAGTCGTCGACCTCGTCCATCCAGCCCAGGTCCAGCGCCGAGCGCGCCAGCGAACGGCGCCGTGGCGGATCGTCCGGAAGCAGAACGTCTCGGACCTCGACCGTCTCCGGCAGATCCACCGTCAGCCAGCGCACCCGGCCGTTGTCCACCCGCCAGAACTGCGTTTCGAGGCCCTCGCCGAGCGCCACCACCGTGCCGTCGGGGTGTTCGGCGACGAACCGCCGTACCTCGTCGTCCAGGCACCGCACCCGCAGCGCGTGCCATTGCGCCATGCCCGAGCCGCCGAACCGCTCGAAGGGGTAGTCGATACGGTCGACCAGCTCCACCGCGAGCGGGTCGTCCAGCAGCCGCGCCCCCGGCCGCCGGGCCTCGGCGGCCCGGTTGTACAGATTCCACAGCAGCGTTTCCGGTACGCCCTCCAGCTCGACCTTGAACCGGCCGACGCCGCCGGTCCCGCCCTCGTCGCCGCCGGCCGCCCCGCTCCCGTCGCCGTCCCGGCCGTCTCCGCTCACGCCACCACCGACGTCGTCGTTGTCGTCCATCCCCTTACGATCCCACTCGCCGCCGCGCCCGGCCGTGCCCGCCACGGCGGTACTTCGCAACCCCGTTGCCCCCGGCCCGCGTTGGGCCCGCTTGAAGAAAGCGGCGCCGTCCGGTCACGGCTGCGCGGAACCTTGACAGCGGTTTTCGCCAGGCGTAGACATCACGTCGGCCAGAGAGCGCTCTCACAGCCGTCCGGCGAGGCGGCGGGACAGCACCCCTCGGGCCGCCGCACAGCCGCACGCGCACGACCGCACCGCTGTACCAACCGCACGCGCACGACCGCACCGCCCGTACGACCGCACGCGCACGACCGCACCTCCGCACAGCCGCACCGCGCACGAACGCCGATCGTGGCCGCGAGACCGGGGTCGGTGCCGCACACCGCAGCAGGGCACCACCGACGTCCACCCCCCAACCGGAGGCTCGCGCGTACGCGGCGCACCTCGCCGCACGCCGCCGCGTGCTTGTCACGTGCCTGTCACGTGCGTGGCCGCGCGCTCGCCGCGCGGACCTCCGCAAGGACGGCGGTACGTGCCCTCGTTGTCGGTTTCTCACCCTCTCGCGCCCGTGCTCGCGGGCTTCCGCGAGCCGTCATCCGACACGTAGACACGTAGGAGCACACATGAGGGTCACCCCACGAGGGCTCTCCGCGCACCGTAAACGTTTCCGGTTCCCTCTCGCACGGTCACCGCAGGGCGTCCTGCTGATGGCGCTGGTGCTGATCGCCTCGGCGTATCTGTCCCTGGCGCCCACCTCCTCGCACGCGGCGACGCCGACCCTGCTCTCGCAGGGCAAGCCGGCGACCGCGTCATCCGTCCAGGACGCGTTCGCCGCGAGCGCCGCCGTGGACGGTGACACCGGTACCCGCTGGTCCAGCGCCGCGTCCGATCCGCAGTGGCTCCAGGTCGACCTGGGCTCGTCGCAGCCGATCACGCAGGTCGTCCTCAACTGGGAGACGGCGTACGGCAAAGCCTTCAAGATCCAGGTCTCGGACAACGCGACCGCCTGGACCGACGTCTACTCCACCACCACAGGCACCGGCGGCATCCAGACGCTCAGCGTCACCGGCACCGGCCGCTACGTGCGGATGTACGGCACCCAGCGCGCCACCCAATGGGGTTACTCGCTCTGGGAGTTCCAGGTCTACGGCGGTTCCGGCGGCGGTACGCCCCCGGCGACCTGCGGCACCACGACCGCCGCGCTCGGCAGGCCCGCCACCGCGTCCTCGACCGAGAACGCCGGGACCCCCGCCTCCGCCGCCTTCGACGGCAACGCGGGCACCCGCTGGTCCAGCGCGGCCTCCGACCCGCAGTGGGTCCAGGTCGACCTCGGCTCGTCGCAGACGCTGTGCGGCGCGCAGTTGACGTGGGAGACGGCGTACGCGAAGGCGTATCAGATCCAGGTCTCGACCGATGGTTCCACGTGGAACAACGCGTATTCCACGACGACCGGGGCCGGTGGCACCGAGAATCTGTCGTTCAACGCGACCGGCCGCTATGTGCGGATGTACGGCACGCAGCGGGCGACGCAGTACGGCTACTCGCTGTGGGAGTTCACGATCCTGACGCCCGGTGGCAGTACGACCTCCCCGCCGCCGAGCGGGGGCAACGGCAACTGCCCGTGGGTCGGTTCCACGGCTCCGGTGGCCACCCGCGTCCAGCAGGTCATGGCGCAGATGACCAACGCGCAGAAGGTCTCGATCCTGCACGGCAACAACAACGCGACGCCGTACATCGGCAACATCACCGGCGTACCGTCGCTGTGCATCCCGAACATCGGCCTCCAGGACGGGCCGCACGGTGTCGGTGACGGCCTCGGCGGCGTCACGCAGATGCCGTCGGCGAACGCGTCCGCGGCGACGTGGGACGACGCGCTGGAGCAGCAGTACGGCGCGGCGATCGGCGCGGAGTTCGCGGGCAAGGGTGTGCAGGTGGCGCTCGGCCCGACGCTGAACATCGTGCGCGACCCGCGCTGGGGCCGGGCCTTCGAGACGTTCAGCGAGGACCCGTACCTCAATGGGCGGCTGGCGGCGGCCGACATCCGGGGCATCCAGAGCCAGGGTGTGATGGCCGAGATGAAGCACGTGGCCGTCTACAACATCGAGAATCCGGCGGGGACGGTCGTCGTCGACAACCGGACCATGCAGGAGCTGTATCTGCCCGCGTTCCAGGCGGCGGTGCAGCAGGGCTCGCCGGCGGCGGCGATGTGCGCGTACAGCGTCGTCAACTCCGTACCGGCCTGCCAGAATCCGGCGCTGATGAACGTCGGGCTCTACCAGCAGGCGGGCTTCGGCGGCTTCATCACCAGCGACTGGGGCGGCGCGCACTCCACGGTCGAGTCCGCCAACGCCGGTCTGACGGTGGAGATGCCGAACGGCTACTTCTACGCGGACTTCCTCGCGCAGGCGGTCGCCAACGGGACGGTCAGCCAGGCCACGCTGGACACGATGGTGAGCAGGCTGCTGACGCAGTTCTTCGCCTTCGGTCTCTTCGACAAGGCGCCCAGCGGTTCGCGGGACGCCGTCGTCACCACCCCGGCGCATGTGGCGACCGCGCTCCAGGGCGCGGAGGAGGGCACCGTACTGCTCAAGAACAACGGCATCCTGCCGCTGTCCACCGCCACCACCCACTCGATCGCGGTGATCGGCTGGGACGGCGGCGCGGGCGTGCAGTCCATCGGCGGCGGCAGTGCGACGGTGACCAGTTCCGGCACGGTCTGGCCGATCACCGGCATCCAGAACCGGGTCGCGGGCACCGGCACCACCGTGCAGTACAACGACGCGTCGAATCTCGCGTCGGCGGTCACGCTGGCCCGCTCCTCCGATGTCGCGATCGTCTTCGCCAGCGACAACTACGGCAACGAGGAGCACGACACCACCACGCTCGACCTGCCGCCGGTCGGCAACGCCCAGACCAACCAGAACGACATGATCGCCCAGGTGGCGGCGGCCAATCCGCACACCATCGTGGTGCTCAACAACAGCTCGGCGATCAACATGCCGTGGCTGAACCAGGTCGCGGGCGTCTTCGAGGGCTTCTATCCGGGCCAGCAGATCGGCACGGCGATGGCGGCGCTGATCTTCGGTGACGTCAACCCGTCGGGCAAGCTGCCCGTCACCTTCCCGAAGTCGCTCGCGGACGTGCCCGCGCACACCCCGGCGCAGTGGCCGGGGACCAACGGCACGGTGCAGTACAGCGAGGGGCTGAAGGTCGGCTACAAGTGGTACGACGCGCAGAACATCGAGCCGCTGTATCCGTTCGGCTTCGGCCTGTCGTACACCACCTTCTCCTTCTCCGGGCTCCAGGTCGGCGCGCTGTCCGGTGGGAACGCCACCGTGCGCGCGACGGTGACCAACACCGGGACGCGGGCGGGTACCGAGGTCGCGCAGCTCTACGTGGGCGACCCGGCCTCCACCGGCGAGCCGGTCCACCAGCTCCGCGGCTATCAGCGGGTCACGCTCAATCCGGGCCAGTCGCAGACGCTGACCTTCACGGTGTCCACGCACGACCTGGCGTACTGGAACACCGGCACCAACGGGTGGACGACGGCGGCGGGCAGCTACCAGATCCTGGTGGGGGACTCGTCGCGGAATCTCCCGCTGAGCGGCACGCTCAGCGTGCCGACGCAGGTGAACGCCGCGGCGGCGCGGGTGGGGGGCGGCGACGCCTCGTACGCCGTGCCCAATCCGCACGGCATGAGCAGCCCGCTGCACACGGCGGTGGACTGGGCGCTGGACCGGAAGGCCCCGAGCGGCACGGCCTTCTCGGCGACCGGTCTCCCGCCGGGGATCTCGCTCAGCTCGGCGGGGCGGTTCACGGGCGCGGCCACTGAGCGGGGTACGTACACGGTGACGGTCACCGCCCGTACGTCCTCGGCTGCGGCGTCCGCACCGGTGACGTTCGTCTGGACGACCACCTAGCCGGTTCGGTTCCGGCTCCGGTGCCCTCCCGCGGGGGCGCCGGGGCCGGGACCTCCCCGGTGAGCATCGCGGTCGAGGGCGACCACGCCTGCATCCGCAGCTTCGAGACCGCGCTCAAGACGCGGCGCCCGCGCCGGCCCTAGCGCGAGATGTGGGCCTCGATGCCGTCGAGGAGGAAGTCGAGGCCGAGGCGGAAGGTGTGGTCGGCGTCGAGGTGGGCGGCGTCGTGGATCACGGTGGACAGGGCGGGGAAGCGGCCGGTGGCGAAGGCGCGTTCCAGGTAGGGGCCCAGTGCGGCCTGCCAGCGCTTCTCGTCCAGGCCGGTGGCCCGCTCCGCGCGGCGGGCGGCGATCTCGCGGCGGACGGCGCCGGTCACGTAGGCGTCGACCGCGGTGACCACGGGCATGACGGCGTCCACGTGGACCCCGTCCAGCGCGGCGACCACGGCCTCGCCCCTGGCCAGCGCGTGCGGGCCGAGCTGCGGCCGGCCGCCGAGCAGGTCGGCGAGCCACTCGTGGTCGTGGGCGGCCTGCCGGGTGGTCTCGGCGAGCGAGCGCAGGACCTCCCGCCAGGTGTCCCCGACCGGCCGGATCTCGGCGTGGATCGCGTCGACCATCAGGTCGAGCAGTTCGTCCTTGCTCTCGATGTAGCCGTACAGCCGCATCGGTCCGACGCCCAGCGCGGTGGCGACCTTGCGCAGCGACACCGCGTCCAGGCCGTCCGCGTCGGCCAGCTCGATCGCGGCGCGGACGATCCGCTCCCGGTCCAGGGGGGCCGGTACGGGTCGATTCGGCGGCTCGGGCCGCTCCCACACCAACATGCCGCATACGGTACATCGCATTGTCGCGATACAGTGTATCGACTCGTACGGTGTATCGAAGGAACCGAAGGGGACACCCATGCCAACGACCACCACCCCGACCCCGAGCCCGACCCCGACTGCGGGCGCGGCGATCGCCATCGTCGGGGCCGGCCTCGGCGGCCTGGCCCTCGCCCGCGTGCTGCACGTCAACGGCATCGACGCCGTCGTGTACGAACGCGAGGCGTCACGCGCCGCGCGCGGTCAGGGCGGCATGCTCGACATCCACTCCGGGCAGCGGGCGCTGCGCGAGGCCGGGCTCATCGACCGATTCCACGCGATAGCCCGCGGCGAAGGCCAGGACATGCGCCTGCTCGAACCGGACGGCACCCTGCTGCTCCAGGAGGACACCCCCGAGGACGCCCCGCTCGACCGCCCCGAGGTCGACCGCGCCGACCTGCGCGACCTGCTGCTGGACTCCCTCCCCGAGGACACGGTGCGCTGGGGGCACGCGTTCACCTCCGCCGCCGACGGCCTGCTGCGCTTCGCCGACGGCGGCAGTACGACGTACGACCTGCTGGTCGGCGCGGACGGCGCGCAGTCCCGGGTCCGCCCCCTGCTCACCGACGCCCGCCCGGCGCACATCGGCCAGAACATCGTCGAGCTCGGCATCCCCGACATCGACCGCACGCACCCCGACCTCGCGGCCATGGTCGGTCGCGGCAACTACTGGGTGCTCGGCGGAGGACTGTCGCTGGCCGCACAGCGCAACGGCGACGGCCGCGTCCGTATCGGCCTCAGCTTCTACAACACCGACGAGGACTGGTTCGCCACCAGCAAGATCCCCTTCGACGACCCCGCCGCCGCCCGGGCGCGCCTGATCGACCTGCTCCCCGGCTGGCACCCACGGTTCACCGCCCTGATCGCGGCCTGCGACGACACCGTCGTGCCACGGGCGATCACCACCCTCCCGGTCGGCCTGACCTGGCCGTCGACACCGGACGTCACGCTCATCGGCGACGCCGCCCACCTGATGCCACCGGTCGGCGAGGGCGCCAACATGGCCCTCCTCGACGGCGCCCTCCTCGGCCTCGCCCTGGCCGCGCACCCGGAGGACATCCCCCGCGCCGTCGCGGAGTACGAACGCGAGATGTTCGCCCGTACCGGCGCCGCCGCCCGCGAGTCGGCCCGCGTCCACGACATCCTGACGTCGCCCGACGCCGGCCGGAGAATGCTCGCGTTCTTCCAACCGGCCTGACCGCCCGGAAGGGCTCAGCCCGCCAGTCGCGCGAGGGCCAGCGCGTGCGCGCGGTCCAGGGCGTCGGCGGCGGCGCAGGGGACGTCCGGCCGCACACCGGTGCCTTCCCAATTCGTGCCGGAGACGGGGTTGACCGCGCGGCCCACGGGGATGGTGGCCTCGAGGTGCGGGTGTACGGTCCAGCCGTTGCACGGGTGCGCGCCGCCGCGGGTGCGCTCGCCGACGACGACGGCGCGGCCGAGCTGTTGCAGGTCGTAGGCCAGCTCCTCGGCGGCGGAGAAGGTGCTCTCGCTGGACAGCACGTACACCGGGCCGCTGCCGCCGAAGCGGGCGCCGGGGACGTGGGGCAGGCTCCAGGACTGCTCGCCGCGCTCGCCGTTGCGCTCGCCGCCGCGCTCATCGCCACCCCCATCGCCGCGCTCATCGCCGCGCTCATCGCCGCGCCAGTACATGGTGTTGAGGTGGGTGCGCTCGTCCAGCAGGTAGCTGCACACGAAGGCGACCGTGTCCGGGTCGCCGCCCCGGTTGGCGCGAAGGTCCACGATCAGCGCCTGGGCGCGGGAGGCCAGGGTGAGCGCGGCGCCCAGCGGCTCCGCGGCCCACTCCAGCGGGAACAGCATCGGCCCAAGCGTCAGTACGGCGACGCCGCCGTCGAGCAGCTCCAGCCGGGGCACACCGCCCAGCGAGGTGTCGAAGTCCCGGCGCATGGCGGCCAGGCCGGCCGCCCCCTGCTCCGGGGAGACCGGGTCGGCGTGGTGCTTCAGCCTCAAGTGCCGGTCGCCGTTGAGGGACTGGAGGTCCGCGGTGACCAGCCGGGCCAGCTCCTCGGCGTCGTCGACGCCGTACGCGCCCTCGGCGAGACGCCGTCGCAGCAGGGCGGCGAGCTGCTCGGCCGTCTCGGGGAAGACGTAGTGCTCGGTGAGCAGCCGGGCCGTCTCGTCGATGACAGGGGCCGGGTGGAGGTTCGTCGGAATCGTCATGGCTGGGAGTAGAGCACCGTCCTTGCGAAAGCGTCAAAGACTTTAGACACTTTCGGTATGTCCGATCAGCCGACCTACCCGCCGCCTCCCGAGGACGTCCTGGAGATCAGCGCGCCCGAGCAGTTCGCGGCGCTCTCCCACCCCTTGCGCCAGCGGCTGCTCTTCGCCCTGGGCCAGCGGCCCGCCACCGTCAGCGGGCTCGCGGCCCAACTCGACGCGAAGAAGGGCAACGTGGCCCACCACCTCAAAGTGCTCCGCGAGGCCGGGCTCGTCCACATCGCCGAGACCCGTCAGGTCCGCGGCGGCACCGAGCACTCCTACCAGCGCACGGCCCGCCGCATGCTCGTCGCCGAACCCCAAGCGGCAGGCACCGCCGCGATGTTCGCCGCCGTCGCCCACGAACTGGACCGCTCACCGGTCGCCCCCCACCTGACCCTCCGCCACCTCCGCCTCAGCCCCGCCCAGGCGAAACACCTCGGCGACACCCTCACCCAACTCGTCGACGAGACCCCCGAAAACACCGAATCCCAGCCCGTCCACGGCGTCCTGGTAGCCCTCTACCACCACACCCCGCCCACCCCATAACCAACCCCGCCCCCGGCACCCGCCGGCAGTGCGTCTGCCCCGGGGCATTGGGTCCGTTGGCAGGTGAACCATCGGTTCAGTAGTGCCGCCGGAACACGGGACTGGTCGTACTGGCTCGACACGTTCAACATCGCCTACGGGCCGGTCGATCCGAAGGTGTTCCTGTCGGAGCCGACCGTCCCCGGTCAGGTCTGGGCCATGTCCACGAAGCGGGAGTAGTGGCCCTGGAAGGCGACCGTGATGGTGGCGGTGGGGCCGTTGCGGTGCTTGGCGACGATCAGGTCGGCCTCGCCCGCGCGGGGGGACTCCTTTTCGTAGGCGTCTTCGCGGTGGAGGAGGATCACCATGTCGGCGTCCTGCTCGATGGAGCCGGATTCGCGCAGGTCGGAGACCATGGGCTTCTTGTCGGTGCGCTGTTCGGGGCCACGGTTGAGCTGGGAGAGCGCGATGACCGGGACTTCGAGCTCCTTGGCGAGGAGCTTGAGGTTACGGGACATGTCCGAGACCTCCTGCTGACGGCTCTCGGGGCGGCGCGAGCCGCCCGACTGCATGAGCTGGAGGTAGTCGATGACGACCAGGCGCAGGTCGTTGCGCTGCTTGAGGCGACGGCACTTGGCGCGGATCTCCATCATCGACAGGTTCGGCGAGTCGTCGATGTAGAGCGGCGCCTCGGTGACGTCCGACATCCGCCGGGCCACCTTCGTCCAGTCGTCGTCCGTCATGGTCCCCGACCGCATGTGATGCAGCGCCACCCGCGCCTCGGCGGACAGCAGCCGCATCGCGATCTCGTTGCGCCCCATTTCGAGCGAGAAGATGACGCTGGGCATCTTGTTGGCGATGGAACACGTCCGCGCGAAGTCCAGCGCGAGCGTGCTGTTGTGGGTGGGCACCATGGAGCGGGTGGCCAGGTACAGGTGGTCCGGGTTGTCCACCTGTACGCAGCGGACCGGGACGCTCGTGACCGGGGTGACGGAAGTGATGTACCGCGTGACCTGCTCGCGTTTCCACTGCCCTCGAGCGGAACTCGCCTTACGCGGAATCCGGGCAAGAGGAAGATTCGTCGGAACGATGACGTCCCAGGAGTCCGCGCCGATCACGCCGGCCCTGGTACGCCCTGTGCGGTGGTGAACCCGCGGGACGCAACCGAGGGAGACGACAAGCTCACAGAATCCGTCGACCAGTTCGCGATGGGTGTTCGTGAACCGATAGGCCCCGTCGCCATCGACGGTCCCGTCCGAATCCACCATGCCCTGCGCCAGCGCCAGACGCTGGTCGAAGGACGCGCGCAGGTACCCGGCCGGGATGTGCTTGCCAGCGGACATACCGAGCTGGCTCCACGCGTCCCTCAGCCCACGCACACCGAAGTGGCCGGTGCTGCTGTGCCGACGAGCGTCATACCCAGCCGCGTCGAACTCCTTGATCAGCCAGTCGCGGTCCTGTGGATCGCAGGCGACACGCCCGCTTCCGGCGGTATCGCCGTCTCCGAGGAGGTAGCCGAGCACGTACGGATCGACGGGCAGATCGACTTCAGGGCCGACGAGAGCCCTCGTGGCCGGGATCGCGTGATTGTTCTCGTGCAGCGCACGGACCGTGGCGGCGATCTCCCTGGTGCTGCGCGGCCTGACTGCCTTGCTCTCGGGTTCGGGACGATTCCACTGCTCCTGGGCGGCTCCCGCGGTCCTGCCGGGTTTGGTGCCGGCGGATGACCGTGAGGGAGACCAGGACGGCCAGTTGTCCGGGTAGGAGGTGGCCTCTGGCCTCGCGTGGTCGAATGCCTCGCGAGTGTTCCGGTCCCAGGTGAGCCACTGATGGCCCGCGTCAGCCAGGACCTTCGTACCGTCGGAGAACGTGACCTCGTAGCAAGGACGCCCGACCATGACGTCGGTGGCGGCGACCACTCGGGTCGGTGTGCCGTCGGCGGCGAGGAGGTGGTCGCCGACCTGGACCGCGCCCATCGTCGTCCAGCCGGTCGGGGTGGGCAGGGGGGTGTCGAGCGCCAGGGCCTTGCCCATCGCCGGGCGGGCGGCGATGACGATCATCTGGCCGGGGTGGAGGCCGTTGGTGAGGGAGTCGAGGTCGGTGAAGCCGGTGGGGACGCCGGACATCTGGCCGCTGCGGGAGCCGATGGCCTCGATCTCGTCGAGGGCGCCCTCCATGATGTCGCCGAGGGGGAGGTAGTCCTCGGAGGTGCGCTGTTCGGTGACGGCGTAGATCTCGGCCTGGGCGTTGTTGACGATCTCGTCGACGTCGCCGTCGGCGGCGTATCCCATCTGGGTGATGCGGGTGCCGGCTTCGACGAGGCGGCGCAGGACGGCGCGTTCGTGGACGATCTCGGCGTAGTACTCGGCGTTGGCCGCCGTGGGGACGGCGTTGACGAGGGTGTGGAGGTAGGGGGCGCCGCCGACGCGGGCGATCTCGCCGCGCTTGGTGAGTTCGGCCGCGGTGGTGATGGGGTCGGCGGGCTCGCCGCGGGCGTAGAGGTCGAGGATCGCCGCGTAGATCGTCTCGTGGGCGGGGCGGTAGAAGTCGGCGCCCTTGAGGACTTCGACGACGTCGGCGATGGCGTCCTTGGAGAGCAGCATGCCGCCGAGGACGGACTGTTCGGCGTCGAGGTCCTGCGGGGGGACGCGCTCGAAGCCGCCGCCGCCCTCGGACCAGCGGTTGCTGTCGCTGTCGTCGTTGCCGTTCTTCTTGCGGAAGCGGGTGACGGGGGGCCGGTCGCTCGGACCGGCTTCCGGGGGTGCTTCCCCCCAGTGCTCGTCCGCGGGTTCGGGCTGGCTCATCCGCGCCACCTCCTCCCGTCCCTGCGGACCGTTCGACCGCGTTCGACCGCACCCCGTTACGTGCCACGCGTTCGTGGGGCACGGCTCTTTCTTACGGCACGGCGCCGACATTTGAGTCACCCGGGGCCGCTCGCGGCGCGTCGGGGGACGGTCCACGGTAGGGCTCTCGGCGGCCCTGACCAACCCGGTTATCCACAGGGGGTGTGGACGGCGGCGGCATACCTGTGGAGAAGTGGCCCCAACCTGTGTACAGCCCTTGGGACGACGCTGTGGACAAGCTGACAATCTACTCAAGGGAACGGCTCTGACCTGGCCTTTCTCCATCCATAGCCTGTGCAGGAGAAAAAAATTCACGGTCGGCCCAAGATCGCCACAAACAACGCGGAGGAGATCACTCTACGCAGTCACCCGTAATAGTCGAGGGTGGCCTTTACCTCTTACTTGTGGACGATTACCCTGTGCATGTGAATCCGGTCGCCAAGCCCGCAGTGGAGAAGGATCCGGCCTCGTCCCCCCGCACGCCCGCCCGGGGCCGCCACGACCGGGAGATCCTCGCCCTCGCGGTCCCCGCCTTCGGCGCGCTGGTCGCCGAACCCCTCTTCGTCATGGCCGACAGCGCGGTTGTCGGCCATCTCGGCACCGCCCAGCTCGCGGGCCTCGGCGTCGCCGCCGCGCTCCTCACCACCGCCGTCAACATCTTCGTCTTCCTGGCGTACGCGACCACCGCCGCCGTCGCCCGCCGGGTCGGCGCGGGCGACCTGCCCGCCGCGATCCGCCAGGGCGTGGACGGCATCTGGCTCGCGCTGCTGCTGGGCGCGCTGGTGATCGCCGTCGTCCTCCCGTCCGCCCCGGCCGTGGTCGACCTGTTCGGCGCGTCGCCGACCGCCGCACCGTACGCGACCACGTATCTGCGGATCAGCTCGCTCGGCATCCCCGCGATGCTGATGGTGCTGGCGGCGACCGGCGTCCTGCGCGGCCTCCAGGACACCCGCACCCCGCTGTACGTGGCGGTCGGCGGATTCGCCGCCAACGCGGGGCTCAACGCGGGCCTGGTGTACGGCGCGGGACTCGGCATCGCGGGCTCCGCGTGGGGCACGGTCATCGCCCAGAACGGCATGGCGGCCGTCTACGTGTGGGTGGTGATCCGCGGCGCCAAGCGGCACCTCGCCAAGCCGCACCTCCCGACGCGGGACGACACGACGCCGCACCTCGCGCCGCGAGACGACACCGCGCCACACGCCCCCGCGACGGACGCCCGTACGGGTGCACGCTCCGCCCTGTGGACCCTGTTGCGCCCCGACCCCGCAGGCATACGCGCCTGCGCCCGAGCCGGCGTCCCCCTCCTCGTCCGCACCCTCAGCCTGCGGGCCGTCCTGCTCATCGCCACCGCCGTCGCCGCGGGGCTCGGCGACGCCGCGATCGCCGCCCACCAGATCACCCTCACCGTCTGGTCCCTGCTCGCCTTCGCCCTGGACGCCATCGCCATCGCGGGACAGGCGATCATCGGCCGCTACCTGGGCGCGGACGACCCCGAGGGCGCCCGCGCCGCCTGCCGCCGCATGATCGAGTGGGGAGTGGCCTGCGGGGTCGTCCTGGGGCTGCTGGTGACGCTGGCCCGGCCGCTGATCGGGCCGATGTTCACCTCGGACCCGGCCGTACGGGACGCGCTGGCGTCCGCGCTGCTGGTGGTCGCGGTGGCGCAGCCGGTCTGCGGCATCGTCTTCGTCCTGGACGGCGTGCTGATGGGCGCGGGCGACGGGCCGTATCTCGCCTGGTCGATGCTGGGGACGCTGGCCGTCTTCGCGCCCGCCGCGCTGGCCGTGCCCGTCCTGGGCTGGGGGCTGACCGCGCTCTGGTGGGCGATGACCCTGATGATGCTGACCCGGCTCGCCGCCCTGTGGCTCCGGGCCCGCTCCGGCCGCTGGATCGTCACGGGCGCCGCCCGCTGAGAGCCCGAGCCACCCGCTGAGGAGCCCGACGCACTCGCCGAGAGCGCGAGCCGCCCGCCGAGGAGCCCAAGGCACTCGCCGAGAGCCCGAGCCGCCCGCCGACCCGCCCGCCGACACACCTCACAGCGAGCGGCCAGACCTCACAGCGCCCGCCGCCCCCGGAACCCCGGAACGACGAAGGGCCGGGCACCCCCGTAATCGGGGTGCCCGGCCCTCCCTGTTCCACGTGGAACACGGCGGTCGCGATTACGCGGCCACGACCTCCAGGTCGAGGACGGCCTCGACCTCGGGGTGCAGCCGCACCGTCACCTTGTGCGCGCCCAGCGTCTTGATCGGCGAACCGACCTCGAGACGACGCTTGTCGACGGCCGGACCACCGGCGGTCTTGATCGCCGCGGCGATGTCGGCCGGGGTGATCGAGCCGAACAGCCGGCCGGTGTCACCGGCGCGGGTGCTGAGCTGGACCTTGACGCCCTGGAGCTGCGCCTTGACCGCGTTCGCGTCGTCCAGCGAGTGGATCTCGCGGATGCGGCGGGCACGGCGGATCTGCTCGACGTCCTTCTCGCCACCCTTGGTCCACGCGATGGCGAAGCCACGCGGGATCAGGTAGTTGCGGGCGTAGCCCGGCTTGACGTCGACGATGTCGCCCGCGGCACCCAGGCCGCTGACCTCGTTGGTAAGGATGATCTTCGACATGCTTCAGGTCACCCTTTCCTTATCGAGCGGTCGACGTGTAGGGCAGCAGCGCCATCTCACGGCTGTTCTTCACGGCCGTGGCGACGTCACGCTGGTGCTGCGTGCAGTTGCCGGTGACGCGGCGGGCACGGATCTTGCCGCGGTCGGAAATGAACTTCCGCAGCATGTTCGTGTCCTTGTAGTCCACGTACACGGTCTTGTCCTTGCAGAACGCGCAGACCTTCTTCTTCGGCTTGCGCGGGGGCGGCTTCGCCATGGTGATTCTCCTAATGCGATCTTGCGATCAAGAAGTGAGGATGCCCGCCCTAGAAGGGCGGCTCGTCCGAGTAGCCGCCGCCGGAAGAAGCGGCACCGGAGCCGCCGCCCCAGTTACCGCCACCGCCGCCCTGGCCGCCGCCGGCCGGCGCGCTGGTCGCCCACGGGTCGTCGGCGGGAGCACCGCCGCCGCCCTGGGGCTGGCCGCCACCGGAGCTTCCGCCCCAGTTGCCGCCGCCGCCCTGGCCGCCGCCTCCGCCGAACCCGCCGCCCTGCTGACCGCCACGACCGCCACCGCTGGTCTTGGTGACCTTGGCCGTCGCGCTCTTCAGGCTGGCGCCGACTTCTTCGACGTCCAGTTCGTAGACCGTCCGCTTGACGCCCTCACGGTCCTCGTACGACCGCTGCTTCAGCCGGCCCTGCACGATGACGCGCATGCCTCGCTGGAGCGACTCGGCGACGTTCTCGGCCGCCTGCCGCCAGACCGAGCAGGTGAGGAACAGGCTCTCGCCGTCCTTCCACTCGTTGGTCTGCCGGTCGAAGGTGCGCGGAGTGGACGCGACTCGGAACTTCGCGACCGCCGCACCCGACGGGGTGAAGCGCAGCTCGGGGTCGTCGACAAGATTGCCGACAACCGTGATGACGGTCTCGCCTGCCATGGGATGACCTCTCGGCGGTGTGCTGACTGCTTCTGGCTGCTGCTACTGACTACTGCTGGCTACTACTCGGTTACTGCCCCGGTGCGCTGAGCGGAGAGCTCAGTGCAGTTCGGGGCGGAGGACCTTGGTCCGCAGAACCGACTCGTTCAGGTTGAGCTGACGGTCGAGCTCCTTGACGACCTCAGGCGTGGCCTTGAGGTCGACGACCGAGTAGATGCCCTCGGGCTTCTTGTTGATCTCGTAGGAGAGGCGACGACGGCCCCAGGTGTCGACCTTCTCCACGCTGCCGCCACCATTGCGGACGACGGCGAGGAAGGACTCGATCAGCGGGGAGACAGCGCGCTCCTCAAGATCGGGGTCGAGAATGAGCATGAGCTCGTAGTGACGCATAGGGGAACCCACCTCCTTTGGACTCAGGCGGCCACGGCGTTTCCGTGGCAGGAGGGTTTGTATCTGCGTCGCAACGGTAGCGCGGGGCACTGACAGTCGAGTGACAGACAGTCGAGCGGCGGATCGGTCCGAGGACCGTTCCGCCGAGTCGGGCGAGGCCCGGCCCACGCACAGACACCGGTGCAGACCGTACAGACTACCCGCACAGGTCCCCCGGGTTGAAATCCGCCCCCTTTTGCCCCCAATCTGGACACATCTACTCCGTCACGGAGGTGCCCCATGGCACAGCACGCGGAACGGACCCACCACCTCACCTTCAACACCGACGGCCGGCCGCACCCGCTGGAGAACACGCTGGTCGCGGTGACCGTCGTCCTCGGCGCGATCGCGATCATCTCCTCGGCCTTCAACAGCCTGCATCTGCTCAGTTCCTGGACCGGTCTGGTCGGCATCCTCACCGGGGGCTACGGCCAGTTCATCTCGGCGACCACGGCGGAGCGGTTCGCTCTCGTCATCGGCCTCGGCATGGCGGCGGTCGGCTTCTACATCGGTGTCGCGCACGGCGGGCTGTTCGGCGGGCTCTGGTAGCGACGGCCGGCAGTCGCCGACAGCACCGGCGAGCAGTAGCGAGGGCGCTTCCCCCGCGCAGTAGGCTTCGGGCCAGAAAACAGCACCGGAAACCCACCACAAGCAAGTAGTGAGCATTCCAGCCCGCAGTCGTGAAGTTCGTCGTGAGTTTGGGGAGCGCCCCGCATGAGCCTGACCCTGAGGACCATCAGCCGCGAGCAGCATCTGGCGTACATCCAGAGCCTGCCCTCGGCAAGCCACTGCCAGGTCCCGGCATGGGCTGATGTGAAGTCGGAGTGGCGGTCGGAGAATCTCGGCTGGATCGACGACAGGACCGGCCAGATCGTCGGCGCCGGTCTGGTGCTCTACCGGCAGATCCCGAAGGTCAAGCGGTACCTGGCGTATCTGCCCGAGGGCCCGGTCATCAACTGGTACGCGCCCAACCTGGACGAGTGGCTGAAGCCGATGCTCGCCCACCTCAAGCAGCAGGGCGCCTTCACCGTGAAGATGGGCCCGCCGGTGATCATCCGCCGGTGGGAGGCGAACACCATCAAGACCGGCATCGCCGACCAGGACGTCAAGCGGCTGCGCGACGTGGAGGCCGACTTCATCGAACCGCGCGCCTTCGAGGTCGCGGACAAGCTGCGCCGGATGGGGTGGCAGCAGGGCGAGGACGGCGGCGCGGGCTTCGGCGACGTACAGCCGCGGTACGTGTACCAGGTCCCGCTGGAGAACCGTTCGCTGGACGACATCCTCAAGGGCTTCAACCAGCTCTGGCGGCGCAACATCAAGAAGGCCGAGAAGGCCGGTGTCGAGGTGGTCCAGGCCGGCTACGACGACCTGCCGACCTGGCAGAAGCTCTACGAGGTGACGGCCGAGCGCGACCACTTCAGGCCGCGCCCGCTGTCGTACTTCCAGCGGATGTGGACCTCGCTGAACGCCGAGGACCCCAACCGCATGCGGCTCTACCTGGCGGTGCACGAGGGCGAGGCGGTCGCCGCGGCGACGATGCTGACCGTCGGCCGGCACGTCTGGTACTCCTACGGCGCCTCGGCGAACCACAAGCGTGAGGTGCGCCCGTCCAACGCGATGCAGTGGCGGATGCTGCGGGACGCGTACGCGATGGGCGCCAGCGTCTACGATCTGCGCGGAATCAGCGATTCCCTGGACGAGAACGACCATTTGTTCGGTCTGATTCAGTTCAAGGTGGGCACGGGCGGGCAGGCTGCCGAATACTTGGGCGAGTGGGATTTCCCGCTCAACAAGCTGCTCCACAAGGCGCTCGACATCTACATGTCGCGTCGCTGACCCCGGGCCCGCGCATGGGCCACGACAAGGCCCGCGCGCGGCCCGCCGAAGGCTCGCTCAAGGAAAGGTCCCGACCAGGCCATGGCCCTCACCCTGTACGTCGACACCGCACGCTGGCGTGCACACCACCAGTCCGTGGTGGACCAGTTCCCCGGCATCGTGCCGGTATGCAAGGGGAACGGGTACGGCTTCGGCCATGAGCGCCTCGCCGACGAGGCGACCCGGCTGCGCGCCGACATGCTCGCCGTCGGCACGACGTACGAGGCCGCCCGGATCAAGGACTACTTCAGCGGCGACCTGCTGGTGCTGACCCCGTACCGGCTGGGCGAGGAGCCGGTACCGCTGCCGGACCGGGCGATCCGCTCGGTGTCCTCGGTGGAGGGTGTGCGCGGTCTGGTCGGCGCGCGGGTGGTCATCGAGGTGATGAGCAGCATGCGCCGGCACGGCGTGGCCGAGGACGACCTGGTCAAGCTGCACACGGCGATAGACGACGTACGCCTGGAGGGTTTCGCGATCCACCTGCCGCTGGACCGCACCGACGGTACGGACGCGGTCGAGGAGGTCTTCGCCTGGATGGAGCGGCTGCGGGCGGCCCGGCTGCCGCTGCACACGATGTTCGTCAGCCACCTCAAGGCGACCGAACTGGCGCAGCTCAGGCAGCAGTTCCCGCAGACCAGGTTCCGGGCGCGGATCGGCACCCTGATGTGGCTCGGCGACCACGACGCGACGGAGTACCGCGGCGCGGTGCTCGACGTCACGCGGATCGTCAAGGGCGACCGGTACGGCTACCGGCAGGAGAAGTCGGCCGCCGACGGCCATCTGGTGGTCGTGGCGGGCGGCACCTCGCACGGTGTGGGCCTGGAGGCGCCGAAGGCGCTGCACGGTCTGATGCCGCGGGCCAAGGGGGTCGCGCGGGCGGGCCTGGCGACCGTCAACCGCAATCTGTCGCCGTTCGTGTGGGCGGGCAAGCAGCGCTGGTTCGCGGAGCCGCCGCACATGCAGGTGTCGATCCTGTTCCTGCCGGGTGACGTGGCGCCGCCCGCGGTGGGCGACGAGCTGGTGGCGCACCTGCGGCACACCACGACCCAGTTCGACCGGGTCGTGGACCGCCACCCGTCGTAGGACGCCTGTCGCGCCCTTCTCTGCTGGGCTGGCTTCTCCAGTCGTCTAGTCCTTCTCGTCCACCGCGGGCGAAGTCGTCGTGGGCGCGGAGTCCGTCGGCATCGTGGTGCCCCACTCGACCCGCTGTCCGGCGAAGGGCGCCGCGTGCCGCGGCTCGTGGTGGACGGCGCCGAGCACGAACACGTCCTCCGCGCCGTCCAGGATTCCGCCCGAGGGGTCGTCGTCGCCGTCCTGCCGCAGTACGTCGTGCTGCGGCAGGAGGATGTCGCGGATGACCATGCCGCACAGGTAGAGCGTGCCGAGCAGGTGCACGGCGATGGCGAGGTGGTAGCCGTCGGCGGACAGACCGTGGTGCTTGGTGCCGCCGGTGACGTACGCGAGCTGCATCCAGATGCCGATGAAGTACAGCACCTCGGCGCCCTGCCAGATCAGCAGGTCGCGCCAGCGCGGGCGGGCGAGCACGGCGAGCGGGAGCAGCCACAGCACGTACTGCGGCGAGTAGACCTTGTTGCTGATCACCAGCGCGGCCACCAGCAGGAAGGCGAGCTGTGCGAAGCGCGGGCGGCGCGGGGCGTACAGCGCGAGGGCGGCGATCCCGGCGCACAGCAGCAGCATCAGGGCGGCCACGTACGCGCTCACGCCGGTCAGCGGGTTGCCGGTGCGCTGCATGACGATCAGCCACAGCGAGCCGTAGTCGACGCCGCGGGTGCGGCTGAAGCTGTAGAACTCCGACCAGCCGTGCCGGGCGAGCAGGATCACCGGGCCGTTGACCACCAGCCAGGACAGGACGGCGCCGCCGAGCGCCGTGCCGAAGGCCCGTAGCCGCCCGGCGCGCAGGCACAGCAGGAACAGCGCGAGCAGCAGCAGGACGGGGTAGAGCTTGGCCGCGGTGGCCAGGCCGATCAGGATGCCCGCGGCCAGCGGTCGGCTGCGGGCCCACAGCAGCATGCCGACGGCGGTCAGGGCGACGGCGAACAGGTCCCAGTTGATGGTCGCGGTGAGCGCGAGCGCGGGGGACAGGGCGATGAGCAGGCCGTCCCAGGGGCGCCGCCGCTGGGTGCGCGCCACGCACGTGACGAGGACGACCGCGCAGATCATCAGCATCGCGGAGTTCACGATCCAGTAGATCTGCGCGCGGTGCTGGAGGTCGCCGCCGTGCGGGGTCAGCCAGGAGGCGACCTCCATGAACAGGCCGGTGAGCACCGGGTACTCGAGGTAGTGGAAGCCGCTGCCGGAGACCGAGTCCGGGATGCGGTCGAAGTACGGGACCAGGTCGGTGGCGAAGCCGCGCTGCGAGTACAGGTGCGGGATGTCGGAGTAGCAGGCGTGGATGTACTGCGGGGAGCCGCCCTGGAACCAGCCGCCGGAGTAGCAGGACGCTTTCTGCGCCATGCCGAGGGCGAACATTCCGATGACGACGAGCACCATCACGCGGACCGGGTTCCACCAGCGGTAACCGCCGGAGCGGGCCCACCGTCCGGTGGGCCCGCCCAGGAACTCACTGCCGGCCGCGGCGACCGGGTCCTCGTCGGAGGGTCGCACGGGGAGCTCTCGCCGGTCGGCCTCTTCGCGGTCGCGCACGCTCGTCATGGCGAACATCCTGCCGTACCGGTCTGTGTGAGCGAGAGTCCCCGGGGACACCAACCGTCGCTGTCTGCTGTCGGCGACGGTCGCAGTCCCCCGTCAGCCGCCGTCCGTCATCCTCCGTCGCCGGGTTTGCGGGTGGATGTTCCGCCGCTGTTGCCTCCGCCGCCGCCCGGTCCTCCGGTGCTGCCCGACGTGGTCGGGGTGTCGCTCGGCGTCGGCGTGTTGCAGGTCTGGTCCCACGGCAGGCACGGGCCGCTCGGCGTGGTCGGCGGCGTCGTGGGCGGCGTCGTCGGCGGGGTGGTCGGCGGCGTCGTCGTGGTGGGCGGCGGAGTGGTCGCGGTGTCGGTCGGGCTCGGCGGCGGCGTCGTCATGGACGGCGTCGGGGACGGGGCGCCGGGCTCGTTCTGCGGTTCGCCGATCTTGCTGGCGTCCGGGAAGCCGGGGTCCTCGGAGTTGCCGAGGGCGGCCTTCATGTAGTCGGTCCAGATGGTGGCCGGCAGGTCACCACCGTGGATGGAGGAGTTGCCGCCGGTGCCGGACATCGGCAGCAGCTTCTTGGCCTTGGTGTCCTGGCGGAACATCACCACGGACGTGGAGAGCTGCTGGGTGTAGCCGACGAACCACGCGGACCGGGTGCCGCCGGGGCTGTCGGTGGTACCGGTCTTGCCCGCCGCGGTACGGCCCAGGGCCTTGGCCTTGGTTCCGGTGCCGTTCTCGACCACGTTCTGCAGGACCTTGGTGACGTTGTTGGCGATGTTGTCCCGCAGCGCCTGCTTGGGCTTGGGCCGCGAGAAGCCGTTGATCTGGTCACCGTTGTGGATCACCTTGGTGACCGAGTACGGGTCCACCTGCACGCCGGATTTGGCGAAGGTGGCGTACGCGTCGGCCATCCGGATCGCGCTGGGCGTGGACGTACCGATCGAGAACGACGGCACCATGGTGGCCATGCTCTCGTCGAGCAGGCCCACGCTCTCCGCCGTCGCCTTGACCTTGGGCAGGCCGACGTCCTCGCCGAGCTGGACGAACGGGGTGTTGATCGAGTTCTGCATGGCCTTGGTCAGCGTGACGTAGCCGTGCTTGATCGAGTCCTCGTTCTTCTGCCGGAACGGCTTGTTCTCCTTGTCGAGGACCACATTGCCGTCGTGGTCCTTGATCACCAGCAGGTCGTTGGCGTTGTACTTGCTGTCCGGCGTGATGGGCTTGCCGTCGCTGTGGTTGGTGCCGTAGATCATGGCCGCGGCGAGCACGAACGGCTTGAAGGTCGAGCCGACCGGCACACCGGCGGTGTTGGCGTTGTTGTTGAACTCGTTGTGCTCGTAGCCCTCGCCGCCGTAGATGGCCACGATCTTGCCGTCGCCCGGCACCACGGAGGCGGCGCCGAACTGCACGTTGCTGTCCGCGTCCGTGCCCTTGTAGTCGGGGTCGTCGCCCAGGTACTTGTGCGAGCCGCCGGGCTTGATGTTCGCCTTGCGGACCGCCTCGACGGACTTCTTCAGGGCGTTGACCTTGTCCTTGTCGAAGGTCGTGTAGATCTGGTATCCGCCCAGGTCAAGGTCCTTCTGGGTGATCTTCGGCGAGGAGTGCGTGGTGACGTAGTTGTTCACCGTGTCGACCAGGTAGCTGATCTGACCGCTCATGCCCGCCTGCACCTTCAGCCCTTGGGGCATCGGGTACTTGGTGTACTTGGCGCGCTCGGTCGCCGTCATGTGGCCGTACTTGACCTCCTGGTCGAGGATCCAGGCCCAGCGCTGCGTGGAGCGCTTGGTGTTGGCCTCGGCGGTGGCCGACGTGTCGATGTTGGTGGCGCCTATCGGGTCGTAGTACGTCGGGCCCTTGAGCAACGCCGCCAGGAAGGCGCACTGGCTGGGGTTGAGCTTGACCGCGTCCACGCCGTAGTACGTCTGCGCGGCGGCCTGGAGACCGTAGGCGCCGCGGCCGAAGTACGAGGTGTTCAGGTAGCCGGTGATGATGTCGTTCTTGCCGACCTTCGCGCCGACCTTTATGGAGATGAACAGCTCTTTGAACTTCCGGCTGACCGTCTGCGACTGGTCGAGCATCGAGTTCTTCACGTACTGCTGGGTGATGGTCGAGCCGCCCTGCGTCTCGCCGCCCTTGGCCATGTTGAACAGCGCGCGGGTGATGCCCATCGGGTCGACACCGGAGTCGGTCTCGAAGGTCTTGTTCTCGGCCGAGATCACCGCGTAGCGCATGGCCTTGGGGATCTGGTCGTACGTGATGTTCTGCCGGTTGAAGTCACCGCCGGTGGCGACCATGCGGGTGCCGTCGGCCCAGTAGTAGACGTTGTTCTGGGCGACGGCCGCCTTGTTCTCGTCGGGGATGTCGACCATGGCGTACGCGATGCCCGCGATGCCGACCAAGGTGCCGACGAAGCCGATGCACAGCGCGGTGACCTGGCGCCAGGAGGGCACCCAGTGCCGCCAGCCCTCCTTGCCGAAGCGCGGGTAGTCGATGAAGCGCTTCTTGGCGGGCCTGCGGCCTCCCCGGCCCGCGGGGCCGCCGGGCTCACCGGGGCCGCCGGTGCCTCTGCGGCGACCGCCGCCGTTGCCGTTGCCGCCACCGCCGCGTCCCTGGGCGGCGCGGCGGGCCGCGGCGCGTCCTTCATAGGGGACACCGGGGCCGCCGGTGCCGGAAGGGGAACCGCTGGGCACGCCGCCGGGAGGGCCGGGGGGACGGCCGGGTACGGCGCCCGGGGTACCGCCGGGCGGCGTACCGCCACTGGGCATACCGCTAGGGGACCCGGCGGGGGGGCCGCCGGCCGCGCGTCGGCCGCCTGACGCAGGGGGCGTCGGCTGCTGTCCCCCGCGCCTGGCGGCAGCACGGCCGCCGGAGGGCGACTGCGGCGGCTTGCGACGGTGCTCGCTCATGAACAGCTACTCCTCGACAGGCGGGATCGCCTGCAGGCATCGATGACATTCCGGTCTGTCCCCCTGAGTGCGGCTGTGTCAGGCCGCACTGCACCCAGGACCAAGACGCACGCCGACGTCCCAGGGTTCCCGGTGCTCTGCATGGCGAACAGAGTACGCACGGTCAAAAGACGCACGATGCGAGCGTTCATCACATAACGGACGGTTGACGCCTCACAGGTTTCATGTTGTGACACCCGCTGTGACGGCGGTCACCGCGGACCGCCTTGCATGATGTGTCGAACCGTTCTATCGTCCCGATGTATCGACTCGATACATCGCACCGACACATCGCTCCGATGCATCGTGCGGAGGCATCGGGTCGGCACACAGTACGGGACAGCGGCGACCGGCCGGAACGAGGGGACGAGGGATTGAGCAAGCGCTCCGGAATCCTCGAATTCGCGGTTCTCGGTCTGCTGCGCGAGTCCCCTATGCACGGCTACGAGCTGCGCAAGCGGCTCAACACCTCGCTCGGGGTGTTCCGCGCCTTCAGCTACGGCAGTCTTTATCCCTGCCTGAAGACGCTGGTCACTCAGGGGTGGCTGATCGAGGAGTCGGTGGTGGACAGCGATCCGCCCGCGACACCCCTCGCCGGCCGCCGGGCGAAGATCGTCTACCGGCTGACGGCCGCGGGCAAGGAGCACTTCGAGGAGCTGCTCGCCCACTCCGGCCCGGACGCCTGGGAGGACGAGCACTTCGCCGCTCGCTTCGCCTTCTTCGGGCAGACGTCGAAGGACGTCAGGATGCGGGTCCTCGAGGGGCGGCGCAGCCGCCTCGAGGAACGGCTGGAGAAGATGCGCGCCTCACTCGTGCGCACCCGCGAACGGCTCGACGACTACACGCTCGAGCTTCAGCGGCACGGCATGGAATCGGTGGAGCGCGAGGTCCGCTGGCTCAATGAGCTGATCGAGACCGAGCGGGCCGGACGCAGCACCACGCGCCCGGACTCCGAGCAGGACACACACGACAACAACCAAGAGAACGGCGGCCGACCCGAAAACCGGGGAACCGCGTGACGATTACACAGGGAGCAACCGGTATGGGTTCGGTTCGCGTAGCCATCGTTGGCGTAGGCAACTGCGCCGCGTCGCTGGTGCAGGGTGTCGAGTACTACAAGGACGCCGACCCGGACAGCAAGGTGCCTGGTCTCATGCACGTGCAGTTCGGCGACTACCACGTACGTGACGTCGAGTTCGTGGCCGCCTTCGATGTCGACGCGAAGAAGGTCGGCCTCGACCTCGCGGACGCCATCGGGGCCAGCGAGAACAACACGATCAAGATCTGCGACGTCCCGCAGAGCGGTGTGACCGTCCAGCGCGGCCACACCAACGACGGTCTCGGCAAGTACTACCGGGAGACGATCGAGGAGTCCACCGAGGCCCCGGTCGACATCGTCCAGATCCTCAAGGACCGCCAGGTCGACGTCCTCGTCTGCTACCTGCCCGTCGGCTCCGAGGTCGCGGCCAAGTACTACGCGCAGTGCGCCATCGACGCGAAGGTCGCCTTCGTCAACGCCCTCCCGGTCTTCATCGCCGGCACCAAGGAGTGGGCGGACAAGTTCACCGAGGCCGGTGTGCCGATCGTCGGTGACGACATCAAGTCCCAGGTGGGCGCCACCATCACGCACCGCGTGATGGCGAAGCTCTTCGAGGACCGCGGTGTCCTGCTGGAGCGCACCATGCAGCTCAACGTGGGCGGCAACATGGACTTCAAGAACATGCTCGAGCGCGAGCGCCTGGAGTCCAAGAAGATCTCCAAGACGCAGGCCGTCACCTCGCAGATCGTGGACCGTGAGCTGGGCGCCAAGAACGTCCACATCGGCCCGTCGGACTACGTGCAGTGGCTGGACGACCGCAAGTGGGCGTACGTCCGCCTCGAGGGCCGCGCCTTCGGTGACGTCCCGCTGAACCTGGAGTACAAGCTGGAGGTCTGGGACTCCCCGAACTCCGCCGGTGTCATCATCGACGCGCTGCGCGCGGCGAAGATCGCCAAGGACCGCGGTATCGGCGGCCCGATCCTGTCGGCGTCCTCGTACTTCATGAAGTCCCCGCCGGTGCAGTACTTCGACGACGAGGCCCGCGACAACGTGGAGAAGTTCATCCGCGGCGAGGTCGAGCGCTGACCGGCTGAGCCGGACAACGCCGCGTCCGGCGGCACGGTGCCACAGCGTCACCGCAGGACCGCACCGCCGCAGGACGGCACCACCGCAGTACCAAGGAAAGGCCCCGGGTCGCGTGCCCGGGGCCTTCCGCGTCATGTGAGGCTGTGACCATGGCTGTTGTGCGCGATCTTCGCGTGCTGCTGCGGCTGTCGGGCTTCCGGCGGCTGCTCGCGGTGCGCCTGCTGTCCCAATTCTCCGACGGCGTCTTCCAGGTCGCGCTGGCCGCCTATGTCGTCTTCTCGCCCGAGAAACAGACCTCGCCCGGCGCCATCGCCTCCGCCATGGCCGTACTGCTGCTGCCGTACTCGCTGCTCGGCCCGTTCACCGGCGTGCTGCTTGACCGCTGGCGGCGCAGGCAGGTGCTGCTCTCCTGCAATCTGCTGCGGGCGGTGCTGTCCTGCGGGACGGCCGCGCTGATCCTGCTGCACGTGCCGGACTGGCTGTTCTATCTCTCCGCCCTGTCGGTCACCGCCGTCAACCGCTTCGTGCTCGCGGGGCTGTCCGCCGCGCTGCCGCGGGTCGTGGACGCCGAGCGGCTGGTGATCGCCAACTCCCTGTCCCCGACGGCCGGGACGCTCGCGGCGACCGCGGGCGGCGGCGTCGCCTTCGTCGTGCACCTCTTCCTGCCCGAGGGCGCCGGGGCCAACGCGGCGACCGTGCTGCTCGGCGCGGGCGTCTATCTGGTGGCGGGGCTGTCCGCGCTGACGCTGGGCCGCGACCGGCTCGGGCCCGATCCCTGCGAGGTACGGCAGCGGCTGCGCACGGCGCTCGCGGGCACCGCGCAGGGCCTGGCCGACGGGTGGCGGCATCTGCGCCAACGGCCCGCGGCGCGGCGGGCGATGGGCGCGGTGACGGCGATGCGCTTCTGTTACGGCGCCCTGACCGTCACCTTGCTGATGCTCAGCCGCTACACCTGGTCCGACCCCTCGGACACCGACGCCGGTCTCGCCCTGCTCGGCCTGGCGGTCGGCCTGTCCGCGGCCGGATTCTTCACCGCGGCGGTCTTCACCCCGTGGGCCACCGGCCGCTTCGGCACCGGCGGCTGGATCACCGTGTGCGCCGCCGCGTCCGCCGTGCTGCTGCTCCCGCTGGCGCTCCCGTTCGCCGTCGGACCGATGATGGTCGCGGCCTTCGTGCTGGGCTTCACCATGCAGGGCGCGAAGATCGCCACCGACACCGTGGTGCAGACCGACGTCCAGGACTCCTACCGCGGGCGCGTCTTCTCCCTCTACGATGTCGCCTTCAACGTCGCCTTCGTAGGCGCCGCGGCGGTCTCCGCCCTGATGCTGCCGCCCGACGGCCGTTCCCCAGCGCTGATCACCGTCCTCGCCCTGCTCTACGCCGGGGTGGCCGCCACGATGACCCGACTCCGCTCCTGACCCCGGCGTCGCGCCGGGACGCACACCACACATGGGGGAAACCGTGGCTACTCCGCCACCTCCTGGCCGCAATCCCTACGGCCAGCCGTACGCACAGCAGACAGCACCGCCTCCGCCCGCGCCTCCGCAGCAGGGACAGAACCCGTACGGCCAGAACCCCTACGGCCAGAATCCGTACGGGCAGAATCCGTACGGGCAGGGCCAGCCGGGCCAGAACCCGTACGGGCCGCCGCAGGGCCAGGGGCAGCAGCCGTTCGGCTACCCGCAGACCGGGCCGCAGACGGCGCCGGACGGCGGCCCGGCGTGCACCTTCTGCGGGGGCTTCCCCGCCGTGCAGGCCACGGTCCGCGGCCACCAGGGCTTCCTGATCATCATGCGCTTCCTGAAGCGACGGGCGAACTACTGCCGCACCTGCGGGATAGCCACGCACCGGGAGATGACCACCAAGACGCTGTGGCAGGGCTGGTGGAGCATCGCCTCGTTCGTCATCACGCCGATCACGGTGCTGATCAACCTCGGGCCGCGCGGCAAGTTCAACAAGCTGCCCGCGCCCAACGGCGGCTTCGGACCGCCCATGAACCCGGGCAAGCCGATCTTCCTGCGCGGCGGCGCGTACGTCATGCTGGCGCCGCTGCTGGTGCTCGCCCTCATCGTCGCGGGAGTCGCGATGGGCGGCAACGACGCGAATTCGGCGTCCGCCGGTGACTGCGTCAGCAAGAGCGGCTCCGACTCCGACCCGACCCTGAAGGTCGTCGACTGCACGTCGGGCTCGGCCGCGTACCGCGTCGTGGAGCGGCACGGCGGCAAGCACTACAGAGACGCCTGCTCCAACGGCGACGCCGAGTACGACCACTCGGGGCGCGGCGGCGACTACGCGCTCTGCCTGACGCGCGTGGGCTGACGTCCTTGAGCTGACGTCCTTGAGCTGATGGCGCCATGCCGATGCCTTTGAGCTGACGCCGATGTTCCACGTGGAACATCGCGTTCGGCGAGACGGCGGAGGGGCGATGTTCCACGTGGAACATCGCCCCTCCGCCGTTTCACGCCGCCGTTCTCACTGCTGCTCGGACCACCACGTCTTGAGCGCGGCGATCGCCTCGTCCTCGGTCATCGGGCCGTTCTCCAGCCGGAGTTCCAGCATGTGCTGGTACGCCTTGCCGACCAGGGGGCCGGGGGGGACGCCCAGGATCGACATGATCTGGTTGCCGTCGAGGTCGGGCCGGATCGCGTCCAGCTCCTCGCGCTCCTGGAGTTCGGCGATGCGCGCTTCCAGGGCGTCGTAGGTGCGGGACAGGGCGGCTGCCTTGCGCTTGTTGCGGGTCGTGCAGTCCGAACGGGTCAGCTTGTGCAGCCGGGAGAGCTGCGGGCCCGCGTCGCGGACGTAGCGGCGTACGGCCGAGTCGGTCCACTCGCCGCTGCCGTATCCGTGGAAGCGCAGGTGCAGCTCGACCAGCCGGGAGACGTCCTTCACCAGATCGTTGGGGTACTTGAGCTGGGTCAGCCGGGCCTTGGTCAGCTTCGCGCCCACCATCTCGTGGTGGTGGAAGGAGACCCGGCCGTCGGTCTCGAAGCGGCGCGTCTTCGGCTTGCCGATGTCGTGGAGCAGCGCGGCCAGCCGCAGGACGAGGTCCGGCCCGTCGGTCTCCAGGTCGATCGCCTGCTCCAGCACGGTCAGCGAGTGCTCGTAGACATCCTTGTGCCGGAAGTGCTCGTCGCGCTCCAGACGCAGCGCGGACAGCTCGGGCAGCACGAGATCGGCCAGCCCGGTGTCGACCAGCAGCCGCAGCCCCTTGCGCGGGTGGTCGGACAGGATCAGCTTGTTCAGCTCGTCCCTGATCCGCTCGGCGGAGACGATGCCGATCCGGTCGGCCATCGCCGACATCGCGGCGACCACCTCGGGCGCGACCTCGAAGTCGAGCTGCGCGGCGAAGCGGGCGGCCCGCAGCATCCGCAGCGGGTCGTCGGAGAACGACGACTCCGGGGTGCCGGGCGTACGCAGCCGCCGCGCCGCCAGATCGTCCAGGCCGCCGTACGGATCGACGAAGTCGCCCTCGGGGAGCGCGACCGCCATCGCGTTCACGGTGAAGTCCCGGCGGACCAGGTCGTCCTCGATGGTGTCGCCGTAGGACACCTCCGGCTTGCGCGAGGTCCGGTCGTACGCCTCGGAGCGGTACGTCGTCACCTCGATCTGGAAGCTGTCCTTCATCGCGCCGACCGTGCCGAAGGCGATGCCGACCTCCCACACCGAGTCCGCCCACGACCGCAGGATCTTCAGCACCTGCTCGGGGCGGGCGTCGGTGGTGAAGTCGAGGTCGTTGCCGAGCCTGCCCAGCAGGGTGTCCCGGACGGAGCCGCCGACGAGGGCGAGCCGGAATCCGGCGTCGCGGAATCGGTGGCCGAGTTCCTCGGCGACGGGCGCGACCTGGTGGCGGGCCCGCGGGGTCTGAGCGGCATTGTTGGCATTCGGCACAACGTAAAAGGGTACGGGTCCGCGGAGCCCACGGCTGCCGGGTTTCCCCGCGGGACCGCGTCGCGGGCGCATATGGCGCGCGTCCCGAGGGCATACCGTCCGGTTCCGGACCTCGGCGGACCCCGGCGGGGCATCGGCCGGACCCCGGCCAGATCTCGACTGGGCCGCATCGGGCCTCTTCCCCGGACTCCGCAGCACTTTGGCACAGCGCCGATCGTTAACATGCCAGCACGCACATCAGATGGGCGCGGACCGACGACCACCGTCGCCCGCCCGTCGACATCCGACACGAGGGACGGGCGAACGCGTGGGCGAGGCGGCACAGGCACCCGGAAGACCCCCGTCGGCGCGCTCGCCGCGTCTGCTGCGGGCGGTCGCCCTGATCGCCGCGGGCACGCTGCTCACCGGGCTGCTCCAGGTCGTCCAGACGCTCCAGGCGCCGGGCGCGCAGGCCGCCGTCGGCAGCGGCTCGCGCACCGCCGCGGTGGCGCTGAACAAGGTCGACCCCCGCGTCCCCGCCAAGGACGGCTCCGTCACCGTGTCCGGCACGGTGACCAACAACGGCAAGACGACGATCACCGGCGCCCGGATGGGCGTCAGGGTCGCCCCGGACGGCCCCCTGACGTCCCTCAGCGCGATGAAGAGCGCCCAGGACCGTACCGGTTACACCAGCTACCTGGACGGCTCGGAGATCGACGGCCACACGGTCGACCTCCCGAAGATCCCGGCCGGGCAGAGCCAGCCCTTCTCCCTCAAGGTCCCGGTGAAGTCCCTGGGCTTCGACGCCTCGGGCGTCTACCAGCTCGGCGTGGCGCTGGACGGCGAGACGTCCGCGGAGCCCGGCGAGCACGTCCTGGGCATCAAGCGCACCTTCCTGCCCTGGTACGACACCAACACCACCACCGCGAAGGCCACGCAGATCACCTACCTGTGGCCGCTCACCGACCGGCCGCACGTGGCCGCCCGCGGCGACACCGACTCCCAGCAGAGCCCGATCTTCCTCGACGACGACCTCGCCAAGGAGCTGTCCCCCGGCGGGCGGCTCCAGGTGATGGTCGACCTGGCCAAGTCGCTGCCGGTGACCTGGATCATCGACCCCGACCTGCTCGCCTCGATCGACTTCATGACCAAGCCGTACCGGGTCGCCGGCCCCGGCGGCGACGTCACCCACACCACCGAGGGCACGGGCGGCGCGGTCGCCAAGGCGTGGCTGAACTCGCTCAAGAGCGCTGTCGCGGGCGACCAGGTGATCGCGCTGCCGTTCGCCGACACCGACCTGGCCTCCGTCGCGCACAACGGCCTGCGCGTGCCCGGCACCCTCAACCACCTCAAGACCGCGTCCGAACTGGGCGTGAGCACCCTCGACACCGTCCTCGGCGTCCAGGCCACCTCCGACGTGGCCTGGCCGGTGGACGGGGCCGTCGACCCCGCCATCGTCTCGGTGGCCCGTACCGGCGGCGCGAAGCGGATCGTGGCCCGCAGCGACAGCGTCGGCGAGAGCGATGCGCTCAGCTACACGCCCAACGCGGCCCGACCGATCGGCCACGGGGTGACCGCGGTGGTCGCCGACGCCTCGCTGTCCACCGCGTTCGCGGGCGACATGCTGCGCGCGGAGCCCGCCGATCTCGCCGTGCAGGACTTCGTCGCGCAGACCCTGATGATCACCATGCAGGCGCCGGAGAGGCAGCGCACCATCCTGGTCGCCCCGCAGCGCATGCCCACGGTCTCGCAGGCACAGGCGATGGCCGAGGCGATCGGCACGGTCGGCACGAGCCCGTGGGCCGCCACGGTCGGCTTCGACACCGCCGCCAAGGCCAAGGCCGACCCGGACGCGAACCGCAAGGTGCCGTCGGCGAAGAAGTACCCCAAGGCGCTGCGCAGGCACGAGCTGTCCGTGGGCGCCTTCCAGCAGCTCAGCGAGACGCAGACCCATCTCAACGACTTCGTCACCATCCTCACCCGCAAGGACAAGGTGACGGTGCCCTTCGGCAACTCGGTGCTGCGCGCGATGTCGGCCGGCTGGCGCGGCGACCCCGCCGACGCGACCGAGTTCCGCAGTTCGATCGGCGGCTACCTCCAGGACCTGATCAACGCGGTCCGCATCCTGCCCAAGACCACCCTCACCCTCTCCGGCCGCAGCGGGACCATTCCGGTGACGGTGAAGAACGAGCTGAACCAGCCGATCACCAACCTTGTGCTGCGTCTCACGTCGAACACCGACATCCGGCTGGAGATCAAGGACCCGCAGCAGCCGATCGCGATCGACGGCGGCCACACCCGTACCCTGAAGTTCCAGACGTCGGCGAGCGCGAACGGCAAGGTCAGGGTCACCGCGGCGCTCTTCACCGCGCAGGGCGTGCTCTACCGCAACAGCAACGCCGTCGAGTTCGACGTCAAGATCACCAAGGTCACCGATCTGGTGATGCTGATCATCGCCGCCGGTCTGCTCCTTCTGGTGCTCGCGGGCGTTCGCATCTACCGTCAGCGGAAGCGGCAGGCAGCCGCGGACAGCGGCGGAGACGGCGGGGACGGTGAGGACGGGGACAACGGCGGCGGGCAGGAGGACGGTGATCCGGGGCAGCCGGGTGACCCTGGCACTGACACCGAGGACACCGGTCGGGAAAGCGTTGAGCTGTCCCCGACGGGTGAGAAGGTGGAGGGATAGCCGGCGGACAATAAGGTGGGGCACTGATGAACGCGCCGTATGACGGTGATCGCGACTCTGCGGGCCAGATGCCTCCATCGCCCGAGCAGCGTCCCTCACCCCCTGACCCGTATCTGCAGAACACCTACGCCTACGACCCGTACCAGCAGCAGGACCCCACCGCGCAGGACCCGGTGGGCGAGGCGCTGTACGACCGCGCCGCGCACCCGCCGCCGCCGTACGGGCAGGAGTATCCGCAGCAGCAGCCTTCGGCGTACCCCCAGATGCCGTACGGCGACAACTCCGCGACGCAGTACGTCGGCGTGGACGACCTGGTCGGCGGGTCGCCCCAGGGGCAGCAGGGCGGTCAGGGCCGGCAGGACCCGGGGTACGACGCGTTCGATCACCTCTTCCGCGACCAGCGCGGCGGCGGCGCGCCTGCGCAGCAGCCGCAACAGCCCCAGGCCCCGCAGGCACCCCAGGCCCAGCACCCCCAGCAGCAGGCCCCGCAGCCGCAGCAGGGGTACGCGCCGCCGCAGGACCCCAGGCAACAGCAGCAGCCGTACCAGCAGCCGGACCCCGCCCCGTACCAGCAGCCGCAGCACCCCCAGCAGGGGTACGCGTACCCGCAGCAGCAGCCGCAGCAGGGCTACGGCTATCCGCCGCAGCACCAGCAGCAGCCGCCCGGCTACCCGGCGGCGTACGGGCAGGCGCCCGCGCCCGCGGACAACGCCGAGACGGGGTACGCCGAGCCCGCGTACGAGAATCCGGCGTACGGGCAGGCCGCCTACCAGGACCAGCGGTACGCCGACCCGCGGTACGGCTACGCGAATCTGCCGTACCCGAACCAGCAACAACAGCCCGTGCAGTACGCGTACACGCCCTCGTACATCGGCGAGCCGGTGTCCGCGCTGGACGCCACCGGGCAGATCCCGATCATCCCGGCCGCGCCGCCGATGGCCGCCAGGCCGCCGCGCGCGGCGGAGGCCACCTCCAACACGCGCGCGGGCAACATCCTCAAGTCCAGCGCGCTGATGGCGGCGGGCACCCTGGTGTCCCGCCTCACCGGCTTCGTCCGCACCCTGGTGATCGCCGCCGCGATCGGCGTGGCGACCCTCGGCGACTCGTACGCCGTCGCCAACACGCTGCCGACGATGATCTACATCCTCACCATCGGCGGCGGTCTGAACTCCGTCTTCGTCCCGCAGCTCGTCCGCGCGATGAAGGACGACGACGACGGCGGTACGGCGTACGCGAACCGGCTGCTGACGGTCGTGATGGTGGTGCTCGGCGGCATCGTGGCCGTCACCGTGATCGCGGCCCCGCTGCTGATCCGGCTGATGTCCGCGAAGATCGCCGACAACCCCGACACGTACGACATCGCCATCACCTTCGCCCGCTACTGCCTGCCGACCATCTTCTTCATGGGCGTGCACGTGGTGATGGGCCAGGTGCTCAACGCGCGCGGCAAATTCGGCGCGATGATGTGGACGCCGGTCCTCAACAACATCGTGGTGATCTTCAGCTTCGGCATGTTCATCTGGGTGTACGGCGCCTACAGCACCACCCGGATGGACGCGACGACCATCACTCCCGAGGGCGCGCGGCTGCTCGGCATCGGCACGCTGCTCGGTCTGACCGTGCAGTCGCTGGCGATGCTGCCGTACCTGCGGGACGCGGGCTTCAAGTTCCGGCCGCGCTTCGACTGGCGCGGCCACGGCCTCGGCAAGGCCGCCAAGCTCGCCAAGTGGACGTTCTTCTTCGTGCTGGCGAACCAGGCGGGCCTGATCGTCGTCACCCAGCTCGCCACCTGGGCGGGCGCCAACGCCGACAAGAGCGGCAACCAGGGCACCGGCATCACGGCGTACAACAACGCGCTGCTGATCTGGCAGATGCCCCAGGCGATCATCACCGTCTCGGTGATGGCCGCGGTGCTGCCGCGGATCTCGCGGGCCGCGGCGGACAACGACGTCTCCGCGGTGCGCGACGACATCTCCTACGGTCTGCGCACCTCGGCGGTGGCCATCGTGCCCGCCGCCTTCGCCTTCCTGGCCCTGGGCGTCCCGATGTGCAGCCTGCTCTACGCGAGCACCGGCACCGGTTCCGCGCGCAACATCGGATTCATCCTGATGGCCTTCGGCGCCGGACTGATCCCCTTCTCCGTGCAGTACGTGATCCTCCGCGGGTTCTACGCCTTCGAGGACACGCGCACGCCCTTCTACAACACGGTCATCGTGGCCGCGGTCAACGCGGCGGCGGCGGCCATCTGCTTCGTGGTGCTGCCCGCCCGCTGGGCCGTGGTCGGCATGGCCGCCGCGTACGGCCTCGCGTACGCCGTGGGCGTCGGGGTGGCCGCCAAGCGGCTGCGCTCGCGGCTCGACGGCGACCTGGACGGCAAGCGGGTGGTACGCACCTACGCCCGTCTGACCGGCGCCTGCGTGCCCGCCGCGCTGATCGCGGGGCTGGCCGTCTACGCCGTGCTCGGGGCGCTGGGCAGCGGCGCCGTGGGCTCGCTCGCCGCACTCGTGGTGGGCGGCGGCCTGCTGCTCGGAATCTTCCTCTTCGCGGCCAAGCGGATGAGGATCGAGGAGATGACCGCCATGATCGGCATGGTGCGAGGACGGCTCGGGCGCTGAACGAACCCGTCGCGAAGCGGCGGGCAACCATCACGGTTCGCTGTGTGTCGTGCATAGAGCCGGACTGTGGGCACAATTGTCATCGGCTCGATGTGGGATCGCGCAATGGATGGGGAGGCAGGAACGACGGTGGCGGATCGGAGCACGGCCGCCGTCGGAGTGGCCAATGAGGGTGGCGAGCCCCCGCTCGCCGCCCAGCAGGACGGCGCCACATCCGACGGGACGACGACGGACGACCAGACCAGCAGCAGCGCCGACTCCGGCACACGATCCCAGGACGGGTCGGACGGCACGCAGACCACCGCCGAAACCTCGATGTCGGCCGCGGTCGACGGCGACAGCGCGACCAGCGAGACCGTGGTGGTCGACACCGCGGTGGCCGCGACCGCCGAACTGACCGCGCCCGTGCCCGTGACGGCCCCCGCGTCCTCGCCCACGGCGACGACGAAACTGACGACCGCCGTGCTGCCCGCGGTGCCCCCGTCACCGGAGGAGACCCCCACCGCCGCCCGAGCCTCCACCACGACCTCCCCCGCGCCCTCGGGCACCTCCTCGGGCACCTCCTCGGGCACCTCCTCGGGCACCTCCTCCGCCAACGCCGCCGCACCGACCGCGGCCAAGCCCGCGCCGGCGTCGGCGACGACGTCGGCGGCCAAGGCCCCGGCCAAGAGGGCCGCCAAGCAGACCGTCAAGGACGGCCGGAGCCCCAAGGCGTCCGCTTCGACGAACGGCGCCAAGGCGGCCTCCGCGACCGCGCCCGTCGGGACGGGCACTCCCGCCAAGGGGACACCGGCGAAGGGGACACCGGCCAAGGGCACTTCGGCGAAGGGCGCCCCGGCCAAGGGGACGCCCGCCAAGGGCACCTCCTCGATGGGCACTTCGGCGAAGGGCACCCCGGCCAAGGGGACGCCCGCCAAGGGCACGCCGGTCGCCTCTGTGAAGGCCCCGTCCGCACCGGCCCCCGCGCCCTCGACGTCCGGCTCCGGGGGCACCGCCACGCTCGCCCCCGACGAGAAGATCGGGGACGGGGACCGCCCGGCGACCGAGGCCGCCCCAGGAAGCCCCACAGCCGCCTCCACAGCGCCCGCCGACGGCCGGCGGCCCGCCGGCCCCGCCAAGGGCGGCGGCAGCGCCACCACGGCGCCCAGGCCCGTCCGCAGCGCGCAGCCCGAGCTGCACAGCGGTCACAAGCTCGCCCGGCGCTACCAGCTCGCCGAGTGCGTGACCCGGATCGACGGCTTCAGCAGTTGGCGCGCGGTCGACGAGAAGCTGCGCAGGGCGGTCGGCATCCACATCCTGCCCGCCGACCACCGGCGAGCCCGCCAGGTGCTGGCCGCCGCCCGGTCGGCCGCGCTCCTCGGCGACCCGCGCTTCGTCCAGGTCCTCGACGCCGTCGAGGAGAACGACCTGGTGTACGTCATCCACGAGTGGCTGCCCGACGCCTCCTCGCTGGCCGACCTGCTCGCCGCGGGCGCGATGGAGCCGCACGAGGCGTACCAGATGGTCAGCCAGGTCTCCCAGGGCATGGCCGCCGCCCACCGTGAGGGCCTGGCGCACCTGCGTCTCGACCCCGGCGCCGTGCTGCGTACGGTCTCCGGGCAGTACCGCATCCGCGGCCTCGCGGTCGCCGCCGCACTGCGCGGGCTCAACTCCGAGCGTCCGCAGCGGCAGGACACCGAGGCGATCGGCGCGCTGCTCTACGCCTCGCTCACGCAGCGCTGGCCGTACGAGGAGGACGCGCACGGTCTGGCGGGGCTGCCCAAGGGCGTCGGCCTGGTCGCACCCGACCAGGTCCGCGCGGGCGTCCACCGCGGGCTGTCCGAGCTGGCCATGCGCGCGCTCGTCAACGACGGCGCGACCGCCTCCCGGCAGGACCCGCCCTGCACCACTCCCGAGGAGCTGGCCAAGGCCGTCGCGGGCATCCCGCGCATCCGGCCGCCGGAGCAGGCACCGCCGGTCTACCCGGTCGCCGCCTTCCGCCAGCCGCCCGCGCCACCGGGTACGCCGCAGCCGCCCGCGGTCGCGGCCCCCGCTCCGCCGCCCGCTCTGCCCGGCCGTACCGGCCGGGCACTGAAATGGGCGGTCTCGGCACTGGTGATCGTGGCGATCGGCCTGGGGAGCTGGCAGCTCGCGGACACCCTCAAGTCGCGTGAGGACCGGCCGACCAGTCACCCGACGACCGGCCAGAAGGCGAGCCAGGGCCCGACGCGCAAGGCCCCGGTCCCGATCAAGATCGCCGGGCTGAAGGACTTCGACCCGCTCGGCGACGGCAGCGAGAATCCGAAGGATCTCCCCAAGGCGTTCGACGGCGACCCCTCCACGTACTGGGAGACGAACTACTACCTGGGCGCCGATCTGGGCAATCTCAAGCCGGGTGTCGGCGTCATCGTCGACCTGGGCAGCGCCAAGCACGTGAGCACGGTGAAGGTCGACTTCGTGGGCGACGTCACCGCGCAGCTCCTGGCCGCGCCCAAGGGCACCTCCGCGATGCCGACCACCTTCGACGCCTTCACCAAGGTGGCCCAGGGCTCGGGCAGTTCGGTGACGTTCAAGCCGAGCGCCGATCTCACCTCGCGCTACGTGCTGGTGTGGATGACGCGTCTGGCGCCTGCCGAGACCGGTCACTTCCGTGGCAGGATCTCCGAGATCAGCGTGACGGGCTGATCCCGGAGACGGGCTGACCCCGCGGCGACGGCCGCGGGGACACCCACGGCGAGACCCACAGGGGCAGGGGACGGGGGAGAACGGCCTTGGAGGCAAACCCGCTCGGCGATGTCGCCGACGCCGATCTCCTGGCCCGTCATGTCGCGGGCGATCCCGACACCTTCGGCGAGCTGGTGCGCCGCCACCGGGACCGGCTGTGGGCGGTGGCCCTGCGCACCCTGGGGGACCGCGAGGAAGCCGCTGACGCCGTCCAGGACGCGCTGGTGTCCGCCTTCCGGGCCGCCCATACCTTCCGCGGCCAGTCGGCCGTCACCACCTGGCTGCACCGCATCACGGTCAACGCCTGCCTCGACCGGGCCCGTAAGGCCGCCTCCCGCAGGACGGCCCCGGTGGCCGACGAGGAGAACTTCGAGGCGTTGCTCGAACCCCACGAGTCGGCCGAGGTCCCGGCCGAGCGCGGGGAACTCCACCGCGAGCTGATAGCCGCCCTCACCACGCTGCCGCCCGACCAGCGCGCCGCACTGGTCCTGGTCGACATGCAGGGCTACTCGGTCGCCGAAGCCGCCGCGGTGCTCGATGTGCCCACCGGTACGGTCAAGAGCCGGTGCGCCAGAGGCCGGGCGAAACTGCTTCCCCTCGTCACCCATCTGCGCGCGCAGGGCGTGGATAGCGCCGATCGCGGCGGGGGAAGGAACCGGGCGGAGGGGACATCCGTCCCAGAGACGGGACCGGAACAGGGCGGAGGTGAACAGCGGTGACATCGACAGCGGACCACGACGCGCATCCCGAGGTCGCCGAGATCTCCGACCTGGCCGAGGGGCTGCTCCGCCCCGAGCGCGCCACGGAGGTCACCGAGCACATCGCGGGCTGCTCGCTGTGCGCCGACGTCCGGGACTCCCTGGAGGAGATCAGGGGACTGCTCGGCACCCTGCCGGGACCGCAGCGGATGCCCGCCGACATCGCCGGACGGATCGACGCGGCGCTCGCCGCCGAAGCGCTCCTCGACGCCACCACGCCCGATGTTCCACGTGGAACATCGCGGCCGTCACCGAAACCGGCACCGACACCGACGCATGTTCCACGTGGAACATCGACCGGTCCCGACGGACATGCCTCCGGGTCCGCCGGTCCCGGCCGCACCGGTCGGCGGTGGCGGCGCGGACTGCTCGTCGCCGCCTCCGCCGTGGTCGTCGTCGGCCTGGGCGTCACGATCTATCACGTCGGCGACGACACCACCTCGCAGAGCGACGCGACCGCCAGCAGCAAGAAGGCGGACACCGTCGCCGACCCCATCGCGGTCCAGGTGCGGGAGCTGCTCGATGAGGCGGCGCCGAACCACGCGGCCGGGGAGTCCGACTCCCCGATGCTCAGCGGTCCCGGCGTCAGCAGCGAGGGCGCCACCATGAGCCCGGACAGGGCGGTGCCCACCATCCCCCCGTGTGTGCTCAAGGCCACCCAGCGCACCGGCCCGGCGCTGGCCGCCGAGCGCGAGTCCTTCCACGGGACGGACTCCTACCTTGTGGTGCTGCCGCACCCGAGTGACGCCTCGGCGGTCGACGCGTTCGTGGTCAGCGCCGCCTGTACGGCGACCAGTCCCGGCGCGGTTCTCTTCCGGAGCACCTACCCGCGCTGAGCCGTTCGTCCGGGGGGCGTGGCGTACGGCGTGCGCCGCGCCGTCCGGGGAATGCTGGACCCGTAGGATCCGTTAGGCAGGACGAGAGTCCAGCCAGGGCCCCCGCAGTTGTCCGCAGAGACGAGGAAGACACCCGTGAGCGACGTCCGTAACGTGATCATCATCGGCTCGGGGCCCGCGGGGTACACCGCGGCGCTCTACACGGCGCGCGCATCCCTCAACCCGCTGGTCTTCGAGGGGTCGGTCACCGCCGGCGGCGCGTTGATGAACACCACCGAGGTGGAGAACTTCCCCGGCTTCCGCGACGGCATCGTGGGCCCGGACCTCATGGACAACATGCGCGCCCAGGCCGAGCGCTTCGGCGCCGAGCTGGTCCCGGACGACGTGGTCGCGGTCGACCTCGGCGGCGACATCAAGACCGTCACGGACTCGGCGGGCACCGTCCACCGCGCCAAGACCGTCATCGTCACCACCGGCTCGCAGCACCGCAAGCTGAACCTCCCCAACGAGGACCAGCTCTCCGGCCGCGGCGTCTCCTGGTGTGCCACCTGTGACGGCTTCTTCTTCCGCGAGCAGGACATCGCCGTGATCGGCGGCGGCGACACCGCGATGGAGGAGGCGACCTTCCTCTCCCGCTTCGCCAAGTCCGTGAAGATCGTGCACCGCCGGGACAGCCTGCGGGCGTCCAAGGCGATGCAGGACCGTGCCTTCGCCGACCCGAAGATCTCCTTCGTCTGGGACAGCGAGGTCGCCGAGATCCACGGCGACGGCAAGCTCTCCGGTCTGACCCTGCGCAACACGAAGACCGGCGAGACCTCGGAGCTGCCCGTCACCGGGCTGTTCATCGCGATCGGCCACGACCCGCGCAGCGAGCTGTTCAAGGGCGTCCTCGACGTCGACGGCGAGGGCTACCTCACCGTCCAGGCGCCGAGCACCCGGACCAACGTCCCCGGTGTCTTCGCCGCGGGAGACGTCGTGGACCACACCTACCGTCAGGCGATCACCGCGGCCGGCACCGGCTGTTCCGCCGCGCTGGACGCCGAGCGCTACCTGGCCGCCCTCGCCGACGCCGAGAAGGCCGAGACGGCCGACGCGTCGGCCGACAAGGCCGCCGTCTGACCCGCTTCCATCCCTCACCCCCGACACGCACACATCACGACCTGAGGAGACCGCCGTGGCCGGCAACACCAAGCACGTGACCGACGAGACGTTCGCCGAGGAGGTGCTCGCCAGCGACAAGCCCGTGCTGGTGGACTTCTGGGCGGAGTGGTGCGGCCCGTGCCGCCAGATCGCCCCCTCGCTGGAGGCCATCGCGGAGGAGCACGCGGAGAACATCACCATCGTCAAGCTGAACATCGACGAGAACCCGGTCACCGCGGCGAAGTACGGCGTGATGTCCATCCCGACGCTCAACGTCTACAAGGGCGGCGAGGTCGTGAAGACCATCGTCGGCGCCAAGCCGAAGGCCGCCATCGTGCGCGACCTGTCCGACTTCATCGGCTGACGCTCACCGGCTGACGCTTTCACCGGCTGACGTTTTCACCGGCGGACGCTGTTCCACGTGGAACACGAGAGGGCCGACCCCCGATCCGGGGTCGGCCCTCTCGCATGTCCGGGCCGGGTGCCCGGCGCGGCCGTGGGGAGTGACAGCGGCTCACAGGGGCCGGAGGGCAGGCTCCTTCTGGACGGCGCCCAGGAGGCGGTCGATGGCCATCTCGACGTCCTCCTTCCAGGAGATCGTGGAGCGCAGCTCCAGCCGCAGCCGGGGATAGCGCGGGTGGGGGCGGACCGTCTTGAAGCCGACCGCGAGCAGATGGTCCGCGGGCAGGACGCACGAGGGGGCGGTCCACTTGGCGTCGCCGAACGCCTCGATCGCCTTGAAGCCCCGCCGGATGACGTCCTTGGCGACGGTCTGCACCAGGACCCGGCCGAGGCCCTGCCCCTGGAAGCCGGGCAGGATGCGCGCGGTCATGAGCTGGACGGCGTCCGCCGACACCGGGCTGGTCGGGAAGGCCAGGGAGCGCGGCACATACGCGGCGGGCGCGTAGAGCACGAAGCCCGCGGGCACCTCGTCGACGTAGACGACCCGTCCGCAGGAACCCCACTCCAGCAGAACGGCGGAGATCCACGCCTCCTTCTCCAGCTCGGGCTTGCCCGCCTGGACGGCCGCTTCGCCGCTGACCGGGTCCAGTTCCCAGAAGACGCAACTGCGGCAGGGCTTGGGGAGGTCCGGGAGATTGTCGAGTGTCAGTGGTGCCAGCCGACGTCCCATGTGGCCTGAACCCCATCTCTGCCGTGAACCGAACTGCCCACGTACACCCCGGCGCGAACGCCGGGGTGCGCCCGCGTCACTCGCCGTCTTCGTCCTCGGTTTCCTCTTCGAGCCGGTTCTCCAGCACATTGCCCTCGCCCGGGGCCATCGCCCCGAGGATGCGCTCCAGATCCTCTATCGACGCGAATTCCACGACGATCTTTCCGCGCTTCTGCCCCAGGTCGACCTTCACCCGGGTGTCGAAGCGGTCGGAGAGCCGGGAGGCGAGGTGGGTGAGCGCCGGGGAGACCCGACGCCCGGCCCGGGGGGCCGCGCTCTTCCTGGTCGGCTTCGGGTCGCTGTTCATCAGCGTCACGATCTCTTCGATCGCGCGCACCGACAGCCCTTCGGCGACGATCCGGTGGGCCAGCTTGTCCTGCTCCTCGGGGTCGTCCAGCGAGAGCAGCGCCCGCGCGTGGCCGAAGGAGATCACCCCGGCCGCGACCCGGCGCTGCACCGGGGCGGACAGCTTCAGCAGCCGGAGCGTGTTGGAGACCTGCGAGCGGGAGCGCCCGATCCGGTCCGCCAACTGCTCGTGGGTGCAGGAGAAGTCGCGGAGCAACTGGTCGTACGCCGCCGCCTCCTCCAGGGGGTTGAGCTGGGCCCGGTGCAGGTTCTCCAGGAGGGCGTCCAGGAGGAGCTTCTCGTCGTCGGTCGCCCGGACGATCGCCGGAATCCGCTCCAGGCCGGCCTCGCGGCACGCCCGCCAGCGGCGCTCGCCCATGATCAGCTCGAAGCGGTCCTTGCCGATCTCACGCACGACGACCGGCTGGAGCAGACCGACCTCCTTGATGGAGGTGATCAGTTCGTTGAGGGCGTCCTCGTCGAAGACCTCACGCGGCTGGCGCGGGTTCGGCGTGATGAAGTCCAGGTCCAGCTCCGCGAAGTAGGCACCCGGTACGGGGTTCTTCGCGTCGGAGAGGTCCGGCTCTGTTTCACGTGAAACAGGGATGTCCACCACGGGCGGCGGCGCGGCCTCGGGGACTCTGCGGTCCACCAGTCCGGCCACCTTGGCCGCGGCGACGCCGCGTTCCTGCGTCAGTACCGGTGCGGTGCCCTGGGCGCCGCCCGTCGACTGCGGGGCGGCCGGGATCAGCGCGCCGAGACCACGGCCGAGCCCTCTGCGTCGATCACTCACTGGATCCCCTCCGACATGCTGTGCGGGTTCTGCTCATCGTGCTGGGTGTAGTCACCCTGCGGGTCGTACTCGACGGCGACGGACGCCTCGACTCCGCGCAGGGCCATCTCCCGGGCGGCTTCCAGATACGACAGCGCGCCGCTGGAGCCCGGATCATAGGTCAGTACGGTCTGGCCGTAGCTGGGCGCCTCGGAGATCCGGACGGACCGCGGGATGCTGGTCCGCAGCACCTCCTTGCCGAAGTGCGTGCGCACCTCCTCCGCGACCTGGGAGGCGAGGCGGGTCCGTCCGTCGTACATGGTCAGCAGGATCGTCGACACATGCAGCTTCGGGTTGAGGTGCGCGCGGACCAGTTCCACGTTCTTCAGGAGCTGGCCCAGCCCTTCCAGCGCGTAGTACTCGCACTGGATCGGGATGACGACCTCGGCCCCGGCCACCAACGCGTTGACGGTCAGCAGGCCGAGCGAGGGCGGGCAGTCGATCAGGACGTAGTCCAGCGGCTGCTCGTACGCCTCGATCGCCCGCTGGAGCCGGCTCTCGCGGGCGACCAGGGAGACCAGTTCGATCTCGGCGCCCGCCAGGTCGATGGTGGCGGGCGCGCAGAACAGGCCCTCCACATCGGGGACCGGCATCACGACGTCGGACAGGGGCTTGCTCTCCACCAGGACGTCGTAGATCGAGGGGACTTCGGCGTGGTGGTCGATGCCCAGCGCCGTGGAGGCGTTGCCCTGCGGGTCCAGGTCGACCACGAGCACCCGGGCGCCGTGCAGCGCCAGGGACGCCGCCAGATTCACCGTGGTCGTGGTCTTGCCGACCCCGCCCTTCTGATTGGCGACCACCATCACCCGGGTCTGGGCCGGCCGGGGAAGTCCTTCCCCGGCGCGTCCCAGTGCCTCGACGGCCAATTGCGCGGCGCGGCCGATCGGGGTGTCATCCATGGGAGGCAATGTTTCACGTGAAACACCGTCTCCGAACCCCGGGGGCACGGCAATCGGGCCCCCGGCAAACTCTGCTGTGCGGGGACCGGGGACCGGATCGGCCATCGGTCCCGCGATGTTGGCGTCGGACCGCAAGGACTCACACTCCTCGACTTCAGGCTCGCTATGAGAAGAGCCTGCCATGCCGGAGGGGTGATGAACCAGCGAGACTTGGCTGCCTGTGGATGAAGCCGTAGATCTATCCACCGACTGGGGCGTCTTGGAGGGCTTGTTGGCGTGTGCCTCGGCCGCGGCTCGGCCGCGGCTGAGGACTCCTGGTAGCAGCGAGCGACGTTTCACGTGGAACACGATGCACAGCGCCGGACCGCTAACTCCGCAGACACTCCGGGTTATGTCTGTTTGGCCGTTTGTATGGCGTAGAGGGAGGGTTCGGCGCGGGACCGTTCGAGGAACGACGGTTCAGCGGCGACGGCGGGGAGCGCCGCCCCGCGGGTTACGGCTCGCGCGCGCGGCCTTCGCCCGCCGGGTCGCGGCGCGTACCCCGCCGGGGCTCTCGCCGACCAGGACGCGTACGACGGTGGAGAGCGGGTCCACGATGCCCTCGCCGACCTGGACCACGGAGGTGTCGACCGCGCCCAGCCGGTCGAGCGCGGCCCTGGCCGCCTTCAGCTCGTCCAGCGCGGTGTCGCCCTTGAGGACCGCCATCTCACCGTGCGGGCGCAGCAGCGGCAGGCCCCAGCCCGCGAGCCGTTCCAGCGGCGCCACGGCGCGCGCGGTCACCACGTCCACCGGGGGCAGCTTGCCCATCATCTCCTCGGCCCGGCCGCGCACCACGGTGACATTGCTCAGCCCCAGCACCTTGACGACCTCTTCGAGGAACGTGGTCCTGCGCAGCAGCGGCTCCAGCAGCGTGATCCGCAGATCGGGCCGGGTCAGCGCCAGCGGGATACCCGGCAGGCCGGCGCCCGAGCCGACGTCGCACACGGACACGTCCTCGTCGATGACCTCGGAGAGCACCGCGCAGTTCAGCAGGTGCCGCTCCCACAGGCGGGGCACCTCGCGCGGGCCGATCAGGCCGCGGCGCACCCCGGCGTCCGCCAGCAGCTCGGCATAGCGCAGGGCGTCGGCGAACCGGTCACCGAAGACCGTCCTGGCCTGCTCGGGCGGCGCGGGAAGCTCCGCTGCTGCCTCCGTCACGGGGGCTGTCCTTTCCTAGGTCACTCACAAGGTTCGGCCCCGCCTGCGAACAGACGGGGCCGACAGAGCAGTACCACACAGCGTCCGGTCAGACCGGGAGTACGACCACCCGGCGCTGGGGCTCCTCGCCCTCGGACTCGCTGCGCAGGCCCGCGGCGGCCACGGCGTCGTGCACGACCTTGCGCTCGAACGGCGTCATCGGGTCCAGCTTCACCGGCTCACCGCTGGCCTTGGCCTCCGCCGCCGCCTTCGCGCCGAGCTGCGCCAGCTCGGCCCGCTTGCGCGCCCGGAACCCGGCGATGTCCAGCATCAGCCTGCTGCGCTCACCGGTCTCCCGGTGCACCGCGAGCCGGGTCAGCTCCTGGAGGGCTTCCAGCACCTCGCCGTCCCGGCCGACCAGCTTGTTCAGATCACGGGTGCCGGTGTCACCGATGATCGACACCGACGCGCGCTCGCCCTCGACATCCATGTCGATGTCACCGTCGAGGTCCGCGATGTCCAGCAGACCTTCCAGGTAGTCGGCGGCGATATCACCCTCCTGCTCCAGCCGGTTCAGGGTCGCGGCCGAGCCGTTGTCGGGTGCGGTGGTGGTGTTGACGTCGCTCACGCCTGGGCTCCTCTTACTTCTTCTTCGACAGGTTGGTCGGCTTGGACTTGCCACCGGACTGCTTGCCGGGCGAACCGCCCTGCTTGCCCGGAGCGCCGCCCTGCTTCGTACCGCCGCCTGTCCTGCCTGTGCCTGCCGAGCCGCCGCTCGCCTTCGGGGCACCGGCCTTGGGAGCGCCCGCCCGCGGGGCTCCACCGCCCGCCCTGGGAGCGCCGCCGCCACCGGTGCCGCCCGCCGCGCCGCCGCCGGCGCCCGTGCCCGTGGGGGTCGTCTGGCGCTTGGACTTCGGCTGCCGCTTGGGCTGGGTGCGGTTGGCGCGCGCGACCTCCACGGCCTCCTTGGCGGCCACTTCCTCCGGGGGCTCGACGAGCTTGCCCTTGGCGCGCAGCCGCTCCTGGCGCTGCTGGAACGCGAGGCTGCCGGGGGTGGGGTTACGCCGGATCACGAACATCTGCTGGCCCATGGTCCACACGTTGGTGGTCAGCCAGTAGACGAGGACACCGACCGGGAAGTTGATACCCATGACGGCGAAGATGACCGGGAAGACGTACATCAGCATCTTCTGCTGCTGCATGAACGGGGTCTTCACCGTCATGTCGACGTTCTTCGTCATGAGCTGGCGCTGCGTGTAGAACTGCGACGCCGACATCATGAGGATCATGATCACTGTGACGATGCGCACATTGGTCTGCGTGGCGCCCAGCGACTCGACCTTGGCCGCGCTGTCCAGGAACTTCGCCGCCAGCGGGGCACCGAAGATGTGCGCGTTCTTGGCGCTGTCGACCAGGTTGGCGTGGATCACGCCGACCTCGTGACCCTTGGCGATGTTGCTCAGCACGTGGTAGAGCGCGAAGAAGAACGGGGACTGCGCCAGGATCGGCAGGCACGAGGAGAGCGGGTTGGTACCCGTCTCCTTGTACAGCTTCATCATCTCTTCGGACTGGCGCTGCTTGTCGTTCTTGTAGCGCTCCTGGATCGCCTTCATCTTGGGCTGGAGCGCCTGCATGTTCCGGGTCGACTTGATCTGCTTGACGAACAGCGGGATCAGGCAGATCCGGATCAGGACCACCAGCGAGACGATGGACAGACCCCACGCCCAGCCGCTGTCCTTGTCGAAGATCAGGCTGTAGAACGAGTGGAACTGGACGATGATCCACGAGACAGCGTCGTAGAGGGGGTTCAGAATCCCCACGATCAGGCTCCTTGGGCGTGAGAGGGTCCGGTGGGCTCGGGCGTGACGGGCCCGTCGGAGCCGCCCCGCAGTGCGCGGCGCAGCCGATCGTGCCATGGCGGCCGCTTGCGCGGCGGGACATGGTCCACGCCGCCCGGCGACCAGGGATTGCAGCGCAGGATGCGCCATGCGGTCAGGGCGGTCCCCTTGATCGCGCCGTGCCGGTCGATGGCCGTGAACCCGTAGTGGGAGCACGAGGGGTAGTACCGGCAGACCGGGCCGAGCAGCGGACTGATCGTCCACTGGTACAGCTTGATCAGTGCCAGCAGCGGGTACTTCATCGAGACACCCTCCCCTCGGCTTCGCCTCGGGTGTCGCGACCCAGCAGCCGCTTGAGGGCGGCGTCCAGGTCGTGGGCCAGCTCCGCATGGTCAGCGCCACCGGCTCCGGGTAGCGCTCGTACGACTACCAGGCTACCGGGGGGCAGCTGCGACAGGCGTTCGCGGACCAGATGACGCAGTCGGCGCTTGACCAGATTGCGCTGCACCGAGCCACCCACCGCCTTGCTCACGACGAAACCCGCACGCACCGGGGGAGTGCTCCCCCCCGGCACATGCGGGTCCGTGATGTCGCTGCGCAGATGGACCACCAGCAGCGGTCGACCCGCTCGGCGTCCTCGGCGAACCGCTTCTCCGAAGTCCTGGCGCCGCCTCAGCCGATTCTCGGTGGGCAGCACGGCATGAGACCTGTGACGATCAGGCGGACAGGCGGGCGCGGCCCTTGCTGCGGCGGGTCGCGAGAATCGCGCGGCCGGCGCGGGTGCGCATACGCAGACGGAAGCCGTGGGTCTTCGCACGACGGCGGTTGTTCGGCTGGAAGGTGCGCTTGCTCACTCGGGGGCTCCAGGGAAAATCGTGTCCGGCGGGGCGTCGCCTGGCTGTCACCGTGCGCCCACGAAGAATCTCGCGGAACAGATCAGGTGCACCGCTTGACGATCATCCGGGGACTTCCGGAAGACCCTCGCCCATCGGTAGGCAGGCGGCAGCAGCCATCGACAACTCGACCTCGATACGGTACGCGCGGCTAGGCCATCCGGTCAAACCCGGCGGTCGCGGGCCCGGCATTTGTACACACCCTGTGGACAACGACTTGAACCGCGCCTACCCCCTGACTACCGTGGCTGAACTCCCAACTCTTCCCGCCTGTCTTCAGGACCACACTTTCGCGGGAGTTGCCCGCACTTGCACCATTAAGCGACGAGAGAGCGTGCCCTGTGGCTGACGTAACCGCCGATCTTGCCGCAGTGTGGCCGCGCGTACTCCAGAAACTGCTGGTGGACAGCGAGGACCTGAAGCCCAAGGACGCGGAGTGGCTCAAGCGCACCCAGCCGCTGGCCCTGGTCGCGGGCACCGCCGTCCTCTCCGCGCCCAACGAATTCGCCAAGAGCGTCCTGGAGGGGCGGCTGCTGCCGCTGATCACCGAGGTGCTGAGCCGTGAGTTCGGTCACCCTGTCGGGATCGCCATCGCCGTCGCGTCCGGCGGCGACCAGGAGCCGGCCCCGGCCGACCACGACCAGGACCCGTACGAGCAGCAGCACGAGCGGCACGACCGCCGCGACGGGCACCGCGCGGACCACAGGGACGAGCTGCGCGACGACCACCGCGACGGCATGCGGGACGACCGGCACGGCGGCGACCTCGGGGACGACGGCATGCGGATGCGCCGCGCCTACCCCGAGCAGCAGAGCCAGGGCAGGCACGCGGGCCCGGACGAGTGGCCGCCGCGGCAGAGCGACGACGGCTGGCGGCAGCCGCGTACCGACAGTTGGACCCTGCCCGCGCAGAACAGCGGCGGCTTCCAGGACCGCGAGCCGTACCCGGAGCAGCAGAGCCACCGGTACCGACAGGACACGCACGACGGCTACCCGGTCGTACCGCACCAGGCGTACCCGCAGTCCCCGCAGGGCGGTTACGCGCCGCAGTCCGGCGGCTACCAGCAGCAGGACCGGCAGCAGGGCCAGGGCCGGCCGGACCAGCAGCAGCAGTCCACCGGGCGGCACGCGTCGCCGAATCTGTCGGGCGGCCGGCTCGACGGGCCCTCGGGGCCTTCCGGGCACTCCGACCCCTCGGGCCGCCAGAACCACTCGGGCCATTCGGGCTCCTCCTCCGGCGGCGCCGTCGAGCCGACCGCCCGGCTGAATCCCAAGTACCTCTTCGACACCTTCGTGATCGGCGCGTCCAACCGCTTCGCGCACGCGGCCGCGGTCGCCGTCGCCGAGGCCCCGGCCAAGGCGTACAACCCGCTCTTCATCTACGGGGAGTCGGGGCTCGGCAAGACGCACCTGCTGCACGCGATCGGGCACTACGCGCGGAGCCTGTACCCGGGGACGCGGGTGCGGTACGTCAGCTCCGAGGAGTTCACCAACGAGTTCATCAACTCGATCCGGGACGGCAAGGCGGACGCGTTCCGCAAGCGGTACCGGGACATGGACATCCTGCTCGTCGACGACATCCAGTTCCTGGCGAGCAAGGAGTCGACGCAGGAGGAGTTCTTCCACACCTTCAACACCCTGCACAACGCCAACAAGCAGATCGTGCTCTCCTCCGACCGGCCGCCCAAGCAGCTCGTCACCCTGGAGGACCGGCTCCGCAACCGCTTCGAGTGGGGCCTGATCACCGACGTCCAGCCGCCCGAGCTGGAGACCCGGATCGCGATCCTGCGCAAGAAGGCGGTGCAGGAGCAGCTCAACGCCCCGCCCGAGGTGCTGGAGTTCATCGCGTCCCGGATCTCGCGGAACATCCGCGAGCTGGAGGGCGCGCTCATCCGGGTCACCGCCTTCGCCAGCCTCAACCGGCAGCCGGTCGACCTCCAGCTCACCGAGATCGTGCTGAAGGACCTGATCCCCGGCGGCGAGGACTCGGTGCCCGAGATCAGCGGGACGGCCATCATGGCCGAGACCGCCGCGTACTTCGGGCTGGCCGTGGACGACCTGTCGGGCTCCTCGCGCAGCCGCGTCCTGGTCACCGCCCGGCAGATCGCCATGTACCTGTGCCGCGAGCTGACGGACCTGTCGCTGCCGAAGATCGGCGCGCTCTTCGGCGGCCGCGACCACACCACGGTCATGCACGCCGACCGGAAGATCCGCTCCCTGATGGCCGAGCGGCGCTCCATCTACAACCAGGTGACGGAGCTGACCAACCGCATCAAGAGCTGAGCCGCGCGCGGAGAAGCGCCGCGCACAGCCCCTCCGAGCGCCCCGGGAGACCTCTCCCGGGGCGCTTCGCGTTGTCCGCCGCGCCGCGCCCTGTTCGATTCCCGTACGCCGAGGGGCAGTTCTCCACAGGACTGTGGCAAATGGACCGTCCACACCCTGGGGACACCGGAGTTGTCCAGAAAGTCTCCACAGGCCGGGTGCCGCAACGGAGGTACGCCCAGCTCAGCCGGGTGTGGATATGTGGGCAACCCGAATCCACAGACTGTGGACAGAAAGGACACCTCTTGGGGGTCACTTCGCGTTGTCCACCGCTCGCCCACAGGTTGGGGCTCGTTGTGCACAGCATGGGATCGTTTCTCCACATCTCTGTCCACTGTTCGGCAACGAAACGCGCCTGGTCCCACGGAAGAGTGAAAGGCGTCACACCAAGGTGGTGGGTTGGCCTGGGGAGAACCTGGGTATTTCTGGGGACAGCGCTGGGGAGAACCCGGGGTCACCTGTGAATCGGGTGTGCACAACTTCCGGCCGTCCACAGGACCCCCTGGTTGTCCCCATGCCCCACCCACAGGCCCGGTGGATAAAAAACAGGGTCTGACCTGCGCCGGAACCACTTATCCACGGTATCCACAACCCCTATTACTACGACTACGTAGAGATAGATGGGAACCTGCTTCGAAGCGGGGGGTGTGCACAACTCGGCCCGGACCCGCCCTGCGGCTCGTGTCGCGGCTTGACGCCAACCCGCACCGACTGTCGGTGCTGTGCGTCAGACTGTTCCCCGACAGCCAGCAACAAGCAGGAGGCGGTTCCGGTGAAGATCCGGGTGGAGCGCGACGTACTCGCCGAGGCAGTGGCTTGGGCAGCCCGTAGCCTTCCGGCCCGTCCCCCGGTGCCCGTCCTCGCCGGGCTCCTGCTGAAGGCGGAGGAGGGCAAGCTCAGCCTCTCCGGCTTCGACTACGAGGTCTCGGCACGGGTGTCGGTGGAGGCCGAGGTCGAGGAGGAGGGCACGGTCCTGGTCTCGGGGCGGCTGCTCGCCGACATCTCGCGGGCCCTGCCCAACCGCCCGGTGGAGATCTCCACCGACGGAATCCGCGTGACCGTGGTCTGCGGCAGCTCGCGGTTCACACTCCACACCCTGCCTGTGGAGGAGTACCCGGCGCTGCCCGCGATGCCCGACGCCTCGGGGACGGTGCCCGGCGAGATCTTCGCCGCCGCCGCCTCCCAGGTCGCCATCGCCGCGGGCCGCGACGACACGCTCCCGGTGCTCACCGGTGTGCGGATCGAGATCGAGGGCGACACCGTCACGCTCGCCGCCACCGACCGCTACCGCTTCGCGGTCCGCGAGTTCCTGTGGAAGCCCGAGCAGGCCGACATCTCCGCCGTCGCCCTGGTGCCCGCCAAGACGCTGCTGGACACCGCCAAGTCGCTCACCAGCGGAGACACCGTCTCCATCGCGCTCGCCGGATCCGGCGCCGGTGAGGGCCTGATCGGCTTCGAGGGCGCCGGTCGCCGTACGACGACCCGGCTGCTCGAAGGCGACCTGCCGAAGTACCGCACGCTCTTCCCGACCGAGTTCGCCTCGGTCGCGGTGATCGAGACCGCGCCGTTCGTCGAGGCCGTCAAGCGCGTGGCCCTGGTCGCCGAGCGCAACACCCCGGTGCGGCTCAGCTTCGAGCAGGGCGTGCTCACCCTGGAGGCCGGTTCCAGCGACGACGCACAGGCTGTGGAGCGCGTCGACGCCAAGCTGGAGGGCGACGACATCTCGATCGCCTTCAACCCGACCTTCCTGCTCGACGGCCTCAGCGCGATCGACTCCGCCGTCGCCCAGCTCTCCTTCACGACCTCGACCAAGCCCGCGCTGCTCAGCGGCCGTCCCGCGCTCGACGCCGAGGCGGACGACGCGTACAAGTACCTGATCATGCCGGTCCGGCTGTCCGGCTGACGGCTGTCGGCGGCCGGCTGACGGCCGCCGGGGCCGCCCCCGCCCGCCGGACACACCGTCCGGCTGAGCCGGTCACAGCGGGCCGTCGTAGGCTCGGCTCAGGTCAGACACGCTTCGAACGAAGGATCTGCGATGGAGCTCGGTCTCATCGGTCTCGGCAAGATGGGCGGCAACATGCGCGAGCGCATCCGCCGCGGCGGGCACACCGTCATCGGGTACGACCGGAACCCGGATCTCGCCGACGTCCACAGCCTCCAGGAGCTTGTGGACTCCCTCAAGGGACCGCGCGTGGTGTGGGTCATGGTCCCCGCGGGCGCGGCCACCCAGTCGACCATCGACGAGCTGGGCGAACTGCTCTCCCCCGGCGACCTCGTCGTGGACGGCGGCAACTCCCGCTGGACGGACGACGAGCGGCACGCCGACGAGCTGGCGGCCAAGGGCATCGGCTTCGTCGACTGCGGCGTCTCCGGCGGTGTCTGGGGCCTGGCCAACGGCTACGCGCTGATGTACGGCGGCAAGGACGAGGACGTCGCCAAGGCGCAGCCCATCTTCGACGCGCTCAAGCCTGAGGGCGACGCCGGCGCCGTGCACGCGGGCAAGGTCGGCGCGGGCCACTTCGCCAAGATGGTCCACAACGGCATCGAGTACGCGATGATGCAGGCCTACGCCGAAGGCTGGGAGCTGCTGGAGGCGGTGGACTCGGTCACCGACGTCCGCGAGGTCTTCCGCTCCTGGAAGTCCGGTACGGTCATCCGCTCCTGGCTGCTCGACCTGGCCGTGGACGCGCTCGACAAGGACGAGCACCTGGGCGCCCTGCGCGGCCACGCGGACGACTCCGGCGAGGGCCGGTGGACGGTCGAGGCCGCCATCGACAACGCCGTGCCGCTGCCCGCCATCACCGCGTCGCTGTTCGCCCGGTTCTCGTCCCGCCAGGACGACTCGCCGCAGATGAAGATGATCGCCGCGCTCCGCAACGAATTCGGCGGGCACGCGGTCACCGCCGCCGAGTAGTACGAAAGCCAGACAGCAGGGAGGTCGGCGCGGTCCCGCGCCACAGCACGCGATGCACGTAGCGCACCTTTCGCTCGCCGACTTCCGTTCCTACGCCCGGGCCGAGGTCCCCCTCGACCCGGGCGTCACCGCTTTCGTGGGGCCCAACGGGCAGGGCAAGACCAATCTGGTCGAGGCCGTCGGCTATCTGGCGGCGCTGTCCAGCCACCGGGTCTCCACCGACGCGCCGCTGGTCCGGATGGGTGCCGAGCGCGCGGTCGTCCGGGCCCAGGTCGTGCAGGGCGACCGGCAGCAGCTCGTGGAGCTGGAGATCAATCCGGGGCGGGCCAACCGCGCCCGGATCAACCGCTCGGCGCCCGGCCGCCCGCGCGACCTGCTGGGCATCGTCCGCAGCGTGCTCTTCGCGCCGGAGGACCTGGCGCTGGTCAAGGGCGACCCGACCGAGCGCCGCCGCTTCCTCGACGAGCTGATCACCGCCCGCACCCCGCGCCTGGCCGGGGTCCGCAGCGACTACGACCGGGTGCTCAAGCAGCGCAACACCCTGCTGAAGTCCGCCGCGATGGCCCGCAGGCACGGCGGCAAGGGGGGCGATCTGTCCACCCTCGACGTGTGGGACCAGCATCTGGCGCGGGTCGGCGCGGAACTGCTCGCGCAGCGCCTGGACCTGGTGGCCGCGCTCCAGCCGCTGGCCGACAAGGCGTACGAACAGCTCGCCCCCGGCGGCGGTCCGGTCGGCTTCGAGTACCGGGGCTCGATGGGCGAGAGGATGGCCGGGGCCGAGGGCCGCGAGGACCTGTACGGGCGGCTGCTGGAGGCGCTGGGCGAGGCGCGCAGGCAGGAGATCGAGCGCGGGGTGACGCTGGTCGGGCCGCACCGCGACGACCTGCTGCTCAAGCTCGGCCCGATGCCCGCCAAGGGCTACGCCAGCCACGGCGAGTCCTGGTCGTACGCGCTCGCGCTGCGCCTGGCGTCGTACGAACTGCTGTGCTCCGACGGCGGCGAGCCGGTGCTGGTGCTGGACGACGTCTTCGCCGAGCTGGACACCAAGCGGCGCGAGCGGCTGGCGGAGCTGGTCGCGCCCGGCGAGCAGGTGCTGGTGACGGCGGCGGTGGACGACGATGTGCCGGGTGTCCTGGTGGGGGCCCGGTTCGCGGTGGAGCAGGGGACGGTGGAGCGGGTATGAGCGAGCGCGGCGCGAAGCGGGCCAGGGGCGCGGGCGGCACGGCACTCCCGGCGGGCGGCACGGCACTCCCGGCGGACGGCGCGGCCGACACCGCTCCGGCAGCGCCCGCGGGTACACCGTCCGGCACGCTCCCCGAGCAGACCGGCGTCGACCTCGCGCGGGTCGCGCTGCGCGCCGCGAAGGAGCAGGCCAGGGCCCGTGGCGCGGCGGCCGTGCAGAAGAAGCAGGCCAGGCGCGGCGGGCTGCGCAGCGGCGCGCGCGCCGACGGCCGCGACCCGCTGCCGCTGGGCGCCGCGATCAACCGGCTGATCACCGAGCGCGGCTGGGAGGCCCCGGCCGCGGTGGGCGGGGTGATGGGCCGCTGGCCGCAGCTCGTCGGCCCCGAGGTGGCGCTGCACTGCGCGCCCGCGCGGTACGACGAGGAGGACTCGGTCCTGACCGTCCAGTGCGACTCGACTGCCTGGGCGACCCAGCTCCGGCTGCTGGCGCCGACCCTGGTGGCCCGGCTCAACGCGGATCTCGGCCACGGCACGGTGAAGCTGATCAAGGTGCTCGGCCCCGCGGGCCCGGCCCGCTCGTACGGACGGCTGCGCGCCCCCGGCAGTGTCGGCCCCGGCGACACGTACGGCTGAGAACGCGCCGGTGCGCGTACGGCGGGGAGCGCGTTCGTACGGCGCCCGTAGCGACTTCGCGCCGACCCTGCTCAGCGTAGCCGGGGGTTGACAGCCGGAAGCCCTGGACGCCCGTGTGAGCGGTTTTGGCACCAGGGCCGCGTGTAGGGAGTCGGGCGGCGGCGGTTCGGGACGGCACATGGGAACTCAGGTACCGCCAAAGCCCCATTCATGTCGGCGCTACCGGTAGACTGATAGGCAGACCGCCCTCCCCTGGCAGCAGACAGGGGGACACCAGCGGAACATGTCGAAGACGCAGCCGATCCCGCCCCGCGGGAGACGGCTCGTGCTGTGCCAGAAAGGGCGCTTCGTGGCCGATTCCGGCAACCCCAACGAGAATTCCAGCAAGTCCTACGACGCCAGCGCGATCACCGTGCTCGAGGGTCTCGAAGCGGTGCGCAAGCGCCCCGGTATGTACATCGGTTCGACCGGTGAGCGGGGCCTGCACCACCTCGTCCAGGAGGTCGTCGACAACTCGGTCGACGAGGCGATGGCCGGTCACGCGGACACCATCGACGTCACCATCCTCGAAGACGGCGGCGTGCGCGTCGTGGACAACGGCCGCGGCATCCCGGTGGGCATCGTCCCCTCCGAGGGCAAGCCGGCCGTCGAGGTCGTGCTGACGGTGCTGCACGCGGGCGGCAAGTTCGGCGGCGGCGGTTACGCGGTCTCCGGCGGTCTGCACGGCGTCGGCGTCTCCGTGGTCAACGCGCTGTCCTCCCGGGTCGCGGTCGAGGTGCGCACCGAGGGCCACCGCTGGACGCAGGACTACAAGCTGGGTGTGCCGACGGCGCCGCTGCTGAAGAACGAGGCGGTCGACGAGACCGGCACCACGGTCACCTTCTGGGCAGACGCGGACATCTTCGAGACCACCGACTACTCCTTCGAGACGCTGTCGCGGCGCTTCCAGGAGATGGCGTTCCTCAACAAGGGCCTGCGGATCTCGCTGACCGACGAGCGCGCCGACCACGTGGACGAGGAGGGCAAGCCGCTCACCGTCACGTACCACTACGAGGGCGGCCTCGTGGACTACGTGAAGTACCTGAACTCGCGCAAGGGCGAGCTGATCCACCCCACCGTCATCGACATCGAGGCGGAGGACAAGGAGCGGCTGCTGTCGGTCGAGGTCGCCATGCAGTGGAACACCCAGTACAGCGAGGGTGTGTACAGCTTCGCGAACACGATCCACACGCACGAGGGCGGCACGCACGAGGAGGGCTTCCGCGCGGCGATGACCGGCCTGGTCAACCGCTACGCGCGCGAGAAGAAGTTCCTCCGGGAGAAGGACGACAACCTGGCGGGCGAGGACATCCGCGAGGGTCTGACCGCGATCATCTCCGTCAAGCTCGGCGAGCCGCAGTTCGAGGGCCAGACGAAGACGAAGCTGGGCAACACCGAGGCGAAGACGTTCGTCCAGAAGGTCGTGCACGAGCACCTGACCGACTGGCTGGACCGCAACCCCAACGAGGCCGCGGACATCATCCGCAAGTCGATCCAGGCGGCCACCGCCCGGGTCGCGGCCCGCAAGGCGCGGGATCTGACCCGCCGCAAGGGGCTGCTGGAGTCCGCGTCGCTGCCCGGCAAGCTGAGCGACTGCCAGTCCAACGACCCGACGAAGTGCGAGATCTTCATCGTCGAGGGCGACTCGGCCGGCGGCTCCGCGAAGTCCGGCCGCAACCCGCAGTACCAGGCGATCCTCCCGATCCGCGGCAAGATCCTCAACGTGGAGAAGGCGAGGATCGACAAGATCCTCCAGAACACCGAGATCCAGGCCCTGATCTCGGCCTTCGGCACCGGTGTGCACGAGGACTTCGACATCTCCAAGCTCCGCTATCACAAGATCATCCTGATGGCGGACGCCGATGTCGACGGCCAGCACATCAACACCCTGCTGCTGACCTTCCTGTTCCGCTTCATGCGGCCGCTGGTCGAGGCTGGGCACGTCTACCTCTCCCGCCCGCCGCTGTACAAGATCAAGTGGGGCCGGGACGACTTCGAGTACGCGTACTCCGACCGTGAGCGGGACGCGCTGGTGGAGATCGGCAAGCAGGCCGGCAAGCGCATCCGCGAGGACTCGATCCAGCGCTTCAAGGGTCTGGGCGAGATGAACGCCGAGGAGCTGCGGGTCACCACGATGGACATCGACCACCGGGTGCTCGGCAAGGTCACGCTCGACGACGCGGCCCAGGCCGACGACCTGTTCTCGGTGCTGATGGGCGAGGACGTGGAAGCCCGCCGCTCCTTCATCCAGCGCAACGCCAAGGACGTCCGGTTCCTGGACATCTGAGTCGGCCCCCACTGGCCGTGTGAAAGGACTAATCGACAGCGATGGCCGACGACACCTCCAACGTTCCCCCCGTGCCCGACGTACCCCCGTCCGAGATGGACGAGCGCAACGAGTCGGGTGGCCTGCGCATCGAGCCCGTCGGGCTCGAGACCGAGATGCAGCGCAGCTATCTCGACTACGCGATGTCCGTCATCGTCTCGCGCGCGCTGCCGGACGTGCGGGACGGCCTCAAGCCGGTGCACCGCCGCGTGCTGTACGCGATGTACGACGGCGGCTACCGGCCCGAGAAGGGCTTCTACAAGTGCGCGCGCGTCGTCGGCGACGTGATGGGCACCTACCACCCGCACGGTGACTCCTCGATCTACGACGCGCTGGTCCGTCTCGCGCAGCCGTGGTCGATGCGGATGCCGCTGGTGGACTCCAACGGCAACTTCGGTTCCCCGGGCAACGACCCGGCCGCCGCGATGCGGTACACCGAGTGCAAGATGATGCCGCTGTCCATGGAGATGGTCCGGGACATCGACGAGGAGACCGTCGACCTCCAGGACAACTACGACGGCCGCAACCAGGAGCCGACGGTCCTCCCGGCGCGCTTCCCGAACCTGCTGATCAACGGTTCCGCGGGCATCGCGGTCGGCATGGCGACGAACATCCCGCCGCACAATCTGCGCGAGGTCGCCGACGGCGCCCAGTGGTGCCTGGCCAACCCGGACGCCACGCCCGAGGAGCTGCTCGACGCCCTCATGGAGCGGATCAAGGGCCCGGACTTCCCGACCGGCGCCCTGGTCGTCGGCCGCAAGGGCATCGAGGACGCCTACCGTACGGGCCGCGGCTCGATCACGATGCGCGCGATCGTCGAGGTCGAGGAGATCCAGAACCGGCAGTGCCTGGTCGTCACCGAGCTGCCGTACCAGACCAACCCGGACAATCTGGCGCAGAAGATCGCCGACCTGGTGAAGGACGGCAAGATCGGCGGCATCGCCGACGTCCGTGACGAGACCTCGTCGCGCACCGGCCAGCGGCTGGTCATCGTCCTCAAGCGGGACGCGGTCGCCAAGGTCGTGCTGAACAACCTGTACAAGCACACCGACCTCCAGTCCAACTTCGGCGCCAACATGCTGGCGCTGGTCGACGGCGTGCCGCGCACCCTGTCGCTGGACGCGTTCATCCGCAACTGGGTGAACCACCAGGTCGAGGTCATCGTGCGGCGGACCCGCTTCCGGCTGCGCAAGGCCGAGGAGCGCGCCCACATCCTGCGCGGTCTGCTCAAGGCGCTGGACGCGATTGACGAGGTCATCGCGCTGATCCGGCGCAGCGACACCGTCGAGGTCGCGCGCGAGGGCCTGATGGGCCTGCTCCAGATCGACGAGATCCAGGCCAACGCGATCCTGGAGATGCAGCTCCGCCGGCTGGCCGCCCTGGAGCGGCAGAAGATCATCGCCGAGCACGACGAGTTGCAGCAGAAGATCAACGAGTACAACGCGATCCTCGCCTCGCCGGAGAAGCAGCGGCAGATCATCAGCGAGGAGCTCCAGGCCATCGTCGACAAGTTCGGCGACGACCGGCGCAGCAAGCTGGTGCCCTTCGACGGCGACATGTCCATGGAGGACCTGATCGCCGAGGAGGACATCGTCGTCACGATCACCCGTGGCGGCTACGTCAAGCGCACCAAGACCGAGGACTACCGGTCGCAGAAGCGCGGCGGCAAGGGCGTACGCGGCGCGAAGCTGAAGCAGGACGACATCGTCGACCACTTCTTCGTGACCACCACCCACCAGTGGCTGCTGTTCTTCACCAACAAGGGCCGGGTCTACCGGGCCAAGGCGTACGAGCTGCCGGACGCCGGGCGGGACGCGCGCGGCCAGCACGTGGCGAATCTGCTGGCCTTCCAGCCGGACGAGCGGATCGCCCAGATCCTGGCGATCAAGGACTACAACGCGGCGCCGTACCTGGTGCTGGCCACCAAGGCCGGACTGGTGAAGAAGACCGCGCTGAAGGACTACGACTCGCCGCGCGCGGGCGGTGTCATCGCGATCAATCTGCGCGAGTCCGGCGCGGTGGACGGCGACGCGGACGGCGAGGGCGCGGTGCTCGGCACCTCCGACGAGCTGATCGGCGCCGAGCTGGTCTCCGCGGAGGACGATCTGCTGCTCGTCAGCCGTAAGGCGCAGTGCATCCGCTTCACCGCCACCGACGACGCGCTGCGCCCGATGGGCCGCGCCACCTCGGGCGTGAAGGGCATGAGTTTCCGTCCAGGTGACGAACTCCTCTCGATGAATGTCGTCCGGCCCGGTACGTTCGTGTTCACCGCCACGGACGGCGGGTACGCGAAGCGCACATCGGTGGACGAGTACCGGGTCCAGGGGCGCGGCGGACTCGGTATCAAGGCGGCGAAGATCGTGGAGGACCGCGGTTCTCTGGTCGGCGCTTTGGTTGTCGAGGAGACCGATGAGATCCTGGCCATCACGCTCAGCGGTGGGGTGATCCGTACGCGGGTCAACGGGGTCAGGGAGACGGGCCGTGACACCATGGGCGTCCAACTGATCAACCTCGGTAAGCGGGACGCCGTCGTCGGCATCGCGCGGAACGCCGAAGCGGACGACGACCCGGAGTCGGCCATCGTGGCCGAAGCCGGTGAGGACGACGGAGCGGTCGCGGGCCTGGAGCCCGAGACCGGTGAAGCGGAGGAGTAAGCCGTGAGTGGAGCCACGGGCGCCGCAGGTGGGGCGGGCAGGACCGGGGGTGCCCATGGCTCGGCCAACCTCAACGGCCCGCAAGAGGGGGGATACACCGTGACTGACACGCGTCAGCCGCCGCCGCACCAGCCGGCGCAGGCGTACGCGCCGCCGGCACCCGCCACACCTCCGCCGACGCCGGGTTCGCCCGCCGCCGCGGGGGTGCGCAGGCCGCGTCCCGCGGCCCGGTCGGTGCCGCGCACCCGCAAGGCGCGGCTGCGGATCGCCAAGGCCGATCCCTGGTCGGTGATGAAGGTGAGCTTCCTGCTCTCCATCGCACTGGGCATCTGCACGATCATCGCCGTGGCGGTGCTGTGGATGGTGCTGGACGCGATCGGCGTCTTCAGCACCGTCGGCGACACCATCAGCGAGGCCACCACGTCCGAGCAGGGCGGCAGCGGCGGCTTCGACCTGGTGTCGTTCCTGTCGCTCTCCCGGGTGATGGTCATCACCTGTGTGATCGCCGTGATCGACGTCATCCTGGCCACCGCGCTGGCCACGCTCGGCGCCTTCGTCTACAACCTCTCGGCGGGCTTCGTCGGCGGTGTCGAGCTGACGCTGGCGGAGGACGAGTAGCCGTCCGTCAGGGCGGCAGGTCGGGGCGGCGGATACCGATTTTGGGACATGGCCCAGGGTGCGCTAATCTTTCGGTGCAGCGCGGGGCTATAGCTCAGACGGTTAGAGCGCTTCCCTGATAAGGAAGAGGCCCCAGGTTCAAGTCCTGGTAGCCCCACCGCGTGAAGGCCCCCAACCGCAAGTCGGTTGGGGGCCTTCGGTGTGTACGGGGGGTGTGAGGCCGCGCTGTTGAGGGTAGAACGAAAGGCCGCACAGGTCACCGTTCGGTATCGGCCGCTGTGTATAGTCGGGCGCGTCAGAAGCTCTCCCCACGGAATCAAGGAGGAGGTCACGCGATGAAGAAGTTTCTCCTGGTCGCCCTGGCCGCCGTCGCCGGACTGTTCGTATACCGACAGATTCAGGCGGACCGCGCCGAGCAGGACCTGTGGACCGAAGCCACCGACACGGTTCCGGCGGGATCCAGCACGACCGTGTGAACCGTACGTACTGTCTTCGGGCCCCGGCCGCACTCATGGGTGAGTGCCGCCGGGGCTTCGCTGTTTCCGGGGGCCGTGGGGGTGGGTCGGGGGACTTGGCCGCTGCCGGGGCGGGTGGGCGAGCCCGGCTCGGCTGTTGCGGGACCGTGACAGGAACCGCTTGAGTTTGCCTGAGCAAATCCTTAGGTTTGCTCTTGCAAATGGAGTGGAGCGAGGGGGATGTGACGGCATGGAACGACGACCACCACCGGGGCGGGCAGCCGCCACCGCCGCGCTGCTCGGGGCGCTGCTCCTGGCCTGCGCGGCCGTGCTGACCGGCGCGGGAACCGCCGCCGCGGCCCCGGCCGCACCCGCCGCCCCGGCCGCCGGCCAGGACGGCAGCCTGATCATGGTGCTGGACTCCTCCGGCTCGATGGCGGGCCCCGACGGCTCGGGCAGCACCCGGATCGCCTCGGCCCGCAAGGCCGTCGGCTCCGTCGTGGACTCGCTGCCGGACGGCTACCCGACCGGACTGCGGGTCTACGGCGCGGGCAAGCCGCACGGCTGCGACGACACCTCGCTCGCCAAGCCGGTCACCCCGCTCGACCGGGACGCCGTCAAGCGCGCGGTGGACGCCGTACAGCCCAAGGGGGACACCCCGACGGCGCTCGCGCTCACCAAGGCGGCCGACGACCTGCCCGCCGACGGGCGGCGCACGATCCTGCTGATCTCGGACGGCGAGTCCAACTGCGGGGCGCCCAAGCCGTGCGACGTGGCCGCGCGGCTCGCGGGCGACGGCAAGGACGGCATCGACCTGCGGATCAACACGGTCGGCTTCCAGGTCAAGGGCGCGGCCCGCGACGAGCTGGAGTGCGTCGCCCGCGCCGGGCACGGCTCGTACTACGACGCGCCCGACGCCGCCTCGCTCGCCCGCCAGCTCGTGCGCGCCTCCCAACTGAGCGCGGACGCGTACCGCTTCGAGGGCACCCGGATCACCGGCGGCGACTCGGCGGAGCACGCCGCCTCGATCAGCACCGGCCAGTACCTCGACACCATCGGCCCCGGCGAGACGCGCTGGTACGCCGCCACGCTGGACGGCGTCTCGACCGCCGACGCGTCGGTCACCGCGGCCCCGCAGCCGGGCGTGCCGGTCACCTACGGCGACGGCCTGGAGCTGAAGCTCACGGGGACGGGCAAGTACGCCTACTCCTGCGACACGCAGTCCGCGCACTTCGGGCAGAACGAGGGCGCGATGACGCTGACCGGCGCGGTCAGCCGGGTGCCGTCCGCCGACCACAAGGACGACTGCGACAAGGCGGGCCGCTACCTGCTGTCGGTGCACCGGACGAGCGCGCCCGCCTCCGACCGGAGCCGCTGGCCGGTCGAACTGCGGCTGGACGCCGAGGCGCCGCTGCCCGCGGGCACCACACCGGCCGCCGCGCGGACCGACTACGGGACCGCGCCCGCGCCCGTCACCGGCACGCCCAAGGACGTCGTCGGCGGCACCGGCTTCAACGACGCCGCACGGGTCGGCACCGGCGTCTGGCGGGACCACCTGCTGCCCGGCCAGACCCGCTACTACAAGGTCCACCTCGGCTGGGGCCAGCAGCTCACCTACGCGGCGGAATTCGCCAACGAGCCGGTCCTGGACGACTCCTCGTCCCACGCGTCCACCTTCGTCACCACCTCGGCCTTCGCGCCCGGCAGGCTCCCGATCGAGAGCGCCTCCGACGCCCGCGGCGAGCGCTCGTACTTCGGCAAGCCGCTGTCGGTCGGCCTCGGTACGGTCCCGGTGACCTGGACCAACCGGTGGACGGTCGGCGACCCGGCCGACACCGTGCACAGCGCGGGCGACTACTGGATCGCGGTCGGACTCGGCCCGAACGCGGCGCAGTTGGCCAAGAACGCCGCTGTCGGCGTCATCCTGCGGGTCGCGGTCACCGGTGACGAGCTGGCGGGCCCCGAGTACCAGGCGCCGAAGCTGGCCCGGCAGGGCGGCGACCGGAACGGCGCGAGCGGCGCCGACGGCGGTACGAAGGGCCGGGCCGCGGGTGACGGTGACGGTGACGGTACGGGCTCCGCTGCGGGGTCCGGCATCGGCTCGGTCACGGGCAAGGACCTGCTCGCGGCGGGGACGGGCGGCGCCGTGGCGCTGGCCGGGGTCGGGGTGGCGGCGCTGATCCGCCGCGCCGGGGCCCGTCAGCGGTTCCGTGCGCAGGCCGACACGCTGGTCGGCCCTCAGACGGGCACTCGGACCGGCACACACACGAGCACACAGACCGGCACTCAACCGGGCCCACAGCCGGGCACACAGTCCGGCACTCAACCGGGCACTCAGTCCGGCGACGACTACAGGGGTGGGGCATGAAGCGCCAACTGACGTTCACCGCGGCGGCGGGCGTGCTCGCGCTCGCCGCGCTCCAGGGGCAGGCGGCGGCCGACACGGCGTCACCGTCCGCGCCCCCGTCCTCCGCGTCGGGGTCGTCCTCGGCCGGTTCCACGGGGGTCCCGACCGAGGCCCCGGCCACCTGGAAGCCGGAGGGCACCGCCGTCTCGGGGGCGCAGACCACGGCTGACGCGCCGCCGTTGAAGGCCGCGACCACGTACCGGGACATGATCAAGCCGAACGAGACCCGGATGTACGGGATCACGCTCGACGCCACGTCCTCGGCGTACGCCTCGGCCTTCGCGCTGCCGCCGACCGGCTCGCGGGTGGCGTACAACGACGGGCTGGAGCTTGAACTCCAGAGCGCGGACGGCACCACCTGCGACAGCCGGGACGCCAACTTCCGTGACGACGACGCGACCCGGCCGATCGGCTCGGCGGTCGCGCGGCTGGCGGGTGTCGGCATGTCCTGCCAGGAGGCCAACCAGTACACGCTGTCGGTGCACCGGACGAGCGCGGGCACGTCCGACCCCGGCGCGTGGCCGCTGGAGCTGCGCTTCGTCCTCGAACCCGCGCTGAAGGCCGGGACGACGGCGCAGCCCGCGCCGAACTTCGGCTCCGCGTCGCCGACCCCGCTGACCGCGGGCACGCCGCGACAGGCCCGCGGCGGCCCGAGCTTCGAGACGGCGGCGGCCGTCAAGACCGGCATCTGGAAGGACAAGGTGCTGCCGGGCGAGACGCGCTTCTACAAGGTCCCGGTCGACTGGGGCCAGCAGGCCACCGTCTTCTCGGACTTCTCCAGCGCTCCGGCCAACGGCGACAGCGCCACGTACATCGGTCAGGGCGTGCGGCTGACGGCGTACAGCCCGGTCCGCGAGCTGATCGACTCCGTCGACCACTCCTACTCCGGCGCGCCGACCTCGCTGAACGAGCGGCTGGCGCCGGTGTCGTACGCCAACAGGGCGGGCAGCGCCACCGATGTGGTCCGGGTGCGGTACGCGGGCTGGTACTACTTCGCGGTCACCGTGCACCCCGATGTGGCCAAGGCGGTGACGGGCGCGGTGCCGGTCACCTTGCGGGTGGACGTCAAGGGCGAGGCGCTGCCCGCGCCCGCGTACGACGGTGATCCGGGCGCGGCCGGCATCGGCGTCAGCGCGCACGACGTCTCGGCGGCGAACGGCTCGGGCACCGGGTCGTCCGGGTCGTCCGGCAGTTCGGGGCTGCGCTTCCTCGCCTTCGGCGCCATGGGCGCCGGGACGGTGCTGCTGCTCACGCTCGTGGTGTGGTTCGTCGCCGCGCGGCGACGGGCGGCGCGGACGGCGGACGCGGTGCCGCCGCAGCCGGGGTACGGGCCGCCGCCTGCCTGGTAACGGGTGTCCTGTACGGGTTCTCGGACGGGTTCTTGGACGGGTTCTTGGACGGGTTCTTGTACGGATGCCGGTAATAGTCGCTCTCCTGGAGGGCGGCTGTTACCCGTTTCCGCGCGGAGGCACGGCGGCTCTAGGAGGCCAGCAGGGCCAGGATGCCGACGACGAAGCACAGGACGGCGACGACGAGGACCGGCACGACCACCTTGGCCGAAGGGCCCGGCGTGGGCGCGCGGACCGGGAGGTGGGCCGAGACCGTACCGGCGCTGTGACCGGCCGCGGGGTCCGCGGCGGCCGGGCCGGTGGCCGCCGGGTCGGGCAGCGGGCGCGTCGGGGCGGTACGGGCGATGGGCGCGGCCGGGGGGAGCGGCTGGGCGGGGGTGTACGGCTCCGCGCGGGTCCTGGTGTGGGTGACCGGCTGTACGGGGGCGGGGGCCGTTGTCTGCGGGGCGGCTGCCTGCGGGCCGACTGTCTGCGGGGTGGCCGTCTGCGGGGCGGCGAGGGGGAAGCCGGTGGTGAGGGCGCGGGCCGGTTCCGGGAGGGCCGGGGCGGCGGGCGCGGCGGGTTCCGGTTCCGCGGGCCCCGCGTGCCTCGCGCGTTCCGCGGACTGCGAGGACTTGGCGGGCAGCGGGCCGTCCGGGCCGAAGCCCTCGGGCAGCGGGCCGATCTGGTCGAAGACCTCCACCGGTTCGTCGCCCGCGGCCGGTTCCCCGATCAGCTCCACGGCGGCGGCCAGCGCCTTGCGCGCGCCGTTGGCCGTACGGAATCTGGCCCGCGGGTCGGGTTGCAGCAGCGCGCCGATGACCTGCCACAGCGGCTCCGGCACCCCCACGGGCGCGGGCGGCATGCCCATCGTCAGGAAGCGCTCCGAGATCGCCTGCGCGTCCGGCTTCTGCCCGCCCAGCAGATAGAGCGCGACCAGGCCCACCGCGTAGAGGTCGGCGGGGACGTCGGGCTCGGCGCCGAGCATCTGCTCCGGCGCGAAGTAGCCGGGCGTGCCGACCACGTAGTCCGTCTCGGTCAGCCGCGGCTCGCCCTTGCGCATGGCTATGCCGAAGTCCGACAAGCGCAGGTGCGGGGTGCCGGTGCCGGTCGCCTCCAGCAGGATGTTCGCGGGCTTGATGTCGCGGTGGACGACGCCCTCGGCGTGCACGGCGGTCAGCCCGGACAGCAACTGGTCGAGCAGCACGCACACATAGTGCGGCGGCAGCGGCCCGTAGTCGCCGATCAGGTGCGACAGCGAGCCGCCGTGCACCAGGTCCATGGTGAACAGCACCTTGTCGTCGTCGGCCGCCCAGCTCGCCGGGGCCAGCACATGGGGGTGGTCGATCCGCATCGCCTGTTCGCGGACGAAACGCAGCAGCGCGTGCGCGTCGCTCTGCTGGAGGACCTTGGCGGCCACGTAGCGGCGCCTGCGGCGGTCCCACGAGCGCCAGACCGCGCCCACGCCGCCGCGGCCGATCGGGTCCACCAGTTCGTACCGGCCCGCGAAGACCTCACCCATGGTGCGCGCCCCTCCCCTCAGTCCTGATGCGCCTCGTAGTGCGCGACCGCCTCACCGGTCCGCCCGGCGCCGTACACACGAAGGAACTCTGCCAGTTGCGGGTGGGCGGGCGCGAGGGAGTGCGCCGCCCGCTCGATCTCCTGCGCGGACGCGACCGACCGCAGCACGTCCTGGATGCCCCGCACCACCTGCCGCGCGGGCGCCGCCGGGAGCTCCCCGGCCGCCGAGTGCGTCGTCGTCCCGCCCAGCACCGACGACCCGGCCAGCTCCCGGATCTCGTCCATCCGCGCCGCGGCCTCGATCGCCCCCGTCCGGCCCTCCGCCACCTGCCACGCCAGCTCCTGCAACGCCTGCAACCGCTGCACCACCGCCGGATTCCCGATCTTCGCCCGCTGCCCGCTCATGAGCTGCGACAGCATCGGAGCCGACAGCCCCAGCACCGCCGCCAGCCGCGCCTGGTTCAGCCCCAGGTCCGCCAGCAGCCGCCTGAACAGATCCCCCAACGGCTCCCCGTACCAGCCCCGCTGCAACTCCCTCGCCTCCTGCGCGCGACGTGCCGAGTCCTGCGCCGACGCATCCATACGCGCTCCCAATTTGCTCCCGCGAATCCAGCAAACCCATCCTACGGACCCACCCCCATACCCGTTCGGCCCCCGCCCCCGGAACCGGTACGCTGTCTCCCGTAGCGGGGCCTTAGCTCAGTTGGTAGAGCGCTGCCTTTGCAAGGCAGATGTCAGGAGTTCGAATCTCCTAGGCTCCACAGCGTTCCCGCAGTTCAGCGGCCCCCTTGCCCGGTCCGGGCGAGGGGGCCGCTGGCGTGCGGTGCACATTTAGTCCACATGCGGTCGCGGCCCGCCCCGGGGCCGCCGACCTCCCGTGCCTTACGTTCGGCCTTCTCCGCTATGGCCCTTGCCATGTTCAGGACGCACAGGTCGAGGACGAGCCAGGGCGTACCGTGATGGCGTGGCGAAGGAAGATCTGGGGCGTACGCTGCGGCGGTTGCGTCGCTTGGCCGATCTCACGCAGGAGGAGTTGGCGGAGCGTTCGAACGTCTCGGTGGACGTGATCCGCCAGCTCGAACAGGGACGCAAGCATTCCGCGCGGCTTCCGACTCTCCACGCGCTGGCGAATGGTCTGGGTGTGGAGCTGACCACGCTCCTCGGTGATCCGCCGGCCGTCGCCTCGGGCGAGACCGACGGACCACGCTTCGTCGCCGTGCGCCGTGCGATCGTGCCTGTGCTCTGGGGGCCGTCGCCGGATCCCACCGGTCCGGACTTCTCCGTGAGCGGCCTGTGGGATCGGATCGCTGACGCGTGGACGCGATATCACGCAGCGGAATTCGACGCCGTGATGGAGGCGCTCCCGGCCCTGATCTCGCAGGCCCGTTCCGCCTCGGTCTCCGGCGGGGACGACGACCGTGCGGCTGGGTTCGCGGCGCTTGGCAAGGCACTGCAACTCGGCGGACACGTCGCCGTCCGGATGGGCAAGACGGACTTGGCGTTGACGAGTCTGGAACGTGCCATAGGGGCTGCCGAGCAGTCCTGCGATCCGCTGCTCGTGCCGATGATCGTCAACTCGATGGCGTGGACCTACCAACGGCAGGGCCGCCTGGAGGACGCACTGGGCATCGCGCTCGGTGCCGCCGACGCCATGAAGAAGGCCGAGCACACCGCCACGGCCGACGGGCTCAAGGTGTGGGGCGCACTGACCATGAGCGCCGCCACGTCCGCCGCGAGAAGCGGCGACTACGACCGGGCGGCGGCGATGATGGAAACGGCCGAGGCGGAGGCCGCGCGGGTCTCCAAGCTGCCCGATGGCAGCGACAATCGCATGATCAGCGTCTTCAGCCCGTCGTCGGTTCGCATCGAACGCGTCCGCCTGGCAGTCCAGTACGGGCACGCCGCCGACGCTCTGACCCTGGCCAAGGGCATGCGCCTGTCCAAGGACACGCCTCCCTCATGGCGGACGTGGCTCCTCCTCGATGTCGCCCGAGCGCACTCGGACATGGGGGACGCGCCCGGGGCCGTCAAGACGCTGGAATCGTTGCGCCGCGTCGCGCCGACCTGGATGCAGCACCACACCCTGGCCGTCGCCATCGTGCGCGACCTGTGGGCGCTCCCCAATCACCCCGCGGGGCTGCGGCCGTTGGCCGAGTTCCTGGGCGTCGCTGATTAGCGTCGCCAAAGTGGGACGCTGCGTCACTGTTGTCGCACTCAGCGCTTCGTAAGTCTGGCTCATGGAACCCCGGCGACCGTGATCGCGGCCCCGGGCATGGCCGACGCTGCGAAGGAGCGCTGACGTGCAGAACCCTAGCCGCCACCTGTTCGGTTACCGGAGGGGCGTGTGATGTCTTCTGTCGTGCCGTCAGCTCCCGCCGGATGCCGTCCCCTTGTGGAGAGAGCGTGGCCGCCCGCCCTCCTGTCGGTACGGATCGAGGTGCACGACGCCGGCTCGGGCAAGCCTGAGCGCGTCCGGGCGTCGGCGAGCGCGGAGTCCGGGCGCGGCCTCGACCTGGTCGACGCCCTGACCGGCGGGGAGTGGGGAGTGAGCGACCGGGACGGTGTCGGCAAGATGGTGTGGGCCGTGTGCCTGGGCATTCGCCTTAGGGGGGCGGACGAATGACGTTTCCTGACACGACGTCGGTGCCACGTCGGTGGGAGATCGTCGCCACCGACGGTCGGGCGGCCGAGACGCTCCACGACTTCGCCGACCTGCTCACCGGCCGGGTCGCGCCCGGTCTGGCCGCCGCTCATCAGCGTTGAAGTGATCTTCAGGTCTGATGAGTACGAGGCCCCCTTGGCGGTCGCAGGAGCGACAGCTTCCTGATCGACCAGCGCACCCACTCCCAACGCGGCATCGAATGCCTCCAGGAAGTCCGTTGCGGCTTCGCACCTCACCGCACCGAGCCTTGGGTCAAGGAAGTGACGAAGCGCATCGCCGGCCTGGCCGCATGACCCTCGTCTCTTCCCCGACGACCGGTCCTCGCTGAGGGGGCGGGTCACTCGCGCATTGCGAGCGAGTCGCAGCCCTGGTGGCCGATGCCCGGCCGGCCCCGGCCGACTCCTCGCACGCGAACCGCCTGAAGTTGCCCGGCCCCCGGAAACGTGGTGCGTCTCCGGGGGCCGGGCTAGTTTCAACGCTGCGAGATCAGGTGCGCCAGCACCAGAAAGATGCAGCACGCCCCGACGCGTGTGACGCCCGCTTTGACGGTTCGTACGGCGCGGCGGGCGGTGCCCCTCGGCACGGTGAGGCGGGTCCGGCCGACAGTCAGATCGACGTATGCGCGGCGCTTGTCCTGCTTCTCCCGACGGCGGGAAGTCTTCATGGAGGGCATGCTTTTTCTCCTATCCGTTCGTTGTCGGACAGGACTGTGGGGCACGCGGGGGTAAGCCGCGCAACCCCACTCTGACATGCAGTTTTGTCGAAGGCAGGTGCGCCTGGCACCGACGGGGTTAGCTGCGCAAGTCCCCGTTCACGTCTGCACGGCCGCTCTCCGCAGCAGAGCACCCCCCCCGCACCTCAGGGCGGCAACCGTGCGGAATGACGAAGTTCGCTGATGTCCACGATCGTGGCGGCGGCGTTGGCGGAGAGTGGAATCTGGCATGGCTGCCACTCATGCGCATCCAGCACACGTGCACACCGAAGACCGCGGACCCGCCCCGGGCCCGGTCCCTCACCGCTCGCGCTCCATCCTCCGTCGTTCACCGTCTCACGCGTGCGGGGTGACGACTCGGGTGGATGAGGGCAAAGCCTGCGCGAACGGGGGGAGTTGACGGTAGCGTGCGGGCCGATATGGTCCCTTTTCCTGATGATTGCGACGTGCCCGACCGCGAGGCGGTCCTCGCCCAGGCGATTCCCTTCGACCGCGACCGCTGGATATCCCGTTTGCCGGATCCGGCATGGTGGCCGGTCGCGCTCGACGCGTGTCCGCGGGACGGACGCTGGCAGCGGGTGGACCGCAGGACCGTCTTCCGCGTCGCCGAAAGCGCCGACAGCGTGGAGGGGCGTCGGCATCTGCTGGTCGCCTCTTTGGTGTGGGGATCGGGCACCAAAGCGTTGACGGTGGACAGACGGGCGAGGATCTTCGCGGATCCCGCGGCCGCCGCGGACATCGACGCCCGGCTGACCGCGGCACTCGGCACGCTCCGCACGCACGGCCCTGTCGAGGCGTACCGGGCCTTGAAGAGCGGCCAGCGGATTCGCTTTCTGGGACCGGCCTTCTTCACCAAGGTTCTTTACTTCGCGGGACACGACGGGGGAGCCGATCCGCGACCGCTCATCCTGGACAGCGTGGTCTCCCGCGCCCTCCGGAAGGCCGGGCTTGTGGACGGCGGGTGGCCGAACAACGGGTGGACCCCGCTCCAGTACGAGCGGTACCTGGAGGGGGTGTGCGCGTACGCCGAGCGACGTGGGGTGCTCCCGGACCAGGTCGAGGCAGCGCTGTTCGCGTGCGGCAAGCGGGCGTGAACGGGCCGGGGCCGGGGGCGGTCAGGTGGTGCGGGTGGCGCGTAGTGCTTCCACCGCCAGTCGCGCCGCCGTGCCGATGACGGCGTCGGCGCGCGGGAGTTTGGTGTCGGAGCGGGCGGCCTGGGTGAAGACGACGGCGGTGTAGGCGGTGCCGTCGGGGAATTCGACGACGCCCGCCTCGTGGCGCAGTGAGCCGAAGGTGCCGGTTTTGCCGTAGACGGTGATGTCGTCGTAGGGGAAGCCCGAGGCGAGGCGGTGGGTCCAGGGCTGTCGGCGCATGACGTCGCGCATGAAGGCGCAACGGGCGGCGGAGGCGGCCTCATCGGTCCAGATCGCGCGGAGCAGGACGGCGATGTCGGCGGGGGTGCCGGACGCCGTGAAGGCCGGGTCGTACACGCCAGGGGGTGCGACCGAGTCGTTGTCGGCGACGCGGGCGAGGGCCGCGTCCAGGGAGGCGGCGCCCGTCTCGGCGACCAGGCGGCTGAACGTGCCGGCGGCGCCGCCGTGGACGCGGGTGTCGGGCATGCCCAGCTCGCGGCACATGGCGTCGACCACGTCGGGGCCGACCGCGCGGAGGACGGCGTCGGCCGCGGCGTTGTCGGAGATGGTCATCATCAGGACGACCAGGTCGCGCAGGGACATGGTGACGGGGTCGCGGAGTACGGAGACGCCGGTCGCGCCGGGGACGCGCTCGTCGGGCTCCAGCGTCACCGGGCGGCGCGGGTCGAGCAGCCCGGCGTCCGCGAGGCGGCAGAAGGCGGCCATCAGCGGCACCTTGTAGACGGAGGCGATGGGCAGCCGTTCACCGGGGTCGATCGTCACCTGGTCGGACGGGCGGCGCAGATCCGCCACGTGCAGCCAGCCGCGGACGCCCGCGTCGTCGAACAGGGCGCGGATGGCGCGCTCGACCCCGCTCGTGTGCCGGGTGCCGCTCACGGCGCCACCCGCCGGGCCGGGACGCCGTGCGGAGAGTGCCCAGAGGTGTGAGGGGCCGCGATGCCACGGGCCAGGCTCTCCTCGAACCGCCGCGCCGTCCGCGCGGTCTCCCCCGCCCCCGGCCGCCGCGGATCCCAGGCCACCCGCAGCCGCAGCGGAAGCGGCGGATCGGCCGCCGCGCGCCGCTCCACCCCCGAGGCCGTCAGCGTGTCGTCCGCCGTGACCAGCACCGCCTGACCCGCCGCCACCAGTGCGAGCCCGGCGCGCTCGTCGGAGACCACCACCGTCTCCACCCGGCGGCCACGGCTGGCCAGGGTGTCCACGAACAGGTCGTGGGCCGCGGGCGCCTCGGCCCGCGGTCGTACGGCGACGGGCAGCCGCAGCGGCGCGCCACCGCCACCGGCACCGCCATCGTCACCGCCACCCCCACCCCCGCCGTGAGAAACGTGCGGACCGGCCGGGGTGAGGAGCCAGGTCGGCAGCAGGATCACCCGGCCCGCGGTGAGACCGTGCAGCACGGACGGGTGCCGGATCACGGCGATGTCCAGCCGCCCGGCGGCGAGGTCGTTGAGCAGTACGGCCGTCGGCGCCGTCGTCACGCCGATGCGCGTCCGTTCACCGGTCCGTACCGGCGCGCCCGCGACCTCGGCCGCCGCGGCGGCCGCGAGGGGCGCGGGCACCTCGGGGGCCAGCCCGAGGCGCAGACGGCGGCCGTCGGCCTGCTCACGGGCACCGGTCTCGCGCAGCTCCGCGAGCGCGGCCAGGGCCCGGCGGGCGTGCGGGAGCAGCAGGGTGCCCTCCTCGGTGAGGGACACCCCGCGCTCGCGGTCGAAGAGGCGGACGCCGAGCAGCGCCTCCAGCCGCCGCAGGCCCTGCGACAGCGGCGGCTGCGTGATGCCGACCCGCTGCGCGGCGCTCCCGAAGTGTCCCTCTTCCGCCAGCGCGACGAAGATTTCCAGATGCCGTTCCGTCAGCAATCCGTGCCCCCTGGCGTGGGCCGATACGGCCTGTGAATCGATCCGACATCAAGAGCATATTCGACATACGGCCCGGTCGCGGGCTTGACTCCGGGACGAGGGGCCGACCGTACGGTGTGCCCCCGCACCGACGCCGTGGGCCGTCCGCGGCCACCAGGACCGGCTCACCTCCTGAGCCGACCGGCGGCCCCCCGGTGCGAACCCACCCCCTTCAGAACTGCGAACCCACCCCCCCCAGAACGGAGTCCCGCACCCCATGGACACCCGCGCCCCTGTCTCCCGCCGTTCCGCGCTCGCCACCCTCGCCGGGATCGCGGCCGTGCCGATCACCGGCTGCGGCGGCTCCGGAACGTCCGCCCCGACCCGGTCGGGCGCGCGGCCGACGACGACGTCCCCGCCCGCGACCCGGCCCGCCCGGCCCACCGGGCCCACGCGACCCGCCCCGGGCGCGACGAACGCCGCCGACCCCGCCACACGGCGCGCCTTCGCCGACCTGGAGAAGAAGTTCGACGCCACCCTCGGCGTCCACGCGCTCGACACCGGCAGCGGCCGTACCGTCGCGCACCGCTCCGACGAACGCTTCGCGTACGCCTCCACCTGCAAGGCCCTGCTCGCCGGAGCCGTTCTGGAGAAGAACTCGCTGCGGCGGCTCGACCGCGTCGTGCGCTACGGCCGGGGCGACCTCGTCAGCAACTCACCGATCACCGAGAAGCACGTGGCCACCGGAATGAGCGTGCGCGACCTGTGCGACGCGGCCATCCGGTACAGCGACAACGCCGCCGCGAATCTTCTCTTCCGCGAACTCGGCGGCCCCCGGCGGCTCCAGGACGCCCTGCGCGCGCTCGGCGACCACGTCACCCACTGCGACCGGTACGAACCCGCGCTCAGCGACGCCGTCCCCGGTGACCTCCGCGACACCAGCACGCCCCGCACCCTGGCCACCGACCTGCGCGCGTACGTCCTCGGGACGGCCCTCCCCGCCGACAAGCGCGCCGTGCTGACCGACTGGCTCGTGCGCAACACGACCGGGGACCACACCATCAGGGCCGGTGCGCCGCGCGGGTGGCGGATCGGCGACAAGACCGGCACCGGCGGGTACGGCACCCGCAACGACATCGCCATCGCCTGGCCGCCCGGCGGGGGCGCGCCGATCGTCCTCGCCGTCCTGTCCCGCCGCGCGGCCGAGGACGCGACCCGCGACGACGCGCTCATCGCCCGGGCGGCCGAAGTCGCCTTCGGAGCACTGACGCGGTAACGGCGTCACCCGCGTCACCCGTGTCCGTACGTCACCGCGTCGTCCCCCGCCTCGCCTCAGCCGCCCTCCCGCTTGATCCAGTCGGTGTAGCCGGGCGGGTAGTCGTAGCCGGGACGGTTCACGTCGGCGCTGGTACGGAAGGGGACGCCCTTGTTGTCGATGTGGAGGGTGCCGTGGCGGGTGCCGCTCGACCAGTCCAGGAGCAGGTCCCAGCGGACGTCGTACGCCTTGGTGGTGGCGGTGACGCGGAAGACCTCGGGGTCCGACTCACTGACGCTGTACGGGAAGTCGCGCTGGCCGTTCTCCGGGGTGAGGTGCGGGCTGCCCTTGTCCAGGTCGACGCCGAAGTCCGCCGTCCCGACATTGCCGCCGCAGCCGACGGCCATCGCGTAGTCGTTCCAGGCGAGCGGCGCGGCCTTGGAGACGATCCGTACGTGCAGGGCCTCCAGGACGACGGTCTCGGAGCCGGTGCCCTGGACGGTGAGGGACAGGCGCTGTTCGTCGGAGGAGACCGCGCCGTACGCGGCGGCCCAGCGCGGTGAGTCCTGCTCGCTGGCGGGCGGCCCCATGTGCGAGGGCTCGGCGTCGACGAGGAAGTGCTGGCTGCACGGGTTCTCCTCGGCGCGGACGTAGGGGTGGACGTCGACGCTGACCGGCGGGGCCGTGCCGTCGCCTTCGCCGTCGCCGGTCCTGGTGGCGGGCGCGGCCCCGCCGGTCCTGGTGGCCGGGGGCGTGGTGGACGGGGTGCGGCTCGGCGCGGTCGAGGACGGGGTGGCGGGCGGCGTCGCGGTGGCCGCCGTACCGGTGGTCGTGGCGGCGGTGGTGCCGGTGGCGCCGACGGCCCGCTGTTTTCCGTCGGCGGACCCCCCGCCGTTCCCGCCGTCCCAGGGCCGGTCCACGGCGAGAACCACGGCTCCCAGGACGGCGGCCACGGTGACGGCCGCGATCAGGGCGTGACGGCGGCGGCGTGACGGCGGTGCGGGCGCGGGCGTGCGCGGCAGGTCGGTGACGACGAGGTCACCGTTCCCGTCGGTCTCGGCCTTGGCCTTGGCCGGGGTCCCGGCTTCGGCCCCGGTCCCGGTTTCTGCCCCGGCCCCGGTCCCGGTCTCGGCCCCGGCACCCGCCTCCGCCGCTTGCGACAACGGCGCCGCCTGCTCCGTAGCCGGTGCCGCTGCCTCCGCTGCCCCCGCTGCCGCCCCCGCTGCCGCCGCTGCCGCCCCCGCCCGCGCCGCCGCGGCCTGTTCCGCGCGCCGGTCGCGCGCCGCGTCCGCGAGGATCCAGCGGCGGTGCAGCTCCATCAGTTCCTCGGGCGTCGCCCGGCAGACCCGCGCCAGGCGCTCGACCGGCGCGTACTCGTTCGGCACCGCGGTGCCGTTGCAGTAGCGGTGCAGCGTCGACGTGCTCATGTGCAGCCGCTTCGCCAGCGCCCCGTAGCTCAGGCCCGAACGGTCCTTGAGCTGCCGCAGCAGGGTCGCGAACTCGTTCGTTTCACCGGCCCCTGTTGCCACCGACATCAGTTCCTCCATCCCCCCGCGTCCCAGTCACGCATTCCAGGGGATGTGCGTTCCCCCTGCTCAGAGCCCGTTTTTCCATCCCAGCGTCCCCAACTGCCCGCCGACGGTGGTGGCTGGGACGGATTGCCCCGCAAGCTCCAGTCATCCAAGCAGCACCACCACCCGAACGACTAAGGGGCACCCGCCACATGTCCAGCATCCGGAACTCCCGTACCCGTACCCGCTTCGTCACCGCCGCCGCGACCGTGGCGCTCGCCGCGTTCGCCCTGACCGCCTGCGACGACGGGTCGGGCAGCAGGGACGAGGGCGCCTCGCCGGCCTCTTCGTCCTCCTCCTCTGACGGCTCGCCCTCGGTCACCCCGACCCTCACTCCCGGTTCCGGCTCCACCACTGCGGACGCCGGGGGCACGCCGGTCGGTTCGAAGCCCGCCGCGGACGCCTCGACCAAGAAGCCCGTGGCCAAGGCACCCGCGCCGAAGAAGCCCGGGGCCAAGGACACGGCGGTCACCTGCCAGGGCTCCAACACCAAGACGGTCGCGTCCCCGCTGAACCGTCCCGTGAACCACATGCTGCTCACGGTCACCAACACCGGCGGGAACCCCTGCCTCCTCTACACGTACCCGTCCGTGCAGTTCACCGACGCCCAGGCCGAGCCGCCGGTCATCGAGGAGTCCCAGCCGCAGGCGGTCGTCACCCTGAACCCGGGTGAGTCCGGCTACGCCGTCATCGTCCTGGCCGCCGCCGACGGCAGCGCTGAGCACGGCCGCACCGTGAAGACCCTGAACGTCTACTTCCACGGCCGCTCCGGCAACGAGAGCGTCGGCACCGGCGCCCACCCGTCGCTGCCCGCCGGGGGCACCTACATCGACGACTCGCTCAAGGTCAGCTACTGGCAGCAGTCGATGAACGACGCGATCTCCTGGTAGCCGCCCCTCCGGGGGAAGGAGCCCGCCGACGCGGGGGCGGTTGGTTGACTGGCGCCATGACGTCATCGACCTCATCGCCCTCATCGAGCTCATGGAGTTCACCGAGTTCACCGACCTCAGCGGTCTTCGAGACCGTCGCTCCCGGCTCCGTCGTCTACCTCGACCGTCTCGCCGCGACCGACCTGGGCCGCTTCTACAAGGGCCGCATGCTCGACGCACTCGATGTCAGGACCGGCCAGACGGTCCTGGACATCGGCTGCGGCCCCGGCACCGACCTCGGCGCCCTCGCCGACGCGGTCAGCGGTACGGGCACGGGCTCCGCCCCCGGCGCGGTCATCGGTGTGGACCACGACCAGGTCGCCGTCGACACCGCCAGGGAACGTACCGCCGACCGGGACACCGTCACCGTCCACCTCGGTGACGTCCACGAACTGCCCCTGCCGGACGGCAGCGTGGACCGCGCCCGCACCGACCGGGTGCTGCAACACGTCGCCGATCCCGTACGGGCGCTGCGCGAGGCCCGCCGTGTGCTGCGGCCCGGCGGGCGGCTGGTGCTGGGCGAGCCGGACTGGGACACGCTGACCGTCGACCACCCCGACGACGAACTGTCGCGCGCCTACACGCGGTACGTGACCGACGAGGTGATCCGTAACGCCCGGATCGGCAGGCAGCTCCCCCGGCTGGCGGCGGAGGCCGGTTTCACGGTGCCGACGGTCGTCCCGGTGACGCCCGCCTTCCGGGACGTCGGCGCCGCCGACAAGGTCCTCGGCCTGGAGCGGACCACGCAACGGGCCCTCGCCGCCGGGTACTTCACCGTCGAAGGGGCCCGTCGCTGGCTGGACCACCTGGCCTCAGGGTCCTTCCTCGCTGCCGTGACCTTCTACATCGTGGTGGCGCAGGCGTAGCCGTGGCCCGGGCCGGTGGAGCCGGGGCGTCATTCCGCGAGCCCCTGAGGGGTCAGCGAACCCTGAGGGGTCAGGGAACCCCGAGGGGTCAGGGAACCCCCAGGGATCAGGCGGCCCGCACCGGCTGCCACAGCGCGTCGACGGCCTCCTCCGCCGCCGCGAGGCTCTTCTCGGCGAGCGGGATCAGCTCGGACATGGCCGGGGTGACCGGCGCGAGGGTCAGCTCGGCGGTGATGAAGCGCGGGACCAGGCCGGTCATGACCACGCCGTGCGGGAGCCACTGCTCCGCGTGGTCCCAGCCCTCGCGGGGGGTGCCGGGGGCGTAGCCGCCGCCGCGCGAGGCGAGGACGACGAAGTCGCGGCCGGTCAGCAGCGGGTCCCTCGTCTCGGCGTCGACGGAGAGACCGGGAACGATCAGGTGGTCGACCCATGCCTTGACGCTGCTGGGCGCGCCGAAGTTGTAGACGGGCAGACCGAGCAGAACGGTGTCCGCCTCCTTGACCTCACCGATCAGCGTCTCGGACAGCGCGTAGGTGGCGGCCTGCTCAGGGGTGCGGTCCTCGGCCGGGATCATCGCCACGCCCACGGTGCCGGTGTGGATGTGCGGAATCGGGTCCTTGCCCAGGTCGCGGTAGGTGACCGTGCCATCGGGGTGGGCGGCCTTCCAGGCGGCGGCGGCCCGCGCGGTCAACCGGCGGCTGACGGATCGGTCGCCCTGGACGCTGGAATCGATGTGCAGGAGGTGAGGCATCTCGTTAACCCTTCATACTTGGTTTGTGTAACGCCAACGATTTATAGCACGTCATGATTCCACGCCGCCCGATAGACTGAGGAAGTGGCCTCACTGCCCGTGCTCAACCAGCCCCCGCGACGTTCAGGCGCGCTGCTCGAACAGCTGACGCGCCGGATGCGACTGCACGCCGAGTCCGTGCTGACCCCGCTCGGCCTGCGCCCACGGCACCTGGTGGCCCTCACCGTCCTGCGTGACCAGCACGGCAGCACCCAGCAGGCGCTCTCCACGACGCTGATGATGGACCGCGCCAATGTCGTCGGCCTGCTCAACGATCTGGAGGCGGACGGCCTGATCGAACGGCTCCGCTCGCCCGAGGACCGCAGGCGCCACCTGGTGCAGCTCACCGACGAGGGCGGCAAGCGGCTGGCCAAGGCCGAATTCGCGCTCGCCCGCGTCGAGGACGAAGTCCTCTGCGCGCTCGACACCGGCCAGCGCGACACCCTCTACGATCTGCTCCAGCTCGCCGCGTCGGGACACGGCGTGGACGGGACGGCGACGGACGCGGCGTTGAGCTGCGTGACCGACGCCCCGGCCGCCGTGCCGGAGTGCCTGGGCGAGGCGGGGGACACGGAGACCTGCTGACGGTGCCCGGGGAGCCACGGGCGGCGTCGGCCCGCGCTCCCGGGCGGAGAACGGGGGCGTGATGTTCGGCATCCTGGGCGCGACGCGGGTGGTGGGCGCGGACGGCGCCGAGGTCGCGCTGGGCGGCCCCCGGCGGCGCGCGGTGCTCGCCCTGCTGCTGCTCGACGCGGGCCGGGCGGTGCCCGCCGAGCGGCTGATCGACGGCCTCTACGGCGACGAGCCGCCCGCGGGCGCGGGGAACGCCGTGCAGTCCCAGATCTCCCGGCTGCGCCAGGTGCTGCCGGTGCCGCTCGAAGGGCTCCCCGCGGGCTACCGGCTCGCCGTCGCACCGGACGAGGTGGACGCCCACCGCTTCCGGCGGCTGAGCGCCGAGGGCCGCGCCGCCCTGGCCGCGGGCGACCCGGTCCTGGCCGAGCGACTGCTGCGCACCGCCCTCGCGTTGTGGCGCGGCCCCGCACTCGCCGACGTCGGCGCCGCGCCCTTCGCCGCCGCGCAGATCACCCGGCTCGAAGAGCTGCGGGCCGGCGCCGTCGAGGACCGAGTCGACGCCGACCTCGCCCTCGGCCGCCACCGCTCCCTGGTCGCCGAACTCGGCGAACTCGTCACCGCGCACCCGCTGCGGGAGCGCCCGCGCGGCCAGTTGATGCGCGCGCTGTACGGCAGCGGACGGCAGAGCGAGGCGCTGGAGGCGTACGAGGAGGCCCGGCGTGAACTGGCCGACTCCCTCGGCGCCGACCCCGGACCCGAACTGGCCGCCGTCCACCTCGCGGTGCTGCGCGGCGACCCCGCGCTGCTTCCACGGGACATCTCACGCGAGGCCCCACGGGACGCGTCGCGGGCCGCCCGGCGGGATGTTCCACAGGACGCGCCGCAGGATGTTCCACGTGAAACAGACACGGCGGACAGGGTGGGCGCCGACGGACATGTTCCACGTGGAACATCGACGGAAGGCGCGGGAGGCTCAGGGGACGGCGCGCCCGCCCCGGCCTCGCCCCGGCACGAACTCCCCGCCCAGCTCACCAGCTTCGTCGGCCGGTCCGCCGAACTGGAGCGGATCGGTGAGCAGTTGGCGCGCCAGCGGCTCGTCACACTCACCGGCCCCGGCGGCGCGGGCAAGACGCGCCTGGCGGTCGAGGCCGCGGGGCGGTACGCGCACGACGCCTGTTTCGTGCCGCTGGCCGGACTCAGCGACGGCGCGGAACTCCCGCAGGCCGTCCTCGGCGCGCTCGGCCTGCGGGCCGGCGGGCTGCTGGCGGCCGGATCGGCCGCGTCCGGCGGCCAGGGGCACGACCCCGGCCCGCACGACCCCGTCGCGCGTATCACCGCCGCCCTGGACGGCCGCCCGCTGCTGCTGGTCCTCGACAACTGCGAGCACGTGGTGGAGGACGCGGCCCGGCTGGCCGAGCGGCTGCTCGCCGGGTCACCGCTGCTGCGGCTGCTCGCCACCAGCAGGGAAGCCCTCGGCATCAACGGCGAGACGCTGTGCCCGGTGCCCACGCTCGACGTGCCCCGGCCCGGCACCGACCGCGAGCAGGCGCTGCGCTCCCCCGCCGTGCGGCTGTTCACCGAGCGGGCCGCCGCCGTACGCCCCGACCTCGACCTCGACGCGACCGCGGACCCGGCCACCGTGGACGCCGTCCTGCGGCTGTGCACCGCGCTCGACGGGCTGCCGCTCGCCATCGAACTGGCCGCGGCCCGGCTGCGTTCGCTGTCGGTGACCGACATCGCCGACCGGCTCGGCGCGCTGCCCGACGACGACGCCCCGTACAGCCTGGGCGTACGGCCCGACGCGCTCTTCCGGCTGCTGTCGCGCGGCAGCCGCACCGCCCAGCCGCGCCAGCGCACCCTGCGCGGGGTCGTCGACTGGAGCTGGGACCTGCTGCCCGACGACGAGCGGGCCGTGCTCCGCCGTGTCTCGGTCTTCGCGGGCGGCTGGACGCCCGCCGCCGCGGAGGCGGTGTGCGCGGACGGCGCGCGAATCCTCGCCGAGGACGTGCTGGACCTGCTGGACGCGCTGGTCGACAAGTCCCTGGTGGTGGCCGAGCAGCCGGACGGCGCGGGCCGGATTCGCTACCGCGCGCTGGAGTCGATCAGGGCGTACGGCGCCGAGCGGCTGACGGAGGCGGGGGAGCGCGAGGCGACGGTGCGCGCGCATGCCGCGTACTTCCTGGACTTCGCGCTCACCGCCGACCCGCACCTGCGCCGCGCCGAGCAACTGGAGTGGCTGCGGCTGCTCGGCGACGAGCGCGACAACCTCCAGGCCGCGCTGCACCGCAGCCTGGAGGCGGGCGAGGTGCGTACCGCGATGCGGCTGATCGCGGCCCTGTCCTCGTACTGGCTGCTGCGCGGCGTGCGCTACGAGGGCTTCGGACCCGCCCGCCAGGTCCTCGCCGCCCTCGGCCCGAATCCGCCGGAGGGGATGGAGGAGGAGTACGCGCTGTGCGTGATGGCGGTGGTCGGGATGCTGCCCGACCCCGAGGAGTTCGCCGACCATGTCGCGGCGGCGACCCGGGTGGTCGAGGCGATGCACCGGCTGTCCCGCCGCTACCCCGTGCTCACCTTGCTGTGGGCGCCCTTCGCCGGGGTCCCCGACGAGGGCATCGACGTCCTGGAAGCGGTCTTCGACGAGTTCCTCACCGAGCGGGACCACCCCTGGTACCGCGCGCTGATCCTGCTCGGCAGCGGATTCCAGTCCTGGCTGACGCGCGCCGACCCGGTCGCCGCGCGGATCCACTGCACCGCCTCCTACGAGGAGTTCCGCCGCCTCGGCGACCGGTGGGGCATGATCACCACCCTCAACGTGCTGGCCGACCTCGCCGACCACCGCGGTGAACTCGCGCTCGCCGACTCCCTCCTCGAGGACGCGCTGCTGCTCGCCGAGGAGCTGGACTCGGCGCTCGACATGGCGGAGCTGCTCTGCATCCGCGCCGCGCACAGCACCAAGGGGGGCGACTACGCGACCGCCGCCGCGTACAGCGAGCGGGCCGTGGAGCTGTCCCGCCGGGCGGGCACCCCCGAGTGCCTGGCACTCGCCCACCTGGCGCTGGCCGAGTCCGTCCGGCTGCGCGGCGACGGCGACGGCGCCCGCGCGCTGTACGAGCAGGCGCTGGCCGAGTGCCCGGTCGGCTGGTTCTCCAGCAACGGCACCCGTTCCGCCGTCCTCGTCGCCCTCGGCCGGGTCGCCGTCGCCGACCGCGACCCGGACCTGGCCCGCGGCCACTTCCGCGAGGCGGTCACCCTCGACAGCGTCGCCATGCGGCTCCCGCTCAACGGCGCCGTCGCCGCGGAGGCCACCGCGGGCCTCGCCCTGCTCAACGGCGACGCGCCACGGGCCGCCGCCCTCCTCGGCGCCGCCGAGGCCCTGCGCGGCCGGCCGCCCACCGGGCCGGACGCCGCCGCGACCGTCGCCGCCGTACGCGCCGCGCTGGGCGACGAGGCGTACGAGCGCGAGCGCGCGCGGGCCGCTGCCCTCGACCGCGACGCGGCACTCGCCGTCCTGACGGCGTACCTCACGGCGGACTGAGCGGACGGCGAACCGGCCGCCGCGTGGGCGAGACCGGGCCCGAGACCCGCGCCCCTGACGCTCTCCGACCGCCTGCCGCGTGCGGCTCCCGTCCTGGGACCCGCGCCCCGGCCCAGCCCCGACCGCCCGCTGACCGGATCGCGCCCCGGCCCTGTCAGCCCACGGTGCGCCGGCCGTCAGCGGGCCGCCGCACGCTGCTTGCCATGACGACGACACCGAACGACGACGTGAGGGGCGGCGGGAGCGCCGCCGAACAGGCGCACCGGCGGCGCTGGGCCGTCCTGGCCATCTGCTGCGTGGCCGCCGCGCTGCTGGGCATCGACAACAGCGTCCTCAACTACGCGATCCCGTCCCTGTCCCGCGAGCTGGGCCCGTCCTCCACACAGCTCCTGTGGATCGTGGACATCTACGGCTTCGTCCTCGGCGGGCTGCTGATCGTGGCGGGCAACGTCGGCGACCGGATCGGCCGCAAGAAGCTCCTGCTGCTGGGCGTCGCGGGCTTCGGCGCCGCCTCCGCGCTCACCGCCTACGCCGACGGCCCCGGCATGCTGATCGCGTCCCGCGCGCTGCTCGGCCTGGCCGGGGCCACGATCATGCCGTCGACCCTGTCGCTGGTCCGCAGCGTCTTCGACGACCCCAAGGAGCGGACCACCGCGATCGGCATCAGCAGCGGCATCGGCGCGGCCAGCTTCGCGCTCGGCCCGGTCGTCGGCGGCGTGCTGCTCGACCACTTCTGGTGGGGCTCGGTCTTCCTGATCAACGTCCCCGTGATGGCCGCCGTCCTCGTCGCGGGCGCCGTCCTGCTCCCCGAGTCCCGCAATCCGCACCCGGGACGGCTGGACTGGCCGAGCGTGCCGCTGTCGATCGCCGGGCTCTTCGGCGTGATCTACGCGATCAAGGCCGCCGCACGCGACGGCGTCGACGACCACGCCGTCTGGATCTCGGCGGCCGTCGGCCTCGCCGCCCTCGTCCTCTTCCTGCGCCGCCAGACCACCCTCGCCGAACCGCTGCTCGACCTGAGGTTCTTCCGCAACCCCGCCTTCGCGGGGGCCGTCGGCTCCAACGTCGTGACGCTGTTCACCGCCACCACCCTGTCCCTCGGCTTCTCCCTGTACTTCCAGGTGGTACGCGGCTGGTCGCCGCTGACCGCGGGGCTCGCGCTGCTGCCGGGACCGCTGTCCGCCGCCTTCGCCGCGCCGCTGTCCGCGCTGCTGATCCCGAGGATCGGCCGGGCCCGTACCGTCTCGTTCGGCCTGCTGCTCATGGCGCTGAGCACCGCCGCGTTCGGGCTGATCAGCGCCGACACCAGCTACTGGCTGCTGCTTCCGGCGCTCGTCGTCAACGGCGCAGGACTGATCTTCGTCTTCTCGGTCACTGCCGACACCCTGCTGGCCAGCGTGCCCAGGACCAAGACCGGTACGGCCGCCGCCATTTCCGAGACCGCCATGGAGCTCGGCGGCGCCCTCGGAATCGCCATCCTCGGGTCGGTCCTCAGCGCCTTCTACCGCAACGGCCTCACCCTGCCCGCCGGGCTCTCCCCCGACCGGGCCGCCACCGCGCGCGAATCCGTCACCTCCGGCGTCGAGACCGGCGCCGCCCTGCCCGGCGCCACCGGGCGGCAGGTCGTCGCCGCCGCCAAGTCGGCCTTCACCGACGGGTTGCACGGCACCCTCTACCTCGCCGCCGCGCTGATGCTGGCCGGTGCCGTCGCCGCCCTGTTCGCCCTCCGCGGGGTCCCCGCCGTGCTCGACGTCCCCGAAGCCCCCGCGGAGCAGGCCCCCCAACCCGCCCCTGCCGTCTGACGACGGCGCACTTGTGCGCACAGTGGGTACAAGCCCCGAAGGGGCGCGGGGAACGGCGCGCTCAGCCCCCGCCGGGCTTTGAGCCCGAAAACGACAGCAACCGCCCCGCTGGGGACGGTTCTCACCCGCGCCACGGCGCGATCAGCCGTGACGTGCCACACACGTCACGGCTGATCGCGCGATTCGTCCCTCGTCGGCGGTTAGGGGTAGGTGCCGCCCCGGCCCTCGTCGTCGGGGCGGTCGGCGTCGGCCTGCTTGGCCTCGACCTCGGGGTCGAGGCCATCGGCCTCGAGGGAGCCGTCGACCTGGTCGATCGTGCCGTTCGGCGAGGACCCGTTGGGGTGGCCGACCGGCTCGACGACGGTGAGGGTGCCGCTGCTGTTCACGGGACCGCGGTCGGCGACGTCGGTCGCCTCGGGCGGCTCCACCAGCCAGTCCGGGTTGGTCTGCTTCGACCACCACTTCCAGGCGGCGAAGGCCGCACCGCCGACGAGACCGGCGACGACGAGCCCGCGGAAGACCCGGCCGGTGCGCTCGCGGCGCACCCGCCTGCGGACCAGCCCGTCGATCTCGGCCGCGGTCACCTGGCCGCGCAGGGCGTGCAGCGCGGCGGCACCGCGCAGCACCGCCTCGTCCTTGGCCGGACCGGCGACCGAGCGGGTCGCGGTCACGGCGGACTCCACCTTGGGCGCGGTGTAGTCGGCCGCCGCCCGCACCTTCGGCGCGGTGTAGTCGGCGGCGGCCCGCGCGCCGCGGCGGGTCCGCTTGGCGGCGGTGCCGAGCGCGTCGGCGGCCTTCGGCGGCACGGCCGACTTCGCCTGTTCGCGGGCCTGGTCGACCCGGTCGGCGAGATGGGCGTCGTACTGCTGCCTGGCCAGTGCGCCGGCCTGCTGCGCGTAGTACGCGGCGTTGTCCTTAGCCGTGCTCGCGTACGGCGCCGCCACCTCCGCGGCATGCCGCACGCTGTCCTTGGTCACGTCGGCTGCGTGGCGCACGCTGTCGATGCGGGTCACGGGATCCTCCTCCTCGGTGGCGTACGGTTTTCGCCTTTCCACCCAGTTTGAAATCATGCCTGTCGATGGCGGGTCCGGCATGTGTGGACGCGCATACGGGTCAGGTACCCGTTCCGAGCGGTCCGTCCCGGTGTCCGGGAGGGCCTTCGGGGCGCGCCGCCGGCTCCCTTGCCACGGACCCTCGGGGAACCCCGCGCGCGCCACCGCGTCCGTGAAAGGATTTGTCCCTGTCAGCGAAGACTATGGAAGGTAGACCGTGGCCGAGCAGCTCTACGCCACCCTGAGGACCAACCACGGCGACATCGTGATCCGGCTGCTGCCGAACCACGCGCCCAAGACGGTGGACAACTTCGTCGGGCTCGCCGAGGGCACCCGCGAGTGGACCGACCCCCGTACCGGCCGGCCTTCCACGGCCAAGCTCTACGACGGCACCGTCTTCCACCGCGTCATTTCCGGCTTCATGATGCAGGGCGGCGATCCGCTGGGGAACGGCACCGGTGGTCCCGGCTACGAGTTCGCCGACGAATTCCACCCCGACCTGGCCTTCGACAAGCCCTATCTGCTGGCGATGGCCAACTCGGGCCCGGCCACCAACGGCTCGCAGTTCTTCATCACGGTCGCGCCGACCACCTGGCTGACCCGTAAGCACACCATCTTCGGCGAGGTCGCGGACGAGGCCAGCAAGAAGGTCGTCGGGTCGATCATCGGCGCGCCGACCAACCCGCGCACCGACCGGCCGCTGGACGACGTCATCATCGAGACAGTCGTGATCGAGAAGCGCTGACGCGGCCCGCCGCCCCGCGGCCCGTATCCCGTACCCTTCGGAAGCACCTTCGGGGAACGTCTCAGGGGAACGTCTTCGGGAACATCGCGCCCCGCCCGCACGTAGGAGTGGGCGGGGCGTCTCAGCGCCTCCGCGCCGCATCGCGAGGCGCTTCATTCAGGGAGAAGGCTCATGGACCAGGCGGTCTGCTGCTACCGGCACCCGGACCGGGAGACCGGTATTCGCTGCACCCGGTGCGACCGGCCGATCTGCCCCGAGTGCATGGTCAACGCGTCGGTCGGCTTCCAGTGCCCGGACTGCGTCAACGAGTCCAGCCGGCACACGGCGGCGCCGCGTACGGTCGCCGGCGGCACGGTCGCGGCCGACCCGTTCCTGATCACCAAGATCCTCATCGGCCTGAACATCGCGGTGTTCCTGCTGGTCCAGGCGGTCGGCGACCGGCTGGTCTACGACCTCGGGCTGTACGCGGTCTGCGGCAACGACCCGTTCGGACAGCACGGCTGCATCGGCGTCGCCCAGGGCCCCGACCAGTGGTACCGCCTCATCACCTCGGCGTTCCTGCACCAGGCGGTCCTGCACATCGGCTTCAACATGCTGTCGCTGTGGTGGATCGGCGCCCCGCTGGAGCGGATGCTCGGCCGGGCCCGCTATCTCGCGCTCTACCTGGTCGCCGCGCTCGGCGGCAGCGCGCTGGTGCTGCTGCTCGCCCCGTCGTCGCTCACCCTGGGCGCCTCGGGCGCGGTCTACGGTCTGTTCGGCGCGACGGCCGTGTTCATGCGGCGGATGCGCTACGACATGCGGCCGGTGCTGATCCTGCTGGCGCTCAACATCGTGTTCACCTTCACCTGGGCCGACGTGAGCTGGCAGGGCCACATCGGCGGACTGGTGGCGGGCACCGCGATCGCCATAGGGATGGCCTACGCGCCGCGTGAGCGCCGCGATCTGGTGCAGTGGGGGACCACGGCGGCGGTCCTGGTGGTCTCGATCGCGCTCAGCGTGATCGCTGTGGCACAGGTCACGTCCTGAGGGACGGATTCGCGGCCGTGGACCCGTGTCCATTGGCGTTGATCACACGTTATCCACAGCGTGTAGGCGGGTCTTCGCAAGTTGTGCACAAGTCGTCGGAAGGCCGTGTTTCACGCCCGCACAAGCCCAAGATCAGCGAAAGACCGGTGGCCGACGTCCTGGCCACCGGTCGTACCGGCGTCAACCTCGTAGAGGTTATCCACAGATCTTCCGACCTTTTCCCCACTGTGGATAACCGTGTGGACAAACGTCCGGCAGCACGCCGACGCGGCCCCCGGCACCCCGCTGGGGACGGCTACTTCCACTGGGTGGACACGACGAACCCACCCGCGATGAAGCCGAAACCGACCACGATGTTCCAGTTGCCGAACGCTTCGACGGGCAGACTGCCCTGCGTCACGTAGAACAGCACGATCCACGCCAGACCGACGATGAAGAACGCCAGCATGAGCGGCGCGACCCAGTTGCGGTTGGTGTTGAACTTTATGGCGGTGGCCGTCTTCGCCGGTGGCGGCGTGAAATCGGCCTTCTTGCGGATCCGTGACTTCGGCACGAGGGACGCTCCTGTCGATGCGCTGCGTAACCGCGCGGGTGTGCGGGGTAAGCCGGGCGGGTTCTGGGCCTGGTAAGGGTCACTACCGCTTCCGGGCGTCCGTTAGCGTAGTGCTTCCTCGGGTTATAAGGAGACAGGGTACGGTGACGGATTCAGACGGGGTATCCCCCACCCCCTCCTCCCGTCCTGCCCACCGCACCGTAGCGCTGCGGACCATGAGTGCGGGAGTCTTCGCGCTCGCCGGACTGATCTTCTGGACCAGCTTCAACACCGCCAAGGGCGTCGACATCCGCAGCGACGACCCGCTGCCGAAGCTGTCCGACACCGTACGTACCAAGAACACCCGTAATCAGCAGCTGGAGGACCAGCTCTCCGGGGTGCGCAAGGACGTGGACCGGCTGACCCGGCAGGGCGACGGCGTCAGCCCCGCCGAGCGGGCCAGGCTCGACGCCCTCGACAAGGCGGCGGGCACCGGCAAGCTGACCGGCCCCGCGATCGACGTGACGCTCAACGACGCCCCGCCGAACGCGACCGCGCTGGTCCCCGGCGTCCCCGACCCGCAGCCCAACGACCTGGTCATCCACCAGCAGGACCTCCAGGCCGTGGTCAACGCGCTGTGGCAGGGCGGCGCCCAGGGCATCCGCGTCATGGACCAGCGGCTGATCTCCACCAGCGCGGTGCGCTGCGTCGGCAACACCCTGATCCTCCAGGGCCGCGTCTACTCCCCGCCGTACCGCATCACCGCCGTCGGCGACCAGGCCAAACTGCGCAAGGCGCTCAACGACAGCCCGGCCATCCAGAACTACCTCCAGTACGTGAACGCGTACGGCCTCGGCTGGAAGGTCGGCGCGCAGAAGCGGACGACGCTGCCCGGTTACTCGGGCTCGACCGACCTGCACTACGCGGAGCCGGCGTCGTGAGCGGCGGGCGTCCCCGGCCGAAGCATTGGCGAACGCATGCCGAAGCCTTTGTCCAGCCGGGCCCCCTATCACGCCGATCTCCCTTTACTCTGTTCCGGGGAAGAGGAAGGAAGGCAGCGCATGTACGGCTGGATCTGGCGGCATCTGCCGGGTAACGCGTGGGTGAGGGCTCTGATCTCGCTCGTGCTCGCCCTGGCCGTCGTCTACCTCCTCTTCCAGTACATCTTTCCGTGGGCGGAGCCGCTGCTGCCGTTCAACGAGGTCACCGTCGACAACGGGATGGCCGTCGTACGCGAGACGGGGACGGCCGCTGTCCGATGAGCGCACGCATTCTCGTGGTGGACAACTACGACTCCTTCGTCTTCAACCTGGTCCAGTACCTCTACCAACTCGGCGCCGAGTGCGAGGTGCGGCGCAACGACGAGGTCAAGCCCGCGCACGCGCAGGACGGTTTCGACGGCGTACTGCTCTCGCCCGGCCCCGGCACGCCGGAAGAGGCGGGCGTCTGCGTCGACATGGTGCGGCACTGCGCGGACACCGGGGTGCCGGTCTTCGGCGTGTGCCTCGGCCTCCAGTCGATGGCCGTCGCGTACGGCGGGGTCGTGGACCGCGCGCCGGAGCTGCTGCACGGCAAGACGTCGCTGGTGACGCACGACGGGACCGGCGTCTTCGCCGGGCTGCCGTCGCCCTTCACCGCGACCCGCTACCACTCGCTCGCCGTCGAACGCGACACCGTGCCCGAGGAGTTCCGGGTCACCGCGTGGACCGAGTCCGGCGTGATCATGGGGCTGCGGCACCGGGACGCGGCCGTCGAGGGCGTGCAGTTCCACCCGGAGTCGGTGCTCACCGAGTGGGGCCATCTGATGCTGGCCAACTGGCTCGCCGAGTGCTGTGATCCGGGGGCCGTCGGCCGCTCCGAGGGGCTGGCGCCCGTGGTCGGTACGGCGGGGGGCGCCGGAGGTTCGGGGAGTCCTGCGGGGAGGGCCGGGGCGTGACCACGCTCCGCCCGGAGCGCCCCTCGGACGGCCCGATGTCCTATGAGGACACCGGGCAGTTCAAAGCCGTTGTCGAGCAGCTCGACGACCCCCTGAACGACCCTCTCCCCGGAAGACCCCCCGCGGTTTCCGAGCCGACCTACGACGAACCGGCGTACGAGAAGCCGGTGTTCGACGAGCCGGTCTTCCCGGAACCGGCGTACGAGAAGCCGGTCTTCCCCGAACCGGCCTACGAAGAGCCGGTGTTCGACGAGCCGGCCGCGCCCTGGTTCGTACCCGAGGAGCCGCCGCAGGCGGCCCCGCCTCCTCCGCCGCCCCCGGTCCGGCCCGTCACCGCGGACGAGGAGCTGGACCTCGGCACGGCGACGGTCGTGCGGCCCGTCGTACGGCCGGTCGAGCAGCCGGCCGTCGAACCGCCCGCGGACGACGTACTCGAATCCGTCTTCCCCACCACGGAGTCGGCCCCGGAACCGGCCCCCGAGCCCGCGGGTCCCGGGCCCGGTCCGGCGCCGGGTCCCGCGCTCGGCCCCGACGGCGAGGGCGGCCGGGCCGCGCGGCGGAAGGCGGCGCAGGCACAGCAGCGCGGCGGCGCCGGACACGGCGGCCACCGCGCCAGGGGCCGTACGCCCGGCGGCGCGGCCGGTGCGGCCCCCGCCGGAGCCGTCCCGCTCAGCCGGGTCGAGGCCCGCAGGGCCGCGAAGGCCGCCAAGGAGAGCCCGGCGGTCGTCGTCAGCCGTATCGTCGGTGAGCTGTTCATCACCACCGGCGTGCTGATGCTGCTGTTCGTCACGTACCAGCTGTGGTGGACCAACGTCCGCGCGCACCAGCAGGCCAGCGGCGCCGCGAACAACCTCCAGCACCAGTGGGACGCCACGAAGGACGACCCGAACCGGGTCCCCGGCACCTTCTCGCCCGGCCAGGGCTTCGCGATCATGTACATCCCCAAGCTGGACGTCAAGGCGCCCATCGCGCAGGGCGTCTCGAAGCACAGTGTGCTGGACAAGGGCATGATCGGCCACTACGACGGCGTGTTGAACACCGCGATGCCGTGGGACAAGTCCGGCAACTTCGCGGTCGCCGCCCACCGCAACACCCACGGTGAACCGTTCCGCTACATCAACCACCTGGTGCCCGGCGACAAGGTCGTGGTCGAGACGGCGGACACCTACTACACGTACGAGATCACCAGTTCGCTGGCGTCCACCCCGCCGTCCAACATCAGCGTGATCAAGCCGGTGCCGACCGGCTCCGGCTTCACCGGGCCCGGCCGCTATCTGACGCTGACCACCTGCACCCCCGAATTCACCAGCACCAACCGGTTGATCGTCTGGGGAAAGCTGACCGAGGAACGGCCGCGCAGCAAGGGCAAGCCCGACGCGCTGGTGGAGTGATCCATGCTCCAAGCGGAACTTGAGGAACGGAACGGCGTGACCACGACCAAACGCGGCGGCCGGGGGCCCATCGCGGCCACCATCAGCGTCATCGGCGAACTCCTCATCACCGCGGGCCTGGTGCTCGCGCTGTTCGTCGCCTACTCGCTGTGGTGGACGAACGTCCTCGCCGACCGCCATGAGCACAAGGCGGCGGACAAGGTCCGGCAGGACTGGGCCCGGACGCCCGACGCGGGACCGGGGAGCCTCGACACCAAGGACGGCATCGGCTTCCTGCACGTCCCCGCCATGGGCAAGGACTACGAGGTGCTGGTCAAGAAGGGCACCTCGACCAAGGTCCTCAACGAGGGCGTCGCCGGTTACTACACCGACCCCGTCCCCGCCGCGCTGCCGACCGCCAAGACCGGCAACTTCACCCTCGCCGCCCACCGCGACGGCCACGGCGCCAAGTTCCACAACATCGACAAGATCCACGACGGCGACCCGGTCGTCTTCGAGTCGAAGGACACCTGGTACGTCTACAAGGTCTACAAGATCCTCGACCAGACCTCGAAGTACAACGTCGCCGTCACCGACCAGGTCCCCAAGGAGTCCGGCAAGACCACGCCGGGCCGCTACATCACCCTCACGACCTGCACCCCCGTCTACACCTCCCGCTACCGCTACATCGTCTGGGGCGAACTCGTCCGCACCGAGAAGGTCGACGCGGCCCGCACCCCGCCGGCCGAGCTGCGGTAGGCGCGTACGGCGACCCACGTGAAAGGGGGGCGGCCCGCACACCAGGTGTGCGGGCCGCCCCCCTTTCACGTACTGCCGGGGGTCAGCCGCCCCCGCCGTTGCCGTTGCCGCCGACGGCGATCAGCTTGACCGGCTGGCCCTCGGAGAGCTGCGCGCCCGCTCCGGGGTCGACCGAGATGACCATGGCGTTGTCGCCGACCGGGTTGCCGCCAGGACCGACTGCGGAGACCTGGAGGTTCAGGCCGAGCCCGTCGAGTTCGGCCTTTGCCTGACCCACGGTCTTGCCACCCAGATCCCCGGGCATCTGCTTCTGCGGGTCCTGCGTCTGCGGCGGGCCGGACGAGACCGTCAGGACGATCGAGGTGTCCAGGGCGATCGGGCCCGCGCCCGGGTCCGGGGTCTGGGCGGTGACGCTGCCCTTGGCGGTCGTGTCCGAGGGGACGTCCTGCGGCGCGCGGGTGATGTTGGTGAAGCCCTGCGCCTTGAGCTGGGCGACCGCGTTGTCGTACGGGACGCCCTTGACGTCGGTGGGCGCCTTCTTCTCGGGGGCCACCGCGACGGTCAGCGTGATCGTCGTGCCCTTGGGCTGCTTCGTACCGGCCTTCGGGGTCTGGTCGAGGACGGTGTCCGGGTCTTCCGTGGTGGTCGTCTTGTTCTTGCGGTCGACCTCGAAGCCCTTGGCGGTGAGCTGGCTCGCCGCCGAGTCGTACTTGTCGTTCTTGACGTCCGGGACCTCGATCGGCGCCTGGCCCTTGGACAGGACGACCGTGACCGTCTTGTCGTCCGGGATCGCGGCGTCGGCGGCCGGGGTCTGCTTGCAGACGAGGTTCTTGTCGATGCTGTCGCAGAACTCGGCCGGACCCTGGACGATCTTCAGATCGACGTTGGTGGCCTTGGCCTGCGCGTCGGTGAGGGACGCGCCGACCAGATTCGGCACGGTGCCGTTGTCCGCGGCGCCGCTGCCGCTGAACAGCGCCTTGCCCAGGAAGATCGCGCCGACCAGGACCAGGATGCCCGCGACGACCAGCAGCACCGTGGAGGTGTTGTTGCCGCCCTTCTTCTGCCGGCGGCGGTCCGGGCGGTCGTCGTAGCCGTAACCGCCGTCCTCCTCGCGCAGCGGCGGAAGCATGGACGTGTGCTGGTCGTTCTGCGACGGCATCGCCGTGGTGGCCTGGCTGTCCGGGTAGCCGTACCCGTAGCCGACCGAGCCCATCGCCGCCGTGGCGGCCACCGGCTGCCCGTCGAGGGCCGCCTCGATGTCGGCGCGCATCTCGTCGGCCGACTGGTAGCGGTAGTTCGGGTCCTTGGTCAGCGCCTTGAGGACGATCGCGTCCATCGCGGGCGTGACCTCGGGGTCGTACACCGACGGCGGCTGCGGCTCCTCGCGCACGTGCTGGTAGGCCACCGCGACCGGGGAGTCGCCGACGAAGGGCGGCCGCACGGTCAGCAGCTCGTAGAGCAGGCAGCCGGTCGAGTACAGGTCGGAGCGGGCGTCGACCTGCTCGCCCTTGGCCTGCTCGGGGGAGAGGTACTGCGCGGTGCCGATCACGGCCGCGGTCTGCGTCATGGTCATACCGGAGTCGCCCATGGCGCGGGCGATGCCGAAGTCCATGACCTTGACCTGGCCGGTCCTGGTGAGCATGACGTTGGCGGGCTTGATGTCGCGGTGCACGATGCCGGCCCGGTGGCTGTACTCCAGGGCCTGGAGGATGCCGACCGTCATCTCCATGGCGCGCTCGGGCAGCAGCTTGCGTCCGGAGTGCAGCAGCTCACGCAGGGTGGAGCCGTCCACGTACTCCATGACGATGTACGGGATCGAGACCCCGTCGACGTAGTCCTCGCCGGTGTCGTACACGGCGACGATCGACGGGTGGTTGAGCGAGGCGGCCGACTGGGCCTCTCGGCGGAACCGGGCCTGGAACGACGGGTCGCGGGCGAGGTCCACCCGCAGCGTCTTCACGGCGACAGTGCGGCCGAGCCGGGTGTCATGGGCGAGGTACACCTCGGCCATGCCACCACGGCCGAGCACTGAGCCCAGCTCGTACCGGCCGCCGAGGCGACGCGGCTCTTCCATAGCTCTGCCCTCTCCTCAAACCCGTTCTTGACCCAAAACCGGTAATGCCGTGCCCTGCGGATGCTCGGGCATACGCTACCGGGCGTTTCTGGTCCCTTCGCGCCCTGCCCGCCCGCCGATACCCGACCGGTACCTGTCCGGTACGTGCGCCGGTCCCGGGGGCGGTCTCCGGACCGTTTCCGGCGCCGGGACCGGGCCTGACACCGGGTTCGACGCCGGGCCGGGGACCGTGCCGGGGACCGGGCCTGCCGGGCGGCGGGCCCTCACTTGTTGAGGACGGCCTCCATGACCTTCTTGGCGATCGGCGCGGCCAGACCGCCACCGCTGACGTCGTCGTGGTTGGCCGCACCGTCCTCGACGACGACCGCGACGGCGACCGGCGACCCCTGGTCGGTCATCGCGTACGAGACGAACCAGGCGTACGGCGTGCCCTCGTTGTTGATGCCGTTCTGCGCGGTGCCGGTCTTGCCGCCGACCTTGACGCCGGAGATCTTGGCGTTGGTGCCGGTGCCGGAGTTGACCACCGTCTCCATCATCGTCTGGAGTTTCTGCGCGTTCTCCGGCGACAGCGGCTGCGACATCTCGCTCGGGTTGGTCTGCGAGATGGTGCTCAGATTCGGCGCCACCAGCTTGTCGACCATGTACGGCTTCATCAGCTTGCCGTTGTTGGCGATGGCCGAGGCGACCATCGCCATCTGGAGCGGAGTGGCCGCGGTGTCGAACTGGCCGATGGAGGAGAGCGCGACCTGGTCCTTGGTCATCTTGGTGTCGAAGTTGCTGGCGTTCGCGCGGACCGGGACGAACTGCTCCTTGTTGAAGCCGAACTTCTCCGCCTCGTCGACCATCGCCTGGAGGCCCACCTTGTCCGCGCCCAGGTGGCCGAAGACGGTGTTGCACGAAACCCGCAGGGCGTCGATCAGCGACGCTTCCTTGCAGGGGATGTTGCCCTCGTTCTTCAGCGGGGTCGTGGTGCCGGGAAGGATGTAGGGCAGCGGGGTGTCGGTCTTCGCGTTGATGTCGGTCACCGCGCCGTTCTCCAGCGCCGCGGCGGCCGTCACCAGCTTGAACGTCGAACCCGGCGGGTACGTCTGGCGCAGCGCGCGGTTCTGCGTCGGGTCGTCGGGGTCGTTCTTCTTGTCGAGCGCGACCCAGTTCTTCTCGTCGGTCTTGGAGTTGCCCGCGATGGTCGACGGGTCGTACGACGGGGTGCTCGCCATGGCCAGGATCGCGCCGGTGCCGGGGTCGAGCGCGACGACCGCGCCCTTCTTGTTCCCCAGGCCCTGGAACGCGGCCTTCTGCGCCTTGGCGTTCAGCGTCGTGACGACGTTGCCGCCCTGCTTCTCCTTGCCGGTCAGCAGGTCGATGGTGCGGTTGAAGAACAGCCGGTCGTCGTTGCCGGTGAGGAACTTGTCCTCGACGCCTTCGAGGAAGGTGGTGCCGAACGCCTGCGAGGCGTGGCCGGTGACCGGCGCCCACATCGGGCCGTCGACGTAGGTCCGCTTGAACTTGAAGTCGCTGCCCGTGGTCTCGGTGTGACCGGTGATCGCCTTGCCGCCGTCGACGATGATGTCGCCGCGCGGCTGGGCGTACTGGTTGATGGCGACCCGGCGGTTGTGCACGTCGTTGGAGAGCTGGTCGGCCTGGACGAACTGCACGTAGTTCACGCGCAGCAGAAGGGCGAGGACGAGCAGACCGCAGAAGACCGCGACCCGTCGGAGAGGCTTGTTCACTGGGTGCGCACCACCTGGGTCGGTTCGGCATCGGGGGAGGGAGCCGGGCTCGGGGCCGGACGGCGGGCGGTGTCGCTGATCCGCAGCAGGATCGCGACCAGCGCCCAGTTGGCGATCACCGAGGAGCCGCCCTGCGCCAGGAACGGCATGGTCATACCGGTCAGCGGGATGAGCCCGGTGACGCCGCCCGCGACCACGAAGACCTGGAGCGCGAAGGCGCCCGACAGGCCGATCGCCAGCAGCTTGCCGAACGGGTCGCGGGCCGCGAGGGCCGTCCGCACACCGCGCTCGATCAGCAGGGCGTACAGCAGCAGGACGGCCATCAGGCCCGCCAGGCCCAGCTCCTCGCCGACGGTGGCGAGGATGTAGTCGCTCTTCGGCGCGATGCCGCCGATCAGCCGGGAGTAGCCCTGGCCGAGTCCCGAGCCGAAGATGCCGCCGGAGCCGAACGCGTACATCGTCTGCGCGGTCTCGGTGACACCCCCGTTGGACGCCAGTTGCAGGGGGTGCAGCCAGTTGTGGACGCGCTCCTTGACGTGCGGCTCGATCGAGGAGACGACGACCGCGCCGCCCGCGCTGAGCAGCAGGCCGAAGACGATCCAGCTGGTCCGCTCGGTGGCGACGTACAGCATGATCACGAACAGGCCGAAGAAGAGCAGCGAGGTGCCGAGGTCGGTCTCGAAGACCAGGATCAGCAGGCTGATGCCCCAGATCACCAGGATCGGGCCGAGGTCGCGGCCACGCGGCAGGTACAGGCCCATGAAGCGGCGGCTGGCCAGCGCCAGCGCGTCCCGCTTGACCATCAGGTATCCGGCGAAGAAGACGGTGATGACGATCTTCGCGAACTCACCGGGCTGGAGCGAGCCGATGCCCGGCAGCGTGATCCAGATCTTCGCGCCGTTCACCCCGGGGAAGAAGATCGGCGCGACCAGCAGGGCCAGCGCCACCATCATCGAGATGTACGTGTACCGCTGGAGGATGCGGTGGTCCTTGAGGAAGACCAGCACGCCGACGAAGAGCGCCACTCCGAGCGTGGACCACATGAGCTGGTTGGGCGCCATGGCCTTGCCCAGCGACGGCTCCTGGTCGAGCCGCCAGATGAGCACCAGGCCGAGGCCGTTGAGCAGCGTGGCGATCGGCAGCATCAGCGGGTCGGCGTACGGCGCGAATTTACGGACCAGCAGGTGCGCGATCCCCGCGAGCAGACCGAGGCCGAGGCCGTAGCTGAGCAGCCCCGCCGGGACCGAGTCGTTCTTGGCGAGCCCGACGTTGGCGTAGGCGAAGACCGGGATGAGCACCGCGAAGACCAGCAGCGCCAGTTCGGTGTTGCGACGGTTGGGCGCGCCGATCGACGTGATGGTGGTGGTGTTGCTGGCGCTCATGACGAGCCGACTCCTCCTGCTGGTCCCGCCGCCGGCGCGCTCGCCGGTCCCCGCGGGGCTTCCGGTGCGCGACCAGCCGCTACTGCTGGCTCGTACCGCACTGCTGGGCCAGCTTCTTCTCGTCGGGCGTCAGCGGCGGCGTGGGGTCCGCCGTCGGGGTGGCGCTGCTCTTCTTCGCACCCGGCGTGCCGGTGGTGCCCGCTGCGGGCATCTTGTCCTCGGCGGCCTTCGCCGCCGCCTTGGCCTGGTCGGCGAGGGTCTTGGCCGTCGCGACCTTCTTGCAGACACCGGCCTGCGTCGCCAGCTCGTCGGCCTTGTCGTCGGCCTGGCCGAGGCTGCTGAGCGCGATGGTGTCCTGGACCTGCTTCTGCTGGTAGGCCGGTAGGTACTTTAGTTCGATGTCGGGGCGGTCCTTGTGGACCTTCGACAGCTTGATCCAGGCCAGCTTCTGGTCGATGCCCTGGTACACGGCGACGTGGTCGCCCTTGGCGCCGACGTAGTACTGCGTCTGCGTCCACGCGTAACCGCCGTACAGACCGCCGGCGATGACGGCGAGCACGATGACGGTGATCGCCGTGCGCTTGGGCCACTTACGGGTCTTGGCGGGCTTGGTCTGGCCGTCGTCGTCGTACGACCCGAAGGTGCCCAGCGGCGCGGCGCCGGCCGCGCCGGGTTCGCCGCTGCCGGGCGGCCCGAAGGAGCCCGCGGGGCCCTGCTGCTGCGGCGGGGGCGTACGGCCGAGCTCGGAGGCGCGCCCCGCCGGGGTCTGGAGGTGCCGCGGGTCGCTCAGCGGGAGCTGGGTCTCGGCGACCGCGCCGACGACCACCGGGGTGTCGTTGAGCTGCGCCGCCAGCGTGTCGCCGTCGTCGGTGTCCAGCACGTCCGCGACGATGCAGGTGATGTTGTCGGGTCCGCCGCCGCGCAGCGCGAGCTGGATCAGCTCCTGCACGGTCTCGTGCGGCGCCTGGTACCCGGCGAGGGTGTCCTCCAGCGTCTGGTGGCTGACGACGCCGGACAGGCCGTCGGAGCAGATCAGATACCGGTCGCCGACCCGCACCTCGCGGATCGACAGGTCGGGCTCGACGTGTTCGCCACTGCCCAGCGCGCGCATCAGCAGGGAGCGCTGCGGGTGGGTGGTGGCCTCCTCCTCGGTGATCCGGCCCTCATCGACCAGCCGCTGCACCCAGGTGTGGTCCTGGGTGATCTGGGTGAGGACGCCGTCCCGGAGGAGATACGCGCGGGAGTCGCCGACGTGCACCAGGCCGAGCCGCTGGCCCGTCCACAGCAGCGCGGTCAGCGTGGTGCCCATGCCTTCGAGCTGCGGGTCCTCCTGGACCATGTGCAGCAGTTGGTCATTGGCCCGCTGCACGGCGGTGCCGAGCGAGGTGAGGATGTCGGAGCCGGGGATGTCGTCGTCGAGCGTGACGATGGTGGAGATCACCTCGGACGAGGCGACCTCGCCGGCGGCCTGTCCGCCCATGCCGTCGGCAATCGCGAGCAGACGCGGACCGGCGTAGCCGGAGTCCTCGTTCCCCTCGCGGATCATGCCCTTGTGCGAACCGGCGGCGAAACGCAGGCTCAAAGACATGCGCACCTCCCCCGTCGGCTCCGGGTACATCCGCACGCTGCCCACCCTCTCGCTCGCGCGTCGTGGCTCCGCTCGCCCATAGTGCGACTACTTCCGCAGCTCGATGACGGTCTTGCCGATGCGGATCGGCGCACCCAGCGGGACAGGGGTCGGCGTGGTCAGCCGGTTCCGGTCCAGATAGGTGCCGTTCGTGGATCCGAGGTCCTCGACGATCCACTGGCCGTCGCGGTCCGGGTAGATCCTGGCATGCCGACTGGACGCGTAGTCGTCGTCGAGCACAATCGTCGAGTCATGTGCCCGGCCGAGGGTGATCGTCTGGCCCTGCAACGCGACCGTCGTCCCCGCGAGCGAGCCCTCGGCGACCACCAGTTTGGTGGGGGCGCCGCGGCGCTGGCGGTTGTTCTGCGGCTGCTGCCGCGGCTGGGCCTGCGCGGCGGCGGCCTGCTGCTGGCGCTGCTGCGGAGGGCGCGACTGGCCGTCCCCGCGGCGCGCCGCTCGCTGGGTCACCCGGGTACCGAAGAGGTCGCTGCGGATGACCTGCACCGCGACGATCACGAACAGCCACAGAACGGCGAGGAAACCCAACCGCATGACCGTCAGGGTCAGCTCTGACATTGCCCCCGCTTCACCCTTCGGCTTGCCTGTACACGATGGTGGTGCTCCCCACGACAATGCGGGAGCCGTCGCGGAGCGTAGCGCGCGTGGTGTGCTGTCCGTCCACCACAATGCCGTTTGTCGACCCGAGGTCCTGGACCACGGACGGCGTTCCGACCCGGATCTCGCAGTGTTTGCGCGATACGCCCGGGTCGTCCACCCGCACGTCGGCCTCCGTGGAACGGCCGAGAACGAGCGTCGAGCGGGAGATCTGGTGGCGGTTGCCGTTGATCTCGATCCAGCGGCGGGTGGCCGCGCCGGGGGCCCCCGCGGGAGCGCCGGTGCCGGGCAGCCGCGTGACGGGCGCCACACCGTGACGGGCGCCACCGCCGCCGGGGGGCGGGGCCGCGGGCATCGGCGGCGGACCCGAGGGCCGCTGCGGTCCGCCGGGCTGCGCGTACGTCGGACGCTGCGGCGCCTGCGGCTGGTGCTGCGGGCTCTGCTGGTACGAGGGGGCGGCCGGGGCCTGGTGGGCGGCCTGGTGGGCGGCTTGGGGCGCGCCGCCCTGGTGCTGCGACTCGCTGGAGGCCAGCGTGCGGCTGCGCACCCGGTAGAGCCCGGTGTCCAGGTCGTCGGCCCGCTCCAGGTGCACCTTGATGGTGCCCATGAATGTGTAGCGCTGCTGCTTGGCGTAGTCGCGGACCATCCCGGCCAGCTCGTCGCCGAGCTGCACCGCGTACGGGCTCAGCCGCTCGAAGTCGCCGGAGCTGAGCTCCACGATGAAGTCGTTGGGCACGACGGTGCGGTCACGGTTCCAGATCGTGGCGTTGTTGTCGCACTCGCGCTGGAGCGCGCCCGCGATCTCGACGGGCTGCACCTCGCTCTTGAACACTTTGGCGAAGGTGCCGTTCACCAGGCCCTCCAGGCGCTGCTCAAAGCGCTTCAGTACTCCCACGGGGCACCTCCCTCCTCGCGACCTTCCGGCCCAACGATTTCCGATACTGCTTACTGATCGTATCCACGCGCGGGAAAAACCTGTGGTTCCCCGAATCCCCTGGACCGGGCAGTGTCAACCCTCACACCGCCCGCGCCTCCTCCGCCGTCCCCCACTGGGATGGTAGATGCGCGTTCTGTCCATGGTGCCCGGTTCGCCGTCGTTCACCGCCGCCCTGTCCCCTCCCAGTGTCCCGCACCGCCCCCGGGTCCCTCTCCCACCTGCCCCCGCCCGGCTCCCGGCACTCCCCGGGCCGCCCGAACGCATGTGATTCCACCCCGGACCTCGTGCTAATCTTCTGCATGTCGGGAGGCCCTCCCACACCACTCGGACCCACCGGTCCGGACCGTGTGTGAGAATCAAACGGCAACACCCATGCGCGGGTGGCGGAATAGGCAGACGCGCTGGATTCAGGTTCCAGTGCCCGCAAGGGCGTGGGGGTTCAACTCCCCCCTCGCGCACAAAGAGGTACCGACGAGACGGGCCTCCGGAAGTGACGAAAGTCGCGACCGGGGGTCCGTTTCTCATTCCCCGGCGGGCCGGCTCCGGCCGGCAGGTCGCCTTCCCCCCGCCGATCCCCGCGGATCGGTCACGGCGGACGGCCCCGCGCGGCGCATCCCGGTGACGTACTGAAGGCCCGGGGGATCGAACGGCGGCGAACGGTGGCATCGGGGCGGGAACCGGTGCAGGGTGGTGTGCGTTGGAGTCATTGGGCAAAGGAATCGTCAAGTGGCGCGGCCCGCGCCGGATTGAGCAGGGAGATACACCATGGGTGTCAGCCTCTCCAAGGGCGGCAATGTCTCACTGACCAAGGAGGCCCCCGGACTCACGGCGGTCACTGTCGGCCTGGGCTGGGACGTGCGCACGACCACCGGTTCGGACTTCGACCTGGACGCGAGCGCGCTGCTGCTCGACGCCACGGGCAAGGTCCTGTCGGACAAGCACTTCATCTTCTTCAACAATCTCAAGAGCCCGGACGGCTCCGTCGAGCACACCGGTGACAACCTCACCGGTGAGGGCGAGGGCGACGACGAGGCGGTCAAGGTCAACCTGGCCACCGTGGCCGCCGAGGTCGACAAGATCGTCTTCCCGGTCTCGATCTACGAGGGCGAGAGCCGTCAGCAGAGCTTCGGCCAGGTGCGCAACGCGTTCATCCGCGTCGTCAACCAGGCCGGCGGCGCCGAGATCGCCCGCTACGACCTCACCGAGGACGCCTCCACGGAGACCGCGATGGTCTTCGGCGAGCTGTACCGCAACGGCGCCGAGTGGAAGTTCCGGGCCGTCGGCCAGGGCTACGCCTCCGGCCTGCGCGGTATCGCCCAGGACTTCGGCGTCAACCTCTGACGTGACGCCGTCGTTTTCGACGCGGCGCTTGACGTAGAGTCGGGCTCGTAGCGGCCCCGCCCGCGACCGTGCAGGTCGCGGGCGGGGCCGTTTTCGCTTGAAGGGCCCGTGCTTGACGAGGCTGCGCGTGACGGGCCCGTGCGTGACTGGCCCTTGTAGGACGCGCCCGCCCGCGGGTTACGGCAGCGGGTGCGCCGCCGCGTCCGCGTTGTAGCGGACCAGATACGCGGCGAAGCGCGCCAGATCCTCCGGGTCCCAGGCGGCCAGCCGCTCCTGGAAGATCTCCTTGCGGCTGACCCGCGCCGCGGCCAGCGTCTCGATCCCGTGCTGCGCGAGGTGCAGCACCTGCACGCGGTGGTCGGTGGCGTCCACCCGGCGCTCGATGTACCCGAGCCGTTCCAGCGCGGCCACCTGGCGGCTGACCGTGGACTTGTCGAGCAGATAGTGCGCGGCGAGGTCCGTCGCCCGGCAGCCCTGCTGCTCCTCCAGGTGCGCGAGGATGGTGAACGACACCAGCGACAGCTCGGGGTGCATGCGCGCGGCCGTGGCACGCGCCCGGCGCGCGAAGGCGGTCAACTCCCGCTGGATGCTCTCCACGGACGCCTCCCGTGCGGACATCGCGGCCACTCCATCCCGTCTCCACCTGCGCCGTTGTGGGACGCAACGGTATCAAGCGGGCAACGGAAGTTCGAACCAGACGACCTTCCCGACCGCCTTCCTGCTGGTGCCCCAGCGCCGCGACAGATTCGACACCAGCGCCAGCCCGCGCCCCTGCTCGTCGTCGGCGTCCGCGCGCTGCAACTGGGGCAGATTGTGGTTGTCGTCGCTGACCTCGACCAGCAGCTTCCCGACCCGCATCAGCCGTAGCTCGACCTCGTACGAGGCGGCCCGGATCGCGTTGGTGACCAGCTCGCTGACCAGCAACTCCGTGGTGTCGCTGAGGCGTTCGAGGCCCCACGCGGCGAGCTGGCGGCGGGTCAGGTCGCGGGCGGTGGCGACCTCGGCGTGGTCGAGCCGCAGCGTCCACTCGGCCACGTCCCGCGGCGCGATGCCCTCGAACCGGGCGACGAGCAGCGCCACATCGTCCCTGCGGTCCTCCGAGTGCAGGCGCGCGAGGATCTGCGCGCAGACGTCCTCGGGGGTCTGCTCCGGCTCGATGACGGTGGCGCACAGCGCGGCGAGCCCCGCGTCTATGCCCTGGCCGCGCACCTCGACGAGGCCGTCCGTGCACAGCACCAGCCAACTGCCGTCGGGCACCGGGATCTCCACCGTCTCGAACGGCACCCCGCCGACGCCGATCGGCGCGCCGCCGGGGATCTCCAGCAGCTCGGCCCGCCCGTCGTAACCGACCAGGACCGGCGGGATGTGACCGGCGTTGGCGAGCGTGAGGCTGCGGTGGATCGGGTCGTAGACGGCGTAGACGCAGGTGGCGAGGTGCTCGGTGCCGAGCCGGTGCGCCAGGTTGTCCAGGTGCCGCAGCAACTGGGCGGGCGGCAGGTCCAGGGCGGCCATGGTGATGACCGCCGTACGGAACTGGCCCATGACGGCCGCTGCCTGAAGGCCGTGGCCCATCACGTCGCCGACGATCAACGCCACGCGCCCGCCGGGCAGTTGGATGGCGTCGAACCAGTCGCCGCCGACCTGGGCCTGCCGGTCGCCCGGCATGTAGTGGTGCGCGATCCGGACACCGGGAATCCGCGGCGGCCGGGTGGGCATCATCGAGCGTTGCAGCGTGGCGGCGGCGCGCGATTCCTGGCGGTGCAGGCGGGCGTTGTCGATGTGGACGGCGCCGCGCGCGACGACCTCGGTGGCCGTGGCGGCGTCCCGCGCGTCGAACGGGCGGCGGCCGGGGCCGCGCAGGAAGCAGACCCGGCCCAGTACGGTGCCGCGCGCGGTGAGTGGCGCCACGATCATCGAGTGTCCGGGCAGCAGCGGGCCGAGCGCGGGCACGCCGAGGTCGAGCGCTATGTCGGGTGCGACCGAGGAGTCCACGACGGGGACGAGGACGTGGTCGCCGAGCCGCGGCACGATCCCGTCGACGGCGAGGGAGAGCAACTCGCCCTCCGGCAGGGCCGTTTCCCACGGTCCGGGCGGTCCGTCGTGGGCGATGGCGACGCGCCGGACGAGCACGGTGGCGGCCGGGCGGTCGTCCTTGGGCGGTTCGGAGTCGGAGAAGAGCTGGTCCACGATCAGGACGGCCGCGAAGTCCGCGAAGCGCGGCACGGTCACCGCGCACAGCTCGCGGGCGGTGGTCTGGAGGTCAAGTGTGGAGCCGACCACCGCGCCGGTCTCGCGCAGCAGCGCCAACTGCTCGTCCAGCGCGGTGCCCGGCAGGTGGGAGCCGTAGGGGCGGCCGAGCACGTGGCTGCCGAGCGGGTGGGCGCCGGACGCGGGGCCGCCGGGTTCGGGTCCGAACGGGGCGTGTCCGTAGGGGGGTTGGCCGAAGGGGGCCTGGCCCGGTGGCGTGCCGAGCGGCTGGACGGACGGCGGGCCGCTGAGGACCGGGGCGAGGCCGGGCGCGAAGCCGGGGGCGAGACCAGGTGTGAACTCGGTCGGGGACAGCGGCTGTTGGCCGGTCAGGGCGTCCGCCGAGCCGTTGGGGCCGAGGTCGGAGGTCAGGGAGGTGAGGGAGGCGAAGGGCACGGCGGTCAGTGCCGAGGCGCTGGAACGGTCGCCTGCGGGGGCGGCCTCCGCGCCGCCGTTCGCCCCGTGGACGTACTCGGGGTCGCGGCCGGGGCCGTACGCGGCGGCGTGTCCGGGGGTCTGATCGGGGGGCTGGCCGTGGCCGGGTCCGGGTGCGGGTCCGGGGCCGTGTTCCGCTCCGGGGCGCGGGCCGGGCAGCAACTCCCTGCGCAGGGACGGGTCCTGCTGGTCGGCGCGGGCGGCGGCGGCCATGCGGGCGTAGTCGTGCGGGGTGACCGGGAGCCGTGTGCCGCCGTCCACTTCGAGCGCCGGGGGACCGAGCGGCGCGATCTGCCGGACGAGCCGGTCGAGCCGTCCCGCGCTGACGCCGGGCAGTACGGTTCCCAGCCGGGCCGCGAGGGCCAGCGCCTGCGCCGGGTCGGCGACGCTGCCCAGGACGGCGGCCACCGAGATGTCCTGACGCTGCGGGCCTTCCGCGGTGTAGGGGAGTAAGCGACCGCCGAGCGCGATCCGCAGGCCGCCCGTGCGCAGCGGTTTGGCGTGCGCCGCGATGGCCAGCAGGCTGCGTCCGCCCGGCTCGGCGACGCGGTACGTCCACCACAGGACGTCCTTCAGCGCGCCGTCCCGGTCGGTGGCCGCGAGCGCGCCCGCCCACGCGGGCTGCGTGAGGTCGTCCAGCAGGTCGAGGGTGTCCTGGTGCGGCGAGGACGAGGTGCGCGCGACGCCCGCGGCGGACCGGGCGGGTGTCAGCAGCCCCGAGGCCCGGTGGCCGAAGACGTGATCCCAGCGGTGCCCGAACAGCTCCTCCGCGCCGCGGTTCCAGTACGAGATCCGGCCGTCGGGGTCGACGCAGAGGACGGCGAGGCGCAGCAGGGCGGCCACTCCGGTGAGGCCGTCGCCGAGCGGGCTCCGGCCGTTGGTGCCCCGGCCGTTGGCGCTCCGGCCGCCGGGGACTTGGGTGGTGGGGCCTGGGGCGTTGGGGCCTTGGGCATGGGGAACCTGGCCGTCGGACTCTCGCGTGTGGGGACCCGCGCTGTCGTGACCTGCGCTGTCGTGACCTGCGCTGTGGGGCGCGTCGAGGCTCGTACGGACGCTGTCCGTACCGGCGTGCTCCGTACCGGCCCTGTCCGTATCGACGTCCTCCGTACGGCTGCTGGTGTCGCTGCCACCGGTCGGCGGGTGGTCGGAGGCATGGGGGTCGCGCCGTGGGTGCCGCTCGGTGCCCTGGCGCGGCCGGTCTGCCTGTGCCGACTCGTCGGCCCGGGGTTCCGGATGCTCCGGTTGGTCGTGGAGGTCCTGCTGTTCGCGCTGTTCGTAGCGGGCGGAGCGGTCCGTCCGGTGTTCTGCGTCGCTGGCTGCGGGCTGCCGGGTGATCTCGTCCAACGTCGTGCACCTGCGGTTCGGCGCTGAGTAGGGTCCTGACGTCAAGGCAAGCACGAAACCCTGTGCGGGGTCGACCTATTGGCCGGATTACCCCCGGCGGTGGGGATTTGGCGTCCGTCCGTTGACGTGGGCGGTGGGGAGGGTGACCGGTGGATTCGAGAGTGCCGCACGTGGCGGGATTCGCGCGATGGCCGCATGGGGCGTCGCCGAAGCGGGCGGGGAAGGCGCTGCGGGAGAAGGTGCCGCGCGCCGCGCACGGCCGGCCGCCCTCCGGCATGTGGCGCGACACGGCGGACGTCGTCCCCGCGGTGGCCGGCGCGCTCGCGGCGACCGTGCCCCGGACCTCGACCGGGCCCCGGACCTCGGCCGCCCCCTGGACCTCGACCGCGCCCTGGACCTCGGCCGCGCTCCGGGCCGTCCACGACTCCAACGCGGGCCGGATACCCGAGCTGATACCGCTGCGCGTCGGCCGTATGGCCGCGAGCCCCTTCGCCTTCCTGCGCGGGTCCGCCGGGCTGATGGCCGCCGACCTCGCCGACAGCCCGGTGACCGGTGTCGGCGCGCAGATCTGCGGTGACGCGCACGCCGCGAACTTCGGCCTCTACGGCGACGCCCGCGGCCGTCTTGTCATGGACATCAACGACTTCGACGAGACTGTCGTCGGCCCCTGGGAGTGGGACGTCAAACGGCTCGCGGCCTCGCTGGTGCTGGCCGGGCGGGAGGCGGGCGCGGCCGAGGACGTGTGCCGGGCGGCGGCGTACGGCGCGGTGGGCGCGTACCGGCGGACGATGCGGCTGCTGGCGACGCTGCCCGTGCTCGACGCGTGGAACGCCATCGCCGACGAGGAACTGGTCACCCACGCCGACGCCCGCGACCTGCTCGGCACGATCGAGCGGGTCTCGGCGAAGGCCATGGCCAACACCAGCGCCAGATTCGCGGCGAAGGCCACGGCGGCCGTGGACGGCGGCGGGCGGCGCTTCACCGACGCGCCGCCCGTGCTGCGCCGGGTCGCGGACCGCGAGGCGACGGCGGTCGCGGGCGCCCTGGACGGCTATCTGCGGACGGTCGGCGAGGACCGGCTGCCGCTGCTCGCCCGTTACTCCGTCCACGACGTGGCCTTCCGCGTCGTCGGCACCGGAAGCGTCGGCACCCGCTCGTACGTGGTGCTGCTCCTCGACCACCTGGGAGAGCCGCTGGTGCTCCAGATCAAGGAGGCCAGGGCGTCGGCGCTGCTGCCGTACGTGGCCAAGGCCGGATTTCCGGCCGGTCCGGTGGGGCACGAGGGCCGCAGAGTGGTGCTGGGCCAGAAACGTATGCAGGTGGTGAGCGACTTCCTGCTGGGGTGGACGGACGTGGACGCGGTGCCGTACCAGGTGCGGCAGTTCAGGAACCGCAAGGGCAGCGTCGATCCCGCCGGGCTGGAGCCGGGTCTGCTCGACGACTACGGGCGGATGACCGGCGCCCTGCTGGCCAGGGCGCACGCCCACAGCGCCGACCCCCGGCTGATCGCGGGCTACTGCGGCAAGGGCGAGGCGCTGGACGAGGCCGTCGCGGACTTCGCCGTCGGCTACGCGGACCGTACGGAGGCGGACCACGCGGAGCTGCTGGCGGCGGTCCGGTCGGGGCGGCTGCCGGCGGAGCTGGGGGTGTAGGGGGTTCCCCGGCCGGGGAAACCGGGGTGTCCGGGGCGTCCGGGTTGCCTGGGGCGTCCGGGTTGCCTGGGGCGTCCGGGTTGTCAGGGCGGTGTCAGGGCCGGGCGGTGCGAGCCCGTACGGGGGCGGGCGCGCGGGTCGGCGCAGGTGGGCGGGGCGCCGTGGCGTGATCCGTGCGGGCGGGCGCTGCCGCGCCCCGCGGCCCCGCGAAGATCGGCGGTGCAGGGCCTAGGCTGTCCGAGTGACGAACAGCTCAGGAACCGAGTCCTCCGCCTCTTCCGCCACCTTCGCCGGACCCTCCGAGCCCGGCTCGCAGGATCGGCTGGCGAAGGCGGTACGCGCGGCTGAGCAGGCGTTGATCGAATTCGAGATCGCGGTCGAGACCTTCCGGGTCGAGGTGGAGAACTTCTCCCGGCTGCACCACCAGCGGCTCGGCCCGATGTACGCGCGGCTGGACGAGCTGGACGCGCTGGTCGCGGAGGCCGTCGCCGCCCACAGCGGTGAGCGGGAGGACATCGAGCGCGCCTGGGAGGCCAGGGCGCTGGTGATGCCGATGCCGGGCGTCGAGGAGCTGTTCGGCGGGCTGCTCGGCACGGACGGGGTACGGCCGGTCGACGACCCGAACCCGCCGCGCCGCGTCCGCCCCGGCAAGGAGGCGCAGCGCCTCTACCGCGAGCTGGCCCGCAAGGCGCACCCCGACCTTGCCCAGGACGAGAAGGAGAAGGAGCGCCGCAGCGCCTTCATCGCCCGCGTCAACGAGGCGTACGCCTACGCCGACGAGGACGCGCTGCGCGCCCTGTCCGCGGAGTGGGACGCGGGTCCCGTCGCGGACGAGGAGCTGCCGAGCGAGGCCGAGGTCCTGTACGCCCGGCTGGAGTGGCTGGCCGAACGCAAGGAGAAGCTGGCCGCCATCGCCGTCGAGCTGGACGAGAGCGCCATCGGCCAGATGATGAAGCTCTCCCCGGACGACCCCGACGCCCTCCTCAACGAGATCGCCGAACAGCTCCTGACCCAGGTCGCCCAACGCGAGGCCCGCCTGGCGGAACTGGTCCGCGACCCCGAATAGCGCCCTCTGCGGCCCGCTCGCACGACTCGCGCTTCCGTCCGGACGCCCCCTGCGGGCCCGGTCCCGGTGCGGGGGCCGGGGGACCCCGGGGAATCGGGCGGGGCGGGGGGTGGTTGGGGGCTGAGGTAGGTTTTTTCGGGTCAGCCAGTGATCTGGTGAGCCAAGGTGAGCGGGTCGCGGTTTCGCGGGCCGCGATTTCGTGCCCAGGAGGCCGCGTCCGATGTTCCGCTCTGAGCTGCCCGCGGTGGATGCCGCCGCCGTACCGGCCGACGCGATCCTGCTGGACGTGCGGGAGAACGAGGAATGGGCGGCCGGTCACGCCGAGGGCGCCGTGCACATCCCGATGGGCGAGGTCGTCTCGCGGATCGGTGAGGTGCCGGAGGGCGGCCGGGTGCACGTGGTGTGCCGCGTCGGCGGTCGCTCCGCCCAGGTCGCGCAGTACCTGATCGCCCAGGGCGTGGACGCGGTGAACGTCAGCGGCGGCATGCTCGACTGGGAGGCCGCCGGCCGCCCGGTGGTGGACGGCAGCGGCAGCGACGGCTTCGTCCTGTAAGCAGCCCCGCAGGGGTCACGTGGTCAGCGGATGGGCGGCGATCAGGTCGCCCAACGCCTCCTCGTGGGCCGCGGCCGGCCCCAGCGCCAGCTCCCACTGCTTGGCCCACGCGTGGTACCGGTGCAGCGGATAGTCGGTGTCCGCGCCGAATCCGCCGTGCAGGTGCTGCGCGGTCTGTACGACCCTGCGGACGCCCTCGGCCGCCCAGATCTTCGCCACCGCCACATCACCCGCGACCGGCAGGGGTCCGGGCGCCGAGGTGCTGAGCCGCCAGGCCGCCTGCCACAAGGTGGCCTCCATCGCCCGCAGGTCGATGTAACGGTCGGCGGACTGCACCGCGACCGCCTGGAACGTGGCGATCGGATACCCGAACTGCTGCCGCTTCGAGGCGTACGCGCTGGTCATCCCCAGCACCGCCTCCCCCAGCCCGAGCGCCAGCGCGCAGGTGCCGACGGTCAGCGCCTGCCGCAGCCACTCCCAGGCGCCGTCCGCGTCCAGCACATCCGTCGCGGGCACCCCCACACCGTCCAGCGTGACCTCGGCGAACCGCTCGCCGTTGGTGGAGACCTGCTCCGCCAGCGCCACCCCGTCCGCGTCCAGGGGAACGACGGCCACCACCGCCGCGCCGTCCGCCGTGTGCGCGGGCACCAGCACCAGGTCGCAGCTCCGCGCCCACGGCACCCCGGTCTGCACCCCGTCGAGCACGAAGCCGCCGCCGTCGGTGCCGCCGATGTCCACCCGCTGTGCCCGGACGGCGAGTTCGGCCCCTTCGTGCCCGCTGCGGCCGTTGGCGGCGACGGTGAGGACGGTCTCGCCGCGACCGGCCGCCGCCAGCAGCCGTTCGCGCAGGGGCGCGGAGCCGTAGCGCTGGACGGCGAGCGCCCCGGCGCAGCTCTCCAGCAGCGGGACCCGCGCCAGCACCCGCCCCGCCTCGCGCAGTACGAGGCAGAGCGCGATGGGGTCGAGCCCCGCCCCGCCGTACGCCTCGTCCAGCGTCAGGCTCAGCAGGTCGCCGTCGGCGAGCTTGCGCCACAACGCGCGGTCGAAGTCCTCGGCGACAGCGCCGGGGGTCAGCGCGGGGCTGGGCACCCCGTCCACCGCCACCCCGGAGAAGACGGACTTCGCCGCCTCGACCGCCGCCAATTGCTCCTCGGTGAAGCCGAAGTCCACGATCCGCTCCTCCCGCCACCAATTCTGACGATGCGTCAGATTAGGGCGGTCAGGCGTCGAAGTCCACCTCGACGACGGAAGTCACCGGGTGCGACTGACAGGCCAGCACATATCCGGCCTCCGTCTCCTCGGGCTCCAGCGCGTAGTTCCGGTCCATCCGCACCTCGCCGCTGACCAGCCGCGTCCGGCAGGTCCCGCAGACCCCGCCCTTGCAGGCGTACGGGGCGTCCGACCGGTTGCGCAGCACCGTCTCCAGCACCGACTCCCCTGCCAGGGACGGCCATTGACCGCCGCGGCCGTCGAGCGTCGCCCGTACGGTGCCGCCGCCGGGTATCGGCTCGGCCGCGGTGACGGCCGCCGGTACCTCGTCCACATGGAAGATCTCCTGATGGACGCGGGACCGGGGGACACCCAGCGTGCGCAGCGCCCGCTCGGCCGCGCCGACCAGTCCCAGCGGGCCGCACAGATACCAGCCGTCCACCGCCGCCACCGGCATCAGCGCCGGGAGCAGCGCCGTCAGCCGCTCCGCGTCCAGCCGCCCCGACGGCAGCCCCGCCTGCTGCTCCTCGCGGGACAGCGCGGACACCAGGTGGAAGCGGTCGGGCCAGCGGTCCTTGAGGTCCGCGACCTCCTCCAGGAACATCGTGGACGCCGCCGTACGGTCGCTGCGCACCAGGCAGAAACTCGCCCCCGGCTCACGCGCCAGCGCGGTGCCGATCTGCGACAGCACCGGTGTGATGCCGCTGCCGCCGACCACCGCGGCGAACCGCCCCGGCCTCGGCTCCAGCACGAACCGCCCCGCGGGCGTCATCACCTCCAGCACATCGCCCGCGGCCAGCTCCTTGAGCGCGTAGGTGGAGAACTCCCCCTGCTCGACCAGCCGCACCCCCACCCGCAGGGTCCGCGGCCCGGGCTCCACGCCGTCGTTCCCGAAACCCTCCTCGGGCAGCACCGGGTCGCACAGCGAATACGTGCGGCGGATCTCCACCCCGTCGGCGAACCGGCGGATCGCTATGTGCTGCCCCGGCGCGTACCGGTACTCCGCGCGCAGCTCCTCGGGGACCTCGAAGGCGATGGTCACCGAGTCGTCCGTGAGCGGGCTGACCTCCGTCACCCGGAGCGGATGGAACATTCACAGCTCCTTGAAGTGGTCGAAGGGCTCGCGGCAGGACTCGCAGCGGCGCAGCGCCTTGCAGGCGGTGGACGAGAACGGGCTGAGCAGCCGGGTGTCGGTGGAGCCGCAGTGCGGGCAGCGCACGGTCAGCTCCACGGCGACGGGCCCGCCGCCCGCCGGTCGCGCACCGGCCAGCGGGCGCGGCGGCGCCACACCGTGCTCGGCGAGCTTGCGGCGGCCCTCCGCGCTGATCGCGTCGGTCGACCAGGCGGGGGAGAGCACGGTGCGCACCTCGACGTCCGACATGCCGTGCTCGGTCAGCACCTCGGTGATGTCGGTGGCCATCGTGTCCAGTGCCGGGCAGCCCGTCCACGTCGGCGTCAGCTCGACCTCGACCCGGCCGGGCCCGGTCACCCGCAGGTCGCGCAGCACCCCCAGCTCGGCCAGCGAGATCACCGGCAGCTCGGGATCCGGCACGGCTCCGGCCAGCCGCAGCAGCTCCTTCTCCAGCGCGCTCGTCGCCTCGGCGGCGGGCGCGCTTCCGGTCACCATGACGCACCCGGGTGAGCGCGGTGCAGGTGCTGCATCTCGGCGAGCATCCGGCCGAACGCCTCGGTGTGCACACCCTGCCGTCCGGCCCCCGCCGACCACGGCGTCCGGTCGACGCCCTGGGGTATCTCCAGCGTGGCCCGGTGCAGGACGTCGGTGACGCGCTCCAGCCACGGCTCGCGCAGCGCCGGAAGGTCGGTGCCGAGCCCGTCGAGCGGTTCGAACAGTTCCCCGGTGTAGCGCCACAGGCCGTCCACCGCGCGCTGCGTGCGCCGGTGACTCTCCTCGGTGCCGTCGCCCAGCCGCAGCGTCCAGTGCTCGGCGTGGTCGCGGTGGTAGGCGACCTCCTTCACCGCTTTCGCGGCCAGCGGCGCCAGCTCGCCGTCCCCGGCCGCCAGGGCGGTGAACAGCAGCTCCTGGTGGACGGAGAAGAAGAGCTGCCGCACGATCGTCTCGGCGAAGTCCCCATTGGGCCGCTCCACGAGCTGCACATTGCGGAATTCGTGCTCCTCGCGGCCGAACGCCAGCTCGTCCTCGTCGCCGACCAGCGAGAGCAGGGTGCGGGCCTGCCCCAGCAGGTCGAGCGCGATATTGGTGAGGGCGACGTCCTCCTCAAGGACCGGCGCGTTCCCCGCCCACTCCCCCAGCCGCTGGGCGAGCACGAGCGCGTCGTCGCCCAGCGCGAGCGCGGCGGGGGCGGAGGCCCGTGCGGGGCGCGCCGCGGTGGCCGATGCCGTGGTCGTAGAAGAGGCCGTAGCCGTAGCCGTAGCCGTAGCCGTAGCCGTAGCCGTAGCCGCAGCCGCAGCCGTGGCCGTGGCCGGGCCCGGTGCGGGGTTCGGTGCCGTGTTCACAGGTGCTTCACCCCTTCCGGGATCTCGTAGAACGTCGGGTGCCGGTACGGCTTGTCGGAGGCCGATTCGAAGAACGGGTCCTTCTCGTCGGGGGAGGAGGCGGTGACCGCGGACGACGGCACCACCCAGATCGAGACGCCCTCGGCCCGCCGGGTGTAGAGATCCCGCGCGTTGCGCAGCGCCATCTCCGCGTCGGGCGCGTGCAGGCTGCCCGCGTGGCTGTGGCTCAGGCCGCGGCGGCTGCGGACGAAGACCTCCCACAGCGGCCAGTCGCCGCCCGTCTGCTCGGTCATGCCCGTGCCTCCCCGTGCTTGGCCGCGTATGCGGTGGCCGCCTCCCGGACCCAGGCGCCGTTGTCGTGTGCGGCGCGGCGCCGGTCGATCCGCTCCTCATTGCACGGCCCGTTGCCGCGCAGCACCTCCTGGAACTCCGTCCAGTCGATCGCCCCGTAGTCGTAGCCGCCCCGCGACTCGTTCCACCGCAGGGCGGGGTCGGGGAGGGTGAGCCCCAGCACCTCGGCCTGCGGGACGCAGATGTCCACGAAGCGCTGCCGCAGCTCGTCGTTGGAGTGCCGTTTGATCTTCCAGGCCATGGACTGGGCGGAGTGCGCGGACTCGTCGTCGGGCGGGCCGAACATCATCAGCGAGGGCCACCACCAGCGGTCCACCGCGTCCTGCGCCATCGCGTGCTGCGCCGGGGTGCCGCGGCTGAGCGTCAGCAGCAGCTCGTAGCCCTGCCGCTGGTGGAAGGACTCCTCCTTGCAGATCCGCACCATCGCGCGGGCGTAGGGACCGTAGGAGCAGCGGCACAGCGGCACCTGGTTGGTGATCGCGGCGCCGTCCACCAGCCAGCCGATGGCGCCGACGTCCGCCCAGCTCAGGGTGGGGTAGTTGAAGATCGAGGAGTAGCGCTGGCGGCCCGCGTGCAGCTTGTCGAGCAGCTCCTCGCGGCTGACCCCGAGGGTTTCCGCGGCGCTGTACAGATAGAGCCCGTGCCCGGCCTCGTCCTGCACCTTGGCCATCAGGATCGCCTTGCGGCGCAGCGAGGGCGCGCGGCTGATCCAGTTGGCCTCCGGCTGCATCCCGATGATTTCGGAGTGCGCGTGCTGGGCCATCTGGCGGACGAGGGTGGCGCGGTAGGCGTCCGGCATCCAGTCGCGCGGCTCGATCCTGGCGTCCTCGGCCACCGCGGCGTCGAACGCGGCCAGGAAGGCGTCCTGCCCTGCCGCCACCGCCTCCCCTGCGGTCGCCGCCGGCTCTGCCGTCGTCGTCATGCGGACCCCTCCTTCGTCATCACCGTCATCGGTGCCATCAGGCGTGCCACTCGGGCTTCGGCGCGGGCTCGACCACCCGTCCCGTCACCGTCACCGGCTCCATCGGACGACCGGCCGGCCGACTCCTCAACCGACCGACCGATCGTTCGGTTCGTTCCATGGTCGGTGGCGGGCCGAAGGGTGTCAAGGCCACCTCCCACGCCTGTGGATAACTCGGTATGGTCCCCGCCGGGACCTGCGGTGGGTAGCGTGCTGCCCGGCAGGCGTGCGTGCCCGGCACGGGTGAGAGCGGAGAGACGATGGAGTCATTCGAGGGGCCGCCGCCCCGGACCGCGGCGCTGTCCACGCCCGCGCGCATAGCCGTCGCCCTGGCGATCGGCGCGGTCGTCGTGGGCGCGCTGTACCACCTCGGCATGGTGTTCCTGCACGTCGCGCCCTCGAACACGCTCAGCAGGGAGCACGGCGCGGCGGTCGACGACTACGTCTATCCGGAGTTCGAGCAGAACTGGAAGCTGTTCGCGCCCGACCCGCTGCAACAGAACATCCATGTGCAGGCCCGCGCCGAGGTCCGCAAGCCCGACGGCAGCCTCTCCACCACGGGCTGGGTCGACCTCACCGCGATGGACGTCGCCGCGATGCGGCACAACCCCGCCCCCAGCCACACCCAGCAGAACGAGCTGCGCCGCGCCTGGAGCTTCTACACCGACACCCACGACGACAAGGAGCAGCCCACCGGCGGCGACCGCAGCGACATGAGCCGTACGTATCTCCAGCGGATTTTGCAGGAGCGTTTCGGCCCGCGGCTCAACGGCGGTGACGTCGTCCGCGTACAGGCACGTTCCGCCACCACCGCGGTCCCGCCGCCGTCGGGCAACGGGCAGCAGACCGGCACCCAGCCCTACTACCGGGAACTGCCCTGGTGGCCGGTCACCACCGCGGCCGCCGGTCAGGAGAACGCATCGTGAGCGCGCGCGACTCCTTCGTCCCCTCGCCGTTCGCCGGACTCGGCAAAGGACTCGACCGCGCCGTCGCGCGGGGGATCAACGCCATCACCGGCCGGGCCATCGGCCCGTACCAGAGCGCGATCATCCGGATCGGCTTCTCGCTGACCTGGCTGCTGTTCCTGCTGCGCGAATTCCCGCACCGCGCCGAGCTGTACGGCCCCGACGCGCCCTGGAGCTGGGACCTCGCCAAGCGGCTGGTCGCCGGGAACCACGCCTTCACCGTGCTGCTGTGGAACGACGGCCGCGCCTGGTTCGAGTGCGTCTACGCCTTCGCGATCGTCGCCAGCGCGATGCTGCTCCTGGGCTGGCGGACCCGTACCGCCTCGGTGTTCTTCATGATCGGCGTGCTGTCGCTCCAGAATCGCAGCGTCTTCGAGGGCGACGGCGGCGACAACGTCATCCACCTGATGGCGATCTACCTCGTCTTCACCCGCTGCGGCCAGGTCTGGTCGCTCGACCGGCGCCGCGCGGCCCGCGGGGAGGCGGCCGAGGCGGGTGCCGGACCGCCGGCCGCTTCCGCGTCCGACGCGGAGCCGGGCGCCGATCCGGTCGGCGTCGCCCTGTGGGCGGTGTTCGGCTTCGCGCTCGTGGCGGCGACGCTGTTCGGCAAGCTCAGCACCGGATGGGCGGTGCTGTTCTGGCTGTTCTGGCTGGTCCAGGCGCTGTGGTGGGCGGTGCGGCGGGTCGCGCCCGGCGAGCCGCGCACCGTGCTCGACATCATCGCCAACGTCATCCACAACGGCGCGATGCTCGTGATCGTCGCCGAGGTCTGCCTGATCTACTCCACCGCGGGCTGGTACAAGATCCAGGGCAGCCGCTGGCAGGACGGCACCGCGCTCTACTACCCGCTCCATCTGGACGACTTCACCCCCTGGCCCGCCCTGTCGCACGCCCTGGCGGGCAATGAGCTGATGGTCATGCTCATCACCTACGGCACGGTCATCGTCCAGGTCGCCTTCCCCTTCACCCTGTTCAACCGCCGGGTGAAGAACGTGCTCCTGGTCGCGATGATGCTGGAGCACGCCTCGATCGCCGTCGTGCTCGGCCTGCCCTTCTTCTCCCTCGCGATGATCGCCGCCGACGCGGTGTTCCTGCCGACGGCCTTCCTGGTCTGGGCCGGGGACCGGCTCGTACGGCGGCTGCGGCCGGGTGCCGCGCGCCCGCGGCCGGTGGTCCACGGGCAGCGCACCGCCCCCGACGACGCGTCCGCCGAGCCGGGCGAACCGGCCGTGGGACCACCGCCGCCCAGCGCCGTGACATGACGTGATCGGGCAGACGGGCCGCACCGTACGCTGAGGCCATGACCGAGGACGAGGCCGCCCACCGACCCGGCGCCGCAGCCGAACCCGACCCGGCGACCGGAGCCGACCCGGCGACCGAAGCCGCTCAGGCCACCGGGGCCGACGCGGCCACCGCAAGCGCCACGGCCGCCGTCCTCGCCTGGCAGGCCGCCGCGCCGGACGCGGTGCTGCTCGACGGCTTCCACGCCCTCAAGCACGCGCTGCGCTTCGGCGCCCGCGTGCGCACCGCGGTCAGCAGCGACAAGGCGGCCGTGCTGCGCCTCGCGGCGGAGCTGGCCCCCGACCTGGCCGAGGAGCTGGCGGCGCGCGTCACCGAGATCCCCGCCGCGGCGCTGCGCGGGCTGGTGACGCGGGTGCACCCCACCGCGGTGGCCGCGCTCGCCGACCGGCGCGACCGGGCGGCCAATCTGGCGCTGCTGGCCGAACGGCCCCGGCAGGCACCGGTCGTCGTCCTGGACAGCCCGCGCAATCTCGGCAACGTCGGGGCGGTGATCCGGCTGGCGGCCGGATTCGGCGTCACCGGCGTGGTCAGCACCGGAGATCTCGACCCCTGGCACCCCAACGCCCTGCGTGCGGGCGCCGGACTGCACTACGCGACCGCGGTGGAACGTACGGCCGCCGACGCGCTGCCGCCGGGACCGCTGTACGTCCTCGACCCGGAGGGCAAGGACATCCGCTCCGTCGAACTCCCCGACGACGCGCTCATCGTCTTCGGCTCGGAGCGGCACGGCGTCTCCGACGAACTGCGCGGACGCGCCGCCGAGTTGGTCGCCCTGCCGATGCGTCCGCAGGTCTCCAGCTACAACCTGGCCACCAGCGTCGGCATGGCGCTCTTCCACTGGGCGGCCACGTCCCGCTCGCCGCGGGTACCCGGCCGCCCCTGAACCCCGCGATCAGGCGGGCCGCCGCACCTCCACCATCCGGAAGCGGCTCGCGACGAACGCGCCGTCGCACAGCGCCGCGTTGGCCGCCGGATTGCCGCCGGAGCCGTGGAAGTCGGAGAAGGCGGCCGTCTGGTTGACGTACACACCGCCGGTCAGATTGAGCGAGAGCTGCGCGCACTCCTCCCAGCAGACCTCCTCCAGGCCGCGCTCCACCTCGGCGGAGGTGGTGTAGCCGCCGACCGTCATCGCGCCCTTGTCGCGGACGGTACGGCGCAGCAGCTCCAGCGCGTCGGCGGTCGAGTCCACGGCCACGGCGAAGGCGACCGGGCCGAAGCACTCCGACAGATACGCCGCCTCGGCGTCCGGCTTTGCGCCGTCGAGCTTGACCAGCACCGGGGTGCGGACGACCGCGTCGGGGAAGTCCGGGTGGGTCACCGAGCGGGAGGCGAGGGCGACTTCGCCCAGCCCGGGGGCCGCTTCGAGCCGTGTCTTGACGTCCGGATTCACCAGGGCGCCGAGCAGCGCGTTGGCCCGCGCGTCGTCGCCGAGCAGCCCGTCGACCGCGCCCGCGATGTCGGCGACCACCTCGTCGTAGCTCCGCCGTCCCGCGTCGGTGTCGATGCCGTCGCGCGGGATCAGCAGATTCTGCGGGGTGGTGCACATCTGGCCGCTGTAGAGGGACAGCGAGAAGGCGAGGTTGGAGAGCATGCCGCGGTAGTCGTCGGTGGAGTCGATCACCACGGTGTTGACGCCGGCCTTCTCGGTGAAGACCTGCGCCTGGCGGGCGTTGGCCTCCAGCCAGTCGCCGAAGGCGGTGGAGCCGGTGTAGTCGATGACCCGGACCTCGGGGCGCAGCGCCAGGGTCTTGGCCAGGCCCTCGCCGGGCCGCTCGACGGCCAGGCAGACCAGGTCGGGCGAGAAGCCCGCCTCGGCCAGCACCTCGCGCGCCACCCGTACGGTCAGGGCCAGCGGCAGCACCGCGCGCGGGTGCGGCTTGACCAGCACCGCGTTGCCGGTGGCCAGGGAGGCGAAGAGCCCCGGATAGCCGTTCCACGTCGGGAAGGTGTTGCAGCCGATCACCAGGCCGATGCCGCGCGGCACCGCGGTGAAGGACTTCCGCAGATTGAGCGGGTCGCGCTTGCCCTGCGGCTTGATCCACTCCGCGGTCTCCGGGGTGCGGACCTGCTCCACGTACGCGTACGCCACCGCTTCGAGGCCGCGGTCCTGCGCGTGCGGGCCGCCGGCCTGGAAGGACATCGTGAACGCCTGCCCGGAGGTGTGCATCACGGCGTGCGCGAACTCGTGCGTCCGCGCGTTGATCCGCGCCAGGATCTCCAGGCACACCATGGCGCGCGCCTCGGGTCCCGCGTCCCGCCAGGCGGGCATCGCGGCGCGCATCGCGGGCAGCAGCACGTCCGGATCGGGGTGCGGGTACTCCACACCGAGGTCCGGGCCGTACGGGGAGCGCTCGGTGCCCGTCCAGCCGTCCGTGCCGGGCTGGTCCAGCTCGAAGCGGTGGCCGAGCAGCGCGTCGAAGGCGGCCTTGCCCTCGTCGGCGTCGGCGTACGCCTTGGGGTGCTCGGGGTAGGGCGACCAGTACGCCCGGGTCCTGACGGCATCGAGCGCCTTGTCAAGCGTGTCACGATGGCGTTCGATCAAGGTCACGGCGGAGACAGTGGCGGACATGGCGGACCAACTCCTCGTCGAGCTGGGCTGAGTAGCAGAGACAACGCTAGATTAACCGAATGTTCGGTCGGGACAAGAGGGACGTCCCGGCCTGTGGATAACTCGGAAAGACCCGGCAGGATCTCCGCAGTACCTCGGGAAGGAGCTGTGCCACCGTGACCGCACTTGACCGCGGCGGTGTCGTCGCCGTCGTCGGCGCAGGCACCATGGGCCAGGGAATCGCGCAGGTCGCGCTGCTCGCGGGGCACCGCGTGCTGCTGTACGACGCCGCGCCGGGACTGGCCGCGAAGGCCGCGGCGGGCGTCGGGGCGCGGCTGGCCCGGCTGGCCGAGAAGGGCCGCCTCGACACGGCCGAACACCGGGCCGCGCTGGACCGGCTCGTCCCCGCCGACGGCATCGCGGACCTGGCACCGGCCGCGCTCGTCGTCGAGGCCGTCGTGGAGGATCTGGCCGTCAAGCGGCGGCTCTTCGCCGCACTGGAGGAGACCGTCGGCGACGGCTGCCTGCTGGCGACCAACACCTCCTCCCTGTCGGTGACCGCCGTCGCGGGCGCCCTGCGGCTGCCCGGCCGCCTCGTCGGCCTGCACTTCTTCAATCCGGCCCCGCTGCTCCCGCTGGTCGAGGTCGTCGCGGGCGCCGCCTCGGACCCCGCAGCCGTCGACACCGCCTACGACACGGCCGCCGCCTGGGGAAAGACCCCGGTGCGCTGCGCCGACACCCCCGGCTTCATCGTCAACCGGATCGCCCGTCCCTTCTACGCCGAGGCCCTGCGCGTCCACGAGGAGCGGGCCGCGGACCCCGCCACCATCGACGCGGTGCTGCGCGAATGTGGCGGCTTCGCCATGGGCCCCTTCGCGCTCACCGACCTGATCGGCCAGGACGTGAACGAGGCGGTCACCAGATCGGTGTGGGAGTCGTTCTTCCACGACCCCAAATTCACGCCGTCGCTCGCCCAGCGCCGCCTGGTGGAGTCCGGCCGCCTCGGCCGCAAGACAGGCCGCGGCTGGTTCGTGTACGAACCGGCGCCGGAGCATGGCGCCGCGCCCGGACCGCACACCGCGGAGCCCGCGGACGCGCCGCAGCGCGTGGTGCACGGCGATCTGGGTCCCGCGCAGGCCCTCGTCGGCCTGGTGCGCGCGGCCGGGATCGAGGTCACCGAGGACGACGGCGTCCAGGGCTTCGAGCTGAGTGACGGAACGTATCTCTACCCGGCGGACGGCACCCTGGAGCCGGGTATCCAGTTCGACCTGGCGGCCGACTACACGACGGCCACCAGGATGGCGCTCGCGCGGACCCCGGAGGTGCCGGACGCGGCGCTCGCGGAGGCCGTCGGGCTCTTCCAGGCGCTCGGCAAGCAGGTCAGCGTCATCCGGCTGGTCCCCGGACTGATCGTGGCGCGGACGGTCGCGATGCTGGTGGACCTCGCGGCCGACGCCGTCGCCAAGGAAGTGGCGTCCGCCGCCGATGTCGACACCGCCATGCGCCTCGGTGTGAACTACCCGCTGGGCCCGCTGCAATGGGGCGAGCGGCTCTCCCTGTCCTGGGTGCGCGAAACGCTGGAGTCGCTGCACTCGTACTACCCCAACGGCCGTTACGCGCCTTCGGTCGAAGTGCTGTGGCGCGCGAGGGCGGAGGAAGAATGATCTCCTCATGACCATGCCCAAGCGCGACACCTATACGCCGGATTCGCTGCTCGCCGTCGCCGTCGAGGTCTTCAACGAGCGCGGTTACGACGGCACGTCCATGGAGCATCTCTCGCGCGCCGCGGGCATTTCGAAGTCGTCGATCTACCACCATGTGCGCGGCAAGGAAGAACTGCTGAACAGGGCGGTGGGCCGCGCCCTTGAGGGGCTTTTCGGCATCCTGGAGGAGCCCGGAGCGGTCGACGGCCGCGCGGTGCGGCGCCTGGAGTACGTCACCCGGCGTACGACAGAGGTGCTGATGGCGGAACTTCCCTACGTCACCCTTCTGCTGCGGGTGCGCGGGAACACCGACACCGAGCGCTGGGCGATGGAGCGGCGCAGGGAGTTCGACCAGCGGGTGGCGGATCTGTTGAAGGCGGCGGTCGCGGACGGCGATCTGCGCGGCGACGTGGATGTCAGGCTGGCGACCAGGCTGCTTTTCGGGATGATCAACTCGATCGTGGAGTGGTACCGGCCGGAGGCCAAGGGCGCGCTCGACCGGCAGCAGGTGGCGGACGCGGTGGTGCGGATGGCGTTCGACGGGCTGCGTACGTAGCGACGGCGAGCCGGGCGACCGTGCGGTCGGATGGTCCAGACCATTGACCCACCGGGGGTGGCCCCGGCACGATCCAGCCATGTTCTCCGCTGAGCGATCTGTCGCGCGATTCGGGCCGCCGGTGCGGGCGGTGGCCGCCTCCGCGCTGGCCGTCTCCCTCCTGCTGCTGGCCGGGTGCGGAGGCGGCGGGGGCGCCAAGGACAAGGACAGGGCCGCGCCCGCCCCCACGCCCACCGCCACGGTGAACGGCTTCGGCTGCCTGTCACCCGAACAGGCCAAGGCGGGCTCGGTGAGTTTCCCGGCCGGGGACGGCCAGGACGTCGAGGGCTATCTGACCGGCACCGGCGGCACCGGGCTGGTGCTCGCCCACCAGGCGGACGGGGATGTCTGCCAGTGGGTGCCGCACGCGCAGGACCTGGCCGCGGACGGCTACCGCGTGCTGGCCGTGAACTCCGCGGGCAGCGAGGTGCGGGAACTCACCGCGGCGGCGGCCTACCTGCGATCCAAGGGCGTGACGAAGCTGCTGCTGGTCGGCGCGTCCAAGGGCGGTACGGCGGTGCTGTCCGCCGCGGGCACCATCACGCCGCCGGTCGACGCCGTCGTCTCGCTGTCCGCGCCCTCGACGTACTCCGGCATGGACGCCTCGATGGTCGTACCGAATCTGACGATGCCCGTCTTCTACATGGCCGCCGAATTGGACAGCCCCTTCCAGGACTCCACGAAGGAGCTGAGCAAGCTGACGAAGAAGGCGAAGGAGAACGACCTGACGATCGTCGGCGGCTTCAACCACGGCGTGAGCATGCTGTCCGACGAGGCGAACTACGCCAAGGTCAAGGCGTTCCTCAAGAAGTACGGCGGCTGACCGGAGGCGCTGGTCGCGGTCGCGGCCGGCACCGGTCCTCAGTCGCCGACGACCTGGTCGGTCTCCTCGAAGACCAGCAGGGTGCGGCTGCTGAGGACTTCCTCGATGGCCTGGAGCCGGGTGAGGACCAGTTCGCGCAGGGTCCGGTTGTCGGCGGTGTGGACCAGTAGCAAAACATCGAAATCACCACTTACCAGGGCAATGTGGGCAACACCCGGAAGAGTGATGAGTTGTTCACGGACGGTCCGCCAGGAATTCTGGACGATCTTGAGCGTGATGTACGCGGACGCGCCCTGGCCCGCGCGTTCGTGGTCGACGCGAGCGGTGAAACCTCGGATGACCCCGTCCTCGATGAGCCGGTTGATCCGGGCGTACGCGTTCGCCCGTGAGACATGCACGCGCTCGGCGACGGAGCGTATCGAGGCCCTTCCGTCCTCCTGGAGCAGCCGCAGGATCGTGCGGTCGATCGGGTCCAGCGGTCGGACCTCCGGGTCCTGTGCGGCCATCTGTTCTCTCGCCATCCCCCCGTGCCTCCTTACCATGGACGTACTGGCTCCATCTCAGGCTGTGCAGAACCGTTTGTCCACAGGCGAAACCACCCTGTAGCCAAAATGCCTCCGGCGACCGAACAATCGGTAGGGAGCGACACCCGCTCACGCCCGATCGCTTTTTCGGTCACCGACCACAAGGAGGTGCTCGCGATGACCGTGCTGGACACCCCTGCCTGGCGCCCCCGCACCGAAGCCGCGCCGCTGCTGCCCGACCCGGAGCCGTACCGGCTGCTCGGCACCCCCGCCGCCGCGGAGCTCGACCCCGCCCTGCTCCGCACGCTGTACGGGCAGCTCGTCCGCGGCCGGCGCTACAACCGGCAGGCCACCGCCCTCACCAAGCAGGGCAGGCTCGCCGTCTACCCGTCGAGCACCGGTCAGGAGGCCTGCGAGATCGCCGCCGCTCTCGCGCTGCGGCCCCGTGACTGGCTGTTCCCCAGCTACCGCGACACCCTCGCGGTGGTCGCCAGAGGCGTGGACCCGGTCGAGGCGCTGACACTGCTGCGCGGCGACTGGCACACCGGTTACGACCCGCACGAACACCGGGTGGCGCCGCTCAGCACCCCGCTGGCCACGCAGCTCCCGCACGCGGTCGGGCTGGCCCGCGCCGCCCGGCTGACCGGCGACGACGTCGTGGCGCTCGCCATGGTCGGCGACGGCGGCACCAGCGAGGGCGACTTCCACGAGGCGCTGAACTTCGCGGCCGTCTGGCAGGCCCCGGTGGTCTTCCTCGTGCAGAACAACGGCTTCGCGATCTCCGTGCCGCTCGCCAAGCAGACCGCGGCCCCTTCCTTCGCCCACAAGGCGGTCGGCTACGGGATGCCGGGACGGCTGGTCGACGGCAACGACGCGGCCGCCGTGCACGAGGTGCTGACCGAGGCCGTCGGGCGGGCCAGGGACGGCGGCGGCCCGACGCTCGTGGAGGCCGTCACCTACCGGATGGACGCGCACACCAACGCCGACGACGCCACCCGCTACCGCGACGACGACGAGGTCGCCGCCTGGCGCGCGCACGACCCGATCGCCCTGCTGGAACGGGAGCTGACCGGCCGCGGACTGCTCGACGACGACGTCAGGCGGAGCGCGGCCGACGAGGCCGAGACCATGGCGGCGGACCTGCGGGAGCGGATGAACGCCGATCCGCGGCTCGACCCGATGGAGCTGTTCGCCCACGTCTACGCCGAGCCCACGCAGCAACTGCGGCAGCAGGAGGCCCAGTTGCGGGCCGAGCTGGAAGCGGAGCGGCAGTCATGACCACCGTCGCACCGACCGCGGGCCGCGCCGCCGCGCCCACCCGCAGACCCGCCACCATGGCGCAGGCCCTCAACCAGGCGCTGCGTGACGCGCTCACGGCCGACGACTCCGTCCACGTCCTCGGCGAGGACATCGGCACCCTGGGCGGCGTCTTCCGGATCACCGACGGGCTCGCCGCCGAATTCGGCGACAGCCGCTGCACCGACACTCCGCTCGCCGAGGCGGGCATCCTCGGCGCGGCGGTCGGCATGGCGATGTACGGGCTCCGCCCGGTGGTCGAGATGCAGTTCGACGCCTTCGCCTACCCGTCGTTCGAGCAACTCGTCAGCCATGTGGCGAAGATGCGCAACCGCACGCGTGGCGCGCTGCCGCTGCCGATCACCATCCGCATCCCGTACGGCGGCGGAATCGGCGGCGTCGAGCACCACAGCGACTCCTCCGAGGCGTACTACGCGCACACCCCCGGCCTCCACGTGGTCACCCCGGCCACCGTCGAGGACGCCTACGGGCTGCTGCGGGCGGCCATCGCCTCCGACGACCCGGTGGTCTTCCTGGAGCCCAAGCGGCTCTACTGGTCCAAGTCCGACTGGTCGCCGGTCGCGCCGGCCGAGGTTCCGCCGATCGGCCGCGCCGTGGTGCGGCGCACCGGGCGCACCGCGACGCTGGTCACCTACGGCCCCTCGCTCCCGGTCTGCCTGGAGGCCGCGGAGGCCGCCAAGGAGGAGGGCTGGGACCTGGGCGTGGTCGATCTGCGCAGCCTCGTGCCCTTCGACGAGGAGACGGTCGCGGCGGCCGTACGCGGCACCGGGCGGGCGGTCGTCGTGCACGAGTCGTCCGGTTTCGGCGGCATGGGCGCCGAGATAGCGGCCCGGATCACCGAGCGCTGCTTCCACCACCTGGAGGCGCCGGTCCTGCGTGTCGCCGGATTCGACATCCCCTACCCGCCGCCGATGCTGGAACGGCACCATCTGCCGGGCGTCGACCGGATTCTCGACGCCGTCGGCCGCTTGCAGTGGGAGGGCTGATGGCCGTCGTCAAGGAATTCACGCTCCCCGACCTGGGCGAAGGGCTCACAGAGGCGGAGATCGTGCGCTGGCTGGTGGAGGTCGGCGAGGTCGTCGCCATCGACCAGCCGGTGGTCGAGGTCGAGACCGCGAAGGCCGTCGTCGAGGTCCCCTGCCCCTACGGCGGTGTCGTGACCGCCCGCTTCGGTGCCGAGGGCGACACCCTCGACGTGGGCCGCCCCCTGGTCACGGTCGCGGTGGGTTCGCACTCCGACGCGGCCGGGAACCCGGCGGGCCCGGACGCCTCGGGCGACTCGGACGCCTCGGGCGGCGGGGCCGATGAGGGCTCGGGCAATGTGCTGGTCGGTTACGGCACCGGTACGGCGGTGGCGCGGCGCCGCGGACGGGTGCGGGCGGTGGACGGGTCGGTGCAGGCGGCGGTTTCGGTCACCGAGGTGCCTGTCGCCGGGGCGCCTGTCGCTGACGGCCCGGTGGCCGTCATATCGCCGCTGGTCCGGCGGCTGGCCAGGGAACACGGGCTGGACCTGCGGGCCCTGGCCGGTACGGGGCCCGACGGGCTGATCCTGCGGGCGGACGTCGAGCGCGCGGTGGCGGCTCCGGCGGCACCTGCCGTGGCTCCGGCCCCGGCTCCCGCGCCAGCGGGGGAGGAGCGGGTGCCGCTGCGCGGGGTACGCGGCATGGTCGCGGACAAGCTGGCCCGCAGTCGGCGGGAGATACCGGACGCCACGTGCTGGGTGGACGCCGACGCCACCGAACTGCTGGCCGCGCGGGCGGCGATGAACGCCTCGGGCGGCGAGCGGATCTCGGTGCTAGCCCTCTTCGCCAGGATCGTGACGGCCGGGCTGGCCCGTTACCCGGAGCTGAACGCCACGGTCGACACCGAGCGGCGCGAGATCGTACGGCTGCCAGCCGTCCACCTCGGCTTCGCGGCGCAGACCGAACGCGGCCTGGTCGTGCCTGTCGTGCGCGACGCCCACACCAGGTCCACGGCCGGGCTCTCCGCGGAGATCGGCCGCCTGACCGAGGCCGCTCGGACGGGGGCGCTGACGCCGCGGGACCTGACCGGCGGCACCGTCACGCTCAACAACTACGGGGTCTTCGGGGTGGACGGTTCCACCCCGATCCTCAACCATCCCGAGGCCGCCATGCTCGGTGTCGGCCGTATCGCCCCCAAGCCGTGGGTTCACCAGGGCGAGTTGGCCGTGCGTCACGTCGTGCAGCTCTCCTTCACCTTCGATCACCGGGTCTGCGACGGTGGGACCGCAGGGGGGTTCCTTCGCTTTGTCGCTGACTGCGTCGAGAGCCCGGCCGTTCTCCTCGCCGCCGTCTGACCCCCGGGCGCTGGGAGGTCCCCCCGCGCCCCTTAAAAGATCGGCGCACCGTCCAGCGCGGGGGCGCGCCTAAAAAGATCGGGGTGCGCCGGGGCCGGGGATACTCGGGGGGTGGCGACTGGGTTTGATGGGGTGGTGTTGGCCGGGGGTGGGGCGAGGCGGCTCGGGGGGGTGGACAAGGCGGCGGTGGAGGTCGGGGGGCGGATGCTGCTCGACCGGGTGCTGGCGGCGTGCGCGGGGGCGGAGCGGACGGTGGTCGTGGGGCCGCGCCGGGGGACCGTACGGCCGGTGAGCTGGGCGCGGGAGGAGCCGCCGGGGGGCGGGCCGCTGCCCGCGCTCGACGCCGGGCTGACCGCGTTGGCCCACTTGGCCCCATCCGGGCCGCCGCTTCCCGCGCCGGAAATCGTCGTCGTGCTGGCGGCCGATCTGCCGTTCTTGACGGTCGGCGCCGTGACCGGCCTGGTGGAGGCGCTGGGCGCGCTCGGCACCGGGACGGAAGGGGTGCTGCTCACCGACGCGGGAGGGCGGGATCAGCCGTTGGCGGGGGCGTATTGGGGGGAGGCGCTGCGCCGGGAGGTGGCGCTGCTCAAGGGGGAGCACGGCGGGCTGGCGGGGCTGCCGTTGCGGCTGCTGACACGGGAGCTGGTGGTGCGCAGGCGGGCCGATCCGACGGGGGACGCGTCGTTCGACTGCGATACGTGGGAGGACGTGGCGGTGGCGCGGGCACGGCTGGACGGGGTGTCCGAGGGGTGAGCCTGTCCCACAGTGAGCCGGGTTTCAGGGACCATGGCCCTGTGTTGGACGAATGGATCGCAGCAGCCAAGACCGAACTGGGTATCGAGCTGGACGTGGACACCGGCGTCCTGCTCGATCTGGCCCGCGACGCGGCGCACGGCGTCGCTCGTCCGGCCGCGCCGCTGACCACCTTCCTGGTGGGTTACGCGGCGGCGCGCGCGGGCGGCGGCCCCGAGGCCGTACGGGAGGCGGCCGACAAGGCCGCCGCCCTGGCCGTGCGCTGGGCGCAGGAGGCCGACGCGCAAGAGGCCGACGCGCGGAAACCAGGCACCCCCGCCACCCCCGGCACCCCCGGCACCGACCCGGAACTGGCGGAATGAGCGGCACCCGTCCCGGCGCGGGCGCGTTCGACGCGGGCGCCTTCGACGCGGGCGCCTTCGACCCGCGCGCCTCCGACCCGCGCGCCTCCGACGCGGCCGACCGCGCGCTCGACGACGCCCTCGCCCTGGCGAACGAGTCGCGCCGTACCGCCGCCGGCGCGGCCCGTCCCGGAGGCCAGGACCGTAACGACCCGCTGTCCGTCGCCCTCCGCCACGGCCGGGACGACACCGCCCCCACCCCGGAGGGCCCCGCGCCCCGGCCCCCCGTCCAGGGCCCGGCCCCCGCGCAGGCACCCGCCCAACCCCAGCGCCAGCCCCAGCCCCAGCCCCAAACCCCGCTCCCCTCCCCCGCCGACGCCGTGCCGTGGCCCGAGGCGCGGCGGATCGCGCGCCGCGTCGGCCGCCGACTCGGCTCCGAAACACGGGAGTTGGGAGAGGACCTGCTGGGCATGACGCTGGCCAGGGCGCTGACGGCGCTGACGGACCTGCCGTCGTTCGACTCCTCCGCGATGGACGGCTGGGCGGTGGCGGGCCCGGGCCCGTGGCGGCTGCGCGGCGCCTCGGTGCTCGCCGGACAGCAGCGCCCGGCGGAGCCGCTGCTCGTCGGCCACGCCGCCCCCATCGCGACCGGCGCCGCCGTGCCGACCGGCACCACCGCGGTGCTGCGCAGCGAACACGGCTGGACGCAGCGCCGCACGGACGGCGAGTGGTTGCAGGTGCGGTCGCCGCACCCCGCGCCCGCGCCGGGCCAGGAGGTCAGAATGCGCGGCCAGGAGTGCAGGGGCGGCGAGGAGTTGCTGCCCGCGGGCACCGTCGTGACGCCCGCCGTACTCGGTCTGGCCGCCGCCGCGGGCTACGACGAGCTGACCGTCACCGTACGGCCGCGCGTCGAAGTCCTGGTCCTCGGCGACGAGTTGCTGGACCACGGCCTGCCCAGGTCGGGGCGGGTACGGGACGCGCTCGGCCCGATGCTCCCGTCGTCGCTGCGCGCGCTCGGCGCCGAAGTGGTGGCGGTACGGCGGCTGGTGGACGACGCCGACCTCCTGCGCAGGGCGGTCCGCGAGAGCACCGCCGACCTCGTGGTCACCACCGGCGGCACCGCGGGCGGACCGGTCGACCACCTGCACCCGGTCCTCGCCGCGCTCGGCGCGAAACTGCTGGTCGACGGCGTCGCCGTCCGCCCGGGACACCCCATGGTGCTGGCCGAACTCCCCTCGGGCACCCACCTCATCGGGCTGCCCGGCAACCCGCTGGCCGCCGTGTCCGGCGTCCTGACCCTCGCCGCCCCCCTGCTGCGGACCCTCGCGGGCCGCCCCGTACCGGCCCCGTACGCGGCCCCGCTCACCGCCGACGTGCCGGGTCACCCGGTCGACACCCGGCTCGTCCCGGTCGTCTTCGACGACGACTCCGCCGCGCGCCCGCTCACCTACTCCGGCCCCGCCATGCTCCGCGGCCTCGCCGCCGCCGACGGCATGGCCGTGATCCCGCCCGGCGGCGCCCGCGCGGGCGACGACACGGCCGTACTCGACACCGGGGCGCTCGCGCTGGCGTGGGGGAGCGGCACGTGAGGGCACCCCGGTGCGTACGCGGTGGTGCTCGATACGTGAAGGTACGGGGTACGTGACCGCCGTCAGCCCATGTCACGTGGTACGTGATCCCGTACGCGAAGCGATACGTCGTCGGACCGGTGGACGACACCGGTATATGAAGGTGAGCGGCACATGATGGGGAGCGGGATATGAAACTGCCCCGGTACGACGCGGCGGCCGGTCGCGCCGATCCTCCCCCCGGCGGCGCGGACGGCGCCGACGGCACGGGCGACGGCAGCGCCTCGGCGGCGATCTCCGCCGGTACGGCGGGGTACCGCCGGGTGGCCTTCCCGCGTCCCGCCGCGGGCCCGCTGCTCCAGGTCTCGCGCCGCCTGCTGATGGCGCTGCTGGTCCTGCTCGCCACCGTCCTGATCGTCTACTTCGACCGCGGCGGCTACCACGACAACGCCAACGGCTCGGTGTCGTTCCTGGATTCGCTCTACTACGCGACGGTGACGCTGTCGACGACCGGCTACGGCGACATCGTCCCGTACAGTACGGGCGCCCGGCTCGCGAACACCTTCCTGGTGACGCCGTTGCGCGTGATCTTCCTGATCATCCTGGTCGGGACGACCCTGGAAGTGCTGACCGAGCGGACCCGCGAGCAGTTCCGCCTCAAGCGCTGGAGGAGAACCTTGCGCGATCATGTGGTCATCGTCGGATACGGGACCAAGGGCCGGTCGGCGGCCCAGACGTTGATCGGCCGCGGCATCCCGCAGAGCCGGATCGTGATCGTCGACCCGAGCCCCAAGGTCGTGCAGGCCGCGACCGACGAGGGGTACGTCGCCGTCGTCGGCGACGCCACCCGCAACGACGTGCTGCTGCGGGCCGAGGCCCAGGTCGCCAAGGAGATCGTCATCGCCGCGCAGCGCGACGACACCGCCGTGCTCGTCACGTTGACCGCGCGTCAGCTCAACAAGCGCGCCCATATCGTCGCGTCCGTCCGCGAGGAGGAGAACGCGCCGCTGCTGCGGCAGTCCGGGGCCAACGCCGTCATCACCAGCTCCAGTGCCGCCGGGCGGCTTCTCGGGCTGTCCATGCTCAGCCCCAGCGTCGGGGTCGTCATGGACGACCTCATCACTTACGGGAGCGGGCTCGATCTCATCGAACGGCCGGTGACCAAGGCCGAGGCGGGGCAGGCGCCGCGTGACCTCCACGACCTCGTCGTGTCGGTCAAGCGGGGGCATCGGCTTCTCGACCACGACGATCCGGAGGCTGCGCCTCTGCTTCTCACCGACCGCGTGATCGCCATCCACCGTGCCGGGCCCGCCGGCCCGCCCCTCGCCTAGGTCCCCGCCCGCACGTGCGCAGGGCGTGTTTTTTAGGGGCGCGGCCCCTCGCGTCTCCTTCGCCTCGGGCCGCGCGCCGGGCTGGCGCAGGGCGTGCCTTTCAGACGGCGTCTGCCCCGCTGGGGCCGGTTTTTCGGGCGCGCCCCCGTGCTGGCTGGTCGCGCAGTTCCCCGCGCCCCTTAAAAGATCGGCGGGCCGTCCGGCGCAATGGAACCGGCGGGGGCCGTGCCCCCGGAGAGACTCGGCGGGCCGTCCGGCGCAAGGGAAACGGCGGGGTGGGGCCGTGGCGGGCTGGGGGGCTGAGGGCAGCGGTAGCCTCGGGGGATGTATGCGATGACGATTCCGGAGCCGGGCGGGCCCGAGGTGTTGACGTGGGCGGAGGTGGGGGATCCGGTCGCGGGGGAGGGCGAGGTCGTCGTCGAGGTGGCGGCGACGGCGGTGAACCGGGCGGATCTGTTGCAGCGGCAGGGGTTCTACGAGCCGCCGCCGGGGGCGTCGCCGTATCCGGGTCTCGAGTGTTCGGGGCGGATCGTCGAGGTGGGCTCCGGGGTCGCGGGGTGGCGGGTCGGGGACGAGGTGTGCGCGCTGCTCGCGGGCGGCGGGTACGCGCAGAAGGTGGCGGTGCCGGCGGGCCAACTGCTGCCGGTGCCCAAGGGGATCGACCTGGTGACGGCGGCGGCGCTGCCCGAGGTGACGGCCACGGTGTGGTCGAACGTGTTCCTCACCGCGCACCTGCGCCCCGGCGAGACGCTGCTGGTGCACGGCGGCTCCAGCGGGATCGGCACGATGGCGGTCCAGCTCGGCAAGGCGGTGGGGGCGACGGTCGCCGTCACGGCGGGGAGCGCCGAGAAGCTGGCGGCCTGCCGGGAGTTGGGCGCGGACATCCTGATCAACTACCGCGAGCAGGAGTTCGAGAAGGCCGTCACGGCCGACGTGATCCTCGACATCATGGGCGCGAAGTACCTCGGGCGGAACGTGGACGCGCTCGCGGTCAACGGCCGCCTGGTCGTCATCGGCCTCCAGGGCGGCCTCGTGGGCGAGCTGAATCTGGCCACGCTGCTGAGCAAGCGCGCCGCCGTCGCCGCGACCTCGCTCCGGCCCCGGCCGCTGGACGAGAAGGCCACGATCGTGGCGGCGGTACGCGAGCACGTGTGGCCGCTGATCGAGGCCGGAACCGTACGGCCGGTCGTGGACCGTACGCTCCCGCTGCGGGACGCGGCCGAGGCGCACCGCGTGGTGGACGGCAGCACCCACATCGGAAAAGTGCTCCTGACCACGGCATGAACACGCCCTCTCGCGGATAACGGTCCGATACGGAGCCGGCCGTCCGGGATGCCGGAAATGTTGCCGCGTGTGACGCTGAATCCACACAGGGTTCGGTGGAGAGGCGGGACGTGTGCGGCGGGCACCCGACAGGCGAAGCGCGATACGGAGGGCGGCGCCCGTGCTGCTCGCGGGGGCGCTGCTCGTTCCGGCGACGGCGACGGCGACGGTGATGGCGACGGGCTCCGCGTGGGCGGTCGCGCCCGGGCCCGACGAGCCCACGGCCCCGGCGGTCCGTCCGCTCCCGGCGCCGGGCGCGGACATCGTCACCGAGGTGCTCACCGGGCTGGTCCCCGGCCTCGTCGGCCGGCACGAGACGGTCGGCGGCCCCGGACTCGGGGGACGCCAGGACGCCGCGCCGACCACCGGGCCCAGCGGGCCGCCGGTGACGGAGGAGCCCACCACCGAGCCGACCGCTCCGGCCACCCCCACCCCCACCGCTCCGGCCGCCAAGCCGGCCCCCGACCCCACGGTCGGCGTCCGGCCCCCGGCCTCCCCCGCCGTTCCCGCCACCCCGGCGGGCCCGCTGCGGCCACCGGTCCCGACGCCGACACCGACGTCCGTACCGGGCGACGGGGCCGCCAGGCCGCCGCTCACCCCGCCCGTACGGTCCACCTACGGCGCCGCGCGCTCGGCGCCCTTCCTGGTCCCTGACGGCGGGCCCGCCCAGGCCCCGCCGCGCCCTTCGGCACCCGCAGGACCCGACGCCGCCCGCACCCAGGCCCGCGCGCAGACTCCCGCCGTCTACGAGCCCGGCCGCCGCGTCCTGCGCATCCTCCCCTTCGGCGCCGGCCTCGCCCTGGTCGGCCTGGGTCTCGGCTTCCTGGGCCTGCGCCTGCGGCGCGACTGACCCCGAGGCGGTCGCACGCGCCCCTCATGTCCCGTTGTGCCCGGTCGGACGGGTCGCCGCGGCCTTGAAAGGCGGGTCCATACTCGGTATACATACTCAGTATGTCGATCCGCCACGGCCTGCTGGCCCTCCTGGAGCGGGGGCCGCGATACGGCTTCCAGCTCAGAACAGAGTTCGAGTCCCGCACCGGTTCCACCTGGCCGCTGAACGTGGGGCAGGTGTACACGACGCTGGCGCGGCTGGAGCGCGACGGGCTGGTGGTGCCGGCGGGCGAGGACGACGCCGGACACGCGCTGTACGCCATCACGGAGGGCGGGCGGGGTGAGCTGCGGGAGTGGTTCGCCCGGCCCGTGGACCGGGCGAATCCGCCGCGGAACGAGCTGGCGATCAAGCTGGCCATGGCGGTCGGATCGCCGGAGGTGGACGTGCGGGCCGTCATCCAGGCGCAGCGCGCGCACACCATCCGGGCGATGCAGGACTACACCCGGCTGAAGGGCCAGGCGCTGGAGGCGGCGCCCGCGCAGAGCGGGGCGCCGGACCGCGACGACGTGGCCTGGCAGCTCGTTCTCGACCAGCTCATCTTCCAGGCGGAGGCCGAGGCGCGGTGGCTCGACCACTGCGAGACCCGGCTCGTACGGCTGACGGCGCTGGCGCCGACGGCCGAGCCCGCCGCACCGGCCCCGACTCCCGATCCCGCCGACCCCGCCGACGGCGGCGGCCTGGACGACGGGAAGGACGACGGGAAGGACGCCGCGCCGGACGGGGTGCTGCGCGGCGCGCTGAGGCGGACCCGGGCCCGCCGCTGAGCCGCGCGCCGACCGGCACCCGGCCCCGTACGCCTGACCGCGTACGCCCCACCCCGTACGCCCCACCCCTGCGCCCGGCCGCGTCGCGCGGCCACCTCCCGGCCAGGACCGGCCCGCCCGACCAGCGGCCGGACCACCGCCACCCGAGCACCCCGAAACCCGAGCACCCCGAAACCCGAGCACGCCGAAACCCGAGCACCCGAGCACTTCGCCGCACGAGCACTCCACGACCCTGGGGGACGCACCGCCCATGTCCGTAAAGCCGCACACCGAAGCCGCGCCGCCGGAAGCGCCCGTCCTCCGCCTGGAAGCCCTCACCCGCGTGCACGGCACCGGAGCGACCGAGGTGCACGCGCTGCGCGGGATAGACCTGGACGTGCGTCCGGGGGAACTGGTCGCCGTGATGGGCCCCTCGGGCTCGGGCAAGTCCACGCTGCTGACCATCGCGGGCGGCCTCGACCTGCCGACGTCCGGCCGGGTGATCGTGGAGGGCACGGACCTGACCACGGCCAGCCGCAAGGAGATCGCGGCCCTGCGCCGCCGCAGCATCGGCTACGTCTTCCAGGACTACAACCTGATACCGGCGCTGACGGCCGCCGAGAACGTGGCACTCCCCCGCGAGCTGGACGGCACCGGCGCCCGCAAGGCGCGCCGCGAGGCGGTCGCCGCGCTGGAGGAGATGGGCCTGGGCGAGCTGGCCGACCGCTTCCCCGACGAGATGTCCGGCGGCCAGCAGCAGCGGGTGGCCATCGCCCGCGCGCTGGTCGGCGACCGCCGCCTCGTCCTGGCGGACGAGCCCACCGGCGCGCTGGACTCGGAGACCGGCGACACCGTACTGGCGCTGCTGCGCTCGCGCTGTGACGCGGGCGCCGCGGGCATCCTGGTGACGCACGAGCCGCGGTTCGCCGCGTGGGCGGACCGGGTGGTCTTCCTGCGGGACGGCTCCGTCGTGGACATGACGCTGCGCTCCTCCGCCGAGTCGCTGCTGACCGGCGGTGCGGCCCAGTGAGCGGCGCCGCCTCGCAGGACCCCGCCGCCTCGCAGGACCGCGGCCCCTCGCAGGACCGCGCCGCCTCGCAGGACCGCGGCCCGAGCGCCCGCGCGGGGAACCTCAACTCGTGGCGCGCCGCCATCCGCATCGCCCGCCGTGACGCCTGGCGCTCCAAGGGCCGCAGCGCGATGGTGCTGGCGATGATCGCGCTGCCGATCATCGGCGTGAGCGCCGCCGACATCACCATCCGCAGCTCCCAGTTGAGCCCGGAGCAGAAGCTGAGCCGAGACATCGGCGCCGCCGACGCGCGCCTTGCGGACGCCGACGCCAACGGGCGGCCGATCTACCAGGACCCGCCCGCGGACATCTGGACCTCGGTGAAGGACGCCACCGCGGACCCGGACGCCACGCCGTCGGCGGCGGACCTGGCGGAACAGCAGGAGACCCCGAAGCCGACCGACCCGCTGACCGCGCTGCCCCGGGGCGCGCGCTGGATCTCCGACTCCCAGACCTACGCCCGCTTCAAGACGAAGTACGGTCTGCTCGCCGCCCCCGTGCGGGAGTTGGAGGCGGGCGACCCGCTGGCGCGCGGCATCACCCACCTGGACCGCGGGCGCTACCCGGCGGCCGACCACGAGGTCATCGCCACCACCGCGTTCCTCAAGTCCGCCGGTCTGAAGGTCGGTTCGAAGCTCGTCGTCCGCGACGTGGACCGTACGTACAAGATCGTCGGCGCGTACGACCTGCCGGACACGCTCGGCACCGAGCAGGTCATCGCGCGGCCGGGCGCTTTCATCGCGCCCTACACCGCCGCGCGCAAGGCGCTGAACGGCGAGGACGACTCGGCCTACACCACCTACCTGGTGGGGTTGCCGAGCGGCGACTACTCCTGGCAGATGGTGCAGCAAGCCAACACCCGGGGCATCTACGTCAAGTCCCGCGCGGTGGTGCTGCACCCGCCCGCCGACTCCGAAGTGCCGCTCTACACGAAGTCGCGCAACGGCAGTGCCCCCTACCGCACCGGCGACACGGGGAAGGCCACGGCCGTCGCCGTGGCGGCGACCATCGTCGGCCTGTCGATGCTGGAGATCTGCCTGCTGGCCGGTCCCGCCTTCGCCGTCGGCGCGCGGCGCTCGCGCCGCCAGCTCGGCCTGGTCGGCGCCAACGGCGGCGACCGCCGCCACATCCGGGCGATCGTGCTCTCCGGCGGCCTGGTGATCGGCGTCGCCGCGGCCGTCGTCGGCACCCTGCTGGGCCTGCTGCTCACCGTCCTGCTGCGCTCCCCGCTGGAGGACTTCGTCGGCCGCCGCTTCGGCGGTCTGACGCTGCGCCCGCTCGAACTGCTCGGCATCGCGGGCCTGGCCGTACTTACCGGTCTGCTGGCCGCCGTCGTGCCCGCGGTCACCGCGTCCCGGCAGAGCGTGCTGGCGTCGCTGACCGGGCGGCGCGGTGTGCGGCACGCCAACCGCGTGCTGCCGGTCCTCGGCATCGGCGCGATCTGCCTCGGCGGCGGCATCGCGGTCTTCGGCTCGCTGCGCACCGACAGCACCCTCGCGGTCGGCGGCGGCTCCGGCATCGCGGAGCTGGGCATCGTCGCGCTCACCCCCACTCTGGTCGGCATGTTCGGCAGGACCGGCAAGTGGCTGCCGCTGTCCCCGCGGCTCGCGCTGCGCGACGCGGTGCGCAACCGGGGCCGTACGGCGCCCGCGGTCGCGGCCGTGCTGGCCGCCGTCGCCGGTACGGTGGCGGTCGCCACGTACTCCGCGAGCGCCGACCGGCAGGACAGGGACGCGTACGAGGCCCAACTGCCGCGCGGCGTCGTGGCGGTGGCGGCCTACAGCGACCGCGGGCGTGACCTGACCGCGGTGCGCGCGGCGGTCGAGAAGCGCTACCCGGTCTCCGGCCGCGCCGACGTGTCCGCGATGGTCGTCGGCGGCAAGAACTGCCAGGCGGGCGGCGGTGGCGGCGACGGCTGCGGCGACGTCCAGCCGGTGAAGCCGGCCGCCAACGTGTGCCCGACCGACCGGCCGGAGGGCGCGACCGCGCTCACCCTGGCCGAGCGCCGTGCCCTGGCCCACGACTGGCGCTGCGCGTACGTGGAGGGCCTGACCGCCATGCCCACCAGCAGCGCCGTCCTGATCGGCGGCCCGGCCGTCCTGCACGCCCTCGGCATCCGGGACGGGGACGCGGAACAGGCGCTGGCGCGCGGCGAGACCGTGCTGTTCGACAAGGGGTACCTCGACCGCGGCACGCTCAAGCTGAAGATCACCCTGGACACGAACAAGGCGGTGCCCGACGGACAGGAGCCGGTCGGCCCGGTCAAGTCGGTGCCGGTGCACCTGGCGGCCGAGGGCCGTGACCGGACGTACGGGCTGCTGGCCGTGATGCCGCAGCAGGCCGCCGACGGCGTCGGGATCGACACGATGCCGCTGGGCTCCTTCTACACCAACGCCCGGATGCCCAACGGCCCCGAGCGGCAGGCGCTGGACAGCGACCTCGCCAAGATCGGCACCGACACGGAGGTCTATCTGGAGCGCGGCTACACCAGGGACAACAGCCTGGTGCTGCTCGCCCTGACGCTCTTCGCGGGCCTGGTCACCATCGGCGCCGCGGGCATCGCCACCGGCCTCGCGCAGGCCGACGCCGAGCCCGATCTGAAGACGCTCGCCGCGATCGGCGCGCCGCCGCGGGTGCGGCGCACGCTCTCCGGCCTCCAGTGCGGGGTGATCGCCACGATGGGCGTGGTGCTCGGCTCGGCGGCGGGCGTGCTGCCCGCGGTGGGGCTGCGGCACACCGAGCGGCGCGAGCAGTGGAAGTACTACCACCAGGCGCTGGACGGGGGCTGGGGCGGCACGAGCAGGCTGCCGCACGTGCCGATCGTCGTCCCGTGGAGCACGCTGGCCCTGCTGATCGTCGCCGTGCCGCTCGGCGCCGCTCTGCTCGCGGCCCTGGTCACCCGCTCGCGCACCCAGCTCGCCCGCCGCGCGTCCTAAGGGACAATGGCGGTATGGAGATGCCGATGAACGCGATGAACGAACGCTCGCCGGAAAGCTCGCAGAATCCGCAGAATCCGCAGCACTCACCGAATCAGCAGGTCCTGATCGTCGGTTCCGACGGAATGGCCCTGGGAGGCGCGCCGACCGGTGACGGCGGCGAGCACGGCGAGATCCCGGTGACGGAGATGGTCGAGCAGCCCGCGAAGGTCATGCGCATCGGCAGCATGATCAAGCAGTTGCTGGAGGAAGTGCGCCAGGCGCCGCTCGACGAGGCCAGCCGCGTACGCCTGAAGGAGATCCACGCCAGCTCGGTGAAGGAGCTGGAGGCCGGGCTCGCGCCCGAGCTGGTGGAGGAGCTGGACCGGCTCTCGCTGCCCTTCACCAACGACAGCGTGCCCAGCGAGGCGGAGCTGCGGATCGCCCAGGCCCAGCTCGTCGGCTGGCTCGAAGGGCTCTTCCACGGCATCCAGACCGCGCTGTTCGCCCAGCAGATGGCGGCCCGCGCCCAGCTCGAACAGATGCGGCGCGCCCTGCCGCCCGGCGCCGGCGGCCACGAGGAGGACGACGGCGGCAACCAGGGCGCCCGCTCGGGCCCGTATCTCTAGTCCGGATCTCATGTCCGGCCTTTAATCCGCATCCGAGCCGGTGAGGTGTCGCACCGGCGGGGGCCCGGTCAGTTCGAGCTCTTGCCGGTGGACACCCAGATGGTGACCTTGCCGCCCTTCTTCGGGTTGTAGTCCTCCAGATACTTCGGGGTCTGGCTGGTCACCGCGCCCTTGCCCCACTGCTGCTCGTCGGTCTGCTTGATCGTGTACTGCCAGCCCGCCGCCTTGATGCAGGCGACGACCGAGTCCACGTAGATCGACGTGAAGTCCGGCATCGTCATGACGTCCGGGTCGTTCGAGATCAGGTCGTTGTGCGCCTTGGTGCACTTGTCGGGGTCGATCGTGCGGCTCTGGTCGCCGTTCACGACGTCGCCCGCGCCGGTGCCCGTGGTCGGGTCGTCGGACGCCTGGGTCGAGGACGAGGTCGTCGGGCCGCCCGACTGGTCGTCGGCGCTGGGGCTGCCCTTGCCGCCGCCGCTGTTGGCCAGGACGATCGCGACGATCACCGCGATGGCCACGACCACGACGGCCGCGCCCGCGATCAGCGGTGTGTTGGACTTCCCGCCGCCACCGGTGCCGCCGCCGACACCGCCGTGACCGCCGGGGCCGCCTATGCCGCCGCCCGGGTGACCGCCCGCGCGCTGCTGCGGCATCTGCTGCTGGTGCTGCATCTGGGGCGCCATGGTGTACGCCGGGGTCGGCGGCGGCGTCTGGGACTGCTGCGGGTAGCCGTACGCCGAGGGCAGCGACGGGGCCGGCGCGGGCTGCCCGTAACCGCCCTGCTGCGGATTGCCCGGCGCGTACGGCGTCCGCATCTGCGGCGGCGGGGTCTGGAGCGGGCCCTGCGCGTACGGGAAGACCGACGCCGCCACGTCCTGGCCGCGGTTGCCGGTGGGCGGCGCGGAGCCGGACATCAGCGGCATCGTGTCGCGCCGCGTGGCCGCCAGGACCCGGTCCGCCTCGTCGTGCATCGCGTCCGCGGTCGGGAAGCGCTCCGCGGGGTTCTTGCGCAGCGCGCGCGCCACCAGCGCGTCCACGGCCGGGCCCAGCGCGCGGTTGAACCCCGACGGCGCGGGCGGGATCTCCTGTACGTGCTGGTACGCCATCGCCAGCGGCGAGTCCGCGTCGAAGGGCAGCCGCGCGGTCAGCAGCTCGAAGAGCATGCAGCCGACCGAGTACAGGTCGGAGCGCTCGTCCACACCGCGCCCCAGCGCCTGCTCCGGCGACAGGTACTGCGGGGTGCCGACCACCATGCCGGTCTGCGTCATCGAGGTGACACCGGACTGCATGGCGCGCGCGATGCCGAAGTCCATGACCTTGACCACACCGCGCTTGGTGATCATCACATTGCCGGGCTTGATGTCCCGGTGGACCAGGCCCATCTCGTGGCTGACCGCGAGCGCCGCCAGCACGTCCCCGGTGATCTTCAGCGCCTTGTCGGCGGGCATCGCGCCGTGCTGCGCCACATCGGCGGCCAGCACGTCGCCCAGCGGGCTGCCCTCGACGTACTCCATGACGATGTACGGCACGAGCTGGCCGTCGATGGTGTCCTCGCCGGAGTCGAAGACGGAGACGATGTTGGTGTGGTTCAGCTTCGCGACGGACTGCGCCTCGCGGCGGAAGCGCTCGCGGAAGGACTGCTCGTTGCCCAGGTTGGTGTGGAGGGTCTTGACGGCCACCGGCCGGTCGAGCACGGTGTCGTGCGCCAGGTGCACAGACGCCATGCCGCCCTCGCCCAGCAGGTCGCGCAGCACGTACCGCCCGCCGCCGACCGAGCGCCCCGTGTACTCGCCCTGCGTGGCGTCCCCGCTCATCTGTACCGCTACCCCCTGGAAAGTCCACCGGGGAGAGGGTCGCGCCGGTACCTGTGCGGTTGCCTGTGGCGATATTCGTCCCCGAGCTTGCCCGCCAAGTCTGGCCCATCGCACGGACACGTCAAGTTCGTTGACCATCTCGTCACCTGACGCACATCGGGCACGCACATGCTGTGTATCCCCGCGGGACCGCCGTATTGAGGTGCTGTGACGCGGACGTGTGCCCGGCGGGGCACGCGAAAGCGGTACGGTGGCCGCTCCGGGGCATCCGTACGATACGGGCGTCCGCGCGCGCCCGCCCGGACGATGACCGCGTACGAACGACGGCGAGGACTGATGGTCGACCCCAAAGAGACGGCCCCGGGCCCCGGAGCGTCGGAGACATCCGGCCAGTGGGGCGTGGGCACCGTCGTCGGCGAGGGCCGCTACCGGCTGACCGGGCGGCTCGGCCGCGGCGGCATGGCCGAGGTCTTCGCGGCGGAGGACGTACGCCTGGGCCGGATCGTGGCGGTGAAGCTGCTGCGCACCGACCTCGCCGAGGACCCGGTCTCCAAGGCCCGCTTCACCCGCGAGGCCCAGGCCGTCGCGGGTCTGAACCACCACGCGGTGGTCGCGGTCTACGACTCCGGCGAGGACCGTACGCCCACCGGCACCGTCCCCTACATCGTGATGGAGCTGGTCGAGGGCCACACCATCAGGGACCTGCTCTCCAGCGCCGAGCCGCCGCCCGTCGACCAGGCGCTGCTGATCGTCTCCGGCGTCCTCGAAGCGCTGGCCTACAGCCACCAGCACGGCATCGTGCACCGCGACATCAAGCCCGCCAACGTGATCATCACCACGAACGGCGCGGTCAAGGTCATGGACTTCGGCATCGCGCGGGCGCTGCACGGTGCCCAGAGCACGATGACGCAGACCGGCATGGTCATGGGCACCCCGCAGTACCTCTCGCCCGAGCAGGCGCTCGGCAAGGCCGTCGACCACCGCAGCGACCTGTACGCGACCGGCTGTCTCCTCTACGAGCTGCTGGCGCTGCGTCCGCCCTTCACCGGCGAGACGCCGCTTTCGGTGGTCTACCAGCACGTCCAGGACGAGCCGCAGGTCCCGTCGCAGATCAGCGACCGGGTGCCGCCCGAGCTGGACGGGCTCGTGCTGCGCGCGCTCGCCAAGCAGCCGGACGACCGGTTCCAGAGCGCCGAGGAGATGCGCGGCGTCGTCCAGTACGCGCACCAGGCGCTCGTCCAGCAGGGCGGCTGGACCGGCGGCATGTGGAACACCGGCGTCATCACCCCCCTCGCGGGCCCCCGGACCGGCGGCATGTCGCCGACCGTCGTGGCACAGGGGCGGCCCGGCAACAGCACCACCGCCGAATTCGGCGCCCCGCTGCTCGCCGGCATCTCCGGCACCGGTGACGACGACGGCGGTCAGGGCTACGGCGAGCGGCCGCCGGGCGGCGGCGGCAACCGCTGGCTCAAGCCGGTGCTCTTCGCCATCGCCGCGGTGCTGGCCATCGCGCTGGGCGTCTACTTCGCCACGCGCGGTACCGGCGGGGACGGCGGCGCGCCCGCCAACTCCCCGTCGCCGTCGGTGACCCAGGACACGGGCACCCCGTCCGACCCGCCGTCCACGGAGCCGACGGAGACCGGGTCCGACCAGACCGACCCGACCACGACTCCGGCGACGACCCCGCCGACGACTCCGACCACGACCCCGCCGACGACTGCGACCACCAAGCCCCCCACGACCCCGCCGACGACTCCGCCGACCACGCCCCCCACCACCCCCCCGACCACGCCCCCCACCACCCCGCCGACGACCCCGCCGACGTCGGACGCGGCCACCCCGGAGAACTGACCCTCACGGTCAGTGCCCCTCCGGGCGCACGGCCCCTCCTCCGTGGCGCGGCCCCGGACGGTTTCCTTGCGCTGGGCGGCGCGCCGAATCTTGTAGGGGCGCTGGGGGCACCTCCCAGCGGTAGCTGGGGGAGGAACTGCGCGCTCAGCCAGCGCGATGGTGCGCCGTGAAAAACCGGCCCCAGCGGGGCAGATGCTGTTGTTTTCGGGCTGACAGCCCGGTGGGGGCTGGTCGCGCAGTTCCCCGCGCCCCTAAAAACTCGGGGTACCGCCCTGCGCAAGGGCGCCCTTGTCGGGGGGGCCGTTAGGACGTGAAGGCGTCGATGACGGCGCCGTATTCGGCCGTCCACCAGACGGCCAGGGCAGAGGCGGGCGGGAAAAGAGGATCGCTGCGGGGGTCACGCCGCTGATAACGCCACTGGAGCATCCAGAAGTCGTTGAGGCGTTCCCACCAGACGCGGTGGACGGCGGTGGCCAGCTCGGCGACGGGAACCCCCGCCGCGGAGCGGTAGGCACGGGCGTAGGAGCGGATCTTCCGCAGGTCGAGACGCCCGTCCAGCGGGTGGACGAAGAAGATGGCGGCGGCGCGTACCGCCTCCTCGGCACGCGGCTGCACACCGAGCCGGTCCCAGTCGACGATGGCGGCGGGCTCCTCACCGCGGTAGAGCAGGTTGAGCGGGTGGAAGTCGCCGTGCACCCAGCCGCTGACCGTCCCGTCGGCGTCCGGCGGCCGGCGGTGGGCGTGGCGGCGCAACAGGGCGCGGCGCTCCAGCAGCCGGTGCTCGGCGAGTTCGTCGAAGGCGTCGCGCGGCCGGTGCCGGCGTACCAGCGCGAGCAGTTCGTCGATCTGCGCGTACGTACGGTCCGGGTCGGCGCTCGGGTGGTGGCGTTGGTCCTCCGGCGGTGGCGGCTGCACGCGGGCGAGCCCGGCGTGCACCATGCCGAGCAGCGTGCCGAGCCGCCGCGACTGCGTGGCGGTCAGCTCGGTGCCCTCGCGGTGCCTGCCCTCGATCCAGGGGAAGAGCGCGTATCCGTGGCCGCCGAGCCGCGCGACCGTACGCCCGCGGGAGTCCGGCAGGGGCGCGGCGACGGGCAGTCCGAGGCCGACCAGACCCCGCGTCGCGCGGTGCTGCCGGGCGATCACGCCGGGGTCCGCGGTGTCCCGGGCGACGTACTGCTTGAGGAAGAACCGGCCGCGGGTGGTGGTCACCTCGTAGCCCTTGTTGAGCAGCCCCCGGGGAACGGGTACGCAGGTCAGCGGGGTACCCGCGTCCTCGTAGCGGCGCAGCAGAGCGGTCAGCGAAGCCCGCGCCGGCGGCACCTTCGCCGTGCCCGTCACGTGCAGAAGCGTAGATCACCGCGACACCCCGCCCGCGCGGACTGGCGCCGACCCCCTGGGACGTGCTAAGGCATATGCCTCCGGTCACCCTCGGCCTGCATGCGGGCCACGTATGCGGCGGCCTGGGTGCGCCGCTCCATGCCGAGCTTGGCGAGCATCGAGGACACGTAGTTCTTCACCGTCTTCTCCGCCAGGTGCAGGCGCTCGCCGATCTGGCGGTTGGTGAGGCCCTCGCCGATCAGGTCGAGGATGCGGCGCTCCTGGGCGGTCAGGTCGGCCGTACGGTCGTCGCCCTCGGAGCGCGCGCCGCCGTGCCGGAGCCGGTCCAGGACCTTGGCGGTCGCGACCGGGTCCAGCAGCGACTTTCCCGCGGCCACATCGCGGATGGCGTCGATCAGGTCGTTGCCGCGGATCACCTTGAGCACGTATCCGGCGGCGCCCGCCATGATCGCGTCGAAGAGCGCCTCGTCGTCCGCGAAGGACGTCAGCATCAGGCACTTGATCGACGGGTCGTGCGAGCGGACCTCGCGGCACACCTCGACGCCGCTGCCGTCGGGCAGCCGTACGTCGAGCACCGCGACGTCCGGGCGGGTGGCCGGAATGCGCGCCACCGCCTCCGCGGCGTTCCCGGCCTCGCCGACGATCTCGATTCCCGGCTCGGCCGAGAGGAGTTCGTGCACCCCGCGCCTGACCACCTCGTGGTCGTCGAGCAGGAACACGCGGATTGTGGGGCTATTTCCTTCTACAGGCACCTGCCCAGCGTCGCACCGCCGGGAGCTCCCCGCCTCTTACGGACGACAGCCCGCGCCTCTTACGGACGACAGCGCCGCCTCTTACGCACTTTCCGTATCCGGGATACGGTGCGGTTGTCCCGGTGGCCTGCGGTAACGCGTATTTACTAGGAACTCCAAGCAAAACCGCAGGTCGGACGGCTTCGCGCGATGGCGTGGGTTATAGGTAACGTCTCTGTTGCAGGCCACTTGGCCGGGGCACTGTCACGCCTGGCTCGGCCATGCCGCACACACCCCGTGCGCCGCGTCGTACCAGGTGAGCCGCACACTGGCTGCCCGGCGGATCCCGGGGGCCGGACAGACGGAGGAGCGAACGTGAGCGTGAAGAGCACTGCCGCTGGGGCCACCCCCGCCAGGAGCGGGGGGCGAAGCACCGCCACTCCCGCCAAGGGCAGGGGACGGACCACCCGCGCAGCAGGCGCCAAGCGCCGTGGCACCGAGCCCGAACTCGTACAGTTGCTGACGCCCGAGGGCGAGCGCGTCGAGCACGGCGAATACTCCATCGACCTGACGCCGGAAGAGCTGCGTGGCCTGTACCGCGACATGGTGCTGACCCGCCGTTTCGACGCCGAGGCGATCACCCTGCAACGCCAGGGCGAGCTGGGCCTGTGGGCCTCGCTGCTCGGCCAGGAGGCCGCGCAGATCGGTTCGGGGCGGGCCACCCGCCCGGACGACTACGTCTTCCCGACCTACCGCGAGCACGGTGTGGCCTGGACCCGTGACGTGGACCCGCTCAACCTGCTCGGCATGTTCCGTGGTGTGAACCACGGCGGCTGGGACCCCAACGAGAACAACTTCCACCTCTACACGATCGTCATCGGCTCGCAGACGCTGCACGCCACCGGCTACGCCATGGGCGTGGCCAAGGACGGCGCGGATTCGGCCGTCATCGCGTACTTCGGCGACGGCGCCTCCAGCCAGGGCGACGTGGCGGAGGCGTTCACCTTCGCCGCCGTCTACAACGCGCCGGTCGTCTTCTTCTGCCAGAACAACCAGTGGGCGATCTCCGAGCCGACCGAGAAGCAGTCCCGCGTGCCGATCTACCAGCGCGCCGCCGGATACGGCTTCCCCGGCGTCCGCGTGGACGGCAACGACGTCCTCGCGGTGCTCGCCGTCACCCGTGCGGCCCTGGAGCACGCGCGCAGCGGCCAGGGCCCGATGCTGGTCGAGGCGTTCACGTACCGCATGGGCGCCCACACCACGACCGACGACCCGACCCGCTACCGCGCCGACGAGGAGCGCGAGCAGTGGGAGTCGAAGGACCCGATCCTGCGGCTGAAGACGTATCTGGACAAGCAGGGCCTGGCCGACGAGGCGTACTACACGTCGATCGAGCAGGAGAGCGACGTACTGGCCAAGCGGGTGCGCGACGGCGTACGCACGATGGAGAACCCGGACACCATGGCGATCTTCGAGAACGTCTACGCCGACGGGCACGCGCTCGTCGACGAGGAGCGCGCGCAGTTCGCCGCGTACCTGGCCTCGTTCGAGTCCGAGGGCGCCGCTTCCGGAGAGGGACGCTGACATGACCCAGATGTCCATCGCCAAGGCCCTGAACGAGTCGCTGCGCACGGCGCTCGACAACGACCCGAAGGTCCTCGTCATGGGTGAGGACGTCGGCAAGCTCGGCGGCGTCTTCCGGATCACCGACGGCCTCCAGAAGGACTTCGGGGAGGGGCGCGTCATCGACACCCCGCTCGCCGAGTCCGGCATCGTCGGCACCGCGATCGGCCTCGCGCTGCGCGGCTACCGCCCGGTGGTCGAGATCCAGTTCGACGGCTTCGTCTTCCCGGCCTACGACCAGATCGTCACGCAGCTCGCGAAGATGCACGCCCGCGCGCTCGGCAAGATCAAGCTGCCGGTCGTCATCCGTATCCCGTACGCGGGCGGCATCGGCGCGGTCGAGCACCACAGCGAGTCGCCCGAGGTGCTGTTCGCGCACGTCCCCGGCCTGAAGGTGATCACGCCTTCGAACGCCTCCGACGCGTACTGGATGCTCCAGCAGGCCATCGAGTGCGACGACCCGGTGATCTTCTTCGAGCCGAAGCGGCGCTACTGGGACAAGGGCGAGGTCGACACCTCGGCCGTGCCCGGCTCCCCGCACAAGGCGGTCGTGGCCCAGGAGGGCACCGACCTCACGCTCGCCGCGTACGGTCCGATGGTGAAGGTCTGCCTGGAGGCTGCCGCCGCCGCCTCGAACGAGGGCCGTAGCCTGGAGGTCGTGGACCTGCGCTCGCTCTCGCCCCTCGACTTCGACACTCTCCAGACGTCCGTGGAGAAGACCCGCCGCCTGGTCGTCGTGCACGAGGCCCCGGTCTTCTACGGCACGGGCGCGGAGATCGCGGCCCGGATCACCGAGCGCTGCTTCTACCACCTCGAGGCCCCGGTACTGCGGGTGGGCGGTTTCCACGCCCCGTACCCGCCGGCCCGCCTGGAGGAGGAGTACCTGCCCGGCCTGGACCGCGTACTCGACGCCGTCGACCGCGCGCTGGCGTTCTGAGGAGAGGGTTGTGACGACCATGACCGCACCTGCACAGCGCTTCCGCGAATTCCGGATGCCGGATGTCGGCGAGGGCCTGACCGAGGCGGAGATCCTCAAGTGGTACGTGGCCGTCGGTGACACCGTCACCGACGGGCAGGTCATCTGCGAGGTGGAGACGGCGAAGGCCGCCGTCGAGCTGCCCATTCCGTACGACGGGGTGGTGAGCGAGATCCGCTTCGGCGAGGGCACGACGGTGGATGTCGGTACGCCGATCATCGTGGTGGACGCCGGGGGGGACGGGTCCGCCGGGTCCGCCGATTCGGGCGGTTCCGCAGGGTCCGCCGATTCGGGCGGTTCCGCAGGGTCCGCCGGGGTCGCGGCTTCGGAGCCGCCCGCCGTGGAGACTTCCGCCCCCGAGGCCCCGCCCGCCGAGCCCAAGCGGCAGGCGGTGCTCGTCGGATACGGCGTCGCGCCGTCGGCCACGACGCGCCGTCCGCGCAAGCAGGCGGCCCCTGACGTACCAGCTCCTGACGTACCGACCGCTGCCGTACCGGCCCCCTCCGTACCGGCTCAGGCCGCCGAGCTGAACGGTCACGACCGTGCGGCGGCGGTGGACCGGCCGCTGGCCAAGCCGCCGGTGCGGAAGCTGGCCAAGGAGCTGGGCATCGACCTGGCGACCGTGGTGCCGACCGGGCCGAACGGCGTGGTGACCCGCGAGGACATCCGCGCGGCGGCGGCCCCGCCTGCCGCGCTGCCGCCGGTGACGGCCGCGCCCGAGCCGTTCGCGGCGACCGCCGGCGCCCGGGAGACGCGTATCCCGATCAAGGGCGTCCGCAAGGCCACCGCCCAGGCGATGGTCACCAGCGCCTTCACCGCGCCGCACGTCACGGAATTCGTGACGTTCGACATCACGCGGACGATGAAGCTGGTCCAGGAGCTGAAGGAGGACCGCGCCTTCACGGGCGTACGGGTCGGCCCGCTGCTGCTGGTCGCGAAGGCCCTGCTGGTCGCCCTCAAGCGGCACCCCGAGGCGAACGCCGCGTGGGACGAGGCCGCGCAGGAGATCGTCCACAAGTCGTACGTCAACCTGGGGATCGCCGCCGCCACCCCGCGCGGTCTGATCGTCCCCAACATCAAGGACGCGCACGACAAGACGCTCCCCGAACTGGCCGCCGCACTCGGCGAACTGGTCGCCACCGCCCGTGACGGCAAGACCTCGCCGGCCGCGATGCAGGGCGGCACGGTGACCATCACCAACGTCGGTGTCTTCGGCGTGGACACCGGAACGCCCATCCTCAACCCGGGCGAGTCGGCGATTCTCGCCTTCGGCGCGATCAAGCTCCAGCCCTGGGTCCACAAGGGCAAGGTGAAGCCGCGTCAGGTCACCACGCTCGCCCTCTCCTTCGACCACCGCCTGGTCGACGGCGAACTCGGCTCCCGCGTGCTGGCCGACGTGGCCGCCATCCTCGAACAGCCCAAGCGGCTGCTCACCTGGGGCTGACGCCGTCACCCGCACGGAGGGCCCGGACGTACAAACGTCCGGGCCCTCCGTCGTGCGTGCGTCCCACCCATTCGTCCCCTTTTATGCTGCCATCACCCCATGGCCGTCTCCGTCTCCGTCGTCCTGCTGCTCCTCGTCCTCGCCGCCATGATGATGCGCAACAAGTCCCTCAAGCCCAGCCACGCCGTCATCTGCGTCCTCCTCGGCTTCTGCCTCTCCTCCACCAGCCTCGCCCCCACCATCCAGTCCACGATGAACTCCACCGCCTCCCTGGTCAGCACGATCCGTCCCTGACGAACGCCGCTGACGCCCGCAGGACCATGAGCGGCCCCTCCACGGCCGCCACCATGGCGAAGGGGAACCGGTCGAGTTCGAGGCAGAGCGCGATGTCGTCGGGGTGCACTCCTTCGCGCACCCCCTCCGCCAGCTCGGCGGCGGCGCGCGACGTGGCGGCGCGGCGCAGGAACTCGGCGGCGTTTGTTCCGGCCCCGGCGGCCCGCCCGGCGATGTACTGAGCGCACGCCAGGTCCTCGTCGGCCTGCCCGTCCTCGCCGGTGACCACGAAGGTGACGCCGTCGCCCGCGTGCGCCCGCAGGTGGTCGGCCGTCGCCTCCGCCACCACGAACGCGGCGCACAGCACCAGCGGCGCGTCCTTCACCGCGAGCGCGCCGACCGTCCCCGCCGTGGTCTTCTGCACGACGGTCCGTCCCTCCAGGGCGAGCGACCGCATCAGGCCCGGTGAGTTGACGGTGTCGAACCCCGGCGCGGGCGCACCGTCCTTGACCGTCACCCAGTCCGGATGCCGGGCCTTGAGCGCCAGCGCCTCGTCCAACGACCCGGCCAGCACCACCTTCTCCGCCCCGCGCCCGAGCGCCCAAGCCGCCACGGTGAACGCCCGCATGACGTCCACGACCACCGCCACGGCCGGCGCCCGGCCCAGCTCGCCGAGTGCACCGATCCCGAGAAATGAAGTCTCCATACCGCCCATGCTCCCCCTCACCCTCGCCGTCGCCCCAGGGGCGTCAGATCCAACTCGGCCCAGACCGTTTTGCCCACGTCCAGGGGGACGACGGCCCAGCGGGCGGCGACGGCCGCGACGATCAGTAAGCCCCGGCCGGACTCGTCGTCGTCGCTCACGGCCTCGGGCACCTGGGGCCGCCGCTCCCCGCGCGCGTCGGTGACGCCCACCCGCAGTACGTCGTCGGCCAGCCGCACCTCGACCCGGAACAGCCGCCCGGCCACCCGCCCGTACCGGACCGCGTTGGTCGCCAGCTCGCTCACCAACAGCCCGGCGTCCAGGGCCACTTCGGGGTGCCCCCACTTCTCCACCAGCTCGGCGGTCCGCACCCGCGCCCTGCTCACACTCCGCGCCGTCGGTGCGTACAGGCATGTGTCATACGTCGTCTCCGCGTCGCCCATCCCGGCGACCTCCCAGCCTCGCGCGTCAGCCCGCGCACGGTCCCTGGCGGTGGCGTCGCCCCCACGCCCTCCGCCCCACCCGGGCATGACGCAGCGGTGCACTTCCGCCATGCGGCGCCGCTGTGCGAGCGGGTCGTCACCGACGGTAGAGGGTTCCCTTTCTTGGGTGCAACCTTCTTGGGGAAACATGTCTCCGTAACTGGCTTGCCGCTGCGGAAGATCGGTTGCAGACTGAGTCCGCTTCCAGGGAGGTGGCGACCCGTGGCAACCAGCCGGGCAGATGTGGGCAACCGCGTATCGACCGTGCTCGCCCGCAAGTTGGGCGGCGAACTGCTCCGCCTGCGCGAGGACGCCGGACTGACCCAGCCGCGCGCGGCGGAAGTGCTCAGCGCGTCGGTGGCCAAGGTGACGAAGATGGAACGGGGCTGGGTCCCGTTCCGCGACCCCGACGTCATCGCCCTGTGCAAGCTCTACGGCGTTCAGGACGAGTCCGCCGTGGAGGGACTGCTGCAAATCGCCCGGCTGGACCGGGAACGGCGCAAGGCAAAGGGCTGGTGGAAGCCTGACGCGGGCAATCTCAGCGAGTACATCGCGATGGAGGATGTCGCCGTACGTATCCGGACGTGGCAACTGTCGGTGGTCCCAGGCCTGTTCCAGACCGCCGACTACGTACGCGCGCTCGCTGTCAGCGGCGGCGTATGGGAGAACCCGGACGACATCGAGCGGTTGGTCGCCGTCAGGATGAAGCGCCAGGCCCGTCTGCAAGGGGAGAACCCGCTACGCGTGCACGCCGTCATCTGGGAGGCGGCTCTGCGACAACTCGTGGGCGGTGCCGAGGTTATGCGCGAGCAGTTGTCGCACCTCCATGACCTGGCCAAGCTCCCGAACGTGCACATCCAGGTGCTCCCGTTCCGAGCGGGCGCGCATCCCAGCATCGGCGGTCCGTTCAATATCCTTTCGTTCCTCGACAGCGCGGCGATGGAGGTGGTGCACATGGATACGCTTGCTTCCACGCAGTGGGTGGAGGACGCGGCCCATAGCACCGTCTACCAGTCGTTCTTCGAGAGCACGGCCCGGCTAAGTCTGTCGCCGTACGCGTCCTCGAAGCTGATCGATGACATGGGCAAGGGGTTGCACGACTGATGCAGTTCGAATTCGTGAAGTCGAGCTACAGCACTTCGGGTGGTGAGTGCGTTGAGGTCGCCGTCAACGTGCCCGGCACCGTACGTGTCCGCGACTCGAAGAACCCCGAGGGCCCGGCCCTCGCCTTCACCCCCGTCGAGTGGACGCACTTCCAACGGGCGCTCGCCGCAGGCGACTTCGTCAACTGACCGGCAGCCGCCGGTTACGGCGCCCGCACCACGGAACCACCTCGGCGTGCGCGCCCCACGGTGTCAGCGGTCGGCGTACAAACCGGCACCCGTACGGCACCGGCCCCGTCAAGGCCGCATGTCACCGCGACCCACCCCCGCCCGGGCCCGCCTGACAGCCCCGGCCGGCCCCCCTCCCCACCGCAGCCAGCGGCAGTGCGCCCGCAGGGCGCGAGACGAACCCGCCACGGCCCCACCGGGCCGTTCGCCCCCAGAGGACGCGGCGCCCGGCTGCGGCGACTGGCGCGCGAACTGGAACAGGCCATGCCGGGCGACCGCCCCTGAGGGCGTACGCGCGCGTCGTAGCCAGGCAACCTGACGGGCGGGGGCCGTACCGCTGGTCAGGCCGGGACGGCCGGGGAGGCGGGCTGGATCGCGCGACGCCTGACGAGCAGCACGATGATCAGGGCGACCTGGAGCAGGATGATCAGGAGGGTGCCCAGTGACACCTGGGGTTTGTCGCCCACGAGGTTGGAGATCAGGCTGGTGTCCCACAGGCCGTGGACGAGCATCGGCAGCACGAGGACGCCGCCGGCGCGCAGGCACAGGTAGAAGAAGTAGCCCGAGGTGGAGACGACGGCGGCCTGCCCGAGCGCTTGTGGTCCCTGGCTGATGGCGTTGCTGATGTGGACGAGGCCGAAGACGACGGAGGAGCAGAGCGCGACCTTGCCCTCGGTGAATCCCGCCCGGCGGAAGACATGGACGCCGATGCCCCGGAACATGAGTTCCTCGCCGACGCCGACGAACAGCCCGAGCAGCAGCAGGCAAGCCACGAGAGACAGGCTCTGGTCCGCCAGGTGCGGGTAGTTCAGCCCGATCACCGCGGCGGCGATCATCGAGATCGGTACCCAGCGCACCCAGCGCCGCACCGGCGCGCGGTAGCGCAGGACCTCGCCCCACCAGCCCAGCCAGGAGACGACCGCGGCGCCGAACGCGATCGACGCCCCGATCGGGATCAGCGCGTTGCGCACCAGGGACGCGGTCGTGGGGAACTGGCTGTCGGAGTCACCGGTGTCCACGCCGATCAGCAGGCCCAGGCCCTGGATGATGCCCACGTACACGACCACCACGACGAGGAACCAGGGCCACGACAGCCTGCGTCCCGCCCCGGCCTCCGGTATCGCTTCCGCCGTGTCGCGCATCGTGCAGCCCTTTCAGTGACGGCGAGGTTCGCCGCCCGACGGGCACCGTCACACATCGCCGCGGTTCCCCAGCAGACTCTCATACCGGAATGAACACCCCTCGTGCCCCTTCCCCGAACCGGCGGCACCACCCCGAGGACCGGCCGACCGTCCGCGGTGGCCGTCCCGGCGGGCCGCGAAAGCCGACGGGCGATCGGGGATTCGGCTACTCCGCGCTCCTGACACTTCACCGTGCCGCTGACACTTCACTGTCCCGGTGATGCCGAACGGGCATATGACGTCGAGGATATGGCAAAACGAATATGCCGGGAATCGTCTCGGGGCGGGAGGCGCATCATCCATGTGACCGCGCATGGGGGTAAATCGGCTATTCGGGAGGGGCGATGGGGCCCGGACCGGTGGGAACCGGACAGGCTCGGGCGCCGCGAAGTGGTGCGCAAGGAAGGTGAGTTGGGCGGGGCGGCCGGTCGGCAGGGCGGGGGACGGGCTGGTCAGGGCGGGAAACGACGGGACGGCAGCGGGTTGCGACGAGAGAAAGTTGATCTTGGCCGGAAGGGGCGAAAACTTGCCTCGGTGAGGCGGCCTCGGGGTGCCTCGAATTGCGCATGAGTGATATCGAGCCCCACGCGTCCCCGCTGTGTACCAATTTTGAAGATCAATATCGCCGAATGGCCGTATAGGTGATACAAGGTCGTACACCTGTGCGCGCGTGCCTCTCCGGCCTGCGCTGTCGTCACTTCACTCAGCAGGCAGGAAAATCCTGAGAGGGCCGCTCAAATGCAACACCACGAACCGCTCTGGTCCAACTCCCTTTATCCGACGTTCGCTTACGTGATCGCCTTTGTCGGCTCCGTGCTCGGCCTGGCCTGCTCGTCCCGGCTGCACCTCGTGGGATTCGGGCGGGGAAAGAGCTGGCTCGGATCGGGAGCCGTCGCGCTGGGCACCGGAATCTGGGGCATGCACTTCGTCGCGATGCTCGGCTACGACGTCCAGGGCGTGACGCTGCGCTACAACGTGACGCTGACCGTGCTGAGTTGGGTGCTCGCGGTGGGCGTCGTCGGCGTCGGGATCTACGTGGCGGGCCGGGACTCGTCCTGGCCGTCGCTGCTGGCGGGCGGCCTGCTCGCCGGGGTCGGCGTGGCGGGTATGCACTACCTCGGCATGGCGGCGATCATCATGCCGGGCACGATGAGCTACGACGGCTCCACCGTCGCCCTGTCGATCGTCATCGCCATCGTGGCCGCCACGGCGGCGCTCTGGGCGACGCTCCGCGCGCGCGGCCCGCTCTTCATCACCGGGGCCGCGCTCGTCATGGCCTTCGCGATCAGCGGCATGCACTACACGGGCATGGCGGCGGTCAGTTCCACGATCACCGACCACACCGACCCGACCACGGGCGTCTCGGCCTCGGCCTTCGTCCTGCCCCTGATCGCGGGCCTGAGCCTGATCGTCTTCGTGGTCGCCTTCGCGGTCCTGATGAACCCGACCGAGGAGCTGGCCGCCGACAATCCGGCCCCCGTCCGCCAGGCCCCGCCCCAGCCCGCGACGACCCACGGCGACTGGCCGTCCTGAGCCCGGACGCCCGGACGTCCGGACGCGTACGAACCGCCCTCCCCGGTCGTCCCGGCAGCCCCACCAGCGGGCCGACGCGGCCCGCTCGGTAGCGTGGACCGGGTTCCGGCGGCCCGAGGCCGTTACGGGGAAGTGTTGTTCACGGGGAAGCAGGGACTCATGGTTAACCGAAAGCACCGCGTCGCGCTGGCGGCGGGCCTCGCGGCGACGTGTCTCGTCCTGACCGCCGGGTGCGGCGGCTCGTCGTCGGACGAGACGTCGGACACGTCCACGGAGAAGAGCGGGGACGCGGGCAAGGGCAAGGGCGGGAAGAACGCGGCGCCGCTGCTGACCGTGCCCGAGGCGAACAAGATCGTGGACACGTATCAGGCGCTCAACAACGAGGCGAACGCGAAGCTCAGCCCGGCGCTGATCGCCAAGGCCGAGGCGGGGGCCATGCTCGCCTTCGACAAGGGCTACTTCACGCAGGCGTCCGGCCTCGACCAGAAGAACGTCAAGGCGAATCTGGCGGGCTTCGTGTACGTCAACCGCGCGTTCTACATCCCTCCGGCCGCGGCCAACACGGACTGGTTCATGGTGAGGGCGCAGGGCGCGGAACTGAAGGACGGCAAGCCGGGCGCGCCGTGGACGACCGGCACCCGCTTCATCGTCTTCAAGCACACGGCCGACGGCTGGCGCGCGGTCAACTCCCAGGACTTCTCGGGCGACGAGCAGAAAAAGATCCCGGAGATCGCGCTGGACGCGGACGGGCTGGCGCGGGTCGCCGAGCCGACGGCGAAGATCGGCGGCACCGCGCCCGCGGACCTGGCCGACCTGGTGGCGGACCTCTACGTGACCGGCGGCGCCGACACCCCGCTGGCGCGGACCAAGGCGCGCGAGAACGCGATCTCCGCGTACAACAACCGGCTCAACGGCCTCGACGGCCACGCGTACAACGACTACAAGAAGGCCGCCCCGCGCATCGGCACCACGTACGCGCTGCGCACGAAGGACGGCGGGGCCCTCGTGCTCAACGACAGCGCCGTCGACGAGACGTCACTGGCCAAGGACCTGACCTCGTACATCACCCTCGGCAAGCGGCTCAAGCCGTTCGTCAAGAAGGGCGCGAGCGACCACATGTACCAGGTCGTGAACCACGAGATGCAGATGGAAGTGGGCGTGATCGCCCCGAGCGGCACCCCCGCCGTCTACGGCCTCGAACAGCAGACGACGAGCGTGGACGCGACCCCGATGAGCACCGTCTGACGGACGGTGCGTCCGCGCCGACAGTACGGCGGGCGGCGGCCGTTGAGCCGCCCGCCGCCCGCCGCCCGCCGCCTCGCGCCCGTCCGTCCCGCCCTCTGTCCGTCCGGGACGACATCACCCGAAGACGGCTACCAGCCGTCCGATCACCTCGCCGCGCTCCAGCCGCCCGACACCCTCGCCGATCTCCTCGAATCCGATCTCGGTGACCCGCGACGACAGCTTCCCCTCGGCGACGAGGTCGAGCACCGCCGCGCAGTCCTCCTTCGATCCGGCCTGAGAGCCGACGAGTTCGACCTCGTTGAGGGTGAGCGCCTGAAGGTCGATCTCGCCGCGCGCGCGGCCGAGGCCGACCTGGACGATACGGCCGCCCCGGCGTACGGAGTGGATCGCGCCGTCGGTGGTCGTCCCGAACCCGGCGAAGTCGACGACCACGTCGAGGTTCTCGCCCGCGAAGTCGGTGATGTCGCCCGCGACCTTCTCCGCGCCGAGCGAGCGGGCGAAGTCGTGCACGCGCTCGTTCTTCTCGGCGACGAACACCGTCGCGCCGAGCGCGAGCGCGGTCTGGGCGCCGAGCGAGCCGAGCCCGCCGAGGCCGATGATCCCGACGCGGGAGCCGGCGGTGACCCTCCCCTGCACGGAGACCGCGTGGTACGAGGTGAGCCCGGCGTCGGTGGCGGCTGCCGCCTGGTCGAACGGCACCCCGTCCGGCAGCGCGACGACGAGCCGTTCGAGGACGACGACCTCGTCCGCGAATCCGCCGTTCTTCGACGTGCCGGGCCCCTCGATGGCGGCCGGGATGACGACCTTCTGGCCCACGGTGAACCGCGTCACGCCCGAGCCCACGGCGGAGACGACCCCCGCGATCTCGTGACCCAGTGTGATCGGCCGGAACGGGAGCAGCGGCGTCAGCGTGCCGTCGAGAAACCCGACGTCGCTGTGGCACAGCCCGGCCGCGCGGACGTGCACGACGAGTTCGTCCGCGCCCGGTGCCGGGGCCGGGACCTCACTGAGGGTGAGGGGCTGGCCGATGTCGGTGAACTGCCATGCGCGCATTTTCCGCTCCTTGGACGGTGGGCTCCCGGCGGGGCCGCGCTGATGTCGGCGGTCACCCGGAAGAATATTGGTACCTCATCCCAAAAATACTCCTCCACTACGCTCGGGCGATGACCACCTCCCGAAGGAGCCGCGGGCGACCGCCCGCCTCGACCCGCGAAGCCCTGGAGGAAGTCGCCTTCGACCTGCTGCTTCGCGACGGCTACGAGGCGACGACGCTCCAGGCGATCATGGCCGCGGGCGGTGTCGGGCGCTCGACGCTCTTCCGCTACTTCGGGTCGAAGGCGGGGATCGTGTGGGGCGAGTTCGACCGCGCGGTCGAGCGGCTGCGGGCCGCCCTTCGCGACGCCGACGACGTACCCGTCATGACGGCCGTACGGGCGGCGGTCGTCCGGTCCACGCGGCTTTCGCAGGCGGCGGCACCGGACTCGTGGCTCGACCGCTTCCGCGTGCTCGACCGGGACCCCGCGCTCGTCGCGGAGGCCGCCGCGCACTGGCGCGTCTGGGGCGAGACGGTGAGCGGGTACGCGGCCGGGCGCACCGGCCTCGACGCGGGCGACCCCGTCCCGGCGGCGATCGGCGGCGCCGTACAGGCGGCCTACGTCGCGGTGCTCAGGCGGTGGGCCGGGGCGGCGGAGGCGCGCGGGGACGACGCCGGGGCCGAAACGGTCGACATCGACGAGCTCGACCGGGACCTGCGCCCGGTCACCGACGCCTTCCAGGCCGTCCTGGACGGCGTGACGCGAGGCTGAACGGAGGCTCCGCCGCCGCTTGGCGACCTCCTTCGGCCCCCTTGTCCCGCGGCGGCGGCCGCGTTGCGACGGTGAGCGCGAGCCAGCCGAAGCGCGAGGGATATCAGGACCGCTTGACTACCGCTGATCTACTACTTTCTCCCGGACTGGTAGATCGGTGCTGTGACCTGCTCTTTTACCGCCGGATGCACGGGGACGCGGAGCCGGATGGCCGCCGCGGGAGTCAGGGGTGGGCGAGGAGGAGGGCGGCGGGGGTGGGGGAGTCGGGGGCGATGAGGGTTTCGGTCGCGACCGTGAAACCGGCCTCCTGGAGCCAGGCGGTCATCCGGGCGGCCGGGCGTTTGTGGACGTGGACCTTCATGGGGTGGCCGCCGTAGCCCTCCGTCTTGAGGCGGGAGACGGAGCCGGTGTGGAAGCCGGTCAGCAGCGGGGCGCCGGGGCGCAGGACGCGGTGGAAGCCGGAGAGGACGGCCGGGACCTCGTCGTCGGGGACGTGGATCAGCGACCAGAAGGCGACCAGGCCGGCGAGTGACGCCTCGGCGAGGTCGAGGGCGGTCATCGAGCCGACCTCGAACCGGAGTCCGGGGTGGTCGGAGCGGGCCACGTCGACCATGCCGGGGGAGAGGTCGATGCCGAAGGCGTCGACGCCCAGGCCGCGCAGGTGGGCGGTGACATGGCCGGGGCCGCAGCCCACGTCGGCCACGGGACCGCCCCCGGCGCCGGTGACCTTGGCGGCGAACAGAGCGAGCGCCGTACGCAGGGCCGGCGCGCCGTCCAGCGCCTCCCGTACGAAGTCCGCGTAGCTCACCGCGACCGTGTCGTACGAGGTTCGGGTGTCCGCCAGCCAGTCGTCCGCAGTCATGCTCCGAGACGGTAGCCCCGCGGCCCGCCGCCGCCGAAGCGCCCCTGCGCGACGGGCTCCTGGCATGTCCATATCCCGGACGGCCGTACCGTCCCCTCAGCTGTTGTATCTATGATGCGTGCATCATGGATGCCAGCACTCTCACCGTCGCCGCGCCCGGCCCCGCCGTCAAGGCGCCGCCCGCCGCCGAGCGGGTCTATCTGCACGTCAAGTCCGGTGTCCTGGACCGGAGTTACGAGGGCGGCACGCTGCTCACCGAGGGGGATCTCGCCGACGCGGTGGGGGTCTCGCGCACGCCGGTGCGCGAGGCGCTGCTGCGGCTGGAGGCGGAGGGGCTGATCAAGCTCTACCCGAAGAAGGGCGCGCTGGTGCTGCCGGTGTCGGCACAGGAGATCGCCGACGTGGTGGAGACCCGGCTGCTGGTGGAACAGCACGCCGTGGCCAAGGTGGTCGGGGCGGTGCCGCCGCGGCTCATCGCGCGGCTGGAGGAGTCCCTGGCCGAGCAGCGCGGGCACGCGGAGACCGGCGACCTGGCGGCCTTCGCCGTCGCGGACCGCTGCTTCCACGCGGAGATCGTCCGCGCGGCGGGCAACCGTATCCTCGCGCACCTCTACGACCAGCTCAGGGACCGTCAGTTGCGGATGGGGGTGGCCACCATGCACGCCGAGCCGAGCCGGGTGGCGAAGAACATCGCGGAGCACACCGAGATCCTGGACGCGCTCAGGGACGGCGCGGCCGACACGGCCGCCGACGTCGTGGACCGGCACGTCTCGTGGGTGAAGGTGCTCGCCAGGGGCGAGTCGTGAGCCGGAGCCCGGCCGCGGAGAAGGTCCTGCCGGGCGACCCGCCCGGCGGACGCCGTGCCGCCCTCGTCTGGGGCGTCGGCACCTCCGTCTACCTCGTCGCCGTCGTCCACCGCACCAGCCTCGGCGTCGCGGGCATCGACGCCGCCGACCGCTTCCACATCGGCGCCTCCGCGCTCTCCAGCTTCTCGATCCTCCAGGTGCTGGTCTACGCGGGCATGCAGATACCGGTCGGGCTGATGGTGGACCGGCTCGGCACGAAGAAGGTCCTGCTGCTCGGCGCCGTGCTGTTCACCCTCGGCCAGGGGGCGTTCGCGCTGTCCCACTCGTACGGCATGGCCCTCGGCGCCCGCGCCGTGCTGGGCTGCGGCGACGCCATGACCTTCGTGAGCGTGCTGCGGCTCGGCTCGCGCTGGTTCCCCGCCAGACGCGGTCCGATGATCGCCCAGGGCGCCGCGCTGTTCGGCGTCGCGGGCAACCTCGTCTCGACCGTCGTCCTCTCCCGCGTCCTGCACTCGGCGGGCTGGACCCCGACCTTCCTCGGCACCGCCCTGGTCGGCGCGCTCGTCCTCGTCCTGGTCGCCCTTTTCCTCAAGGACCACCCCGAGGGGTACGAACCCGCGCCCGCCGAGCACGCGGGCCTGACGTACGTACGCCGCCAGATCGCCGCCTCCTGGGCCGAACCCGGCACGCGCCTGGGCATGTGGACGCACTTCACCACCCAGTTCTCCGGCATGGTGTTCCTGCTGCTGTGGGGGCTGCCGTACCTCGTCGAGGACCAGGGGCTCTCGCGCGGCGCGGCGGGCGGGCTGCTCACGCTCGTCGTCGTCGCCAACATGTTCTTCGGCATGGTCTTCGGGCAGCTCATCTCCCGCCACCACGGCGCCCGCATGCCGCTCACCCTCGGCGTGATCGCGGCCACCGCCGCCGCCTGGGCCACGACGCTCGCCTGGGGCGGCGGCCACGGCCAGGACCCGATGTGGCTGCTGGTCGCCCTGTGCGTCGTCCTCGGCGCCTGCGGGCCCGCCTCGATGATCGGCTTCGACTTCGCCCGCCCCGCCAACCCGCCCGAGCGTTTCGGCACCGCCTCCGGGATCGTCAACATCGGCGGCTTCACCGCCTCCGTCCTCACCCTGCTCGCCGTCGGCCTGCTCCTCGACGCGACCGGCGACGACTACCGGATCGCCTGGAGCAGCGTCTTCGTGCTCCAGGCGGTCGGCACCGCCCAGATCCTCCGGCTGCGCCGCCGTGCGGAACGGCTGGAGCGGGAGCGGATCGCGGTCAGCCGCGTCGAGAGCGTGCACCGCCTGCCGGCGGCGGTCACCTCCGACTGACGCCCGGCGCGGCCGTACGACGCTGTACGGCGGCGGGGTTCATGGCGGGCGCGCCGTGATCCGGGAACGGCATGATCCGGGCGCGCGGTGATTCGGGAACGCCGTGATCCGGAAACGGCGTGTTCCGGGAACGGCGCCCGAGGCGCCGGGCGCTACTTCGTGACCGCGATGTGCGACAGGATCGCGTCCGCCAGTTGCCGGTCGCCCTCGATCTTGAGCTGGTCGGCGAGCGCGGCCGGACGCGCCCGGCCGGTGAGCAGCCGCAGGAACGTCTCCCAGTCCACGACGAAGGTGACGGCCGGGCCCAGCGAGACGGCCGAGTCGATGCTGCCGTGGCCCTCGGCGTTCACCCGTACGGTCCGCATGAACTCCAGCGGTCCGTGCACGTCGAAGACGACCGCGGAGCCCGGCTTGGCGCCCGCGTCCTCGGCGACCAGCTTCGGCAGCGAGCGCAGGAGGTAGTCACGGGCCAGTACGGCCGCGGGGGAGGCGAGGTTGCCCGGGGCGTCGAGGGCCCGGCGCAGATCCTGCTCGTGCACCCACACGTCGAAGACGCGGCCCCAGAGCTGTTCCTCCAGGGTGACCTCGCCGCCGCCGATCGCGCGGACCTCGGCGTCCGGCTGCCGCGACTCGTTCCTGAGCTGCCGCGAGCGGCGGATGATCGTGTACTCCAGCTCGGACGTCATCTCCGGCGCCGTGTGGTGGCGGCGGATGTCGACCGGGACCTCCGTGTAGCGGGCCGTCTCGCTGGTGATGTGCCGGAGGTCGCTGGGAAGTGTGTGGATGGGGCGCGGGTCGCCCAGCAGCTCGCACTCGAAGCCGATGATGTGGGACACGACATCGCGGACCGACCAGTACGGGCACTCGGTGTGGCGGTTCCACGCGCCGTCGGGCAGCGGCGTCACCAGTTCGTTGACGGATTCTATGGAGTGGGTCCAGGCGTCGATATACGGCTGGAGCTTGCTGTGGACGGTCACGGGACCCCTCGACGGTCGGTGCGCGGTCGTGGCGGTTGGCGCCTAAGTTACGCTGCGCGCGGGCGCCCACGCAGTGCTTTCGAGTGACGATGGTAGGCCCGGCTTGACGACCCAACGTATGGGCGGTGTCCGAGTGCGCGCAACGCTTCTTCAGATCGACGTGGACCAGAGGGAATCGGTCGCCTCGCGGCGCGACCGTGTGGCAGCGATGGTACGTGCCCACGCGGACGCGGATCTTGTCGTGCTGCCCGAACTGTGGCCGGTCGGCGCCTTCGCCGCCGAGGACTTCGCGGCCGAGGCCGAGACGGCGGACGGCGGCCCGACCGCCGAGGTGATGAGCGCGGCGGCGCGCGACGCCGGGGTGTGGCTGCACGCCGGGTCGATCGTCGAACGCGACGTCGTCGGCGGCGAATTGTTCAACACCTCGCTGCTCTTCTCCCCCGACGGCGATCTCGCGGCCGTCTACCGCAAGATCCACCGCTTCGGCTTCGACCAGGGCGAGGCCGTCCTCATGTCCTCCGGGCACGACATCGTCACCGCCCGCGTCCCCGGCACCGTCCTCGGTCTCGCCACCTGCTATGACCTGCGCTTTCCCGAGCAGTTCCGGCTGCTGCTCGACGCCGGGGCGCAGACGCTGGTCGTTCCGGCGGGCTGGCCCGCGCGGCGGCTCGCCCACTGGCGGCTGCTGGTGCGCGCCCGCGCCGTCGAGTCCCAGGCGTACGTCCTCGCCTGCGGGACGGCCGGCACCCACGCCGGGGTGGAGCAGGCCGGGCACAGCATGATCGTCGATCCCTGGGGTGAGATCGTCGCCGAGGCCGGGCCCGCCGAGCAGGCGCTCTCCGCCGAGGTCGACGTCTTCCGCGTGGACGTCACCCGCGCCGATTTCCCCGTCCTCCGCGACCGCGTCCTCGGAGTCCCCACCCCGAAGCCCCGCTAGGGCCTGTCCGGCCGCGAGAGGGGCCCGCCGGTCTTTCAGGGGCGCTGCGGGCACCCACCCCGCGTGAGGTTCGGGCACAGGGGCGGCGCCCCGGAAAGACCGGGTCGCCGCCCTGCGCAGGGCTATTCGTCCTCGTGCTCCTTGTCGACCATGCGGTCGACGCACACCGCCACCGCGATCAGCATCGCGGCATCGGCGTCCTCGCGCTCGATGTCGATGGCGTAGGCGTCACGGAGGGTGAACCACTTGCGGGAGATGCGCGCGAGGCGCTCCCCCTCGTACTCGATGTCGAACTCCTTGTCGATGATGTCGCCGCGCACTTCGAGTTCCTCGCCGGAGGCGAGCTCGGCGCGGAAGACGTCGCGGAGCAGGTGGAGGCGCTTCTTGCGGACGGTGACGAGGACGTCGCCGTCGCGCTCGATGGTCATGGCGTCCCGCAGGGACACCAGCTTCTTGCGGATGACGGCGACCTCGTTGCCGTCCGGGTCCTGGAGTTCGAGGGTGTCGCGGATCCGGAGGACCTTCCCGTCGACGTAGAAGGCCCTGCGGCCGTGCTCGTCCTCGATCCAGTAGTCGTCACCGATGGCGAACATCTTCTCTCGCACCACGTATTTCATAGGGAATGCCTACCCCGGCGGATGCTGTTGGATGGGGATATGACTGCACGTGCACGTGTCCGGGCGCCCGAGCTGACCGGCGAGGGCGGCTGGCTGAACACCGGCGACAAGCATCCGACCCTCGCTGACCTGCGGGGCAGCATCGTCATTCTGGATTTCTGGACGTTCTGCTGTGTGAACTGTCTGCATGTCCTGGACGAGCTGCGGGCCCTGGAGGAGCGGCACAGGGACACGGTGGTGATCGTCGGCGTGCACTCGCCGAAATTCGTGCACGAGGCCGAGCACCAGGCGGTCGTGGACGCGGTGGAGCGGTACGAGGTGCACCACCCGGTGCTGGACGACCCGCAGCTCTCGACGTGGAAGCAGTACGCCGTACGGGCCTGGCCGACGCTGGTGGTGATCGACCCCGAGGGGTACGTGGTCGCGCAGCACGCGGGCGAGGGGCACGCGCACGCGCTGGAGCAGCTCGTGACGGCGCTGGAGAAGGAGCACGCGGCCAAGGGCACCCTGCGCAGGGGCGACGGCCCGTACGTACCGCCCGAGCCGGTCGCGACCGGCCTCCGCTTCCCCGGCAAGGCGCTCGCGCTGCCCGGCTCCGGGCACTTCCTGGTGTCGGACTCGACCCGGCACGCCCTGGTGGAGCTGGCGGCGGACGCCGAGAGCGTGGTGCGGCGGATCGGCACCGGCACGCGCGGGCTGGCCGACGGCAACGCGGAGACGGCCCGCTTCAGCGAGCCGCAGGGGCTGACGCTGCTGCCCGACGGCAGCGTGATCGTCGCCGACACCGTCAATCACGCGCTGCGCCGCGTCGACCTGGGCACCGGGCACGTGACGACGGTCGCGGGCACCGGAAAGCAGTGGTGGCAGGGCTCCCCGACGTCCGGCCCGGCCCGCGAGGTGGACCTGTCCTCGCCGTGGGACGTGGCCTGGTTCGACGACCGGGTGTGGATCGCGATGGCGGGCGTGCACCAGCTCTGGACGTACGACCCGGCGACGGAGACCGTACGGGTCGCGGCGGGCACGACCAACGAAGGGCTGGTGGACGGGCACGCGGCGCAGGCGTGGTTCGCCCAGCCGTCCGGGCTCGCGGCGGCGCCGGAGCGCGGCGAGGCGGGGGCGCCCCCGGCCGACGGCTGGGGAAGGCTGTGGATCGCCGACTCCGAGACCTCGGCGCTGCGCTGGGTCGAGCGCGCCGACGACGACCCGGACGCGGACGCGGACACGGCAGGCGGTGACGGCGGAGAGCCGCGCCGCTACATCATCCGTACGGCCGTCGGCACCGGCCTGTTCGACTTCGGTCACCGCGACGGCCCCGCCGGGCAGGCGCTGCTCCAGCACCCGCTGGGCGTCACCGCGCTGCCGGACGGCTCGGTCGCGGTCAGCGACACGTACAACAACGCGCTGCGCCGCTACGACCCGGTGACCGGCGAGGTCACCACGCTCGCGACCGGCCTGCGCGAGCCCTCGGACGCGGTGGTCGTGGACGGCGACATCGTCGTGGTGGAGTCCGCCGGGCACCGGCTGACCCGGATGCACCTGCCGGAGGAGGCCGTCCGCGTGGAGGCCGTCGCCCACCGTACGCAGCGGGACGCGACCGACGTGGCGGCCGGTGCCTTCCGGCTCGACGTGGTGTTCACCGCGCCCGACGGGCAGAAGCTCGACGAGCGGTACGGGCCCTCGACGCGGCTGCTGGTCAGCGCCACCCCGCCGGAACTCCTGGCGGAGGGCGCGGGCAAGGGCACCGACCTCTTCCGCGACCTGGTCCTCGACCCGTCCGTCACCGAGGGCGTCCTGCACGTCTCCGCGATGGCCGCGTCCTGCGACGACGATCCGGCCAACCCCTACCCCGCCTGTCACGTGCACCAGCAGGACTGGGGCGTCCCGGTCCGCGTCGGCGCCGACGGCGACTCCCGGCTGGCGCTGGTCCTGGCGGGCCTGGACGCGTAAGGCGTACAGGCGCCGTACGGGCGTGCCCGGGCGGTGAGTAAGCTCCGGCCATCACTCTTGATCCGCCGGGGGGCGGAGCGTCACCTGGGGAGGGACCGAGTGCCTCGTCGCGCTCTCACACGCGGCTCCGTCGCGGCGGCCACCGTCGTCGTCATGGCCGCCGGGCTCGCCCCGGCCGCCACCGGCGGCACGGCGTACGCGGACGGTACGCCGTCCGGTACCGCGTCGCAGGAGACCGTCATACCCGCCGGTTCGCGGTGGCTGCCGCAGAGCGAGCCGCTGATCACCGCCGGGAACGACGGATACCTGGTCAGGGGGGCCAACGGCGCCCACTGGGTGAATCCGGCGGACGGCAGCGAGGGCCCGGTACTGCCGGATCCCACGCCCCTGGCCAACACCGGCCTGTCCGCGCACCTCATCCGCAACTTCCCGTCCCAGTCGGTGACGATCACCGACTACGACACCAACACCTTCCGCACGGTCACCGCGCCGGCGGGCCAGCGCTGGGTGCCGTTCGGCTTCAGCCTCGACCGCGTCCTCACCAGCGAGACCGCCGCCGACGGCACGCTCGCCGCGCTGCACGTGATCGGCGACGGCAAGGACGGTTCCGCCGACCTGACCGTCACCGGGCTGCCCCCGGGGACCGCCGTGCCCGACTGGCCCGACCTGCTCGCGCAGAACCGCGACCACGCCGTCCTGCGGCTGACCTCGGGCGCCGCGCCCGGCACCGCGCGCAATTACCTGCTGGACTACCGCACCGGCACGCTGCGCGCGATCCTCGCCGACGTGCCCGCCGCCGAGCAGACCACCGTCGTCCTCGGCAGGGACCGGGTGCTGGCGTACGGCGGCGCGGCCACGACGGCGTACACCGTACGGCTCGACGACCCGACGGCCCCCGTCGAGAAGACGCCGCTGCCCACCGACGGCCGGGACGGTACGCCGAAGCTCACCGTCACCGGGGACCGCGTCCTGGTGCTGGAGCGGTCGACGGACAGCCAGTCCGCGGGACTTCCGCTGCGGGCCGTCCCGGTCGGCGGCGGCCCCGCGCGGACCCTGCTGGCCAAGGTCGCCACGGACATGGCGACCGCGCCCGACGGCTCGGTGCTGGTCGAGGGCGGCACCGGACCCGACGACTGGGCGGTCCGCCGGATCACCGCGGCCGACGGCGCCGACGCGACCGTCACCGACCTCAAGACGCTGCCGCCGGTCGCGGCCACGGTCTACGGACTGTCCTACAGCGCCGGGCGGCTGGCGTACTCCGACACCACCCGGCCCTACCCGGCCCTGGTACGGCGCGATGTGGCCGCGGGCCCGGCGCCCGCCGTGTCGGAACCCGAACTGCTGTGGAGCTACGGTCCGAAGCCCGCCGACTGCGGCTCCGGCGTCTCCTGCGTGCACCTCCAGGGCACCGGCACCGGCACCGTGGCCTTCTCCGCCGCCAACATCATCACCGTGCCCCAGCCGCCGTCCCCGACCGATTCGCGCGCCGTCTTCCTCGGCGCGCCCGGCACGGTCACCGACGCCGCGGGACCGTACGTCGTGGTGCACACCGGCACCCCCGCGCGGCAGAAGGTCTTCGACCTCCGCTACGACGGCACCCTGTTCGACGGCCCGGTCACGGCCTCCGCGCTGTGGGGCCGCACCCTGTGGGTGCCCGGCAGCGCCACCGGCACCGTCCGCCCGTACGACCTGGAGCGGCGGACGTACGGCGCCACGGTCCAGACGGGCGCGCCGTGCGTGCCCAAGGAGCTTCAGGCGGACGGGCGTTGGCTGTACTGGTCGTGCGGCACCAGCGCCGGGGTGCACGACCGTACGACCGGCAAGAACGTGCCGGTGCCGACCGGGACCGCGCTGCTGGGCGACGGTTACGTCGTCCGGCACGACACGACGGCGGGCCGTCTGATGCTCACCGACGTGCACACGGGCTCGGCCGTCGGCAGCAACCTCGCGGAACTGGCAGCGAGCGACCTGGCCGACGACCGAGGCGTGACGTGGACGGTGGACAAGTACGGCGGCGGTGTCGCGTACGTCGATGCGCAACACCGCTTCCACGTGCAGCCGTTGACCTCGATACCGCGCAGCGCGGTGTCGGTGCTGAGCAGCGACGTCGGCCCGGCCGTCGTCGACGTCCTGGACAACCCCGAGGACTGGTACGGCAGGTGGACGCTGTCCCGGCCCGTCGCGGGCTGGAGCCTGACGGTCACGGACGAGGCGGGCAGGACGGTCGCCACCCGCCGCGGCTCCACGGGCGCGCAGGTGTCGGCGAGTTGGAATCTCAAGGGCGCAGACGGGGCGTGGGTCAAGAACGGCCGCTACACCTGGACGCTGACCGCGCCCCCGGCCGACGGCGGCCCCGGCGGGCTCTCCCTCACCGGCCTGATCGTCGTCAAGGGCGCCGCGGGCGTGCACGACTTCACCGGTGACGGGACCGGCGACTTCTTCGGCCTCACCCCGTCCGGCCGCCTGGACCTGCGCGCGGGCAACGGCAAGGGCAACGTCAACGCGGCGCGCTCCACGTCCGGTTGGCCGACGTCCTCGCTGTACGTGCCCTACGGCGACCTCGGCGGCGACCGGGTCAACGACCTGCTGGTCAGGGACGCCTCGGGCCAACTGTGGCGCTACGACGGCAAGGCGGGCACGAACTTCACCCCGTCCCAGCCGCGCACGCTCATCGGCCCCGGCTGGAACGCGTACGACGCGCTGGCCTCGGTCGGCGACCTGACCGGTGACGGCCGCGCCGACCTCGTGGCGCGTACGCCGTCCGGCAGCCTGTACCTCTACGCCGCCGACCGGAACGGCAGGTTCGGGCCACGCACCCTCATCGGCGGCGGCTGGAACACGTACAACCTGCTGATCGGCTCGCAGCACTCCGAATCCGTCGGCTACGGCCGTCAGCTTCTGGCCCGGGACAAGTCCGGGGTGCTGTGGGCCTATGACGGCGACGGCAAGGGGCACTTCGGGCCGCGCGTGAAGATCGGGTCCGGCTGGAACATCTACAACTCGATCGTGGGCGTCGGCGAAATCCGGCCGGTCCGGGGGGCGTACCTCACCGGACTGGTCGCCCGTGACGCGGCGGGCGACCTGTGGCGCTACGACGGCCGCGACAGCGAGCCGGGCTTTGCCGCCCGCGTCAGGCTCGGCGCGGGCTGGCAGATGTACAAGTCGCTGTTCTGAGATCCGGGGCTGACCTCACGTCAGAACGCCGGTGGTACTGGCCTGGTGTCAGTACCGCCGGTCACCCGGGTAGTAGCGCTCCTCGACGGGCGGGATGTCGCCGTCGGCCGTCGGGGGAATCCGGCGGCGCTTGAAGATGCTGACGTAAGCGGCGAGTCCGATGATGCCGACGGCCATCATGATCAGGCCGAGCAGATCCATGTTGACGCCCTTGGCGTGCCAGTCGGTGGCGAACGTGATGATCGCACCGACCGCGATCAGAATGATGCAGCCTCCGATGCCCACAATTACCGCTTCCTTTGGCCTAGTTGTGCTCCGGCGTTCTGAAGCAGCGCCTACCCCGGACCTCGGGGCACAAGCAGGCGCATCGGGTCACGGGCGGGCCGGGGCGCGGCCCCGGCCCGCAAGCAGGCCCCGGAAGGCCCCGGGAAGCAGTCCCCGGAGTCAGGCCGCCAGGAAGGCCGTCAGGGCGCTGGCCAGCAGATGCGGGTCGTCGGCGCCGGACATCTCGCGGGCCGAGTGCATCGAGAGGATCGGCACCCCGACGTCGACCGTGGTGATGCCGTGCCGGGCGGAGGTGATCGGGCCGATCGTCGTCCCGCAGGGCATCGAGTTGTTCGACACGAAGTGCTGGTAGGGGACGCCCGCGGTGTCGCAGGCCGCCGCGAAGACGCCGCGGCCGGTGCCGTCGGTGGCGTACCGCTGGTTGACGTTGGTCTTCAGGATCGGGCCGCCGTTGGCGCGCGGGTGGTGCGTCGGGTCGTGCCGCTCGGCGTAGTTGGGGTGCACGGCGTGGCCGGAGTCCGACGAGACGCAGACGCTCGCGGCCAGCGCGCGCTGCCGCTCCTCGAAGCCGCCGCCGCGCGCGTGCACCGAGCGGCTGAGGACGTTGCCGAGCAGCGGGCCCTGGGCGCCGGTGTCGGACTGGCTGCCGTTCTCCTCGTGGTCGAAGGCGGCGAGCACCGGGATGTACGTGAGGTCCTGGCCGCCCGCCGCGGCGGCCAGCGCGGCGGCGCCCGCGTGCACCGACAGCAGATTGTCCAGCCGGGGGCAGGCGAACAGCTCCTCGTCGCGCCCGAGGAAGGCGGGCGGCTGCGTGTCGTGCGTCATCAGGTCCCAGCCGACGACGTCCTCCGGGTCGAGGTCCGCCCGCTCGGCGAGGTAGCCGATCAGGTCGCCGTCCTGCGCGTCGCCCAGGCCCCACACCGGCTGGAGGTGGCGCTGCTTGTCCAGCGTCAGCCCGTCGTTCACGCCACGGTCCAGGTGGATCGCGAGCTGCGGCACCCGCAGCAGCGGGCGGTCGGTCGCGACCAGCCGCGTACTGCCGTCGCGCAGCGTCAGCCGGCCCGCCAGGCCCAGGTCCCGGTCCAGCCAGCTGTTCAGCAGCGGGCCGCCGTAGATCTCCACCGCCACCTGGCGCCAGCCCTGCGACCCCATGTCCGGGCGCGGCTTCACCCGCAGATTCGGCGAGTCCGTGTGCGCGCCGACGATCCTGAACGGTGTCTCCGGCCGTGCGCCGTCCGGCACGAACCACGCCACCACCGCGCCCCCGCGCAGCACATACCGCCCGCCCGGCTCGGCCCCCCACTTCTCCGTCTCCGCCACCCGCCGGAACCCGGCCCCCTCCAGCCGCTCCGCCACGGTCGCCACCGCGTGGTACGGCGTCGGACTCGCCTGCACGAAGGCGGCCAGATCTTCGGTGTGCTTACGGCCAAACGCCGGACGCTGAGAGCTCATGCCCTCAGCTTAGTTTTCGGCCACATGGCTCGCCCCGTGAGGGGCGCGGGGAGCTGCGCGAGCAACCCACCACCGGCGGGCAGTCCGGCGACCACCGGACTGCCCGCCGGGGCGGGTTGGAAGGAGTCCCCGTGGGCGGGTCAGAAGGAGTCCTCCGGGAGGTCCATGAGGCCGAGGTCGACGGATTCGGCCAGGGACCGAGCCGTCCCCACGCCGGGAAGGACATTGGCGGCGAAGAACTTCGCGGCGGCGACCTTCCCCGCGTAGAAGGCGGCGTCCTTGGCGGAGGCCCCGGAGAGCTTCTCGGCGGCCACGCCGGCCCCGCGCAGGAGCAGGTACCCGATGACCACGTCACCGGAGGCGAGCAGCAGCCGCGTGGTGTTGAGCCCCACCTTGTAGATCGAGCGGACGTCCTGCTCGGTGGCCGAAAGGTCCGTGAGCATGGCGCCGACGATCGCCTCCAGGTCCACCGCCGCCTTGGCGAGCTGGTCGCGTGCGGCGGCCAGGTCCTCCCCGCCCGTGGCCTCGGCGAGGAACTTCTTGATCTCCTCGCTGAGCGCCGTCATGGCCTGCCCCTGGTCGCGGACGATCTTCCGGAAGAAGTAGTCCTGGCCCTGGATGGCGGTGGTGCCCTCGTAGAGCGTGTCGATCTTGGCGTCCCGGATGTACTGCTCGATCGGGTACTCCTGGAGGTACCCGGAGCCGCCGAAGGTCTGGAGGGACTGGGCGAGCTGCTCGTACGACTTCTCGGAGCCGTAGCCCTTGACGATCGGCAGCAGCAGGTCGTTGAGCCCGTGCAGCCTCGTGGCGTCCTCACCGGCCGCCTCGGCGACCTGGATGGCGTCCTGCACGGAGGCGGTGTAGAGCACCAGCGCCCGCATGCCCTCGGCGTACGCCTTCTGCGTCATGAGCGAGCGGCGGACGTCGGGGTGGTGGGTGATGGTGACCTTGGGCGCGGTCTTGTCCATGAACTGCGCGAGGTCCGGGCCCTGCACGCGCTCCTTGGCGTACTCCAGCGCGTTCAGGTAGCCGGTGGAGAGCGTCGCGATGGCCTTCGTGCCGACCATCATGCGGGCGAATTCGATGATCCGGAACATCTGCCGGATGCCGTCGTGCTTCTCGCCGATCAGCCAGCCCTTGGCGGGGAGCCCGTCGCCGAAGGTCATCTCGCAGGTGTTGGACGCCTTCAGGCCCATCTTGTGCTCGACGTTGGTGGCGTAGACGCCGTTGCGCTCGCCCAGCTCGCCGGTCTCGAAGTCGAACTCGTACTTCGGGACCATGAACAGCGACAGGCCCTTGGTGCCGGGTCCCGCGCCCTCGGGGCGGGCCAGCACGTAGTGGATGATGTTCTCGGACATGTCGTGCTCGCCCGAGGTGATGAAGCGCTTGACGCCCTCGATGTGCCAGGTGCCGTCGTCCTGCTTGACCGCCTTCGTGCGGCCCGCGCCGACGTCGGAGCCCGCGTCGGGCTCGGTGAGGACCATGGTGGAGCCCCACTGCTTGTCGACCATGAGCGCGGCGATCTTCTTCTGCTCCTCGGTGCCCTCCTCGTAGAGGATTCCGGCGAAGGCCGGGCCGGAGGAGTACATCCACACGGCGGGGTTGGCGCCCAGCACCAGCTCCGCGTAGGACCAGATCAGGGAGCGCGGCGCGGTGGTGCCGCCGATCTCCTCGGGCAGGCCGAGCCGCCAGTACTCGGCGTCCATGAAGGTCTGGTAGCTCTTCTTGAAGGACTCGGGCACCGGGGCGGTGTTGGTCTTCGGGTCGAAGACCGGCGGGTTGCGGTCGGCGTCGGCGAAGGACTCCGCCAGCTCGTTCTCCGCCATGCGCGCCAGCTCGGCGAGGACGTCCTTCGCGGTCTCCACGTCCATCTCGGCGAACGGACCCGTGCCGTAGAGCTGGTCGCGGCCGAGCACCTCGAAGAGGTTGAACTCGATGTCGCGGAGGTTCGACTTGTAGTGGCCCATGACGTCGGCTCCGTATCGCAAGTGGGGTGGTCGTGGCACTCGTGGAAAATAATGCTACCCGTCGGTAATAAGAAGCAACCCCGGAAGGGTCGGATGTGACCGTTTCCTCGTCCCGGGGGCCGTTACTCTTGAGGCCGTGTACGGCTACGAGCAGAGCGTGAATCCCGGACCCGGCCCGGTCCAGGGCGCCGCACCCATGCCCGGTGGCTATCCGGAGCCCTCCCCGCCGTCCCTGGCCGACGCGGTCCGCGCCTTCACCACGGGTTCGATGGCCGCCGAGGACTTCCAGGCGATCTTCGCCACGTCCAAGGTGTACTGCCCGCGCGGCGACAATCCGGGCTTCCTGGCGCTGCACGACACCCAGCAGCCGGTCATCCCGATGTTCACCTCCCTGAAGGAGCTGCGGCGGTACGCGGGCAAGGAGTCCAAGTTCTTCGTGATCACCGGCGCCGAGGTGCTGGACCTGCTGCCCACCGGCTACGGCTTCGTGCTGGACATCGACGGCCAGCATCGCATGGTCTTCGACGCCAAGGCGGTCGAGCAGATGGTCGACTTCACGATGCGCCGGATGTACGGCTGAGGCTGCCCGGCGGCACGCCTGAGGCCGTACGGCGGCACGCCTGAGACCGTACGGGCGCACGTCCCGGACCGTACGCCCGCGCTTTCGATCTTCCCCTCCGGTGAGTGCTGGAATAGTCACGCCTTGCGAGATGTTCAGTGTTCAACTACTTTGGAACCGGAGCATCCCGAAGGAGGCAGTCATGCCCGCCGTGACCGTAGAGAACCCGCTGACCCTGCCGCGTGTGAGCGCGCCCGACGACGCCCAGCCCCGCAAGGCGCTACAGGTGTCCACCGCCCCGAGCGGTTTCGAGGGGGAGGGCTTCCCCGTGCGCCGCGCCTTCGCGGGCATCGACTACCGCAACCTCGACCCGTTCATCATGATGGACCAGATGGGTGAGGTGGAGTACGCGCCGGGAGAGCCCAAGGGCACCCCCTGGCACCCGCACCGCGGCTTCGAGACCGTCACGTACATCATGGACGGCACCTTCATCCACCAGGACTCGCACGGCGGTGGCGGCACGATCACCAACGGCGACACCCAGTGGATGACCGCCGGGTCCGGCCTGCTGCACATCGAGACCCCGCCGGAGTCGCTGGTCACCAGCGGCGGCCTCTTCCACGGCCTCCAGCTCTGGGTGAACCTGCCGAAGGCCGACAAGATGATGCCGCCCAAGTACCAGGACATCCGGGCGGGCGGCCTGAAGCTGCTCACCTCGGGTGACGGCGGCGCGCTGATCCGGCTGATCGCCGGTGACCTCGCGGGCCACGAGGGCCCCGGCGCCACCCACACCCCGATCACGATGATCCACGTCTCGGTGAACCCCGGCGCCTCGGTGACCCTGCCCTGGCGCGCCGACTTCAACGCCCTCGCCTACGGCCTCGCCGGCCGCGGCTTCGCGGGCCCCGACGCCCGCCCCTTCCGTATGGGCCAGGCCGTCGTCTTCGGCAAGGGAGACTCCCTCACCATCCGCGCGGACGAGACCCAGGAGTCCCGCTCGCCCAACTTCGAGGTCGTCCTGCTCGGCGGCCTCCCGATCCGCGAGCCGATGATGCAGTACGGCCCCTTCGTCATGAACACCCACGCCGAACTGGCCCAGGCGTTCGACGACTTCCAGGCCGGCCGCCTCGGCACCATCCCGGCCGACACGGTCCTCGGCCGCTAGCCGGTCCGCCCCGGCGGCCCGGACGGTGCGCCGGGCCGCGCGCCGGGCGGTGTGTCGAGCAGGCCCGCGGCACTGCGGGTCGTGACCTGACCCGACGGCGACGGCCGACGGCCGTCGGGGCTCCTTGACCGCGAGGTGGCCGGCCTACAGCAGGTGGTCGGCCTTGCCGGCCTTGATGTCGGTGATCAGGGTGCGGAGGGCTTCGCGGGTGTCGGTGAGGTATTCGTCCTCGCGGCCGTTGACGGCTATGTAGCCGTTGCCGTCGGCGTCGGTGCCGAGGCGGAAGCAGTTGCTTGCGTCTTGGCAGAAGGGGGCTTCCCAGGTGATGTCGGGCACGGGGGGACTCTCCTAGAGCTGGGACGTGATGGAGTGCACGAGGTCGCGCGTCTTTTCGGGCGGAAGGGCTATGCGTTGCATCTCGTCGAGGTGCAGTCGGTACTTGCACAAGTGCGCCTCGGTGTGCAGGAATTCGCCGACCGTGGCGCGGTCCAGCAGGGCCGTGTCCAAGCGGGCGACCTGGCCGCGGGCGTAGAGGATGGACTGGCCCGAGCCGGGAAAGGCACCGGCGGAGAACGGGATGGCCTGGACCGTGACGTTGTCGCGTTCGGCGGCGGTCATCAGGTGGTTGAGCTGGTCGCGCAGGACCGCGCGTCCGCCCACCTCGGTACGGAGGACACCCTCGTGGACGACGAGTTCGTACGCCGGGGCGTCCTGCCGGTCGATCGCCTCGTGGCGTTGGACGCGGTGGGCGACCCTGGCCTCGTACTCGGCCGGGGGCAACGCCGGGATGGCGGCGTCGAAGAGGGCGCGGGCGTAAGCCTCGGTCTGGAACTGGCCGGGCATGTGGGTCATCGTGCTGACGCGCAAGCCCTGGGCGTGCCACTCCAGTTCGGCGATGTCGAGGAAGGTCGACGGCAGGACGTCCTCGTACGCCTCCCACCAGCCGCGCACGCGGTCGCCGCACATCGCCACCAGCGCGTCGATCAGCGCTTGGTCGGTGCACTCGTAGACGAAGGCGATCCGGCGCACCCGTTCGGGACTCGTCCCGTGCCGACCGGCCTCGGTGCTGGAGATGACGGTCCGCTTCGTGTCCAGCAGGGCGGCCGCCTGCTCGGTGGACAGTCCCGCGTCCTCCCGTAGCTTGCGGAGCTCCGCACCCAGACGCTGCTGGCGTGCTGTCGGGTTGCTTCTCGGCGGCATGGGCTCCCTCCCCTCCGTGGCCCAGTCTGCCCTGCGGTGAGAAGCCCGGTCCAACGGGTCATCGGCGAATAGGTAGCACACGTACCCCCGATGCCCTACCGTAGTAGCGCGCAGCTACGCACAACTACGTCGGAAGCGCACCGCGAGTGACGGCGGCATGCCACCGGCGAACCCTCAAGACGCCACAAGACCCCTTCGACGCAACGGAGTTCGTCATGCCTGAAATCCCCCGCTTACCAGCACTCTGGCGCTTCCCGGCGCGGCCGGAGTCCGTGCGCCGGGCGCGGCACGCCGTCGCGGAGGCGCTCCCTCGTGGGGTGGAGCCCCAACTGGCCGCGGATCTGGGGCTGGTGACCAGTGAGCTGGTCACGAACGCCGTGCGGCACGGGGACCGGTGCGAGGAGGACGCGGTCATCGAGCTGGTGCTGTGGCCCGCCGACGGGCACTACTGGGTGGCGGTGTCCGACGGCGGGCCGGAGAAGCCGGAGCTGGCCGAGGCCGGGCCGGAGAGCGAGGGCGGAAGGGGGCTGGTGCTCATCGACGCGCTCGCGGAGGTCTGGGGAGTCGTGCCGCGCCCGGTGCGCGGGAAGTCGGTGGTCGCCGGGCTCAGCGACGTCAGCCGGTCGAGGCCGGGCGCGGTTCGGACAGGCGGTTGGCCTGGTGGGTGAGCGCGCGGCGCAGGATCGGCGTCAGGGGGCGTTCGACCAGGCGGTAGATGAGGTAGGCGAGCAGCAGCATCGAGCCGATGGCGAGGGCGAGTACGCCGTAGTTCGGTATGCCGGTGTGGGCCTTCAGCTTCTCGATGACGAGCGTGCCCAGGATCTCGTGGACCAGGTAGAAGGGGTACGTCAGGGCGCCCGCCGTGGTCAGCCAGCGCCAGTCGACGTCGGCGACGCGGCGCACGAGCGTCACCGCGGCGATGGCGGCGAAGCCCGCGGCGACCAGGGCGATGACGACGGTCGGCGAGCGGTGGAAGGTGACGGCCACACCGGGCTTGGGGACGAGGCCCAGGACCGCGTAGTGCTGGCCGAGCAGGAAGCCGGTCGCGACGACGCCCCAGGTCAGCAGGTCGTGGCCGAAGCGGCGCAGCAGGTAGAGGCCGATGCCGCCGATGAAGAAGGGCGCGTACTCGGGCATCAGGGCCAGCTTGAGGAACTCCTGGCCGGAGGAGTCCGCGTACAGGGCGCCGATCGTCCACAGGGCGCAGAAGGCCAGGACGCGCTTGCGGGTGGCGCCGCGCCACAGGACGGTGACGGCGAAGAGCACGTAGAAGCGCATCTCGGCCCACAGCGTCCAGGACACGCCCAGGACGCGCTCGGAGCCCGCCGGGGTCTGGAGCATCGTGAAGTTGGTGAGCAGGTCGGTGCGCGAGACGGTCTTGTAGCCGAGGACGAACAGGACGACGGTCACCAGGATCAGCGCCGCCCAGTAGGCCGGGTACAGGCGGCTGATCCGGGAGATCGCGAACGCCTTGACGCTGCGGCCCCAGCCGCTCATGCAGATCACGAAGCCGCTGATGATGAAGAAGAACTGCACGCCCAGCGGTCCGTACGCGGCGGCGTGCGACAGGTGCGGGAAGATCTCCAGCGGCTGTCCGCGCCAGGCTCCGCTGCCCCGGAAGGCCAGGTGGTAGATCGCCACCATGAGCGCGGCCACCAGCCGCAGCCCGTCCAGCGCCCGCAACCGGCCCTTCCCGCCGCCACGCGGTGCCGGTGCGGCGGACGCCGCCGGTACGTGGCCGGGCGCGGTCGGGTCGCCGGGCGACGTCGGGTCGCCGGGCGCGGTCGGGTCGCCGGGCGACGTCGGATCGTCCGTGGGTGCGGGGAGTTTCAGGCTCATCCCAGTGCTGCCTTTTCGCCGGCGTGAGTGTCAGGGCGCGCGGTCGGCCGTACGATCGCCCGTCACGTAGGCGTTCAGGCTAGGTGGAGGCACCGGCCCCACGGGGCGTTGGAGCGGGCCCAACCGCTCTGTGCGACCAGTGTTTTCCTCCGTTTCACGGCCGGTTCACACGACCGTGACGGATTCGCGTCCGCGGCCGACCCCGCCCCCCGCCGGGCGGTCACCCGATCGACGGGCTCGTCGCCTCGTACAGCTCGAACCAGATGGACTTGCCGTCGCCGCGCGGATCGACGCCCCAGGCGTCGGCGAGCTCCTCGATGAGCATCAGGCCGCGGCCTGAGGAGGCCATCTCGCCGGGGGAGCGGCGGTGCGGCATGTCGTCGGAGCGGTCGCCGACCTCGACGTGGAGGCGGCGGGTGCCGGGCATGCCGGTGACCATGGCGGTCAGTACGGCGTCCTCGTCGGTGTGCACCAGCACGTTGGTGACCAGTTCGGAGACGAGCAGGACGGCGGACTCGACCTGGTCGGCCGAGGTCCAGTCGTGCAGCAGGGCACGGATGTCGTCGCGCGTGGCGCGGATGCGGCCCGGGTCGGTCTGCGAGACGGTCAGCACCGCGCGGCGGACCGGGACCGCGCAGGTCGGGCCGTCGGGGTCGCGGCGCAGCAGGACCAGCGCGATGTCGTCCTCGCGGCGGTCGGCCAGCGGCCCGGTGGTGTGGTGGGAGGCGGGCCCGTGCACCGCGCGGATCAGGGAGTCGGCCAGCTCCTCCAGATCGCCCGCGGGCCCGGCCTCCAGCACATCGCGCAGCCGCTGCCAGCCGGTCTCCAGGTCGTGGCCGCCGGTCTCGATCAGGCCGTCGGTGCACAGCAGCAGCACCTCGCCGGGCTCCAGGACCAGCCGGGTCGTCGGGTAGTCGGTGTCCGGCTCGATGCCCAGCGGCAGGCCGCCCGCCGTACGCCGGACGATCGTCGTACCGTCGCCGAGCCGGATCGCGGGCTCCGGGTGCCCGGCGCGCACCACGTCGAGCGTGCCGGTCAGCGGGTCGGCCTCCAGATAGAGGCAGGTCGCGAAGCGTACGTCGGCGGACTCGTCGGCGCTCAGCCCCTCGTGCAGGCCGTCGCGCAGCCCGTCCGCCGGCCCGTCGGGGAGCCCGTCGTGCAGCCCGGCCAGAAAGCGGGAGGTGCGCGAGAGCACCGCGTCCGGGTGGTGGCCCTCGGCCGCGTAGGCGCGCAGCGCGATCCGCAGCTGGCCCATGATCCCCGCGGCCCGTACGTCATGGCCCTGGACATCGCCGATGACGATCGCGGTACGGCCCGACGGCAGCCCGATCACGTCGTACCAGTCGCCGCCGACCTGGAGGCCGCCGCCGGTCGGCACGTACCGGGCGGCCACCGCCATGCCCTCGATGCCCGGCCTGCGCGCGGGCAGCATCGTGCGCTGGAGGCCGTCGGTCAGGGCGCGCTCCGACTCGTGCAGATGCGCGCGGGACAGCGCCTGCGCGAGCATCCGGGCCACCGTGGTGAGCACCGAGCGCTCGTCGGGCGTGAAGGCCACCGGGTCGCGGAAGGCCGCCATCCAGGCGCCGATCGTGGACCCGGCCACGACCAGCGGGAGATACGCCCAGGAGGAGCGGCCGAACGGTTTCACCAGCGGCCAGGTGACCGGGAAGCGGTCCTCGTACGCGGCCGGCGACGGCAGATAGACCGCCTGGCCGGTACGGACCACCAGCGCGGCCGGGTAGTCGGTGTCCAGCGGCATGTCGAGGAAGGGGTCCTCGGTGCCCGCCGCCTGCCCGTGGTGCCCGATCACCGACAGCCGGTCGCCGTCCGTGCCGAAGACGGCGAGGCCGTCGGGCGAGAAACCCGGCATCGACAAGGTGGCCGCCACCCGCAGCACCTCGGCGGTGGAGTCGGCCTCGGCCAGCGCGCGCCCCGCGTCCAGCAGGAACGCCTCCCTGGCCCGCCGCCAGCCGCCGCCCGCCTGCGCCGCCGCCCGTGAGGGGCCGCCGCGCACCTCGTGCAGCGTGCCCGCCATCACCGTGCCCTGCGGGCGCACCCTGGCCCGTACCGTCCGCAGGGTCGCGCCGTCGTCGCCCACCACCCGCACCAGCGCCTCGGCGACCGTGCCCTCCGAGTAGGCCAGCGAGACCGCGCCGGCCAGCGACACGTAATCGGCGGCGTGCAGGCACGCCCGAACGGCGGACGTCCGGTGCTCGGCCGGGCCGCCGGACAGCCCGAGCAGGCGCGCGGCGCGGGCGTCGACCGTCACGGTGCCGGTGGCCTCGTGCCACTGCCACAGCCCGGTACCGACTGCGGCCAGGACGTCCTCGGTGCGCATTGTGTCAGTTTATGAGAATTGGGGCGTTATGGCCCAGTAGGGCGGCCTTCGTGGCCTTACGCCCCACCGAATCCGGAGTGAGGCCGGTGTGCGGGCGCCGGTAAGCTGTGCTGGGCCGCTGGCCCGGCCACCCACCCAACATCCAGCGTCGAGGACGAATGATGCACCGGTACCGGTCCCACACCTGCGGCGAGCTGCGCGCCACCGACGTCGACACCGACGTCCGCCTGTCCGGCTGGCTGCACAATCGCCGCGACCTGGGCGGCATCCTCTTCGTCGACCTGCGCGACCACTACGGCTTCACCCAGCTCGTCGTCCGCCCCGGCTCCCCGGTGTACGACCAGCTCAGCGGCCAGTCCAAGGAGTCCGTCGTCCGCGTCGACGGCCGCGTCCTGGCCCGCTCCGCGGAGAACGTCAACCCGGAGCTGCCGACCGGCGAGGTCGAGGTCGACGTGACCGCCCTGGAGGTGCTGGGCGCGGCCGACCCGCTGCCCTTCCCGGTCTTCCCCGAGGACAACGCGAACGAGGAGATGCGGCTCACCAACCGCTTCCTCGACCTGCGCCGCCAGCGCATGCACCGCAACATCATGCTGCGCACCCAGGTCATCTCCTTCCTGCGCCGCGAGATGACCGCGCTCGGCTTCAACGAGATGGCCACCCCGATCCTGTCGGCCACCTCCCCCGAGGGCGCCCGCGACTTCCTGGTGCCCTCCCGCGTGCACGCCGGGAAGTTCTACGCGCTGCCGCAGGCCCCGCAGCAGTTCAAGCAGCTCCTGATGATCTCCGGCTTCGACCGCTACTTCCAGATCGCGCCCTGCTTCCGCGACGAGGACTCACGCGCCGACCGCTCGCCCGGCGAGTTCTACCAGCTCGACGTCGAGATGAGCTTCGTCGAGCAGGAGGACGTCTTCGGCGTCATCGAGAAGGTCATGACCGACCTCTTCACCGAGCTGGGCGGCGGACGCACGGTCACCTCGCCGTTCCCCCGCATCCCCTTCCGCGAGTCGATGCTCAAGTACGGCAACGACAAGCCGGACCTGCGCACCACGCTCGAACTGGTCGACGTCTCCGACGTGTTCGCCGGGAGCGGCTTCAAGGCGTTCGCCGGCAAGCACGTACGCGCGCTGGCCGTGCCCGACACCGCCGAGCAGCCGCGCAAGTTCTTCGACCAGCTCGGCGAGTACGCGGTCTCGCTCGGCGCCAAGGGCCTGGCCTGGGTCCGGGTCGGCGACGGCAACGCGTTGACCGGCCCGATCGCCAAATTCCTCACCCCCGAGGACGTCACCGCGCTGCTCGCCGCCGTCGGCGCGAAGCCCGGCACCGCCATCTTCTTCGGCGCCGGTGAGTTCGACGAGGTCTCCAAGATCATGGGCCCGGTCCGGGTCGAGGCCGCCAAGCGCACCGGCCAGTTCGAGGAGAACGTCTTCCGCTTCTGCTGGATCGTCGACTTCCCGATGTTCGAGCGCAACGAGGACACCGGGGCCGTGGAGTTCTCGCACAACCCCTTCTCCATGCCGCAGGGCGGCCTCGAAGCCCTCAACACCAAGGACCCGCTGGACATCCTGGCCTGGCAGTACGACATCGTCTGCAACGGCATCGAGCTGTCCTCCGGAGCCATCCGTAACCACGAACCCGCCGTCATGTACCGCGCGTTCGAGATCGCGGGCTACACCCGCGAGACGGTGGAGGCCGAGTTCGGCGGCATGCTCCGCGCCTTCCACTTCGGCGCGCCGCCGCACGGTGGCATCGCGCCGGGCGTCGACCGTATGGTCATGCTCCTCGCCGATGAGCCCAACATCCGCGAGACGATCGCGTTTCCGCTCAACCAGAACGCCCAGGACCTGCTCATGGGCGCGCCCTCCGAGGTCGAGGAGGCGCGGCTGCGCGAGCTCCACATCCAGCTCCGCCCTTCGGCAGGGCGCCCTTCCGCGGGGCGCTAGGACGGCGTCTCGGGAGGGGCGAGCCGGGGGGCAACCCCGGGGGCGGGTCACCGCGTTGAAGGGGTGTGGAGAGGAACAACGGTGTCGCACCCCGGTTTCGAGGAGTTCGTGGCGGCCCGCGGCCCCAGACTGCTGCGGGTCGCGTGGCTGTTGACCGGCGACCCGCACCTCGCAGAGGACCTGCTCCAGACGGTGCTGGCCAGGGTGTGGCCGAAGTGGCACCGGATCGCGGGCGACAGCCCGGAGGCGTACGTACGCAAGGCGCTGGTGCACACCCACGCCTCGTGGTGGCGGCGGCGCTGGCGCGGCGAGGTGCCGCACGGCGAGATGCCCGACCGCCCGCAGCCGGCGGACCCGTACGGGGACGTGGACCTGGAGCAGGCGCTGGCCGCGGCGATACGGGAACTGCCGGTACGCCAGCGCGCGGTGGTCGTGCTGCGCTACTTCGAGGACCTGAGCGTGGCCGACACCGCGGACGTCCTCGGCTGCACGGAGGGCACCGTCAAGAGCCAGGCGTCCAAGGCGCTGCGGGCGCTGCGCGGACGGCTGCCCGAAGCGGTCGACACGGGCGTCGGAGGTGAACACCATGCCGGATGAGCGTTTCGCGGAGGACGAGCTGCGCGACCTGCTGGAGCGCGCGGTGCCCCAACTGCCCGCCCCCGTACAGCGGTTGGAGCGGGTCAAGGAGCGTGCGCTGCGCCGTCGCAGGCGCCGCGCGGTCGGGATGTCCGCCGCCGTCGTGGTGGCGGTCGCGGCGGCCGGGACGGTGCTGCCCGGTCTCGGCGGCGCGGCGAGCGCCCCGGCGCCGCCCGCCGTCGTCACCTCGCTCGCGCCGCCCGCGTCCGGCAGCGGCGGCCCGACGGCGAGCGCTCCGACGGCGACCGGCCCGGTGGACAGCGGCCCGAGCCCGACCCCGAGCCCCGGACAGACCACCCGCGCGACCGAGTCGGCGTCCGCCGCGTCGGCGGCGGTCACGTACCACTTCCCCGAACTGGCCGGTCTCGACCTGCGGTTGCCGCCCGGCTGGACGACGGTCGTCGCGCCCAAGACGGGTGACGTCTTCGCCTCCTCGCAGGCGCTCGGCCTGCCCACCGACGGCTGCGTCAAGCCGCTGGACGGCTTCTGCACCCCGCTGGTCCGCACCCTGACCCGCGGCGGGGCGCTGATGATGCTGACGCTCCGGCACAGCAAGACGACGGTGGACAAGCTCAACGCCGACGGCCACCCGGTGACTTCGTCCGTCGTCGTCAGCGCCTGCCGGGCGGTCGGCGGCACCGCGCAGACCAAGGCCCTGCTCACCGACGCGTCCGGCTCCGACGTCCTGATCGAGGTCTCGGTGTGCCTGGCCGACGCCACCGACGCGCAGCAGTCCCAGATCAACGACGCGCTGAAGAACGCCGTCTTCTCGTGAAGGCTCCCGTGAAAGGCCCCCGCCACGTCATGCGCACCACCCGCCGCCCCCGCCGTCTCCTGGCCGCCGCCGTCCTGACCGCGCTGGCCGCCGCCCCGCTGGTGTCCGGCTGCGTGGCCGGTGGCACGGGCGTGCGGGCGTCGAAGGTCGGCGACGAGGGGCCGCTGAGCACGGTGGTGAGCGGTCCCGCGGGCCGGGCGGGCAGGTCCGCGCCCGAGCCGGTGCGCACGACACCCGCGCCGCCCGCCCAACTGCCGGGCCTCGGGCCGAAGACGCGCTCGCAGATCCCCGCCGACGCGCGGCAGGCCGTCCTGGTCACCGGCGCGGGCCCCGACTCGCCGGACGCGAAGGTCACCTTCTACACCCGCGAGAACACGGCCGGTTGGCGGCCGTCGGGTCCGGTGTGGGCCGCGCACAACGCGCTGCGCGGCTGGACCGACACGCACCGCACCGGCGATCTGCGCTCACCGATCGGCGTCTTCGGCCTCACCGACGCGGGCGGCCACCTCCCCGACCCCGGCACCGAACTCCCCTACGACCACGCGCCGATCGGCTTCAGCGTCTCCGGCACCGGCTTCAGGGGCGAGCCGCTGGCGGGCTCCTTCGACTACGTCATCGCCATCAACTACAACCACCTGCCCGGCACGTCACCGCGCGACTGGACGCGTCCGCTGGGCGCCTCGCGCGGCGGCGGCATCTGGCTGCACGTGGACCACGGCGGCCCGACCCAGGGCTGTGTCTCGCTGCCGCAGCAGGCCATGCGGACGCTGCTGCGCACCCTGGACCCGAAGCTGCACCCGGTGGTGGTGATGGGCGACGGGGCCGCGCTGGCGCGCTGAACGGCCGTACGCACGGCCCCGATCGCGTTCCTCAGGCGGCCGGCGCGTCCGGGTCGCCGCCGAACCGCTCGATGTACGACGCCAGGTCCTCGTCGGAGATCTTCGCGAAGAGCACCGGCGGCACCGTGAAGGGGGTGCCCGCGGGCACCGAGTCCAGCGCGCGGGCCTCGTCGGCGGTGACCCAGCGGGCGTCGTCGGCGGGCAGCGCGAAGGCGGCCCGCATGGCGGCGGCCGAGGCCGGGATGAACGGCTCGGACACCACCGCGTAGAGGTGGATGAGATTCATCGCGGTACGCAGCGTGAGCGCGGCGCCGTCCTGGTCGGTCTTGATCTCCATCCAGGGGGCCTTCTCCTCCAGGTAGGAGTTGCCCGCACTCCACAGCGCCCGCAACGACTGCGCGGCCTTGCGGAATTGCAGCGTCTCCATGTGGCCCTCGTATTCGGCGAGCAGCGCGGCGATCTGCTCGCCGAGCTTCGCCTCGGCGGCGCCGGCCGCCGAACCCGCGGGCACTTCGTCGCCGAATCGCTTGCGCGAGAAGGACAGGACGCGGTTGACGAAATTGCCGAGGGTGTCGGCGAGGTCCTTGTTGACGCCCGCCGCGAACAGCTCCCAGGTGAAGGAGGTGTCGTCGGACTCCGGCGCGTTCGCGATGAGGAAGTAGCGCCAGTAGTCGGCGGGCAGCAACTCGAGGGCGGCGTCGGTGAAGACACCGCGGCGCTGCGAGGTGGAGAACTTGCCGCCGTAGTAGTTCAGCCAGTTGAAAGCCTTGACGTAGTCGACCTTCTTCCACGGTTCACGGGTGCCCAGTTGGGTCGCCGGGAACATCACGGTGTGGAAGGGCACATTGTCCTTGGCCATGAACTCGGTGTAACGGACCGTGTCGTCGGCCTCGTACCACCACGACTTCCAGTCCCGTACTTCACCCTCGGACGCGGCGTCGGCCCACTCCTTGGTGGAACCGATGTACTCGATGGGCGCGTCGAACCAGACGTAGAACACCTTTCCGTCCGCGGCCAGCTCCGGCCAGGTGTCGGCCGGTACGGGAACGCCCCAATCCAGGTCACGGGTGATCGCCCGGTCCTGGAGTCCCTCGGTGAGCCATTTCCGCGCGATGGACGAGGCCAGGGTGGGCCAGTCGGCGCCGTTCGCGTCGATCCACGCCTCGACCTCGCCGGCGAGCTTGGACTGGAGGAGGAACAGGTGCTTGGTCTCGCGGACCTCCAGCGCGCTGCTGCCGCTGATCGCGGAGCGCGCGTCGATGAGGTCGGTCGGGTCGAGCACCCGCGTGCAGTTCTCGCACTGGTCGCCGCGGGCCTTGTCGTACCCGCAGTACGGGCACGTGCCGACGATGTAGCGGTCGGGCAGGAAGCGTTCGTCGGCGAGCGAGTACACCTGCCGGACGGCCCGCTCCTCGATGAAGCCGTTCTCGTTGAGCCTGCGCGCGAAGTGCTGGGTGATGTCGCGGTTCTCCGCCGAGGAGCTGCGGCCGAAGTGGTCGAAGGACAGCTCGAAGCCGTCGTAGATCGCCTTCTGCGCGAGGTGTGCCTGGCCGCAGAAGACGTCGACCGGCAGGCCCGCCTCCTTGGCGGCCAGCTCGGCGGGGGTGCCGTGCTCGTCGGTGGCGCAGATGTAGAGGACGTCGTGGCCGCGCTGCCGCAGATACCGCGAGTAGACGTCGGCCGGGAGCATGGACCCCACCATGTTGCCCAGATGCTTGATCCCGTTGATATAGGGGAGGGCTGAGGTGATGAGGTGACGCGCCATTGCGGGCTGCTCCCAATTCGTTGCGGGGAGTGAGTAATTCCTCTACGGACGGTCAATATCGTATCGGACGACCGGGGGGCATCCGCCGCCCCTTTTCCGGGTAGCCGGGCTGTGAAGGGCTGTGAACAGCCCCGGGGGGTCGAGCCCTGAAGATCACAGCGAGTGACTGCACGTGCACATGCACGTGCACATGCACGTGCCTGCCCAACGAGTTATGATCTGCCGTACCAGACATGGCACTTATGGGGAGTGGCTGATGCGCCGGACGCACAACGGAATGGCTGCAGAAGACCTACGTGGAGTGGTCTGGCAGAAGAGCCGTCACAGTAATGCCAATGGAACGTGCGTCGAGTTCGCCGCCCTGCCCGACGGCGAGGTCGCCGTACGGAATTCGCGCTTCCCCGAGGGTCCGGCGCTGATATACACACGTGCGGAGATCGAATCGATGATCATCGGCGTGAAAGCCGGTGAATTCGACCACCTGGTCCCGTAATGCGCCGGTTGCGCCGCGACCCGCGTGGAACCGGCGGAACTAACAGGGTCCGCCCGGTGTGAGAAAAAGCGCCCAGACGACCTTTCCCGTGCCGCTCAGCGGGTGCCATCCCCAGTTCTCGCTGAACGAGTCCACCAGATGAAGTCCGCGGCCGGTCTCGGCCACGAAATCAGGGTCCTTGGCGACGGGCGCCACCCCGCTGGGGTCACGCACCGCACACACCACGCGCGAGGTCCAGCGCACCAGGCTCAGCCGTACCGGGGCGCCGGGCGCGCCGATCGGCACCGCGTACCGCAGCGCGTTGGTCACCAGCTCGGACGCGACCAGTTCGACCGAGTCGCGGAGCGTGGACAGATCCCATCGTTGGAGCGTCGCGCGCGTGAAGTGACGTGCCTCACCCACTGACTCCAGGGCGGCGGGCAGCTCACAGGTGGCTCCGTTACCCGAGGCCACGCGCTCAGGCGCGAGCACTCCCTGCCATAACGGCTCCAGCACGGCGACTGCCTCTGCCTTCATACGTGCCCCCGGGGTATCTGCACGTCCACCATGCTCATGGATCAGCACCCTCCGATGCAAGAGCGTCTGCACGTGCATCTGCAAGGAATTGATGCACGTGTCGGTGGAGAGTGACCGAACGGGTACACCGCGCAGTCCGTTAGTGGCAGACTGCTGATGAACCAAGGGCGGAGCGTGACCTATGAGCGCAGGGCAGCCGGGAGGCGGGTCCATCGTGCGACGAATGCTGCTCGGAGCGCAGCTGCGGCGGCTGCGTGAGTCCAAGGGCATCACCCGCGAGCTGGCGGGCTACTCGATCCGGGCCTCCGAATCGAAGATCAGCCGCATGGAGCTGGGAAGAGTCAGTTTCAAGGAGCGTGACGTCGCCGATCTGCTGACCCTCTACGAGGTCACGGACGAAGCCGAGCGGGCGGCCATGCTGGGCCTGGTCCGCGAGGCCAACGCGGCGGGCTGGTGGCACGGATACGGCGAGGTCATGCCGACGTGGTTCCAGACGTACGTGGGCCTGGAGGAGTCGGCCGCGCTGATCCGCACCTTCGAAGTGCAGTTCGTGCACGGCCTGTTGCAGACCGAGGACTACATAAGATCGGTGATCCGGCTTGGTCACCCCGAGGCAGCCGTGCCCTGGGTGGAAAGACGAGTCGGTCTACGCCTGGAGCGGCAAAAGCTTCTCGTCTCCGAGCAGGCGCCCCACTTCGTCGCCGTCATGGACGAGGGCGCGCTGCGCCGTCCGTTCGGCGGCCGGCAGGTGATGATCGACCAGGTGCGGCACATCCTGGAAGCCGCCGAGCGGCCCAACGTCGACGTCCGCATCCTGCCGTTCGCCACGGGCGGGCACGCGGCGGGCGGCGGCGCCTTCACGCTGCTGAGCTTCCCGGAGTCCGATCTGCCGGACCTGGTCTACCTGGAGCAGCTCACCGGGGCGCTCTACATCGACAAGCCCGACGAAGTGGTCGAGTACCAGAAGGCGATGAACGCGCTGAGTGATGTCGCGCTGACGCCCACCGCTTCCCTGGACTGGCTGAACTCCTTCCAGTGCGAACTGTGAGTCGTGCGCCCGGGGCCGACTTCCGCCGATGACGGCGGGAGCCGGCCCTTCGCGTGTGCCCCGGCCCTTCGCGTGCGCGCCGCGCCACGGACAGCCGCGGATGCGGAGCTTCCGCTCCCGATTCCGTCACCCTCCCCGCATTGACGATTACCGAAATGCGCACCACGTACAGTGTCTCGCCGGGCAATTCCCCCGAGGCGGAGCCGGTGTGACGCGCGTCATACGAGCGGGATGGTTCAAGTGGTAAACGTTGGGGCTTCGTCGTGTGCGTGCGAGCCACCGGACTGAAGGTGTGGGAATGGGCGTTCGTGGGCGCAAGCGAGAACCCAAGCGCAGTCGCAAGCGCTGGATCATCGCGATATCCGTCGCCTTCGTGGTGCTGCTGGCCGGCGGCGCCGGCGCGATCTACCTGAAGCTCAACGCCAATATCTCGACGTTCGACTCGGCGGGGCTGAGCAAGAACCGGCCCAAGGCCGGGCCCGCGGACGCCAACGGCCACACCGCCGTCAACGTCCTGCTGATCGGCTCCGACACCCGCTCCGGCGCGAACGGCAAGCTGGGCGGCTCCGCCTCCGGCGACATCGGCCGCTCGGACACCACGATCCTGCTGCACGTCTACCCCGACCACAAACACGCGGTGGGCATCTCCGTACCGCGTGACTCGATGGTCGACATACCCCCGTGCCTGCTGCCCGACGGCAAGTGGTCGCCGGACCAGCCCAGGGCGCAGTTCAACTCGGCGTTCTCGATGGGCGACACGGCCAAGGGCAATCCGGCGTGTACGCAGAACACCATCGAGAAGCTGTCCGGGCTGCGCGTGGACCACACCATGGTGGTCGACTTCGAGGGCTTCGCGTCCATGACCTCCGCCGTGCACGGCGTCGAGGTCTGCGTGCCGAACAAGATCTACCAGGGGGACATGAACCCCAACCGCGGCAGCAAGGGCAAGGTCGTCCTCGACGCGGGCATGCAGAATCTCCAGGGCCAGCAGGCACTGGACTACGTCCGCGTACGGCACGGGGTCGGCGACAACTCCGACGTCGGCCGCATGCTTCGGCAGCAGGCGTTCCTGTCCGCCCTGATCGCCAAGATCAAGGGGCAGGGCATGAACCCGACGACGCTGCTGCCGCTGGCCGACGCCGCCACCAAGTCGCTCACCGTGGACCCGGGGCTCGGCAGCGCCACCAAGCTGATGTCCTTCGGGCTGTCGCTGAAGAACATCGACCTCAAGAACATCCAGTTCATCACCGCGCCGTGGAAGTACGACGGGCCGCGCATCGACCTCGTCCACCCCGACGTGGACGACCTCTTCGCGGAGCTGCGGGCCAACCGGACCCTGGAAGGCGTCGACGCCTCGGGCAAGCCGAAGTCGACGGCCTCCCCGACGCCCGCCGCCACGGTCGACGGCACCGGCGTCTCGGTCGGCGTCTTCAACGGCACCACCGTGGACGGGCTCGGCGGCAAGGCCGCCGACAAGCTCAAGGGCTCCGGCTACACCGTCACCGGGACCTCCACCGCCAAGTCCCAGGACCACGCCACCACCCGTATCGAGTACGGGCCCGCCGACAAGGCGCACGCCACCGAGCTCGCCAAGCTCTTTCCCGGCGCGGAGCTCGCTCCGCTCGCCATCTCGGGCATCAATCTCGTCGTCGGCCAGGATTTCGCCTCGGCGGCGAGCAAGCCGAAGCCGTTGCCGACCAATCTCACGCAGCAGGCTCGCGCCGCGGACACCGACCCCTGCAAAAAACTCTCCTACGGCTAGCCCCCCGCCGGGGCCCTCCCGGGCAGGGGCGCTCTTCCAGGGGCCCGGCCCCAGGGCGGTTCCTCTGCGCTGGTCGGCACGCCGATTTTTTAGGGGCGCGGCCCCGGGCGGTTCTTCTGCTGGGGCGGCAGCCACGCGTTTTTTGGGGGCGCGGTCCCTGGGCGGTTTCCTTGCGCTGGTCGGCACGCCGATTTTTTAGGGGCGCGGCCCTGGGCGGTTCTTCTGCCGGGGCGGCAGCCACGTGTTTTTTGGGGCGCGGCCCTGGTGCGGTTCTTTTGCCGGGGGGCCAGCCACGTGTTTTTAGGGGCGCGGGGAACTGCGCGCTCAGCCACGGCGGTGGTGCGCCGTGAGAACCGGCCCCAGTGGGGCAGATGCGGTTGTTTTCGGGCTGAAAGCCCGGTGGGGGCTGGTCGCGCAGTTCCCCGCGCCCCTAAAAAGATCGGCCCACCGTCCGGGCCACGTGCGGGCACGGGGGCCGGGCCCCGGGAAAGATCCGGCCCACTGCCCCGGGCGGGTGCGGGTGCGGGGGCCGGGCCCCGGAAAAGATCCGGCCCACTGCCCCGGGGAGGTGCGGGGACGGGGGCGGGCCCGGGAAAGATCGGCTCACCGTTCTGGGTGGGGGCGGGGCCCGGGGGCTAGTCGGCTACGGCGGCTTGGGCCGTGACACGGTTGATGCGGCCACGGACGAGATATTCACCGGGAACGGCGTTGCGGGCACCGAATTCGGCCCCCCGGGCGGAGCCCATGTAGCGGGAACCGATCTTGGTGGACCAGTGAAGCAGGGCGGCGGGGTCCTCGACGAGCTCGGCGGTGCACTCGAAGAGGACGTAGGAGTAGGGCGGCTCCTGATCGTCCACGCAGAGCGCGAAGCGGGCGTCGCGGCGCAGGGCCTTGCCCTTGAGGGAGTCGCTGCCGGTGTTGAAGACGACGCGGATGTCGGAGGGGTCGGTGTCGTCGAGCAGGAACCAGACGGGCGTGACGTGGGGACCGCCGTCCTTGCGCTGGACGGCGAGCTTCCCCGTGCGGGTACCGGTGGAGGCGAAGGCGCGCCATTCGGCCTCGGTCATGTGCTGCATGGGGTCAGGTTAGGGCCCGGCGGGTCCGGGGGTCAGGCCGCCCCGCCGTGGGCGCGGGCGGCGGCGCCGCGTACCTCCAGGCCGTCGAGGAGGTCGGCGGTGGCCGCGGCGACGGCGGCCACGGCGGCGTCGAAGACCTCCCGGTTGTGCGCGGCGGGCGCGCGGAAACCGGAGATCTTGCGGACGTACTGGAGCGCCGCCGCTTCGATGTCGTCCTCGTCCGGATCGGGCGTCATCGGCGGTCGCAGGGTCTTGATGCTTCTGCACATGCCTCCAGTGTCGCGCGGGGGTACGACATCGCGCCACGAACTCGGTCGCGGCGGCCCCTTGGCGTGCGGCCGTCGCAGTGCTTCAATGCTCTCCATTGGTTAGGAACCTTTCCTAACTGCACAGCAGGCCCCCGCAGTTGGCCGTTCCTCCGACGGCCGGAAACGGAGACGCACGTGCACCGATCCCCCCACTCGCACCGCTCGAACCGGCGCCCCAGCCGCCGGATAGCCATGATCGCCGCCGTCGGCGTACTGGCGGGCGGCGGCGCCTCGCTGGCCCTGGCCACGGCGGGCAACGCGGCCACCGCGCCCGGCGCGCACGCCGCCGCCGTCGCGCCCAAGGCGGCGGCAGCCGGTCTCGCCGACCCGCACAAGAAGGAAATCGCGATGGAGCTGGTCTCCAGCGCGGAGAACTCCTCGCTGGACTGGAAGGCCCAGTACAAGTACATCGAGGACATCGGCGACGGCCGCGGCTACACCGCGGGCATCATCGGCTTCTGTTCCGGCACCGGCGACATGCTGGACCTGGTCAAGCACTACAACGACCTCAAGCCCGGCAACGTCCTGGCCAAGTACCTCCCCGCGCTGGAGAGCGTCAACGGCTCCGACTCGCACTCCGGCCTCGGCTCGGCCTTCGTGAGCGCGTGGAAGACCGCCGCCAAGGACACCGTCTTCCAGACCGCGCAGAACGACGAGCGCGACCGCGTCTACTTCAACCCGTCGGTCAACCAGGCCAAGACGGACGGCCTCGGCACCCTCGGCCAGTTCATCTACTACGACGCCATCGTGATGCACGGCCCCGGCGACGACTCCGTCAGCTTCGGCGGCATCCGCAAGACCGCCATGAAGAAGGCCAAGACCCCGGCCCAGGGCGGCAACGAGACCACGTACCTCAACGCCTTCCTCGACGCCCGCAAGGCCGCGATGAAGACCGAGGACGCCCACGACGACACCAGCCGCGTCGACACCGAGCAGCGCGTCTTCCTCAACGCGGGCAACCTCAACCTGGACCCGCCGCTGAAGTGGAAGACGTACGGGGACTCGTACCAGATCCTGACGCTTCCGTAGCGCCCGACGCTTCCCGCCCCCGGCCCGCCGACCCTTGTGTCGGCGGGCCGGGTACGCTCCCGGGGTCGGATGCAGAGATCGGATGTATCGAAGGAGCCGCCGCCCATGCTGCGCTACGGACTGACCCACCCCGCGATCCTCGCCGCGCTCGCCGCCGCGGGCCACGGCTCCCGCGTCCTGATCAGCGACGGCCACTATCCGCACACCCGGCCGCCGAGCGCGTCTACCTCAACCTCAGCCCCGACCGGCTGCTGGTCACCGAGGTGCTGGACGCCCTGGTCGACGCGGTCCCGATCGAGGCGGCGGCCGTCATGACCCCGCCGCCTGACCGTGACGACGCTTCCGAGACGTCCGACACTTCCGAGACGTCCGACACTTCCGACCTTTCCGCGCCGGAGATCTTCGCGGAGTTCCGTACCGCCCTTCCCGGCCTCACCCTCGACGGCCTCGACCGCTTCGCCTTCTACGACGCGGCCCGCGGCCCCGACACCACCCTCGTGGTGGCCACCGGCGACCGGCGTACGTACGCCAATCTGCTGCTCACGATCGGAGTGCGGTCGGAGGACCGCTGAGCGGCGGACGGCCTTCGCCCCCTGCCGTCCCGGCCGGGTGGCGGCTTACGCTGGGGCCCACACGCTGTGCACGCTCGACACGGGGGTTCCTTCCGTATGAACTGGCTCTGGTGGGTGATCGCCCTCTTCGCGGTCGGCGGTTTCACCTCGATCGCCGACACCGTCCGCACCGCGCTGCGCACCCGGCACGAGCGCACGATGGAGCGCCTTGAGGCGGACCGCAAGGAGCGCCGCGAGCTGGAGGCGGCGGGGCGCGGCCCCGAGCCGGTCTGCGGCTGCACCCACCACCTGGCCAAGCACGACAAGTCCGGCCGCTGCCACGAGACCGTCGAGGTCCCCACGGCCTGGGACGCGGACAAGAAGCCCACGCACTACGAGCCGGGCACGTGCAACTGCCAGCAGTACGTGGGCCCGCAGCCGCTCACCACGCTCTACGCCCAGGAGATCACCGACCTCTGACGACGCGTCAGCGCGGCTCTCGCGTGACGGTCGGCAGCGCGCGGGCCAGGGCGCGGGCGGTGCGCGCGGCGCGGGACTCCGCGCGGGCGACGGCGTCCGGCGCCGGGCCGAGCAGACCCTCCGCGAGGAAGAGGACCAGGCCGTGCGCGGCCGAGGAGACGTCGAGTATCAACTCCACCGCGCGGTCGCCCGAGGTGAGGCGGCGGGCCGTCGGGAGCACGGCGGTCAGCACCTGGTCGCCCGCCGAAGCCAGGCTCGGATAGCGGGACTTGTCGAGTCCCGCGCTGAACGTGATGTCGAACAGGGCCCGTTCCTCCACCGCGAACCGGACGTAGGCGGCGGCGAAGTCCGCCAACTGCTCGACCGGGTCCGCGGATTGACGGACGGCGGCCGAGAACCGGCGGTGCTGCTCGCGGTACCCGCGCTCGGCCAGTGCCGCCAGCAGCGCGTCCCGGTCGGCGAAGTGCTTGTACGGCGCCGCCGCGCTGACCCCCGCCCGCCGACTGGCCTCCGCGAGCGTGAAGCCGTGCGGCCCGCGCTCGGCGACGAGGCCGAGGGCGGCCCGCTCCAGGGCGTTGCGGAGGTCGCCGTGGTGCTGTCCACTGCGGCGGGCCGGTGCGGTGCGCTCGACGGAAGGCGTCATATCCGCAGGTTAACACCCGTCACCACAAGGTGAATCACCGTAACCTCAGGCGTTCGCGACCGGCGAGGGGCGCACCATGAACACGTCGACCGCGTCCTCCGTCTCCAGGACGAAGCCCCACCGTTCGTAGAGCCGCCGGGCGGCGCTGCCCTGGAGGACGTTCAGCCGTACGTCCTCGCCGCGCGCGTCGGCGCGGCCCAGCAGCTCCCGCAGCACGGCCGAGCCCAACCCCCGCCCCTGGTGACGGGGTTCCAGATAGAAGTGTTCGAGCAGAGCGCCGCCGGTCCCGGCGGGCCGCAGCGTCACGCACCCGGCGAAGTCCCCCTCGACGGTGACGACCGAGGTGTACCGCGTCGAGAACGAGTCCCGCAGCCGCTGCCGTACCCGGTGCCCGTCGTACCGCCCGAGCCGTTCCAGATCCGCCCGCATCACGACGGCCCGCAGCTCGGCTATCGGCTCCACGTCCCCCGCGACGGCCGCGCGCAGCGCCCACCGCAGGTCAGCGCTCTGTACTGCCCCATTCGTCCGCATCCCCCAAGTATCCGCGAGTGCCCGCGCCGCCCCGCCCCGGCCCCCCTCGCGCCACCGCCCCGGCGGCAGACCGCGGAGCCACCGCCCCGGCAGCAGGGCTCGGGGGAGTCGTCCGCGCCGTCTTCCGCGAGGCGTACGGACGCGGGTCAGGTGCCGGGGGTCCCGGCGGGGCTGAGCGCCTGGGTGCCGACGACGCCGAGCAGGGTGAGGCGTTCGGCGTCCTCGGTGCCGGGCTCGGCGGTGTAGACCATGATCCGCAGATCGCTTCCGGCGACGCTGAGGATGTCGCAGTCCAGGGTCAGCGGGCCGACCACCGGGTGGTCGATCGTCTTGCGGGAGGCGTCGTGCCGGGTGACCTCGCCGGACTCCCACAGCTCGGCGAAGCGCGGGCTGCGGGCGCGCAGCTCGGCGACCAGGCGGCGCAGGCGCTGGTCGGCGGGGTAGCGGTTGGCGGTGGCGCGCAACTGGGCGACCTGGGAGATCTCCAGCAGCCGCAGCGACTCGGGGGTGTGGCGGACCCGGGAGCCGGAGCCGAGGAAATTGCGCCAGATCGCGTTGCGGTCGTTGCCCTGCTGCTGCCCCATCAGGGCCACGTACAGGGGGTTGGCCAGCAGCAGCGTCCACGCGGCGTCGCTGACGGCGACCGGCGTCCCGGTCAGCCGGTCGAGCATGCGCTGCACGCTCGGCGTGATGTACGCGGGGACGGTGCCCTGCCCCGGCGGGACGAGTCCGGCGACGTGGAAGAGGTGCTCGCGCTCGGCGGTGGTCAGCCGCAGCGCGCGGCCGAGCGCTTCGACGACCTGCTCGGAGGGGTTGGCCGCGCGGCCCTGTTCGAGCCGGGTGACGTAGTCGACGGAGATCCCGGCGAGCAGGGCCAGCTCCTCGCGGCGCAGCCCGGCCGCCCGCCGGTGGCCCCCGGCGGGCAGCCCGGCCGCCTCGGGGGAGACCCGGTCGCGCCAGCGCCGTACCGTGTGCCCGAACTCCGTGGTCGCCATGGTTCCACTGTGCACCGTGCGGCCCGCGCCGTCCTGGTACCGGCAGTCCCAGGAAGACCGGGCCACTGGCTGCCCCGGCGGGCCTGCCGCACCGTGGACGTATGACAACGACACTGATCACCGGAGCGAACAAGGGCCTCGGCTTCGAGACCGCCCGCCGCCTGCTGGCCGCGGGCCACACCGTCTACGTGGGCAGCCGGGACGCCGACCGCGGGCGGGAGGCCGTCGAGCGGCTGGGCGCGGGCGCGCGGGCGGTCCGGCTCGACGTCACCGACGACGCGTCCGTCGGGGCCGCGGCCGAGGCCATCGCGGCGGACGGCGGCCTCGACGTCCTGGTCAACAACGCGGGCATCGAGAGCAGGACCGCCGACAACGGCGTCGTCGGCGCCGCCGACCTGACCGCCGACGTCATGCGGGAGACGTTCGAGACGAACGTCTTCGGCCTGGTGCGCGTCACCCACGCGTTCCTGCCGCTGCTGCGCCGCTCGGCCGCGCCGGTCGTGGTCAACCTCAGCAGCGGGCTGGCCTCGCTGTCCCGGCTCAGCGCCCCCGGCACCCCCGCCTACGCGTATCCGGGCGTCGCGTACCCGGCGTCGAAGACCACCGTGAACATGATCACCGTGCAGTACGCGAAGGCGTTCCCCGAGATGCGGATCAACGCCGTCGAGCCCGGTTTCACCAAGACCGATCTGAACGGGAACACCGGGGTCCAGACGGTCGAGCAGGGCGCCGAGATCATCGTCCGGATGGCGCAGGTGCCGGCCGACGGCCCGACCGGCGGGTACTTCGACGCCGAGGGGCCGCTGCCCTGGTAGCCGCGGCCCCTGACGGGGCGGCCCCGACGGCCCCTGTACGCCGGGGCCGCGGGTGCCGCCCGCCCCTTGGCTCTCAGCCGAACATGCCCGGCTCGTAGTCCCCCGCGGGCTGCTGAATGATCACGTTCAGCCGGTTGAAGGCGTTGATCAGGGCGATGCCGGTGACGAGGGCGGCCAGCTCCTCCTCGTTGTAGTGCTTGGCGGCGTTCGCCCACACCTCGTCCGCGACGCCCCCGGCCGCGTCGGCGATACGGGTGCCCTGCTCGGCCAGCTCCAGGGCCGCGCGCTCGGCGTCGGTGAAGACCTTGGCCTCGCGCCAGGCGGCCACCAGATTGAGCCGCTGCTGCGTCTCCCCGGCCGCCGCCGCGTCCTTGGTGTGCATGTCGGTGCAGAATCCGCAGCCGTTGATCTGGCTGGCGCGCAGCCGTACCAGTTCCTGGGTCGCGAGCGGCACCGTCGAGTCCGCCAGCACTTTGCCGGCCGCGGTGAGGTGCCGCAGCGACTTCGCGGCGAGCGGGCTCTCGAAAAGGTTCAGACGGGCTTCCATGGCGTTACTACTCCTCGGGCTCGTGCGTTTCCGCGCCGCCGCCGCCCTTCCACGACGTCCCCGGCGCACGCACCTCTCTGACGCCCCGCCCCACCCCGATGTGACCGCCCCGCGAAGTGACCCCCGTCTCCCCTTCGGGGGCGGGAGGGCGGGACGGCGGGGTCTAGCCGCGCGGGCCGCGTTGGAGGGGTGTCACGACCGTGTCGTGGAAGCGGTCGACGGCTTCGTCCACACTGCGGATGAAGCCGGTCTCGGCCGTACCGCGGGTGCTGCCCATGCCCTTGAAGAGGGAGAGGCGGAAGCCGGTGATCGTGGCGCCGTCCCGGGGGAGCAGGTCGGCGGGCTCGGGGCGCAGCCGCTCCAGCGTTCCCCGGGGGCCGGAGCCGCGCCCGTCGACCAGCGTCTCCACGTGCAAGTCGGCGGGAGCGTCGGGAAGTTGGCGTACCAGTCGCTTCGCCCAGGTCAGCGGTGAGCCGGCGGCGGGCGCGGGAACGTCCAGGGACGTACGCAACTTGCTGGTCCGCAGATCGGCGGTGAGACCGAGGACGCCGGGGCTGTCCTCGATCCGCAACTCGGCCTGGAGGCGCCCTTCGCGACACAGCCGGTCGGCGAGCGCGGCGCGGCGCTCCCCGGGGTCGGTGCCGCGCTTGACCCGCTGCACCGGCAGCACCTTCTGGCCCAGTTCACCGCCCAGCCGCAGACAGACCTGACGGATCAGCCGCTCCCAGTTGGCGACCACGTCGACGGCGCGCGGATCACCCTCGCACAGCGTCTCCTCATCGATGCCCCGGCGCACCGGCACCCAGGCCGGGCCCATGTTCTGGAAGCCGTGGCAGCCGGAGTTCTCGTGCTGGAGGTAGTACAGCAACTCCTGCAACAGCCAGGCGTGCGCCGCGTTCCCGACGCCCTCGTGCCGGATCAGCATCTGCGCCTGGTGGGTGACCTCCGCCCAGGACAGGTGCCACAGGGCCACCTTGTGCTTGCGGCGGCCGTCGATCTTGACGTCCACGAGCGGACTGCCGTCCAGGGCGACGTCGTTGGAGAGCGTGATCACCGCTTCGTACGCGCGGCGGCCCGCGATGTCCACGTAGTCCTGGACCTGCGCGGTCCGCAGCGGATTTCCGTTGGTCTTCGTCTCGACCAGCGCGGTCCACAGCTTGCCCGCGCGCTCCACCCGGATCAGCCCGTCGGGCCGCTTGGGGCTCTCGCCGCCGTGCGGCAGCGAGACCTCGGTGTACGTCTCCATCCGCCCGGCGGGCGCACCGAACGCCGCCGTCAACCGCCGTCCGAACTCGGGCACTTGGGCCATCACCGAGAGCAGTACGGACGTGGCCCTGGTCTCCCGCTCGCGGTCGCTCTTGAGCGTGCCCGCGGGGAAGAGCCGTGCCATGCGCCAGGAGTCGTTCTCCGCGAGGGACTTGCGGGTGACGGCGGGCAGCGTGACCTTCTTGCGGGCGGTGCGGGGGCGCTTGGGCGGCGGTGCCTGCTCGACCGACGAGGCGGCCGTCGGGACGGCGGCCTGCGGCGCGACCTGCCGGGGGATCGACGCCGAGGTGCCCACCGGGTCCTGGGCGGCCACCGGGTCCTGGGCGTGTGCCGGGTCCGGAACGGCCACCCGCACCGACGCGTCCGTGGGAGCCTGGGGCTCCGGCGCCGCTTCCAGCGCGCCGCCCGGCTCCTCGTCGGCCGCCGTCTCGTCCGCGTCGTCCACGTCGATGCCGAAGTCCGTTGCCAGGCCCGCGAGGCCCGAGTCGTATCCCTGACCGACGGCCCGGAACTTCCAGCCGCCGTCCCGCCGGTACAGCTCCCCGAAGATCACGGCCCCGATCGGGCCCGCGTCCTCGATCGTGAACCGCAGCAGCCCCTCGCCGTTCCCGTCGGCGAGCGTCAGCCGAAGGTCGTCCAGGTCCCCGAACCGCGCGCCCCCGTACCGGCTCGCCGCCAGCACGATCCGCTGCACATCCCCGGCGGCGGCCGTCAGATCCAGGCTGATCCGGTCCTCGCTGCCGTTCTCCGTCGGGGTCTTGCCGAGCAACTGCACGCTTCCGTCCGCCGCCGCGGGGTTGTTGTAGAAGTAGAAGTCGTCGTCGCTGCGGACCTTGCCGTCGCCGTCCAGCAGCAACACGGACACATCGGCGTCCCCGTCCCCGCTCGCGCTGCTCCACCCCAGGCTGACGATCACCGCCCCGGCGTGCTCGCTCAATGCCGAAAGCCCGACATTGCCGCCCTTGACCATTTCGCGCATACGGCCCCCCACAGGCTGTGACCCAGCGCACAACCGCCGTGCGCTGCCTGCACCTTAGCGCCGCAATGTGCCCGCGCGATCCCATTCGCCCGGCCCTTTGCGCATGTGCCCGGATAAGGGGGCACCTGTGCCCCGGACGGCTGGGCCGGGAGGGCGGTTATGTCGCTGAGGGGGAGGCGGGCGGGCGGGTGGGGAGGAGGGGTTTGCAGGTGGTGTAGGCCTTGGCCGTCTTCGGGTCGGAGGTGTTGAGGTCGCCGAAGCCGAAGCCGCCGCGGCGGGTGGTGGGGGAGGGGGTGGGGAGGGTGACGCCGTGGTCCTTGAGGCAGCTCGTGAACGCCTGGAAGGCGGAGCTGTCGCCGCCGGGGCCGCCGCCGCGCTGGCCGTTGAACTGGGGACGCAGCGAGGCGCATGCCTCCATGGCCTTCTGGGTGGCCGGGTCGGCGGACTCGCCGCCGAAACCGCCGAAACCGCCGAAGCCGCCTGAGCCCCCGCCGAATCCGCCGCTCGGGCGGCCGGAGGGGCGGCCGGAGGGGCGGCCGGAGGGGCGGCCGGACGCGCGGTCGGAGGGGCGGCCGGAGAAGGACGGCAGCTTCACGCCGTGCTGGGAGAGGCAGTCGCGGTAGGCCGCCATGTCCTGCGCGCCGCCGGAGGCGCCCTTGGCGGAGGACGACGGCGAGGACGAGGACGACGCCTTCGCGTCGGCGGACGCCGAGCCAGAGGAGCCCGACGACGAGCAGGCGGTGAGCAGCAGCGCGCCCGAGGCGAGGACGGCGACGCACGCGCCCGCCCGCAGCGCGGAGCGGCGCGCGGACTGCCGGGTGGTGGTCAGGGTCATGACCGTGGTCTCCTCGGATGCGGGGGCGGGGGGCGCCGCTCACCCACGCGCACGCGCGGGACACGAGCACCCATGAGTGGCGGCGCATGAGTGAACCGCCGCGAGTTAGGCACAGCCAGGGCGCGAGCTGTGAGTTCCCGGGGAGCCGGGGCGCGCGAATCGGCCGTCGCGACCCGTACGGGCCCGCCGTACGGTCCGGTTGAGACGTAAAGCGACCGCTTCGTGCCGTGGCGGGGCGGCCTCGCGCACGGCGCCGTTCCCAGGAAACTCCCAGCCTTCTCCCAGGCCATCAAAGGCGTCGGCGGCCAGGATGCGCGCCATGAAGGTGCTCCCACGGCGGCGCAGGGCCGTCCTGATCAACTCGGTGCTCGGCGTGGTGGTCCTCGCGGGCGCAGGCGGCGCCTACGCGGCGGTCAACAACGGTGACAGCGGCAACACCCGTGGTACGGGCGCGCGCGTGGTGACGGTGTCCAAGGGCACGGTGCTGGCGACCGTGTCCGGCTCCGGCACGCTCGCCTCGCCCAGTGACGCCGGTGTGGACTTCACCACGGGCGGCACGCTCACCGAGGTCGACGTGAAGCCGGGCGACAAGGTCACCAAGGGCCAGGTGCTGGCGAAGGTCGATCCGACCGACGCCGAGGAGACGTTGCAGCAGGACCAGGCGACGCTGACGGCGGCGCAGGCCAACCTCACCAAGGTCGAGGCGGGCGAGCTGGTCACCTCCGCCACGGGCTCCAACACCGGCTCCGGCAGCGGCGGCTCGCGGGACGCCGCCCCGACGCCCACGCCGTCCCCCACCTACACCGTCGACCCGGCCCAACTCGCCCAGGCGCAGGCTCAGTTGACCCAGGCCCAGAACGCCGTGGACGCCGATCAGCGCGCGGTGGACGGCACCACGCTCAAGGCCCCGGTGTCCGGCACGGTCGCCTCGGTCTCGGCCGCCAAGGGCCAGACGGTGTCGGGCACCGGCGGCACCGGCAGCGGCTCGGGCGGCCAGGGCTCGAACTCCAGCAGCTCCAACTCCACGTCGAGCAGCAGCGGTTCCAGCACCCCGTCCGGTTTCGTCGTCCTGACCAACCCCACCGGCATGCAGGTGACGGCGAACTTCTCCGAGGCCGACTCGCTGAAGGTCAAGGCGGGCCAGCCCGCCACCGTCACCCTCAACGCGCAGTCGAGCACGGTGCTCAACGCCAAGGTGCTGTCGGTCAGTTCGCTCCCGGTGAGCAGCGGAAGCGGAAGCGGCGGCGGGAGCGGCAGCGCCGTGCAGTACGCGGCCACGCTCGCCATCACCAGCCCCACCGCGGATCTGCGGACCGGCCTGAGCGCCAGTATCCAGGTGATCACCGGCTCGGCGTCCGGCGCGCTGAACGTGCCGACCGCCGCGGTCTCCGGTACCGGCGCCAACCGTACGGTCACGGTGGTCAACTCCGACGGCAGCACGACCCGTACGTCCGTGACCGTCGGCGTCGAGGGCGACACCGCCGACCAGATCACCAGCGGTCTGAAGGAGGGCCAGCAGGTGCAGATCGCCACGGTCGCGTCCTCCGGCAACGGCGGTTTCCCGAGCGGCGCCTTCCCCGGCGGCCTCGGCGGCGGCGCGAACCGGATCGGCGGCGGCGGTGGCTTCCGTACCGGCGGTGGCGGCGGAGCCGGCGGTGGCCGCGGATGAGGCCCGCCCTGCGGCAGCGCCTCGGCGGCCTGCGGCCCGGCGCCCGTACCGGTGACGCCGAAGAGAGTCCGGGCGCGGAAGAGACCTCGGGCGTCGAGCGGACCTCGGGCGTCGAGCAGACCTCGGGCGTCGAGCAGATCTCGGGCCGCGAGGAAACCGCGGGTGTCGAGGGGGACGACGACAGCCCCTGGGGCCGCCCGCCGGTCATCGAGGTGCGGTCGCTGCTGAAGACGTACGGGCACGGCGACGCCGCCGTGCGCGCGCTCGGCGGCGACCCCGACCCCGTCACCGGCGTCTCGCCCGGCGTGAATCTGCTGGTCGAACAGGGCGACATGGTGGCCGTGATGGGCAGTTCCGGGTCCGGCAAGTCGACCCTGATGAACATCCTCGGCTGCCTCGACATCCCCACCGAGGGCCGCTATCTGCTCGACGGCATCGACGTCGGCGGCCTGGACGAGCACCAGCTCTCGCTCGTCCGCAACCGTAAGATCGGCTTCGTCTTCCAGTCGTTCAACCTCGTGCCGCGCACCCCCGCGCTCGCGCAGGTCGAACTCCCCCTGGCCTACGCGGGTGTGCGGTCCGCCGAGCGCAGGAGGCGCGCGCTGGCGGCGCTCGCGCTGGTCGGCCTCGCCGACCGCGTCGACCACCGGCCGAACGAACTCTCCGGCGGCCAGCAGCAACGCGTCGCCGTGGCAAGGGCGTTGGTCACCGCACCGGCCATGCTGCTCGCCGACGAGCCGACCGGAAACCTGGACAGCCACAGCACCGAGGAAGTGCTCGCCATCGTCGACCGGCTCAACGCCTCCGGGCGCACCGTCGTACTGATCACGCACGAGGACGAGGTCGCCCGGCACGCCAAGCGGGTGATCACGCTGGTCGACGGCCAGGTGGTCGAGGACCGGCGCCAGGCACCGGCCGACGGCCCGCCGCCCGCGCTGCGCGACCCTGCGTCCTTCGCCGCGCACCACCCGCAGGACCCGGTAACCGCCGGCCGGCGTCAGGCCCTCACCGGAAGCCGCCACGGCAACGGCGGTACGAGCAACGGCAGTACGGGCAACGGCTTCGGAAGCGGGGGCACCGCGTGAACCCCTTCGAGACCCTCCGCTTCGCCTTCGGCGGCCTCGCCGCCAACAAGGTCCGCTCCGGACTGACCATGCTCGGCGTCCTGATCGGCGTCGCCGCCGTCATCATCCTGCTCGCGGTCGGCAACGGCTCCTCGCAGTCCGTCAAGGACTCCATCGAGAAGCTGGGCACCAACTCGCTGACCATCTCCTCCGGCGCCGGATTCGGCGGCGGTTCGTCCTCGTCGGCGACCACCGTCAAGCCGCTGACCGTGGACGACGCGCGGGCGCTCGCCGACCCGACGGCCGCGCCCAGCATCGAGTCCGTCGCCCCCGAGGTGACCACGTCCTCGCAGACCGCGCTGTACGAGGGCACCTCGCACGACGTCGCGCAGGTCGTCGGCACCTACCCCGCGTACTTCAAGGCATCCAACAGCAAGGTCGCCAAGGGCGACTACTTCAGCGCCGACGACGTCCTCAACTCCCGCAAGGTGGCGGTGATCGGCTCGACCACGGCCACCGACCTGTTCGGCACGGCCGACCCGGTCGGCAAGAAGGTGGTGCTCGGCGGGACGCCGTTCACGGTCGTCGGCGTGCTGGAGACCAAGGGCGGCACCGGCTTCCAGGACCCGGACGACATCCTGGTCGCGCCGCTGCCGACCGTGCAGAACGCCTTCACCGGCTTCGGCTCGGTCAACCAGATCCTCGTGGAGGCCACGTCGGCCGACGCGACGACCCCGGCGCAGAACGAGATCACCACGATCCTGATGGGCACGCACGGCATCAAGGACGCCAACGCGCTGGACTTCCGGGTCAGCAGCCAGCAGTCGCTGCTCAGCACCCAGTCCGACACCAACAGGACGTTCACGGTGCTGCTCGGCGCGGTCGCGGCGATCTCGCTGCTGGTCGGCGGGATCGGCATCACCAACATCATGCTGGTGACGGTCACCGAGCGGACCCGCGAGATCGGCATCCGCAAGGCGATCGGCGCGCCCAAGGGCGTCATCCTCGGGCAGTTCCTCGCCGAGTCGACCCTGCTGTCGCTGGTCGGCGGCGGGCTCGGGGTGGTGGCGGGACTGATCGGCTCGCGCTTCACGATCGTCGGCATCAAACCGGTGATCATCCCGGAGTCGGTGTGGGGCGCCTTCGCCATCGCGGTCGCCATCGGCCTGTTCTTCGGCAGCTACCCCGCCAATCGGGCCGCCGCCCTGCGCCCGATCGAGGCCCTGCGCCATGAGTAGGCCGTCCACCACCACACCGCACGACGTACGAGGGACGAGGGAGAACCGGACATGGCGCGACGCCGCACCGAACTCGTGAAGGCCGACGCCGACACGGAGCTGCTGCCGCTCACCGACACGTTCGGCGAGGTGGAGATCGTCGAGCGGCCCGGCGAGGCGGTGCTCACCGAACGGCCGGAGGACGTCCTGTCCGAGCCGCCGGACGCCCGCGACATCTCGGCCGAGCTGGCCGCCCCGCCGCGCCGCAAACTGCCCTGGCTGACGCTGCTGCTGTCCGCGGGCGTCGTCGCTGCGGCGGCCTTCGCGGGCGGCGCGCTGGTGGAGAAGAACCACCTCAACGGCCGCTCGTCCGGCGGCGGTTCGGCTGCGGCCCGCGACTTCGCCTCGGCCTTCGCGGGCGCCAACGGCCGTACGGGCACGGGCTCGGGTACGGGTACGGGCTCCGGTACGGGTACGGGCTCCGGTACGGCGCCGGGCGCGGCTCCCGGCGCGGGCGGCGGCGCAGGCACCGGCGGCACCGGCTCCGGTGTCACCGTCGGCACCGTCAAGCTGGTGGACGGCGACACCATCTACGTCACCGACGCCCAGGGCGGCATCGTCAAGGTCACCACCGGCGGCTCCACGAAGGTCACCGTCACCAAGGACGGCAAGACCTCGGATCTCCAGCCCGGCCAGAGCGTGACCGTACGCGGCAGCGCGAACTCCTCAGGCGACATCGCCGCCACCACCGTCACCGAGGGCGCGGCCACCGCGGGCGGCTTCGGCGGCGGCTTCGGAGGCTTCGGCGGCCGTGGCGGCGCCGGAGGTGCCGGAGGTGCCGGAGGCGCGGGCGGCGGTACGGGTACGGCGGGCGGCTCGGGCGGCTCGGGCGGCGGTACGGGCAACTGACCCCGCCTTCACAGGACGGGAGCGTACGGTGCGAAACCGCACCGTACGACGGGGGCCAGGAGGACTCCATGGACACGACGCCCGAGGCCAGCCTGCTGGTCGTCGACGACGAGCCCAACATCAGGGAACTGCTCTCCGCGTCCCTGCGCTTCGTCGGCTTCAAGGTGGTCTCCGCCGCCTCGGGCGCCGACGCGCTGGCCGCCGTCGCCCGTGAGCGCCCCGACCTGGTCGTCCTCGACGTGATGCTGCCCGACATGACCGGTTTCGCGGTCGTCCGGCACCTGCGCGAGGAGTCGGGGCCGCACGCGCGCCCCGGCAGCGGCGCCGCCGACCGGCTCCCCGTGCTGTTCCTGACCGCCAAGGACGGCGTGGACGACAAGATCAGCGGCCTGACGGCGGGCGGCGACGACTACGTCACCAAGCCGTTCAGCCTGGAGGAGCTGATCGCCCGCATCCGCGCGATCCTGCGCCGTACCGGCGGCCCCACCGACGAGGGGCGGCTGGTCGCGGGCGACCTGGAGCTGGACCCGGTCGGCCACCAGGTGCTGCGCGCCGGCCGCCCGGTCTCCCTCTCACCCACCGAGTTCAAGCTGCTCGCCTACCTCATGGCCAACGCCGACCGCGTCGTGTCCAAGCTCCAGATCCTCGACCACGTGTGGGCGTACGACTTCGGCGGCGACCTCAGCATCGTCGAGTCGTACATCTCGTACGTGCGCCGCAAGGTCGACTCCGGCGCCGACGGCACGGTCAAGCTGATCCATACGGTGCGCGGCGTCGGGTACGTGCTGCGCCGACCGCAGGGCTGACGCCGTGCGCACCGTGCGGTCCCTCAGGTCCCTCAGCTTCCTCGGGTCCCTCCGCTCGTTGCGGCTCTCCGCGCTCTCGCTGCGCTCCCGGCTGGTGCTGCTCTGCCTGGTCCTCGTCCTGCTCGGCCTCGCCGTCAGCGACACCGTCGTCCTCGGCACGGTCCGCGGCCAGCAGGTGCGGCGCGTCGACCAACAGCTCCAGCGGTACGGCGAACCGCTCGCGCGGCGGCTCGGCACCGACGGGGTGCCCGCGCCGCGCTACGTACGGCCGGGGCCCGGCGCGCCGCGGCCGTGGCTGCCCAGCCAGTTCGTGGTGGCCTTCGCCGCGGCGGACGGGCGGGTCTCCGACCAGTTCCGGCTGCCGGTCTCGGCCGGGGACCCGCGCCCGCTGTGGCCGACGATGGACGCGGGGTCGCTGCGCGAGCGGCTGGGCAAGCCGTTCGACGTCGCCAGCGACCACGGCGGCGGGCGGTGGCGGGTGCTGATCGAACCGGTCGCCGCGGGCACGGCCGCCCCCTCCGCCGACCTGCCCGCGGGCGTCGTGGTCGCCGCGTCCCTGGACGAGGTGTCCTCCACGGCCTCCCACCTGCGCACCGCGTTCCTGCTGATCGGCGCGGTGGTCGCGGCGCTGCTCGGGGTGGCGGGCTGGTTCGCGGTACGGGCCGGGCTGCGGCCGCTGCGGCAGATCGAGGCCACCGCCGCCGAGATAGCCGCCGGGCGCCCGCTGTCGCACCGTATGCCCGCCGCGTCCCCGCGCACCGAGGCCGGGCGGCTGTCCGCCGCGCTCAACGGGATGCTCGCGCAGATCGAGTCGGCCTTCGCGGCGCGCGCGGAGTCCGAGAAGCAGATGCGCCGGTTCGTCGCCGACGCCAGCCACGAACTGCGCACCCCGCTGGCCGGTATCCGGGGCTTCGCGGAGCTGTACCGGATGGGCGCGCTGCCCGACGAGGCCGACGTGAAGCGGACGATGACGCGGATCGAGAGCGAGGCCGTACGGCTCGGCGGCCTGGTCGAGGATCTGCTGACGCTGGTGCGGATGGACGAGCAGCGGCCCGTGCAGCTCGCCCCGATGGACCTGCGCACCCTGGCCGTGGACGCCCTGCACGACACGACCGCCCTCGATCCGTCCCGGCCGGTCTCCCTCACCGGGCCGGGCGGGTCCGGTTCCGGCCCCGGCCCCGGCTCTGGCTCCGGCTCCGGTCCCGGTCCCGCACCCGTGCTCGGTGACGAGGCCCGGCTGCGGCAGGTCGTCGCCAATCTCGTCGGCAACGCCGTCGCCCATACGCCTCCCGGCACGCCCGTCCGGATCGGCGTCGGCACCGTCGGCGGACACGGGGTCCTCGAAGTCGCCGACGCCGGGCCCGGGCTCGGGCCCGACCAGGCCGCGCGGGTCTTCGAACGCTTCTACCGCGTGGACGCCTCCCGCAGCCGGGGCGCCGGGGGCGGCGCCGGTCTCGGGCTCTCCATCTGTGCCGCGTTCGCTGCCGCTCACGGTGGGTACATCGAGCTCGACACGGCTCCCGGCCAAGGCGCCCTCTTCCGCCTCCGCCTCCCCTCCGCTTCCCCGCCCCCACCGGCCGGTGGCCCGGACACCACCGAACTGCCCCTCCGGGGCGGGCGGTGACCTGCGGCAGCGTCGGCTCGCCGCCCGGGCGAAAGACGGTGCGCCCCGTCAGGGGCGCGGGGAACTGCGCGGGCAACCCACCACCGGCCGGTGGTCCGGGGACAACCGGTCTGCCCCGTCGGGGCGGGTGGTGAGGTGCGGGAGCGTGGTGGCTGGTGGCGCAGTTCCCCGCGCCCCTTAAAAGATCGGCTCGCCGCCCGGACGAAAGACGGTGCGCCCCTAAAGGCACGTGGCTGAGCGCGCCCACGCGGCGGCAGCCGCAGATCAGGAACAGTCCCGCGCCCCTTAGAGGATCGGCTCGCCGTCCGGGCGAAAGGGGGTGGGCCCCGTCAGGGGCGCGGGGAACTGCGCGGCCAGCCCACCACCGGCCGGTGGTCCGGGAACAGCCGATCTGCCCCGCTGGGGCGGGTGGTGACCTGCGGCAGCGTCGTGGCTGGTGGCGCAGTTCCCCGCGCCCCTAAAGGCACGTGGCTGAGCGCGCCCACGCGGCGGCGGTCGGGGCTACCAGGCGAAGGCTTCGGGGGAAGGGCCGGGGCCCGGGAAGATGGCGTCGAGGGCGGCGAGAAGGTCCACGGAGAGGTGGAGATCGAGGGCACGGAGGGCGCCGTCGAGGTGGGCGGGGGTGCGGGGCCCGATGATGGGCCCGGTCACGGCGGGCCGGGTGAGGAGCCAGGCGAGGGCCACCTCCCCGGGGTCGAGTTCGTGCTCGGCGAGCAGATCCTCGTAGCGCTGAACCTGGTCGCGGACCACCGGATCGGCCAGGCCCCGCGCCGAGCGCCCGGCGTGGGTGCGGGAGCCGCCCCCTTCACGGGACTTGCGGATGGCGCCGCCCAACAGCCCCTGGTGCAGCGGGGACCAGGGCACGACACCGAGCCCGTACGCCTCGGCGGCCGGGAGGACGTCCATCTCGGCGGTGCGCTCGAAGAGGTTGTACAGGCACTGCTCGCTGACGAGCCCGAGCGAACCGCGCCGCGCCGCCGCCTCGTTGGCCTGCGCGATGTGCCAGCCGGCGAAGTTGCTGGAGGCGGCGTAGAGCACCTTGCCCTGCTGGATCAGGACGTCGATCGCCTGCCAGATCTCGTCCCAGGGCGTGGCCCGGTCGATGTGGTGGAACTGGTAGACGTCGATGTGGTCGGTGCCCAGCCGCTTCAGGCTGGCCTCCACCTCGCGGCGGATGTTGAGGGCGCTCAGCCGCTGGTGGTTCGGCCAGGGCTCCTCCTGCCAGGGGTTGCCCTGCGTCATGTTCCCGTACAGCTTGGTGGCCAGCACCACCTTGTCGCGCCGGTCGCCGCCCTGGGCGAACCAGCTTCCGAGGATCTCCTCGGTGCGGCCCTTGCGCTCGTCCACGCCGTAGATGTTCGCCGTGTCGAAGAAGTTGATGCCCGCGTCCAGCGCGGTGTCCATGATCGCGTGGCTGCCGGGCTCGTCGGTCTGCCCGCCGAAGTTCATGGTGCCGAGGACGAGACGGCTGACTTTGAGGCCGGTGCGGCCGAGCTGGGTGTACTTCATGGCTCCACAGCCAACACCCTGGAGTGCGCTCTATCGCAAGGGGTGGGTCTCAGTGATGGACGAGCCTCGGCCGGTCCGGCGGGACGTTCTCGTCGACCGGGCCCGTACGGGCGTCGGGGCCGGTGTCCGGTTCCGCGTAGCCCGCGCCGTCGGTGGCCGTGTCCCCGGCCACGCGGTCGAAGAAGCGCAGGATCTCGACCGGGAACGGCATCACGAGGGTGCTGTTCTTCTCGGCGGAGACGTCCACCACGGTTTGCAGCAGCCGCAGTTGGAGGGCGCCCGGAGTGTTGGCCATCGTGGCGGCGGCGTCGGTCAGGCGCTGCGACGCCTGGAATTCGCCCTCGGCCGCGATGACACGGGCCCGCCGTTCACGTTCGGCCTCCGCCTGCTTGGACATCGACCGCATCATCGACTCCGGCAGCGCGATGTCCTTGATCTCCACGCGCTCGATCCGCAGGCCCCAGGGCTCCTCGGTCGGCTCGTCCATCACCGTCTTCAGCTCGGCGTTGACGTGGTCGCGGTCGGACAGCAGCGTGTCGAGGTCGGCGCGGCCGATGACCGACCGGAGCGAGGTCTGCGCGATCTGGGAGACGGCGCTGGGGTAGTCGTGCACGTTGACCAGGGCCTTGACCGGGTCCAGGACCCGGAAGTAGACGACGGCGTCGACGGTCACGGTCACGTTGTCGCCGGTGATGGCGCCCTGCGCCGGGACGCCGAGCACCTCGGTCTGGATGGAGACCTTGCGCATCCGGTCGACGATCGGGCGGATCGTCCGCAGGCCCGGCTGCCGCAGGTTCGGCAGCAGACGTCCGAAGCGGAAGACGACGCCCCGCTCGTACTGCTGCACATCGTGCAGGCTCATGGCGAGCAGGATCAGTCCGATCAGGACGACCACCACCAGCACAGTGATCAGAGCAACCATCGATCTCACGACCTTTCGGCGTGGCCGAAGACAGGCGCGCGCCGCACAGGCACGTGCCGCACCGCCACGCTCACCTGCACTTTCAGCCTACTCCGGCAGCCGCTTCCGGGGGCTGTCACCGGTCGCGGGCCGACTCCTCGGCCGACTGTCGGCCGACTGTCGGCCGACTCCTCAACGAGCTTCTGGGCCAGGACGTGAGCCGGGTGGTCAGGCCGCCCACGGCGGTACCGGGTCGTGCAGGTGCCGCGCCCGCTCGACGAATTCCACCAGCGCCACGCGCTGCCCCGGGCTCAGCTCCCCCGCGAGCCCCGACTCACGGATGTGCGCCCGCACCAGCAGGTAGTGGCTGTCGAACATCCCCATGCCCGGCAGCGCCCGCAGCAGCGCCTCCACCCGGATGCCCGCCGCGTCCTCGTCGCCCGCCGCCGCCCTGCGCAGCACTCGCGACAGCCCCACCATCCCCTCCGCCGCCACCTCGCTCAGCACCAGGGCCCTGCGGTGACTGGCCTCCCAATCCTCAGGGTCCGTGGTCCCACGGTGACGCGACCCCATGATCGTCATGGCCACCACCTCGCTCCCTTTAGTCCCTTTTATCCCTCTCCCCGGACGAGCGTACGCCCGTCCCCCCGCCCCGCAAACGGCTCACTCCCCGTGACCGTACCGGGCCCCTGCGTGGGTTTTCCCAAGGCCGGGTCGCCGGCGGCGGCCGTCGGTTACTGTGCGCGAATGTCTTACGCGCGGATGGACGGCGGGCGGAGCGCGCGGGGCGGCCCCGCCGGGCAGGGCGGATACGGCGCGTACGGCGGCTATCGGACGGGCCTGCTGTGGCTGGGCGCGGGCGCGGCCTTCGCGGTGCTCGCACTGGGCCTCGCGGTCGCGCTGTTCGGCATGATGGAGTTCGACGAGCGGTGCGCGCAGGGGATGACGAAGGGCCCCGGCCCGCTGGTGCGCACCCGGAACCAGGCGTTTCCGCCCGCCACCGTCTGCGAGTTCCGCGACGGCGACGTGACCTCCGTCGGCGGCGGCGCGGTGCTCACCGGACTGCTCTGGGCCGCCTTGCTGTTCATGACCGCGTGCGTGTTCCTCGCGCTGCTCGCCGAGTGCTTCGAGCCGCCGCTTCGCGGAGCCTTCGCCAGCGAGCTGGTCGTGCCGATGTCGCGGGACGAGAAGGTCCGCCGTACGGGGGCGGCGTTCTTCGTCACCGGCTCCTTCTTCCTGATGATCTACGCGCTGGCGGGCTGGAAACTGCTGGCCGGGCCGTCCTCCGCGTGCTCGGCGGGCGCCGACTGGGGCAGCGGCCCGCCGCGCACCGTGACGTACAGCTTCTTTCCGCCGCAGGCCACCTGCCAATACACCAGCGGCATGACCGACCGGATCAACCCCGACTGGCTCGCCTCGCTGACGGCCGAGATGATCGCCCCCGCGCTCCTGGCGGGGCTCGGGTTCTTCCTCGCGTGCCGCCGCAGGAGCGCGGAGCGCCGGACCGGGCGACCGACGGGGCGACCGACTGGGCGACCGGCGGACGCCACGAGCGGGGACCGGACACCGGCGACGTAGCATCGCCGCATGGAGCAGCGGATTCTTGGCAGGACGGGCCGGAAGGTGTCCGTCGTCGGGCTCGGGACATGGCAGTTGGGTGCCGACTGGGGCGAGGTGCGCGAGGAGGACGCCTTCGCCGTGCTCGACGCGGCCGTCGCCTCGGGCGTGACCTTCTTCGACACGGCCGACGTGTACGGGGACGGCCGCAGCGAGCAGTTCATCGGGCGGTATCTCAAGGAGCGCCCGGACGCCGGGGTGTTCGTGGCCACCAAGATGGGCCGCAGGGCCGAGCAGGTGCCCGAGAACTACGTACTGGCCAACTTCCTCGCCTGGAACGACCGTTCGCGCGCGAACCTCGGCGTCGACACCCTCGACCTGGTGCAGCTCCACTGCCCGCCCACGGCCGTCTACTCCTCGGACGAGATGTACGACGCCCTGGACACGCTGGTGGCGCGGGGGCGCGTCGCGGCGTACGCGGTGAGCGTCGAGACGTGCGAGCAGGCGCTGACCGCCATCGCGCGGCCCGGCGTCGCGAGCGTGCAGATCATCCTGAACCCCTTCCGCCTCAAGCCGCTTGAGGCGGTGCTGCCCGCGGCGGCCGAGGCGGGCGTCGGCATCGTCGCGCGGGTGCCGCTGGCCTCGGGGCTGCTCACCGGCAAGTACACCCGCGACACCGTCTTCGCCGCCGACGACCACCGTACGTACAACCGGCACGGCGAGGCGTTCGACCAGGGCGAGACCTTCTCCGGCGTGGACTTCGAGACCGGCCTCGACGCCGCCGCCGAATTCGCCGCGCTCGCGCCCGAGGGCGCCACGCCCGCGCAGACCGCGCTGCGCTGGATCATCCAGCAGCCGGGCGTCAGCAGCGTCATCCCCGGCGCGCGCGATGTCGCCCAGGCGCGGGCCAACGCCGCCGCTGCCGCGCTGCCGCCGCTGACCGACGCCACGCTGGACGCGGTGCGCGAGCTGTACGACCGCCGCATCAGGGCGCAGGTGCAGGGCCGTTGGTGAGGCACGGCTGAGGCACGGGTGCGCCGCCGGGCGGTTCGTGACCGACGGGTTCCGACCCGCTCGCCGGGCCGCCGCCCGCAGGGCCTACCGTCTTGCGGATGACTGCGAATGCTGCCAATGCTGAATTCCCCGGCGCCAGCGGGCCGTACGCCACCACCGAGGCTGAGCCGCGCGAGGTGGGCCGGGTGCGGACGTCGTACGCGCCGGATCACGACGGTGACCCCGACCCCGGGGAAATCGTCTGGACCTGGGTGCCGTTCGAGGAGAACGACGGGCGCGGCAAGGACCGGCCGGTGCTGGTCGTGGCGCGCGAGGCGGGCGGCACGCTGCTCGCCGTCCAGCTCTCCAGCAAGCGCCACGACAACGACCACGAGTGGGTGCCGATCGGCACCGGGCCCTGGGACCGTGAGGGCCGCGAGTCCTGGGTCGCCGTCGACCGCGTCCTGCGCCTGCACGACCAGGGCATGCGGCGCGAGGCGTGCGCCCTGGACCGGGGCAGGTTCAACCTCGTCGTGAACCGGCTCAAGGAGCTGTACGGCTGGGCGTGAGCCCCCGGTCGCGCATGACGCGTCGGGCTGACGCGTCGGGCAGCCGCGTCCACCTACGCGGCGGTGGACGCGGCTGCCCGTACGTCGACGCGTACGCCGTACGAATGCCGGCCGCGTCGTACGGTTACGGCTGCTCGTTCGACGGACGGGTGCCGCCGCCGAGCTGGTCGTTCAGCTTGTCCTGGACCTGGTCGACCTGGCCGCTGTACTTGTCGCCGGTCTTCTTGTCGACCATGTCACCGGCCTTTTCGACGCCTTGGTGCGCCTGGTCCTCGTGACCCTTCAGCAGGCCCTTGAGCTTGTCGAGCATGGACATGGCTGCCCTCCTTGGGGGAACGCCTTGCTCTCCCCGTTGCCCTCCCAGCATCGGGGCCCCCGAAGGTTTTCGCATTCCGGACAGGTCCGGACGAGTTCGTACGCTCTCCGGGGACGCCTTCCGGAACGTTTCCGCGGCGTACGGTCCGGTGAACGTATCCGCGTACCGGCGTATTGGCTTACCGACGTACCGGCGTACGGCTCAGGCGGCCTCGGCGGTCGCGCCGTCCAGCGCGGCCAGCAGCCAGTCGTGCGTGCTGCCCGGGGTCGGCTCCGCCGGGCCGAACAGCTCCCCGGCGAGCTGCCAGTAGCGGTCGATCCGGGGGTCCGCGCCGAGCACCCCGCCGAGGCGGCGGCGGAAGGCCGGGGTGTCACGGGCGCCGCGCGAGCGGGCGTACGCGGCGACGAAGCAGTCCAGCGCCTCGCCCTCCTGCGGTCGCCGCCCGGCCCGCAGATGCGGGGCGGCGAGCCCGTACGCCTCGATGAGGCCGTCGTACAGGACGGCCGGGCGGTAGCCCTCCTCGGGCCGGTGCGCGGCGGGCTGGGTGGGGTCGCGGCCGTCGCCGGTGCTCGTGCCGGAGGCTTTTCCGGAGATCTTTCCCGCACCGTCGCAGCTCCCCGACACCAGCGCGTGCAGGCGCGCGAAGGCCAGGGCCTGCGCCGGGGTCGGCGCCTCGGGGAGCTGCGGAATCGTCCCGTCGAGGATGGCCGAGACCAGCCGGGCGGGCATCCGCGGCGGCAGCCAGCGCCGCCAGAAGCGGGCCATGGCGGCGGTGCTCGGCGGGCTCGGCAGCGCGCCGACCAGCAGCAGCCGCTCGGCGCGCTCCCCGGGGCCGCAGTCCTGGAGCGCCTGGAGCGCGGCCTCGCGCCAGCGCAGGGCGGCCAGGCCCGCGCCGACCTCGCGCAGTTGCCCGGCGATCAGGCCGTCGAGCACGTCGGCCGCCGCGTCGGCCCCGGCCGCGCTCGCGCGGTCGTCCTCGTCGAGGACCCGGTGGACGTCGGGGACCGCGAGGCCGAGGCCGCGCAGGGAGCGGATCGTGCGGAGCCGGTCGAGCGCGGCGGGGCCGTACCTGCGGTGGCCCCCGCTGCTGCGGCGCGCCTCGGGGAGCAGGCCGCGGTCGGAGTAGTAACGGACGGTCTTGACGGTGACGCCCGCGCTCTCGGCGAGTTCCCCGATGGTCCACAAACGGTCAGGCGGCACGGCTTGAACCTCCCTCAGGGGGAGTTCCTACGGTACCCGCGGCCGGGAAAGCGGCCGTTCCGCAGGGTGACCGAGGAGATCTCATGACGGCGTACGTACTGGTGGCAGGCGCTCACACCGGCGGCTGGATCTGGCAGGAGACCGCGCGGGCGCTGCGGGAAGCGGGCGCGCGGGCGTATCCGGTGACGCTCACCGGCATGGGCGACGGCGGCCGTCCGGCCGGGCCCGACACCGATCTGGAGACGCACATCCGGGACGTGCTGGAGGTGATCGACGCGGTGGCCGCCGCCGAGGGGCCGGTGGTGCTCGTCGGGCACGACTACGGCATCCACCCGGTGGTCGGCGCCGCCGACCGCCGCCCGGCGCGTACCGCCCGCGTCGTCCATCTGGACACCGGTATCCCGCAGGACGGCGATCCGCCGCTCGCGCTCTACCGCGACCAGGAGCTGCGGGACCGCGCGCAGGACGGTGACGGGCCGGTCCCGCCGCCGTCCGGCCCGGAGGAGTGGGCACGGCACGGCAGTACGGCCGGGGTCCCGGCGGACGCGCTGGCCCGGCTGACCGACCGCGCCGTACCGCAACCGCGCGCCACCCTCACCCGGCCGCTCCGCCTGACGGGCGCGGTCGCGGCGCTGCCGGTGACAGGCGTCTTCTGTACGGCGAACGGTTCGAGCATCGCGCTGGTCGAGACGCTGGTCGGGCTCGGCGACCCCCGGCTCGCCGTGCTCACCGAACCGCGGGTGACCTTCTTCGACCTGGGCACCGGGCACTGGCCGATGCTGTCCGCGCCGCGCGGGCTGGCGGACGTCCTGCTGCGGGCGGTCGCGGGGGAGGGGCGGCGGCTCGCGCCCAGGGGTGAACAGGCCCCCCAGCAGCGGCCGTTCCCCCTCCCCGTCCCCGAACTCCCCCGCGAGCGGCACGGCCGCGTCGACCTCCACCTCCCCCGTGCCGAACGCCCGTCCCCCGCCGTCGTGTTCGTCCACGGCGGCCCCGTATCGCCGGACGTCCGCCCGACTCCGCGCGACTGGCCGGCCTTCCTGGGCTACGCCCAACTCCTGGCCTCCCAGGGCGTGGTGGCCGCCACCGTCGACCACCGCTTCCACGACCTCACCGACTTCGACCGCGCGGCCCACGACGTGGCCGAGGCCGTCGCCCTCGTCCGGGCCGACCCCCGCGTGGACCCCGACCGCGTCGCCCTCTGGTTCTTCTCGGCGGGCGGCCTGCTCTGCGCCGACTGGCTCGCGGCCCCGCCGCCGTGGCTGCGCTGCGTCGCCCTGACCTACCCCGTCCTCGCCCCCCTCCCCAACTGGGGCCTGTCCGCCACCCGCTTCCACCCCGCCCCCGCCGCCCTCCCCACCGTCCTCACCCGCGTGGCTCTCGAAGTCCCCGAAATCGCCGCCACGGTCGACCGGTTCATCGCCTCGGCCGCCTCCTCCGGCGCCCCCCTGGAGGTCGTCGAAGCCGCCGAGGCCCACCACGCCTTCGAATCCCGCGACCCCGCCCGCGTCTCCACCCCGCCCCTGCGCGCCGCCGTCTCCGCCGTCCTCGGCCACCTCACGGCGTGAGCGCGGCTCGGAATCCCGGACGCCGGACGCGGGGCATCGCAGTGGCGGTCGCCGGGACGGCCGGTCTATTGACAACGACAACCGTTTTCGTATAGTGGACGTCATGGCACGCAACGAAGTACGTCCCGTGATCAAGCTCCGGTCCACCGCCGGTACCGGATTCACCTACGTCACCCGCAAGAACCGTCGCAACGACCCCGACCGCATGGTGCTGCGCAAGTACGACCCGGCGGCGGGCCGGCACGTGGAGTTCCGCGAGGAGCGCTAGGCCCTGACGGGGTCAGAAGAAGGTCGGCTCGCGAGGGGTGTAGGGGGCCTCGAGGGAGTCGACCTCCTCCCGGGTGAGCGTGAGGTCGAGCGCGGCGGCGGCGTCGGCGAGGTGGTGGGGCTTGGTCGCGCCGACGATGGGGGCGGAGACGACCGGGTTCTTCAGCACCCAGGCCATCGCGACCCGGGCCATGGGGACGCCTCGGTTCCGGGCGATCTCCTGGACGGCGTCGACGATGGCCCGGTCGGCGTCGAGGAAGATCGGGCGGTCCTGCGGGTCGACGGTCCGGTTGACGGCCGCGCGCGGCGTGGAGCGCTCGCCCCAGGGCCGGGTGACCAGCCCGCCGGACAGGGGACTCCAGGGGATGCTTCCCACGCCCTGGTGGGCGAGGAGGCCGAACATCTCGCGCTCCTCCTCGCGGTGGAGCAGGCTGTACTGGTCCTGCATGGACACGAACCGGGTCCAGCCGTGGAACTGCGCGGTGTGCTGCATTGTGGCGAACTGCCAGGCCCACATCGACGAGGCGCCGATGTAGCGGACCTTGCCCGCCTTGACCACGTCGTGCAGCGCCTCCATCGTCTCCTCGACCGGCGTCTGGGGGTCGAACCGGTGGATCTGGTACAGGTCGACGTAGTCGGTGTCCAGGCGCCGCAGCGAGGCGTCGATCTGCTCCATGACGGCCCTGCGGGACAGACCGGAACCGCCCGGGCCCTGGTGCATCGGCGCCCACAGCTTGGTGGCCAGGACGATGTCGTCACGCCGGGTGTACTTGCGCAGCGCCCGCCCGACGATCTCCTCCGAGGTGCCCAGGCCGTAGATGTTCGCGGTGTCCCAGAAGGTGATGCCGAGCTCGACGGCCCGGCGGAAGACCGGCTCGGCCGCGTCGTCGTCGAGGGACCAGGTCAGTCTGGTGGCGGGGTCGCCGAAGCTCATACAGCCCAGGGCGATCCGGCTGACCCTGAGCCCTGACGTTCCCAGTCGCGTGTACTCCATGGCCTGTTCCTCCTCGGTGACGCGGAGCCGCTCGCCTGCTCCGGGACGGCGGATCGCCTTCCCTTCCCACCGTGGCACGAACCGCTGCCCATGGCCTCTCACCAGGGGATTCCTGCTGTTACAGGTACTGACGGAGCCTGTCAGGCGGGCGAAAACGGCCGTACGGTTGGACGCATGGACGCCCGCACCGAATTCCGCGACTTCCTCACCTCGCGCCGCGCCGGGATCACCCCGGAACAAGCCGGCCTGCCGGTCGGCGGCGGATTCCGCCGGGTGACCGGGCTGCGCCGCGAGGAGGTCGCGCTGCTGGCGGGCGTCAGCGCCGACTACTACATCAAGCTGGAGCGCGGCAACGCCCGCGGCGTCTCCGACGGCGTCCTGGAAGCCCTCGCGCGCGCCCTCCGCCTCGACGAGGCCGAACGCGCCCACCTGTTCGACCTGGCCCGCGCCGCCGGTTCCGGAGCGCGGACACCCGCCGCCCGCGCCCCGAAGCCTCATGTGCGCCCCAGCATCCAGCGCATCCTGGACTCCATGTCCACGACGACCCCGGCCTACGTACGCGACCGCCGCCTGGACATCCTGGCCACGAACCGACTCGGCAGGGCGCTCCTCGGCCCGGTCCTCGCGACCCCGGGGCGACCGCCCAACGTGGCCCGCTTCATGTTCCTGGACCCCGCGGCCACCGACTTCTACCGCGACTGGGAGCGGATGGCGGCGGGCACCGTCGCGATCCTGCGCGCCGAAGCCGGGCGCGACCCCCACGACAGGGCCCTGAGCGACCTGGTCGGAGAACTCGCCACCCGGAGCGACCTGTTCCGCACCCGCTGGGCCACCCACGACGTCCACCTGCACCGCGGCGGAGTCAAACGCCTCAACCACCCCGTCGTCGGCGAACTCACCCTCGCCTACGACGCCTTGGAGCTGCCCGCCGACACCGGGCTGACCATCATGGCCTACAGCGCGGAACCCGGCACGCCCGCGCGTGACGCCCTTGATCTGCTGGCCAGTTGGGCCGCGACCAACGACCGCGAGGCCGCCGATCACGCGGTCTGAGGCACGCGGGCTGACGCACGCGGTCTGAGGCGCGCTGACAAACCCGCGCGGTCTGCCCGCGCGGACTAACCCACGTGGACGCGGGGGCGGCGGGAGCGGTCGGGCTCGGCTTCGCGCAGGACCTCGCGGGTGACCGGGGCGACCTCGCCGTGGCCGAAGAGGAAGAAGCGGAGGAAGTTGGTGAAGGGGCTGCCCTCGGTCCACTCGAAGTAGATGTGCGGCTTGGTGCCGGTGGTGTCGCGGACGTGGAGGAGAAGGGCGGCCAGCGCGTTGGGGACGGACGAGCTCTCCAGGGACAGCACGCGGTAACGGCCGTGCAGGACATGCCCGGTGACGCGCAGGGCGGACTCGAACTCGGAGGCGTCGAGGACGGTGACCTCGACGAAGACGAGGTCGTCCTCGGGCGGGATGTCGTTGTCGGCGCGGATCTGGTGCACCTTGTCGCGGTACTCGGCCGCGTCGCGCAGCCCCGGCTCGTTGGCGATGAAGCGAATGCGGCGGCTGGCGATGTCGCGGACGAACCGCGTGGCCATGTCGTCCAACTCCACGCTGGTGACGCGCAGTTCGAAGGCGCGGGCGAGCCGGGACAGCAGCGAGACGAGGATGATCCCGGCGATGAAGCAGGCGCCGATCTTGACGCCGTCGGGCCGCTCCACGACGTTGACGACCGTCGTGTAGAGGAAGACCACCGAGATCACGGCGAAGACGACCGTCCAGCGCCGCTGCCCGGCCTTGCGGGCGGCGATCGTGACGGCCAGCGCGGCCGAGCTCATCAGGACGAGGACGCCGGTCGCGTACGCGCCGCCCTGCTTGTCGACGCTGGCGTCGAAGATCCAGGTGACGAGGAAGGCGACGAGCGTGAAGACCAGCACCATCGGCCGCACCGCGCGCGCCCAGTGCGGGGCCATGCCGTACCGCGGAAGGTAGCGCGGCATCAGGTTGAGCAGGCCCGCCATCGCGGAGGCGCCCGCGAACCAGAGGATGGCGATGGTGGAGAAGTCGTAGACCGTGCCGAAGACCGACCCCAGGTACTCGTGGGCGAGATACGCCAGCGCGCGGCCGTTGGCCTTGCCGCCGGTCTCGAACTCCTTCTTCGGGATCAGCACGGTGGTGATGAAACTGGTGCAGATTAGGAAGACGCTCATGATCAGCGCGGCCGTCGTGAGCAGCTTCTTGGTGTCGCGGATCCGGCCGACCGGCCGCTCCTCGGTGTCACCGGGGTCGCCCGCGACGTTCGGCATGACGGCGACGCCGGTCTCGAAGCCGGACATGCCGAGCGCGAGCTTGGGGAAGATCAGCAGGGACACGCCGATCATGACGAAGACGTTGCCCCGCTCGGCGGTCAGCGCGTGCGACCAGTCGGTGACGACGTGCCCGGCGGTCGCGACGTGCCAGAAGCCGGCGATGACGACCACCACGTTGAGCGCCAGATAGAGCCCGACCAGGACGACGGCGATCCCGATGGCCTCCAGGAAGCCCTTGAGGAACACCGCGCCCAGCAGCGCGACCAGGACCAGCGTGATCACCATCTGGTGGCTGTGCAGCGCCGTGGCGAAGTGCGGATTCTCCACCAGGTGGGTGGAGGCGTCGGCGGCCGAAAGGGTGATGGTGATCAGGAAGTCGGTGGCGGCGAAGCCCAGCAGCGTCAGGACGAAGAGCTTGCCCTTCCAGAACGACAGCAGCCGCTCCAGCATCGCGATGGAGCCCGCGCCGTGCGGGCTCTCCTCGGCGACCCGCCGGTAGACGGGCAGCGCGCCCGCCAGCGTGACCAGGACCAGTACGACCGTCGCGATCGGCGACAGCAGCCCGGCCGCGAGCGCCGCGATGCCGGGCTGGTAGCCGAGGGTGGAGAAGTAGTCCACGCCGGTCAGGCACATCACCCGCCACCAGCGCTGGCCCTTGTGGGCGGGCGCGGCTTCCCGCTCCGCCGCCCCGCCGCCGCCCGACTGGTGCTTGCCCATGTCGGAGAGACCTTCGAGCAGCCAGGCCCTGAAGCGGCTGCGCGGGGGCGTCGAGGACCGCTCGGGCGGGACGGTCGTGGTCATCCGGAGGGCTCCTGGGGTGCGGCGGATCGGTCGGGCCATCGCGGATGACGGCCCGGCCAGCGTACGCACCCCTGCCCCGCTGACACATGATCGGCCGCCCGGGGTGTTCCGGGCGGCCGACCAGGCATTTCATCGGGACGGTGGGGGCTTTGCCGGGGTCTGTCCCGGCGCGCCGGCCACCGCGGCCCGCGAGTCTTAACGCTTTCTTAGCGGCCCCGCGCGAAACCTGTACGGATCTCCGTATGGACTTCGCGCGAGGCGCTTGTCACGGGGTGTCGCTCAGCGCGCGCTTCTCACGGCGCGCTCCTCACCGCGCGCTCCTCGAAGGGCAGCCGTCACCACGCCGACGGAGCCGGCGGTGCCACGACCGGCGGGCGGTCGTCGCAGGTGATCGTGTTCGGCAGCTCCCACGACGCGAACCACGGCCCGGTCGTACCGCCGCCGGTGTTGCCGCCGAGGTCGGTCAGGGAGAACTCCGAGCCCGCGGGCGTGAAGTTGAAGGAACCGCAGTTGTTGACGCCGACGGCGCCGACATTGCGCGCGACCACGTTCTCGAAGGACGCGGAGCCCGCCACCCGGCCGCTGACCACCGAGGTACCGGTGCCGTCGACCTTGATGTCCTTGAAGTGGACGTTGGTGACCGAGTACAGGTCCTTCACCGGCCAGTCGGCGACGAGCATGATCGCGTTGTACGTGTTGTCGAGGAAGTTGTCCCCGGTCACCCGGATGTCCGCGTCGATGTTCTTCTCCAGCGCGTAGAACCAGATCGCGCCGAGCCCGATGTTCCAGTTCAGTTCGTACGTGCCCGCCCTGACCGTGGTGTTGTCCGTGATCCACAGGTGGCCGGTGAACGCCTCGGAGCCGAAGCGGGAGCCGACCTGGATGGCGCTGCCCTCGCGGATCGGGTCGGCGATCAGGTTGTTGGAGACGGTGTTGTCCGTGCCGCCGTAGAGCGCGATGCCGTTGGCGAGCACCGGCGTCTGCACGGTGTTGTGGTCGATGGTGTTGCGCGCGTCCTCGGTCTTCTCCGACCACAGCGCGAGCGCGTCGTCACCGGTGTTGCGCAGGAAGTTGTTGGAGACCGTCGAATTCGTCACGCCGGTGTGGAAGTTGATGCCGTCGGCGATCTGGTCGACGATCACGTTGTTGGTGATCCTCAGGTTGCTCATCGGCCCGTCGAACCACATGCCGACCTTGGTGTGCTGGATGTACAGGCCGTCGATGGTCGAGTTGCTCAGCGAGCCGCCGATGCCGTTGACCTGGTCGGTGTCGATGCGCTCCCGGACGTCGCCCTGGATCGCGAAGCCGGACAGGTGGACGTTCGAACTCCCGCCCTTCGAGGCGTCCTTGCCGTAGAAGCCGACACCGGTGTGGACGCTTCCGTCGGGCGCCGGGGTGGCGAGGTCGACCTGGCGGCCCTTGATGATCGTGTACCAGCTACCCGCGCCCTCGATCGTCACGTTGTCGACGACGATGTGCCGGTTCACCTGGTACGTGCCCGGCGGGATGTACACCTTCAGGTGCGTGAGCTTCGCGAAGGCGATGGCCTTGTCGATGGCGTTCGCCGAGTCGCGGCGGCCGGTCGGATCGGCGCCGAAGGCGAGGACGTTGGCCGCGATCAGGTCGATCTTCGGCGGCGCGACGAGCTGCGAGTCCAGCAGGTCGATCGTGGTGGTCGCGGCGGTGGCGCCCGCCGGGACCTGGAGCCGCACCTTGTCGCCCGCGCGGTACGTCTTCCCCAGCGACAGCCGCTGCTCGTCGTAGAAGTGGTTGGGGCGGAACGGCTTGGCGAACACCGGTGCGGGCGTGGTGTCCTGGGGCACGCAGGCGCACTCGGTCACCCAGTAGTCGGGGTGCAGGACGTCGGCGCCCGGGTCGTTCGAGAACGGGTACAGGTTGTAGAGCCACGCGTACTGCGAGGTGAGCGTCAGGGCCTTGCGGTCCTTGCCGTTCACCGTCACGTCGAGCGGCGAGGTGATGCCGCCGCCGGTCGGCGCGTCCGGGATGCTGTACCGCACGTTGATCGCGTTGGCGGCACTCGGAAGGGTGAACTCGACGTACTGGCCCGGCTTCAGCGACACCGCCTTGCGGCCCGACGCCTCGGCGGGCAGCGTGTACGCGTCCCGGCCGGGGCCGATGACCGTGCCGTTCGTCGCGGCGTTCTCCGCCTCCTGCTCCGCGAAGCCGACGTTCGCGCCGCGGCCGGCGACGAGCGAGGGGTCGAGCGCGGCCCGCGTCACCACCGGGGCCGTACCGCCGCCTGTTCCGCCCGATCCCGTACCCGCCAGGGCGGTCGTACCACCGGCCATGATGCTGAACCCGACGGCTACCGCGGTCGCCGTCGCGACCACGACCGCGGCTCTTCGCCGCGGTCTGCCCGACCACTCCACCACAGCGCCTGTGCTGCTCCGTGACATCGAAAGCTCGTTTCTGTCGAGACCTGCCGAGAGGGTGAGGTGACATTAGGGCGCGCGCGTCCGGTTCCACAAGGCTCATGCGAAATGATTTCGTAACCCTGCTGTCGAACTACGCCCGTTGGTTGACTTCTTGCAATCACCTGCAACTCCTGTTGCAGGCGTCCCCGCCTCCGCGCCGGAGCGATTGCCGGGAAGCGGCCCCGGCGGGGGTGCCAACAGGGGCAGAATCGGGGGGACTTCGGTGCCGCGCGGACGCGCAGGCGCGCGGGCGCGCAGGCACGAAGAGCGGTACCCGGGGGAGGCGACGAGGCGTGGGGCGGCGACTTGCTCCGCTGATCGCTCCGTACGAGCACGAGCACGAGCACGAGCACGAGGGCGCGGGGCTGCGGCAGTCGACCGCGCCGGGGCACGACGCGGAAGCCCCCGTCCTGCTCTACTTCACCGGCCACGGCCTCACGGACGACGCCGGACGGCTGCACCTGGCGACGGTCGACATCCGCCGCGACCAGAGCCCTGCCGGTGGCGCGTCTCCGTCGGCACCTCGCTCAACGCGTCGCCCGCGGTGGCGTACGGCGCCGGGTACGTCGGCGGTATGCGGTGCCCCGCGCCGGAGGGTGGGAACCGGCGCCGGAGGGTGAGAACCGGCGCGGTCCACGACGGTACGGCTACGCCTCGGCGTCCTCGGTGGCCTTGGCCTTCTTCTCGGCGGCCTTCTTCTCGTCGGCCTTCTCCGTGGCGTCGGTCGTGTCGGCCTCTTCGGCCTCCTCGACCTCTTCCACGTCGTCCGTGGCGTCGGCCGCCTCCGGCTTGTCGTCCTCGAAGTACGTGTCCAGCACCGCGTCCAGCTCGGCCGCCCAGGTCTTGAGCAGCGGCTTGGAGGGCGCCTCGACGTCCGTGTCGAACCAGCGGCGGGTCGAGGTGTAGACGGTGACGGAGAAGCGGCGGCCGAAGCGCGGGGTGTCGATCTCGACGGCGCCGATCTCGTCCCAGCCGAAGTCGGCGGTCTCGCCGTCCAGTTTGAAGGTGATGCCGGTGCGGTCGGCGGTGATCGAGCCGCGGCGGTCGGAGACCGAGAACACCGGGCCGGTGTCCTCCTCCGTCGCGTCCTCGTCGTCCACCGCGCCCGTGTCCTCGGCCACGGCCTCGACGGCGGCTTCGGGCACGGCCTCGGCCGCCGGTTCCGGCTCGGCCTCGGGCGCGGCCGGGGGCGGGGGCGCGTCCTCCGGGGCGTCGTCGTCCACCACGGGCGCGGGCACCTCGGCGGCGGACCGCGCGGGGGGCGTCAGGCCGGGTATGTACGCCGGGTCGACTCCGGCGGGCGGTATCGGCGGGGTGTTCGGACCTGTTTTCTGCTCCACGGCGCGAAGTATGGCCGATGAACCTGTGCCCGCGACAGCCGTAACGGCCCCTGGGGCCGGGATACGGGCGCGATCGTGATGCGCGCGCGCCCGGCCGCCCCCTCGCCCGGGCGAGGGGCCGACGACACCCCGACGACACCCCCGTCGGCACCCCGACGACACCCCCGTCGGCACCCCGACGACACCCCGTGGGGCGCGCCGGGGCGGGGTGTGACGCGTTTTACCCGGCGAAAATCTGGTTCCGTGGTACCGTTGTTTTCAGTTGCAGTTGTGGTTCCCAAAGACTTACAAGTGCTCCTTCATCGGCATACGTGCCGATAGGTGCACTTTTGTATTTCCGCTGTTCTTTCCTGAACGGGGCAATCATTGCGGCGACACGGGGTCCGTAATCCGCGGGCTTCGATGTACTGCCCCTGAAGGAGATTAATATGGCTTCCGGTACCGTGAAGTGGTTCAACGCTGAAAAGGGCTTCGGCTTCATCGAGCAGGACGGCGGCGGCGCCGACGTCTTCGCCCACTACTCGAACATCGCCGCCCAGGGCTTCCGTGAGCTCCAGGAAGGCCAGAAGGTGACCTTCGACGTCACCCAGGGCCAGAAGGGCCCGCAGGCCGAGAACATCGTTCCCGCCTGACGCGTCTGAATACGCCTGACACGTTCAGCGATATAGCTGGGGCCCGCGCCTTGGGGTGCGGGTCCCGGCTTGTTGCGTTGTACGGATTTCCACCGCGTTCCGCCGTTTTCCACGGCTTTTTCATGGCGCGGAAATGTCGAAGCCACGGGAGGAAATGTCCCGACCGGCTTCGTTTCGCTTTTTATCCGGCTCGTTCTTGCGATTGTCCCCGCCGCCTCACGGCCGCCGGGAAATCCTCGATACGTGTCGCATCGAGGAAGGGTTCCTTTGAACCGCACATCTCGCACGAACGACCGTTTCAGCCGCACCCGAACGGGTGGTTCCTCCCGTACGGGCGGCTCCGGCTCGGGCTCCGGCCGCTCCGGCGGCCAGTCCCGTAGCGGCGGCGGCTCCCGCTCCGGCGGCTACGGACGGCGGCCCTCCGCGCCGCAGGGCGAGTTCGCCCTGCCGGTGACGGTCACCCCGCCGCTGCCCGCCGTCGAGTCCTTCGCCGAACTCGACCTGCCCGACGCCGTGTTGAACGCGCTGACCGTACAGGGCGTCACCGTACCGTTCCCGATCCAGGCCGCCACGCTGCCCAACACCCTCGCGGGACGTGACGTGTTGGGCCGCGGGCGCACCGGCTCCGGCAAGACGCTCGCCTTCGGCCTGGCGATGCTGGCCCGTACCGCGGGGCAGCGCGCCGAGTCCCGGCAGCCGCTCGCGCTGGTCCTGGTCCCGACCAGGGAACTCGCCCAGCAGGTCACCGACGCCCTGACCCCGTACGCCCGCACGCTGCGGCTGCGGCTGGCCACCGTCGTGGGCGGCATGTCCATCGGCCGCCAGGCCAGCGCGCTGCGCGGCGGCGCGGAGATCGTCGTGGCGACGCCCGGACGGCTCAAGGACCTCATCGACCGCGGCGAGTGCCGGCTGGACCGGGTCGCGATCACCGTGCTGGACGAGGCCGACCAGATGGCCGACATGGGCTTCATGCCGCAGGTCACCGAGCTGCTCGACCAGGTGCGGCCCGGCGGCCAGCGAATGCTGTTCTCCGCCACGCTCGACCGCAACATCGACCAGCTCGTGCGGCGCTACCTCTCCGACCCGGTGGTCCACTCCGTCGACCCGTCGGCGGGCACGGTCACCGCGATGGAGCACCACGTGCTGCACGTCCACGACGCCGACAAGTACGCGACCGTCACCGAGATCGCGGCGCGCGACGGCCGGGTGCTGATGTTCCTCGACACCAAGCACGCCGTCGACAAGCTCACCCAGCACCTGCTCAAGAGCGGTGTACGGGCGGCGGCGCTGCACGGCGGCAAGTCGCAGCCGCAGCGCACCCGTACCCTCGCGCAGTTCAAGACCGGGCACGTGACGGTGCTGGTCGCCACGAACGTGGCGGCCCGCGGCATCCACGTCGACAACCTCGACCTCGTCGTGAACGTCGACCCGCCGAGCGACCACAAGGACTATCTGCACCGCGGCGGACGCACCGCGCGGGCGGGCGAGTCCGGCCGGGTCGTCACGCTCGTGGTGCCCAGCCAGCGCCGTGAGATGACCCGTCTGATGGCCAACGCGGGGATCGCGCCGCAGGTGGCCCAGGTGCGGTCGGGCGAGGCCGAGCTGACCCGGATCACCGGCGCCCAGGCGCCGTCCGGCATCCCGGTCACCATCACCAACCCGGTCGCCGACCGCCCGCAGCGCTCCGGCGCGCCGTCCTCCCGCGCCCGCCGCGGCCGTCCGACGTCGCAGTCCCGCCGCCGCTCGTCCCCGATGCGCGGCGCCGCGTAACCCCTCAGGGGCGCGCGACCAGCACGACCGGCGCCACCAGCACGACCGGCAGCACACGCACGACGAGGGCCCGAGCCGTTCGACACGGCTCGGGCCCTCGTGCGTCCTGGCCGCGTTCGTCCTCGCGGCCCGCGGTGCGCGCGCGTTCGTCGGCGGCGCGCGGACTACTGCCTGGTGCCCGTGCGGGCGCCCACCGGACCCAGGGGGCCCGGCGGGAGCGGGTCGGGGGCCGGGTAGAGGTAGGCGGGGCGGCCGAGCAGCAGGCGCTGGATGAGGAAGCCCAGGGCCAGGGTGAGGGCGCCCGCCACGGCGTCGGCGAGGAAGTGGTTGCCGGTGGCGAGGATGACGGTGAAGGTGAAGAAGGGGTACAGGAAGCCCAGGACCCTGACCCACGTTCTGCGGGCCAGTGCCGCGACCGTCAGACCGCTCCAGGCCGACCACACGATGTGGACGGACGGCATCGCCGCGTACTGGTTCGACAGCGACGACACGTCGTCGTTGTCCCACGAGCCCCACGTATGGTGCGTGACCACCGTGTCGATGAAGCCCTGGCCCTCCATCAGGCGCGGCGGCGCCAGCGCGAAGAAGGTGAAGCCGATCAGGGCCACGAAGGTCGCCGCGTACAGCGCGGTGCGCGCGCTGCGGTAGCTGGCGGGGTGGCGGGCGTAGAGCCAGATCAGGACGCCGAGGGTCACGATGAAGTGCAGCGTCGCGTAGTAGTAGTTCATGCCGACGATCAGCCAGTCGATCTTGTCGATCGCGTGGTTGATCGTCAGCTCGATGTTCACGTGCAGCTTGCGCTCGGCGTTGAGGATGTCCGTGGCGCGGTGCAGCGCGGCCTCGTGGTGCTCGGGCGCGGCGCGGCGGGTCAGCGAGTACGTCTTGTACAGCACCACGCTGAAGACCAGTTCGACCAGCAGGTGCGGGCGGCCGAGGCGGCGCAGCCGGGCGGGCAGGAGCGGGCCGAGGCGGCGGAATCTGCTCCTGGGGGCCTCGGCGGGCGCGGACCCGGACTCGGGTGCGGCCTCGGGCTCCGGGGCCGCGTCCTTGCGGAGCATGCCGGTGCGGGGCTCGTCGCCACGGGGTCCGTCCGTACGGGGTCCGTCCGTCCGCGCGCCGTCCGTACGCGGCGCGTTGCGCGTCGGGGACGTCATCGGCCGCCCTCCGGCGCGGCTGCGGGCAGGACCCGTCCCGGGTGCCGGGCACCTTGTGCGGGACTCGGGGGATACGCCAGCAGCATGAAGGTTTTCACTCTCGCCGTACGGTCCGGCCGTGGCCGGCGGACTCGGACGAGATTACATCGGACACCGAAGTTTCCGTCGTCCGGGTGGCGCCGAAGTGACGAGTCACCGCCCGCCGCGACGGGGTCCCGTCCCGCTCCTGAGAGGCCGCGGACAGGTGGTCCGTGACATGCCAGGGCCTACGCTCAAGGGCATGTCCCCGCACCACCCCGCGGTTTCCCCGCCGCGACCGCTCAGCAAGTCCGCCGACGCCCGGCTGCTCACCGAGGCCGTCACCCGGCTCCGCCGTGCCCTTCGGGTGTCCGTCGGCGGGGACGACCCGTGGGAGGCGCTGCCCATGGCCCAGGTGGAATTGTTGCAGGTCCTGGGCGAGCACTCGCCCGCCCGCATCGGTGATCTGGCCGTCCGGCGACGGCTCGCCGCCAGCACCGTCAGCGGGCTCATCGGGCCCATGATCGCCGCCGGGCTCGTCGCCCGGCAGACCGATCCCGCCGACCGGCGCGCCTCGGTCGTCACGCTCACCGCTGCCGGGCGGGAGCGGCTCGCCGCGTGGACGCTGGCGCACGAGCGGCGGATGGACGCCGCGCTTGAAGCTTTGCCCGATGCTGACCTTCGGGCGGTGCGCGCGGCCCTTCCCGCCCTCTTCCGGCTCGCCGAATTCCTCGACGGCCCCGCCCCCGCCCGGGACGGCTCGCCCCTGTAGGGCCCCGGGCCCGGTCCGTTCACCGTGCGCGGGCGGGCGCTTTTGAGGACCGCCGGGCTCACCCACCCGCCCGGAGCCGACGCACAGGGGGCCCGGCCCGGAAAAGACCGGGGGACGGGCACGTGGGAACGGGGGCAGCGGCGGGGGCCCTGGAAGGATCAGGGGGTGCCCGCCAGGGCGAACGGTGGGAGAGGCGGCGTGGAGTGGTGAGCGGACCGGTCGAGGGGGAGGCGGAGGGCACGGACGGGGGCCGGTTCGGGGTGGCGGAGGGCACGGACGGGGGCCGGTTCGGGGTGGCGGAGGAGGCGGTCGAGGCCATCGGAAGCACCCTGGACGAGCAGACGACCTGCGCGGAGCTGGTCGGCTTCCTGTGCCGCCGGGTGAGCGACGCGGCGGCCGTGGACCTGCTGCCCGAGGACGTACCGGCGGACCGGCGGCCGGAGGAGCCGGCGCTGACGCGGACGGCGGCGGCGGGCAGGTCGGAGCTGCTGGAGCCGAGGACGCCGCTGAGCGCGCGGTCGCTGTCGGTGCGGGCGCTGGACGAGGGGCATCCGATCACGGCGACGGCGGACGCGGACGGGAGTCTGCCGCGTACGGCGGTGTCGATGCCGCTGCTGGCGCACGGACGGCTGTACGGCGCGCTGTTGGCGGTACGGGCGGGCCGGCGGGGGTTCACGGCGGAGGAGACGGCGGCCGTGCACTACGCGGCGCGCCTGGCGGCCGTGCACCTGAGCCACGCGCGGCAGCACACGGCGGCGCACAGCACGGCGCTGAATCTCCAGCGGGCGCTGCTGGCCGAGCCCCGGCGCCCGCACCCGAACCTGGACATCGCGACCCGCTATCTCCCGGCGGGCGGCGGGAGCCTGGTGGGCGGCGACTGGTTCGAGACGGTACGGCTCAGCTTCGGCCGGACGCTGCTGGTGATCGGTGACGTGATGGGCCACGGCCTGGACGCGGCCGTGGACATGAACGCGTACCGCTCGATGCTGCGGTACGTGGCCTCGGCGGATCTGCCGCCGCACCGCGTGCTGCGCCAGCTCGACGCGGCCGTGGCCGAGGACGGCACCCGCCGCCCCGCGACATGCCTGCTGGTCCGGGTCGACCCGGCGCGGGGCAGCGTGGCACTGGTCAGCGCGGGGCACCTGCCGCCGGTGCTGTTCTCGGCGGACGGCGCGGGCAGCCTGCTGCACCTGCCCGTGGGGCCGCCGCTGGGCACGGGCGTCGGCGGCTACGAGCTGACCACCCGTGACATCACCCCCGACCAGACGCTGGTGATGTTCACCGACGGCCTGGTCGAGCGGCGCAAGGAGGACATCGACGTCTCCCTGGCCCGCCTCGCCGATCTGCGGCTCCCGCCGGGCGCCGCGATCCAGGCCGTCCTGGACGAAGTCCTCACCCGGCTGGACGCCACCCGCGCCGAGGACGACGTCGCCGTGCTCGCCGCCCGCCTCCACCCCCGCGCGCGCCGCCTGCCCTCCTGATCCGGTGGCCCCGGGCCCCGCCGCTGTTACAGAACTGTGGCGGTCCCGCCCTCGGGCGGTCCACAACCGGCCTTAGCTTCCGGGGGTGTTGGGGAAAAAGTGGCTGAAGTTAAGGCGGTTGGGCCGAGGCGCGGTACGCGTGACCCGTGCGAAACGCGTGGCCCGTGTGTTGCGGCCGCGCTATCCACGGCCGGGGCGGCGCGGGATACGGCGGTGGGTGCCGTCGCTTCGCCAGGCGTCGCTGCTGGCGCTGTGGGTGCTGGTGACGCTGACCGCCGTGGTGGGAGTGGCGTACGCGCGGACCCGGATACCCACCGACCTCAATGAATTCGCCACGCAGCAGGACAACGTCTACTACTGGGCCGACGGCACCGAGATGGCGCGGGTGGGCCCGGTGGACCGGCAGGCGATGCCGCTGGACCGGATACCCACGAGCGTGCAGTGGGCGGTGCTGGCCGCCGAGAACGCCTCCTTCTACTCCGACCACGGCGTCTCGCCGAAGGGCATCGGCCGGGCCGTCGCCACCATGGTGACCGGCGGCGACACCCAGGGCGGCTCCACCATCACCCAGCAGTACGTGAAGAACGTCTACCTCAACCAGAACCAGACGCTCTCCCGCAAGATCACCGAGATGTTCATCTCGGTGAAGCTGGACCAGAAGATGAGCAAGAGGCAGATCCTCGACGGCTACCTCAACACCGCCTGGTTCGGGCGCGGTACGTACGGCGTGCAGCGCGCCGCGAAGGCGTACTACGGCAAGGACGTCTCCCAGCTCGACGCCGGCGAGGGGGCCTTCCTCGCCACGCTGCTCAAGGGCGCCGCGCTCTACGACCCCGCGATCAGCCCGGCCAACCACCAACGGGCGGTGGCCCGTTGGAAGTGGGTGCTGGACCGGATGGTGAAGACCGGTCAGCTCTCGCGCGCCGAGCGCGCCGCGTACACCGTCTTCCCCGAGCCCAAGGCGCCGCCGAAACCCGTGGGGCTGAGCGGGCAGACCGGCTATCTCGTCGACACCGCGCGGGCGTACGTGTCCGCGCACAGCGACATCTCCGACGCGCGCTTCGACCTGGGCGGCTACCAGATCTACACGACCTTCGAGCGCCCGCGCGTCGACGCCCTGGCCGAGGCCGTGCGGCACGAGACCGCGGGCCTCGCACCGAAGGCGAGGACCGCCGACCGGAACGTCCGCGTCGGTGCCGCGTCCGTCGCCACCGACGGCCGGATCGTCGCGCTCTACGGCGGCCCCGACTACATCGAGCAGGGCTTCGACGACGCCAACATCACGATCGTGCCGGTCGGTACGGCCTACGCGCCGTTCGTCTACGCGGCCGGACTGCGGGACGGCGCGCTGCTCACCCGCGGCGCGCCGCGTACGCCCGTCACCCCCGACTCGGTCTACGACGGCGACGACAAGGTGCCGATACGGACGCCCGAGGGGCCGTACTGGAGCCGGGACGGCACGATCGTGAAGAGCCGCAACGACGGCGGGAAGTCCTGGGGGCGGATCAGCCTGCGGCAGGCGGTGGCGGACTCCGTCAACGGCCCGATCACCCAACTCGGCATGGACGTCGGCCTGGACCGGGTGCGGAAGGCGTCCGTCGACGCCGGGCTGCTGCCGCGCGGTTTCGGCGAGCAGGTGCCCGCCTTCGCCTCCGGCACCGGCGTCACCCCGAGCCCGATCCGGGTGGCGAGCGCGTACGGCACCTTCGCCGCCGCGGGCGCGCACACCGATCCGTACTCCGTGCTCAAGGTCACCCGCGACGGGCAGCGCGTGGACATCGAACAGCCCGCTGTCACGCACCCGTTCACCCCGAAGGTCGCGGGCGAGGTGGACGATGCGCTCAAGGACGCGGTGACCGGCGGGACCGCGCGCCGCGCGGTGAGGTCAGGCGGCGGGCTCGCGGGCAGGACGGATCTGGCGGGCAAGACGGGCACGGCGGCCGGGGACCTGTCGGCCTGGTACGTCGGCTACCCGCCGAGGGGGGCGCGGGCCGCGGCGGTGGCGACGTCGGTCGCCGTCTTCCGACTCGACCCGAAGACGCAGGAGTTGCTGCCGCTGACCGGGACCGGCGGGCCGTCGAAGGCCACGAAGGAGTTCGGCAGCACGTATCCCGTCGACATCTGGACGCGGTACGTGGCGGCGGCCGGCTGAGCGGGCCGGGCCCCTCGGCGCGGGGCCCGGCCGCCGCTTCCCTGATCTCTCCGCCAGGACCGGCTACTTGGCGGGAAACGTCGTCCAGTCCGGCGACTCGCTCGGGTCGAGGCCGCGCAATTCGGCCAGCACCGCCGGGTCCTGGACGTCCAGCCAGTCGGACAGCTCCTTGAACGACACGCAGCGCACCCCGTCCCGGTGGCAGACGTCCTTCACCACGTCCTCGACGGCCTGCATGTAGATGCCGCCGTTCCACGTCTCGAAGTGGTTGCCGATGAACAGCGGCGCCCGGTTGCCGTTGTAGACGCGCTCGAAGCCGTTCAGATAGCCCTGCCGGGTCTCGCGCTCCCAGGCCGGGAACTTCGCCGGGTCGCCCTGGGTCTGCTCGCCGCCCGACTGGTTGTAGAGGAAGTTGAAGTCCATCGACAGGACCTGGAAGTCCTTGCCGGGGTAGGGCATCAGCTCCAGCGGGAAGTTCCACACCCCGCCCGACTTGGCGGGCCAGAGCTGGAAGTCGCCGGGCGAACTGGCGTCGTACCGCCAGCCCAGCGCCTTGGCCGCGGGCAGCAGATTCTTCTGCCCCTCCAGGCACGGCGCGCGCCCGCCGACCAGCTCACGGCCGTAGTCGAAGGGCAGCGGCGGGAGGTCGGTGAAGCCGGTGTTCGTCTTCCAGTGCTCCACGAACGAGTACGCCTGGGCGATCTCCTTGCGCCAGTCCGCGGTGCTCCACGTGCCGCCGCCGCCCGCGTCGGGCGCGCAGAAGTGCCCGTTGAAGTGCGTCCCGATCTCGTCCCCGTCCTGCCAGGCCAGCCGCAGTTGCTCCAGCGTCTCCTTGATGTGCGCGTCGGTCGGGAAGTCGATCGCGGACGTCCCGGCCGCGTGCCGGGGCGGGTGGTAGAGCGACCGCTTCGCGTCCGGGACCAGGTAGATGCCGGACAGGAAGAACGTCATGTTCGCGTTGTTCTCCTTGGCCAACTCCCGGAAGCGCGAGAACAGATGGTCGTCGTTCTCCAGCGCGCCGTCCCAGGAGAACACCACGAACTGCGGCGGTTTCTCGCCCGGCTTGAGCTTCTCCGGCTTCGGCTGGTGCGGCTGCGGGCCGGTGTACGCGGTGGACCCGTCGCCGATCGGACCCTTCGTCTCGGTGACGGTCGGCGTCGGTGTCGGCGTCCCCGTCGATGGCCGTGCCGTCCTCGGGCTCGGCGCGCGGCTGGTCGGCGTCGCCCGCGACCGCGCCGCCGCGTCGTCCGCCTTGCCGCCGCCGTCCCCGCCTGCGCCTGCGCCTCCGCCGGTCAGCGTCGCGACCAGCGCGACCGCCACTCCCGCGGCGCCCACCGCCGACGCCCCCGCCACCGCCGCCTTCGGCCGCTGCCCGACCCACGACCGCATCGCCGCTAATTTCACCGTCGCCCCTTGCTCCCCACCGGCACCGCACACGTCCGGCGCCAGTATTGACCGCCTTGCTGTGTATGCAGACGCGCGTTCGGGGCGTCCTGTCACAGCCGATACGGCGGAATCGGCGGAGGCGGGGAATGCCGAAGGGCCCGGCGGAGGGTCGCTCCGCCGGGCCCTTCGGGGGATCGGTCAGCGGCGGCCGAAGGAGCGGAGGTAGGACAGGGTCGGGGAGCCGACACCGGTCGCGTTGTCGAAGCCGCGGACCGCGTTGAGCGAGGTGTCCTCGCCGAAGGCGGCGAGGCGCACGGCGAGGGTGCCGTTGACCAGGCCGAAGTCGGCGACGTTGCTCAGCGGGGCCTTGTGGTGGTGGGCGGCGTTCTGGTCCACGACGTCCTTGAACAGCCCGGCGCGGGCGTAGATCGCCGGGTTGGCGAAGCCGATGGCGTGGTGCCTGGCCTGGATGGCGTCGGCCTGGACCGCGGCGAATTCCGGCGCCGAGACGCTGGTGCCGCCGTAGCCGCCCTCGCTGTACGGGGCGCCGTCGGAGATGCCGACGAGGACCGAGGTGTACAGGTCACCGTTCATCGAGACGTCCGGCGTGACGCGCTGGGCCGTACGGCTCTTCGCGCCGGTCATCAGCGTGTGCGACAGCGAGCCGGGCACGACACCGCGCTGGTACGCGGGCTGTGCGAAGTCCTCGCTGGTGCCGCCGCCACCGCCGAAGTAGAACGGGGCCGGGGGAGCGGGGGTCCAGCTCTTGCCGTCGGCCGACAGGTTGGAGCGCAGCGTGCCCATGTCGGTCTCGAAGCCGTACGAGCCGCTCTTGTCCTTCAGACCGAGCGCGGTGCCGCCGACCGAGGTCACCCACGGGTCGGAGTCGGGCCAGTTGGCCTGCGCGCGCGAGGTGTCGGGCTGGCAGTTGACGCCGGTCGCGGCGGCCAGCGGGCTGCTGTCGCCGCAGTCGCCCGCGGAGAAGCCGATGGTGATGCCCTCGACGGCGGCCTGCTTGAAGACCTGCTCGTAGGCGGCGATCAGCGACGAGGTGACGTCGGCGTCGTCCGTGGTGTGCATGATCTCGCCCCACGAGTTGGAGACGACATCGGCCAGGTGGTTGTCGACGATGGTGCTGATGGCGCCCAGCAGGTCGTTGTCGTCACAGGAGTTGGCGCCCACGTAGACGACCTTGGCGTCGGGCGCGAGGCCGTGCGCCATCTCGACGTCCAGCGCCTCTTCCGGCGCCCAGCCCTCGGGGCCGCCGCACAGGTCCTGGTTGGTCCACTGCGACGGGTCGACGACCTCGCTGTACTGGCCGGACCTGAACGCCTTGTCACCGTGCGCGGTCGCGTATTGGTTGGCGTCCGCCAGCATGGTGGAGCTGCCGTACGCGTCCACGATCGCGATCGTCGCGCCCTTGCCGGTCAGTCCCGAGGCGGTGATGCCGTACGCCTTGCGGAGCTGCGAGGGGTAGAACGAGCACTGGTCGAACGGCACGTCGGACGTGGTGTATCCGGCCGGCGCGCCCTTGGCGATCTTCTGGCCCCAGTAGTCGGAGCAGGTCGCGGTGGTCGGCAGTCCGGCGTCGGGCTTGCCGCTCCTTGCCGGGGTCGCGGCGGAGCGGGCCGCGGTGTCGTCCACGCGGTGCGAGTTCGGCTTGGCGACGTTGGCGCCGGGCGTGGTGAAGCCCGTCACGCCGAGGATCGCGGAGGAGACGGACGCGGGGACCACGACGTCACGGGCCGGGGCGTGCCGCAGCGTGCCCGAGACGCGGTACTGGTGGATGCCGGTGCCGAACGCCTTGGTGACCGCCGCGTTGGTGCCCTTGACGGTGATCGCGTGGTCGGAGGTGCTCACGACCTTCAGGCCGGAGTCGGCCGCCCACTTCCGGACCGCGGAGACCTGCGCCTTGGTGGCGCCGAAGCGCGCCTTGTACGCGGCCGGGCTCAGGAACTCGCCGTAGCTCGCGTCGCTCGGGTCGGACACGGCCGTCGCGTACTTCGTCAGGCCCGCGGCGTCCTGGCCCGCCAGGTACACGGTGCCGGTGATCTCGGTGTTCGCCGCGACCGAGCCCTGGTCGGCGGAGGCGGTGGCCCAGTCCGGGTGGCTCTCCGCGATGGTCTTGGCCGCGGGCGCGGGGCCGCTGGCCTGCGAGGGCATGGCGAGGATCAGGGACCCGGACACCATGGCCAGCGAGGCCGCCGCGACCACCGCTGCGCGGGCCCGTGCGACACGGGGTTTTTGTATGTCGTTGATGACGACTCCAACGTGAGGTCAGGAACAGGACAAGGACGAGACCTGGATCGTGGTGCGATAGCTGCGTGTTGCACGCTTTTGACGGGCGACGGCTGTAGTGTGCACGCCACTTCCGGACGCTGGGAATGCCGAACAGCCGTCCTTAGCTGGACCTTTAACCACCGGGCGGGGATTTCGGCGGGCTTAGGTCATATGCCGGGTCTCGGACCGCATAAGGGCTGGCGCGATCACGTCGGACGGCCGGGGTATACGCGCGTCCGGCCCACGGCCCCGCGGGTCCCCGTGCGGCGCGGGTGCGTTCCGCCGTCCCTGTCATCTGTCAGGAGCGGGCCCGCCGGGCCGTTCCTACGGTGGTGGGTGTCCGGCCGGACCGGTCCGCACGGGGGAGCCCCCGCGCCCGAACTCGGCCGTCTCGCCGGGGCCGAGCCGCAGCAGCCTCGGGCGCCGCCCGGCCGGTTCCTCTCCCCACCGTGCCTCGGATTCCTCGGGCAACTGCACAATCACCGTGTCCACGCCCGACCCCCTTCCCACCCCAAGCGTCACACCTGTTGCGCAGGAGGGGACGCCCTTCGGGAAGAGCCGGTTGCGTGACCATCCCAGGATGACCGAGAAGCGTTCACTCGTTCGGGTGATGCCGGGGTCACGTTCCGTGCCCGTCCCGCGAGCCGGCGGGGCGGTCCCCTCAGCCCTCCTCGCGGACGACCACGGCGCTCGCGGGCGGCAGGACGGCGCCCTCGGAAGGAAGGGCGCGGGACGCCAGGAGATCGTGGCCCCGCACGGGGACGCGGACCTCGGCCGGGGAGTGGTTGAGGAGGAAGAGGTACGCGCGGCCGTCGTCGCTGTGGCGGCGGACCGCCTCGACGCCCGCCGGAAGACCGGGGAGTTCGGGCTCCGCGCCGCAGGCCCGTATCAAGCCGCCGATCAGCGCGGTGTACGAGGCGGGGGACAGCCGGGTGGAGGCGTACCAGGCGGTGCCCCGGCCGTGGGCGTGCCGGGTGACGGCGGCCCGGCCGGTCAACGGCCCTTCCGCGTAACCGATTTCGGCCGTCGCGCCCTCCAGCAGCAGCGCCTCGGTCCAGGTGGTGCCGGCGCCGCCGTCGGTCAGGGGGACGGCGGCGCCGGACGGCAGGGGGCGGAACTCCTCGGCGCGCAGGCCGAGCAGTGGCCGCAGCGGGCCCGGCGCCCCGCCGGGCCACGCGCGGTAGTGGGGGTCGACGGCGCCGCTGAAGCACTCGACCAGCAGGGTGCCGCCGCCCTCGACGTAGGCGGTGAGCGCGGCGGCGGACTCCTCGGAGACCAGGTGCAGGCTGGGGGCGAGAACGAGCCGGTACGCGGACAGGTCGGCGGACGGGTGCGCGAAGTCGGTGGTGATCCCGGCGTCCCACAGGGCGCGGTGGGCGCGCTTGAGTGCGGGCAGGTACGGGAGTTCCGGCGTGGGCAGGACGGGGGTGTCCAGCGCCCACCACACGTCCGGGTCGTGCAGGACGGCCGCCCGCGCCCGTACGGTCGAGCCGGTCACCTCGGCCAGCGCGGCCACGGCGCGGCCGGTTTCGACGGTCTCGCGGAAGATCCGGGTGTCCGGCCCCGCGTGCGGGACCATCGCGGAGTGCCAGATCTCGGCCCCGGCCGGTGACTGCCGCCACTGGAAGAACAGCACGCCCTCCGAGCCGCGCGCGATGTGGCTCAGGGAGTGCCGCAGGATGTCGCCCGGGTCCTTGGGCAGGACGAGGTCGCCCGCGTAGACGGTGCTGGTGGCCTGCTCGATCAGCAGCCACGGCCTGCCGCCGCCGAAGGAGCGCGCCCGGTCCGCGCCGAAGGCGGTGTCGGCGGCGGCGTCCAGGCCCGGCGCGTCCGGGTAGTGGTCCACGCCCACCAGGTCGACCTCGCGGCCGAACGCCCACAGGTCGAGCACCTGGTAGCCGGGCAGCATCACGTTGGTGGTGACCGGCACCCGGCTGTGCGCCCGGATCGCGTCGCGCTGCTCGCGGTAGGCGGTCAGCGCGAGGTCCGACCAGAAGCGCCGGAAGTCCAGCACCTGGCCGGGGTTGGGCCGCCACTGCGTGGCGCGCGGCGGCTGGATCTGCTCCCACGCGCCGTAGCGCTGGCTCCAAAAGGCGGTGCCCCAGGCCCGGTTGACGGCCTCCAGGGTGCCGTACCGCTCGCGCAGCCAGCGCCGGAAGGCGTCGGCGGCGTGCTCGCAGTGGCAGACGGTCGCGTACTCGTTGTGCACGTGCCACAGCGCGACCGCCGGGTGCTCGCCGTACCGGGCCGCCAAAGCCTCGGCGACGGCGCGGGCGGCCTGCCGGTAGGCGGGCGCGGCCAGGCAGTACGTGTCGCGGCTGCCGTGGGTCAGCCGGGTGCCGTCGGGGGTGACGGGCAGCGCGTCGGGGTGCGCGAGGCCGAACCACGGCGGCGGCTGCGCGGTGGGCGTGGCCAGGTCCACGGCCACGCCCGCGGCGTGCAGCCGCTCCAGCCGGGCGTCCAGCGGCGCGAAGTCGTAGCGCCCCGGCTCCGGTTCGAGCTCCGCCCAGCCGAAGACGTTCAGCGTCACCAGATTCACCCCGGCCCGCCGCATCAGCTCCTCGTCCTCGCGCCGTACGGCCGGGTCGTCGGCGAACTGTTCGGGGTTGTAGTCGCCGCCGAAGGCGGGGCCGCCGAGCCGGGCGGTCAGCCAACCGGCCGGATCGGCGCGGGAGTCGGGGACGGTGTTCATGGAAGGGCTCACCTCGGCTCCGCGATCGGCAGCCGCGCGCCGTCCCGCAGGAACAGCGGAATGCGGTCGAGCGGCGCCGCGGCCGTCACCGTACGGCCGCCGTCGTGCTCCTCGCCCGTCCACGCGTCCGTCCACCGCGCGCCCGCCGGGAGGTAGACCTCCCGCGTGACCGCGCCCGCCTCGGTGACCGGCGCCACCAGCAGGTCGGGCCCGAGCAGGAAGGCGTCGCGGATGCCCCACGCGTCCTGGTCGTCGGGGAACTCCAGCAGCAGCGGCCGCATCGGCGGCACCCCGCTGCGGGCCGTCACCCGCATCTGCTCGGCGATGTACGGCCGCAGCCGCTCGCGCAGCCGCAGATACGACGCCAGGACCGCGTACGCCCGCCCGCCGTAGGACCAGACCTCGTTGGGCAGGCCGGTCATGCCCGGCTCCAGGACCTGTTCCGGGCCGCGGAAGCCGTGCAGGCGGAACAGCGGGCAGAAGGCGCCGTACTGGAACCAGCGGACCAGCACCTCACGGTAGGCGGGGTCGTCGGGGTCGCCGCCGTGGAAGCCGCCGATGTCGGTGGTCCACCACGGGATGCCGGAGAGCATCACATTGAGCCCGGCGGTGATCTGGGCGCGCAGCGACGCGAAGTCGGTGCCGATGTCGCCCGACCACAGAGCGGCGCCGTAGCGCTGGGCGCCCGCCCACGAGGAGCGGTTGAGGGTCAGCACCTCGCTGTGCCCGGCCGCGCGCAGCCCGTCGTGCACCATGCGGGCGTGCTCGCGCGGGTAGAAGTTGGCGACTTCGAGCCCGGGCCCCGCGTGGAAGCGCAGATTGGCGGGGTAGTTGGGCTTCAGCTCCGGTTCGTCGGCGTCCAGCCAGAACACCGAGACGCCGTGCGCCAGGTAGTTGGCGGCCAGCTTCTCCCACACGTACGCGCGGGCCTCGGGGTGCGTGGCGTCGTAGAAGGCGACCTGCGCCGCGTACGCGCCGAGGCCCTTGTCCGGCCAGTCGGCGTGCGCGAGCGGGCCGTACTCGGTGCCGATCAGCAGCCCGCGGTCCCACATCGGCGCGTGGTTCTCGCTGGCCGGGCTGACCGACGGCCACACCGAGACCATCAACTTCACGCCCATGGAGTCGAGTTCGCGGACCATCGCGGCCGGGTCCGGCCACTCCGCCGGGTCGAAGCGCCAGTCGCCCAGGTGCGTCCAGTGGAAGAAGTCGCAGACGATGACGGACAGCGGCAGCTCGCGGCGGCGGTACTCGCGGGCGACCTCCAGCAGCTCCTCCTGCGTGCGGTAGCGCAGCTTGCACTGCCAGAAACCCGTGGCCCAGTCCGGGAGTTCGGGGCTGTGGCCGGTGGCGTCGGCGTACCGGCGAAGGATCGCGCCGGGGTCGCCCGCGGTGAACCAGTAGTCGATCTGCCGGGCGCTGTCGGCGACCCAGCGGGTGCCGGTGACGCCCAGCTCGACCCGGCCGACCGCCGGGGAGTTCCACAGCAGTCCGTAGCCGCGGCTGGAGATCAGCAGCGGCACGGTCACCTCGCCGTTGCGCTGCACGAGGTCGAGGACCGCGCCCTTCTGGTCGAAGAGTCCGTGTCCGTGCTGGCCCAGGCCGTAGCAGCGCTCGTCCGCGTACGCGCGGAAGCGCTGCTCCAGGCGGTGGTAGCCGTTGCCGGTGGCCGTGTAGAGGCGCGGGCCCGGCCACCAGAAGTGCGGCGGCTCCTCGGCCAGCAGCTCTCCGCCGTCGTCGGTGCGCTCAAAGGTCAACCGGCCCGCCGCGGCGGGCAGTTCCGGGGTCAGCCGGCCCTCGGCGCAGGCGTCGATCCGTACGGTCAGCGCGCCGTTGACGAGGGTCGCCGAGTCGCCGTGCACGGTGATCGCGGTGGTGGCGCCGGGCGGCGGCGCGTCCAGCGCGCCGGGCAGATCCTCGACGATCTCCCCGGCGGGCGCGGACCGCACCCGGACCGCGTCCGGGCCCCACGCCTCGACCCGCAACGTCTCACCCCTGGCCCGCCATTCGAGGGCGTGCTCGCGGATGCGGAAGTGCTCTGCCATGCGGTGGCTCTCCTGACGTGTCTGTGCGAGGGCGGAAACGGGCGTGCGGGGGTAGGGAAGCGGCGCTATTGGGGGAAACGGGGGGTCGGGAAGCGGCGCTATTGGGGGAAGCGGGGGGTAGGGAAGCGGCGCTACCGGGGGGGGGAAGCGGGGCTCAGTCGCGGTGCGGGGCCGGGCCCGTGCTCTCGCGTGTGGTCAACAGAGGTGTGAGCAGGGCGACTTCGTCGGCGTCCGCGCCTTCGATCCGCCGCATGACCAGCTCCACCGCGCGCCGCCCCAGATCCTGCGCGGGCCCGGTGACGGCGGTCAGCCGCGGCGAGTACTGGTCGGCCAGCGGCTCGGGGCACAGCGCCACCACCGAGGCGTCCTCGGGCACGATCCGCCCGGCCGCCCGCAGCAGGCTCAGCAGCGGCCCGATCGCGCCCTCGTTCTGCACGACGAAGCCGGTGGTCTCCGGCCGGTCGGCGAGGACGCGGGTGAAGGCGCCCGCCGTGCTCTCGTACGTCCCGTCGCACGGCCGGTGCACGATCCGCAGCCCGCGCTCGGCCGACCTCGTACGGAAGCCGGTCAGCGTCCGCTCCGCGTAACCGGCGTGCCGCCGGTAGACCGCCGGGCTGTAGCCGATGAAGGCCACGTCGCGGTGGCCGAGGTCGGCCAGGTGGTCGGCGCACAGCGCGCCCGCCGCCGCGAAGTCGTGGTCCACGCACGACAGTCCGGTGGCGTCGGCGGGCAGTCCGATCAGCGCGGCGTGCGTGTTCTGCGCCCGCAGGACGGGGATGCGGTCGTCGTCCAGCTCGACGTCCATCAGAATCACGCCGTCGGCCAGGCCGCTGGCCGCGACCCGCCGCACCCCGTCCGGGCCCTCGTCGTTGGTGATCAGCAGCACGTCGTAGCCGAAGCCGCGCGCGGCCATGGTCACCGCGATGGCGATCTCCATCATGATCGGCACGTAGACGTCGGTGTGCAGCGGCACCATCAGCGCGATGATGTGCGACCGCTTGCCCGCCAGCGCCCGCGCGCCCGCGTTGGGGTGGTAGCCCAACTCCCTGATGGCCGCCTCGACCCGGCGCCTGGTCGCCTCGGAGATCGAGCGCTTGCCGCTGATGACATAGCTGACCGTGCTCGACGACACCCCGGCGTGCTTGGCCACTTCGGCGATGGTCACGGCGGAGGTGCGTCCCATCATGCTGTGCTGCTCCTGTCGTGGTGGCGGCCCCGCGGTCCCCTGCGTACGTTCACCCGTGCCCCGACCGCTCATTCCGTGCCCGCTCATCCCGTGACCGTCCGTCCCCTGACCGCTCATCCCTTGACCGCTCCGGTCAGCACGCCGGTCTTGAAGTGCTTCTGCATGAAGGGGTAGACCATCAGGATCGGTACGAGGGTGAGCACCACGACGGCCATCTGGAGCGACAGCGGCGCGGTCTGCGCGTGCGCGGTGCCGAAGCCGCTGTTCACCGAACCCGGCATGTTCATCCCGTAGTTGACGTACTCCAGCAGCACGTACTGCAACGGCCACTTGGGGCTGTCCGTGGGCATGTAGAGCATGACATTGAAGAAGGAGTTCCAGTATCCGACCGCGTAGAAGAGCGTGACGACGGCGGTCACGGCCCGCGAGGTGGGCAGCACGACCGACCACAGGATGCGCCAGTCGTTCGCGCCGTCCATCCGCGCCGCGTCGATGAGTTCCGCGGAGGTGCCGGAGTAGAAGGCGCGCAGCACGAGGATGTTGAACACGGAGATCGCGCTGGGCAGGATCAGCGCCCAGTACTGGCCGTAGCCGCCGAGGCCGGTGACGACGAGGTACGTCGGGATCAGGCCGCCGCTGACGAACATGGTGACGATCAACACCATCAGGATCGCCCGGTGGCCGAGCGACCCGGAGCGCGACAGGCCGTACGCGCACAGCACGGAGACCACCATCGAGATCGCGGTGCCGACGCCCGTGACGCCGAGGCTGACCAGCAGGGCGCGGGTGACCGCGCCGTTCTCCAGCATCAGCCGGTAGGCGTTGAGCGTCACCCCGTCCGGCCAGATCACCAGGCCGCCCGCGCGGCCGATCGCGCCCGGCGTGGACAGGCTGGTCAGCGCCACGATCCACAGCGGCACCAGGACGGCCGCCACGACCAGGGCCAAGGTGGCGCCCTTGAAGGTCTGCCCGGCGACGCCCTGCGCCTCCTCCCACGACGGGCGCTGCGGGCCCTTGCGCGCACGGGGGTTCCGCGTACGGCCGGCGCGGTCGCCGCCCACGGTCAGTGTGTCGGTCATCTGCGGTACAACCCGTCCTCGCCGAAGGAGTGCGCCAGCCGGTTCGCGCCCCAGATCAGCAGCAGCGAGATGACGCTCTTGAACAGACCGGCGGCGGCGCCGTAGCTGTAGTTGTTGGTGGCGATGCCGTAATAGAAGGAGAAGGTGTCCAGGACGTCGGCCGCGTCGTGGCCGACCGCGCCGCGCTGGATCAGGAACTGCTCGAAGCCGACGGTCAGCGCGTTGCCGAGCCGCAGCACGAGCATCAGCACGATCACCCCGCGCATGCCGGGCAGCGTGATGTGCCACATCCGGCGCCACCGGCCCGCGCCGTCGACGGCCGCGGCCTCGTACTGGTTCTGGTCGATGGCCGCGAGCGCCGCGAGGAAGACGATGATGCCCCAGCCCGCCTCCTTCCACACCGCCTGCGAGGTGATGAGCAGCGCGAAGGTGTGCGGGTCGGTCATCACGTCCCAGGTGCCGATCGAGTGCCGGCGCAGGAACTGGTTGAGCACGCCCGCGCCGCCGAGCATCTGCTGGAAGACGGTGATCGTCAGCACCCAGGAGAAGAAGTGCGGCAGATAGACGATGGACTGCACGAAATTCCGCAGCCGTTCGCTGACCACGGTGTTGAGCATCAGGGCGAGCGCGATCGGCACCGGGAAGAAGAGGACGATCTGGACGGAGCTGAGGAAGAGCGTGTTGCGCAACGCGCCCCAGAACAGCGGGTCGTGGAAGAGCTGCCGGAACTGCTCCAGGCCCGCGAAGTCGCTGTTGCGGACGCCGACCAGCGGGTCGTAGTACTCGAAGGCGGTGACCAGGCCGAACAGCGGCGCGTAGTTGAAGACCAGCAGCAGCGCGACGGCCGGGAGGGTCATCAGCAGCAGCGACTTGTCGCGGCGCAGCCGCACGCGCCAGGTCAGGCCGCCGTGCGCCGTGCGCTTGGCTTCGCGTGAGCCCTTCTTGCCGTCGCGTGCGCCCTTGCCGGTGTCCCCGTCCGCGGCGCCCGGCTTCCCCGGTGTCCCGTCCGCCTTCCCGGTGATGATCGCGGCCACCGCCTACTGCCCCGAGCCGTACTTGTCGAGCACGTTCGTCTGCATCCACGTCGTCAACCGCGTGCCGCCGCTGCTCTTCCACGAGGAGATCGCGGCCTGCACGTCGGAGACCTTCTTCTTGCCGTGGTAGCAGTCCTTGATGGTGTCCTCGACGGCCTGGCCCGCGTCGGCGGTCGCGAAGCGCTGCGGCACGGTGATGTTCATGTTCCAGAACACCGGCTTGTACGCGGTCGCCGCCGCTGCCGCCTGCCAGGCCGCGTAGTCCTTGGTCACCTGCGGGGCACCCGGGTTGCTGATCACCGCGGAGCAGGTGGCCAGGAACGGGTACGTCTGCTGCTGGACGTCCTTCTTGCCCTCGTCGGTGAAGGTCGGCGTGCCGTTGTCCATCGTGTAGTGGACGCCCTCGGCGCCGTAGTTGACCATCGTGTACTCGGCGGAACCGAAGGGCGCGGCAAGGTAGTTGGCGACCGCCAGCAGCTCCTTGATCCGGTCCTTCGACAGCTTGATGTTCAGATAGCTCATCAGGCTGGTGGAGTTGCCGAGGAAGATGCCGGGCTTCGACGTGCCGTCGGCGGCGAAGACCTTGAACGCGCCGCGCCGGTACTTCGGATCGGCCGCCGTGCCCGCCTGCGCGTCGGCGAGGTTCCACGCGCCGGTGCCGTCACCGGTGACGACGACCTTGCCCGCGTAGAAGCGGTTCTTGCCGTCGTTGGTGTTGCCCGCGAGCGCGTCCGGGTGCATGTAGCCGGACTTGGCGAGCTTGTAGTGCCAGTCCAGCGCCTCCAGCAGCTCCTGGCCCTCGTACTTGTGGACCAGCTTGCCGTCCTTGACCGTCCACTTGTTGGGCACGCCCCAGAACGGGGAGAGATACGTCCACAGGTCGTCGAAGGCCCACACGCCGCCCTTGGCGTTCGTCAACTCCTTGCCGAGCGCGAGGAGATCGGCGGCCGAGGAGATCTCGTCCGGGTTGATGCCCTTGGCCTGGAGGATGTCGGCCCGGTGGTAGGTGGTGCCCGCGACGACGAAGCCGCTGGAGAAGGACGGGATGCCGTAGAGCTTGTCCTCCCACACCCCGGCCTGCCAGGCGCCGGTCGGGATCGCGGCGAGGTTCGGGTAGTCCTTGACCGCGTCGCCCGCCAGGTACGGCGTGAGGTCGGCCAGTTGGGTGCCGGCCAGCTTGCCGACGTTGAAGTTGGCGTTCCACCAGGTGGGGAGCTGGATCCAGTCCGGCAGCTTCTTGGCCGCGGTCATGGTGGGGATGGCGGTGTCGTAGTGGTTGCCGTCGGCGGGCTTCATCGTCAGCGTCACGCCGAGGGCCTTGCTCATGGCCTGGTAGAAGGAGTTGCCCGGCTCCGGGATGGTGCCCCACAGCGGGGTGACGGCGGTGTAGCTGCCGCCCTTGCCCGGCACGCCGTCGACCGTCTTCACCGGGTTCGCCGGGTAGGTCAGGAAGCCGGGGTCGGTGGCGGTGCCCGCGGCGCCCGGCACCGCCGGGATGTCCGCCGTGACCGAGCGGCTCGCGGTGAACTGCGGCAGCGCCGCCTTCAGTCCGCTCTTGCTGCTGGTGCCACCCTTGCTGCTCGACCCGCTTCCGCAGGCGGTCAGCAGCGGGGACAGCGCCGCGGCTCCGGCTGTCGCCGCCGCCGCGCTCACAAAGGTTCTGCGGTTCAACTGGCTGGTCATGGTGGGTCCTTCGCCGTGTGGGGTGGTCCGATCCGGGGGGACGCCGAGGGTGCGTGCCGTGGGTGCCGTTTTGCCGTGCCGGTGCCGCGTGGAGGGGGCGAGGCGCCGGGGAGAGTGTCGAAGAGGACTGTCGAAGCGCTTCGATATGTCGGCGACAGTAACCACGTGTTTCGGTTCCGACAAGAGTTCTGACGCGACTGCCCGGCGGGCGGATTCCGGCCCCGTACGGTCCTGCGGACACCATCGCCGCCCTGGTCAGGGCGTTCGATGAATTCGACAGCGGTGCGCCGGACGGAGGTTGTGCGCGACCCGTTGACACCCTCGTCGGCGGCGTGTCAGCTTCGGCGAAGCGCTTCACCACGTCACCGGCCCAAGGGGTTTGCCTCAGTGAGTACGACGCCCGTGCACGACCGGCCGTCCTTCCGCGACGCGGAACTGCCGCTGCGCGAACGGGTCGAGGACCTGCTCGGCAGGCTCACCCCCGACGAACGCGTGGCGCTGCTGCACCAGTACGCCCCGGCCGTGCCCCGGCTGGGCATCGCCGCCTTCCGCACCGGCACCGAGGCGCTGCACGGCGTCGCGTGGCTCGGCACCGCCACCACCTTTCCGCAGGCCGTGGGCCTGGGCGCCACCTGGGACGAGGAGCTGACGCACGCGGTCGCGACGGCCGTCTCCGTCGAGCAGCGCGCCTTCCACCACCACAGGGCCGCACCCATCGGCGCCGGGCCGATCAGCCTCCAGGCGTGGGCGCCGGTGGTGAATCTGCTCCGCGACCCGCGCTGGGGGCGCAACGAGGAGGGCTACGCGGAGGACCCGCTGCTCACCGCGCGCCTGGGCGACGCCTACTGCCGGGGCATGGCGGGCGACGACCCCGAGCACCTGCGCACGGCGCCGATCCTCAAGCACTTCCTCGCCTACAACAACGAGGACGACCGCTGCGTCACCTCCTCGGGGCTGCGCCCGCGCGTGCTGCACGAGTACGACCTCGCCGCCTTCCGCCCGGCCGTCGCCTCGGGCGCCGCGACCGGCGCGATGCTCGCGTACAACCTGGTCAACGGCCGTCCCTGCCACGTCAGTCCGCTGATCGAGTCGGAGCTGCGGCGCTGGGCCGCGCCCACCGGGCACGAGCTGTTCGTGGTCAGCGACGCCGAGGCGCCGAGCAATCTGGTCGACCCCGAGCACTACTTCACCGACCACGCCGAGTCGCACGCGGCGGCGCTGCGCGCCGGGGTCGACAGCTTCACCGACCACGGCGAGGACTCCGCCGTCACCGTCGGCCGCCTCCAGGAGGCGCTGCGGCGCGGGCTGATCGACGAGGACGACGTGACGCGCGCGGTACGGCGGCAGCTCGCGATCCGCTTCCGGCTCGGCGAGTTCGACCCGGAGCGCGACCCGTACGCGGCCATCGGCTGGGACGCCGTCGACTCGCCCGCGCACCGCGAACTCGCCCTGCGCGCGGCCACGGAGGCGGTGGTGCTGCTGAAGAACGACGGGACGCTGCCGCTGGAGCCGGTCGCGGGGGTACGGCACAAGGTCGCGGTGATCGGGCCGCTCGCGGACACCCTCTTCGAGGACTGGTACAGCGGCACGATGCCGTACCGGATCACGGCCGCCGACGGGCTGACGGCCGCGCTGGCCGCGCGCGGCGACGAGGTGACCGCCGTGGTCGAGGGCGTCGACCGGATCGCCCTGCACGCCACCTCGTCGGACGGCGCGCTGTCGGTGCCCGCCGCCGACCCGGCGGGCCCGCTGCTGCTCGCGGCCCCGGCGGCCGAAGTCCCGGCCGACGACTTCTGCTTCGACGTCTTCGACTGGGGCGGCGGTGTGCTGACCCTGCGCAGCGCCCGCACCGGCCGCTATCTGACCGCGCGCGACGGGGGTGTTCCCAGCGGCGGCGACGAAAACGCTTCCGGGCAATGGGTGTTGACGGCGGATCAGACGCTGCCCAACGGCTGGGACGTCCAGGAGACCTTCCGCCTTGAGGAGCGGGCGGACGGTACGGAGCTGCTGCGGCATGTGCACAGCGGCCGGTACGCGGCGGTGGACGGGGCGACCGGACGCGTGACGGTGAGCGCCGACACCCCCGCGGAGGCCGAGAGTTGGCGCCGTACGGTCGTACGCGACGGGATCGCGCAGGCGCGGGCCGCCGCCGCGGCGGCCGACACCGCCGTCGTCGTCCTCGGCAACGACCCGCTGATCAACGGCCGTGAGACGCAGGACCGCCCCGACACCGCCCTGCCGCCCGCGCAGGACGCGCTGCTGCGGGCGGTCGCCGCCGCCCAGCCGCGCACCGTCCTGGCCGTGACCAGCAGTTATCCGTACGCGCTCGACTGGGCGCAGGAGCGGGTGCCCGCGGTGCTGTGGACCGCGCACGGCGGGCAGGAGAGCGGCCGGGCGCTGGCGGCGGTGCTGCTCGGCGCGAGCGAGCCGACCGGGCGGCTGCCGCAGACCTGGTACCGCGGCGGCGACCCGCTCCCGCCGCCGCTGGACTACGACATCATCACGGCGGGCTGGACGTACCAGTACCACCGCGCGCCCGCGCTCTACGGGTTCGGACACGGCCTGTCGTACACCACGTTCGGCTACGAGGACCTGCGGCTGTCGGCGGCGCGGATCGCGCCGGGCGAGCCGGTGACGGCGACGGTGACCGTCGTCAACACCGGGGAGCGCGCGGGCACCGAGACCGTGCAGCTCTACACCCGTGCGGTGGACGCCCGTTACGACGCGCCGCTGCTGCGGCTCGCCGCCTTCCGCAAGGTGCGGCTCGCGCCGGGCGAGCGGCGCGAGGTGAGCGTCGAGGTGCCCGCCGACGCGCTCGCGCACTGGGATGTCGGGACCGGCGCCTTCACCGTGGACCCGGGCGCGTACGACGTCCTCGTGGCGCGCGGGGTCCAGGACGTCGCCGCGACCGCCCGGCTGGAGGTCACCGGCCCGACTCCCGCTCCCCGTACGGCGGTCGGAGTGCGCGTGGCGGCCGTGGACTTCGACGCCTGTACGGGGCTGCGGCTGCTGGACGCGGGCCCCGTCTCCGGTGACGCGGTCGGCCCCGCGGCGCCGGGGGAACCGGCCACCGCCGTCTTCCGGGACGTCGGCCTGACCGGGGCGCGTACGGTCGCGGTCGAGGTCAGCCGTCCGGCGGCCGAGGGCGGGTCCTGCGCCGTACCGTCCCGGATCGAGCTGCGCTGCGACGGCGCGCCGCTGGCCGCCTTCACCCCGCCGCCGACCGCCGACCGGCACACCTGGACGGAGCTGACCGCGCCGCTGTCCGCCCCGCCCGGCCCCGGCCCGCACACGCTGACCTGGACACTGACCGGAGACGCGCTGCTGGCCGGGTTCACCTTCGCGGAATGAGCCACGGCGCGCATTGAACGGCCGCGCTTCTTAATTCGTTCGCTTTCTTCTATTGGACGACTGCCCGCCCGACGGGTGAAGCTGGAGGTCCGTTGTCGTCGTAGGTGGAATGAGAGAGGCGCGAAACCATGCAGAGCCGTCGTATCGGTGCCGTCGAGGTCAGCGCGATCGGGCTGGGCGGGATGCCCATGTCGATCGAGGGGCGTCCGGAGGAGGCACGTTCCGTCGCGACGATCCACGCGGCGCTCGACGCCGGGGTGACCCTGATCGACACCGCGGACGCGTACCACTGGCACGCCGACGAGGTCGGGCACAACGAGTCGCTGATCGCGAAGGCGCTGGCCTCGTACGGCGGCGACAGCGACGGCGTGCTGGTCGCGACCAAGGGCGGCCACCTGCGGCCGGGCGACGGTTCGTGGACGCTGGACGGCAGGCCCGAGCACATCAAGGCGGCCTGCGAGGCGTCGCTGCGGCGGCTCGGGGTCGAGGCGATCGGCCTCTACCAGTTCCACCGGCCCGACCCCGCCGTGCCGTACGAGGAGTCGGTCGGCGCGCTCGCCGAGCTGCTGGACGCGGGCAAGATCCGGATGGCGGGCATCTCCAACGCGAGCCCGGACCGTATCCGGCTGTCCCAGGAGATCCTGGGCGGGCGCCTGGTGTCGGTGCAGAACCAGTTCTCGCCCGCGTATCGCTCCAGCGAGCCGGAGTTGACGCTCTGCGACGAGCTGGGCATCGCCTTCCTGCCGTGGAGCCCGCTCGGCGGTATCGCCCACGCCGGTGAACTCGGCTCCTCCTACGGGGAGTTCGCCAAGGTCGCCGCCGCGCACGGCGTCAGCCCGCAGCAGGTCTGCCTGGCCTGGCTGCTCGCGCTGTCCCCGGTCGTCGTCCCGATCCCCGGCTCCAGCCGCCCCGAGACCATCCGCGACTCGGTCGCCGCCGCCGAACTCACCCTGGACGCCGACGAGATCGCCCGGCTCAGCGCCGCCGGCTGACGGTCCGCCCGCGCCTTCGCATTCCGCAACCCCGAGAAGAGGAAGTCTGTGCGTTACCGCGAACTGGGCCGCAGCGGCCTGTCCGTGTCGGAGATCGGCTACGGCGCCTGGGGCATCGGCGAGGGGGCGTGGGTGGGCGCGACCGAGGACGAGTCGGTGCGCGCCCTGCACCGGGCCGTCGACCTCGGCGTGAACCTCATCGACACCGCCCGCGGCTACGGCGAGAGCGAGCGCATCGTCGGCCGGGTCGTCCGCGAGCGGGCGGCGGCCGGTGACGAGATCCTGGTCGCCACCAAGGTCCCGCCGGGCAACGGCACATGGCCCGCGCCCGCCGGGGTGACCGCGGAAGAGGCGTTCTCCGGCGAGCACATCCGCGCCAGCCTGGAGACCAGCCTGCGCGCCAGCGGCCTCGACCACTTCGACGTGCTCCAGTTCCACGTCTGGCGGGACGAGTGGGTCGGCAGGGGCGACTGGCTGGAGACCGTCGCCGACCTCAAGCAGCAGGGCAAGATCCGGCTGTTCGGCGTCTCGATCAACGACCACGAGACGGACAACTCGCTGGCGCTGGTCCGCAGCGGTGTCGTGGACACCGTCCAGGTCATCTACAACATCTTCGAGCAGACGCCCGCCGAGTCGCTGCTGCCCGCCTGCCAGGAGCACGGCGTCGGCGTGATCGTCCGCGTCGCGCTCGACGAGGGCGGTCTGACCGGCGCGGTCACGGCCGGTACGACCTTCCCCGAGGGCGACTTCCGCAACCGCTACTTCCGCGGCGACCGCCCGGCCCAGGTCGAGCAGCGCGTCCGGGCGATCGTGGACGACCTGGGCATCGCCCCCGACGCCATCGCCGAGACCGCCCTGCGCTACGTCCTCAGCGCGCCGGCCGTCTCCACCGTCATCCCCGGCATGCGGTCGGTGCGCAATGTCGAGCGCAACACCGCGGTCAGCGACGGGACGCCGCTGACCGACGAGCAGCTCGCGATCCTCGCCAAGCACCGCTGGCAGCGGAACTTCTACGCGTCGTAGCGGGCTGTCGCCTCACCACCGCGAGGCACGGCGAGCCACGGCGAGCCACCGTGAACCACGGCGAGCCACCGCGACGCACCGCTCATCACCGCTCACCGACTGCTCACCACTCCTCGGCGCCCCGCGCCGCTTCGCGCGCCGCCGTATGCGCCGCTGCATCCGCCGCCGTATGCGCCGCCTCCTGGGCGTCGAGGAGTTCGTCGCCGTGGTCGAGGGCCCAGCGGCCGAGCGCCCGCATCGGGCCGTCGACCAGGCTCTCGCCCAGCGCGGTCAGCCCGTACTCGACGCGCGGCGGCGCCTCCGCGTACGCCCGGCGGCCCACCAGGCCGTTCCCGAGCAGCCGGTGCAGCGTCTCGGTCAGGACCTTGTCGCTGATCCCGCCGATCGCGGCGCGCAGCGCGCGGCGGCGGCGCGGGCCCGTGCGCAGCGCCGCGAGCACGACCGGGTCCCAGGTGTGGGCGAACAGGTCGGTGGCCGCGCGCAGCCGGCAGTCGGCGACCCGTTCGTAGCAGTGCGCGCCGGGGCTCTCGCGCGTCTCGTCGGGGCTCTCGTGAGGGCTCATCGCGCCACCCATCATGGTCCGTCCCTCGCGCACCGGCCGGTGCGTATCGGCTTCCCTACCGTATCCGTCAGACGATCGCCGCTGGTCACGGCGCCGGGCGGGGACTGGTCGCAGCGCGGGTCAAGGCGCTGGTCACGGCACAGGCCACGGGCACGGGGCGGGCCACGGCACAGGGGCACGGTCGAGGGAGCGAAGGATGCGGATCGGGATTCTCGGTACGGGAACGCTGGCGCGGGCGCTGGGCGAGGGCTGGCTGCGCGCCGGGCACGAGGTGGTGGTCGCGGGGCGCTCGACGGCCAAGGCGGCGGCGCTCGCCGAGGCGCTGGGCCGCGGCACGCGGGCCGTCGAACCCCGGACGGCCGTCAGCGGGCGGGACGCGGTGCTGCTCGCCGTCGCCTGGGACGGCGCGGAGGACATGCTGGGCGCGGCGGGCGCGACCGAGGGACTGCTGGCCGGGACGCCGCTGATCGACCCCACGAACGCGGTGGCGCACGGCGCCGGAGTCCTGCTGACGGGACCCGCCGAGTCCATGGCCGGGCGCGTCGCCGCCCGCGCCCCCGGCGCGCATGTGGTCAAGGCGTTCCACCTCTTCCCCTCCACCCAGTGGACCGACCCCGTCGGGCCCACCGTCACCGTCCCGATCTGCGGCGACGACCCGGCCGCGCTGGACGTGGTCGCCCGCCTCGTCCGGGACGTGGCCGCGACCCCGGCCGTCCTCGGCGGACTGGACCGCGCCCGCCAGGTCGAGGAGGTCGCGGGCTTCGTCATCACCCTGGCCTTCGCGGGCCACGACCCCAACGCGGCCGTCCCGGTCGTCCCGTCCCCGGTCGCGTAACGCCCGCCGAATCCGCGTCCGAAGTGCCCTGATCCGCCTACCAGTTGGTGAAGGCGCCGTCCGGCGTGCGCAGATGGGGCCGCTCGGTCGTCGTGGCGCGGTGGGCGCGGGCGGCGTCGCGGTCGAGGGTGACGCCGAGGCCCGGCGCGTCGGTCGGGGTGACGCGGCCGGGGGAGATGGCCGGACGGCTGGGGAAGAGCGCGGCGATGGCGGGCTCGGGGTCCGTCTGGTGTTCCTGGATCGCCACATTCGGGCAGGCCAGGTTGAGTTGGAGCGAGGACGCGGCGGTGACCGGGCCCAGCGGATTGTGGGTGGCGAGCTTGATGTGGTGGGTCTCCGCCATCGCGGCGATCTTCTTCGCCTCGGTCAGCCCGGCCGCCACCCCGATGTCGACGCGGGCGTAGTCGATCAGCTCCTCCTCGATCAGGGTCCTGAACTCCCATTTGGAGCCGTACTGTTCGCCCGCCGCCAGCGGTACGCCGGTCCGCGCGCGCAGCATCCGGTAGCTCTCGGGGTTCTCGCTGCGCAGCGGGTCCTCGACGAAGTACGGGCGGGCCGCCTCGATCTCGCGGCACAGGGTGACCGCCTCCGGCGGGTCGAGCCGGGTGTGCACGTCCAGGATCAGCTCGATCTCGTCGCCGAGCGCGTCCCGCACCGCGTGGAACAGGCTCACCGAATCGCGCAGGCAGCGCCGGGCGTCAAGGACGTCGTCCACGTCGTGCGGCGCGGAGAAGCGCACATGCCGCCAGCCCTCGGCGACCAACTCCCGGCAGCGGTCGAGGAATCGCTCGCGGTCGTGGTAGTCGTCGCCGACGTGCACGTACGCCGGGACCCAGTCCCGTACGCGTCCGCCGAGCAGGTCGTGCACCGGCACGCCGAGCGCCTTGCCGCGGATGTCCCACAGGGCGACGTCCACGGCGGCGATGGCGGCGCCGATGATGCGGTCGGCGGGGAAGAAGCCGCGGCGGAACATCACCTGCCACAGGTGCTCTATGCGCCGCGGGTCCTCGCCGACGATCAGCTCCGCGAGGTGTTCGAGGCCGCCCGCGACCGCCCGCTGCCGGGATCTGATGCCGACCTCGCCCAGGCCGTGGATGCCCTCGTCGGTGTCGACCACCACCAGCATCATGCTGTCGCCGTGGTCGGGGAGGGTCAGCACTTCCAGGCCGGTGATCTTCATCCCGCTCCTCCGTGAGTGAGGCCCCCGCGAGTGAGGCACTGTGCGCGGCGCCGTCCGCGGCCGGTGAGCCGCTATGAAAACGTTCCCGCAACTTCATCATGCTTGCTGAGAACGCATCATCCGCAAGGACCGCCCTGATCCGCAAGACCCTGCTGCACTGGAGATTTTCATTGCGGTAACACTCTTGACACCTCCGGGAACGTTCGCAAGGATCCACGGCATCCGGCAGCAGCGACGCGAGGAGGCGGTCCGTGGCAATCACGATCCGGGAGGTGGCGAGCGCCGCGGGCGTATCGGTGTCGACGGTCTCCCGCGCCTTCACGGCGCCCGACCAGGTGCAGCCGAAGACCCGGCAGCGCATCCTGGAGGCCGCGGCGAAGCTCGGTTACGCGCCGAACCCGGCGGCGCGCAGCCTGCGCGGCGGCGGCACGGGCACGCTCGGGCTGATCATCCCCGACATCGCCAACCCGTTCTTCCCGCCGATCGTCAAGGCGATGCAGGCCCGCGCCCGGCGGCTCGGCTACACCGTGCTGGTCGCCGACAGCGACGAGCGCGAGGCCGACGAGCTGGAGACGATCGCGGCGGTCTCCAAGCGGGTCGACGGCCTGGTGCTGTGGGCGTCCACGCTCACCGAGGACCGGCTGGGCGAACTGGCCGACCAGATGCCGCTGGTGGTCGTCAACCGCCATGTGCCCGGCATCCCCGAGGTACGGATCTCGCTGTCGGCCGGGATCGCGCAGGCCGTGGAACACCTGCGCGCGTACGGCCACCGCCGGTGCGTGTTCATCAACGCCTCACGGGACGAGCTGAGCCGCGGCAAGTCCATCCACGAGTCCTTCGAGGCGCAGGACGTCTCCTTCGTCGAACTCGGGCCCTACGAGCCGCGGTTCGAGACGGGCGTGCTGGCCGCCACGCTGGTCGCCGCGCACGGCGCGACGGCCGTGCTCGCCCACAACGACCTCGTCGCCCTCGGCGTCCTGCACCAGATGGCGAGCCTCGGCGTGAGCGTGCCCGGTGACGTCAGCGTCATCGGCATCGACGACACCCTGCTCGCGTCCGTCTCCACCCCCAGCCTCACCACCATCAGGATCGACCCGGAGGAGGTCGCCACCCGGGCGGCCGACCTGCTCCTGGAGACGATCGCGGGCCACGGCGCGGCGCGTGCCGACGCGCCCGCCGACCCGCGGGCCACCCCCTTCGTGGAGATCGGCTCCCGGCTGGTCCCCCGCGCCTCCACCGGGCCCGCGCCGGGCCGCTGAGTCACCCGCCGTACCCGCGCCCACCGGCCGCCACGGCGCACATCGGCGCGACCCGCCCCCGGGAACCGCGTCCCCCCATTCACAGCAAGGCACCCCGCACCGACCTCACCCTGCCCTCCGTGGAGACGAAATGTCCAGACAATCCCGTAATGCGGCCCTGCTCGGCTGCACCGCCATAGCCGTGTCCGTGGTCCTCACGGCCTGTTCCGCCGTCACCCCGAGCAAGTCCGGCGGCGGCGACGGCGGCGGCGACCTCACCCTCCGCGTCCAGGGCATGCCGCCCGCCACCGACAAGGCCGCGCTGACCCTCTTCAAGCAGCAGGTCGCCGACTTCGAGAAGGCCAACCCCGGTATCAAGGTCAAGGGCTCCACCACCGTCTTCGACCCGCTGACCTTCTCCGCCAAGCTCGCCGGCGGCAACGTCGAGGACGTCATCAAGGTCCCGCTCACCGAGCCGCAGCGGCTGATCCAGCAGAAGCAGGTGCAGTCGATCAGCGGCCAGCTCCAGTCCTGGGACCACTTCAAGGAGTTCAACCCGCAGGTCCTCAAGCCGCTGAGCGACAGCGCGGGCCAGGTCTACGGCGTCCCGCAGAATCCTTACGCCCAGGGCCTGGTCTACAACCGCGCGCTGTTCAAGGCCGCCGGGCTCGACCCCGACAAGCCGCCCACGACGTGGGACGAGGTCCGCGCCGACGCCAAGGCGATCGCCGCGAAGACCGGCAGGGCGGGCTTCGTCCAGGAGTCCAAGGACAACCAGGGCGGCTGGCAACTCGCCATGCTCTCCTACGCGTTCGGCGGCGACCTCGAACAGCGGCAGGGCGACACGTACACCGCGACCCTCACCGGCGAGGCCACGAAGAAGGCGCTCGGCCTGCTCAAGGACATGCGCTGGAGCGACAATTCGCTCGGCCGGAATCTGCTGAACAACCAGAACGACGTCATCAAGCAGTTCGCGGCCGGACAGGTCGGGATGTTCATGGGCAGCCCCGGCACCTACCGGCTGGCCAAGACGCAGTTCGGCATGGAGAACACCGACGACTTCGGCGTCGCCTCGATGCCGCAGTCCGGCGGCAACGCGACCCTGACCGGCGGCGACATCTACATGGTGCCGAAGTCCGCCGACACCAAGCACGCGGCGGCCGCCGTGAAGTGGCTGACCTTCGCCTACGCCGAGCCGCAGTACAGCACCGAAGCCGCCGCGGGCCAGGCCAAGGCGCTGGCGGCCGACCCCAAGTCGGCGGTCGGCGTACCGACGTTGCCGGTCTTCGACACCGCGCGGCAGACCGAGATCAACGCGGCGATCAAGCCGTACGTGAACGTCGAGCTCGACAACTTCGCGCCGTACACCCAGGGGCTGGGCAAGCTCGACCTCAAGCCCGAGCCGCCGTACGAGGCGCAGACGCTGTACACCGCGCTCGACCCGGTCGTGCAGGCGGTGCTCACCGACCGCGGCGCGGACGTCGACGCGCTGCTCGCGAAGGCGGAGAAGGACGTCAACGCCAAGCTCGCCACCGACCAGTCCACCCAGAAGTAGCCGTTCATGAGCCTGCTCACCCACTCCCGGCGCGCCGCGCCCTCACCCGTCGCCCCCGCCAAGGGGAGCGCGGGCCGCCGCCGCGGCGGGACCGCCGCGCGCAAGCAGATCACGGCCTGGCTGTTCCTGCTCCCGGCCGTGCTGGTCTTCGGGCTCTTCGCCTGGTGGCCGATCGTCCGCAGCCTGCTGCTGAGCTTCCAGCGGACCAATCTCGTCGATCCCGCCGTCTGGGTCGGCTTCGACAACTTCCGCGCGGTCTTCGACGATCCGCTGCTCGGCACCGCCGTCGGCAACACCCTGTTCTTCGTCGGCCTCGGTCTGCTGATCGGGTTCCCCGCGCCGCTGATCCTGGCCGCGGTGATGTCGACGGTACGGCGCGGCGCGGGGGTGTACCGCTTCCTGGTCTATCTGCCGGTCGTCATCCCGCCCGTGGTCGCGATCCTGCTGTGGAAGTGGTTCTACGACCCGGGCAGCGGCCTGTTCAACACCGCGCTCGGCAAGGTCGGCCTCGGCCCGTACACCTGGCTGGAGTCCTCCGACACCGCGATGCTCTCGCTGGTCCTGGAGGCCACCTGGGCCGGGATGGGCGGCGCCGTGCTGATCTACCTGGCCGCGATGGTCGGCATCCCCGGTGAGCTGTACGAGGCCGCCGAGGTGGACGGCGCGGGCGTCTGGCGCCGGATCTGGCACATCATGCTGCCCCAACTGCGCTCGGTCATCGGCCTGTTGCTGCTGGTCCAGCTCATCAACACCGTGCAGGTCTTCACCGAGCCGTACGTCTTCACCGGCGGCGGCCCCGACAACGCGACGCTGACCGTACTGCTGCTGATCTTCCGCTACGCCTTCCAGGACGGCGAGTACGGCCAGGCCGCCGCGCTCTCCTTCCTGATGGTGCTCGCGCTGGGCCTGCTGTCCGGGGTGTATCTGCGCGCCACCCGCGGCTGGAGCACGTCATGACCCTGCTGAGCGAATCCCTCACCACCTTCGTCTCCGCCCACGACCGGCGGCGGCCCGGCGTACGGGCGGCCGTCCGCTCCGTCCAGGCGCTGACACTGATCCTGCTGCTGCTCATCGGCATCGGACCGCTGTACTGGATGGTCAAGGGCGCGGTGTCCGCGCCCACCGAACTCACCAACCACCCGCTGGCGTTGTGGCCCGACCGGCCGCGGCTGGGCAACTTCGCCACCACGTACACCGACCTGAGCGTCGGCCGCTATCTGATGAACACCTTCCTGGTGGTCGGCGGATCGTGGTTCGTGCAGCTCTTCGTCTCCGCGACGGCGGGCTTCGCGCTGTCGGTCCTCAAGCCGCGCTTCGGCAAGGCCGTCTACGGCGCGATCCTGGCCACGATGTTCGTGCCGTACACGGTGAACATGGTCAGCCTCTTCATGACCGTCATCGACCTGCCGCTGCTGCACCTCAACCTCGGCGACACGTACTGGGCGATCTGGCTGCCCGCCGGGACCAACGGCTTCACGGTACTGCTCGCCAAGCAGTTCTTCGACGCGCTGCCGAAGGAACTCTTCGACGCGGCACGGGTCGACGGGGCGAACACCTGGCAACTGCTCACCAGGATCGTGCTGCCGATGAGTAGGCCGGTGCTCGCCGTGATCAGCCTCCTCGCGGTCATGCACAGTTGGAAGGACTTCATCTGGCCGCTGGTCGCGCTCACCGATCCGGAGAAGCAGCCGATCAGCGTCGCCCTCGCCCAACTCGCCACCCAGGCACCGCAGGACCAGCTCATCGCGGCCATGGTGCTCGCCGTCGCGCCGCCGATCCTGTTCTTCGCCGTCGGCCAGAAGTACATCGTCGCCGGGCTCGGCTTCACCGGCGTCAAGGGCTGAGTACGCCCGCACCCCCCCCGCTTCATCCACGCACCTTCTCTTCGGGACAAGAGAGAGGCACCTCCATGCCAGTCGCACGCCGTACATTCCTCCAGGGCACGGCCGTCGCCACCGGGGCCGCGCTGCTCCCGGCCGTCTCCGCCCAGACCGCGCACGCCGCGGGCGCGGTCACCGTCTCCGCCGACGGCATCACGCTCGTCGGCCAGAGCGACGGCAGCGTCCTGATCAGCGACGGCTCGGGCACCGCCCGCGTCCTGATCAGCCACTTCATGATCAAGGACAGCGTCCTCGGCCAGCAGCGCACCTACGGCGGCACGCCGACGCAGGTCACGCTGCCCGACGGCCGTAGCGCCGTGCGGATCACGTACACCATGGGCAGCGGCGCGTCCGGCGTCACGGTGCGCGGCACCTTCGACGTCACCGCGCACAAGGCCCACATGTCCTGGGAGGTCGGCGGCTCCACCACCCTGACGCCCACCGGCTTCATGGTCGCCCGCACCGTCCAGACGCCGAGCGCGGCCGAGTCGTACGAGGCGCTGACCACCTGGACGAAGGACCCGCGCGGCGGCATCCCGTACGAGGTCAACGCGGGCGCCGCGTACACCGAGACCTGGCCCGACACCCGGGGCTCCTTCTGCCTGGCCGCCAGCAACTCCACCTATACGACGGCCACATGGCTGCACACCCCCGGCGCCGCTACGGGAACGGACACCGCCGCCACGACGGTGGACTTCGTCCTCGGCGGGCTGCGCCCGCGCGGCGCCGGGGTGCTGGCCGCGGGCAGGCCGCTGGGCGTGGAGGTGTGGACCGACCAGCCGTTCAACCTCTACAAGACCGCCGGGCAGACGATGACGCTCAAGGCGCAGGTCGTCAACGGCGGTTCGGCGGCCAAGCCGGTCACCGTGACGTGGTGGGCGCGGGACTTCGCGGGCACGCAGATCGCCGGCGGCACCGTCTCGCAGACCGTCGCCGCGGGCACCGCATGGGACGCCTCCTTCCCGGTCGCCGCCCCCGCGCACGGCATCGTCTTCACCGAGGTCAGCGCCGTGAGCGGCGCCGACTCCGCGCTCGCCAGGACCAACCTGTCTGTGCTGCCCGACTTCGCCTACCAGGCGGGCGGCGAGTCGATGTTCGGCCTCGCCAACTACCCCTGGCTGCTCAAGCCGAGCCAGGCCGACGTGCTGGCGCTGCTGAAGCTGATCGGCGTGAAGCGGATCAGGATCGCCTACGCGGGCGCGCCCGGCATCGACACCGCGACCCTCGACGCCCACGGCATCCACCACAACGTGGAGTTGAGCGGCATCCCGATCGGCGGCAGCGCGGACCAGATCGCCGCATGGGCCGACACCAACACCGCGAAGGCGACCGCCGCCGCCGCGGAGTACTTCGAGGTCGGCAACGAGGTGAACGCCCCCTGGATGGAGGGCCGGGGCGTCGAGGCGTACATCAGCGACGGGCTGAAGCAGGTCACCGACCGGCTGGCGGCGGCCGGTTCCACGATGAAGGTCATGAACGCGGGCCTCGGCGGCATGGACTACGTGTGGACCGAGAAGTTCCAGCAGGCGGGCGGCTGGGACCTCATCGACGCCTTCGCCTTCCACCCGGGTCGCGGCAACTTCACCCCCGACTACGCCCCTTCGCCCGACGACTGGGTGGAGGGCACCACCGGCACCTACTGGAACTTCCTCGGCGCGCTGCGCAAGGCCAAGGAGATCATCGCCGAGTACGGGCCGAAGGAGCTGTGGATGTCCGAGGCGTACGCCCCGACCAAGCCCAACTCCTGGTGGCAGGACACCTACCGGCACGCCGCCGAGAACGTGCTGCTGAGCCTGGCGCTGGCCAAGTCCGAGGGCGTGCGCGGCGTCAACTGGTACCAGTTGCACGACTCGACGATCCACCACCCGCAGGAGGCCGACCCGGACAACGTCGAGTTCCACTGCGGCATGATGCACCGCGACACCAGCGCCAAGCCGTCGCTGCTGGCGTACGCGACGGCCGCGCGCGTCCTCGACCAGGCCACGTACGTACGGCCGTTGGTCTTCGCCGACGCGGACGTGAAGGGGCTGCTGTTCACCACGCCCTCGGGCCCGGTGTCGATCCTGTGGACCCGCAAGGACGGCTACGTCCTCAACGCCGACCACGGCGCCGACTCCTGGTACGCCTCGCCCGAGCCGTGGACCGACCCGTGGCCGACGAAGACGCAGGTCGTCGCGCACTCCGGGACCGTGGCCGGGACGGTGCGGGAACTCAACTGCGTCGGCGAGGAGCGGACGTTGAACGCGGCCGGCGGGAAGGTCACGCTCACCCTGGACGGAGCGCCGCGCGTCTACTACGGCCTCGCCGCCAACCCCGACTGGAAGTAAGCACGTCATGAGGGGCCGAGAAGAGTCATGAGGACGTCATGAGGAACGACACCGCACGGCACGACATCACCGTCGTCGGCGGCGGCCTGGCCGGGGTCTGCGCGGCCGTCGCCGCCGCCCGGCTGGGCCGGACCGTGGCGCTGGTCAACAACAGGCCGGTGCTCGGCGGCAATTCGAGCAGCGAGGTCCGCGTGTGGGTCTGCGGTGCCACCGGGCACGGCAAGAACCACCACGCCCGCGAGGGCGGCATCATGGGCGAGCTGTTCGTCGAGAACCAGTACCGCAACCCGGACGGGAACCCGTACTACTGGGACACCGTGGTGCTCGACGCCGTGCGCGCCGAGCCCAACATCACGCTGTACCTCAACACCGATGTGCGCGAGGTCGACGCCGAGGGTCCCGACGACGCGCGCCGGATCACCGCGCTGACCGGCTGGACCATGGGCTCCGAGCGGCGCGTCCGCTTCGAGAGCGAGGTGTTCCTCGACTGCACGGGCGACGGCCTGATCGGCTACCTGGCCGGGGCCAGGCACCGCATCGGCCGCGAGGCGCGCGCGGAGTACGACGAGCCGTGGGCGCCCGAGACCGCCGACGACATCACGCTCGGCTCGACGCTGCTGTTCTACACCAAGGACGCCGGCCGCCCCGTCAAGTACGTGCCGCCGGACTTCGCCAAGGACATCACCACGACGTCCATCCCGCAGCGCCGCATCATCAAGGCGGGCGACAACGGCTGCGCGTACTGGTGGATCGAGTTCGGCGGCGAACTGGACACCGTCCACGACAACGAGCGCATCCGCGACGAGCTGTGGTCGGTCATCTACGGCATCTGGGACCACATCAAGAACTCCGGCGAGTTCGACGCCGAGACCATGACGCTGGAGTGGGTCGGCTCGCTGCCCGGCAAGCGCGAATACCGGCGCTTCCTCGGCGACTACGTCCTCCACCAGGGCGACATCCTCGGCCAGACCGAATTCGCCGACCGCGTCGCCTTCGGCGGATGGTCCATCGACCTGCACCCGCCGCAGGGCATGTACGCCACCGAGGCGGGCGCCAAACAGCGCTACGCGGACGGCATTTACCACATCCCGTACCGCAGCCTGTACTCGGTGAACACCGCCAATCTGCTCTTCGCCGGGCGGAACATCTCCGCCAGCCACGTGGCCTTCGGCTCGACGCGGGTGATGGCCACCTGCGCGACGATCGGGCAGGCGGCGGGCACGGCGGCGGCGCTGTGCGCGGACGCCGGGATCTCCCCGCGCGAGCTGGAAGTGGCGTCGCTGCACCGGGCGTTGCTCCGCGAGGACGCCTCGGTGATCGGGCTCGCCTCCGACGACCCGGACGACCTGGCGCTGCGGGCGACGGCGACGGCGTCCAGCACCCTGGCGGACCTGACCGTCGAGACCTCCGACGCCACCTGGCCGCTGACCGCCGACGCGGGCCTCGTCCTCCCGGCCGACCCCGCGCTCACCGGCCTCGAACTGCTGCTGGACGCCGAGCGCGACACCGTGCTGACCGTCGAGCTGTACGACCCGGAGCTGGGGCAGAACTACGTGCCGCGCCGCCTGGTCGGCTCGGTGTCGGTCCCGGTCGCCGCCGGGCGCGGGCAGTGGGTCAAGACCGGCCTGGAGTGGGCGCCGGACACCCCGCGCAACGCCTTCGTCGTCGTCCGCGCCGACCCGGCGCTCGCGCTGCGCGTCGCCGACCGGCCGACGCCCGGCGTGCTGTGCTTCACGCGGGTGCCGCTGCGACCGCAGGACGAGTCGCCGCAGCCGCTGCGCGAGTGGACGGACTCCGGCCTGCTGCGGCGGGCCTTCTGCCTGCGGGCGGGGGAGACGGCCGCGTTCGCGCCCGCCAAGGCGGTCGACGGATACGCCCGGCCGTACGCGGGCCCGCACCTGTGGGTCTCGGAGCCGGTGCGCGAAGGCGCGCGGGAATGGCTGGAGTTGGCGTGGGACGAGCCGGTCGCGCTGCGCCGGATCGAGGTCGTCGCGGACGACGACGTCAACGAGGACCTGATCAATCTGCACCACCACAGGACCCCCTTCGACACGCTCCCGACGCTGGTACGGGACTATCGGGTGGAGGTGCGCGACGCGTCCGGGGCCGACTGGCGGGTGGTGGACCGCGTGACGGCCAACCGGCGCCGCCGCCGGGTCCACGTCCTGGAGGAGCCGGTCACCGCCCGCGCGGTGCGGATCGTCGTCGAGGCGACCAACGGCGCCGCGTCCGCGCACGTCGTCGCCGTACGGGCCTACAGGTAAGGGAGTTGGCGGTGGTCACAAGGGTGCTGGTCACCGGGGCGGCCGGGCGGATCGGGCGGGCGGTCCTCGCGCTGCTCGCCGAGCGCGGCGTCGAGGCGAACGCGCTGGTCCTCGACGACCCCGGCGACCTGGGCCGGCTCGGCGCGCGGCTGGTCGTGACCGGCGACGCGGCCGACCCGGAGACCGTCCGCAGGTCCCTGGACGGCGCCGACGCGGTCGTCCACCTGGCGGCGATCCCGACGCCCGAACGCAACACGCCGCAGGAGGTGTTCAGCGGCAACACGCTCGCCACCTTCTCCGTACTGGAGGAGGCCGGGCGGGCAGGGGTGCGGCACGTGGCACTGGCCAGTTCGTGGGGGGTCACGGGACTGCCCTGGACCGGCGACCCCGCACCGCACCCGCCGTACGTCCCCGTGGACGCCGCCATGCCCGGCCAGGTCGAGGACCCGTACGGGCTGTCCAAGCAGGTGGACGAGGTGACCGCCGCCATGATGGCGCGTCGGCACGCCATGAGCGTGGTCTGCCTGCGCTACCCGTACGTCGGCGGCTTCGAGGAGCGGCTGCGGGCGCACGCGGCGCTGGTCACCGAGCAACCGGCGTACGGCGCGCGGGACTTGTGGACGTATCTGGAGGTCGGCGACGCGGCGCGGGCCGCGCTGCTGGCCCTGCGGGTGACGGAACCCGGCGCGCATGTCGTGCACGTGTGCGCGCCCGAGATCCTGGTGCCCTTCCCTACCGAGGAGTTGATGCGCCGCTTCCACCCGACGACCCGCGTACTGCGTCCGCTGCCCGGCCGTACGGCACCGGTCGACACGGCGGCGGCGCGGCGGCTGTTCGGGTTCACGGCGGAACGCCTGATCGACGGGTGAGGTGACACCGGGCGGGCGGCGCCCGGACGGCGCCCGGTCGGCCGCGCGGTCGGGCTGGCGGTTGACGGCTGGTGAGGCGGAGGCCGCGCGGGCCGCTACCTTGGCCCGTACAACGCTGCCGTCGGGCCGGAGGAAAAGCACGTGAGCCGTCGCTTCGAGGAGATCGACTGGCGTCCGACGCCGATGGGCGAGATCAGCCTGCGGCGACGGCGGGACGTGGCGACCGGCGAGGACGTGCACGAGGTCAAACTCGGCGACGAGTTCCTGATGTCGAGCCTGTTCACCGCCGGTGAGATCGCGCTGTCCCGGCTCGGCCTGGCCGAACTCCCGGACGGGGACGGGGACGGGGACGATGGAGGGGACTCGTACGCGGATGTCGCCGTCGGCGGGCTCGGCCTCGGCTACACCGCGCGCGCGGCGCTGGAGGACGCGCGCGTACGGTCGCTGGTCGTCATCGACGCGCTCGCCGAGGTGATCGGCTGGCACCGGGAGCATCTGGTGCCGCTGGGCGCGGAGTTGACGGCCGACCCGCGCTGCCGCTTCGTGCACGGCGACTTCTTCGCCCTGGCCGCCGACGCCGACGGGCTCGACCCCGAGACGCCCGGCCGCCGCTTCCACGCCGTGCTCCTGGACGTCGACCACTCGCCCGCCCACGTCCTCCACCCCCGGCACGCCGCCCTCTACCGCCCGGACGGCCTGCGGCGGCTGGCCGCCCACCTCCACCCCGGCGGCGTGTTCGCCCTGTGGTCCAACGACCCGCCGGACGACCCCTTCACCGCCACCCTCCGCGAGACCTTCGCCACGGCCGAGGCCCACGTCGTCACCTTCCCCAACCCGCTCCAGGACGGCGAGGCGACCAACACGATCTACGTGGCGCGCACGGCGTCCTGACGTCGGCGCCGTAATGACGGACCGTCAGGCGGGCTCCGTGGTCAAAAAGACGCGGGTCTCGGCGACCACACGGTCCTGGAACTCCGGCTCGCGCACCCGCGCGGTCCCACGTGCGGGCGCTACGCCCTCGGCACCCGCAGAATCCGCAGCATCGTCGTCCGTAGCGCTTCCCCCAGCTCCTCGTCGGAGAGGTCGGCGAGGAGCGGCAGGGTCTCCGGGGCGAGGAGGGCGGTGCTGTAGGCGATGCGTTCGGCGGGTGTCGGCTGCTCGCCGTAGAAGAGGGTGAGGCCGCGCCGGTGCAGTGCGGCCACCTCTTCGTGGTTCTTGGTGGTGTGCCGCGCGTCCGGATCGGTGGAGGCCATCACGGCGTAGTGCCGGTTGGTGACGAGGAATTCGGCGAAGCCGTTGACCACGTGCTCGATGCGCGCCCGCCGGCCGCGCATCGCGTCGGCGTCGTCCAGCAGCGTCTCCATCCGGCGCATGCCGGGCTGCATCGCCGCGTGCAGGATGTCGCCCTTCGCGCGGAAGTGGTAGTAGACGGCGGCCTTCGTCAGGCCCAGCTCGTCGGCGATCATCTGGAGCGAGGTGGCGTTGTAGCCGAGTTCGAGGAAGAGCCGCTGGGCGGTGTCCAGGATCTGCTGCCTGGTCTGCTCGGCCTGCGCCGCACGGGTGGACATGCCCTTGGCAGGCGTCGGCATGGTTCTTGCTCCTCCTTCGTGGGCCGCGAGGACCGCACCGCAGCATACAAGCCGCCGGGGGCCCGGAAGCCGGTCGTCCGGCGGGTCACGGCCCCCTCGCGGGCCCGTCGCGGGCCGGTCGCGGGCGGCCCGTCTCACCGGCCGGGGGCTGGGTCGCGGGCGTGCCGTATCACCGGCCGAGGCCCGGTCACTCGCCAGCCAAAGACTAGTGACTCACCTGCCGGTGTCCAGCGACTCACCTTACGTTGGCAAGCGATTTACTTGACCTGCGGCTAGTGAATGCTTAACGTCAGGCTCGGCGTGCGCTACCCGAACCGGCCGTGGAGATATGTACCCATGTCAAGCTATTTGTACCGACTCGCCCGGCTCGCCTTCCGGCGCCGACGGCTGGTCCTGGCGTTGTGGCTGGTGGCGGCCGTGGTCGCCATCGCCGCCGCCCAGATCAGCGGCGGGAAGACCAACGACAACTTCACGATCCCCGGCACCGAGGCGCAGAACGCGTCCGACGTCCTGTCCGCCAAGCTGCCCGCCTTCAGCGGCGGCCAGAGCACGATCGTCTTCGCGACGACCCAGGGCAGCAGGAAGGTCACCGACCCGGCCACCATGAAGGTGATCGAGTCGGCCATGACCAAGCTGCGGACGGTCCCTCAGGTCTCCAACGTCGTCGACCCGTTCCAGGGCAAGCTCGTCTCGCAGGACGACAAGATCGCGCTCGGCCAGGTGCAGTGGTCGGCGGCGGCCACCGACGTCAAGGACGCCAACCTCGACCTGTTCAACGACGCGATGAAGCCCGTACGGGCGGACGGCGTCCAGGTCGAGTACAACGGCAGCGTCTATCCGGGCTGGCGGCAGGTGATCTCCGAGCTGCCCGAACTCATCGGCCTGATCGTCGCCTTCTTCATCCTGATGATCACCTTCGGGGCGTTCGCCGCGGCGGGCATGCCGATCCTGGGCGCGATCATCGGCGTCGTCACCACGCTGATGGCCATCACGGCCGTCGCGTCCGTGGTCACCATCGCCTCGGCCTCCACCACCGTCGCGCTGATGCTCGGGCTCTCCTGCGGCATCGACTACGGCCTGTTCATCCTGTCCCGGCACCGTACGAACCTGCTCAACGGCATGACGCCCGAGGAGTCCGTGCCGCTGGCCATGGGCACGGCGGGCAGCTCCGTCGTCTTCGCCGCGCTCACCGTGATCATCGCGCTGTGCGGGCTCACCGTCGTCGGCATCCCGTTCCTCACCGTCATGGGTCTGGCCGCCGCGGCCTCGGTCGCCGTCGCGCTGCTCATCGCGCTGACCCTGCTGCCCGCGATGCTCGGCTTCGCCGGGACCAAGGTCGCCACATTCACCCGGCTGCCCTGGCTCGGCGCCCGCGCGGAGCGGGTCGCCCGCCGTTCGGCCGCCGACCCGGACAGCCCCAACGGCGCCCGCTGGGCCCGCTTCGTCGTACGCCACCGCATCCTCGTACTCATCGGCGGCGTCGCCCTGCTCGGCGTGCTGGCCATCCCCGCCCTTGACATCCGGCTCGGCCTGCCCAGCAGCGCCTCCCAGCCGAAGAGCACCACCCAGCGCAAGGCGTACGACCTCACCACCGAGGGCTTCGGCGCCGGTTTCAACGGCGCGCTGCTGATCGTCGCGCAGAACACCAGCAGCCCGGCGGACACCGCGGCCATCGCGGCGCGGCTCACCAAGGTGCCGGGCGTCGTCAAGGTGACGCCGCTGGCCTCCAAGAACGGGGTCTCGCTGATCCGCGTGATCCCCAAGACCGGGCCGAACGACCCCGCCACCGCCGACCTCGTGCACACCCTGCGCGACGACCGGCAGCAGCTCGAAGGTCAGACCGGCACCGACATCCTCGTCGGTGGCACCACGGCCTCCAACATCGACGTCTCGGCCAAACTGTCCAGCGCGCTGCCGGTCTTCCTGATCGTCGTGGTCGGCCTGGCCTTCATCCTGCTGACCTTCGCCTTCCGCACCATCCTGGTGCCGATCAAGTCCATCCTCGGCTTCCTGCTGTCGATGGCCGCGGCCCTCGGCGCCCAGGTGGCGACCTTCCAATGGGGCTGGGGCCAGCGGATCTTCGGCATCACGCCGACCGAGACGATCAGCTTCCTGCCGATCATCATGCTGGCCATCATCTTCGGCCTGTCCAGCGACTACGAGGTCTTCGTCGTCTCCCGCATCAAGGAGGAGTACACGAAGAACGGCGACGCCCGCCGGGCCGTGCAGCGCGGCACCGGCCTGTCCGCCCGCGTCGTCACCGCCGCGGCCCTCATCATGTTCTTCATCTTCGTCGCCTTCATGTTCACCGACGACCCCACCATCAAGGCCATCGGCTTCAGCTTCGCCGCCGGCGTCTTCCTCGACGCCTTCGTCGTCCGCCTCACCCTCGTCCCCGCCGTCCTCGCCATCGTCCGCTCCAAGGTCTGGTACCACCCCCAGTGGTTCTCCACATACATCCCCGACCCCGACATCGAGGGCCAACGCCTCGAACACGACCTGAAATCCGGCCGCCTGACCTGACCCGCCCTGACCTGACCTGACCTGACCCGTCCTGACCCCGGCCGCTCCGCGGTTCAGACCGAGCCGACGGCCGGCTCACCCCCACCGTCGTCCCGAGCGAAACGCCGAGCCCGCGTTCCCGCCGCAGTGCCGAGCAGCGCCTGATACCGCAAGTTGCTCGGCCGCGCGGCGTCGGGTCCGAGACGTGCTTCCCAGTCCCGGCAGACGCCCGCGACGAGCGCGGCCACGGCCACGGGGTCGGCGCTCCGCCAGGACGGGAACCGCCCGGCCCAGGCCACAGCGGCCTCGTCCGGCCAACCGGCTTCCATCAACCGCACCGCGGTGAGCGCCACGTCCACCCAGGCGGGCCCGGAAGCGACCATGGCCCAGTCCACGACGCGCGCGCCGCTCGCGCCGATCAGCAAATTGTGGGGATTGGTATCCGTGTGCAGCAACGCGTCCCCGGCCAGCAGCAGTTGCTCGTCATCCGACAGAACGTGCGCGTAGCGGTCACCCAACCGCGGCGCCAAGCCGTCCGCGGTCACCTCCTGCATACGCGCCAGCGCCCGCGCGACCAGTGCCGTGTCGGCGGAGCCCGGGGTGAGGTCGGCGTGCCGACCGTCGATGTACTCGAATACCAGCACATCCCACCCGGCGACCGTCACCCGGGCCAGCAACAACGGTGCCACCCCGGCGACCAGCGGATTCGCCGCGACTTCCCAGTCCTGGCCGACAACCCCGTCCGTGTCCGAGACCGGAACGCCCTTGACGAACACCCGTCCGTCCGCGGTGGCCAGTACGGCGGCGGTCTGGCACGTCAGCCCCTCCGCCACCGGCACCCAACCCGTCACCGCCCCCACGTACCCACCCACCGCTACCCGTACGGCGGACGGCAGCGCGTCCCATTCGGTACGTGGCATCCGGGCACCTCCGACGAAAGGTCCCCGAGGCGACCGCTTCGGGGCCGAACACGCTACTGCGTCGCCCCGCACTTCCGGCAGCGAATCTTGCCCGACCATCCGACCCACTCGTGATCGCAATTCGGCACGACGGTGGGCGGCCTGGTCGCGGTCGCCGGGATCTGCGCGTACGACTCCGACGCGCAGGGCCTCGCGCAGCGGTACTTCCACCAAGCGCTCCGCCTCGCAAAAGCCTCCGGTGACGGCGCCGACATGTTGCCCGCGCTGGCGACCGACCTGTACGCGATGCAGGCCAAGGCGTTCTCCCGCATGGGCGACCAGGCAGCCTCATCAGCCTGCGCGACTGGACCCCCGCCCAGACCTACGCTGCCGAAGCCGTACGCGCCCAGGCGCACGCGCGCGGTTCCGTGCACCGTCTGGCCACGCTCGCCACCGCCGACCTCGGTCGCGGCAACCCCGAGCAGGCCGCCGCCCACAGCGTCACCGCCCTCACCCTCGCCCAGGGCCAGGAATCACAGCGCCTGCGCGGCCGTCATCTCGATCATTACCTCATCCGCCAGCGGCCGGTCGCCCTGGCCACCACCGTCAACGAAGCAGGCGAAGCCCTCCTGCTGTGGCGCCACCGCTTCATCACCGACAGTTGGGGCTGGGAGCTGGCCGCCGGTGTCGTCGAGCACGGTGAGGACGTCGAAGCCGCGGCCGCCCGCGAAATGCTCGAGGAAACCGGCTGGCGCCCCGGCCCTCTCCGCCACCTGCTGACCGTCGAGCCCTCCAACGGCCTCACCGACGGCCGCCACCACGTCTACTGGTCCACCACCGCGGAACACATCGGCCACCCCGAGGACGACTTCGAATCCGAGCGCCGCGAATGGGTCCCCCTGTCCTCGGTCCCGACCCTGATCGAGCGCGGCGAGATCCACTCGGCCAACGCCGTCGCCGCTCTCCTTCTGCTCCACCACATGCACGCCACCACGTGAGTCCGGCACCGCCGGTCAGACCGAGCCGAGGTCGATCTCCGCGGCGAAGGGGACCACGGCCTTCACGGTGCCGGTGAACACGGCGGTCTGTTCGACCCTCCGGTCCCGCCAGGGGGTGCCGGGGAACCCCGGCCGCAGTAATCTGCGTCGACGCCTACGAGCGCGCGTGAGCGCGGCGACGGCCGCCGGGGGGCGGGCAGGGGCGGATGAGGGGGACGGCACACGATGGACGGAAACGACGGCTCCGGCAGACCGGCGTACGACCCGGCCAAGGGCTACGGCGGCACTCCCGCGAGCGGCGGCGGCACGGGCTACGGCGGTACGGGCCAGGGCGGCGCGGGCGGGGACGGGCCGTGGAGCGTGCCCGGGTACAGACACGAACGTGACCTCGGCGCGGGCGCGTCCGGCCGGGTCGTGCTGGCCACGCACATCGCCACGGGGACGGCGGTGGCGGTCAAGTACCTCGCGGGATCCCTCGGCGGCAACCCGCGCTTTCGCACCGCCTTCCGCGCCGAGGCGGAACTCCTCGGCGGCCTGCACTCGCCGTACATCGCGCGCTTCTACGAGTACGTGGAGGACGGCGGGAACGCCGCGATCGTGATGGAGCTCGTCGACGGCATCGCGCTGCACGCGCTGCTGCGGCAGGAGGGCGCGACCGATCCGGAACCGGCGCTCGCGGTGCTGAAGGGCTCGCTGCTCGGCCTGGCCGCCGCGCACGCGGCGGGGGTGGTGCACCGCGACTACAAGCCCGCGAACGTGCTGGTCACCACGGACGGCGTGTCCAAACTGGTGGACTTCGGCGTCGCGGTGCGCAGCGGCGAGACGGGCGCGGTCGCGGGCACGCCGTCGTACATGGCGCCCGAGCAGTGGGCAGGCGGCCCCGCCACCCCGGCGACCGACGTGTACGCGGCCACCGCGACCTTCTACGAGTGCCTGACCGGCAGTAAGCCGTACTCCGGCTCGACGATGTTCGAACTGGCCGTGCAGCACGCCGAAGCGCCCATCCCCGACGAGCGGGTGCCGGAGCCGGTGCGCGGTCTGGTCACCCGCGGACTGGGCAAGACCCCGCAGGAACGCCCGCAGAGCGCGGCCGAATTCGTCGCGGAACTCCAGGCGGTGGCGGGCGCCGCGTACGGCGAGGACTGGGAGGAGCGCGGGCAGCGCAAACTCGCCGCGCTCGTGGCCCTGTTGCCGCTGCTGCTGCCGTTCGGCGGCGGCAGCGCCGCCTCGGGGACGACGGCCTTCGCGCACACGCAGCTCGGGCAGGGGGCGGGCGTCGCCTCCGGCGCGGCCCCCGCGCCGACTCCGGGCGCGGCGGCACCGGGCGACGCCCTGGTCGCGCTGGAGCGGCACCGCCCGGTACGCCCGGCCCGCTTCGGGCGGCGCGCCAAACTGGTGGCGGGCGCGGTCGCGGCCGTCCTGATATCCACCGGGCTCGTCGTGACCGCGGTGGCCACCGGCGGCGACGGTCCCTCCGACGAGGTCACCGCCGCCTCGACCCCCTCGGCCCTGACCTCCCTGGTCTCCGGCCAGCCCGTCGCCCCCGCGACCGGCACCCCGGCGTCCGGTTCCCCGTCCGCGTCCCCCTCGGCATCGGGGTCCGCGTCCCCGTCCCCGTCCGCCTCGGACAGCGCCTCACCGAGCGGTACGACGACGACGGCGCCGGTCGATCCCCCGACGACATCGGCGCCGACATCGACGCCCCCCACCACGGCGCCCACGACGCCGCCGACGACACCGCCGACCACGACGACGCCACCCGCGCTGGTCGTGGACTCGGTCGCCATCGTGCGGTTCATCTGTAGCGCGGGCGCCGGACACACGGCGGTCGCGGCGGTCACCGTGCAGGGCAACGGAGCCGACGACGGCACCTTGGTCCTCACCTGGGCGCACACCACGGCATCGGGACTCGTGTCGGGAGCGGTCACCGAGTCGTACCCGATCCCCAGGGGCGAGACGTCCTCCACCCAGTCCTACACTCACGCGTTCGGCGTCAGCCGCTTCCCCGGCTGGACGCTCACCGTCTCCTCGACGCCCGCCGCGGGCAAGGGGAACGGCTCCTCACAGACGATCGACGCCTGCTGACCCGCACTTCGGCCCTCCGCCAAGGAACCCGCCCATGCCGCACGACCGTGACCGCGACCAGAGCCGTGACCCACGCCTGCACTTCAGCACCCGGCCGCAGGCCGCCCCCGCCCCCGCCGCGCCGGACGACGGCACCTTCCGGCTCAGCGACCTCGGCTTCGGCGGCGCGAGCGATACGGACGGCGCGAACGATACGGACGGCGCGCGCGGTACGGGCGGAACGAGCGATACGGACGGCGCGCGCGCCGAGGGCGGTGCGGGCGGCACCGAGGAGCCGGACGGCGCGACCGTACTCGACCCCGACTCCTGGTCCAGCGAGGTCCCGGAGGCGGAGACCTTCGCGCCCGGGCTGCGCCGCTTCGGGCCCGGGGTGCCCGACGGGCCCGAGCCGTCGGTCGGTACGGAGCGGACCGCCGCCGTGTGGCACGGCACCGTTCGGCCGGGGGAGCCGGTGCTGCCGCCCGAAGAGCCGCGCGGGAAACGGGCGTTGGGCGGCTGGCTGCTCGCGCTGCTGGTGCTGCTCGGGGTGGTGGCGTATCTGCTGTGGCAGCACTGGCCGGGCTCGGTGAAGGTCGACGGCGTCAGTGTCCGCAACGACACCGCCGTCCAGGGCTGCCACAGTACGGCGAAGGTGGTGGGCACGCTGCGGACCAGCGGGGACGCGGGAACGGTGCGCTACCGGTGGCGGCGCAGCGACGGCACGCTGTCCGACGAGTTGCGGCAGCGGGTGGCGAAGGGGCGGCGCAGCACCGACGTCGTGCTGCTGTGGTCCTTCGACGGCCGCGGCACGCTCCAGGCGACCGCGACCCTCGAAGTGCTCTCCCCGCAGCGGCAGTCGGGGTCGTACACCTTCACCTACCGCTGCTCCTGAGGCCGTTGACGCGCGCGGTCAGCCGATCCGCGCCTCCCCGTACGGGAGCAGCCGCACCGGACCGACCAGGCCGTACGGCTGGCGCGGCGATCCGCCGTAGACGCCCGGATCGCTGACGCGCAGCCGGTTGCCGAGGGTGGTGGCCACCTCGACCTCGATGGTGTTGTCGCCCTGGCGCAGCCAACCGCCCAGGTCCACCACGGGGTTGATGTGGTCGACGGGGTCGAGGCGGTGGCCGTTGACCGTCACGCGGCAGGTGTCGTAGACCGTGCCGAGGTCGAGCAGCGCGCCGTGGCCGCCGGTCCAGGCGCGGCCGAGGCGGACGGTGGTGCGGTAGCGGCCGATGCCGGAGACGTCGGCGAGCGCGGGGATGTCGGGCCAGGCGGCGAGCGCGTCGAGGGTGAGCGCGCGGCGCACGACCCTCGTCTCGGTGGCGGTGGCGCCCGGCTGCCAGTCCTCGACGTCCAGCTGCCAGCCCGTGAGCTGGGTGGGCTGCGGCACGCCGGAGATCCGGCTGCGCACCGTGCGGCGGCCTTGGGACAGTTCGGTGACGTACTCGCCGTCGGCGGAGCCGCGTACGGTCAGCCGCCCGTCGGCGAAGAGCACGGTGTCCGCGGTGGTGGACACCGCGTGCGGGCCGCTGCCCGTGCGGTCGCCGAACAGGCCGGGCACGCCGAGCGCGACGACCATGGTCTCGCCGGGCTGGAGCGCGACGCGCAGCGTGACCGTGTCGCCGGTCTCGGTGTACGTGCCGATCCGCCGCACGCGTCCGGTCCACAGGTCCAGCAGGTACGGGACGTGGCGGGTGCTGCCCCGGCGCAGGGTCACCTCGTGGTCGACGGCGGCGACCGGCGGCTTGACCGTCTCGGCGTGCTTGCCGTTGCAGAAGTAGAAGTAGTCGACGCCGTCCGCGTACCGGTGGGCGTTGAGCAGCGTGGAACTGGTCGCGTACGAGACGAGCGGTGTCACGCCGAGGTCGGCGAGCGCGGCGCCCACCGCGGTCTTGTCGGTGATCTGCCGGACGCGCGGCTGGGCCAGCAACTGGGCCAGCACCGCGCGCAGTCGGGCGTCCTGCCCGCCGGCGTCCAGGCCGGGGACGGTCGCGGTGCTCCAGTCGCCGAGCAGCACGATCGGCAGCCCGGCCTTGGTGAACGCCAGGAATTTCTCGGCGACTTCGACCGGCAGCGTGCAGGTGGACCCGGCGAAGAAGTCGGCCTCCACGAACAGGGCGCGGTACGCGGGTCCGCCCGCCGCCAGCACCCCGTTGGTCACCCGCGCCGACGGCAGGCTCAGCAGCGGCTCGCTGATGAACTGGTGGTTCCAGCCCAGCGGTATGCCGGTCGAGGTGAACCAGGACGCGCCGATGCCGGTCGCGGTGTAGCCGGTCTGCCGGAAGATCGCCACGTCCTGGCGCGGCTTCCCCGCTTGCAGGACCTGGTGCACACGGGCCAAGTAGCCCGACATGTCGGCGATGTGACGCCACGTCGGATGCCGCGGCCCCCACGACTCCCCGTAGCCGACACCGCCGTGGTACGGGGTGAAGGCCGCGTATCCCGGCCAGGCCACACCGGGCAGGGCCGCGTACGAGAAGCCGTGGATCACCGTCTGGTTGACCCCGGCCGCGTACGCGCCGCCCATCGTGCGCAGGAACTTCTGCCAGGTGGTGCTGTACGCGCCGCCGGTGTACGCGCCCGACTCGCAGGACAGAATGGTGCTGCCCGCCATGTCCCGCCCGCCGGCCAGGCACCGGTAGTCGTCCAGGTTCTTGAAGCCCAGCGACTCGCCCTCGGGGATGTCCAGGAGCGCGGCGGTCGCGATGGCGTCGGTCTGGAGCCCGTACGGCTGCGCGCGCAGCTTCAGTCCGAAGGTGCTCGCCCACTTCTTGATCGCGGTGACGTGGTGGGTGTTGTACAGCTCCGAGACCGTCTGCCAGAAGTCGTGGCGTACGCGGACGGTCAGCGCGGCGCCGTACGCGTAGACCTGGTTGCTCTTGTTGAGCAGCAGCGCGGGCAGGTACGGCAGCAGGTCGTAGCCGCGGCGGCGGGCGAATTCGGCGGGCAGCGCCGGGGTCCACAGCAGGGCGCGCGACTCCAGCTCGATGGAGTCCTCGAAGAGGGCGCCGCCCGCGCGGGCGATCAGCCGGCGCACCGGGCGGGTCAGCAGGTCCGACTCCCAGAAGTCGGTGATCGCGCGGGTGCCGGCGGGGCTGAAGTGGTCCACGACGTACGCGGTCGGCGCGGTGTGCGGCCCCGCCTCGGGGGTCTGGCCGGTGCCGCGCAGCCAGTGGGCGAAGAGCAGCCAGGACCCGCCGTCGTCGGGCGCGGTCCAGGTGACGGCGCCGTTGGTGACCGTGCGCGTGAGGTCCACCAGGGTGGCCGGGTCGAGGCCGGTCTCCTTGCGGGTGCTGTTGGCGGTGTCGACGCGGACCGCCTGCACGGCGAGCAGCGTGGCCTTCGCGGCGGCCGGGTCGGCGGCGACGACGGGGGCGGGGACGGGTCCCTCGTAACGGGCCCCGGCGGCCAACGCGGCGACACCGTAGGCGAGTTCCTGTACGGCGGCCGGGCTGTCCGGGGTGATCGTGGGGACGGCGGTCGGCCAGGCGGGGCCCGCGGTGAGGTCGACGGTCAGGCCGCGGCGGTCGGCCTGCTCCAGCGCGGCCTCCATCCCGGCGACCCAGCTCGCGCTGCCCCAGCCGTGGTGCGCGGTGTCCAGGACGGCCGGGTCGTCCACGCTGTGGTGGACCGCGGCGATCTCGACGCCGCCGAAACCGGCGTCCGCGATCTGGTCGATCTCGCGGCGGATCTCGGCGGGCTCGACCAGCCCGTCCGGCCACCACCAGCGGAATTTGGGCCGGACGGGGGCGGGCGGGGCGCTGAACCAGGAGGCGGAGCCGGGGGCGCCGGGTCGGCACGGGGCCGGGTGCGCGGAGGCGCTGCCCGCCGCTCTCGCCCCTTCGGCCGCGTGCGCGGTGCCGGTGGCCGCGCCCCACGTGAGGGCCGCGCCCGCGGCGGCTCCGGCTTGGAGGACGCGGCGGCGGGCGACACCGGTGTCCGGGCGGCTGTCGTCGGCGTGGCTGGCGTCGTCGGTCATGGTGCGCGTCTCCTCGTATGAAACGTTTTAAGTTCCGGGCGGACGCTATGGCCGAGAATCGTCAGACGTCAAGGGGGTGGACTTGTCGGATTCATTGAACAGATTCAATCGAGCGGGGAAATGCATGCCGCGGGGCCGAGGGCGGCACCCGTGGCGCGCGCCCGTCCGCCGCGCGCCCCGCCCCGTGTCCGCCCCGCGCCCGGCGCCGTGTCCGCCCCGCGCCCGGCGCCGCGTCACGCTCCGCCGTATGGAGGAAAGTTTCATCCGCACTCTGTTCTGCGGTGGTTACTTGGCATTAAGTTCCAACGGCAGCTGCCCGCACGGAATTTGACGCTCTCCCTCACCCCCACCACGGGAGCACACATGTCGGTCCCTGAGCACTTCGCCATGCCCCGCACCGCCCAGTCCCGCGCCGCCCAGTCCCCCACCGCCGAGTCCGGCACGGACGAGTCCCGCGCCGCCCTGTCCCGCCGCCGCTTCCTCGCCTCGGCCGCCGTGCTCGGCGCGAGCGCGGGAGCCGTGATCGTCGGCGCCGCGCCCGCCTCCGCCTCCGCCTCCGCCGCGCGGATCGTCCCCGAGCCCAACATGTTCGACACCACGGCATGGGGCGCCCGCCCGCCGTCCTCCCCGGTCAGCCTGGCCGGGAACAACCCCAACAAGATCGTCGTGCACCACACCGCGTTCGCGAACACCGCCGACTCCGGCACGTCCGGCTCGTTCGCCATCGCGCACGAGATCCAGGACCTGCACATGGACACCAACGGCTGGATCGACACCGGCAACCACTTCACCATCAGCCGGACCGGCATCATCATGGAGGGCCGCCACCGCAGCCTGGAACGGCTGCTCGCGGGCAGCAACATGGTCGTCGGCGCCCACACCGTCGGCCAGAACACGCAGGGCATCGGCATCGAGAACAACGGCACGTACACCTCGGTCGCGCCGCCGTCGATCCTCTACGCCAGCCTCGTCAGCCTCTGCTCGTACATCTGCTACAAGTACGGCCTCGCGCCGACGCAGATCTTCGGGCACCGGGACTTCAACGTCACCGAGTGCCCCGGCGACAAGCTCTACGCGATGCTGCCGCAGCTCCGGTCGGACGTGGCGTCCCGGATGTAGCGGCGGGTCCGCCGGGTGCGGCGCCGGGCCCGCGCGGGTTCGGCGCCGCGCCGTGCGGACCTCCGGGTTCGGCGCCGCGCCGGGCCCGCGCGGACGCCAAGTCCCTCGACACCTGGCAGTCCGCCCACGCGTCCCGTATCGCGGCCCCACTGTCGAGGCACGGCTGTCGAAGCACGGCTACGAGGACTGAGCCGGGCGCCAGCCCAGGGCCGGGCCCAGGGCGCCGGCGAGGTCGGTGAGGATCTGGACGTAGTCCTCGTGGGCGAAGGTGAAGGGCAGGGCGAAGGCGACCTCGTCGATCTCGCGGAAGGCGGCGTGGGCGTGGAGGCGTTCGGCGAGCTGGGCCGAGGGGCCGACGAAGTCGGGGGAGAAGAGCATGCGCGCCGGGCCCTGCGGAGCCGTGGTGCGCGGGAGGCGCTTGCGGGCGTACTCCTCGTAGCGGGCGCGCTGCGCGGGCGTGGCGCTGTCGGTCGGGATGACGACGAGGCCCTGTGAGACGCGGGCGCGGTCGCCGTCGGGGTGGTGGGCGCGGAAGGTCCTGATGTGGGAGAGCTGGATGTCGGCGAAGTCCGGCGCCGGGCCCGTCACCGCCGCCTCGGCCGCCGCCGGATTCTCCGCCGCCGCCGCCTTCTCCCGATACTCCGGCTCCTCCGCCTTGACGACGCTGCTCGTCAGGAAATTCATGCCGTTCTCGCCCGCCCACCGCGCCGACCGCAGGCTCGCGCCGCCGTACCAGAGACGGCCGCCGAGGCCGGGGGAGTGCGGCTGGACGCGGTCGGAGAAGACCTCGATGCCCTCGACGCCGCTGAAGTCGGTGGCGCGCTCGCCGCGTACGAAGTCCAGCAGCCGCCGGACGCGCGGGTAGCCGAAGTCCTCGGCGTCGGCGGTGTCCGGGTAGAGCGCGGGCCCGACCTGCTCGAAGTGCGTGGGCGGCCCGACGCTGACGCCGGGGTTGAGCCGTCCGCCGGACAGGATGTCGACCGTCGCCAGATCCTCGGCCAGCCGCAGCGGATTCTCCCAGCCCAGCGGGATGACGGCGGTGCCCAGCTCGATCCTGCGGGTGCGCTGGCTCGCCGCCGCCAGCACGGCGACCGGCGAGGAGATCCCGTACTGGAGGTGCCGGTGCCGCACCCACGCGCTGTCGAAGCCGAGCCGTTCGCCCAGCTCGATGATCTCCAGCGTCGACTCGTGCCCCCGCCGGGGATCGGCCTCGTCGAACAGCCCGATGGTCAGGAAGCCCAGCTTCCGCAACGGCTCGGATTCCAGCGGCACAGCACGCCTCCCACGTTTCCGTCCATACTCACGCCCGCCCGCCGCCCCCGCACTCCGTACCCACCGCGACCTGAGTACGAGCACGGATGATTCGGACACATCCGCGCGGCCACACTGGTCCAGGAGCGAAGATCACCTACGCGAGAGGCGGCAGCGCCGTGCAGACCAACCATCCCCGTCGGCCCCGGATTCCCGCCGGCCCCCGGCTCACCCTGATCGGACTGTCCCTCGCGGGCGTCGCCTTCATGGGGCTCGGCTCGGCGTGCAGCGTGCAGGACGCGATGTGCTCGGGCGGGGAGTACCCGGTGGCGTCGGTCGGGCCCCCGGCGGGCGGCGGGGCCTGCGTGTCGGACAAGGAGGAGCCGCCGAAGGGCTTCGTGCGCTACCCGAAGGGCAAGGTCCCCCGGCACGTGGACGACAAGTGGGACAAGTACTGGCAGGAGCACTCCCTGGACGCCGAAGGCAACGAGGTGAAGTGAGGCCCCGCCGCGGGGGGGGCGGGGCCTCACAAGGCGTGCCGGGCCCGCGTACGGATCGGCGTACGCGGGCCCATAGCGGCTACTTCAGCGTCACCGTCGCCGACGCCGTCAGGCCGCCCGAGGCGACCGTCACCGTGACCGTGCCGCGCCGCAGCGCGGTGAGCGTGGCGGTCGTCGGGTCCAGGACCGCGAGGGTCCCGGGACGGCGCTTGGCGGCCTTGGCCTCGGAGGGCGAGTCGGTGACCAGGACGCCCGCGGACCCCGACCAGACCACCGTGGTGGGGTAGCGCAGCGGAAAGCGCAGCCCGAACTCGCTGGTGATGCCGGTGGCCGCCAGAGCGGCCGACGTGCCGACGGGCACGGGACCGTCCGCCGTCAGCTCGATCCCGTCGATGACCGGGCGGCTCTCGGCCCGCAGCCACTCGCGGGTCCGCGGGCTCGGCTGCCCGGCCCGGACGCGCGCGGGCCTGGGGTCGACGCCGACGTGCATCCAGCCGAAGAAGCCGCCCTGGTCGGGCGAGCTGTAGGGCGTCTTGCCCACGGCCGGGGTGGTGACCTCCAGGACGCCGTCGGTCCGCGTGACCGACGCGGTGTGCGCGTGGCCGGTGAAGAGCGCGACCGGCTTGCCGGAGGTCTCCCGGAAGTCGGCCAGCCACTTCTGGAGGAGCCCGGCCTCCAGCTGGTCGGCGAGCTGTGAGGCGCCCGCGCCCGAGGGGTCCCGCAAGGGGTGGTGGAAGGACAGCACGACACCGGTCACCGACCGGTCCCTGGCCGCCTTCGCCAACTCGGCCTGGAGCAGCGGCACTTGGTCCCAGTCCGAGGTCCGCATGTCGCCGGTGTGCGAGTCCAGCAGGATGAAACGGGTCCCCTTGTGGTCGAAGACCTGCCGGTTAGGGCGGCCGGTCACGGCGAGGAACGCGTCGAGGCCGCCGGTCGCGGACAGCCCCGCCTCGTGGTTGCCGGGCGTCCAGTACACCGGCAGCCCGGCGGGTACGTGGTCGCGCAGCAGCCCGTTGGCGAGTGCGAAGTCCTCGGGGTTGTTGTTGTCCACGAAGTCGCCGTTGATCAGCAGGAAGTCCGGCCGGGTCGCGACGGCCTGGCCGAGCGCGGTCACCGCCTGCCGCCCGGAGAAGGAGTCGAGCCCGGCCGCCGCGCTGACGTGCAGGTCGGACAGGACCGCGAAGGTCCACCGCCGGTCCGGCAGTCCGCCCTGCTCGACCACGTACGGGTCGGGCTGCGGGGCCTGCGAGGTGTCCGGCTGCTGCCCGACCTGCGCGGCGAGCCCGTCGAAGTCGAGCCGCCCCGCGTTCTTGTTGGTCTGCGACGTCTCCGCGATGTAGATCCGCAGCAGCGTGACCGGCTCCGAGTACCCGGCGGGGAGGTCCCCGACGACCCGCCGCCACCCCGTCCAGTCCACGGTCAGCGCGAGCGTGAACGGCACATTGGTGGTGCCCTGCGAGTACATCATGCAGCGCAGCCAGTGGTTGTTGCCGTCGCCGTTGACCCACAGCGCGATCCGCTTCGTGCCCGTGGGAAGCGTGATCGGACCGCCGCCGGCCACCGCGTACGCCGCCGACGTACTCGTCTGCCCGGTGAAGTCGTACGTGAGCCGCAGCGCGTGGTTGTCGGCCGCCGCGCCCGGCCGGTCGGGGGCGGCGACGAAGGCGACCGACGCCGTGCCCCGCGCGGCCAGCGCCGTCCAGTTCTCGGCCGGCTCGAACTCGGCCAGCGACACGTCGACCAGGCCGACCGTCACCGGCAGCCGGGCCGTCACATCCCCCACGGTCGCCGTCAGGACGGTGGCCTTGCCGACCGCGCCCGCGTCACCGGTGATCCGTAGGCTGCCGTCGGGCTGCGCGGCCACCGTGATCAGGGCCTTGTCGTAGGCGAGTCGGACGTCACGCGGCGCGACGGGCGCGTCGAAACCGTCCGCGTCGTACCCGGTCAGGCTGACCGACGCGGTCGCGCCGGGGTCGATGGTGACGGCCCGCTCGGTGAACGCCAGCCGGTGCAGGTCGCCGAGGACCCGCAGTTCGTGCGCGCCGTCCGCATCCCCGGTACGGGCGCGCAGCGTTCCCGCGCCGGGCTTCCTGGCACGGAAGACGCCGTCGCGCGCGGTGCCGAGGGAGCCGGGGGAGGCCGACCACCGTACGGGGTCGCGGTGTTCGTCGATCGGCACCGGCGCCCACGTCTCGTCGTAGCCCGCCGCCGCGACGTCCACGGTCAGCCCCGGCACGACGCGGTCGGCGCGCGGGCGTACGTCGAGGCCGCGCAGCCGTCCCGAGCCCTTGCGGGCGGCGAAGAGGCCGACGCCGTTGGGCACGGGCCGCTCGCCGCCGTCCGAGGGGGTGTTGACGACTCCGGCCCCGGTGTCGCCGGGCCTGCGGGCGACGATCTCGGTGGAGCCGCCGCCGTCGAGCATGAACGCCTCGGTGGCGCCGAGCCGCACCAGCAGCTTGGCGGTGTCGTCGAAGCTGAGCCCGGCGGAGAAGTTGGCCGAGCCGTCGATCGCGACGAGCAGCAGGCGGTGGCCGCCGTCCAGCCACGCGATGGCGGTGCGCGGCTTGGCCGCGTCGTTGCCGGTGCTCGGCGGGAAGTCGATCGCCGTGCCGCCGCGCACCAGCACCTCGCCGCTGCCGAGCGCGGTGCGCAGCGCGACGGGCGCGTTCGTCCGCGGCGCGAAGTCGACGGTGACGGCGTCACCGGGCTCGGCGGCGGCCAGTTGGGCCGCCGCCGCGCCCCGGCCGAGCACGACGAGGCCGCCGTCCGGCACCGCGGTGTCGGTGAGTTGGGCGTTGACGGCGGTGATCTTCCCGCCCGCGACGACGAGTTCGGTGTACGGGCCCGCGTCCTGGATGAGCGTGCGGCGCCCGGCGCCCCACTTCGGGGTGTACGCGGCGACGCCGTCGGCGGGCACCGAGGGCGAGTTGAGGGCGGTGAGCGGCCGTCGCGTCCCGGCGACCGTGACCGTACCGGTGAGCACCAGGTCGGCCAGCCGGGCCACCCGGTCGGCACCGATCGCCGCGACGGTCGCCGTCTTGTTCGTGCCCTTGCGGAGTGTGCCGTCCTGGATTTCCGGGCCCTCGGCCGCGAAGGTCTCGGTGATGTCGAAATAGTCGCCGTTGACGGCGGCCACGGCGTGCTGCGCGTTCGCCGCCTGGGCGAGCGGACGCGGATCGCTCACCTTGTCCGCGACGAGGTCCACGCCGACCGACGCGTTGCCGAGATCGGCGTTGAGCACATGGACCCGCGTCCAGCCGGTGCGGCCGAATGTGTCGAAGGAGGTGAGGACGATACCCGGCGCGACCGGGTAGTCCGCGCGGCCCGCCACGAGGGATTCCCCCGGCACGGCCAACTGGTAATTCGGCGGCTTGTATTCGGCGTAACCGGGGTATTTCGCCGATTCCGGCGGAGTGAACGCCGGTGTGCTCCCGGCCTGTCCCGATGTGCCCTGTCGGCTCGTTTGCGCGCTCGCGGTTCCGGCGGTCGCGGTGAGTCCGGCGGCGACGGCGCCGACGATGAGGCCGCGTCGCGTTATCCCCGAGGCGGCGCTGGTTTGCTGATTCTCCATGGCGCATCACGCTATGGGTTTTTGCCGTCGATGAGATGAACGAAAACGTAGGTGAGGACATCGGGTTGCCGGTGCGCGGGCGGATTGCGCCCGAACGGCACCGTGGGCGGCGCGGCCTGCCGCACTTCACGTCGTTGACGCGGGTGCGGAACGTCCGCATTTGGCGGGCACGTCGGGATATTGCCGCCCAGGAGGCGGCGCGGCTTTTCAAAAAACACACAGGTCGCTTGCAACCCCTCCCGTTACAGCTGTTAGTTTCGGTCGGCTGCCCCTTCGCGGGGGACGTGGACATCCCTGCGGCCCACCCTCGGCCGCGAAGCCAGCGGAGAAAGACCACGAATGGATTACTGCTACACGTGCCGCCGCTCCGTCAACGGGGCGCTGGTGTGCCCGGGTTGCGGCGCCTACGCGCCGGAGACGGCCGCGGCTCCGGTCTCGTACGCGGACTCGGCGTCGTACCCGGCTCCGGTCTCGTACGCGGCCCCGGCCCCGTACGAGCCCGCCGCGTACATACCGGAGCCCTCCGTCTTCCCGGCCGCGCCTGCGGCTTCGGCTGGCGCCGCGGCTTCGGCTGCGGCTGACGAGGAGGGGACGGCGTCCGTCGTCGGGCCCTCTTCGCTCGTGCCCCGCTTGCAGGGCGGACGCGCCGCCCGGCGACGGCAGTTGGAGCGGTGGAAGAAGAACCGGCGCCGTGCGGGCGTCGCCACGGCGGTGGCCCTCTTCGGCGGCGGCGTGACCGTCGCGTCCACGCAGAACCACGGCTCCGGCCGGGGCACGACGGCGTCCTCGTCGTACGACACCGTGACGCCGGTGACGCTGCGCACCGACAACGCGCAGGCCACGGACCCGACGTCGGGCCCGCACGCCGCCGCGCCCGCCACCCAGCGGCACACTCGTACCCCGGCGCTCCCCACGGCCGAGGCGACCCACCCGGCCGCCACCAACGCCGGTACGGCCCCGCTGCCCGCCACTTCCCCGGCCACCGGCCCGGCCCCGTCCGCCTCGACGGCTCCTTCGACGCCCCCGTCGACCGGCACGCAAGCCGTGAACACCGGCACCGGCACCGCCGCCGACACCCCCGCGGACCCCGGCACGACGACGACGGCGCCCCCGGCCACCACCCCCGCCGACCCCGCGCCGCCGAGCACGTCCCCGACGACGCCGCCCGCGCACCAGGGCCTGTGCATCCTGATCCTCTGCCTGCCGTAAGACCCCGGCCGGGACGTGCCCCGTAGGGGCGTTGGCTCCGCCCCCGACGGCGGCCCCAACGCCCCTAAAAGATCAGGTGCACCGCACCCGTATGGCGCGGGTTAACAGAAGGCCTCGCGGACGGACCCGCCGACCGCGGCGCACCACGTGCTCAGGTCGACCTTGCCGTTGGGGCGAAGGCCGTGCAGCCGCTGGAGATCCTGGACGGCCTTCTGGGTGGCGTGGTCGAAGGTGCCGTTGACCGTGACACCGGCGAAGCCCTTGAGGGCCAGGATCGACTGGAGGCCGCTCACCGGCAGCCCGGTGGCGTGCTTGTCGAGTACGGGCGCCAGCGCTTCCCACGTGGCGGTGTCGAAGGTGGCGTCGGGCGTGACCGGAATGCCGTGCGTGGTCTGGAAGTCGGCGACCACGGCGTTCATGTCGGTGCCGAAGACGCCGTTGGGCGTCAGCGCGGTGTACCCGGCGTTGTTGAGCAGGTACTGCGCGACCCCGACGACCTGGCTGTCCACGAACCGCCAGATGTCCGGCCAGCGGCGCGCGGGGATGTCCCGCCGGGGCGTGCACATCTGGGTCAGGACGCGCGAGCGGATCGTCGGGAACTGCGCGTAGAAGGCGGCGCCGGGACACTCGGTGCCGAGCCGGAAGTCCCAGTGCCCGAAGATGTCCCAGGCGTGCAGGTCGAACTGCCTGCACACGGCGACGCACAGCTCCACCAGGGAGTCGAGCAGCGCGCGCGGCGGCGTCTCCGTGATGTACGTGCCCTCGTTCTCGATGCCGATCGCGTTGCCGTTCTCACCGGGGCAGTGCGCGGCCGTGACCTGGTGTTCCCCGGTGACCAGCGTCTCCAGGCTGCGGTGCCTGCCCTCCATGACGTAGCCGCCGCGGCTGACGGTGAAGTGCTGGCCGGTGTCGGCCCAGCCGTTGGTGTCCATGTGCAGGTCCTGGCAGTCCTTGGCGAGCTGGACCGCGTGGGCGCGCGAGTAGTCCGTGACGTTGGGGAACGCCATGTGGTGCAGGATGATCTTGTTCGTGGTGTTGCCCGTGATCTGGATCGGGCTGGACGGCGGCCGGGCGCCCCATGTGTCGCAGTCGATGATCCACGGGAATTGCGGCGACGGCGCGGCGACGGCCGCTCCGGGCAAGGCCAGTTCGGTACCGACGACGGCGGCGACCGCTCCGCCCAGGCCGACTCTGAACAACGTGCGACGGTCGACCTCGTGCTCGTGTATGGCCAATGCATGCTCCCCGAGGAACGTGGCAGTCACTGTTAACTGCCGTGCACCCGGAGACTATTGAGCCTTCTGATGTCTGACCAGAATTGTTTCAAGATCGTGATGCTCGGTGTGGAACCGAAGGCTCACCTGGCGTTCGCCCGCGGTTCGCCCGCCATTCGCCGGGCTGCCGGAGGCTTCGCGGGACCCCTGCTCATTTCCCGCCGTGCCGACCGAAGAGGGACCCACAGCCTTGCAAACCTTGCATAAGAGATGGCGTGCGTCAATCACTCTGGGCGTCGCGTTCCTGACCGCGATTCCCTTTTTCCTCGCGTCCTCACCCGCCGCCTCGGCGGTTTCGCCGGCCGGTTCGCCGGCCGTTTCACCGACTGTTTCGCCGACGGCCGACGCGGCGCCTTCCGCCGTGAAAATCAATGAGGTCGAGTCCAATGGCGGAACGCCGGGCGACTGGGTCGAGTTGGTCAATTCCGGTGCGATTGCTGTTGATGTGTCGGGTTGGCTCGTCAAGGACAATGACGACTCCCATGTGTTCACAATTGCCGCCGGTACGTCGATCGCGCCCGGCGGTTTTCTCGCGCTCGACGTCGACCCCGTCTTCGGGCTGGGAAGCGCGGATTCCGCGCGGCTTTTCCTGCCCGACGGCGTGACCTTGGTGGACGCGTACTCCTGGACCGCCCACGCGGCGACCACGTACGGCCGTTGCCCCGACGGCACCGGCGCTTTCGTCACCACGACCGCCTCCACCAAGGGCGCCGCGAACAACTGCGGAGCGCCCTCGTCGGCCGTGAGAATCAATGAGGTCGAGTCCAATGGCGGAACGCCCGGCGACTGGGTCGAGTTGACCAACACAAGTCCCGTGTCCGTGGACATATCGGGCTGGCTCGTCAAGGACAACGACGACTCCCACGTCTTCACGGTCCCCGCCGGTACGTCGGTCGCGCCGGGCGGTTTCCTCGCCCTCGACGTCGAGTCGGCCTTCGGTCTCGGCGGCGCCGACTCCGCCCGCCTCTTCCTGCCGGACGGCACGACGCTGATCGACGCGTACTCCTGGACCGCCCACGCGGCGACCACGTACGGGCGTTGCCCCGACGGCACGGGCGACTTCGCGACGACGGCCGCCTCCACGAAGGGCGCGGCCAACGCGTGCGCCGGTCAGGTCGCGGCCTCCCCGTGGCCGGGCGGCTCCTCGGTGACCACGGTCGACGACGCGAACGTCTTCGGTACGAACCTGAGCGGTCTGGCGTACGAGGGCTCCGGCGGGCCGACCCCCGGTGTGCTGTGGGCGGTCAGGAACGGCCCCTCCACGCTGTACCGGCTGGAGTGGGACGGCGCCAAGTGGGCGCCGGACACCGCCGACGGGTGGAGCGCGGGCAAGGCGCTGCGCTACCCGGACGGGACCGGTGACCCCGACGCCGAGGGGGTCGCCCTGACGGGCGCGGGCCCTTCCGGCGGCGTCTTCGTCTCGACCGAGCGCGACAACGCGGTCAGCGGCGTGAGCCGTCCCGAGGTGCTGCGCTTCGACCCGCCCGGAGCGGGGTCCGGCGCGCTGCGCGCCACCCGCGAGTGGAATCTGACGGCGGACCTGCCGCCGGTCGGCGCCAACAGCGGCCTTGAGGGCATCACTTGGGTGCCCGACAGCTACCTGACCTCGCACGGCTTCCGCGACCAGCACACGGGCGCCGCGTACTCCCCGGCCGCCTACCCCGACCACGGTGACGGCCTCTTCTTCGTCGGCCTCGAAGGCAACGGCAGCGTCTACGCGTACGCCCTCGACCAGTCCGGCAGCGGCTTCACCCGCGTCGCCGCCTTCGCCAGCGGCTTCCCGAGCGTCATGGAGCTCCAGTTCGACGCCGAGGCCGACCAGTTGTGGGCCGTGTGCGACGACACCTGCAACGGCCGTACGACGGCCTTCGCAGTGGGCGCCAACGGTGACTTCGCCGCCACCGGCCTCTACGAGCGCCCGGCCGCGATGCCCAACCTCAACAACGAAGGCTTCGCCTTCGCCCCGCGCTCCGAGTGCGTCGACGGCCGCAAGCCGGTCTTCTGGTCCGACGACAGCGACGACGGCGGGCACGCGTTGCGCGGCGGCACGATCGCCTGCGCGGCGGGCGGCGCCTTCCTGCCCCTGAACGGCTTCTCCGACGTGGCCCTCGGCGGCACCACATCCGGCCGTGTCGTCGCCACGGGCGGCCGTACGGTCCTGGTCTCCGACGCCCGCGACCCCGCGGGCGTGCTGGTGTACGTCGGCTCCGGATCCGCCCCCGCCCAGGTCCAGTTGACCGGCGGCGCGGCCACGCTCTCCCTCGGGCGCGGCTCCTACGAGATCACCGGCTCCGGCCGCACGGCCACCGTGCGTACGGTCGACGGCGAGCCCGCCGTCCTCGCCCCGGTCCCCGCGACCGTCGCCCGCGGCGCCTCCCTCACCTACACCGAGACCCCCACCGGCCTCACCGGCATCCGCCACACCGGCTCCGTCACCTTCGGCCCCTGCGCCGGCGTCGACATCCAGAACGTCATCCTCGGCACCCCCGGCAACGACCGCCTCACCGGCACCCCCGGCAACGACCTCATCCTCGGCCGCGGCGGCAACGACACCGTCGACGGCGGCGGCGGAAGCGACTGCGTCCTGACCGGCGCGGGCAACGACCGCATCTCCCTCCCGGGCACCGGCCCTTCGTACACCGACGCGGGCGGCGGCAACAACGTCGTCTCCACGGGCGACGGCGCCGATGTGGTCCTCGCGGGCAGCGGCAACGACCAGATCACGACGGGTGGGGGCGACGACCGTATCGACGCGGGCGGCGGCAACAACGTCGTCTCGGCGGGCGGCGGTTCCGACACCGTCCGGTCCACCACCGGCAACGACACCCTCGACTGCGGCCCCGGCCTCGACACCGCCCACCCCGGCACCGGCAACAACACCAACGTCGGCGGCCGTTGCGAGACCTTCCTGTCCTGACCCCCACCAAGAGAGGCCGGGCCCCCGCCCGGCCTCTCCCGTCCCCCCCACACGCGGCGCCACCCCGCCGTACCCTGTACCCGGCCCCGGCACGCACTCCCACCGCCTGGCGGTTCGCCCCATTTGCCCGACCCTTGACAGCTGGTTCCATCCGCCTCCCCCCACTGCTGAACATGCACGTCAGCGAGACCGCCCCCCGCGCGTGCGGGGATGACCCCCCCAGCCCGTGCCAGCTACGCGGGCCACAGCATCTGCCCCCCCGCGCGTGCGGGGATGACCCCTTCAGGATCGCGGCGTTCGGGAAGCGCTCGGGCTGCCCCCTGCGCGTGCGGGGATGACCCCGTCCAGGACCTCATGGGCATCGACTGGCCCGTCTGCCCCCCCGCGCGTGCGGGGATGACCCCCGGTCCAGCAGTTCGCCGATGCTGTCACCGAACTGCCCCCCCGCGCGTGCGGGGATGAGCCCATGTGCTTGGTGACGGTCTTCTCCAGGGCGTCGTGCACCCCGCGGCGTGCGGGGATGGCCCCGGGGGCTACTTGGCGCTGTGCCCCGCGCATGGCGGCCCCCCGCGCGTGCGGGGATGACGTGTTTGCTCAGGGCGCGGCTCCGCCGAGGGCTATTCGAGGGCCGCGACGGCGGCAAGGATCTCGGCGGGTTCCGACCGCGTCGTGTAATCGGGGTGGACGTCGATCCAGCGGATGGAGCCGTCGGCGCCGACGAGGACGGTCGTGGCGAGCGGGAGAGCGGCGGACCCGTCGGCGTTGACGTCGGTGAGGCGGACGCCGAGGGACGCCTGCGCGTCCTGCGCGCTGTCGGCGAGGGTGAAGACGATGCCGAGCTGCGCGGCGATCCGGTTCCCCGGGTCCGACAGTACGGCGTACGACAGGCCGAGCTTCTCGGTCATCGTCAGCGAGCCGTCCGGCTTCTGCGGGCTGAGCGCGATCAGGGCGACGCCCCGCGCTCGGAGTTGGTCGACCAGGGCCTCCTGGTAGGTGCGCAAGGTCAGGTTGCAGTACGGGCACCAGGCTCCCCGATAGAAGACGACGACGGCCGGGCGCCCCGCCCGTACGGCCGAAAGGCTCGTCGGCCGACCGGTCGCGTCCAGAAGGTCGCCGTCGGGCATGGCGGTGCCCGGACCGGCGACGCCGTCCGGGACACCGGCCGCCATCAGCCGCCGCCTCTCGTTCTCGAAGGCGGTTCCGACCTCGGCGGGCAGCCGCCCGGCGGCCTGCGCCTGGACCTCGGCGGCCCGGTCGGCGACCGGGGTTGCGATGTCGTTCATGAGAGCGCCCCTTGCGTGCTGCGAATCGTGCTGCGATGGGCCCAGTGATTTCTGGGTCGCAGATTCCACTCTCGCGTCCAAAAAATGGGTTCTCAAGTCCAAAACGGTGTTAGCGTGGCGTCATGGCTACCGATACGCGCCCGACGGCCAAGCTCACGCCCAAGGGGCTGCGGACCCGGGCCCGTATCGTCGACGCCGCCGCCGAACTCGTTCACGAACGCGGGGTCGCGGGCGCCACCCTCGAAGACGTCAAGGCCGCGGCCCAGGTCAGCGGCTCGCAGCTCTACCACTACTTCGCCGACAAGGAAGCGCTCGTGCAGGCGGTGATCGACCGCCAGGCCGACGCCATCGTCACCACCACCGAGCAGGCGGGGCTCGACACGGTCGAGGGGCTGCGCGCCTGGCGCGACCTCGTCGTCGCCGAGGCCGGGCGCCTCGACGGCCGGGGCGGCTGCCCGCTCGGGTCCCTCGGCGGTCAGCTCGCCGAGAGCGACGCGCGGGCCCGCGCTCGGGTCTCGGTCGGGTTCGGCCGCTGGTCCACCGTCATCGGCCAAGGGCTGGCCGCCCTGCACGCCGCCGGGCGCCTCCGGCCCGGCATCGATCCGGACGACCTGGCCGTCACCCTCCTCTGCGCCTTGCAGGGCGCACTCCTGCTCGCCCAGATCCAGCGGGACAGCCTTCCGCTGGAGACCGCACTCGACACCGTCCTGGCCCTGAGCCTCAGCCCTGGCGTCACCTTCGGCCAGGGCGCCGGATGACGTCCGACGGAACTCCGGGCGCCGCCGCCCCCTCGGTGCGGCGGAACGAACTGCGGTTCACGGCACGCTGATTGTCTGGACCCAGCCCCCGTGAGTCGCCCGCACCACCGTCTTGACGCTCGGTCCAGCCTTGGCCCCTGCGGCCGCCGGCCGTGGCCATATCCTGTGCTCGGGGCCGTGCGGCCCGCCTTCAGGAGCCGCTTGCCGTATTCGCCCGATCCTCGACAGTTGGTTCAATCGGCCCCTGCCCCCTGATAACCCCGCACGTCAGCGAGCCTGCTCCCCGCGCAAGCGGGGATGACCCCTGGTCAAAAGTCATCTCGGTCGGCATGAACGGCTGCTCCCCGCGCGAGCGGGGATGACCCCTTCATGACCTCGTTGGCGGCCGGGGCGACGTTCTGCTCCCCGCGCGTGCGGGGATAGTCCCAGCCCGCAGGCCGTGCGTTGGGGGAACGGCGATGCGTGTCCGGACGTGGGCGACCGTGGAGGTCGATCGTCCTGTGACCCTTACGGTCCTTACGGCCGGGGCGGCGACGGCGGCGCCGTAGAACGTGCGACGCGGAACCCCACGTCGTCGATTCCGAACGTCGGATGGCTGCGGCGCCGCACGGACGCGCGGCAGCTCCAGTGCTCGTCGGCCCAGCCGCCGCCGCGCAGCACCCGGTAGGTCCCGTACACCTCGGCGTCGTAGACGTCCCAGCACCAGTTCCACACGTTGCCCAACATGTCGTACAGGCCGAAGGCGTTGGGCTCCTTGCCGCCGACGGGGTGCGTACGCCCGTCCGAGTTCCCCTGGTGCCAGGCGACGGCGTCGAGCTGCCCGTACCTCGGCCCCGTCGTCCCCGCCCGGCAGGCGTACTCCCACTCGGCCTCGGTGGGCAGCCGGTAACCGTCCGCCGCCGCGTCCCACTCCGCCCGCTCGGCCTCACGGTCCAACGCGTACGCGGGCGTCAGCCCCTCCCGCCGTGACAGGGCGTCGCAGAACTCCGCCGCGTCCCACCACGAAACCCCCTCCACCGGCAGCCGCCCGCCCTCCACACTGCTCGGCCTCCGGCCGGTGACCTCCGCGTACGCCTCCTGCGTCACCGGCACCGCCGCCATCTCGAACGCCGCGACCTCGACCTGCCAGCTCTTCTGCGTCCGCCGGTCCGACACCGTCACCCGTCCCGCCGGGACCCCCACCATGGCCTCCACAGCCGGCCACCCTACCGACCACCCCGAATACGCCCCCACGGCCCGTCGGCACCGTCCCCCACCAGGCGGCCACCTGCCCCATTCGCCCGCCCCCGCCACCTCGCCGAATCCACCCCCACCCGCCGACAACCCCCCAGGTCAGCCCCTCCGCCGCCCCCGCGTAATGCGGGGAAGACCCCCTCCGCGGAAGTCGAGGTATTCGCGGTCGGCCCTCGTCCGCGTCGGCCGCGATTGTCCGAGGTGCGCGTTACGGTCCTGTCATGGCAGCAAGAATCGATCTGACCCTTGATTGCGCGGACGCGAAACTCCTCGCCACGTTCTGGAAGACGGCCCTGGGATATGTGGACGAGCCGCCGCCCGCTCCCTTCACGACCCGTGAGGAGTGGCTGGCGCAGTTCGACCTTCCGGAGGACGACTCCGCGGACGACGGCGCGTGGCTCTGCGATCCCGACGGCGTCGGCCCCCGGCTCTGCATCCTCAAGGTCCCCGAGCCGAAGACCGCCAAGAACCGGCTCCACATCGACGTCCGGGTGCCGGGACACGGCAGCCCCGACGAGCGGTGGGCACGGATCGAGGCGGAGTCCGAGCGGCTGGTGAAGGCGGGCGGGGTCGTCCTGGAGGAGTTCGAGGGGCACCATGTGGTGATGGCCGACCCCGAGGGCAATGAGTTCTGCGTTGCCGCGGCCTCGGCGGGAGGCTGACCGGGGACGGCATCCGCCCGCCCCTCACGTGGGGAGGGGCGGCGATGGAGCAGGGCACCCGTGGGGAGCTCATCGATCGGCTGGCGGAGGCGGTCGGGGCGGTCACGGCTGGGGCGGTCACGACAAGGCACCCGGTGCGGGTCGCGGTCGACGGGCCGCCGGCCGCGGGGAAGACGACGCTGGCCGACGAACTCGCCGTCGTGCTGCGGGCGCGGGGCCGCGAGGTCATCCGGGCGACGGTGGACGACTTCCTCGTCCCGCGCGCACAGCGCTACCGGCGCGGCCGGTACACCGCCGAAGGCTGCTACTTCGACGCCCACGACCGCGCCGCGCTGTGCCGGTTCCTGCTCGACCCGCTGGGACCTGGCGGAGACCGGAGGTTCCGAACGACGGCCTACGACGCGCAGACCGACACCGCGCTGTCGCCACCGGCCGCGACCGCCCCGGCGGACGCCGTACTCCTCTTCGACGGCGTCTTCCTCCTGCGCCCCGAACTCCTCGACCGGTGGGACCTGCGCGTCCTCGTGTCCGTCCCCTTCGAGCAGACGGTGGACCGGGCCCGGAGCCGGGACGCGGCGCCGACGGCCGCCGCCGAGATCGAACGGTCCTGGCGCGACCGCTACCTCCCCGCCCAGCGGCTCTACGCCGCCACGGCCCACCCCGCCGACCACGCCGACATCACCGTCCACAACACCCGCCTCCAGAACCCGAGTTGGGAGGTCCGGCCGGGCTGACCGGGAATCGGCGCCTCAGCGGAAGGCGGCGATGTTACGGGTGACCCAGTCGCGGAAGGGGCGCGGGGCGCGGCCGAGGACGCGCTGGACGTCCGGGCTGATGGCCAACTCGGCCGGACGCGGGGCGGAGAGGATGTCGAGGGTGTCGTCGGCGAGTTCGGCCGGTACGAAGCGGGTCATCGCCAACCGGGCCTCGTCGCGGGTGAGTTCGTGGAACCGTACGGGCGAGTCGAGCGCGGCGGCGATGGCAGCGGCCTGCTGACGTGGCGTGATGACCTCGGGGCCGGTCAGTTCGTACACCCCGCCGCTGTGCCGGTCGTCCAGGAGGCAGGCCGCCGCGACCTCGGCGATGTCGGCCGGGTCGACGACCGGAACCCCCACGTCGCCGAAGGGCGCGGCGACCGTCCGCTCCGTACGCACGGACTCCGCCCAGGCCAGGGCGTTGGACGCGAAGCCGCCCGGTCGTACGATCGCCCAGTCCAGGCCGGAGCCGCGCAACGCGTCCTCCACCGCGCGCATCGCGACCCGCGACGGGTCGAGCGGCCTGGTCGACACGCCCTGCGAGGACAGCAGGACGACCCGGCGTACGCCGTGGGCAGCGGCGAGACCGATGAGGTCGGCGGGCCTGGCTTCGGGGGCGTGCAAGTCGCCGGACAGGAGCAGGAACAGCGCCTTCGCTCCGTCCAACGCCGCTGCGAGGCTCGCCGGTTCGGCCAGGTCGGCCGACAAGTGGCGTACGCCGTGCGGCAGTTGCGCCGAGCCGGTCGGGGGTCGCCGCGACACCGCCGTCACCTGCTCGCCCGCCTCGGCCAGTGCCTGCGTCAAAGGTCGACCTACGTTTCCGGTCGCACCGGTCACCACGATCATGTTCGGCTCCTCGTTCCTGCTGCGTTATCCGTTGTGGCTACGGGGATTGACGCTAGGAGCCGGGCTTACTTTCCGTAAGGACATACCCCGAGGTAAGCTCCGGGCATGGAGGAAGGCGTGCAGCTGAAGCCGGTCGCGGCGGCCCATCGGTATGAGGTGTTTCACACCGACTGCCCCGCGCGCGACATGGTCGACCACGTCACCAGCCGGTGGGGCATCTGGGTGCTGATCTCCTTGCGGACCAACGACCTCCGGTTCTACGAGCTGCGCGACAGCATCCGGGGCATCAGCGAGAAGATGCTGGCGCAGACCTTGCGCGCCCTGGTCCAGGACGGCCTGATCTGGCGTGCGGTCGAGCCGACGACTCCTCCCCAAGTCACCTACGGCCTCACCGACTTCGGCCGCGACATCGGCGAGCCCCTCACCGACCTCTTCGACCGCATCACCCGCCGCCTCCCGCCGCCCTCGCCCGTCCCCGAAGGCGGTTCCACCCCGTCCTGGTCCCCTCGCCACTGACCGCCGACACGGCGCGCGCATGCGCCCGGGCGGGGGTGGGGCGGCCCGGTCAGAGGAGGGCGGCGGCCAGGAAGGCGAAGGCGGCGATGATGACGGCGACGCGGACGTAGTGAAAGCGGTCCCAGCGATTCATCTGCTGCTTCCAGTCGGCGGGCCGATTCTCTGGGGTCCAGGTCTTGCTCTGGTTGTTGATGGGGACGAGCAGCAGGATCGACATGATCACGCTGACGATCAGCAGCGCGGCACCGGTGATGACGAGGCCGACACCGTCGTGGTGCCGTCCGGCGACGGCCCAGACGGCGGCGAGGACGAGCGAGCCGATGTACCAGAACGGCATCACGGCGCCGAGCATGCGACCCCCGTGGGCGCGGGCGAGCTGGCCGCTGTCGTCGGGCAGCGCGTTGAAGATCGGGTTCATGACGAAGGCGACGGAGAACTCCACCCCCACCATCACGCCGACGACCACGGTGGTGATGACCTCAAGTGCGTTGAGCATGGTGACCCTCCGGGAGATCAGGATCTAGCGTTGCTAGCCGTTGGTTCAACGCTAGACCTGCTACCGCTCGATTGTCTAGCGGTGCTAGAATCGAGTCATGTCGGTACAGGAACGCAAGGAGCGCGAACGGGCGGGCCGCGAACGCCTCATCGTGGCCACGGCCCGCGAACTCGCCGAGCGCCAGGGCTGGGACGCGGTCACCACGCGCCGCCTCGCCGAGCGCATCGAGTACAGCCAGCCCGTCCTCTACAGCCACTTCCGGGGGAAGCGCGAGATCATCGGCGCCGTCGCCCTCCAGGGCGCCGCCGAGATGGCCGTGGCGATACGGGCCGCGACCTCCGCCGTGGACGACCCGCGCGCCCGGGTCACCACCCTCGCCCGCACCTACCTGGACTTCGCCGAACGCAACCCGGCGGTCTACGACGCCATGTTCAACCTCGACGGCGGCCTCGCCTTCGCGCACGAGGACACGCCGGAGCCGCTGAAGGACGCCTTCGCCGCTCTGCTGGAGACCCTCGGCGAGGTGGCCGGGGACGGCGTCCACCCGGGGCTGTTCACCGAGCTGTTCTGGGCGTCCCTGCACGGACTCGCCACCCTGACCCGTGCCGGGCGGCTCCCGCCGGGGGACACCGAACGCAGAACCGAGCTGCTGGTCGACCGCCTCGCCGTCCTCTGACGCCCCGCCCCGGCCCCGCCCCCGGCCTCGCGCCGGGGCGGACCGCTAGACGGTGGGGAGTTGGCCGGACTTCACGGCGTCGATGAAGGCGGACCAGGAGGCGGTGGGGAAGGTGAGGGCGGGGCCGTGAGGGTCTTTGCTGTCGCGTACGGGGACGGTGCCGGGGAAGTTGTCGGCGACCTCGACGCAACTGTCCGGGTCCGCCCCGCCGCTGTAGGACGACTTGCGCCACTTGGCGGCGTTCAGGTTCAGTGCGGTGCTCTGCATGACTAGTGGTCCTCCAGCGCGGATCGCAGTAGGTCGAGGGACTCGGTGGGCGACAGTGCGGAGTCCCGAAGACGATCGTAGGACAAGCGAAAGTGCTCCACCTCCTCCGTTTCCTCGACGAGGTGGCCGCTCCAACTGCTCTCGAAATAGGCGACCGTTCGCCCGCTGGGGAGCCACAGCAGTTGCAGCGAACTGCTGAGGAGGTTGTGCATCCCGACGCCGAACGGCACCACTTGCAGGGTGATGTTCGGCTGGTCGGCGGCTTCCGCCAGGCGCTCCAACTGCTCGCTCCAGACGCTCGCGTCATGGGCTGGTCGACGGAGGACCGACTCGTCCAGCAAGCCTCGGTAGTTCAGCGGTTTCGCGCTGGTGAGCCGGTCCTGCCGGGCGATACGGTCACTGACCCGTTTTGCCAGCAGCTCCTCGCTCTCCGGGCCGTGCGTCCGCAACAGCCCCTCGGCGTAACCCGGTGTCTGCAAAAGCCCTGGGACGGTGCTGACGGCGAACTCCTGGATGCTCGTCGCCTCGGCCTCCAGGTCCTTGAAGCCCTGGTAACGGCTCTGCCCCGCCTCGCGCTTGGCGGCACGCCACAACTTGCTGAGGAGTTCGCCGGTTCCGTACAGCCGGTCGAGCGCGTCGATGGCGTCGAGGGAGCCGAGCCGGACGCCCTTCTCCAGGCGTTGGAGATACGACGGGTCGTACTTGGAACGATCGGCGAGTTCGGCCAGCGTCCAACCGGCGCGCTCCCGCTGTCTGGTGAGTTCGGCCGCGAGCATCGCGCGTGGGCTGAGTTCGTCCTCGGCTCCGTCGATCATCCGAGCGCCCGTTCCTTTCGCCTTGCCTCCGCCGTGGGCAACGAGCCTGTGGCCAGCGCCGATTGGCGGCTCCGCCTGCGGGTTTCGCGGCGGCGGCCACGTACCCGGGCCCGTACCCCTTGCTGTTCGCGGGGTCAACGGCCGACCCCTGGCGATCGTATGGCTCCCGCCTCACGCTTGTGTACGGAAAGTGAGAATTCGATCACGCACGGAGAGACGGTAAGGCGCTATGTCGGGAGTTGCCGTAGAGGCGAAGGGCGGTGGCGCGCCGCCGCCCCCGCAGCCGTACACCGATCCACAAGAGCTGTGGCCCCCAACGGCGTTGGGAGTACGGCGCGCCCGTCACTCGCTGATGCGAACCCTTGCCGCGTGGCGGGCCGAACGCGACGTGGCCGAGGCCGCCTGCCTCGTCCTCGCCGAACTCGCCGCCAACGCACAGCGCCACGGGCACGTTCCCGGCAAGCAGTTCGGCGTCAGCGCCCATCGGCTCGCCGACGGCCTGCTCCTCGAAGTCCACGACGCCGCCGGCGGTTCCTTACCCGTCCTCCTCGACGCCCCCACCCCTGATCTTGCCGCCGAACGCGGGCGCGGGCTCCTCCTCGTGGACGCCGTCACCCACGGCCGCTGGGGTGTCGCCCCGCGCGCGGGCGCCCCCGGCAAGGTCGTCTGGGCCCTCGTCCCGGCCCCTGCCCCTGCCCCTGCGCCGTGGGGCGACTCTGCGGTGCCGGGCCCCGCCCGCTGAGTCCCCGCCGCATCCTCGGCCCTACCCTGTACGCGGGCGGCCTCGTCGCGACGCCGTTCGCCGCCTCTGCCTGACCCTTTGCACCCGGCTCAACCCGGGCTCTGCGCCCGGCAACTCCGCACGTCAGCAAGCCAGTTCCCCGCGTACGCGGGGATGACCCCCGCACGCGGGCCAGCGGCCGGGGCGCGTCCTGCCGCTCCCCGCGCACGCGGGGATGACCCCATCGGCCGCTTCGGCTTCGATGCGGCGATCTTCCGCTCCCCGCCCGCGCGGGGATGATCCCTTGACGTTCTTCGCGAGGCCGTACGGCCACTTCTGCTCCTCGCCTGCGGGGATGACCCCGCGCAGGGGTACGGCCTCGGCGCGCAAGCTGTCTGCTCTCCGCCCGCGCGGGGATGATCCCGGCGTGGTCGTCCACCACACCGTGACCCAGGGCTGGTCCCGCGCCTGCGGGGATGACCGCTCGTCGGGACTCACCGACGCTGGACGGGGCGTAGGGCCTCCCGTTTCTCCGACCGGGCGGTGCGGGGCGTACGGCGGGAGCTGCGGTCGCGGAGGGGAGCGGGGCACGTCGGAGGCTCGACTGCGTGCGTCGAGGCCGCTGACGGTCGATACGGGGTGGGTGCGGACGAAAGGGCGCCCCGTGTGATGCTGGCGGCATGAGTGATCAACCTGAGGTCGCCGTCGTCCGGTGGCCGGATCAGGCACCTTCGGCCGGTGACGGGCTGGACGGGCTGGACGGGCTGGCCGGGCTGGCCGGGCTGCTGGCGGCCTACCACCTGCGGACCGAGGCCGAGAAGGGGGAGCCGGTCGCGGGGGTGGACGGGCTGCCGGATCGGTACCGGGCGGAGATCACCGACCCTCGGAGCGCGTTCGCCGACGATGTCGTGCTGGTGGCGCTCGCGGGGGACGCCGCCGTGGGCTGCGTGGTGGTGACGCGTCCGGACCACGGGCACTCCGAGGTCAAGAGGCTCTGGACCGAAGCCGAGTTCCGTGGCCGGGGCGTCGCGTCCGCCCTGCTCGGCGCGGCGTTCGCGCAGGCGGCGGAGAACGGCGCGGATACGGTCCGGCTCTCGGTGTGGAAGTGGCGGACCGGGGCCATCGCGCTGTACGAACGGCTCGGCTTCACCGTCACCGACTCGTGGGACGAGCGGGAGCAACTGGTTTGCATGCGGCGCGCCTTGTGAGCGGTCGCCGTCACCCGCTGACGGCCGCGCCATCGCGTATCGCGTGGCGACGGCACGGCGCGTCGTCACCCCGCGTCAGCCGGGACGGCGGCTGCCGAGGCGCGCGTCGCCCCGGGCCCCGGGCCCGCTCCACGAACCTCGTGACGACCTCAGCCGCTCCCCGCCCACGCCGTAGGGGCTGGTCACTCGCCTCAGCTCTACGCTGTACGCGGACCGTCTCCACGCGCGCCGGGTTCGCCGCATTCGCCCGATTCCCGCCACCTGATGAATTCCGCCCCCACCCGCCGACAAACCCCCACGCCCCCCACGCACGCGGAGATGACCCCGACCCAGGCGGATATCGCCTCCCAGATGAGGGCTGCCCCCGCGCACGCGGGGATGAACCCTGCGGGGCGGTCGTGGCCGCGTTGAACAGGAACCGCCCCCCGCCCACGCGGGGATGACCCCGTCCAGTTCGGCGACCGCGCCCGGTACAAGCGCTCACCTCGCCCGCGCACGTGGGGATGACCCCGGCAGGACGGCTCGCTGGCGCTGAGCATCTACCTGCCCCCCGCACGCGGGGATGACCCCTTCTGTGACCGCACGTCGTAGACAGTCTGGTGCTGCCCGCCGCGCACGCGGGGATGACCCCAGGCGGCGCCACGTCTCCGGCCCCACGAGACCCTGCCCCCGCGCACGCGGGGATGACCCCTGGCGGCCGGGGAACGGTGGGGCAGTAGGCCCCTGCCCCCGCGCTCAAGAGGGATGACCCTCGGTCGTCGTGCTCGGCCTCTTCGGTTACGGGCTGCCCCCCGCGCACGCGGGGATGCCCCCCCGGCCGCTTCCAGCTCCCGGCGCACCAGCGCCCTGCCCCCTCGCACGCGGAGATGCCCCCCGGGCGCCGCCGCGACGGCCCACCGTCGCCGACCTCGCCCCGCAGCCCCCGGCGCGCCCGCCTCCCGGACCCCCTCCGCCCCGGCCGCGCCCGCCTCCCGGAACCCTCCGCCCCGGCGCGCCCCCGCCCGGGCCCGCCGCCCCGGCCCCACCGCCGCCCCGGGCACGCCCCCGCCCGGGCCCGCCGCCCCCCGACGGCGAGGGCAAGGCGAAGCGCACCCCCCGCCGGGGCGGCGTTATTGGTCGCGGCGGGGGATCGTCAGGAGGACGAGGAGGGCGGGGGCGGCGGCCCAGGCGGCGAAGGTGAGCCAGGCGCCGGGGATGGTGGAGGGGTAGGGGGCGTGGAGGATGGCGATGGGGAGGGTGAGGCGATACCAGGCGTTGAAGGGGAGCGCATGGGTGAGAGTGGCGCTGAGGTGGGTGCGGTCGGTGACGGAGACGGGGAGGATGAAGGCGAGAAGGAACAGCGTGACCATGGTGGCAACGCTGTGGCGGATGACGGCGCCGAGGCCGAGGCCGATGAGGGCGCCGAGCGGGGCGAGGACGGCGGAGGCGGCAGTGATGCGGAGGGCGACGGGGTCGGTGAGGGGGACGCCGGTGTAACGGCCGTACAAAATGGCCGCGTCGCACCAGACGGAGGCGGCGACGGTGAGGACGCCGAAGACGGCGGCGACCGCCGTCACGACCAGGACCTTGGCGGTCATGACCTCCCGGCGGGCGGGTACGGCGCAGAACGTCGTACGGAGCAGGCCGGTGGTCTGTTCGCTGAGGATCGCGATGGCGCCCACCGCGCCCATGGCCAGCAGGACCCAGGCGGCGGCGGGACGGCTGAACGCCTCTTGCAGGGCGCCGTGCGCGGTGAACGGGGGCGGCCCTGAGTGCCAGTGCGCGCGGGCGGCGCGCGCGGCGTTGGCGTTCACGCCGACCGCGGCCAGGGCGCTGAGCAGCACGAACCACGGGATGGACCGCAGCGACCACAGTTTGATCCACTCCGCCGCCAGCAAGTCCCAGAAGCGGGGCGCGGGTTCGAGAAGGCCGGATTCCGTACTCATGACCGCTCTCCCGACTCCGCCGCGTACTCCACGCTCGTACCTGTCAGTTCCATGAACGCCTGCTCCAACGAGCCGTTCCGCGTCGTCAGTTGGTGGACGAGGATGCCGCGCTCCACGGCGATCCCCGCGATCCGTACGGCGTCCATCCCGGAGCCTTCGGCAGCCGTCACCGTCAGCAGGCCGTCCGGCGCCTGCGTCACCCTGGCGCCCGCTCGCGTGAGCGCGGTCACCAGCCCCGCGGGGTCGTCGGCGCGGACCTCGACGACCTGCCCGCGCTGCCGCGCGCCGCGCGCGGCGAAGGCGGAAACGCTCTCGTCGGCGAGGAGTCGACCCCGGCCGAGGACGACGAGCCGGTCGGCGGTGTGCTCCATCTCCGTCATGAGGTGGCTGCTGACGAAGACGGTGCGCCCCTCGGCGGCCAGCCGTCTGAACAGCGCACGGACGAAGAGCACGCCCTCGGGGTCGAGCCCGTTCAGCGGCTCGTCGAAGAGCAGCACCGGCGGATCGCCGAGCAACGCGCCCGCGATACCGAGCCGTTGCCGCATGCCGAGCGAGAAACCGCCGATGCGCCGGCCGGCGGCGTCGCCGAGACCGACCTCGCGCAGGACGGTGCCGATCCGGCCGCGCGGAACGGCGTTGCTGCGGGCCAGGAAGCGGAGATGGTCGTACGCGGTGCGCCCGCCGTGCGCGTCGCCCGCGTCGAGCAGCGCGCCGACGTGGCGCAGGCCCCGGCGGCGGGTACGGAAGTCGTGGCCGTTGATGGTCGCGGTGCCGCCAGTGGGGGTGTGCAGGCCGACGAGCATCCGCAAAGTGGTGCTCTTGCCCGAGCCGTTGGGGCCGAGGAAGCCGGTGACGTGGCCGGGGCGGACGGTGAAGGACAGGTCGTTGACGGCGGTGGTCCGGCCGTAGCGCTTGGTGAGATGGCTGACTTCGATCACGGGACCACGCTGCCGTCCGGAGCGGCGCGGGGTCATCGGCCGCCGGAGGACGTCCCCCTGTCCGCCGGTCGCGGAACGGTCCGCCCCGCCGTACGCCCACGGGCTTACGTCCCCGGGTGAATGCCCAGGTGGGGGACGGTCGTTACGCTCGGAGCATGGACCTGGGCAGGGAGCTGAGCATGGACTTCACCCACTCACCGCTCAAACGCCTCTCCCGCGTACGGCCGGGTACGTGGATGGCGCTGATCTGGTTCGCGGTCACCGCGTACACCGTCTTCGAGCAGACGCAGACCCGCGGCCTCAGCGTCCTCGACCTGAGCCTCGGCAACCAGTTGGACGAAGTCCTCGCGGCCGTCCTCGTCCTGGCCGCCGCGCGCCGCGAGCGCCGCCCGCTCCCCGCCCTGTGCCTGCTGCTCACCGGGACCGTCTGCTCGGTGTTGGCCATGGCGGTGGGGGACATCCCGCTGTTGCAGTTCCTCGCGGTGGACGTGGCGGTCTGCTATCTGGCGGCGACGCAGCCGCTGCGCACGTCGGCGACGGCGGGCGTGCTGGCGCTGGCCACGCTGGTCGGCTACTCGGGCGGTCGCGCGCTGCTCGGCTACGAGACCGACGCGACGACGACGCTGACGGCCGCGCTCACGACGGCGATCGTGTGGCTGGTCGGCAACGCGGTGTGGCAGCGCCACGCGCACGCGGAGGCGTTGCGCGCGGAGGCGACGGAACGCGCGATTACGTCCGAACGCCTGCGGATCGCACGGGAGTTGCACGACATGGTCGCGCACACCATCGGGATCGTCGCGCTCCAGGCCGGTGCGGCGCGGCAGGTCTTCGACACCCAGCCGGACCGCGCCCGCGCCGCGCTCGGCGAGATCGAGACGGCGGGGCGGGAGACGCTGTCCGGGCTGCGCCGCATGCTCGGCGCCCTGCGCGAGGCGGACGGCAACGGCGCGGACGGGAACGGCGCGGACGGGAACAGCGCGCAGGGGAACGGCCCTGCCGGGACGGGAGCGACCGGGCGCGGCGCGCACGCGAGCGGCGCCCACGCGGGCGGAGACGGTACGCGCGAGGCCGTACGGGCCGCCCCCGCGCCGGGAATCGCCGACGTGCCCCGGCTCGCCGAGACCACGACCGCCGCGGGCGTACGCGTGGACGTGACCTGGTCCGGCTCACGGCGCCAACTCCCGCCGGAGATCGAGCTGTCGGCGTACCGCATCGTCCAGGAGGCGGTGACGAACGTCGTACGGCACGCGGGCGCGCGCTCCTGCGCGGTGACCATCGACTTCCGCGCGGCGGAGCTGGCCGTCGAGGTCAGCAACCCGGGCGCGGACCCGGAGCCGCACCCGGCGCGTACGACGACGCACGCCGTACGGGCCCCGGCACGCGGCGGCTACGGCATCGTCGGCATGCGCGAGCGCGTCGGACTGCTGCACGGCGACTTCTCGGCGCAGCCGCGCCCGGACGGCGGCTTCCGCGTGACGGCCCGGCTGCCGGTGCCGCCCCAGGAGGCCCAACCAGCCCCCGACGCGGGGACGTTCACGTGTATGCCGGTCGCGGAGCCCGTCCGATGACCGCCGACGCCGCCGGACCGGCGGTCCCCGTGCGCGTCCTCCTCGTCGACGACCAGCCCCTCGTCCGCGCCTCCCTCGACATGATCATCACCGACGCGCCGGACCTCGCGGTGGTCGGCGAGGCGGGTACGGGCGCGGACGCCGTTCGGCTGAGCGCCGAACTGCGGCCGGACGTCGTCGTCATGGACATCCGCATGCCCGGCATGGACGGCATCGAGGCGACGCGCCGGATCACTGAGGACCCGGTGTACGCGACCGCGGTCCCGCGCGTCCTCGTGCTGACGACCTTCGACCAGGACGACCACGTCTACGGGGCGTTGCGCGCGGGTGCGTCCGGCTTCCTGGTCAAGGACATGGCGCTGGACGACATCCTGGCCGCGATCCGCGTCGTGGCGGCGGGCGACGGCCTCATCGCCCCGGCCGTCACGCGCCGCCTGATCGCGCACTTCGCCCAACAGCCGCCGCCCGCGGGGCCGGTGGACGCACACGCTCCCGCGCGGCTGGCCGCCGTCACCGACCGCGAGCGCCAGATCCTCACCCTCGTGGGCCTCGGCCGCGCCAACGCCGAGATCGCCGCCGAGCTCTTCATCAGCGGCGCGACCGTCAAGACGTACATCTCCCGCCTGCTCACGAAGCTGGACGCCCGCGACCGGGTCCAGCTGGTCATCATCGCGTACGAGTCGGGCCTCGTCGGCACGGCCTGAGCGCTGCCTGAGCACGGAGTCGGCGCCCCGGCTCAAAGACCCCGGTTCAAGGCCCCGGCTCAGCGCCCCCGGCTCAGGGCGCCGTGAACAGCGTCGGGAAGCGCGGCGCGAGCCAGGGCCTGCGGCCCCAGGCCAGGATCGCGCCGCGCGCGAGCGCGCTCGTGGCGGTGCGGCGGCCGAGGGCGATGAGGAGGAAGGTGACGGGCTCGGTGACGATCGTGCAGTCGGGGCGGCGCGGCGGGGCGTCGGTCACGGCGAGGGCCCCGTCGGTGAAGGTGGCCGTGAAGCGGGGGCCGCCGCGCAGGCGGAGGTCGTAGCAGGCGGTGTGCCCGGCGGCGGTGCGGGGTTCGACGACGCGGGGCATGGCCGTCATGAGGAACGGGACGGTGAGCAGGGCCCGTTGGGGGCTGACCATGTGGGGGCGGCGGAGGGCGACGGCGATGTCGTAGCCGTGTCCGAGCATGTGGGCGAGCAGATACGCGCCGAGGTGGCCGAGGTCCATGGGGCCCATCGGGGTGGCCAGTTGGGCGTCCGGCTCCCTGGACGGCGCCGTGTCCGTGAACGCCCGCGCGTGCCGGACGATCCCGGCCGCCAGGATCGCCGGGTCGCGCTCGGTAAAGGCTTCCAGGGACGCGGTGTTGGCGGCGGCCAGGCCGCCCGGCGTCCCGTCGCCGTACGACCGCTCGCGCCCGGCGGCGAGGTCCGCCATCAGGGCGTTGGCCAGCATCAGATGCGCCGCCGCCTCCCCAACCGTCCACCGCGCGCCGGGAATCGGCACGGCCATGTCCGAGGGCGACCGCAGCAGCGCCGCGATCCGCTCGGCGACGGCCGGGACGGCCACGGACAGCGGCGAGTCCGCGCTGACCAGGGGGCTGGGTACCGTCATGGTGCAGAAGAGTGACCGAGCCCGCCGCTTCTGTCCAGGGTGCGCGTCGCGCGACGCGGCCCACGACCGCCGCTCCCTGCTCCCCGCTCGCGCCCGGCCCCCCGGGCGGACACGCCCTAGAGCCGGGGCAGCGGTGTGCGGTGGACCCAGGCCGTGAAGAGCGGGTCGAGCGAGTCGGCGCTGTAGCGCGCCGCGTGCGCGGCGAGGTCGGCCGTGACCACCGTCGAGTGGCGGTTTATGGTCGTCCACGCCTTGAGCATCCGGAAGAACGCGCCCTCGCCGAGGGCCAGTCGCAGGGCGTGGACGGTGAGGCCGCCGCGCTGGTAGAGGCGGTCGTCGAACATCAGACGGCGTCCCGGGTCGCCCAGGCGCAGATCCTGCGGGAGCCGGGAGAGGCGGTCGTGGGCGGTGGCGGCGTGCGCGGCGGCGAGCGGGCCGCCGGTGTGCTCCGACCACAGCCACTCGGCGTATTTGGCGAAGCCCTCATTGAGCCAGATGTGCCGCCAGTCGCCGATGGACAGGCTGTTGCCGAACCACTGGTGGGCCAGCTCGTGGGCGACCAGCCGTTCCCAATGCCGCCTGCCCCCCAGGTGGTTGGTGCCGAAGGTGGCCATGCCCTGCGCCTCCACCGGCACGTCCAGCTCCTCGTCGGCGACGACCACCGCGTACTCGCCGAACGGATACGGACCGAAGACGTCCTCGAAGAAGTCCATCATGCGGGTCTGCCGCTCGAAGTCGACGGCGAATTCACCGCGCAGCCCCGCCGGTACGTAACCGGTCTGCGGTACCGGGCGGCGCGGTGCGAACAGCGAGGCGCCGCCGGTGAGCTGGACCGTCTCGTAGCGGCCGATCGACACCGTCACCAGATAGCTGGACGTGGGCGCCGCCTGCTCGTAGACCCACGTGGTGCTGCTGGCCTTGGTGGTCCTGGACAGCAGCCGCCCGCCGACGACCACGGTGTACGCGGACGGCGCGGTGACCGCGATCTGGTACGACGCCTTGTCCGCGGGCCGGTCGTTGCACGGGTACCAGGACGGCGCGCCGACCGGCTGGCTCGCCACCAGCGCGCCGTCGGTCAGCTCCTCCCAGCCCAGGCCGCCCCACTGGCTGTTGATGGGCTGCGGGTTGCCGGTGTAGGCCACCTCGACGGTGAAGGCCGCGCCCGCCTCGACCGGCTTCGCGGGCCGTACGCGCAGCCGTCCCGCCCGGTGCGTGTAGTGCGCGGGCCGACCGTCGACCACGACCCGCTGGAGCCTGAAGTCGGCGAGGTCCAGGGCGAATTCACGCAGCGGCGCGCCGCCCGCGACCGCGCTGAGCCGCGCCGTGCCGCGCAGCCGGTTGGACGCGGGCCGGTAGTCCAGGGCCAGTTCGTACCGGTGGACGCCGTAACGGCTGTCGCCGTGCGCGGGGAAGTACGGGTCCGCCGCCCCCGGCCCGGCTGCTCGCTTCTGGCTCAACGGTTCCTCGCTCATCGTTCCCACCGGGCCGCACTCCCGTACGGCCTGGTCGTTCCCCCGGACGGGCCGGGCACACGTGCCGGCGCGCCGGCACGTGGCGCGCCGCCCGACGGACCGCGTCCGCCCCCGGCCGGCCGCGGGCGACCTCTCACGCCTCGCCCCGCCGCGCGGGCGGCTCCTCCTCGAACCACACCTCGGCCGGATTCCCCAGCCAGCGGCTGTCCGCGGGGATGGACTCGGCGCGCATCACCAGGGACGCGGGCCCCAGGGTGCTGCGGGCGCCGATCTCGCTGCCGGGCAGCACGATGCCACCGGGACCGAGGGTCGCGCCCGTGCGGAGCACCACCGTATCCATGCGCATGATCCGGTCGTGGAAGAGGTGGGTCTGGAGGACGCAGCCGCGGTTGACGCTGACGCCGTCCTCCAGGGTGACGAGGTCGGCCTCGGGCAGCCAGTAGCTCTCGCACCACACGCCCCGGCCGATGTGCGCGCCGAGGCCGCGCAGCCACAGGCTCATCACGGCGGTGCCGGGCACCGCGCCGACCAGCCACGGCACGGCCAGCACCTCCACGAAGGTGTCGGCCAGCTCGTTGCGCCACACGAAACCGCTCCACAGCGGGCGCTCGACCGCCCGGAAGCGGCCCACGAGCAGCCACTTCGCGGCGATCGACACCAGGGCGGCGGCGCCGCCCGCGGCCAGCAGCACCGGCCCCGACAGCAGTGCGACCGCCAGGACGCCCGCGTCGCGGGCCAGCCGGGCCAGCACGGCCAGGACGAGTACGGCCAGCGCGGCGGAGGCCAGCACCGGCACCAGGCGGCAGACCTCGACCAGCCCGCGCGCCCACACCAGCCGTACCGGCGGCGCGTACGTCAGACTCTGGTCGGCGTCGTCAGCCGTGCGCGGCAGCCGTACCGGCGGCATGCCCAGGTACGAGCGGCCCTCCTTGGCCTTCTTCGGCGTCGCCGACAGCACCCCGACCAGGCCGCGGTCCGGGACGGCGCGCCCCGGCGCCGTCATCCCCGAATTGCCGAGGAACGCGCGCTCGCCGATCTCGGCCGCGCCGATCCGCAGCCAGCCGCCGCCGAGCTGGTAAGGGGCGACGAGGACGTCGTCGGCGAGGAACGCGCCGTCGCCGACGGTGGTGAGGCTCGGCATCGCCAGAACCGTGGAGACCTCGGCGCCGCTGCCGACCTTCATGCCGAGCGCCCGCAGCCACACGGGCGTGATCAGGCCCGCGTACAGCGGGAAGAGCTTGTCGCGGGCGGCGTCCATGAGCTGGATGACCGTCCAGGACTGCCAGCCGACGCGGCTGTGCAGCGGGTGCCAGCCGGGCCGCAGGCCCAGGCTCAGCAGCCGGACGGCGGCGATCAGCAGCGCCGCGTACACCAGCGCGAAGGCGAGGGTGGCGGGGACGAGCGCGATGAGCGCGCCCCGCGCGGCGGCGCCGAGACCGCTGTGGGCGGGCACCAGGCAGGCCGCGACGGCCAGCGCCGCGAGCCCGGCGATCAGCGGCAGCAGCGTCACGCCGACGCCGCTCGCGCCGTACGCCGCCGCCCAGCGGGCCCGGCGCGCGGGCCGCTGCTTGGGCCAGCGCCGCTCGGCCTTGCCGACCTTGACGGCGGGCGCGCCCGCCCAGCTCTGCCCGGTCGGCACCTGCCCGGTGACGCTGGACCCGGCCGTGATCTGCGCGCGCTTGCCGATCCTGGCGCCCGGCAGGAGTGTGCTGCGGGTGCCGACGACGGCGCCGGAGCCGACCTTCACCGGGCCGACCTCGAGCCGGTCGCCGTCCAGCCAGTACCCGGCGAGGTCGACCTCGGCCTCGACCGCGCAGCCCCGGCCGAGCTTGAGCATGCCGGTGACCGGCGGCAGCGAGTGCAGGTCCACGTCCGGGCCGATCCGCGCGCCGAGCGCCCGGCCGTACCGGATCAGCCAGGCCCCGGACAGCGAGGTCGCGCCGGTCGCCTCGGCCAGCCGCTCGGCCGCCCACAGCCGCAGGTGGACGCCGCCGCCGCGCGGATAGCTGCCGGGGGTCAGCCCGCGCAGCAGCAGCCGGGCACCGGCCGCGGCCAGCGCGAGGCGGCCGGGCGGGCTGAAGAGCAGGACGGCCCCGGCGGCGACCAGCCACCAGGACGCGGTGGGCGCCCACGGGTAGTGGCCGGTCCAGGCAAGGGTGTTGCCCAACGCCAGCAGCCCGGTCGTCCAGCGCAGCCCGGTCAGCGCGAACAGCGGCAGCAGCGCGAGCAGTTGGACGGCCTTGGCGCGGCCGGGCACCGGCGCGATCTCGCGGGCCGGGCGGTCGTCCCGTACGGAACGGTCCAGCATCCTGGCCAGTTTGCGCACGGTCGGCGCCTGGTAGATGTCGACGACGGCCACCGACGGGAAGCGGGTCCGCAGCAGCGTCGTGAGCTGGGCCGCGGCCAGACTGCCGCCGCCGATCGCGAAGAAGTCGTCGCGCGCCTCGACCACCGGCACACCGAGGACTTCGGTCCACTGCTCGGCGACCCACGCCTCGGTGCCGCGCAGCGGCTCGGCGGCCTCCTCGCCGGGCGCGGGGCCCGCCGACTCCGGCAGCGGCCAGGGCAGCGCGGCCCTGTCCACCTTCCCCGAGGTGCGGGTCGGCAGGCCGGGGACGGTCGCCAGCAGCGGTACGAGGGCGGCGGGCAGCTTCGTGGACAGCTCCGCGACGGCCGCGGCCCGGTCCCAGCCCTCGCCCGCCACCACGTAACCGACCAGCAGCTGATTGCCGCGCCTGGTCGTGCGTACGGCGGCGGCTGCCCCCGCCACGCCAGGCAGCGCCTGGAGCGCCGCGTCCACCTCGCCCAGCTCGATCCGGCGCCCGCCGAGCTTGACCTGCTCGTCGGCGCGGCCCAGGAACAGCAGCCCCTCGGGCTCGGCGCGTACGAGGTCGCCGCTGCGGTACGCGCGCGCCCAGCCCATCGACTCCAGCGGCGCGTACTTCTCCGCGTCCTTCTCGGCGTCGAGATACCGGGCCAGGCCGACGCCGCCGATGATGAGCTGGCCGCTGCCGCCCATCGGCACCGGCTCGCCCGCCTCGTCCACCACGGCCAGCTCCCAGCCGTCCAGCGGCAGCCCGATCCGTACCGGGCCCTCGCCCGTCAGCAGCGCCGCGCAGGCGACGACGGTGGCCTCGGTCGGGCCGTAGGTGTTCCAGACCTCGCGCCCCTCGGTGACCAGCCGCTCGACCAGCTCCGGCGGGCACGCCTCGCCGCCGAAGATCAGCAGCCGCACCTCGTTCAGCGCCCCGGCGGGCCACAGCGCGGCCAGCGTCGGCACCGTCGAGACCACCGTGATCTCCTGCTCGGCCAGCCACGGCCCGAGGTCGCTGCCGCCGCGCACCTGCGAGCGGGGGACCGGGACCAGGCAGGCGCCGTTGCGCCATGCCAGCCACATCTCCTCGCACGAGGCGTCGAAGGCCACCGACAGGCTCGCCATCACGCGGTCGCCGGGACCGATCGGCTCGTCCTGGAGGAACAGCGCGGCCTCGGCGTCCACGAACGCCGCCGCGTTGCGGTGCGTGACCGCGACGCCCTTGGGGCGGCCGGTCGAGCCCGAGGTGAAGATGATCCAGGCGTCGTCGTCGGGGGAGGGGCGGCGCGGGGCTTTCGACGCGGGCGTGTCGTTCGGCGCGTGACGGGTGCCGGTCACGGTGGTGGCGTGACGGGTGCCGGTCACGGTGGTGGCGTGAGGAGTGCCGGGGCGGGCGGTGGCGTGAGGGGTGCCGGTCGGCGCGTGAGGTGCGCCGGTCAGGGTGAGGGCGCGGTCCGCGCCCAGTACGGCGGCCACCCGCGCCTCGCCGAAGACCAGCTCGGCCCGCTCGTCCGGGTCCTCGGCGTCCACCGGGACGTAGGCGGCGCCCGCCGCGAGCACGGCCAGGATGCTGACGTACAGGTCGTTGCTGCCCGAGGGCACCCGCACGCCGACCCGGTCGCCCGGCCTGATCCCGGCCGCAGCGAGCCCGCGCCGCAGCGTGTCGACCTCGGCGGCCAGCGCGCGGTACGTCAGCGCGGTGCGCCCGTCGTCCAGCGCGGGCTCCTGCGGGTGCGCGAGGACGGTCGCGTCGAGCACGTCCAGCAGCGTCCGCGCCCCGGCGGCCGTACCTCCCGCGAAGTGGGCGTGCGGAACGCTCGGCCGTTCGGCCGTGTCCAGCACTCCCAGCAGCAGGTCCACATCCCGCAGCGGGTCGCTCTCCACGCTCAGATCCATGCGCTCCTCGTCCCTCGTCCCCCGTCCGGGGGCCCGGCACCCTGCTCAGGCGTACAAAGCAAGACAAGCCGACCAATCTTACGGGCGGCCTTTCCGCGCCGCCTCCCGAGCGACCCCGCGCCCACCCGCGTTTCGAACGCGTTTCCGCCCCCTCTCGCGCCCCCTCTGACCTGCGCGGCGACCGTCCCTTCCACCCCGCCCGCCGACGCCCGGCCGGCGCGGCCGAACGTGCCGCAACACACACGAGGAGCCGCGAAGAGATGGCCGCGCGATGTCATCGCGGCGAACGTGCGGTGTACGGGAGATGTACGGCTGGGGTCAGACCGTTCTCCGGCTCGCCGACGGTCGCGCGAGAACCGCGACGAGCACGGCGAGATCGGCGGCTCCCGCCGCGTCGTCCGCGTAACGCGCGATCGTGAGCGGACCCACCTCGCGCAGGACGACGCCTTCGCGGGCGAGCACATACGTCAACGCCAGCAGCGCGGAACGGGCGTTGCCGTCGGCGAAGGGGTGGAAGAAGGCCACGTCCAGATACGTCCGGGCGGCGCGCGCGGCCAACGGCACGGCGGCGTCCGCGCTTTGGGCCAGGCACTCCGCGAAGTCCGCCGGGGTGCGCGAGTTCAGCCCGTACCGTTCCCGGCCGCCCTTCGCGTACGCGTCCCCGGTCCTGAACGCCGCCTCGTCCGCACCGAGCACGGTCCGCTGCCACCCGGCCAACAGGCCGAACGTCAGGGGCACTTCGCGTACGGCGTCGGCGCGGGCCGCCTCGTACGCGGCCAGCAGGCGGCGGGCGCGGACGGGGTCGCGGCGCCGGACGGGACCCACGCACCAGGCGGCGAAGCCGTCGACGGCCGGGGTGGTCCGGCCTGCCGTCACGTCGTCGGCGCCGGTGGCCGTCCAGTCGACCCGCCGCCGTACGCGGCACCAGGCCGCCAGCGCGTCGGGGCCGGTCCCGTACGCGCTCGCGGGAACGGCCGAGTCCCCGGGCGGCTGCGGCGCGGTGGACGTCATCCGCCGTCGTGCCGCTCTTCGAGGTGGCTGTACTCGCGGTGGTCGCGGTAGGGGAGGCTGCCGGTCAGGGCGACGGCCAGATCCTCGCCGACCGAATCGACGAGCGTGGACGGCGGGGCGACCCAGCTCGTGAAGCGTCCGCCGATGGCGCTGTCGACCACGGCCGTGGCCTCGGCGTCACCCATTCCGCAGGAGGTGAGGTACCACCCCAGCACCAGTCGGCACGTTCCGTACCAGCCGCTCTCCGCCTGCGTACGGTCCACGACGCGCGTGACCAGCCGGACCGCCGCGCGTTCCAGGTGCCAACTGCGCTGCTCGGGGGAGGCGTCCGGTGCCGGGGCCAACTCCCGGAAGCGCTCAGCCAGTTCTTCCAGCCAATCCCGCCACTCGGCCAGCGCGGCGACGGCCTTGGCCGCGGTCGCGTCCGGTGTCGTCACCGAGTGCGCCCCGCAGCACCAACTGCCGACCACACCGCCGTCGTTGTCGCCCTCGCCGACGCTCCAGTTCCACTCCCGCGCCCAGGAGCCGTACCGCTCGACGAAGAGCGCGGTGATCCGCGGCACGCAGCGGCGCTCCCGCGCCCACTTGCCCGCCATGCCGGACCGCACCTGCGGCACCAACTCCCTGACCAGCGCCTCGACTCGCGCCTTCTCGGCGTCGTCCCAGGCGAACGGGTGGCGCTCCGGGTCGAGTTCTGGCCAGGTGGGGACGCGGTACGGGGGCGGTGGCGCGGGCTGCTCGGCGGGCGTGGCGGGTTGCTCGGCCGGTGCGGCGGGCTGCTCGGCGGGCGTGGCGGGTTGCTCGGCCGGTGCGGCGGGCTGCTCGGCGGGCGTGGCGGGTTGCTCGGCTGACGTGGCGGGCTCCGGGGGTGCGGGTGCGGGCGGGGATGCGGACAGCCGTCCAGTGTCGCGGCCCGCGCCCGTGTCCGCCTCCGGTTTTCCGGCCGCCGGGGGCCTACTGACCGGCGGTGGCGGCGAAGCGCCGGGCGAGGGTCGCGAAGGCGTCCTTGAGCGCGGGCGGGCCGATGACCTCGACGGCGGTGTCGAACTGGGCGAGGGCGGCGGCCAGCGCGGGCCAGGACCAGGAGCCGAGGGTGAGGCGGCAGCGGTCGGCGGTGAGGGGTTCGACGAGGCCGTCGCGGGCGTAGGGGGCCACGGCGGAGGCGGGCAGGTCGAGCACGACGACACCGCGGCAGGGCCAGTCGGCCGCGCCCCGCGCGGGGGCCTCGGCGCCGCGGAAACGGGCGGTGACGAAGGCGGCCACGTCGCCGCCGGGCAGGTCGCGGGGGGTGAAGCGGGGTCCCGTGGGGGTGCGGGGGCGAATCCGGTCGGCCCGGAAGGTGCGCCAGTCGGCGCGGTCGAGGTCCCAGGCCAGGAGGTACCAGCGCCCGCCGCGCGCGACGAGGTGGTGGGGCTCGACGCGGCGGGGAGCGGCGGGGGAATCGGGCTCGACGCGGCGGGGCTCCGCGACGGAATCGGGCTCCTGCGCGGCGGGAGCCGCAGGGGCTCCGGCCTCGGGCTCCGGCGGGCCCGCGTAGTCGAAGCGCAGCACCTCGCGGGCGTGGACGGCGGCGCCCAGCGCGGTCAGGACGTCGCTGTCGGCGGTCGCGGCGCCGGGCGGCGGGACGGCCGTCACCTCCAGGGCGTCGATCCGGTGCCGCAGCCGCGCCGGCATCACCTGCCGTACGGTCGTCAGCGCGCGGGCGGCTGCCTCCTCGATGCCCGCGCCCGCCCCCGTGGCCATCCGCAGGGCGATGGCCAGGGCCACGGCCTGGTCGTCGTCGAAGAGCAGCGGCGGCAGCCGCGCCCCGGCGTCGAGCCGGTAGCCGCCGTCGGGGCCCTTGGAGGCCGCGATGGGATAGCCCAGCTCGCGCAGCCGGTCCACGTCCCGGCGGACCGTACGGGCGCTGACGTCCAGGCGTTCCGCCAGCTCGCCGCCCGGCCAGTCCCTGCGGGTCTGGAGCAGGGACAGGAGGGAGAGCAGCCGGGCCGACGTTTTCTGCATACGTCCGATTCTCTCCCGAGTACAGGACAGAAACTGTCCTGTACGGGTGCGAGGGTGGGTCGCAGACCGGGAAACACGCAGGTCACGAAGGTTCGAACCCGACAGCGCAAGGAGCCACCCATGTCCGTCACGACCGCCACCCACCTGAATTTCCGGGGCGAGGCCCGCGCGGCGCTCGACTTCTACGCGTCCGTCTTCGGCGGGCGCCTCACCGCCGTCACGTACAAGGACGCCGGCGCCGTACAGGCCGAGAGCGAGGCCGACTGGATCATGTGGGGCGAGGTCGTGTCCGACGACGGCTTCCACGTCATGGCGTACGACGTCCCGTCGCACCTGCCCTGGGACCAGGGCCGTAACGCCTTCTTCGTCTCGGTGCGCGGCGACAGCGCCGAGGAGATCACCGCGCTCTGGGAGAAGCTGGCGGACGGCTCGACGGTCGCGCAGCCGCTCGCGCCCGCGCAGTGGGCACCGCTGTACGGCATGCTCACCGACCGCTTCGGGGTCGTGTGGGTCCTGGACGTCACTGCCCCGTACGGCGGCTGACGCCGCGTCATGCCGCACGTGACGCCGTACGTGACGCCGCCGCTCGACAGCCGCGCCCTGAACCGGGCGACCCTGGCCCGCCAACTCCTGCTGGAGCGCTCGGACCTGCCGGTCCTGGACGCCGTCGCGCACCTCGGCGGCGTCCAGGCGCAGGAACCGCAGGAGCCGTTCACCGGGCTCTGGTCACGGCTGCGCGGCTTCCAACCCGCCGCGCTGGACTGCCTGTTGACCGGGCGCGAGGTGGTGCGCACCCATCTGATGCGCCGTACCGTCCATCTCGTCACCGCCGAGGACGCGCTCGCCTGGCGGGCCCGCCACGATCCGATGCTGCGGCAGCGCGTCCTGGGCACGTACCGCGACGAGTTGGCCGGGATCGACCTGGCCGCGCTGGCGGCGGCGGCCCGCGCCGTCGTGGCCGACGGCGAGGCCCGCACGATGGCCGAGATCGTCGCGGCGCTCGCGGACCGCTGGCCGGGCCCGCCCCGGCGCGTCCTCGGCGAACTCGTCGTCGCCGCCCTGCTCCCCATGGCGCAGCGGCCCCCGCGCGGCCTGTGGCGTACGAAGGCGGGCGTCCGCAACGTCCTGCTCTCGTCGTGGCTGGGCCGCGACATCGACCCGCCGCCCGCCGACGACGCGGCGGAGGACCTCGTCGGACAGGCGCTCGTACGCCGCTACCTCGCCGCGTACGGCCCCGCCGCCACCGCCGACCTGCGCGCCTGGTCCGGCCTCGCGGGGCTCCCCGCCGCGGTCGCCGCCGTACGCCCCGAACTCGTCGCCTTCCGCGACACCCAGGGCCGTGAACTGCTCGACCTCCCCGACGCCCCGCGCCCCGACCCCGGCACCCCCGCGCCCGTACGCTTCCTGCCCGCCTTCGACAACGCCCTTCTCGGCTACGCCGACCGGACCAGGATCGTGGACGACGCCCACCGCGGCCTGTCCGTCGCCGGTCAGCGCGTCGTCCTGGTCGACGGCCGCGTCGCCGCCACGTGGACGGCGGAGGCGCGGGGCGTCGCCGTCACCCCGCTCCGGCCGCTGCGGCGGGCGGAGCGCGACGCGGTCATGGACGAGGGCCGGGCCCTGGCGGCCTTCCTCACGGACGGGGAGAGCGACCTGGTCCGCACCGCGTAGGCGCGGCTTGAACGCGCCCTTTGTCTAAGGCTGTTGGGGTCCGTACGACTCCTCGCGCGTCGGCCACGCGTCGGCGCGCGCGAGGTCGAGGACGAGGGCGGCGATGTTCCAGGCGTCGTCCTCGCCCCGGTGGTGCCGCCCTTCGAGCGGCAGCCCGGCCACGCGCAGCGCCTCCGCCATCCCCGGCCGCTTGCGCAGCCCGTACCCTTGCGTGAACACCGCCTTCGCGTTCACATGCGACCTGCCGAAGGGGTACGTGACCTGCGTCGCCCGGCACTGCCGCGTGAACTGGTGCCGGTCGTAGTCCCCCCAACTCGCCCACACCCGCGCCCCCGCCAGGTGCTCCCGCGCCAACTCCCCGCAGGCGTCGGCGAACGACACCCCGCGGTCCACCTCCGCCTGCGTCAGCCCCGTCAACTCCGTGCAGAACGCGCTCACCCGCGACCGCACCGGCCGCACCACCCACCGGTGCCGCCCCACCCGCTCCCCGGCCGCCAGGTCCACCACGGTCAGCCCGATCTCGATGATCTCGCTCACCGCCCCCGGCGGCGGCTGTCCGTCCCAGCACGTCGCCTCGACATCCACGACATTCAGCAACTCCCCGCCCCAATTCATCCGTCGAGCATAGGAAGCCAGCCGCCGGACGCCGAACCATTTCCCGACCAGCCTTCGGCCGGGAGGTACGGGGACGCGTCGGCGTCTTCTACCGCGTCCGCGTCACCGGCGGCCGCCTCCGCCCCCAACAGGCCACGTGCCCCCGGTCCTGACCGGGGGCCTGATCCAGGACTGACCCCAAGGCGGACGTTCCCGGGAGGGTGCTTCGGGCGGCGGATCCGGGGGGGTTGGCCGGGCGTCTGGCGTAGGGGCCTGGCAACTGGGATGTCAGCAGGAGCCGTTGTCGGTCCAGACGGCCCAGGAGGAGGGGTCGGTGGGGACGGCGTTGGTGGAGTAGTAAGTCGCCGTGAATTTGTGGCCGTTGTAGGAGACGGCGTTGCCGGGGACGTAGGAGGCGGACGGGCTCCAGGGGGCGGGGCAGGCGGGGGTGCCGCTGCCGCCGCCGGTGGTGGTGGCGGACAGGGGGGCCGAGGCGGGGCTGACGGTGCCGGAGGCGGTGGCGGCAGCGACCGTGTAGGTGTAGGCGGTGCCCGCGGTGAGGCCGGTGTCGGTGAAGGACGTGCCGCCGGTGGTGCCGACCTGGGCGCCGCCGCGGTAGACGGTGTACGAGGCCGCGCCGGAGACGCCGGTCCAGGACAGGGCGACCGAGGTGTCGGTGGTGGCCGTCGCGTGCAGGCCGGTGGGCGCGGCGAGCGGCGGGGGAGTGCCGTTCGAGGAGACGAACTGCCAGGTGATGCCGGTGACGACACCCGTCCCGAGCGGCGCGAACTCCGCGAACGCGGGCTGGCTCAGGTCGATGTGCGTCGCGTCGCACGTCGGGCACTTGTCGGCCACCGGCACCGTGAGCGTCTTGCCGTTATACGTGACCTGGACCGAAATCCCGCCGCACAGAGGGTCGTTGTTGGGGTTGGCCGAGGTCCACCACTGGTACGACACCGCGACCAGATACTGCGTGGACGCGTCGATCCGCGTCCCGCACGCGCCGTACCCGACGTCGTTGTAGTACGTCATCGACCCGCTCATCGGCTGCCCGACCGGCACGGCGGCCACGGCCGGTCCGCCGGCGAGCAGCACGAGCGCCGAGGCACCCGCCAGGGCGCCGAGCCAGGGCGTGACGCGGCGCGTGCCCCGTCGGCCGATCCGTCGCCTGACGCTTCGCCTGATACCTCGCCTGACACCTCGCGGAGCGCGCAATGTACCTCTCCTCTACGTCTGTTCAGAGTGGGGGGAGCCTGAGCAAGGCGTTGAGCACGGGGCGTACGGGGCGTACGGGGCGTACGGGGCGTACGGGGCTGACAGTACGCGAACAAGCCGCCGTACGGTGGCGAGGCGGCGGCACACCGAACGGTTCAGGACGTCGTTGTCATGCCCTCCCACCGGGCACGGGTCACGCGCCCCCGCCCGGCTCCCGAGCCCCCGGCGCGCCCGCCGCGAGCAACCCGTCCACGAACGTCCGCAGCCCGTCGCGATACGTGTCCCGTAGGGCCAGTTCGTGCCACCGGCCGCTGACGGCCGCCAGGTGCGGCACCTTCTCCGCGTCGAACGTCTCGCGGAACACGGGCGGTTCGCCGCCGCTCGGCCACCGTACGGAGTGCGCGCGCACCAGGATCTCGCCGACCGTGTAGTACCAGATGCTGCGGAAGACGTGCACGGACTGCTCCTGCGTACAGCCGTGTTCGTCCGCCCCGGACACGATGCCCTCAACCATCCACAGCGCCGATTCGTCGAGCAGCCCGACGAAACCGTCCGTGGTCAGCACCTCCGCCGCCCACGGCCACGCGGCGAGCGCGTCGTGCAGCGCGGTGGCGGACGCGATGACGCGGTCGCGCGGATCGGCGGGGAGTTCGGGGCGTTCGAGCTGGCTGATGTGGTGTTCGAGCAACTGGACGAGCAGGTCTTCCTTGTCCCGGATGTGGTGGTAGAGCGTCGTCGCCCCGATGCCCAGCTCGGCGGCCAGCCGCCGGATCGTCAGCTTCTCCCAGCCGTCGCGGTCGATGAGCCGACGGGTCGCCGTGAGGATCTCCGCGCGGGAGGTCACGGGCGGGCGGCCGGTGCGGCCGTTCGGCGCGGGGGCGGCGCTTGCGCGCTTGGACGGCTTGGACGCCTTGGACGGCGCGGGCTGCTCGGACGGCTGGGGCGACGCGGGCTGTGTGGGCGGTCGGGGCATGGGCCCATCATGCCGCGCCGCCGCGCGCGGGCCGTACGACGTACGCCGTGACCTGCGCGAGGGTCCGTCCGTACCCCTGAAGCCCGCACCGGCCGCGTACGGCCGCCGTGCCCGCCCCGGCCGCCCGGCGTACCCCCGTCCGCCTCCGTCCACCCCCCGTCCGTCCCCGTCCGCCCCCTCCCGATTCCCATCCGGTACATCCGGTGCTACTTTCGGAACACGTTCCTAAAGTCGGGACGGCAGAGAGCGGCGGCGCGCGCCGGCGCCGAGAACGGGGAGTCCGCGATGCGGAAGAGGCTGAGGAAGAGTCCGAGCAGCAGCCCGATCGAACCGGGGGGTCCGGGCCGGGTTCCGGGCCGGGGTCCGGGCGGAGGTCCGGGCCGGGGCACCGGCATCCCGGTGCCCCCGACAGCCCCGCCGAGCGGGGCCCCGGCGGCCGTCCGCCCGGGGCTGACCCTCGCGGTCGTCGCCGTCGTCCAGTTCATGGTGTCGCTCGACGTGTCCGTCGTGAACGTCGGACTGCCTCAGATCGCGTCCGGCCTCGGCTTCGGCCCGGTCGGCCTGACCTGGGTGATCCACGCGTACGCCCTCACGTACGGCGGCCTGCTCCTGCTCGGCGGCAAGGCGGCCGACCGCTATGGCCGCAAGCGGGTGCTGCTGCTCGGGCTCGCCCTGTTCGGCCTGGCCTCCCTCGGCGGCGGCCTCGCCCAGAACCCCGCCCAACTCGTCGCCGCCCGCACGGTCCAGGGCATCGGCGCCGCAGCCCTCGCCCCCGCCGCGCTGGCGCTGCTGACCGGGACGTTCCCCGAAGGCCGGGCGCGCGTCAGGGCGTTCGGCATCTGGAGCGCGGTCAACGCGGCGGGCGGCGCCTTCGGCGTCGTGATCGGCGGTGTCCTCACGCAGTACGCGAGCTGGCGCTGGGTCATGCTGGTCAACGTGCCAATGGCGGCGTGCGCGCTGGCACTTGCCTGGCGCGGGGTCACCGCGACCGCGCCGAACGCGCGCGCAGGCCGCCCCGACGTGCTCGGCGCCGTACTCGCCACCGCGGGCATGACGCTCCTGGTCTTCGGCGTCGTCCGCACCGACCGGCACGGCTGGACCTCGGGCGCCACCCTCTCGACGCTCGCCGTCGCCGTCGTCCTGCTGGCCGCCTTCCTCTCCGTCGAGCGGACCACGGCCCGCGAACCCCTCATCCGGCTCGGCCTGTTCGCCAACCGCTCGGTCTCCGGCGCGAACGCGTTCAACCTCCTGGTCGGCGCCGCCATGACGCCGTCCTTCTACTTCGTCTCCCTCTACCTCCAGGACATCCTCGGCAAGGGGCCCGCGCTGACCGGCGCGATGTTCCTGCCCTTCACCTTCGGCCTGATCGGCGGCTCCGTGCTCGCCATCAAGTTGGGCTACCGCTTCCCGCCGCGCACCCTGCTCGTCACCGGCGGCATCCTGACGGCCGTCGGGCTCGGCTGGTTCGGCATGATCAGCGCCGACGGGTCCTTCGCCGCCGACATCCTCGGCCCCTCGATCGTCGCCAGCGTCGGCTTCGGCCTCTGCCTCGGCCCGGTCGTCTCCACCGCCACGGCGGCCGTCGCGCCCCACGAGACCGGCACCGCCTCCGGCCTGCTCAACAGCTCCCGCCAGATCGGCGCCTCCCTCGGCCTCGCCGCCCTGGGCACCGCCGCGCAGCACCGCACGGGCGGGCGCGCGACGCTCGGTGCGCTCTCCGACGGTTACGGGTTCGGCCTGACGCTGGGCGCGGCGCTGCTGGTCGCGGCCGTGGCCGTCGCCCTGACGGTGCTGCGGCGGACCGCGGTGCCGGGGCGTGAAACCCCGTCCGTGGAGCGGGACTTGGTGCCGACAGGGGACTGACGGGGGACTGAGGGGGCGGTACGGCCGGACGGGGGCGGGCTCTTTCCCGCCACCGTACGGTCAACTACCGGCCGAAGACGGCGCTTTCGGGTCGGGTCAGGTTGTCATGGGCATGACCTCATGCGTAATGCGAGCCCCATGCACCACCCGGCCCTCCGAGAGGATCGCATCAGCGTGAGAAGTCCGAGAAGCCTCGTGAGCAGTCTGAAGCCGAAATCGACGGCGACCGTTTTCGTGACCGCGGCGGCGCTGGCCCTGGGCTGCGGCCTGGGCACGGCCGCGGCGGCCCCTTCGTCCCCCGCGCCGTCCCTCGCGCCGTCCCCCGTGGCCGCCGCCGCCCCCGCGTGCGGCTCGGCGACGCTCTCCGGCCGTACCGTCAGCGGGGCGCTGCCCGCGGCCGAGGTCCACCGCCAGCTCGACTCACTGACGCGGCAGCACCGTTCGCAGTACGGGACGCCGTCCGGGATCGCGGCCAAGGGCCCGCTCGGTACGGCCTCCCCGGCCACGGGCACCGTCGTACGGCCGCTGCTCGACATCCACCCGGCGCAGGGCACGGCGTTCAAGTCGCTGTCCGGCTCGGACGGTTCGTGCGCCACCCAGTCCGTCTCGACCCAGCTCACGGTGCACGACAGCGGCACCACCATCTACACCCCGACGATGTACCCGGCGGGCGGCTCCTGCGTCGAACTCGTCACCGTCTACACGCGGACCGTCCGCTCGGTCTCCGCCTGGGACTGGTGCCGCAGCGTCAACTTCGCCGCCTCCGTCACCATCAACAGCTCCTTCCTCACCACCTACACCGGCGGCACCGGCTCCTACACCGGCCGCGTCGTCAAGACCTCCGCCGCCTCCAACACCTGGTCCGCGGACCTCTACAACTACTCGACCGGCAAGTGGGACACCCTCTTCGCCCAGTCCGGCACCAACCAGTCCGGCCGCACCGACGGCTGGGACATCGAAGAGCTCTACTCCACAGTCGGCACCTCCGGACAGGCGTCCTCCTGCGCCGACATGGCCAACCTCACCTTCGAGTCCGCCAACATCGCCGTCCGCACCAACGGCACGTGGTCCCCCGCCTCCACCGCCAACGCCGACACCCACTACGACTCCCCCGCCGGCTCCTTCTACTGCCCCACCCGCACCTTCCAGATGCTCACCCCTTACACCCACTGGAAAGCCACCGGCTGACCTCCCGTCCCCGGGTGGCTCTGGCCCGAAGGGCCCTGGCCTGCCGCGCCGGGCGGGCGGGCCGCCCAGGGGTCGGGCGGGGCCCGGCTAGGGTGGGGTGATGGCGGCGATTCGGCAGATCCAGGTGACCTTCGACTGCGCGGAGCCCGAGCGGGTCGCGCGGTTCTGGTGCGAGGTGTTGGGGTACGTGGTGCCGGCGCCGCCGGAGGGATTCGGGACGTGGGGGGAGTACGACGCCGCGCAGCCTCCGGAGGAGCGGGGGTCGTGGTTCGCGTGCGTGGACCCCTCGGGGGCAGGGCCCCGGCTGTACTTCCAGCGCGTCCCCGAGGGGAAGGCCGTCAAGAACCGGGTGCACCTCGACGTACGGGTGGGCACCGGCCTGGCGGGGGAGGAGCGGCTGGCCGCCCTGGAGGCCGAATGCGCGCGGCTGATCCCGCTCGGCGCGGTGCGCGTACGGCTGCTGTACGACGGCGGCAGCGACTCGTGCATCGTGATGCAGGACATCGAGGGCAACGAGTTCTGCCTCGACTGACCCGCTTGCGGGGACCCGCGCCGACGACCTCGGCCCGGAGATCGACGACCCGGAGCGCAGGGACGCGGTGCTCGTCCGGCTCGATGATCGAGGACGAGAGGCACCCTCGGAGGGTGGCAGGACCCGGGCGCGGGGCGGACGGTCCGGGTCTTGATCCGGCGGGATGCCGGTCAGTGGGGGTACGTGCGGGGCGGGCGTTGACGGGGGAGGGTGTCGCGGAACTGCTCGATGGCGGAGCTGATCTGGCGGGTGAGGTGGGTGTCCTCGATGCGGTCGAGGTAGAGGTTGCGGCGGGCGAGGCCGACGGCGTCGACGCAGAAGTAGAGGGACATGAGGGGGTTGATGAAGAGTTCGCTGCGCTTGGTGCGGGCGGTGAACTGGACGTCGCCGAAGTCGCCGCGGGTGGCGGCGGCGATGGAGCCGTGGACGATGCTCGGGTACTCGGGCGTGGACGCCTGGGCGTGGGCGACGGCGTCGAGGTAGAGGGCGCCCTCGCGGCTGGCGGGGGAGAGGGAGAAGGCCCCGAGGTAGGCGCCGTCGCGCTCCAGAGCGGCCAGATTCTCCAGTACGAGGGCGTGGTTGACCCCGTGGTACGCGTCCACGCCGAAGCCGAGGCAGGCGACGAGCCGTTGGGGGACCTCGTCCAGCGCGCGAACGGCGGCGAGGCTGGCCATGTCCTCCTCGGGGGTGCCGAGTCCGCTCTCGTCGCCGCGCATGAGGATGTCGGTGCCGCCGTCGACGAGGACGATCGCGTCGACGCCGCCGAGGTGGGCGATCAGCGCGCGGTACGCGGCTCGCAGCGGCTGGACTCCCGTCCGGTCGAAGGCGTGGACGGTGGACGGGAGGCCCTGCCCCTCCAGCCAGCGCGCCAGCGTCCGCTCGGGGAAGTAGTCACCCCTGGCCACGGTGTCGGGCCTGATGACGGCCACGTTGTGGTCCAGCCACACGCCCAGGTCCAGGCCGTGCAGATCGGCGAACGACAGATTCGCCAGGTGCACTTCCTTGCCCTCGGCGCGCAGCGCGGGCGCCAGCGGCAGTCCGGCGTAGACGTCGAAGCCGCCGCCCGCGCCGGCGACGAGCACGCGCCGCGCGTCGCGCAGCCGCGTGAACAGGGCGGGCTCATGAAGGGAGTACACCCAGGGACGGTAACAGGAGGGCGGCACACGGCCGTTGAGGACATCCGCAGGTCATGACCCGACACCGCGCCCCGCACCGCGCGACAGGCCGAATCCCCGACGCGTCAGGTCAGTTGCCGCTGGCGCAGCATCGCGTGGTGCGACAGCGACGGCCCTCCCCGAGGGCGCTCCCCGCACTACGCTCGTCGCCTGACCGAGAGGCACTGGGGCGGGGGTCACGGGCGTGAAGCGCATCGTCGGGGTGCACGGGATCGGGCAGTCCAGGACGTCCAAGGAGCAGCTGACGCGCGACTGGTCGGGGGCGCTCGACCGTGGCCTCGGCGCGGCGGGCGCGCCCACGTTGTCGCCCGGCACTCTCGAACTGCCGCACTGGACACGGCTCCTGGCCCGTCCGGGCAAGCACCTCGGCCCGGACGACGATCCCTTCGACAGCGAAGTCCCCCTGGGCGACGGCGAGGCCGACTTCGTCACCCGGGCGCTGGAGGACGTCGTTCCCCGCGAAGACCTCGACCGGATCGGGGAGTCGGAGTCGCAGACGCTCGGGCCGCCGCAGCTCTGGCCCGCGCGCCTCACCCGCCTGGTGATGGCGTACGACCTGCGCTTCCCCCGAGGCGGCGGCAGGCTCTTCGTGAGCGCGATGCGCGAGGTGCGCTTCTACCTGTACGAGCCCGGTCTCGCGGCCCGGGTCCGGGCCCTGGTCGCGGAAGCGTTCGACGCGGACACCGCCGTGGTCGTGGGGCATTCGCTGGGCAGCGTGATCGCCTACGACCTGCTGCGCCGGGAGGAGATCGCACCCGACCGCGCGTCCGGGGTGCGTACGCTCCTGACGTGCGGCTCCCCCTTGGCCGTTCCCTCGGTACGGCGCGGACTGGGCATCGCCGACGGTGAGCCCATGGGGCTGCCCGCCGGTACGGGGTGGGTCAATGTCTTCGACCCGGGGGACGTGGTCACCGGCGGCGGCGGACTCGGTGGTCTGGGGCCCTGGATCACCGACGAAAGGGTGAACAACGGCATCGGAGACCCGCACAGCGCCGCCCGCTACCTCCAATCCGGCCCCGTGGCACGCGTGATCGCGGACGGCTGCCGGTGAACCGGGGCGCGGCTCCGCGAACGGCCCGGCGATCGCTGATCGAGATCGCCGAATCGGAGCGGGACGACGACCCCGAATTCCGTGAAGGGATCGCCGCCCAAGTCGCCGTCGTACGGGAGTGGTGGGCCGAGAGACCGCCGAGCGAGAGCCGCTTCGAACGGCGCGGCCCGAAACGGCTCGACACGGTTTACGACCTGCGCGAATTCCTGGACGACGCGCGGCCGGAGGAGGCCGCCCACGATCACGCGCTCGTGGTCTACGTCACCGGCCACGGGGTCACCCGACCGTCGCACGACCACTTCCTCCTGCTGCGCGACTCCGACGAGAGACGTCTCCCGGCGACCGCGTTCCAGACCGGCGACCTGATCGCGCGCGTCCTGGACTCCGACTCCGACCACATCCTGGTGATGGTCGACTCCTGCTACTCCGGTGTCCTCCGCAAAGACCTGCAACGCCGGCTCGAAGCCTTGAACAGCGCACGGCGGAACCTGAACTCCCTCGTGGTCATCTCGTCCGCCAACGAGACGGGGACCCCGCGTCCGCAGCAGTTCACGCGCCTCCTGCAAGCCGTCTCCTCGTACTTCAAGGAAAAAGAGGCGGGGTTCGCGAACGCGCACCTGAGCTTCGCGGAGTTCTTCGAAGCGATGCGCGTTCTGCGCAAGCGGGATGTCTCGCTCGATGTGCAGTTCCTCTGGCCCAACTACGCGCTGATCAGCAGCGACGACCATCAGGACCTCAGCCCCTGCCTCCCGAACCCCGGTTACGCGCCCGAACGCGTCGTCGTCGGCCCCGCGCGCGGCGCCGTCGCCTGGAGCGCCGCCGACCTCGACGCGTACTGGCTCTCCCGCGCCTCCGGCCGGCCGTCGGACGGCGGCCCCGGCTGGCACTTCACGGGCAGAAGCGGGCTCGTACGGCGCTTGAACCGGTTCCTGACGGGAGACGCGAGCACGCTCGTCGTCACCGGAGAGGCCGGATCGGGGAAGTCCGCGCTGCTCGCCCGGGCCGTGACGCTCAGCGACCCGGGGTTCCGGGCGGACCCGGCGTACGCGCCCCTCATCGAGGACATTCCGCCCGGTCTCCTGGTGCCCGTGGGGGCGGTCGACGCGGCGGTGCTCGCGCGGAACGCGGACGCCGACGAGTTGGCGGCGGCGCTCTACGCGGCGCTCACCGGCACGGTGCCGACCGGGGGTCCGGGGGGCGGCGTCCTGGACGACCTGCTGGATCACGTACTGGCCACCGCCCGTCGGGAGGGCCGTCCGCTGACGATCGTCATCGACGGCATCGACGAGGCCAAGCACCCCGCGAGGATCGTCACCGACCTCGTCCGCCGCCTGGCGCATCAGTGGACCGACGACGAACTGCCCGCGGTACGACTGCTCTTGGGCGTGCGCAGCGCGCGCCCCGACACGGGCGGCGACGGCCCCCGGCCGCCGGTGGACCGGTCGGCGGATCTGCTGAGTCTGCTCGTTCGGTCCACGGACGCCGGGGAACCGCTGCGGACGGACACCGACGCCGACACCGTCGAGGACATCGCGGCGTACGTGGGCGCGCTGTTGAAGGCCCGGTTCACCACAGGTCCCGGCCCCTCGGCGCCCCCGGCCCCCCGCGCTCCGGACCGCCGCGCTCCGGACCGCCGGGCTCCGGACCGCCGGGCTCCGGACCCCCGCGCCCTGGAACGGCTCGCCCTCGCGGTCGCGGAGGAAGTGACGCCCTCCTTCCTGGACGCGCGCCTCGCCGCCGAAGCCCTGCTCGCGGCGCCGGACCGGCTGCCCCGCCCCGACGACGCCGACTGGCGGCGCGGTCTGCGCCGGGGCACCCAGGAGCTGCTGCGACAGGATCTCAGGGCGGTCGAGCGCGCCACGGGCGTACCGGCCCGGTCCGCCGTGCACGTCCTGCGCGCGACCGCGTTCGCCCAAGGGGAGGGCCTTCCGTGGGGCGAGGTGTGGCCGTGCGCCGTACAGGCGTTGGCGCGAGGCGAGGTCGCGGCGCCCGAGGCGCTGGTCAGGCGGGTGCAGGAAGGTCCGCTCCAGGGATATCTGGCCAAGGGGGTGGAGGACGGCAAGTACGTCTACCGGCCGGTCCACGAGCGCATCAGCGAGGTGCTGCGCGGGGACCCGCGCCTGCTGCTCTCCGGGGAAGCGGAACCCGGCACGTCCGAGGAGGCGGAGGCGGGCGTCAGGGCGGCCCACCGCCAACTGGCCACCGCCTTCAGCGCGCTTCACGCGCGGAAGACCGGGCTGCCGTACCCGTACGTGTGCCGCCACCTGGTGCAACACGCGGCGGCCGGAGGCGTACTGAACGACCGGGTCGTCACCGACGGCTTTCTGCCGCACGAGACGAGCGGGAACGTACGGGGCGCTCTCGGGCTGCTCGCGGAGCACGCCCCGGACACCGAGCGGCTGTTCGCGTGGGCACGGATCGAGCCGTTCCTGGCCGACGCGCCTCCGCTCGCGCGCGCGGACAGCCTGCGCTTCTCCCTGCTGGAGGGCAGGGAACCGGCGGCGGTACGGGACAGCGGCGGGCCGGCCGCCGGCCGTCTCGTGCCAGTGTGGAACCACCTCGCGGTGCCGGGCAACGTCTTGGCGAGGCAGGACGCGGACCTCTGCTCCCTGGTGTCCTTCACCCTCCGGGACGGGACACCGCTGATCGCCGTGGGCGACGCCGACGGGGCCATACGGGTCTGGGACCCGGCCACGGTGACCCCGGTCGGTCCGCCGATCCCGGGACACGGCCGCTTCGCGCGGGCGCTGACCGTCGTGAGCGATGCCGAAGAGCCATCAGCCGAGCTGCAATTGGCGGTCGGCTGCGATGAAGGCGTCTGGATCTGCGACCCGTTGAGCGGCAGCACGCGACAACTTCCGGTCACCTCGGCCGTCCAGGCCATGGTGTCCTTCAGCGACGTGTACGGGTCGCCGCGACTGGCGATCGGTACGGCCAGGGGGCTCGTGCTGTGCGATCCGCTCACCGGAGGGCCGCGCGGCGGCGAATGGGCGTACGGGGACGACTCGTTGACCTCGGTGCTCGGGCTCGCGGCCTTGGCGCTCACCGATGGCACCACACTCCTGGCCGTTCAACGGGCGGGCCGCGTCGAGATCGTCCAGGCCGCCGCGCAGGGCTTCCCCACCCGCCCGGTGTGCACCGTGCGGGTGGATGACGACGAGATCGCCGCGCTGGCCCTGATCGGGGACCGGACGGGCGAGAGCCCCTTCCTGGCACTGGCCTCCCGGACGCGCGGGACGGTCGGCTTGTGGGACGCGCTGACCGGCGCCGGATTCGGGGACCGCACGGTCAGGCGCTCCGCGACCGTGCTCGCGCCGTACCTCCGCGCCGGCTCGGAGCCGCTGCTCGCGCTCGGCACCGACGACGGCGCCGTCCACCTGTGGAATCCCGAGACGGGGGAGGAGGCACGCCGGTTCCCCGCCGACCACACGGACGGGGTGACGGGCCTGGCCGTCGTGCCCGGTCGGGACGGCGTGCCGCTTCTGGTCTCCGCCTCCGGTGACCGGACCGTGCGCGTGTGGAACCCCGAGGCGTGGGCGCGGCACCCGGAGCGGTTCGCGCGGTCCGTCCGGCGCGCCGACGGGACACTTCTCGCGGTACTGCCCGGCCCCGGCGACGCTTCCGAGACCGTCGAGGTCGGCCCGGACCGGAACCTGACCGTGAGATCGGCGGCCACGGGGGCGGTCATCCGGTCGATCGACCTTCCCAGGACCGGACTTGACGGTCCGGTGACGGCCTTGGCCGTCCACGCGCCGCCCGGCGGTTCCCCGATGGTCTTCGCCGGACTGCCGGACGGTGCCATCGGCGTCTGGAGCGAGGGCAGTTGGCGCATGATGAACGCGTGGATCTTCGGGGACGACCACGCCACCGCCTTCGCCGCCTTCGCCGACAGCGGGCGGACCGTGCTGGCCGTGGGGACGCGCCATGGGTCGGTCGTGTACTGCGACCCGGCGAACGGACAGGTGCTGGGGTGGCTCCACATCGGCGAAGACACCGGTTCCGTCAACGCGTTGACGTACGTGCCGCTGCCGTCGGGCGGCGTCCTCGCCCTGGCCTCCGAGGACGGCGGCGTGCGCCTGTGCCGCCCGTTCAGCGAACCGCACGCCGAATGGCCGGGAGACATCGGCACCGTGGAGTGCCTGGCGGTCCTTCCGGCATACGGGGAAGGGGAGTTGCTGCTGGCGGCCGGTGGTTCCGACGGCTGCGTACGGCTGTGGACGGGTGATCCGGAGCGGGAACCGTTCACGCTGCCGACCCGGCACGACGGTCCCGTATCCGCCCTCCACGCCGTACGGTCGCCCGGCTCCCGCCGCCTGCTGGTGAGCACCGGCCGCACGGACACGACCGTGCGGCTCTGGGACCCGGCCGCCGGGGAAGAGGTCACGCGCCTGGTCACCGCGGCGGCCCTGACGTCCCTCGGCGTCGTGCCGTCCACCGACAGCCCGGCCCCTCGCGAGCCCGTGATCGTCTTCGGCGGCCCGGCCGGAATCGGCGCGGTGACGCCGAGCGCGGCGCGGCCCGAGGGGTAGTCGCAGCACGTGCCGTTCAGGCCACCCGCATACGGGCGACCGCCTCGCGCGCGCGGCGCCGGGCCCGCTCCGACAGCACCTCCCGACTGTCGTGGGGCGACCCGAAGCCGCCGCAAGTATTGCTGAGGGCAAGGGCGTTGCTCTGCGAGACCAGGCGGCCGAAAGCCGTCAGGCGCACGGGATCGGCCGGCCGGATCAGCCGCGCCAGCTCCGTCCGCGCGCCGAGGCCCGCATCGCGGGCGACGTCGTCCGCCAGCGCGCACCTGACCGTGTCCCAGGCGGGTCCGCCGGTCGCCCGGTACGCCTTGGCGACGGTGTCGGAGTGCAGGACGTCGGCGCCGTGCCGGTTCAGCGCGTACGCGGCCACGTACAGGCCCTGGTGGTCGCGGTCGCGGCACTGCTCGCCGTCGACGTGATCGGCGCAGTCGCAGCCGGTCAGCCGGGGCAGCACCGCCGCCGTGACGTGCTCCGGATCGGCCCGGCGGCTCGGGGCCCCGGGAGGCGGCAGGGGAAGTCCCGCCTCCAGGGCCCGGGTCCGCCAGGCCGCGCGCGCCGCGTCGAGGGCCGCCGAGGGCCGCTGCCCCGCGCCGAACGAGGTCATCCGTGAAGGGTTGGCGTGACCGAGGCGGCTCACCCCCGCCAGGAAGGCGGCGGCCGTACGGGCGCTCCGCGCGTCGTCGGCCGCGAACGCGTCCGTGAGCTCGGCCCGTTGGCGCTCGCTCAGTACCCGGTCCCAGAGTTCGAGCATCACGCAGGCCGCGGTGGCCAGTTCGGCGACGAGCGGATTCCACCCGTGCGGCTCCGAAAGATCTACCGTGCCCCAACACCATTGATGTGCAATGTTGTTGAGTTCTCCTGGTTGGCCCACGTTGCCCTCATTCAGCGTGCTAGCGTCCTGCCGCATCTCATCAGACACAGCGGAGAGCGGAGCACGGATCAGGTGTCGTTGGCCGAATTACGACCGTCCCCGGGGCCGTCACGTCCCCGCTGGGACCCCAGAAGGCAGGCGTGCGTACCGGTGCTGACCGCCCGGGGGCACGGCACTCGCGTCACCCTCGTCCACGCACTGCGGCACGCGGACGGTCTGCGCGCCGTCTCGGCGAAGACCGCAGGGGAGACCGTCGCCCTGCTGGAGTACCTCCTCGCCGTCTGCTACGCCTCCACCCGCTGCCCGACGACCCGTGACGAGTGGCTCGGCTGGGTCCGCGACGGCACGCCGCTGACCGGGGCCGCCGACTGGCTGGACGGCCGCCCCGACGAGCACTGGGACCTCTTCCACCCGACAGAACCGCTGGGGCAGAACGCCCTCCTCGCCCCGTACCTCGACGAACACGGCGCGGGACCGGCCCAGTTGGTGATCGAGCACGCGGGGGACTACAACCAGTTCTTCGACCACCACCACCTCGAACACCCCACTCCGCTCCCCGCCGACGCCGCCTTCCGCGCGATGCTCACCCAGCACGCGTACGGACCCGGCGGCCGGGCCCGTATGCCCGGCAAGGAAACCCTCGGTCCCACGCTCACCAACCTGGCCGCAGGACGCCTCAGCACCCGTATCCGGGTCGTCGCGCTGGGGACGACGCTCGGCGACACCCTGCGGCTCAATCTCGTGCCGACCGCCGAGGACCCCGGCCGCTTCAACCGGACCTGGACGGTGGCGCCGGAGCCCCGGCGGGGCTTCCTGACCAAGCCGTCGGGGCGGCGGGTCGACGGACCGGCCGACCTGAACACCGTTCTGGGACGCTCGATCCTCCTGCGGCCGACCGTCACCGAGGACGGGACTCCCGCTGTCGACCGCGTCCTGATGGCGGCCGGTGAACTCCTCGAACCACTGGGCCACCACCGCACGCAGGACGCGGTCTACGACGGGGAGGGCGCGGGGAGCGCCGACGCCAAGCCGCTGCGGCCCTCCGCGACCAAGGCGTTGTGGCGCGAGGCGCACGCCCTGTACGCGGCCGTCGCCGACCGGACGCACGGACCCGACCTCTACGACCGCCTCGCCCTGCTGCGGGGCCGTCGACTCAGCCTCTGGGCCGTCGGGTTGATAGCGAAGCAGACCACGGTCGTCACCTGGGTGTCGGACACGTTCCCCTTCGTGCCGGGCCGCGAGCGGGACATGAGATACGCGGCCGAGCGGGGTTCGCTCATCGCCGACCATGTGGCGGTCTGGCTCTTCAAAGCGGCCTACGTCGCCTGGACGGTGACGTACCCCAACCCGAAACCGGGCGACAAGGACCGTCAGATCGCCCGGTTCGACGCGCGGCCCGAGCACTGGGCCCACACGGCCGAGCCCTTCCACACGCTGCTGGACGAGACGACGGCGGCCGGGACCGAGGAGCGGGTCGACGCGGCGATCGTCGCCTACGCGGCCGAACTCGCGGACTGCGCACGGCGGTTCCTGGGCAACCGGCTCGACTCGCTGCCCGCCAACTCGCGCGGGATGCGGGCACGGGCGCAGGCGGTCCGGTGCCTGGAGAGTGGCCTGACCGGACGCACCGCCCCCGACGAACTGAAGGAGGACCGCGAGTGACCGCGGACATACCGGGCACCGCGTACCGCGACGGCGCCGAGCGCGCCGCCGGTACGGAGGCGCGCGACCGCGCGCGGAGCGAACAGCTCACCCGCTGGCTGGTCGGCCTGGTGCGGAGCCGCGACAACGGCACGCTCGCCGAACTGCGCCGCCCCACGGTCAGCCAGAACGCCCACATCGAGGCGGGCTGGTTCGACCCGTCGCGCCGCGCGGTGTTCGAGCAGGTGGCCTTCCTCTTCGCCGTCTACCACCGGGGCGCCGTCGAACCGTCGTGGGGATACGGGAGCCTGGGCACCGCGGCCCGCAGGATCGGCACCAGCCTCGGGTACGGGCCGGACGACGCGGGCGCCGGCAGGCTGATGGACCGCGTCGTCTCCAGCCGCCGGCCCCCTCTGCGGCACCTTCAGCACACCGTCGCCCGGCTGCGCTCGTGCGGCAAGCCGCCGCCGTCCTGGGCACAGCTCGCGGACGACCTCGCCCGCTGGTCCGACCGGCAGGCCCGTATCCGGTACCACTGGGCCGTCGACTTCCACGCGCCGTCGCCCGGCACCGCCGCCAGGAGCAGCAGAACCACCAGGACCGTCACGACGAAGGAACTGCCCACGTGAGTAACCCCGTCGCCCTCACCGGGCGCCAATTCCTCTCCCTGCACCTGCTGGAGACGCTGGTCGCGGTCCTCCCCGTCAGGGACGAGAACGGCGCGCCCAAGTCGATCGTCTACGGCGGTGTGGAACGGCACATGATCACCAGTCAGGCGCGCCGCCGCGCCGAGCGGGTGTACTCCCGCGACCGGGCGAACGCCCAGGAAGGGCCGCTCGCCGGGCACGCCATGGGCGTCCGTACCCGTGAATGGGCCCTGGTGACCGCCCGAGCCCTGGAGTCCCGGCACGGCTGGACGAGGGAGGAGGCGCTGCCCACGGCGCGGGCCGTCCTCCAGGCCGTCGGCCTCAACTTCGGCGATCCCGCCAAGCCCACGGTCGCCGACCTGACCAAGGTGCTGCTCTTCGCGCCCGCTGACGCGGGTGACCGGATCGCCGACCACATCCACACCGACCGGGCGGCGGTCGGCGCGTGGGCGGAGCGGTACCTCGCGCAGTCTCAGGCGGCAGCGGCCAAGAAGCCCAAGGGACGGCGCGGGAGCGGTCAGCCGGAGGAGGCGGGCGCGGACGGAGCGGGCACGGACGGGACGGCTCCTGACGAGGCGGGCGCCGCCGGAGGCAAGCTGCCCGCGCTTCCCAAGGCCACCAGGACCGCGGTCCTGACCGCGCTGGCCCCCCGCGACGCGATCGACATCGCGCTCTACGGCCGCTTCCTGGCCGAGATCCCGGACTCGCCGAACGTCGACGGCGCGATCCAGAGCGGCCACGCCTTCACCGTCCACGAAGCCGAGTTGACCGACGACTTCTACGCCGCCGCCGACGACGCCAAGCTCGCCCGCAAGAGCAACGCGCTCGACTTCCTCGACTCGGCGGACGACTCGGGGGCGGGCATGACCGGCTACCAGTCGCTGATCTCGGGCACGTTCTACCGGCACGCCGTCCTCGACCGGCGCAGACTGCGGCAGAACCTGCGCGCGGCGGGCATGTCGGAGCAGGACGCGGAGACCGCGTCCGTCGCCGCGGAAGCGGAGTTCGTCAGCGCCTTCGTCAACGCCTTCCCGCAGGCCAAGAAGAACTCGACCGCGTCCACCGGGTCGTTGCCCGCCCTGGTGCTCGCCTTCGACGGCGACCGGCCGTTCAACTACGCGTCGGCCTTCCAGCGGCCCGTCGACGAACTCGCCGAGGGCGGGCCCGCCGGGGAACTGGCCGTACGCCGCCTCCTCGCCCACCACGCGTTCGTCCTCCGGCGGCGCGACGACATCACGGCGGGCCGCGTCCTCACGTACGACCCGGCCGTGCACGCCGTGCTCCAGGAGCTGGGCGTCACGGATGTCGACTCCGTCGAGAAGCTGACGGAGCTGACGGAGCTGACGGGGTCGTCGGCGAAGTCGTCGGCGCAGTCGCAGTCGGCGGAGCTGCCGGGGTGAGCGGCCACGTCCTGCTCATCCGCCTCGCGGCTCCGCTCCAGTCCTGGGGAGTGGTCTCCTGGTTCTCCCGGCGTGACACCCACAGCCGCCCCACGAAGTCCGGCGTGATCGGTCTGTGCGCCGCGGCCCTCGGCCACGAACGCGCCGACGACCTGGGCGAGTTCCACGCCGTCCGGTTCGGCGTCCGCGCCGATCACCCCGGCACCCCGGTACGCGACTACCACGTCGTCGGATCCGGCCGGTATCCCGTCCGCCCGCGGGACGTCATCACCGACCACCGCAGGGCCGCCGCGCTGTCGCCCTCCATGGCGGAGGCCGGGGGCACCGCCTTCGGCCACCACGAACTCGCCGACTGGTACGGGGCGCCGAAATACGTCACCACCGATCCGTCATCGGGTGCCCTGGTCTCCCGGCAGCTCTCCCGGGGCGCGCTCGTCACCGAGCGCTGGTACGTGTCGGACGCCGCTTTCGTGGCCGCGCTCCAGCATCAGGACCGGGCCTTCCTCGCGACGGTCGCGACGGCGCTGGAGAGCCCGGAACGCCTGCTGTGGCTGGGCCGCAAGTCGTGCCCGCCGTCCGGAACACTGGCCGGGCCGCTGCTCGCCGGGACCGTCGAGGAGGCCTTCGCGTCCGTCGCGCTGCTGCCTTCGCAGGGCGTCGGGGCGCCGCCGTCGCCGCGGCCCTGGGCATGGATCGAGGCGGTGGACCCGGACGGTACGGCGACTCCCGTACAGGACCAGCCGGTCACCTTCGACCCGGACCGTCGCGCGCACACCACGCGGTGGGAGACCCGTACCCGCGTCACCATCGACGAGAACGCCACCGAATGGGACGTCATCCCGTGACCAATCCGCCCGCCGCCGCCCGATTCGTCGCCACGCACAGCGTCCTGACCATGGACGCCCGGCACCCGTACACCGCCAAGTCGCTGGTGGACGCCCAGGACATGCACCGCACCGTGATGAGCGGCTTCCGCGGCTGGGTCGCGGACGGCGACCCCGACGCCCGCGCCCAGACAGGGGTGTTGTCGACCTGGTCCGTCGATCTCAAGGCAGCGGCGCTCGTGCTGGTGGTGCAGTCCAGGGTCCCGGGAGACTGGGCGGGCGTGCCCCGCGACGCGCTCACCGGGACACCGCGGGTGATCACCGTCGACCGCACCATCCGCGCCGGGGACTCCCTGACCTTCCGCACCGTCGTCAACCCCACTCAGAGTCGTCCGACCGGGCCGCCCACCCCCGAGCGCCGCCGAGGTCAACGCACCGCCCACACCCGGCCCGACCACGTACGGCACTGGTTCGCCCGGCGGTTCCAGCAGCCGGGCGAACCCCGCAGGGCCCCCGACGGCGTCGCCCGGATCGGCGCCACCGCCGAGGAGGAGTCCCTGGCCGTCCGCATGCTTCCCACGGTCACAAGTCCCGCCCCCCACAAGGGCCTTCGCATCGCCCGCGCGGAGATCCGCGGCACCCTGACCGTCACCGACCCGGCCGCCCTGGTCGACGCGATGACCCAAGGCATCGGCCACGCGCGCGCGTACGGCTGCGGGCTGCTGCTGACGCGGTGAGCGCACCGAAGTTCGGGCCAACGGACGTTACGAGCACGGCCGTTGGTAGGGAATGCCGGGGAAGTGGGCGGACCACACCGCGTCGGTGAGGACGTTGGCGGTGGCGGCGCAGACGCGGGCCGCGGCGGTGTCGGGGGCGAGGGGCCAGCGGCGGAGGGTGCCCGCGACGGAGGAGGTGATGAGGGTGCGGCCGTCGTGGGTGGGGGCGAGGGGGCCCGCGCCGGGGGCGGGCAGGGGGCGGCCCTTGGGCGCGGGGTGGTGGAGGTCGGAGACGTCCCAGAGGCGGACGGTGTTGTCGGCGCTCGCGCTGGCCAGCAGCGAGGTGTGGGGGACGAAGGCCAGGGACTCGATCCGGTCGCCGTGTCCGGTCATCGGGCCGCCGAGGGCGGCGGGCCTGTGCGGGTCGGAGACGTCCCACAGGCGCAGGGTGCGGTCGTGGGAGAGGGCGAGCGTGCGGCCGTCGGCGGAGAAGGCGGCGGCCGACGCGCCGTAGCGGGAGTCCCCGTAGGCGCTGGTGGGGATGGCGGCGAGCGCGGCCGGGCGGGTGGCGTCGCGGGTGTCCCAGAGCTGGTACGGCTCGGGGGTGTTCTCGGTCAGGGTGAGGCGCCCGTCGGCGCCGAGGGCCAGCAGGTTCCCCCGGAGCGGTGAGTCGGCGACCAGGGGGCGGGGGCCGGCCGGGCCCGAGATGTCCCAGAGGCTGCTGTGGAGCGCGGTGGTGGACCACAGGCGCTTGCCGTCCGCCGTGAACGACAGCTTGCGGATCGACGCTCCGGAGGGCTCGCCGAAGGGCTCGCCCAGCGGCGCGGGGCGGGCCGGGTCGGCGAGGCTCCACAGCGCGATCGTGGTCCCGTCCGCGGCGACGTCCATGTCGGCCACGGCCGTCGCCAGGGTGCGCCCGTCGGGGCTGACGGCGAAGACCGAGGTCCGGCCGTCGGGTCCGGGCGTCGGCCGGCCGGTCGGCGTCGGACCGCGGGCGTTCGTCAGATTCCACAGCCCGACGGCGGAGTGCGGGACGGAGGAGTTGTCGTCGACTCCGGCGATCAGCGTCCTGTCGCCGGGCAGGACGGTGATCGAGTCGACGGCGCCGCCCGGGGTCGCGACCGCGGGCGGAAGGTCCCAGACCCGGACGGTGGAGCCGTCGCCGCTGGCCAGGGCGGACCCGTCCGGGGAGAACGCCAAGGCGTCCACGGTCTCGGTGTGTCCGCCCAGCGGCGCGTACATCGCGACGAGCGGATGCGGGAACTCCTCCTCCAGCGAGGACGACGCCAGGCCGGTGTCGGCGACGCGCCAGAGCGTGACCGTACGGTCGTCCCCTGCGGTCGCGAGTACCTGGCCGTCCGGCCGCATGGCCATGGACAGAGCCGCCCCGCGCGGGAGTTGGTGCTCGTTGTGCAGGGCGGGCCGGGTCCGGACGGTCAGGTCCCAGACGCGCAGCGTCTCCGGGGACAGGGTGCTCGGCTCCCCGTTGCCGCCGGGGTCGCCCGCGGTGGCCAGCCACCGGCCGTCCGCGGAGAAGGCGACGTCGGGCGTCAGTGTGGCGCCCACTTGCAGGCCCTGCGGCAGCAGTTCCTCGAAGCGGCCGGGCGCGGAGACGTCGACGAGTTGCAGGGTGTTGCCGTCCTCCCACACCGCGAGGGTGCGTCCGTCGTGGCTCAACGCGACGGCCGCGCCTGGCCGTTCGGCGCCGGGCTTCGGGTGGGCGGGGTCGGTGAGGCTCCACAGCGTCGTGGTCCCGCCGTTGACGCCCACGTCGGCGGTGATGAACTCCCGTCCGTCCGGGGTGAAAGCGACCATGCGGGTGTCCTCGGTGCCCGTCATGCTGCCGGTGCGGCGGAAGTGCGCCGGGTCGGACACGTCCCACAGGTCGAGTACGGGGTGCGGGGCGGAGCTGTCGGCCGTCGTCCCGTCCGAGCCCTCGGTCGCGTCGCGGGCGAGCGGCGCGTACACCGCCAGCCGTCGCCCGTCCCGGCTCAACCGCACGTCGGCGGCGCTCTTCAGGCCCGGTACGGGCCGTCCGACGCGGCGCGGGTGCGAGGGGTCGCGGCTGTCCCACACCGTCACCGAGCCGTCCGCGGCCCTGGTCGCCATCCGCCTGCCGTCCCCGCTGAAGGCCGGCGCGCCCGTCGCGCCCGGCACCAGGGCCGCCAGCGGGCCGTTCGCCCAGGACAGGAGGTTGGTGTACTTGTCGTCGTCCGGCCGCATCCGGTACGAGGCCAGGTCGAGCAGGGCGGCGAGCGACGGGTCGCTGGTGCGGACGCGGTCGGCCTCGATCGCGACCTGGCCCGCGATGGCGGTGTCCCGCTCCTTGCGCGCGGTGTCCCGCTGCGTCTGCGCGGTCGCGCGCTGCTGGAAGGCGAAGACGGCGGTGCCGGAGGCGATCAGCACCAGGGCGGTGAGCACGGCGATGACATTGCGCCGTAATCGCGCGGCCCGCGCGGCCTGTTGGGTCGAGGCGGCGAGGAAGTTCCGTGCCGCCGGGCTCAGATGGTCGGGGGCGGAGGTCGCGGCGGTGGTCGCGCGCTCCAGCCGACTGCCCCGGAACAGCAGGGCGTGGTCGGAGCCGCCGTGCTCGCTCCACGCCCGTGCCGCCTCTTCCAGCTCCTGGCGCACCAGGATGTCCGCCCGGCCGCGGTCGATCCAGCGGCGCAGGCGGGGCCACGCGCGGATCAGCGCCTCGTGGGTGATCTGGACGGTGACGCGGGCCGCGGCGCGGCTCTCGTCCTCGGGCCCGTCGCCGTGCGGCCCGTCGCCGTGCGGCCCGTCGCCGTGCGGTTCGCCGCCTTCCGGGGCGCCGTCCAGGGTGAGCAGCCGTGCCCGGCTGAACGCGGTCAGCGCGGCGGCCGTCGCCGAGGCCGCGGAGCCGTCGGTGGCCAACTCGCCCAGTGACGCGCGCCGCCGGGTGTCCTCGGCGCCGTGCCCGATGCGCACGAGCCGCAGGAACAGCGCCTCCGCCGCCTGTCGGGCGGCCATGTCCAGTCCGGCGTAGGCGCGTTCGGCCGACGTGGAGATCGCCTGCCGGATTCCGCCGGTGGCCTGGTAGTCCGCCACGGTCAGCGCACTGCGGCTGCGCCGTATCCACGTCATGTGCAACGCGTGGGCCAGCAGCGGCAGTCGGCCCGCGGTGAACCACGCGTCGGGGTCGGGGTCGCCGACCGTCGGGTCGTCGGGGAAGACGCCGAGGTCCCGCAACAGCAGCTCTTCCAGGCCCGGTTCCATGGTCAGCCCGGTCGCCTCGGCGGGCGCGACGATCGCGGCGCGCAACTCGTCCTCGGTCATCGGCCCGACCAGGACCTGGCGGCCCCTGAGCACCGCGCGCAGTCGCGGGTGGGCGATGGCGTGGCCGTAGAAGTCGGCGCGGAGGCCGAGGACGAGCAGGACCGGGGGCGGGGTCCCGTGGGGCGCGGGGCCAGGCGCGGGGCCCGACACGTGGCTCGGCGCGGGCTCCTGCGCCATACGGCTGACGGCGTCGATGAATGCGCGGCGCTCGGTGTCGTCGGTGCAGAGGGTGAACAGCTCTTCGAGCTGGTCCACGATCACGACGAGGCGGGGCGCCGGTGCGTCGGCCGCCCCGGCCCGCGCGGCCAGGGCGACGCTGAGCCGGTCGGTGTAGCCGCCGGGGTCGGTCCGTAACGCCTGTTGTACGGCGGCGGCCTCTTCGCCGGTCGCGGCGGCCAGCTGTCCGGCCAGTGCCGCGAGCGGGTGCGCCGTGGGCGTCAGGACGAGCTGCGGCCAGTCCCGCGAACCCTCCACCGGAAAGCGGTTGCCGCTCAGCGCGGGCCGTAGACCCGCCATGAGCAGCGACGACTTGCCCGACCCCGAAGGGCCGACCACCGCCAGCGGTCCGCCCGCCTCCAGTTGCGCGACGACCTCGGTGATCAGGGGATCGCGCCCGAAGTACCACTGCGCCTGGTCGACGCCGAAGGGGGCCAGGCCGGGGTACGGGCACCGGTCGTCGTCACCCGCGGGCCCGTCGGCGCGCCGGTCGGTCCGGCCGCGGGCGCCGTACATGAACAAGTCGCGGGCGGCGTAGTAGATATCGCCGCCCGCCTGGTTGATCCGGCTGTCGCCGGACGCCGTCGCGGTCTGCTCCAGCGAACGGGCGTCCGCTCGGCCGCCGGTGGCGGGAGTGCCGGCCGGTCCGGCCGGGTCAGGCGTCGGGGGCATCGGTGAGGTGGATGCTGCCGCCCGCCTGGAAGACGCGGTTGCCGCGGCCGGAGACGCTGGCGCGCTGGGTGACCGTCGTCCCGGGCGTCGTCGGGGCCGCGGCCGGGCTCAACTCGTCCAGCACGCGGCGCAGTTCGGCGGCCAGCGCCGGGTCCGCGTCCAGCATGCGCTGCAATCTGCGCTGCCAGTCCGCGGCGAGCTGCGTCTCCGTCTCGGCGTCCCCGCTGTCCCGCGCGGCCAGCACATCCGTCCGGACCTCGGCCAACTCGGCCTCCACGGTGGCCACTCGCTCGGGATGCACGCGCCGCCACAGCGCCAGCGCGGTCGCCCGCGCGTCCTCCCAGGCGTCACTGGCCATCGCACTCACCAGCGTCGTTCCCGCCGCCAACACCAACGGATCCACCCCGCCCGCCCCCCACCGACCCCGGCTGCCTCACGGACCGTCATCGTATCGGCACATCCCGTTCGGCCAAGGGAGAACGCCGGGCTCCGCTTGGGCCGTTCGTCCGACCGCCGACCGTTCGTCCGGCCGCCGGGCCGCCGGGCCGCCCGCTCTGCCCGAGCGGGCGGCCCGAGGGCGTACGGGCGTATGGGCGTATGCCGGTGCGGGTCAGCGCACGCGGACGGTCACCGTCACGGTCTTGAGGACCGCGGGGAGCTTGGTGGTGTCGACCTTCAGGATCTCGCCGTTGTCGGACTTGGACGTGGGCGGGAGGACCTTCTGGTGGACGGTCCAGGTGCCGTCCGGGTCCACGGCGATGGTGTCGATGCCGAAGTCGTCGTCGTTGGAGAGGTAGAGGGTCCGGCCGGCGTCGGCGGTGGCGACGCCCTCGACCTTGTCGTGGGCGAAGAAGGCACCGGTGGGGTCGAGTTGGCTGACCAGGGTGCCGACGTTGAGATAGGGCTGCTTCTGGGCGACGTTGACGCCCGCGGCCGTGAGCGCGGTGAGGGCCGCGTTGGTGCCGCCCGTACCGACCAGCGCCTCGGGGGACTTGCCGCCGAGGGTGAGGCCGCTGACGTCGGTGGCCCCGTTGATGTCGACCTGGAAGAGCGTCTTGGAGGCGAACGGCTCGTAGTTGCCGTCCCGTTCGTCGACGAGGAACGTGGTGTTCGACAGCGCGGTGATCTCGCTGTTCGCGGCGCCGGTCGTCGCCGGGTTGTCGAGCAGGTAGAGGTACTGCTTGGCCTTGTAGTTGCGGAGGTCGACGGTGATGATCCGGGTCGCCGCCACATTCCCGGCCTTGGTACCGCCGAGGTCGGGCTGCTGGAGCGCGGACTGCATGACGCCCACCAGCGTCGAGCCGTCCGGCGTGACCGTCAGCCCCTCCATGCCCTTGTTCTTGACGCGGTACGCGAGTTCGGCCGGCAGGTAGCCGACGATCTTGTGGAAGGCGTTGTCGGCGCTGTCGCGGTACGGGGTCAGCCGCCCCAACTCGTAGCCGTCGGCGTCGAAGTGGGTGATGTACGGGCCGTACTCGTCGGAGACCCAGAAGGTGCCGTCGCGCAGCGCGACCAGGCCCTCGGAGTCGTAGCCGTACGGGTCCCTGGCGACGGGAACGGGCTTGCCGCCGTTGGCGTTCGTCGCGTTGACGTCGTCGATCGTCTCGCTCGTGTCGTGCGGCGGACGCCCGCTGTAGGGGACGCCGCCCCGGCTCTTCGGTCCCTTCAGCGTGACCCGCTTGAGGAGCTTCGCCTTGCCGTCCACGAGCTGGAACTCGCCGATCTGCGGCGTGAAGTCGAGCAGCATCTCGGACTTGTTGCCGTCGGGGGCGTCGGCGTTCGGACCGCGGTCGGTCAGGCCGTAGAAGTGCCCGGGCCTGCCCGGCACCGGCGCGAGCGAGGAGCCGTAGCCCTCACCGGAGATGCGCGTGGTCGTGTCGCCGGGCCCCGCGACCGTGGCGAGCGGCGGCAGCGCCGACCCGTCGCGCCGCGTGTCCTTGAAGAGCCGCACGGCGTCGGTCGTCGTGTACGTGAAGGTGTCCGTGCCCGTGAAGCCGGGGCGCGGGGTGTACGTGAACGAGCCGTCCGCGTCGACCGTCGCCGTACCGTCCTTCGGGTCCGTGTGCCGTACGACCGCGGTCGCGCCGACGTCGTTCCGCAGCACATTGCCGGTGACCTGGCCGTGGCCGGAGAAGGTGTCGGCGGTCGCGCCGAAGTCGTGCGAGGGGGCCGAGATCCAGCCCGCGGTGTGGGCGGCGGCCGTGCCCGTACCCACCACGACGAGCGTGGCGCCGATCGCGACGACGATCCGGGTGCGCTTGCGGGAGAAGCGTCCTGAAGTGCGTGATGTCATGGTCCTGAACCTGTCGGTCACCGGTGAACTGCGCGCCGACGTCAGGTGAATGCCGGGTTCACGCCTCGGTGCGCGCTCGCGCCGGGCGGGAGGTCCCCGCCCGGCGCGAACGCCCGCACATCAGGAGCCACTTCCGTGCCGGGCCGCGCCCGCGTCAGGCGGCACCAGAGACAGACCGCCCCGGCATCAGGCCGCCTCGGCGTCAGGCCGCGCAGGGACCGTGCCGCGGCAGCGTCACGCCGCGCCCGCCGCCTGATACGTCGTCAGGGCCTCGTCGCCCAGGTACGGGTGGTACTCGTTGTTGCCCGAGCTGACGCTGATGTTGCCGACCAGGTACCCCGTGCCCGCGCCCGTGTCGAAGTTGGACAGGAAGCCGCCGCCGCTGGAGCCGCCGGTCTGCACGCAGTCGATGCCCCACATCGTGGAGTCGCCGCGCCCGGCGTCCGGATACTCCGTGCCCTCGCAGTGGTTGAGCTGCTCGCCGTTGCCCTCGGCGTCCGAGCCGCCGTAGCCGAAGGAGTGCACGTGCTGGCCGGTCGGCGAGTTGAAGGCGATGCCCTCGGCGCCCACGGTGTCCACCAGCGAACGGCCGTTGACGGTGTTCACCACCGCGTAGGCGAAGTCCCAGTTGGCGTTGCCCGCCGTCGAGACATAGCCGGACCACCAGTACAGGACGCGGGCGGAGAAGGTGCCGAACGGGCGGTTGCCGTGGTTGTAGCCGGGGATGAAGACCCAGTTCTGGTAGGACTCGCCGGTGCCCGCGTTGACGATGCAGTGGCCCGCGGTGAGGACCACCGACTTGTTGTCGGCGTTGGCGACGGTCGCGGAACAGGCGAAGGTGCCGCCCGAGGAGTTCTGGAAGAACACCTTGCCCGCGGTCGTGCTGATCAGGCCGCCGCCGTTCCACGCGGTGGGCGAGGACATCGGGGTGACCCGGCCGCCCGCCGTCGTGCGCGGCCCCGCGACCGGCGGGACCGCCACGCGGGAACCCGAGGCGGCGGGCGCCGCCGTCGTACGGGCGGCGGCCGTGCCCGTGGCGGCGGGCAGATCGGTCACGTCCTTCGCGCCGCGCAGGCGCTCGGGTGTCCAGAAACGCTCCGCCGCGCTCTGCTGCGCGGCGGAGACGGACGTCTGACGGACGCCCGCGGGCGAGGCCGGCGCGGCGTGCGCCGCGCCCGCCGTCCAGGCGGTCGCGGCGAGTGCTAACGCGCCGAGGAGAGCAGCCGATCGCTTCATAGCGACAACTCCAAGTCCTTTTGGGGGAAGGGGGGAGTGCGTGGTGGGGCCGGTGGTGCCGGAATCGACCCGAATCCCGCCTCGACAACGTTGTCCAACTGCACCTGCGTGACGTCGCCGAAACGTGAGCGGGGGCCACGCTAACTCCACTGGAGTGTCGTGTCCATGGCATCTTCAGCCGAATGTGAGTGGCCGGTGGTGCGCGTGGGGCGACGGGCCGTGACCGTGCGCCGTGCGCCGTGCGAAGGAGCGCGCGCGGGGCCAAGCGAGGGAGTGCGCGCGGAGGGGTGCGCCGGGGAGCCGCGAGGGGGATGTGCGCCGACCCGCCCGCGCGCGTACGGAGACCACCCGGGTGGGCGTACACGGACGGGCGTACGTGGACGGGTGTACGCGGGTGTACGCGGACACACGCGCGCCCCCCGGGAGGTGATCCTCCTGGGGGGCGCGAGGGGCGAGGCGGGGGCTTCAGCCCTCAGTCGTCGCTCTTGTTGCTGTGGAAGACGTCCTTGGCGGCGTCCTTGACCTTCTCGCCGGCCTGACGGACATCGCCCTTGGCCTGGTCGGCACGGCCCTCGGCCTCAAGGCTCTCGTTGCCGACGGCGTGACCGACGGTCTCCTTGGCCTTGCCCTTCACCTGGTCGACCTTGGCCTTCGCCTTGTCGCTGTCGCTCATGATGAATTCCTCTTTCCTGGCTCTGTGCCGTGCCGTTTTTTCTGAGTGCTTTTCCTGTTTCGCTTGGCTTCCTGGCCGTTTACCAGCGGTACCAGCGGCCACGAGTGCCGCTCGGGCCGGTCGAGCGCAGCAGGAATCCCAGCGCCCACAGGACCAGTACCACGATACCGATCCACAAAAGCAGTTTCACGGCGAAGCCTGCGCCGATGAGAACCAGCGCCAGTAGAAGAACGATGAGCAACGCTGCCATGACGATCAACCTCCTGAAGTGTCTTCTGCCCCCGGATTCAGCGGCCAATCAGTCAGCGGGCCGCGAGCGCCTGGGGCTCAGGCGCGGCGTCGATCCGTCACGACGCGGTAGATCACCAGCAGGATCAGCGAGCCGACGATGGCCGCGATCCACGTGGACAGATGGAAGAAGCCCTTGATCGAGTGGACGTGGAAGATGACCTTGCCCAGCCAGCCGCCGAGCAGTCCTCCGAGAATGCCGATGACCATCGTCACGATGACACCGCCCGGGTCGCGCCCCGGCATCAGTGCCTTGGCGATAGCCCCGGCCAGCAATCCGATGATGATCCATGCGAGAATTCCCACGACGCCCTCTTCCCCTTCTGTCCCCCGGATAGTCCCTGTCGACAACCGCCTTTACCGGCCCGCGCCTTTCAAACATGCGTACCCACGGAAGATCTCGCGCGCGGACGTGAGAGCGGGGCCGACCGGCCGGTCGGCCCCGCTGAATACGCCTTGTCCGCGCGGGTCGGTCCCCGGGAATGAGGGCGTGATGGAGAGCCGTGACGGAGAGCCGTGACGGAGAGCGCCGCGCGGTTGCCGCCCGACGCACCGGGGTCGGCGGTGGCGGTGAAGCGGAAGAGCTCGGTGCCGGTGTCGTAGCCGACTGCGCTGACGTAGCCGACGGAGCCGGTGGTGGCGGCCACGGCGGGCTTGCGGGGGGGGGGGGGGGGGGGGGGGGGAGCCGGGGGGCGGGGGGGGCCCCCCCCCGGCGGCCACGCCGCCCGGGGGGCGGGGGGGGCGCGCGGCGCCGGGTTGGGGCAGCCCCCCGGGCCCCCCCCCCCCCCCCCCCCCCCCCCCCCCCCCCCCCCCCCCCCCCCCCCCCCCCCCCCCCCCCCCCCCGGAGCCGTGGAGCGTGACGGGCGCCTCGCCGGGCGCGAAGGCGACCGTGGCGCGGGCGGTGCCGTCGTCGCTGAGGTGCTCGACGCGCCGGTCGCCGTGCGAGACGAACTTCCCCGCGTGCATGCACCGCCGCGCGACCCGCGTCGCGCCCGGCCACCGCCCCGGATGGGGGCGTGTGAACCATTGACAGTGGGGGCGGTCGCCCGCATTGTGGGAGCGCTCCCACGCGTACGCGGCACGACCCCCCCACATCCCGCCTCCCGAAGGTGAGTACGCCGTGCGTCTTGTCATGCCCCCCGGCCCCCAGCCCTTACGCGGGCGCCGCCGCCCGCTCGTGGCCGCGGCCTCCGCCGCCGCGCTCCTCGGCACGTTGCTGCTCGGCGGCGCCACCGCGCGGGCCGACGACCCGCCCGCGGCGCCCGCGGACGTCACCGTCAACGCCAACGAGGGCCTGGGGACGATCCCCGGCACGGCGTACGGCCTCAACAGCGCCGTGTGGGACGCGCAGATGAACGAGCCGCAGGTCCAGGACCTGCTCCAGGCCGCCGACGTCGGAATGCTGCGCTACCCCGGCGGCTCGTACGGCGACATCTACCATTGGCGGACGAACACCGCGCCCGGCGGATACGTGGCGCCCGGCACGGACTTCGACGCGTTCATGGGCACGGTCAAGAAGATCGGCGCCCAGCCGATGCTCATCGCCAACTACGGCTCCGGCACACCGCAGGAGGCCGCGGACTGGGTGCGGTACGCCAACGTCACCAAGGGGTACGGCGCGAAGTTCTGGGAGGTGGGCAACGAGCTGTACGGGAACGGGCATTACGGCTCCGGCTGGGAGCAGGACGATCACGCCGACAAGTCGCCCGCCGCGTACGCGAACAACGTGCTCCAGTACGTGTCGGCGATGAAGGCCGTGGATCCGACGGTGAAGGTCGGGGCGGTGCTGACCATGCCGGGCAACTGGCCGGACGGCGTGATGGCCGACGGCGAGAGCGCCGACTGGAACCACACGGTCATCCCGCTGATCGCGGGCAAGGCCGACTTCGTGATCGTCCACTGGTACCCGAGCACGTCGGACACCGCGCAGATGCTCAACACGCCCTCGCAGCTTGCCGGTGAACTCGGCCAGTTGAAGGACCAGTTGACCGCGGCGGGCGCGGGCGACACCCCCATCGCGCTCACCGAGGTCAACGGCGGCCGGGACGTGGACACGCAGCCGAACGCGCTGTTCGGCGCGGACGCGTATCTGACCGCCCTTCAGAACGGGGTGTTCACCGTCGACTGGTGGGACACGCACAACGGCGCCCAGCAGATCTCGACGTCGCCCAACGGCGCGACCGATTACGGCGATTGGGGAGTGCTGTCCAGCGCGAACTGCGTCGGCACGGTGTGCGAGCCCGCGCTCAACACGCCGTTCCCGCCGTACTACGCGATCCAGATGCTGAGCCGGCTCGGGCGGCCGGGGGACCGGATGGTCGGCGCGGGCAGCGGTGCCGCGACGGTCGCGGCGCACGCCGTGCGCCGCGCGAACGGCGACCTGAGCGTGCTGCTGATCAACAAGGACCCGTCGGCGGCGCGGACCGTGGCCCTGCACTACACCGGCTTCACCCCCGACACGTCGGCAGGGGTGACCGTGGACACCTACCGCGACCAGGCCGCCGCGATCGACACCGTCACGTCGGCCTACAGCGCCCAACAGACGCTGCCGCCCTACTCGTTGACCACCGTCACCCTGCACCCCAAGGCCGGTACGGGCTCGGCCCTGACCGCGCCCGGCGCGCCGAAGGTGACCGCGGCCGGGGACACCACCGCCACCGTGAGCTGGACGCCGTCGACCGGCGGCGCGGTGACCCGTTACGAGGTCTACCGGCAGGTCGGCACGGTCAGCGAGCTGCTGGCCGACAGCACGGGCACCTCCGCGACCGTCCACAACCTCACGCCCGGTACGACCTTCACCTGGAACGTCCTGGCGCGGGACGCCAACGGCCGCCTGTCGCCGCCGTCCGACCCGGTGACCGTACGCACCGGCACCCCCGCGCACTCGACCTGCCAGGTCGGCTACCGCACCACCGCGGGCTGGGGCAACGGCTTCAACGCCGAGGTGACCGTCACCAACACCGGCCCGAGCCCGATCACCGGCTGGACGCTCGCCTTCGCCTTCCCCAGCGCGGGCGAGTCCGTGTCCGGCTTCTGGAACTCCAAGGTCACGCAGACCGGCAGGCAGGTCGTGGCCACCCCGGTCGACTGGAACGCGACGCTCGCCGCCAACGGCGGCAACTCCGCCTCCTTCGGCTTCACCGGGGCCAACGACGGCGCGGCGCCCCCGCCGACCGTCTTCACCCTCAACGGCACGGTCTGCACGACGACGTGAGCTCCCGGTCCCGTACGGCTTCCGCTACGGCTTCCGGTACGGCTTGCGGTCACGCCAGCGCGAAGTAGCGCAGCCACAGATAGAGGGCCGATACGGCGACGGTGGCGGCGGTGACGACCAGGCCGTAGCGGGTGAACTGCCAGAAGGAGATGGGCTGTCGGGCGCGTTCGGCGATGCCGAGCACGACGACGTTGGCCGAGGCGCCGATCGCGGTGGCATTGCCGCCGAGGTCGGCGCCGAGGGTCAGCGCCCACCACATGACGTGGTCGGGGTCGCCGCCCAGGTGACGGACGAGGTCGGCGGCGACGGGCGCCATCGTGGCGACGTACGGGATGTTGTCGACGACGCCGGACAGGACGGCGGAGGCGCCGAGCATCAGCATGGAGCCGCCGAGTTCCCGGTCGCCGACGGCGTTGGCGAGGGCGTCGGAGACCTGGCCGATGACGCCGGTGTCGATCAGGCCGCCGATCATGACGAACAGCCCGGCGAAGAAGGCGAGGGTGGGCCACTCGACCTCGGTCAGCACCTCGCCGGTGTTCGCCCGGGACACCGCGACGAGCAGTCCCGCGCCGAGCAGGGCCACGACGCTCGGTTCGAGGTGCAGCACCGGGTGCAGGACGAAACCGGCGATGACGAGGGCGAGTACGGCCAGGCCCTGCCGGAGCATCCGCGGGTCGCGTATCGCCTCGCGCTCGTCCAGCGCCATGACCGCCAGCGCGCGGTCGGCGTCCCCGTCGAACGCCGAGCGGAACATCACGCGTGACAGGCCGATCAGCACGAGCACCAACACCACGGCCAGCGGTGCCAGATGGACGAGGAAGTCGTTGAAGGTCAGTCCCGCGCGGCTGGCGATGATGATGTTGGGCGGGTCGCCGACGAGCGTCGCGACCCCGCCGATGTTCGCGGCGAAGACCTCCGCGATCAGGAACGGCGCGGACGGCAGGGCGAGGCGTTCGCAGACCAGCAGGGTGACGGGCGCGACGAGCAGCACCGTCGTCACGTTGTCCAGCAGCGCGGAGGCGGTGGCGGTGACGACGATGAGCATCACCATCACGCGGAACGGTTTGGCCCGCGCCCGCTTCACCGACCAGATCGCCAGGTACTCGAAGAGGCCGGTGCGCTTGAGCACGCCGACGATCATCATCATGCCCAGCAGCAGGAAGATGACGTTCCAGTCGATGCCGGAGTCTTCGGAGTAGAAGGCGGAGACGTCGTCGGTCGCGCCGATCGCGAGCATCAGTCCGGCGCCGCCGAGCGCCGCAGCCACCCGGTGGACGCGTTCGCTGATGATCAGCGCGTACGTCCCGAAGAAGACGGCGACGGCCGCCCACGCGTGCCAGTCACTCATCCGGCACCGCGTGTTTCGCCCGTATCCACGTCACGACTACCACGGACGGTGCCCCCGATCAGCGAAGAGAGTTCTCTCGTATTCGCCGACCAGACTTCCCGGCACACCAGCGACCAATTTACACGTCTCATACGACTTCTTGACGCGGATGCGGTGATTCCGGGGGTCCGGGGGTCCGGGGGTTCGGGGGTCCGTCACGGGCGGAGGGCGGGGTCGGTGGGCGTTTGGCGGTGGGCGGGGGTGGTCGCCGGTCGCCGGGCGGCGGGGGAACGGGGTCCCGCGGCGGCCTAGTTCAGTCGAACCAGGCCGGATCGCCGGTCTCTATCAGGTGCTTGAGGACCGCCTTGTCGGTCAGGGCCTCCTTGAGCAGGGCGCCCAGGGCCTGGAGCGCTTCGGGGTCCGTGCCGTAGGCGACGAACATGCCCGCTTCGGGGTCGAAGGAGACGCGGTCGAGGAGTTCGGGCGCGCGGGAGCGGATGGCCGAGCGGGCGACGCCCGTCCAGCCGTAGCCGCTGCCGTACTGCTCGCACTCCTCGAAGACGTCCATGAAGGGGACCATGTCGGTGTCGCTGAGCAGCAGGCAGTAGTTGCCGGGGTCGTGGTCGTACTCGAAGAACGTGAGCGGGTCCAGCGTCGAGGTTTCGGTCATGGGCTGACGCTATAGGGAGCCACTGACAGGCTCAGGCGGCCCGCGTCGTCGTGACTTTGCCCTTGCGGAGGGTGAGGGTGCGGTCGGAGCGGGCGGCGAGGGTCTGGCTGTGGGTCACGACGATGACGCACTTGTGCTGGATGTGCGCCAGGTCGCGGAAGATGTCGATGATGCTGTCGGCGGTGTCCTCGTCGAGGTTGCCCGTGGGTTCGTCGGCGAAGAGGATGTCGACGTCGCAGGCCAGGGCCCGGGCGATGGCGACGCGCTGCTGCTGCCCGCCGGAGAGCTTGAGCACATTGCGGTGCGCGGCGTCGGGGTCGAGGCCGACGCCGGCCAGGATGTCGAGCGCGCGGGCTTTGCGCCGCCCGGTGGCGGGCCGGGCGCCGGTGATCTCCATCCCGGTGACGACGTTCTGAAGGGCCGTCATGTACGGCAGCAGGTTGTACTGCTGGAAGACCGTGGCGGCGTGCTTGTTGCGGTAGCGGCCGAGGCCGATGGACGCGATGTCCCGCCCGTCGAAGCGGACGGTGCCCGTGGTGGGGCTGTCCAGGCCGCTGGCCAGGCTGAGCAGGGTGGTCTTGCCGCTGCCCGAGGGGCCGAGGATGGTGGAGAACGTGCCCCGCTCGAAGGACACGTCGATCTGCCGGAGCACGGTGGTCTTGCGCCGCTGGCCCTGGTAGGTGTGGCTGACGGCGGAGAGTTGGAGGACGGGGGGAGCGGCGGGGACGGCGGCGGAGGTGGCGCCGGAGGTGGCCTCGGGGGCGGCGTCGGGGGTCGCGCCTGCCGCCGTAGCGGCGCCCCGGGACTCGCGCGGAGTCCGTGAGATGCCCGAATTCCGTTTCATAAGAGGTCACTTGCCCTTCGTGAGGATCGTGCGCGGGGTGAGCCGGAGTACGGCGGCGCCGGGGACGGCGGTGGCGAGCAGGCCGATGCCGAGGCCGACGCCCGCGACGGTGGCGAGGTCGGACGGCGACAGCCGTACCGTGATCGAGTCGATGGGGACGGCGCCCTCGACCGGCTTGTCGTTCATGTCGATGCCTTCCTTGAGGCCGGTGGAGCCGGGGGGCGGCGGCTGCCAGGCGTCGATCTTCCGCTGGGCGGAGGCCGCTTCGCCGCTGAGCAGCGAGTCGCCCGCCTTCTGCGTCAGGCTCTGGGCGAACAGCGCGCTGAGCCCGACGGCGAGCGCGGCGGCCACGGTGATCTCCACGGCCTGCTGGGCGACGAGCTTCCACTTCCTCTCGCCCATCGCGAGCAGCACGCCGAACTCCCGTCGCCGCTGCCGGACCGCGAGGGTGGCGAGCAGGCCGAGGACGAGCGCCCCGGCCACCCCGATCAGCCACATCGCCGCCGTCGCGGAGGACGTGATGCTCCGCAGCGGGCCGGTCATCTGCCGCAGCGCCTTGTCGTTGAGGTCGAAGGCGAGGCCGTGCAGCGCGTCGCCCGCCGTCCGCTCCGCCTGCGCGCGGAAGGCGTCGTACGTCGCCGGGTCCTTCAACCGGAAGGTGGCGCCCTGGAGTTGCGGCGCTCCCCCGCTGCCGTCGGAGTTGAGCCTGCTCAGCGCGGCGGCCGGAACGATCAGCCGGTCGCCGGGCGCGATGCCGTACTCGCTGTCGACGGTGTCGGACGGGTCGCGGTAGACGCCCTTCACGGTGAAGACGGCCTTGCGCTTGCCCTTCGGGTCGTTCTCGCCGAGCGTGAGCGTGCCGCCGGGCGCGAGGCCGTTCTTCTTCGCCAGCCGCTCCTCGACGAGGACGCTGTCGTCCTCGCGGTCGGCCGCCGTGATCGGCTGCCCCGACAGCAACGTCCAGGTGCCGTCGCTGAAGTGCGGCATCAGCGTCGAGTCCAGGACGCCGAAGGCGAGTGTCGAGTTCGCGGGGTAGTCCGGGGCGAGGGGCTTGCCGGTGGCGGTTCTCGCGCCGTTCAACAGCCGTGTGCCGTCGAAGGAGTTGTACGTGTACTTCTCCACCAGTGGGGACGCGCCGATCCGGTCCACGACGTCCGCGCCGATGGTCGGTGCCTGTCCGGTGAACGGCGCGTCCATGTCCGCCCCGAGCGTGACCTCGGCGCCGAGCCGCTGCCTGGCGGCTTCTGTCGCCCGCGCGGTGCCGGACTTGATGAGGACGCCGCCGAGCACCATGGCGGAGACGACGAGGAAAGTGCCCAGGGTGATCAGGGTCTTGCCTTTGCGGGACCACAGGCTCAGGCCCGCGCGTTTGACGAAGTTCATGACAGTCGGCCTCTTGGGGGGTCGGTGGTGGTGCGCATGGGTGAGGGCGTGGGCATGGGCGGGGGCGTGGGCGGCGGGATTTCGCGGTGCGGCTATTCGGTGTCGGTGAGGATCGAGCGGGGGTGCAGGCGCAGGATTCCGACGCCGGGCAGGACCGTGGAGACGAGCGCGATGCCGAGGCCGATTCCGGCGACCTTGCCGAGGTCGCCCGCGCTCATGCGGATGTCGGGTACGGCGGGGGTGTCGTCGGGGGCGGCGGCTTCGTCGGGCGCGGAGCCGCCGGGGCGGGACGCGGCGCCGCCGTACTGCTCGCGGGCCAGCAGCGTCTCGCCCGCCCGGTGTGCGAGGGACTGCCCGGCCAGTGCGGCCACCCCGAGCGCGGGCACCAGCAGCACGGTCACCTCGACGGTGTGCTGGCCGATGAGCTTCCACTTCCGCTCGCCCAGCGCCAGCAGCATGCCCAGTTCGGCCCGCCGCTCCTTGACCGTCAGCAGGACGACCAGCCCGAGGATCGCCGCGCCGCACAGCGCGATCAGCCAGACCAGCGCCCCCGCGAACGCCCCGACCCGCCGCAGCGGCAGCACTTGGTCGCGGTACGCCTTGTCGTTGACGTCGAAGCGGAAGCCCTTCGGGCCCAGCAGCCGTACCGCCTCCGCGTGCAGCGGTTCCGCCAGGTCGGGCGAACCGATCGTGAAGACCGCCTCCGTGGGCTTCGCCCCGAGCCCCAGCGCGGTGACGGCGGCGACCGGCACGTACACCTGGTTCGCGCCCAGGTCGGCGGCGGACGTCCACTGCGGCGGGTCCTGGCGCGTGTCCCGGTAGAGCCCCACGACCTCGAACGGCTCCCGCCGCCCGCCCGCGCCGCCCAGCTCGACGGTGTCGCCCACCGCGAGCCCGTGCTTCGCGGCCAGCCGCCGTTCGAGGAGGATCACCTTGCGGCGGGCGTCCGCCACGGTGATGCCCCGGCCCGCCACGACACGGACCCGGCCGGTGGCGAAGTCGAGGAGCGTGTCCGACGCGCGGACGCCGTTCAGCGTGAGCCCGTCCTTGCCGCCGCCGCCCGGAGTCCCCTCCGGCACCACGGCCGCCAGGCCCTGCGGCGGGACCGTCACCGCGCGCAGCAGCTCGTTGTACCGCTCGACCAGCGGATACGTCCCCAGCCGCCCGACCACCGCCGAGGTCAGCCCGTCCCCGCGCACGGTGACGTCCACCCCCACCCGCCGCTGCGTCTCCGCCTCCCGCCGCTCCGTCGCCCCCCTGAGAAGGAACCCCCCGAGCAGCAGCGTGCAGATCACCCCGAACACGCCCAGCAACAGCGCGGCCTTCCCCGCCCGTGCCACCAGACTGAACGCTGCCCGCTTGACGAAGTTCATGCGCCGAGCACACCAGCCGCCCCCGCGCAGCGGCATAAACCCGGTTACGTTCCCATAAGCCCCCGGCCAGCAAAGCCCCCGCCCACGCCCCACGTCGGCGGCCGTCTGCCGACGTCCGGCAGGCGGGCGTAGCAATGGCCCGGCGGGCCGTCTACGGCGGGGGTCCCGCATGCCCCGTCCGGCAGGCGGCGGACCTGGCCCCGTATCGCCTTCGGCCCTGCGTCGCCGACCGCCGCGCGCACGGCGTACCCCAGGGGTCCCGCAGGCCCCCGTCCGGCAGGTGGCCACCGGCCGCTGGTACCGCGTAGCGCTTACGGCTCCCGCGCCCGGCGGGCCGCCGCCGGCCACGTACCGGCACCGGCTGACACGTACCGGCACCGGCTGACACGTACCGGCACCGCCGGCCACGTACCGGCGTCGCCGGTCGAGCCCCGGCTCCGGCGCCTGCCGGTTCTTCGGCGACCCGTCCGGAGGACGCACGCTTATCTCCGCGTACGGCCCCCCGTGTTTCCCTGGCCCGCATGAGAGTTCTGGTGGCCGAGGATCATCACGTGTTGGGGCGGACGATCGTGATCGGGCTGCGGCGGCAGTCGATGGCGGTGGACCTGGCGGTGTCGGGGGACGCGGCCGAGCGAATGTGCGGGGTCACGGAGTACGACGTGCTCGTGCTCGACCGGGATCTGCCGGTGCTGAGCGGGGACGAGGTGTGCCGGAGGGTGCGGAGGATGGCGGCGCCGCCGCGGATCTTGATGCTGACGGCGGCGGGCGGGGTCGAGGACAGGGTGTACGGGCTGGAGCGGCTGGGGGCGGACGACTACCTGGCCAAGCCGTTCGACTTCGCCGAACTGGTCGCGCGGATCAGGGCGTTGAGCCGCCGGGCGCTGAAGGCGCCGCCCGTCGTGGTGGCGTACGAGGGCATCACGGTGGACGCCGCGAGGCGCGAGGCGCGGATCGACGGGCGGGCGGTCGAGCTGACGCCGAAGGAGTTCGCGGTGCTGCACGCGCTGGTCGGCGCGGGCGGCGAGGCCGTCACGCAGGAGGAGTTGGTGCGGTCCGTGTGGGACGAGCACCTGGACCCGCGGACCAGCGCCGTGCGCGCCACCGTCAGCCGCCTGCGCGGCAAGCTCGGCCCGCCCGACGTGATCGTGGCGGACGCCGGAGAGGGGTACCGGCTGTGCCGCTGATCAGGCCCCCGCGCCCGCACCTGACGTTCCGCGCCCGGCTGGCCGCCGCCTTCGCCGGGCTCTTCCTCCTCTCGGGGACGGCGCTGCTGGCGTTCGTCGTGGTGCTGGCGCGCTACGGGACGACACGGCAGGTGCAGGGCATCGGGGTCAGCCGCGCCACCGGGGGACCGACGGACGCGGCGAGGTACGCCCCCACCGGCCGCACCGGACCCGTCGTACCCCACGGCGGCTCCGGCGGCACGGGCGCCATCGATGGCGCGGGCGGCACGGGCGGCACCGGCGACGGCATCTCGATCCGCGCGCTGCACTGGACCGTGGGCGCCGTGCAGGACGCGGCGCTGCACCAGATGATCCTGTGGTCGGCGATCGGCCTGGTGCTCGTGACGGTGCTGGCCGCCGCCACCGGCTGGTGGCTCGCGGGGCGGGCGCTGCGCCCGGTCGCGGCCGTGACGGACGCCGCCCGCCGGATCAGCGAGCAGAACCTGCACGAACGGCTCGCGTTGAGCGGCCCGGCCGACGAACTCCAGCGCCTGGCCGACACGTTCGACACGATGCTCGACCGGCTGGAGAAGTCCTTCGAGGGCCAGCGCCGCTTCGTGGCCAACGCCTCCCACGAACTGCGCACCCCGCTGGCCGTCCAGCGCGCCTGCCTCGAAGTCGGCCTCGCCGACCCGCTTCCCGACGGCCTCGCGGACGTGCGCGACGACCTCCTCACCGTCAACCGCGACGCCGAGCGGCTGATCGACGCGCTGCTGCTGCTCGCCCGCAGCGACCGCGGCCTCGAACGTACCGAGCAGGTCGACCTCGTACCGCTGGTGCGTCAACTGACCGGCGAGCTGCGCCACTTGGCGCAGGAGAAGGACGTCCGGCTCACCGTGACCGCCGACCGGCCGCTGTGCGTCGAGGGCGACCCGGTCCTGCTGCGGCACCTCCTGTTCAATCTGATCCGCAACGCCGTCCAGTACAACCACCCCGGCGGCGCCGTCTCCCTCGACCTCGCCGACGACACCCTCACGGTCACCAACACCGGCGATCCGGTGCCCGCCGACCGCGTGCCCGACCTCTTCGAGCCCTTCCGCCGTCTCGCCCCCGACCGCACCAGCGGCTCACCCGCGTCCGGCCACGGACTCGGCCTCGCGATCGTCCGCTCCATCGCCACCGCCCACCACGCCACGCTCACCGCCCGCCCCACCCACCCCGGCGGCCTGGCCGTCACCGTCACCTTCGCCCGCGCCGACCGTACGATCGCGGCGTGACGATCACCTACGAGTGGCGCGGCCACGTCGACAACGAAGCCCTCAACTCCCTTCACGCCGACGGCTTCGGCGGCCCGCCCGCCCGCACCGACTGGCGCGCCCGCCTCGAACGCCACAGCCTCGGCTGGGTCTGCGCCCACGACGACACCCGCCTCATCGGCTTCGTCAACGTCATCTGGGACGGCGGCGCCCACGCCTTCCTCCTGGACACCGTCGTCTCCCGGCCCCACCGCTCGAAGGGCGTCGGCGCCCACCTCGTCGCCACCGCCGCCCACCACGCCCGCGCCGCCCACTGCGAATGGCTCCACGTCGACTTCGAGCCCCACCTCCGCCCCTTCTACCTCGACACCTGCGGCTTCCGCCCCACCCCAGCGGGCCTGATCGCCCTGTGACCCGGGCCCAGTTGGGCTCGAATAGGCCCGGGGACCTCAGGTTGTTGATGTTGCCGGGTCGCTGGTGCTGGGGGTGCCGGTTTCCACGTGGGCGGCGAAGCGGCGGAGGTAGGCGGGGTCGGTGGTGGTGGTGACGGTGATGTCGTACCAGTGGTTGCCGGCCGGGACGCCCCAGGCGGGGACGGTGCGGGAGGCGCCTGCGGCCACGGTGTAGGTGTAGTGGGCGGTGGGGGCGTAGGCGTCGGTGGCGTTGAAGGTGACGGGGGCGCCGGTGGGGTTGCTGAAGACGAGGGTGACCTGGCCGGTGGCGGGGGTGTGGCGGGCGGTCACCTCGGGGCCGATGGAGCCCGCGGTGCCGGCCATGCGGCGCAGGAAGCCGTTGGGGCCGTGGACGGAGAAGTCGTAGCGGTCGGAGGCGGCGGGCATCAGCCAGGTGTCGACCAGGGATTTGCCCGCCTCGACGGTGTACGGCCAGGGGCCGTCGGAGCGGACCGCGGAGGTGACGAGGAAGGCGGCGCCCGCCGTGCCGAAGTTGCGGAAGGTGAACTGGAAGCGTCCGCCCGCGGGTTGGGTGTCGGCGGCCAGGTCGTACGGCAGCGGGCGGGCGTTGCGCAGGCCCGGTTCCTGGCGCGGGACGGCGCCGGTGGCGGGCGGGGTGGGGACGTAGTCGCCGGGGTTGTTGTGGTTCGGCGGTACGTAGCCGCCGGTGCCGGGGAGCGCGGGCGCGGCGGCGTTGCTGCGGGTGAAGTCGAAGGCGGCGGTGAGGTCGCCGCAGACCGCGCGGCGCCAGGGTGAGACGTTCGGGTTGCGCACACCGAAGCGCTTCTCGATGAACTGCACGATCGAGGTGTGGTCGAAGGTCTGCGAGCAGACCCAGCCGCCCGTGCTCCAGGGCGAGAGCACCAGCATCGGCACGCGCGGCCCGAGCCCGTACGGCCCGGCCGCGTAACCGGAGAGCCCGCCGGTGTAGAGGTCCTGGGTGACGTCGGCGGTGGACAGCCCGCGCGCGGCGGAGGCGGGCGGGAAGGGCGGCACGACGTGGTCGAAGAAGCCGTCGTTCTCGTCGTACGTGAGGAAGACGGCGGTACGGCTCCACACGTCGGGGTCGGCGGTGAGCGCGTCCAGCACCTGGGAGATGTACCAAGCGCCGTAATTGGCGGGCCAGTTGGGGTGTTCGCAGAACGCCTCGGGGGCGGCGATCCAGGAGACCTGGGGGAGTTTGCCGCCCACGACGTCGGCCCTGAGCCGGTCGAAGTAGCCGTCGCCGTTGCGGGCCGAGGTGCCGGTGCGGGCCTTGTCGTACAGGGCGCTGCCGGACTGGGCGTTGCGGTACTGGTTGAAGTACAGCAGGGAGTTGTCGCCGTAGTTGCCGATGAAGGGGTCGCTCGTCCAGCCCCAGCCGCCGCCGGAGTTCAGGCCGGTGCCGGTGTCCTGGTAGACCTTCCAGGAGACGCCCGCCCGCTCCAGGATCTCGGGGAAGGTGGTCCAGCCGTACCCGGCCTCCTCGTTGCCCAGCACCGGGCCGCCGCCCTTGCCGTCGTTGCCCGAGTAACCGGTGTACATGTAGTACCGGTTGGGGTCGGTGGAGCTGAGCATCGAGCAGTGGTAGGCGTCGCAGATGGTGAACGCGTCGGCGAGCGCGTAGTGGTACGGGATGTCCTGGCGGGTGAGGTGCGCCATCGTCGTGGTGGTCTTGGCCGGGATCCAGCGGTCGTAGTTGCCGCCGTTCCACGCCTGGTGCGTGCCGTACCAACTGTGGTCGAGGTCGCGGAGGAACTGGAGGCCGAGGTTGTCGATGTTCGGCCGGAAGGGGAGCGTCTCGTGCCCGGCGGCGTCCGCCTGGTGGAAGACGGATTTGCCGCTGGGGAGGGTGGCCGGGCGGGGGTCGCCGAAGCCGCGCACGCCGCGCAGGGTGCCGAAGTAGTGGTCGAAGGAGCGGTTCTCCTGCATCAGGACGACGATGTGCTCGACGTCCTGGAGGGTGCCGGTTCCCGCGGCGGCCGGGATCGAGGCGGCCTTGGCGATGCCGCCGGTGAGGACGGACGCGGCGGCGGTGGCTCCGGCGAGTTGCAGGAACCTTCGGCGGTCGACGTTGGGCACGGGGCTTCTCCTGACGGTCCGGTGGGGGCGGGCCGTGCTGCCGGTGGCGCTCTGGGCGTGCTCTGGCGGTGCCCCGGCAGGGCGGGTCCGGCTGCGCGGTGGTGCGTGCGGAGGGGGCATTTGCGGCATACGCGAACACGTGTGGCGTGCACATGATGGTGATCCGGGGCGGATGGTGTCAATGGGGCGCGGGGGAGTACGGGTTGACCGGCCGAGTCGTACCGCCTTGGGTGATTGACATGCCCACGGTCACTCGCGATGCTGTTGGAACGTGCTACCACCGGTGTTGACCCTTGTGCGGGAGCGGTGGAAACGGTGGGATTCAAGCGGTCAGAGCGCCAAGTTCCCCCCTCCGATGCGGTTCTGACCGGACGTCGTCCCTCGGCGGGCGCTCCACCGCCCGCCCGGCGTCGAAGCGGAGGCCCGACCATGGAACGGGACTATGAAGCTTCTGCGAAGTCTCCACAGTGCCTTGGCAGGCGGCGGCCGGGGCGGTTCGTCCGGCACCGGTCTGGGCGGCTCGTCCGGCGGCTCGTCCGACGGTGACCCGGCCGGTTCGTCCGGCAGCGGCCCGGCCGGTTCGTCCGGCACCGGCAGGGGTGCCCTGGCCGGCCCAGTGTGCGCAGCCCTCGTGGCCGTACTCGCTCTGCTGGCCGTGCTGTGTTCCGCGCCCGCCCAGGCGTCCCAGACCACCATCCACAACGCCGACCCGAGCGTGATCCGGGTCGGCAGCACGTACATCTCGGCCGAGACGTCGGGCGGCGGCATCGCCGTACGGAAGGCGTCGTCGCCCGACGCCCTCGGCGCGGCGGCCTCCCGCAAGGTCTGGTCGGACACCAAGGGCCGCGGTGAGGTGTGGGCCCCGGAGATCGTGGTGGACGGCGGCCGGTACTACATCTACTTCACCTCGGGCGCCGGAGCCGCGCACCGGATGTACGTCATCAGCTCGGCGACGGCCGACAGCGGCTACGGCGCCGAGACCCAACTGGCCCTGCCCAACGACAAATGGGCCATCGACGGGAATCTCTTCACCTTCAACGGGCAGCGCTGGTTCGTCTGGTCGGGCTGGGCGGGCGACACGAACGTCGAACAGAACCTGTACATCGTCCGGATGAGCAGCCCCACCACGCCGACCGGCGCGCGCTACATCATCTCCCAGCCGCGCGAGAGCTGGGAGCGCGTCGTCGGCAACCCGTACATCAACGAGGCGCCCGCCGCCGTCAAGGACCCCAACGGGCAGCTCCACATCGTCTATTCGGCCAACGGGAGCTGGAGCGACCAGTACTGCATGGCCGATCTGCGGCTGCGCTCCGGCGGTGACCCGACGTACGTCTGGGACTGGTACAAGTCCAACGGCTGCCTGTTCGGCGCGCACGCCGCCACCATGATGTCCGGCTGGGACCCCACCCTCTACGTCAACGGCCCCGGCTCCCACAGCTTCGTCCTCCTCAACGGCGACATCGGCACCAGCCCGCCCGCCGGCCCCCGCTTCCCCCTCATGTTCACCGCCGTCCCCAAGGGCACCCCCTACTCCTGGTCCAACCGCTACTGGTTCACCGGCACCTTCTGCTGGTGGGGCAACACCACCTACTCCCGCGCCAACGTCCCCGGCCCCACCTCCGACACCGGCTTCAGCCTGAAGTTCTTCGAATAACCCCCCGGTCCGGCGGCCCCTGGCCCCGGCCCTTCCCCCGCCTCGCTCCGACGGCGCCCATGACCGAGGGACACGTGCGAGGTGGCGTCAACGGACGAACTCGTCCGCCCCGATGCCGGAAAGCCGGCTGGCTGGGGCGGACGAGTTCTGGGGCCGAACGGCAAGCGCCGTGTCAGATCAGGCTGTTGTAGGTGTTCCAGCCGGGTCCGATCTTCGTGCGCGGCGCGAAGGTGCCGTTGCCGCGACCCTGGTAGAGCCACAGGGCGCCGGACGCGTCGCGGGCGACGAGGTCGGGCTTCCCGTCGCTGGTGAGGTCACCCGCGCCGGCCATCGCCGTGAAGGTGTTCCAGCCGGGTCCGATCTTCGTGCGCGGCGCGAAGGTGCCGTTGCCGCGACCCTGGTAGAGCCACAGCGCGCCGGACGCGTCGCGGGCGACGAGGTCGGGCTTCCCGTCGCTGGTGAGGTCACCCGCGCCGGCCATCGCCGTGAAGGTGTTCCAGCCGGGTCCGATCTTCGTACGCGGCGCGAAGGTGCCGTCGCCGCGGCCCCGGTAGAGCCACAGGGCGCCGGACGCGTCGCGGGCGACGAGGTCGGCCTTGCCGTCACCGGTCAGATCACCCGCGCCGATCAGCGCGTTGAAGATGTTCCACCCCGCCCCGACCTTCACGCGAGACGTGAACGGGCGGGCGTCCCCGCCGCCGCGGTAGTACCAGAGCACGCCGCTCGCGTCGCGGGCGACCAGGTCACCCGACCCGTGCACGGTCAGGTTCGACAGCGCCGTTATCGCTGTGTACCCCTGCCAGCCGCCACCGACGGCCACGCGCGGCTGGTACGGCCCAGCGGCCTTCCCCGTACCGTCGTAACGCCACAGCGTCCCCTGCGCGTCACGCGCGAGGAGGCGGCTGTTGGCCGGGACGGCAGACGGGCTGTCGACGTCGAAGCCGACAGTGGCTTCCGGACTGGCTGTGCCCGGGTCGGACGCCTTGAAGCGGACGTCCGTCACGACCTTCCAGGCATCGACGGACGCACCGGCCGCCAGCGCATAGGTCAGGGTGTGGTCGCCGGCGGGCAGGTCGCACGACACGGCCTCGGCCGCGTCGTTGACCGGTCCTCCGGTGTGCTCGCAGGCGCCCTGCGGCCCGCCGCTCACCGACGCGACCTTGATGTCGACCGCGGCCTTGCTCCAGTCGGGCTGACCTTCCGCCGGGCGGAACGCGACGGTGAGCCGACCAGGGCTCTCGGCGTGGACGCGCACGGTGTGTGTCGCCGTGGACGACGCCTTGAGGTCGGTGACCGTCAGGTCGAGGAAGCTCTGGGTCTGTTCGATCAGGCCGCGCGAGTACGTGGGATCGGAAGGGCCCTCCACCGGTCCCGGATACTCGCCGACCGCGAGGAACCGGCTGCCGTTGACCGGCGCGATGTCATGGAACGTGTAGGACGGATAGGTGGTATCGGTCACGGTCGCCCCGAGCCGCTTCGTCCAGGCGGTGCCGTCGTAGTGCCAGAAGACGGGGTCGGCGCGCAGCGACGAATCGTCCGAGCCGGCCGCCCACAACCCGCCGTGTCCGTCCGGCCGGAGGGCCTCGAGGAGGAACCCGGTCAGATCCCCGGTGACGTCGTGCCACGCCGAGCCGTCCCAGCGCTCGACGTGGGTGAGGGCTGGTCTGGCGCCCGGGGAATAGCCCCAGCCGGCCATGTAGACACTGTCCGGGGACACCGCGGCCACCGTTGCCATGGTGACGACCGCCGGCGCCGGCGGCTGGGGCATCAGCGTCCAGGTCGTCCCGTCCCAGTGGTACGCCACCGGGTGGCCGCCTTCCACGGGGAACTGCATTCCCGTCGCGTAGGCGTCGTTCGCGGACAGGGCGTCGATGCCGCGGATGTCCACGCCGGCCGGGAGAGCGAAGGTCTGCCAGGCACCGTCGCTGTAGGTGTAAAGAGCGTTGCCGCCCTTGAAAAGCCTGCCGGGGACGGCCTTGATCGGCACCTCGATCCAGGCCCGGTCGAAAGCACCGGCGGTCGGTACGACCTCCCAGCGCGTCCCGTCGAAGTGGACCAGATGCTGCGTCCCGGCGGAGAAGGTCGGCTTGGAACCGTAGGCCCACACGTCGTCCGCCGATGCCGCGCTGACCGCCGACCACGAGTCGACCTGCGGCAGTGCGGGGTCCGTGACCGCGGACCACGCCTGCCCGTCCCAGCGCATGAGAACGCCGTTGCCGTCACTCCCCCTGCCGGACGCCCAGGCATGGTCGGCATCCACCGACGTCACCGAATGCAGTGAACCCGCGGCGGTCGCTCCGGACAGCGTTGTTTTCCAACCCGGTGTCGATACGTGGTGCGTCGCGGGTCCTGTGTCGGCCGCGGCCGTCTGCTCCGAGCCCACCAGCGCGGTGAGCAGGGCGAGCCCCACGGTGCTCGCCACGGCGAGTCGCCCGGCATGTCTGAGCGTGCGCTTCCTTTTCATGACGCGTCCCCTCCCTCCGGCAACGCCCCCCTTGCACGGGGCCGTCGCGTTCTCCTCATGTCCTCCGCAGCGGGACCTGGCGCGTTGCGCGCGGGCACGGCGCAGCCGTTCGCGGCGCGTTCGCGCGTCCTTGGCCTGAAGTCCCCTCCGTACGCGGCTCGTCCGGGCGCCCGTGGGCTCGGCACGCATGCCGACTTTTGGGGCCCGCCCAGCCGCGGGATTGGCCAGGCGTATCCGCCCGTGCCCGTGACCGCCCCCTGCGGTGCCGGGTAGTTTGCCACATCCGTCTCAGGAGTTGCCGAGCGGAGTCGGCTTGACCGGCGGTATTCGCGGAGGCCGTCGTGGGCCCGGACGCCGCTCGGCCCGACGTCGCGGGATCGGGGTGCTGGCGGGGGCGGGGGGAGGGGGATGGCGTACGGGGTGCGCCCCTGCCCCCGGCGGTTGTCCGAACGTACGGTTTGAGCAGGTGAGGGCTTTGACGCAGCACCCCCATGGGCGGAATCCGGCGAGCGGCGCGCTGGGCGCGTACGAGCTGGGCGGGTACGAACGGCACGCGGACGCGCTGTTCTCGCTGGCGCTGTCGCTGTGCCGCGATCCGGAGCGGGCGGTCGACGCGGTGGCGGCGGCGGTGGCGCTGTCGTATCGGGGTGCCGGCGCCCGTGGCGACCTGGGAGCTGCGGTCGGTTCTGCGCCGTGCCGCCGACCTCCCGGCCGGGCGCACGGTGTGACGTCGGGGGGCCCGCGGACGCCCGGGAGGTAGGGTGGAAGGAGCGTCCCTGCCCCTGGCGCAGTCGGTTGAGTGCGATGCCGCCACCGGGGCCGCGGATCTCCCGCGGACCACCTCGCCGTGACGGGCGGAACCCACAACCGCTGAACGGATGACCGTTCACCCTTACGCGAACGCGATGACCGCGTGACCGGTCTCCGTCCGTCGTTCCTTCCGCGCTCGGGGAATCGAGGCCATGTGAGGCCGTATGCGGTGGTGCCCGATGGCGGCTGAGCGCCTGGCGGAGGCACTGCGTCTGCTCCAGGACGGCCAGGGGTCGCCCGCGGTGGCCGTGGCGGGCGCCGCGGCCCTTGAGGTGGACGGCGTCGCCGTCTCGCTGGGGAACGAGCCGGGCAGGACCGAGGTGCTGTGGTGTTCCGACGACGTGTCGCGCGGCTTCGAAGACCTCCAGCTCACACTGGGGCAGGGCCCGGGACCCGACTGCATGGTGAGCGGTACGACGGTACGGGTGCCGGATCTGGCCCGCGTCCGGCACGACCGCTGGCCCGAGCTGGTCATGGAGGCGCCCGGCCTGGCGGCGCGCGCGGTCTTCTGCTTCCCGCTGCGCATGGGCGGGATCGGACTCGGGGTGCTGACCGCGGTGCGGCGCGCGCCGGGGCCGTTGACCGGCGGGCAGAGCGCCGACGCGGCGATCCTGGCCGCCGCCCTGACCAGGTATTTCCTGGCGGGTGCCGGTCGGGCACGCCAAGAGGCGGATCGTGTGCGGCCCCAGGACCCTGTGACCCCGCGGGGCCAAATGAACCCGCCGGACCCGATGAACCCGCCGGACCCCGCGGACCCGCCGGACCCCCTCCCCTTCCTCCATCACGCCGTGGTCCACCAGGCGACCGGCATGGTCAGCGTCCAGCTCGCCGTCCCCCTCGCCGACGCCCTGCTGCGGCTGCGGGCCCACGCGTACGGCAGCGGGCGCACCGTGACGGACGTGTCCCACGACGTCGTGGCCACCATCGCGATCCTCCAGCAGCGGACCCTCGCGCACGCCGAGGCGGAACGCGACCAGCTCCAGTACGCGCTCCACAGCCGGATCATCGTCGAACAGGCCAAGGGCATCCTCGCCGAGCGCTGGAACATGTCCCTCGACCAGGCCTTCGCCACCTTGCGCTCCTTCGCCCGAGCGCGTCAGCACAAGATCTCGCACCTGGCCCGCCTGATCACCGAGGGCGGCTTCGACACCGACGTCATCGCGCACGGCGTCAAGGAAACCAATCGCGCGGAACCGGGCGGCCCCGTGGCCGGTAGGGAGACATCCTGATGGACCAGCACGACACCCCGCACAACCCCGAGCAGCACACCGACACCCCGCACACCGAGAGTCCCGAGCACGCCGATCCGCTCCAGGCGCCCGGCACCGACGAGGAGCAGTGGCGCGTCTGGGACGGCTGGGCGCACCTGGCCGACACCGAACTGCCCACCGCCGGACGGGTGGTGGTCGTGGCCGCGCACCCCGACGACGAGGTGCTGGGGGTGGGCGGCAGCATCGCGCTGCTCGCCGCGGCCGGTGTGGCGGTCACCGTCGTGTCGGTGACCGACGGCGAACTGTCCCACGCCGACAGCACGGCCATCACGTCCCATCAGCTCGTCGGCATCCGGGCCGCGGAATTGCGCGAGGCCCTGGCCGAACTCGGCGCCGACGCACAGGACATCGTCCGGCTGAGAGTGGCGGACACCGAGGTGGCGGGCCATGAGGACGAGGTCGCCGCGGCCCTGGTGCCGCTGCTGTCCGACGCCGACCTGTGCCTGGCGCCGTGGACCGGTGACGTCCACAGCGACCACGAGGCCGCGGGCCGCGCCGCGCTGACCGCCGCCCGTAAGGCGTCGGTGCCCTGCCTGCTCTATCCCGTGTGGATGTGGCACTGGGCCCGCCCCGGCGACCCCCGCGTGCCGTGGGCGTCGGCGTCCCTCGTCCGGCTGCCGGAAGAGGTGGCCGCCCGTAAGCGGGCCGCTGTCCAGCGGTTCGTCAGCCAGGCCAGGTCGCTCGGCAGCTCGCCGGATGACGCGGCGGTCCTGCCGCCCGGCGAAATCGCCCACCACGTCCGGGACTTCGAGGTCGTGTTCACACCGGCCTGAGCACCCCAGGGCCTGGGCGTCCCGGCGCCTGAGCGCCCCAGTGCCCGGGCGTCCCGGCGCCTGAGTGTCCCGCTCCTACGCGCCCGTCCGCGGCGCGCGCGTCGGAAAGGTGCGGATGGTCTCCGTGGCCTGCGTGCCGTCGGCGATCTCGCGGGCCAGGTCGGAGAGTTTGCGGCCGTGGGCGTGGGCGTAGGACCGGAAGACGCTGAACGCCTCGTCGACGCCCAGGTGCCAGCGCTCGGCGAGGATGCCCTTGACCTGTTCGATGGTGATGCGGGCGTTGAGGGCGTACTGGAGCTGGTCGCGTTCGGCCTCGGCGTGGGCGAGCGTGCGCTGTTGGAGGATCGCGATGGTGGCGACGTCGGCGAGGGCCTGGGCGAGGGTCACGTCCTGGTCCGTCAGCGGCTCCGGGTCGGTCTGGAAGAGGCTCAGCGCGCCGATCACCCGGCCGCGCAGCCGCAGCGGCAGCGCGTTGGTGGCGACGAATCCGGTGGCCTCGGCCCCGGCGGTGAACTGGGGCCAGGCGGCGGCCACTTCGGGAGCGCCGAGGTCGACGTTGGTCCGCGGCTCGCCGTCGTGGTAGCAGTCGACGCAGGGACCCTGGTCGTGCTGGAGCGCGAACAGCTCCAGCAGCCTGGTGTGTTCGTCGGAGGCCGCGAGTACGTGCAGGACACCGTTCTCGTCGGCGAGCAGGACGCCGACGGCGGCGACGTCCAGCAGCTCCATGCAGCGCACCGACAGCTTCTGGAGGAAGTCGATCACGTCGAAGTCGTCGATCAGGAAGTCGGCCACCTCGACGAAGACCTCGGTGACTTGCTGTTCGCGGGTCGTCATGGCGTCAGTCCTTGTCTGCTGCAAGTGAAGGCGGGTTCGGATCGGGGCTCGGGCCGCGGCTCGGTTCGGTGCTCGTACCGGTGCTCTGTTCGGTGCCAGGATCGTTGCTCGTACCTGGGCTCTGACCGGGGCTCGGGTCGGGGACCATCCTCAGCCGTCTGGCCACGACGTCCCGGGCCACGTCGGTCAGGGGACGGTCGTTGCCGTACGCGTAGGCGCGCAGCCGCAGCAGCGCTTCCGCCAGCGGCACGGCGAGCTGGACGCTGACCATGCCGGTCGCCTGGTGCAGCACGGCCTGGTGCAGGGCGGGGGCGGGCAGAGCGGGGCCGGGCATACCGGGAGCGGACAGGCCGGGACGACCGGCCGACGGCGTCCACGCGTCCCCGGGGTCGAGGAAACGCCGGGTCAGCAGGCCCGCGAGGACACCCGCGTCACCGTCCTGTTCGGGGGTCAGGCGGCCGGGCGCGTCCCTGACCAGCGTCAGCACGCCCAGCGTGATCGCGCCGACGCGCAACGCGAAACAGAACACCGCCCGTACGCTGAGCGCGGGCGTCTCCCGCAGCAGGGCGGGCCAGCGGCCGGCCGGCGTGAGCCCCAGGTCGGGGACGCGTACCGCGGTGCCGCCGGCCAGGCAGTCGGGTCCCGGGCCCTGACCGACCGTGAGCTGGAGATCCTCGAAGGCGCGCGCTCCGGCACCGGAGGACCACAGGACCTCCGACGCGCCGGGCCGGCTGCCCGCGCTGATCGCGATGCCGTCCACGCCGAGCGTCTCGGCGACCTCACCGGCGACGTCCGGCCAGTCCGAGGTCTGGAGCGCCCGCAGGATCTCCGCCATGCGGTCGCTGATCACGCGGCACCGCTCGACGGCCGTCGTACGACCGGCGCCCCACGGGCAGGGGGAACCGCGTAGAGGTCGATCTCGCCCTCCCAGCAGACGGCCGCCCGGATGTCGCACCGGAACGGCATCATCGTACGCACACCCCCCACGCCTGCCCCGCGCTTCCCCGTACGCACGCCGCACACCCCGCCCCGCGCCCCGCGCGCTTCCCCGAACCCCGCCGCGGCCGGTCCACAGGCTGTGGACACCGCTGGGGAACGCCCGGCACGTCACCGCACGGGAACGTCACCGCACGGGAACGTCACCACGGCGGCACGTCACCGCTCCGGCACGTCACTACGGCGGCACGTCACCGCACCGGAAGGCGTACGCGTACGCGGAACGAGAACCCGGCCGGGTCAGGCGCGCGGCGGGACCCGCAGCGCGAGCAGCGCGGTGTCGTCGCTGGCCCAGCCGCCGTGGTAGTCGCTGAGCGTGTCGGCGATGTACTCGATGGTGTCGGCGGCGCCCATGGTGTGGGTGTCGCCGAGGGTACGGGCGAGGGCGGCCTCGTCGAACATCGGCCGGCGCGGCTCCGCGCCGCGCGGGTCGGGCCGCGCCTCGCAGGCGCCGTCGGTGTAGAGCAGCAGCAGGTCGCCGGGGGTCAGCCGGAAGCGGACGTCGGAGAGGTGTACCGGGTCGACCACGCCGAGGAGGGTGCCGGGGGTGCCGGCCTGCCGGACGCGGCCGTCGGCGCGGCGGATCAGGGCGGGCGGGTGTCCCGCCAGGCACAGCCGCCCCGACACCCCGGACCCGCTGGCGCGGAAGGTGGTCTGGACGGCGGTCAGGAAACGGGGGGCGCCCTGCGCGAGCATGGCGGTGTTCAGCCGGTCGAGCACCGCCGCGGGCGACAGGTGCTCACCGGCGTCCGCGCGCAGGGTGTAGCGGGCCAGCGCGGTCACCTTGGCCGCCTCGGTCCCCTTGCCGCACACATCGCCCATGACCGCGGTCCACCAGGCCCCGCGGGCCTGGAACAGGTCGTAGAAGTCGCCCACCACGCTGATGTCGCCGCTCGCCGGGATGTACAGGGCGGCGGCGTCCACACCCGGCACGGGGCGCAGGGCCGGGGGCAGCAGGCTGTCCTGGAGGCTGCGGGCCAGTTCGCGGGAGGCGGCCAGCGCGCCCTGCGCGGTCGACAGCGCGTTCTCGGCGGTCTGGAGGGCGGTGTGCACACGGTCGAGCGACATCCGCACGTTGATCTCGTTGGACACCGCCCGCGCCAGGACCGACATCGTCTCCAGTTCCTGCGGTGTCCACACCCGAGGGTTGGCGTCGATCACGCACATGGTGCCGATCGGCTGCCCGTCCGTGGTCACGATCGGGAATCCGGCCCACGCGCCCACGCCCCACGGCCCGATCGCCGGATGCCCCGCCGTCCGCGGGTCCTTCTCCGCGTCCTCCACCACGAACGGCCCGTTCTCACCGACGGCGAAGTAGCAGAAGCTGTCGCCCACCGCGTTCTGCCAGCTCTCCACGTCCCCGTAGGGCAGGTGCGGTACCGACTTCCAGTACGTACGCGTCTCGCCGACGAAGGTGATCGCGGAGATCGCGGCGCCGGTCACCGACACCGCCAGCCTGGTCAGATCGTCGAAGACCCGCTCCGGAGCGGAGCCGACCATGCCGCTGGCGTCGAGCGCCGCCAGCCGACCGGGGTCGGACAGCACGGCCGGCAACCCGTCCGCCCGCACGCCGCCCGGGTACTCCATCGCTCCCGCCACAACCCTTGCCCGTTCCGTCAGACGGCGTTTTTCGCGCGCCAGCCAACCACGCGTTCCGGACCCCTGCCAGCTTCCCGCCGCAACGATCCGAACACCTGTCCCTGATCCAGTATGAGGGCCTGCCCCCCGGGTCGCGCGGGCGAACGGCCCGTTCGGCGCCGACGACCGGGTCCCGGCGGCTTTCGTGGGTGCGGTCTGCGGTGGCGTGGGAGCCTTGGCCGCGTATGGGAACGGTCTGCGAGGGAAGCTCACCATTTATGAACGGTACGAGCGGCGGTACGGGTGGCAGCGCGGTCAGCGGTACGAGCGGCGGTACGAGCGGCAGCGCGGTCGGCGGTACGGGTGGCGGCGATACGAGCGGTGACCCGGGTCAAGGCGCGGACGTGCGGGAACTCCTCATCCGCGCGGGCAAGGGCGACCGCGACGCCTTCGACCGGCTCTATCCGCTGCTGGCCCCCGCCGCCTACGGCCTGGCGCACTGCATGACGGGCGACGCGGCGCGGGCCGAGGAGCTGTCCCGCGAGGCGCTGGTCGACGTCTGGCGCACGGCGCCCCGCTTCGACCCCGCCCACGCCGACGCCCTGACCTGGGCGGTCACCCGCGTCCACCGAAGCCTGGTCGGCCTGCTCAGGTCCGGGCGGGACACGGAGGCCGTACGGACCGACGTCGGCCCGACCCTGGACGCGATCCTCGGGCGGCTGCGGGAGATCCGCGCCGACCCGCGGGTACGGACGGACCTCAAGCGGCTGACGCCCCGGCAGCGCGAGGCGGTGGTCCTGGCGGGCCTCGGCGGACACGCCTGTCCCGCGACGGCCGTCGACCACGGCGATCCGGCGGCCACGAGACGGCCGGTCGATCTGCGCGACGGCCTGATCCGGCTGCGGGACTGGCTGCCCGGGCGCTGAGCCGGGCTGAGCCGGGCAGAGCCGAGCCGCGCACAGCTCGGCCGCCGAGCGGATCGCTGTCCGGTCGGCGGCCGTGGTGCTGTGAGTCGCGGGGCTGTCCTGCTGGCCGGTTGGCGGCTACTTGTCGGTGAGCATCCCGGCCCGCAGCTTGGCCAGGGTCCGGCTGAGCAGCCGGGACACGTGCATCTGGGAGTAGCCGAGCTCCGCGCCGATGTCGGCCTGGGTCAGCTCCTGGCCGAAGCGCATCCGCAGGATGCTGCGCTCGCGGTCGTCCAGCTTCGCCAGCAGCGGCGCCAGTGCCTGGAAGTCCTCGACGAGTTCCATCGCCGGGTCGGCCGCGCCGATGGTGTCGGCGTACGAGCGTCCGGCGTCCTCGCCGTCGTCACCGGCGGGCAGGTCGATGGAGCCCGCGGTGTAGCCGTTGGCGGCCACCAGGCCCTCGACGACCTCGTCCTCGGTGATCTCCAGGTAGGCGGCCAGCTCGGCGAGGGTCGGCGGCGCGTCCAGGACGGCGGTCAGGTGGTCGCGGGCCTTGGCCAGCTCGACCCGCAGCTCCTGGAGGCGGCGCGGTACGTGGACGGCCCAGGACGTGTCGCGGAAGAACCGCTTCATCTCGCCGACGATGTACGGGATGGCGAAGGTGGTGAACTCCGTCTCCCGCGACAGGTCGAACCGGTCTATCGCCTTGATGAGGCCGATCGTGCCGACCTGGACGATGTCCTCCCACTCCTGCGGGCCGCGGCTGCGGAACCTGCGGGCGGAGAAGCGGACGAGGGACATGTTCATCTCGATCAGCGTGCCGCGCGCGCGGCTGTACTCCTCGGTGCCCTCCTCCAGCGACTGGAGGCGGTCGAAGTACAGCTTCGACAGCTCGCGGGCGTCCTTCGGCGAGACCTTCGCCGGGTCCGCGACCTGCGGCACCTCACCCACGGCCGGAACGCTCCGGCCGACTCCGGTCGGCAGTGCGGTGGTTCCCGCGTCGTGCGTGATCGCCGTCATGTGTTCGCCCAACGTCGTCGGCTGTGACCCCAGGCACGTACCCCCTCTCACGCGTCGCACGCACGAAGACTCAGGAATTTCTTTTCCGGCCCCCACCCGTCACCCACCGTGCCCCCGGTCCGCCGTCCACCCGTCACCCGCGGTGCCCTCGGTCCGCCGTCCACCCGTCACCCGCGGTCCCCCGCTCCGCCGTCCACGCCTCGACCGCCGCGTCCGCGCTCGGCGCCGCGGTGAAGACCTGGTCGAGTCCCGTGACGCGGAAGACCCGGTCGAACCGCTCGGGGACAGCGGCCAGGACGGTGTGGGCGTGGGCCTCTTCCGCCCGGTGGTGGGCGGCGAGCAGCGTGCTGAGACCGCTGGAGTCGATGAAGTCCAGCCCGCCCATGTCCACGACGAGCTGTCGGCCGGGCCCGAGGGCGAGGCGTTCGACGGCCTCGCGGACCTGCGGCGCGGTGGAGTAGTCGAGCGCTCCGGCGAGTGCGACGACCGCGCCCGCGGGGGTGGCGCGGACGTCGACGGTCAGGAGTCCCATGGCACTCCTCTCGCGGACTGGCCTCATACGTGAGGTAGTTCGGAGCCGAGGTGCCCGCGGATTGGTGTTCGTACGATAAAAGTTCAGGCTCGCCGCTCTTCCGTCCGGTCCAGCGCGTCCCGCAGCGCCGCCCGCGAGGTGATGCCCAACTTCGGGAAGAGCTGGTGGAGATGGGTCGAGACGGTCCGCGGCGACAGCAGCAGCCGCTCCCCGATCTGCTTGTTGGTCAGGCCGGTGGCGGCCAGCCGGGCGACCTCCCACTGCTGCGGTGTCAGGGCGGGGCCCTCGGGCGGGATGCGGGCGGCGACCGGGATGCCGCAGGCGCGCAGCTCCTTGTTGGCCCGGTCCGCCCAGGGGCGGGCGCCGAGCCGTTCGAAGCCGGCCGCGGCGGCGCCGAGCAGGTGCCCGGCCCGGCCGGGCGCCTTGCTCCGGCGCAGGCGTTCACCCAGGTAGAGCTGGACGCGGGCGTGGTCGAAGGGCCAGCGCTCGGCGCCCTCGACGGCCAGCGCCTGGCCGAAACCCCGTACGGCCTCGTCGTCGCGGTCCGCCGTCAGCGCGGCCGACGCGAGCAGCACCATCGCCAACCGCGGTGACACCGCGTCCAGTCCGGCGTCGCGCGCGGCCCGTACGTGCGCGGCGGCCTCGTCCCGCCGCCCGGTCCGTACCGTCGCCTCGACCTGGTCGAGAACCGCCCACACCGCGTGCCCGGCGAACGGCGCGAAGGTCCCGGGCGGCGTGATCCGGGAGGCGTGGCGGTACGCCTCGTCGAAGTCGCCGAGCGCCAGGGCGGTCAGCGTCCGCGCGTGGGCGGCGTAGCAGCCGACGGCGTAGCCCCTGCGGGAACCCGCCCACTGGTCCATCCGGTCCGCGAGCCGCCGGGCCCGCGCGTACTCGCCGCAGGCCGCGTGCAGGCAGGCGAGGACGAATGTGCCGGTCCAGGAGCGCAGCGGATAGGCCATCTCCTCGCACCACCGCAGACCCTGCTCCGCGACCTGCCGCGCCTCGGCCCACTGGCCGGTGAACCAGGCGTGGCTGCTCCACAGGAACGACGCCTGGATGGCGGGGAAGATGTTCTGCCCGTCCAGGCCGCCGCGGGCGGTGAGCCGCAGCGGCGCCTCCATCGCGTGCAGGCGGTCGCCGTACGCGGCGGCGGTGGCGATCCGGACGATCCGCACCGGGTCCGCCGTGCCGGGCAGGGTCCGGATCGCGGTGTCGAGCCGCGCCCAGTCGGCCGGGCGGGCGCGGGCCGGGTCGCCGAAGGTGGTCCGCAGCAGGTGCAGGGTGTCGGGGACGGCGGCGCACTTCGCCAGCGCCGCGTCGAGCTCCGACCACAGCTCGCGCCGGCCGCCGTGCACGCACACCATCAGCAGCGTGGTCAGGGCCTCCACGAGCGTGGCGTCCGTGAGGTCGTACGGCTCGGGCTGGAGCGCGACGGCGCCGGACAGCAGGCGGTGCGCGGTGTCGATGTCCCCGTAGCTGTTGAGCAGGTACAGCGCGGCGGCCACCGCGACGGCCGGGGAGTCCGCGTCCGGCGACGCCTGCCGCGCGTCGTGCAGGAGGCGCGGTACGTCGCGTACGTCGCCGGTGAGATTCGCGCCGACGTACGCCGCCTTGGCCAGCCGCCGGGCGTACGCGTCGCCCGCGGGGCTCAGCTCGGCCGAACGGACCAGCGCGGCAACGGCGTTGGGCCCGTCGCCGCGGCGTGTGCCGACGTCGGCGGCCTCCTCCAGGAGCGCGGCGATCGACTCGTCCGGCTCGTCGGCGGCCTGGGCCAGGTGCCAGGCGCGCCGCTCGGGGACCGCGGCCCACGCCGCCGCGAGCGCGCGGTGGACGCCCCGGCGCTGGTCGCTGGTCGACAGCTCCACGACGGCGGAGCGGATGAGGGAGTGCCGGAAGTGCACGCGCCCCATGTCGTCGTCCACGCGCACGAGTCGCAGGCGCTCCGCCGGGGCCAGGTGCTTCGGATCGCACCGGCCGGCCACCGCGCGGCGCACGATCATCATGGTGCCGCTGCCCTCCAGCGCGGCGACGAGCAGCAGGTGCCGGGTGGCCGGTGGCAGCGTCCTGATGCGCGAGGCGAAGGTCGACTGGAGCCGCTGCGGCAGCGGCAGCCGCTTGGGCAGGGCCTGGGAGGCGCGCCGCTGGGGCTCGGTCAGGGCGGCGGGCAGCTCCAGCAGCGCCAGGGGGTTGCCCTCGGCCTCGGCGATCACGCGCCGCCGCACCCGCGAGGCGAGCGTCGGGAAGCGGCGGCGCAGCAGCTCGTCGGCGGCGGCCTCCGGGAGCGGCCCCAACTCGTGCAGGGGAAGGCCGTTGTGGTCGAAGAAGCTCTCCTCGCCGAGCCTGACCGCGCACACCAGACCCGTGGCCGTGCCCGGCAGGCGACGGGCGACGTGCCCCAGGACGACGGCACTCGACCGGTCAAGCCACTGCGCGTCGTCCAGCACCAGCAGGGCGGGGCGGTCGCGGGACAGCGCGGCGGCCAGCGCCGCCGCGGCCTCCACGACCGTCCGGTGGCCGGGCGCCGCGTCGTGCTCCAGGCCCAGGACACCGGCCAGGGGCGGCAGTTCGGCCGCGCGGGCGCGGACCTCGGGCACCGACGTCAGCAACTGCCGCAGCGCGCCGTAACTCAACTGCGCCCGGTACTGCACACCGTCCGCGCGCAGCACCCGCATCCCGGCGGCCTCGGCGCTCCCGGCGACGGCGGCGAGCAGCGCCGACTTGCCGACGCCCGGCTCGCCCACCAGCGCCAACGACCCTCCGCGGCGCGGGACTTCGGCCAGGAACGCGCCGAGCCTGCCGAGGTCGGCGTCCCTGCCGACCAGCAGCCCGTCCCTCGCGTCGCCGGCTCCGTCGCTCATCACTGCCCCCTGCCGCGCCCCGGCCGACCGCCGTCACCCGACTACGTCATATGACGGAATCGGGCAGGCCCGCCAGGCTCCTAGTGTGCATCCCACGACCTCGTCCGTCCGAGGGAACCGGCAGGTGGCGGGGGAAACCCGCCGGGTGACGGGGAGCACGCGGAACGCCGCACCCTCGGACGACGCCGGCCGGCGGCCGGGGAGGGACACCTCGGCTCCGCAGCTGAGGGGAGTGGTGCGCCATCACCGGACGTACGGGTTTCGGCGAGGTGCTGCGCGGCCATCGCCGCGCGGCGCGGCTGACCCTCGAGCGACTGGCCGAGGCGTCCGGTGTCAGTGCCCGGACGCTGTCGGACATGGAGCGCGGCCGGAGCCGCGGACCCCAGCAGCGGACCGTGACCGCGCTGGCCGACGCCCTCGCCCTGGAAGGCGCCGCGCGCGCGGAGTTGCTCGACCTGGCGCGGGACGGCCGCCTGCGCGGCCACTGGACGCGTCCGAGCGGCCTGTGCGAACTGCCGGGCGCCGTACCGGACTTCACCGGCCGCGCCGCCGAACTGGTCTGGATGAGCGAGCTGGTGTACGCCGAGAGCGCGCCGGGCGTCGGGGTGGTCGGTCTCGTCACCGGCGCCGCGGGTCTGGGCAAGACCACCTTCGCCGTCCGGGCCGCCCACGCCGTACGGCCGAGCTTCCCCGAAGGGGTGTACTTCCTGGACCTGCTCGGCATGTCGCAGCGGCCCGTGACCGCGGACGAGGCGCTGCGGCACGTCCTGCGCGCGCTGGGCGTCGGCGACCAGGACATCCCGGCCGCCACCGAGGGCCGCGCCTCCCTGTACCGGTCGGTCCTGCGCGACCGGCGCGTCCTGGTCGTCCTCGACAACGCCGCGTCGGAGGAGCAGGTGCGCCCGCTGCTCCCGGCCGGGGGAGCGGGCCGGGCCATGATCACCACCCGGCGGCTGCTGGCAGGACTCGAAGGCGTCCGCAGGCTGGTGCTCGGCCCGCTGCCGCTCCCGGAGGCCACGCACCTGCTGACCGGGATCATCGGCGAACGCGCGGCCACCGACGAGGAGTCCGACCTGACCAGGCTCGCCGAGCTGTGCGGCGGTCTCCCGCTCGCGCTGCGGATCATCGGGAACCGGCTGGCCAGCAGGCCCGGTTGGGCGGCCGGTGAACTCGCCGCCCGGCTCGCGGACGAGGAGCGGCGGCTGGACCAGCTCACGGCCGGTGACCTCAAGATCGCCAACGCCTTCGGGATGTCGTACGAACAACTCGCCGCGCCCGCACGGGCGTTGTTCCGGCGGCTGGCCGCCGTGCCGGGGCCGGACGTCGACGCGGACCTGGCCGCCGTCGCGGGCCGGATGCCGGTCAAGGAGACCTGGGACGCGCTCGACGACCTCGTCGACCTCGGCCTGCTCCAGGACAGCACCGCCGGGCGCTACCGCTTCCACGACCTGGTCCGCCTCTTCGCGCGCGAGCGGCTGCGGGAGGAGGAGAGCCCGGCGCGGCGCGCGGAGTTGGCGGACCGGGTGACGGCCTGGCTGCTGCGGACGGCCACCCTGGCCGGGCGGTGGTTCGAACCCGGCTACGGCCGTCCCGACCGGCCCGACCCCGAACTGCCGAGCCTGGCCTCGGAAGAAGAGGCCGAACGCTGGCTGCGGGCGAACGTGGACAACTGGCTCGGCGCGATGCGGGCCGCCGCGGCCCGCGGCCGGTACGCGCCCGTGCTGGACTGCGCCGAGTCCATGCACTGGTTCTCCGACCGGTGGGCGCACGGCCCGCACTGGCGCGAGGTGTTCACGCTCGGCGCCGAGGCCGCCGCGGCCCTCGGCGACCTGGCCCAGCAGGCGGCCCAGCTCAACTATCTGGCCTGGGTCCACTGGGTGCCGTCCCGCGACCCGCGGGCGGTGCTGCGGTACGCGCGTGAGGCGCTGGAGCTGGCCGAACGCGGCGGCGCCACCGCGCAGATCGCCTGGTCCCACCAGTACGCCGCCGGGGCCGCGCGCCTGCTCGGCCGCCCCGCCGAGGCGATCGCGTCCGCGTCCCGGGCGGCGGAGACGTTCCGGGCCCTCGGCGACATGGACTCCTATGTGCAGTCCCTCGCCTCGATCGGCAACTCGCTGCGGGAGGAGGGCCGTTACACCGAGGCGCTGCGGCAGTTCCGTACCGCTCTCGCCGTCATCGACGACGAGGAGCCGCGGATGGCGCCGACCGTCGTGGCGCACTGCCGCCCGCTGGGCCTGATCCGCATCGGCCAGTGCCTGGGGCACCTCGGCCGCCGTCCTGAGGCGATCGCCGCGCTCACCGCGGCGATCGCCTCCCTGGACGCGCAGCGCCTGACCGGCTTCCGGCTCGCCGAGGGACTGGAGACGCTGGGCGCCCTGCTGGCCGACGAGGGCAGGACCGACGGGAGCCGGCGCGCCTACGCACGGGCCGCCGAGGTGTTCGCGGAGGTCGGGGACACGGAGGCGGCCGGCCGCTGCCGCCCGTTGTCCGCGCAGCCCTGACCCGCCTCACGGCGGGGCGGGCCGGGGTCAGAAGCCGCCGTTGGCGCCCTGGGCGGCCTGCGCGATGACGGCGGCCACGACGGCGGGCCGGGACACGTACACGGCGTGGCTGCCGGGCGTCTCGGAGACGGTGGCCTTGGCCCGCTCGGACATGGCGCGCTGCGCGGGCGGCGGGATCATCCGGTCGTCGGTCGCGACCAGGTACCACGACGGCTTCGTCCGCCACGCGGGCTCGGAGACCGTACCGGCCAGGGCCTCCACACCCCACGGGACCTGCGCGTCGGCCATGAAGGCGGCCACGTTCGCGGGCACGTCGGCCGCGAAGGACGCCGCGAACTTCTCCCGGTCGAGGAAGAGGAACCCGTCCTGCGGCGGCAGGATCGGCGGCACCGGCGCACCGGGCGGCGGGTCGGCGATCAGCGTGTTGACGGACTCACCCGCGTCCGGCGCGAAGGCCGTGATGTACGCGAGCGCGGCCACGTTGGGGTGGTTGCCCGCCTCGGTGATGACGGCGCCGCCGTACGAGTGCCCCACGAGCACCGCGGGACCGTCCAGACCGTCCAGCACCCGCCGCGTGACCGCCACGTCGTCGGCGAGCGACAGCGTCGGATTCTGCACGACCGCCACCCGGTAGCCGTCGGCCGTCAGATGGTCGTACACCCCCTGCCAGCCCGCCCCGTCCACGAATCCGCCGTGCACCAGCACGACATTCCCGATCGCCGTCATGACCTCTCCTGACCTGGTGGTCCGCGGCCCCGACGGCCGCCGCCCCACCGCCGAGTCAAGTCCTCGGGAGCGGCCGGGACCACGCAGAACAGCACGCAGAAGTACGGCGGCGCGGGTGTCGGCCGAGGGGCCCTGATGCAGCCGGGGTGAATTTCATACGGTCATCTCCTTGCGGGCTGCCCAGCGCTGGATGACAACCTGCTGAACCGTTCCCGATCCCGGCCCGCGGGCCTGGTTTCGCGCCGAGCGACCGCCCTACGTTGAAGTGCTCCGGAGCGCGCGGGAGAGCGCGGACGGAAGCCCTGACCACGGACCCGAACTGGCGGAATCAGCACATGAGGCATGCGGGCGGCGGCTCCGGCGACGACTGGCCGGGGGGCCGCGGCGGCCCGGCGGGCGGCGGGGTGCTGCGGACCGAGGAACGCCCCGCCGCCGAGGCGCTGCCCGCGCCGGGACCCCTGGCCGTACCGGCCCCGCCCGCGCGCCGCCCGCGGCTGTACGTGATCGACGCGCTGCGGCTGTGCGCCGCGCTGATGGTCGCGCTCCACCACTACGTGGGCACCAACCGCGTGAACCAGCCGCACAATCCGGTCTGGGACCGCCCGGCCTCCCACGTCTTCCCGGCCGTCTTCCGCGTGTCGTCCTACGGCTGGATCGGCGTCGAGATCTTCTTCGTCATCAGCGGATTCGTGATCTGCATGTCGTGCTGGGGGCGCGGACCGCGGGACTTCTTCGTCTCCCGGGTGATCCGGCTCTACCCCGCGTACTGGTTCGGCGTGCTGTTCACCGCCGCCGTGCTCACGCTGTGGCCCGCGGTCTTCAAGGCGCCCGCCTCCGCGCGCGACACGCTCTTCAACCTCTCGATGCTGCAACAGGGTTCGCGCATCGCCGACGTCGACGGCGTCTACTGGACCCTCTGGTCGGAGCTGCGCTTCTACCTGATCTTCCTGCTCGTCGTGGCCACCGGTCTGACCTACCGCAAGGTCGTCGTCTTCTGCTGCGTGTGGGGCGTCGCCGCCGCCCTCGCCCCCGTCGCCGGGACGCCCGCGCTGACGCTGCTCGCCAACCCGGACGCCGCCTGGTACTTCATCGCGGGCCTCGCCCTGTACCTGATGCACCGCTTCGGCCAGGACCTGCTGCTGTGGGGCATCCTCGGGATGTCCTGGCTGATGGCCCAGAGCGAGATCGCCCAGCGCGTCGACACCGTCGAGCACGTCTCCAGTTGGCGCGGCGCGCTCCTGCTCTACACCGTCTTCCTGCTCCTCATGGTCGGCGTCGCCGTCGGTCTCACCGACCGCCTCCAGTGGAAGTGGCTCGCCACCGCGGGCTCCCTGACCTACCCCTTCTACCTGGTCCACTACGCCGCGGGCACCACCGCCATCCACTACCTGCGCGACCGCGCCGACCCGCGCCTGCTGGTCGCCGCGCTCATCGGCGCGATGCTGCTGCTGAGCTACCTCGTGCACCGGCTGGTGGAACGCCCGCTGTCCACGCTCCTCAAGCGCGGCCTCACCCGCTCCTTCGCCCGCCTCGGACCGCCGCCGGTCCGCCGGACCCCGTAGCCGTACCGGTCCGCCGGACCCCGTAGCCGTACCGGGCCGCCGAGGAATAGGGCGGGCGGCCCGAGCGCTTGCCGGTGCATGACGCTGGTGGATGGGTCGGCCGCGCCCCTCGGCGGTGTGCGCGGTGTGCCGACGTGGGACATGGTGGCCGTGACGGTCCGCCGACTGGGCCCGGGAGAGCGGCTGGACGGCGGCGACGGCGCGATCTGGGCGCTGGTCCTGGACGGCGACGCGCGGCTGGAGACGGCGGCGGGCGCCGAGGCGCTGTGTGCCGGGGACGCCTTCCACGTGGACGCCAGGACCACGTACCGGCTCGTCGCGCCGACCCGCGCGGAGGTGGCCGTCGGCACTCTGCGGGCGGTGCCGCCGATGCCGAGCCCGCTGGTGGCGCGGGACTTCGCGGGGCGCAACCGGGGCATCGTGGAGCTGGTGCGGATGTGCCCGCTGGACCCGAGGCACGGGCATCCGCTCTTCGCCGCGAGCTACGGCGGGCTGATCCAGGCCGCCATGGTGCAGGCCGTCGAGGAGAGCGCGCGGCAGCGCTCGGACCCGCGCCTGACCGCGCTGGTGTCGGCGCTCGACGCGCATCCCGGGCGGGCCTGGACGGTGGACAGCATGGCGCGCTTCGCGCACCTGTCCCGCTCGTCCCTGAGCGAGCGCTTCCGCCGCGAGCTGGGCCGCAGCCCCGCGCAGGTGCTCCGCGAGGTACGCATGCGGCACGCCCGCGAACTCCTCGCCGGTACGGACAAGCCGGTCGAACGGATCGCCCTCACCGTGGGCTACGGCTCCGCCGCCGCCTTCAGCCGCGCCTTCTCCGCCGACCACGGCCGACCGCCCCAGTCCTGGCGCTCCCACCCGGGGTCCGCGCGGCCCCCCGAAGCCGATGCCGCCTGCGGCGGCGGGTCCGGGGAGTAGCGCGGGTCGCGTACCGGTCGTTCAGGCCGGGTGCTCGGCGAGGAGGCCGAAGCCGGTACGGCCTGCGGCGGCGGCTCCGTGGAGTAGCGGGGGTCGCGTACCGGCCGTTCAGGCCCGGGATCTGGCGAGGAGGCCGAAGCCGATGCTGCCCGCGAGTGCGGCGGCGGCTCCGACCAGGAGGGCGCCGCGTACGCCGCCGTTGTCGACCACGGCGCCGCCGATCGCGGAGCCGGCCGTGATGGCCACCTGGAAGGCCGTCACCTGCAAGGAGAGGGCGGATTCGACGCGCTTCGGCTCGGCGCGGGTGACCCACAACTGGGTGGCGACCGGGACCATGTTGAAGCCGAAGCCCCAGACGACGATCGCCACGACCGCGACGGGGAGCCCGGAGGTCGTGCCCAGCACGAGCAGGCTCGCGCCGAGCAGGACGGGCGCGACGACGACGGCGAGCCCGAGACGGCGGGAGAGCGCTCCGGCGGCGAGGTTGCCCGCGAGGCCGCCCACACCCCAGCCGAGCAGCAGCCAGACCGTCGTACCCGAGGTGACCCGTTCGATCGCGAGCCGGATGTACGGGTAGGCGGCGAAGTTGCCGAAGGCCAGCAGCACGATGCAGCCCACCCCGGCCATCAGCCGCCGGTTGGCCAGCGCCTGCCGGAGCATGCCGAGCCCCGCCCCCGGCTGGGCGGGCACCGGCGGCAGCGTCGCCACCACGGCGGCCAGCGCCAGCAGGCTCAGGCCCGCGGCGGCCCAGAACACCGGCCGCCAGCCCACCGCGTCGCCGAGGACCGAGGAGAGCGGTACGCCGACGATGGTGGCCGCGCTCACGCCCAGCGCCAGGCTGGTGGACACGACGTGGTCGCGCCCGGGCGCCGCGCTCGTCCCCGCCCCGAGCGCGAACGACCAGAAGCCCGCGATGGCCACGCCCAGCAGCAGGCGGCCCGCGAGCAGCAGCGGGAAGTTCGGCGTCACCGCCACCACCGCGTTGGACAGCACGGCGGCGGCGAGCAGGCCGATCAGTACGGTCCTGCGGTCGGTGCGCGGCAGCAGCACGGCGATGGTGGGCGCGGTGAGCGCGCCCGCGATCGCCGTGGCCGCGACGGCCAGCCCCGCCGTGCCCTCGCTGACGCCGACGTCCGACGCCATGGCGGGCAGCACGCTCGCGGGCAGGAATTCGCTGCCGACCAGGGCCCCGATCCCCAGCGTGAGCGCCGCGACCGGGGCCCAGGAGGCCGCGCCGGGTCCGCCGCCCGCGGCGGCCTCCACGGACGGGTCGTCCGTGCCGCGGACCGCCGCCGGCTCGGTACTGGTCGCATAGCTCTCTGAGGTCATGCGCCCAGTCTCACGGGCGCGGCCCGCCGCGGCTTGACCGTTCGGCCGCACTCCTTGATGGCGCGGCCGGACCCCCGCGACCGGACCTGTGGCTGGACCCGCGGCCGGACCCCCGCGGCCCGACCCGTGGCGTGGCCCGCTCAGCAGCAGGCCGCCGGGCCCTCCTGCGCCACTGCCGCCGGTGCCCCGGCGCCGAGCTGGACGAGTCGCGGCGTCGGGGCGCAACAGCCGCCGCCCTGACCGGCGTTGGCGTCGGCGTCGGCGTCGATGTCGGCTTCGTCGTAGAGGCCCGCGCCGCCGCAGACTCCGGTGTCGGGGAGGGTGAGTTCGACGCGGTCGGCGGCTTCGAGGTCTCCGGCGACGGCGGCGGCCACCGAGCGGACCTGCTCGTAACCGGTCATGGCGAGGAAGGTGGGCGCGCGGCCGTAGGACTTCATGCCGACGAGGTAGACGCCGCTCTCGGGGTGGGCCAGTTCGCGGTGCCCGTGGGGGTAGATCGTGCCGCAGGAGTGCTGGTTGGGGTCGATGAGCGGGGCGAGCGCGACCGGGGCCTGGAGGCGTTCGTCCAGGCCGAGGCGGAGTTCGGACAGGAACGACAGGTCGGGGCGCAGGCCGGTGAGCACGACGACCTCGTCCACCGGGTCCAGGCGGCGGCCGTCGTCGCCGACCAGGACGACGCGGCCGTCGGCGGCGCGCTCGACGGCGTCGGTGCGGAAACCGGTGACGGCGTCCGCGTGCCCGTCGTCCACGGCGGCCTTCGCGGCGAGGCCGAGGGCGCCGCGCGCGGGGAGCTGGTCGGCGGTCCCGCCGCCGAAGGTCGAGCCGGACAGGCCGCGGCGCAGCACCCACACCGCGTGCGTGCCCGTACCGTCGTCGGCCTCGGCCAGGTCGGCCAGTGCGGCGAGCGCGGTGAAGGCGGAGGCGCCGGAGCCGATGACGGCGGTGCGTTTTCCCGCGTAACGGGCCCGTACGGAAGGGTCGTCGAGGTCCGGGACGCGGTAGGCGATACGGTCGGCCGCCGCGCGCTCGCCGAGGGCAGGGAGCCCGTTGGCGCCCGCGGGGGAGGGCAGGGTCCAGGTGCCGGAGGCGTCGATGACGGCGGAGGCGAGGACGCGCTCCTCACGTCCGTCGGCGAGGACGTAGTCGACGGTGAAGGGCTGCCGCTCGCGGTCGGCGTCCACGATCCGGTCCCGGCCGACGCGGGACACGCCGGTCACCGTGGCCCCGTAGCGGACGGCGTCGCCGAGGACGTCGGCGAGCGGCTGGAGGTAGCGCTTGGCCCAGTCGCCGCCGGTCGGGTACGCCGCCGGGTCGGGCCTGGTCCAGCCGGTGGGGGCGAGCAGCTCCTCGGCGGCGGGGTCGGTCAGCTCGGCCCAGGTGGAGAAGAGCCGTACGTGCGCCCAGCCGCGTACGGCGTGGGCGGCGCGGGGCCCGGCCTCCAGTACCAGGACGGCCTGACCGCGCGCGGTCAGGTGGGCGGCGGCGGCGAGGCCGGTCGGACCGGCTCCGATCACGACGGCGGGCGGGGCGGTGGTGGACGCGCTCACGGTGCTTCCCCTCTGAGGTCTCTGGCTCCCGGAGTCCCGGACGCTCGGGAGTTCCGGAGTTCCGGAGTCCCGGACGCTCGGGAGTCTCCGACGCCCGGATTCTCTGATTCGACATCTGTCGATGTCCTGTGCCGCCAGCGTGGCACCTGAATCGATAACCGTCAAATTAGATGTCCGTCGAATCCGTCGCTCCCGACGTCCGGGCCGCCGCCCTGATTCGACATGTGTCAACATAGACGCATGTCGAAAACCGAGCCGCTCCCCGCGCCTGCGGCGGACACCGCGCCCTGCTGCCCGCCGCTGAGCGAGCGCGCCCTGACGGCCGAGGAGGCCGAGCGGACCGCGGCGATGTTCAAGGCGCTCGGCGACCCCGTACGGCTGCGGCTCTTCTCGCTCATCGCCTCGCACGACGGCGGCGAGGCGTGCGTGTGCGACATCTCCGACGTCGGCGTCTCCCAGCCCACGGTCTCCCACCACCTCAAGAAGCTCCGCGAGGCCGGACTGCTCACCTCCGAGCGGCGCGGGACCTGGGTGTACTACAAGGTCGCGCCGTCCGTCGTGGCGGGCATGGGCAGTCTCCTCGGCCCGCCCGGCGCCACGCGCCGGTAAGCGCTACGGCCGCGGCCCGCGCCGGGCCGCAGCGGCGGTCAGACGACGATGGAGGTCATGGCGGCCCACAGCAGGGGCGAGTGCTCGACGCGGCCGGTGGCGCGCCAGCGGGTGAGCCGTTCGCGCTGCCAGCCGGTGAAGTGGCGTACGGGGTCCGGGTCTTCGTGGGCGGCGTCCACGGCGAGGACCGCGTCGGTCAGGGGGCGTACGGACTCGGGCAGGCCGCCGAGGCGGTGGAAGGCGAAGCTGGTCGGGAGCGGCCAGCGCGCGGCGGTGACCAGCTCCGCGCCGTTGTGGAGCATCGCGGTCGCCAGCCCGAACGACTCGGCGAAGCGCAGGTCGCCGCCGCTCTCGCAGCCGATGAGGGCGACGCGCGGCGGCGCGGGCCAGATGCGGGCGCCCGGCTCGCCGTCCGCGCGCAGGGGGAGCGTGCCGAGCAGCAGGTCCTTGGCGGACAGCGGCCGGTGGGTGCGGACCGGCTCGGCGAGGCCGTCGGTGCCGGGCCCGCAGCACAGATGCAGGGTGCCGTCCTCGCTCTGGCCGCCCTCGACCGGCGCGCCGCTCACGTGCCCGACGTACATCAGCCGCCGTGGCCGCTTCCGCAGCGCCCCGCTCAGCCAGTCCCGGTCGAGGTCGGTACGGCGGAACGCCTCGGCGGGCGCGGCCACGGACGGTACGACCGCGCCCGCGTCGAGGCGGCGCCGGACGAGGGACAGCAACTCCGGGTCGGAGCCGGGCGGTCCGAGGACCGAGCCGAGCGGGGAGTCGGCCCGGAAGCCGGGCACGCGGGGGTCGAGGACGAGGACGACGGCGCCGGTTTCGCCGTGGGGCACGGCGACGGGGGCGCCGGCTTCCCGAGTGTCGGCGCCCGCGTCGGCGCCCGCGCCGGTGACCCGCGTCCGCCGCAACGACGCCGGTGCGGTCGTCACGACGTCCGCCAGCTCGATGAGCCGTACGTCGCCGGTGTCGTCGACGGCCAGCAGTTCCCAGGGGACCTGTGCCACCCTCGGCGACGGCTGGATACGGATCAGCGGACGGCCCGCCCGCGCCGCGACCTGCCGGATCTGCTCCGTCAGCCCCTCGGGCCACAGCGCCCGGGCCAGCTCCCGCGCGAGCCGGTGCTCGGCCTCGCGGTCGGTCAGCGCGCCCGTGGCGAAGGCGCGCCGCATTCCCTCCGCCCCGTCGCCCGCCCCCGGCAGCGCGGCGGCCAACGCGCCCACCGCGCTGTCGACTTCGTCGGCGGGCCCGTGGCCCGTGCCGAAACCGCGCACTCCGCCGGCCCACGTCCAGGCCATGAACAGGTCGTCGGCGTCGGCCAGCCGGATCTGGACCACTGGGCGGGCCGTGAGGTCGTCGGTGACCCAGAACGGCACCTCCTCCTCGTCCACGATCCGCCGCTGATAGCGGAACTCGGCCGCGGCGACGTACTCCTGGAGCGCGACGCGGCCGGACTCCGCCGACATCCGCACCTTCGGCGGCGGCGCGACGCGCAGTCCCGCGGAGGCGGCGGCGTCCGCCGCCACACCGCCGAGCGTGGGCGCGGAGCCGTCGCGCCCGCCGGGCCCGTAGACCTTCACGGCCGCGCCGGGGAAGACGGCGGGCCCGGCGGCCCCGGTGCGCGTGGCCGACGCCGTCGTACGGTCCAGGGCCAGGGAGGCGCCCGCGCAGCGGTGCTCCACCAGCTCGAACAGGAGCCCCTGGTCCTGGCGTCGTACGGCGAGCCGGAAGGCCAACGCCATGGCGTCGTCGGCGAGTTGGAGCCATTGGCTGCGGGCGTGGGCGGTGGCGAAGTCGTAGCGCGCGGCCTCCAGGGCGAGTGCGGCGGGAAGCGCGAGGGAGAGTGCGGTGCCGACGGACTCCGGCTCGCGGGCGCCGTGGTCCGTGACGTTCAGATTGTGCTCCAGGGTCTTCGCGAGCAGGAGGTCGACCTGCGCGCACCGCTCGTACACCTCCCGCGCCTGGTACGCGTCGCGGGCCTGCTGGGCCAGCCGCTTCATCTCGGTGATGTCGCCCCGGTCGTACGCCTGTTGGGCGCCCAGCAGCATGGTGTCGGCGGCGGCGATGACGGCGCCGAGGCGTTCGAAGCGGGCCAGGCTCGACTCCAGCAGGTCTGCGGCGCGGGTGGCGTCGCCCCGCAGACCGGCGAGGTACCCGCGGGCCTGTTCGCAGACCGCCAGGTCACCGAAGCGCTCCTGTTGGGCGAAGACCGCCGCCGCCTCGGCGAACAGCCGTTCCGCGAGGTCCGGTTCGCCCCGGTGCATCGCGGTGTACGCGCGGTGGACGACCAGCGTTTGCTGCTCGCCGACGTCCCCCAGCGCGCGGAAACCGTCCTCGGCGCGGGTGAAGTAGTCCTCGGCCAGGTCGTACCGCCCGGTCGAGGAGCAGATCAGACCGAGGGCGGTCAGGAGGCGGGGCACGGTTTCCAGTACGGGACGTGCGGCGGCCTGCGCTCCGGGTTCCGTCGCGGCCTCCGTTCCGGGTTCCGTCGCGGCCTCCGCTCCGGCCTCCGCCCCGGGTTCCGTCGCGGCCTCCTTAGCGGTCTCCGCCCCGGCCTCCGGCATCGTGGACAGCAGGGCCGAGGCGTGCTCCTCGGCTCTTCCCCACTCGCCGCGTTCCATCAGCAAGTGGACCCGGTTCAGGCCGAGTTCGGACGCGCGCAGCCCCTCGACGTCCTCGAATTCGGGCAGCCGGAGCGCCGCTTCGTCCAGAGACGCCAGCGCCTCGTCCAGGCGCCCGGACCTGCGCAGCAGGTCGGCCCCGCAGAGCAGCGTCTTCAGCAGCACCTCCAGCCACAGTTGACGGCCGCGCGGTCCCATCGGCTCGGACGCGATGCCGTCCAGAAGGCGGCGGGACCGTTCGACGGCGTCCTCCGCACCGGTCAGGTCGGTGGCGGTGAGCCGGACGCTCGCGAGGTCGGAGAGCAGATGCGCCCGGAGGAAGCGCACGTCGGGCGAGTCCTCGACCGACTCGGCCAGCGCGAGCAGTTGCTCGTACACGGCGGACGCGGCCCCGTGATCCGCCGCCAGTTGGTGCTCCTGCGCCAGCGCGAAGCCGGAGTCGAACGGCTCCCCGTAGAGCTGTATCACCTCCGCGTCCGGCCCGGCGCTCCCCTCGTCACCTGTCGTCATGCGTCAGTAGTCCTCACCCGTGGTGGTGGCGGCGACGATCTCGGCGAGGAAGGGGGCCGAGGGCGTGGCGCGGGCCGACGCGTCGTACGGCGCCGTGCCCTCGACCGGTCGGGCCGCCGCGCTCACGAGGCGGTCCCGGACCAGCGCGCGGACCGCCTCACGGTCGGCGTGGCCTTCCGGGCCTGGACCGGGGTCGAAGCCCGGCAGCAGTACGGCGACCTCGAAGCGCGGCGTCAACTCCCCTGCGGACAGGCCCGGTTCCAGATCCGCGCGGCCGGTCCACACGTCGTCCCGCCTTGTGAGGGGCGCGCGGACCGGGAGCCCGCCGTTGACCCGTACCTCCGCGACGAGGGGCGCGCCGCAGACGGGCGCCGCGATGTGCGCGACGACCTCGACCTCGATCCGGCGCCGCCCGCCGAGCGCGCGCGCCGTCCAGGACACCGCCGACTCGGCGGCGTCCACGAACCCGGGCGGGTAGCGGCGCCAGTCGTTGGTCCCGGTGCCCCGGGCGATCACCCGGCCGCCGACGGGGAGGGGTTCGCCCGCCGCGAGCGTGTAGCCGAGGCGGGAAGCGAAGAGCGCGCCAGGGGTGAGGGGCGCGGGTGCCGTACGGTCCGCGTCCTGGTCCTGGTCCTGGTCCTGGTCCACGGTCTGGTCCGCGTCCAGGTCCGCGTCCTGGTCCGCGTCCTGGTCCGCGTCCTGGTCCGCGTCCAGCTCCGCGCGGAGGCGGCGCAGCTCCGGTCCGTCGAGACCGGCGGCGTCGGCCGCGCCGTCGATCAGCCGCAGCACGCTCTCCAGGTGACGCGCGATGTGCCCGGACCGCGGCTCCGAGCGCCACCACCGGACGAGCGGGTCGAGAGCGGCCTGATGGTCCCCGATCAGTTCCGCCACGCAGTCGTCCGGCTGGTCCCCGCGGTCGTCGAACAGCTCCTGGCACCGGTGGGTGAGCGCGGCCAACTCCAGCCCGAGGACGTCCGGTTCGAGCGCCGGAATCCCGTCCGCGTACGACGCCGGCCACCACCGGGAGGCCCAGTGCCCGAAGGCGAGGCGGGCGGCGGCGTCCGCCAGAGCGGTTCCGTCGCCGGTCACCCGCGCTGGTGCCGGGCCCGCGACCGTGTCCCCGGCCGCCTCGCCTGTCGTGTCCCCGGCCCCCTGTCCGCCCGCGCAGGACCGCACGGCAGCGGCGGCGCGCTCGCCGTACACCGCCCACAGCCACTGCTGCGCCCGCTCCACGTCGTCCACCTCGGCCACCGGCAGGACCGGGTCCCCGAGGACGGGCCAGAGCAGGACCGCGCCCGCGACGTCGAGGACGGCTTCGGTGAAGCCGGAGCCGGGGCCGGGGCCAGGGCCAGGGCTGGGGCTGGGGTCTGGGCCGAGCGGGTCGCCGCCGTTGTCGGCAGGGGAGCCGGAGGAAGGGCCGGGGGAAGGGCCGGGACCGGCGGTGATCCGTACCGCCCCGTCCTCGCCCCGCGTGACGTAGAGGTCCGTGCCCGCCGCCATCACGCGCTCCTCGGCTCGGCCGCTTCGGCGGCGGCGCCCGCCGACAGGCTCCGCAGCGCCGACCTCACCCTCGCGCGGTGGTCCATCATCACCGAGCGCGCGACCCCGTCGAGCACCGCCCAGGCCGCCCCGGCGTCCGCCAGCGGCGCCCCGTGGACGTCCCGGCCGTGCAGCCGTACCCACAGCCTCCGCATGTACGCGGCCCACGGCGCGCGGAGGTCGTGCGCGAGGGCGTCCAGGACCCCGCCGTCCGGGTCGGGCCGAGGGGAGACCGTCATCCTGCGGGCGCGCAGGACCGAAGCCTCGCGCCGCCAGCGGCTGTTGACGGCCCGGTGCGCGGCCGTCCGCCCCAGCGCGGATTCGCCGCTGCCCAGCGGGTCGAGGCCGACGGCGAGCCGCCCGCCGAGGACCGCGGCGACCCGCAGGCTCTCGTCGTACAGACCGAGCGGGGCGCAACCGCGGCCGACCTCCCGGTCCACGAGGTCCGGCACAGCGGGTAGTTCGTCGCGCCGGGCCGACGACTGGAGGACGACGAAGAGCCGTTCGAAGAGCGTACGGTCCAGGGGCGCGGGAAGCGTGGCCGTCGAAGCGCCCCGTCCCACCTCGGGACACGGCGGCGACTGCCGTGCGGTGAGCCCGAGATGAGGCGGCAGATCGGCCCGGCCCCACACCCCGTCGCCTGCGTCCGCCGCCCACAGCGCCCGGCCGAAGGACGCGCCGTGGCCCGCCTCGACCATGGCCGCGTACGGCGCCGAATTCCGCGACCGGTCAGGGGCGTTGCTGCTGCCGTTGCCGATGCCGCAGGACTCCAGCACCTCGGCCGCCGCGACGGCCGCCGCGAACGCGTCGGCGGCGGGGGCCGGTTGACGGCTCTTCCAGCGGGCGGCCAACTCCCTTTCGAGCCGCGCGCGTCGGACGCCGTCCGCCAGGTGCTCCTTCAGCGCCTCCACGGTGCGTCCGCCGGCCGTGTCGGCCACGTCCTCCACGACGTCCCTGGCCACCGCGTCCGCACCGGCCGAGGGCGGCCCATGTTCCGTGGCCAGTTCGAAGCAGCGCTGGAAGTACAGGTCCTGGGGGTTGCCGGCCACGACGCCCAGCGCCCTGCGGGTCCTCTTGAGCAGCGTGAACCACCGCGCCGTCGCCTCCAGCCGCCCGCCGGACTCCCGGATCAGCGCCTCCAGCCGCGCGGCCTGCTCCGGCAGGAGGAAGTCCGCCGCGAATTCGGGGTGCAGCGCCGGCCGGACGATCAGCGGCAGCACGATCAGCTTGACCGTCCTGGTCAACGGCGCCCCGCCGGGGCCGCTCAGCGATTCCAGCCCGGGCCCGAGGGCACGCCACGCCCGGTCGATGACCATGGCGCGCGCTCGGGCCGGGGCGCCGGTCGGCTGGCTGGCAGGCGGCATGTGAGGAGCGTACGTCGTACGGAATCGGGCTGGCGAACCTGGGATCGGTAGGTGTTCCCGGCCCCCTAGCGTCCCTGTCGTCAGCCCGTCGACCCCCGTCTCCGTACCGCACCGGGTGCGCGTCGGGCGTGCACAGGACGTGCACAGACCGTGCACAGGGCGTGCGCCGGGCGGCACGGGACCGGGCATCACCAGAAGGAGCAGCCGTCATGGGAATCTTCAGGAAGCGCCGCCAGAGCCGCGAGGAGCGGGCGGCCGAGATCGCCGGCAAGGTGGCCAGCGGCAAGGGCTTCTACGGCCGTACCACCCGCGCGTTCCTCGGCGAGGAGGACTTCAGCCGGGTCCAGCAGTCCATCGGGGCGTACAACTCCGGCCTCGACGTACAGCAGTTGCTCGCGGCCGGGGCGCCGACCACCCCCGCCGTGGTCGTGTCGATCAGCGACACCGGCAGGCTCGTCAACTTCGACCCGGTGGTCGACCTGGTCCTCCAGCCGAACGGGACCGCCGACCGGATCGCGCTCCAGACCATCGTCTCCAAGCTGCGGATTCCGCGCGCCGGGGACCAGGTGCTGCTGGTGGCGGACCCCGCCCGGCCCGGCGGCTACCTGTACGCCGGGCCGGGCGGGGTCACGCCGTGAGGGCCGCCCGTACTCCGGCGCCGTGCCCCGTCCCGGCCCCGACGCCGATGCCGACGCGCCCGCCGACGTCCGCGTCCGCGCCAGCATCCGCGTCCGCGTCCGCGTCCGCGTAGGAAACTCTCCGGGGAGGGTCACATGCGGAGCTACGCCGGTGCGTTCATCGGCAATCTCCTCTTCACCGCGATCTGCTGCATCGCGGGCCCGTTCTTCCTGCTGATGGGGCTCCAGATATGGCACAGCGGGACCGACCGGGGCGCCGCGCTGGTCTGCCTCGGCGTCGGCCTGGCCGGCACGGTCACGATTCCCGTCGCGGCCTACACGTCCACGCGGCAGGGGTTCCCCCGGATCACGCGCCGGGACCGGGCGAAGGACGCGAGTGTCCGCTACGACGACGACACTCTCGTGATGCTGTCGCCGGAGTCCCCCAAGGGCCCGGCGCGGGCGTGGCTGGCGCGGGCCGACGTCCTGGAGGCGTCATTGGTGCGCTACAGCCCCGACGGCGAGGCCACCTTCACGAAGCACTTCGGCAACTACGCGCCCGACGAGTTCACGCCGCTGATCCAGCTGAGGCTGCGGGTGCACGGCGTCGAGGGCGCCGACCCGTTCGAGGTCACGCGGGAGTGGCGGGTGCCGTCCATGTGCCTGTCCGCCGTGACGGCCGGGCGCCTGGTCGTCCTCGTCCACCCGGCCCCTGCCGCCGGGCCTTCCGCCGGACCTGCCGCCGGGCCTGCCGCCGGGCCTCCCGGCTCCTCGGACGCCGTCCCCGGCACAGCCTCGGACGCCGCCCCGGCCACCCCCGGCGAGGTCACCCCCCAGTGGCCGCGCAGCCTGCTGCTCGCGGGGACGAGGACCAGTCGGCTGCTCGACCTCGACGGCCACCGCACCGACGTCACCCGGCGCCCCGGCCGCCTGCTGGAGCAGATGCGGATCTCACGGGCGGCCGGAGGAGTCGTGATGACCGGCGACACCATCGACCTCCGGCGACTGGACCCGCACACGGCCGGACGCTACACCGCCCTGGCCGAGCGAATCCGCGCCCACCCCGAGGACCGTGCACCGGTCACGGAACCGTGGGAGGAGTCCCGCTGGATCGTGGACGAACTGCCCGGCCCCACAGGCGAGTTCGGCTCCTCGGGCCGCCGCTGGTCCCGCCGTGGCGGCCACCTGATCCGCGCCCGCTTCGTCGAACTGCGCGGCACGACCACCTTCCAGGACCACGGCCCGGTCCTCGACACCGTCGTCCGCGTCCGACCGGAGGACGGCACGCCGCCGTTCGACGCCGCCCGTCGCCTGACCCTCCCGATGAACTACCTCGCCGTCCTCCACCGCACCCGGGACGTCGTCCTGTGCGTCGCCCCGCGCGGCACGTCCTACGTCGTCGACTGGCCCCGCACCAACCTCCTCGCGGGTGTCACCCCCGCCAAGGTCATCACCCCCGACTCGGCCGAACTCCCCCTCACCGGCCGCCCCGACCTCATCTGGCCCTTGATGACCCTCCTCGCCGCCCACGGCCTGTCCGCCCCCGCCCCCACCCTCGACCTCCGCCGCCGCCGTATGGCCCCCATCGCGCCGTTCGCCCTGCGGATACTGGACTCGGCGCCTCCCCGCTGACCCGGCGAAGTCGGCGCGGGCCTCCCACCGCGCCGCCTCCGCCGGGGCAACCGCCCATGCCGGAAACAGCCGTTAGAGGCGGCGGCCCAGCAAGTGGGCGTCGAGGAAGCCCCGTTCGGAGGCCGGGTCGTGGACCAGGCGGGCGAGGTTGAACAGCCCCGCCCCGGCGAGGAGTTCGGCGAAGCGGTCCACCGGCCAGCTGTAGGCGGGCGAGACCTTGTGGTCGAAGCGGACCGGCTCCGGCCCTTCGGTGGCGAAGAAGGAGGCCATGAGCAGGCCGCCCGGGGCCAGGACGCGTACCTGTTCCGCGAGGAGCGCGGGCACTTCCTCCGGCGGGGTGTGGATCATCGAGTAGTGCGCCAGCACGCCGCCCAGTGCCCCGTCCTCGACCGGCAGCGCCTCCATCCGCGCCTCGTCGAACTGCAGCGCCGGATGAGCGCGCCGGGCGTGGCCGACCATGCCGGGTGAGAGGTCGAGTCCGAAGGCGTCCAGCCCCAGGTCGTGCAGCATGGCCGTCATGTGCCCCGGCCCGCAGCCGAGGTCGGCCGTCCGCACGTTCCCCGTGCCGCGCACCAACTCGGCGAAGGTGCCGAGCATGCCCCGCGCGAACGGCTGCGTCTCCAGCCGGTCGGCGAACAGCGACGCGTACAGCTCGACGACCCCGTCGTAGGCCGCCCTGGTCCCGTCCTGGTGTTCCGCCACGCGAAGGAAGCTCACACCTCCGCCACCGCCGCCGCCCCCGGGTGACAGGCCCCGCCCGGCGCTCACGGACGGCCCCGCCCGGGGCTCAGGGACGGCCCCGCCCCACCCCGTCCACCTGGACTTTTACGGGCCTGGGGCCGTTCGACTGGGCCGCTCACCACAACGGCCGAACCTGGCCCCGTCGGTCACGGTTCGTGTCCGCCGCCGGCCCGATCCTGGCGGCGGACCGCATCTGCCCAGGCCGTGGGCAGGGGGCCATCTCGCCGACCCAGCTCCCGAAGGGGAACGATGAAGCGCATTCTCTCGCTCACTCACGCCGCCTGGACCGCCGCAGCAGTGGCGGGCTCCATGGCGGTGTTCGCCCTCCCGTCCGCGTCGGCGGCGGCGTCGCCCGCCCCGTATCCCAGAGGTTCCGAGGGCCCGGTGTTCGTCCAGACGGACAACACCGCCCACAACGAGATCGTCGCCTACCACCGCGCCCCCGACGGCTCCCTCAGCCGACGCGGCACCTTCGCCACCGGTGGCAAGGGCGGTGTCCTCGACGGCTCGGTCGTCGACCACCTCGCCTCGCAGGGCTCGCTCGTCCACGACTGCGCGCACCACCTGCTCTTCGCCGTCAACGCGGGCAGCGACACCGTCACCGTCTTCTCGGTCGACGGCGAGAGGCTCCACCGCGAGCAGGTCATCACCTCCGGCGGACGTTTCCCCGTCAGCCTCACCGTCCACGACGACCGGGTCTACGTCCTCAACGCCCGCGACGGCGGCTCCGTCCAGGGCTACCGGATCGCCGGGGGCAAGAGGCTGGAGCGCGTCGGCGGGTGGAGGCGGGAGCTCCGCCTCGACACCACGACGGCGCCGGAGTTCACCCACACCCCCGGCCAGGTGTCCTTCACCCCCGACGGGTCCCGACTGATCGTCACCACGAAGGCCGGCGGCAGCAGCGTCGACGTCTTCCGCGTGAGCCCGTCCGGTGCCCCGTCCGCCCGTCCCGTCGTGAACGTGGAGAACGGGGCGGTCCCCTTCGGCTTCACCTTCGACAGCCGTGGCCGCCTGGTCGTCACCGACGCGGGGACCAACGCCGTGCTGACCTTCGCGGTCCGCGAGGACGGCCACGTCGTCCGGCTCGACAAGGCGCTCACCGGCGAGCAGGCCACCTGCTGGATCTCCCGCGCCGGGGACCGCTTCTACGCCTCCAACGCCGGCAGCAACGCGGTCTCCGGCTTCCGGCAGACCCGCCGGGCGACGCTCGAACCGCTCGGCACCACCGCGACCGGCGCGGGTTCCACGGACTCCGCCGTCACCCCCGACGAGCACTTCCTGTACGTCCAGACCGGCGGTACGGGCGGTGTCGACGCCTTCCGCGTCGAGCGGGACGGCTCGCTCCACAAGGTCGGCACCGTCATCGTCCCGGACGCCGTCGGCGGCGAGGGAATCGTCGCCCTGTAGAGGCCAGGACCGCTCGTAGAGCCTGGGACCGCCTGTAAAACCTGGCACCGGCTGTAGAGCCTGGGACCGGCTGTAAAACCTGGCACCGGCTGTGTAAAGCCCGGGACCGCCCGGAGAGTCACCGCCGGGCGGCACCCGAGCCGGAGCGCGCCGCGCGGAGCACCCCGCGCGGCGCGCGGCACGGGCCCGCCGAAGCGGCTTTTCGGCTGGCCCCACGGCGTTCTCGGCGGTGACGACCGCCCGCCGCCGCCCGGGGGGGGTCTTGACAAGGCCCGCCACCTGGCACGTACGTTCATTCCGCACCGTCAACCCGCATCACGCGGCCGAAGCGTTCTCCCGGCCGCGTCGCTGTGCCCGGCTTTCGCCGCCGGGCCGATCGGAGTCGTCGTGAAGGGATCGCGCGCCGTATCGGTCGGGGCCGCCCTCCTGCGGCCCGGCCGGACGAAGCGTCGGCACGTCGATCTGTGCCGGATCCACACCACGCTCTGTCGCTGACGATCCGCCGTCCACGACGGCTTTCTCCCCCTCTTCTCCGGGTACCGCCGCGCGTTTTCGCGCGCCTCCGCACCTCGCGGCAGCACGTCCGCACCCCGCGGCAGCACGTCCGCGCACAGGGGCGGGCACCCGCGCTGCCCGTCGGCCCGCGCCGGAGAAGACCCCGATCCTCAGCCACATGACGCACCGGTGCCGTCGCCGCCGGTGAGAAGGGACGACCTGTGAGCGCGCAGCCTCCGAGGACGCTGAAGACCGTGACCGGGGCCGGCGGTGTGTCGGAGACGTACGACCTGGCCGTCGATCCGGAGCGGTCCACCCTGGACACCGCCGTGCGGGTCGCGGCGCTCGCCGAGGCGGCGCGGATCGACGCGCTGTTCACCGCCGACCTGCTGAGCTTCGGCGCGCAGGGCGCGATCGGCTCGCAGGAGCCGCTGGTGTTCGTGTCGGCTCTGAGCCAGGTCACGTCGCGGATCGGCCTGATCGCGACCGTGTCGAGCACCTTCCACCACCCGTACAACCTGGCGCGCCTGTTCGGCACGCTCGACCACGTCAGCAACGGGCGGGCCGCGTGGAATCTGGTGACCTCCTCGCTCGGCGAGGAGAACTTCGGCCCCGGCGCGCTGCCCAGTCCCGAGGAGCGTTACGCGCGCGCCGCGGAGACGCTCGAGGTCGTCAACGCGCTGTGGGACAGCTGGAAACCGGGCGCGCTGACGCGCGGGCCGGACGGCGCGGCGGTGCTGGACCCCGCCAAGGTCCGGCCCGTCGACCACCGCGGTCCGTACTTCTCGGTGGCCGGTCCGCTGAACATCCCGCCGCTGCCGCAGCGCCGCCCGGTGCAGTTCCAGGCCGGGCAGTCCGAAGCGGGCCGGGCACTGGGCGCGCGGTACGCCGAGGTGGTGTTCACCTCGCTGCCCACGCTGGACGTCGCGCTGGACTTCACCCGCCGCATCCGCGCCCAAGCGGCGGAGTTCGGCCGCCCCGGCGGACTGCCGCTGATCTTCAGCTCCTTCCACGCCACCTACGGCGCGACGGAGGAGGAAGCGCGCCGACTGGTGCGCGAGCGGCGCGAGTCGATCGACTTCGAGCGCGGCCGGGCGCAGGTGGCCGACATGCTCGGCGGCGGCGTCGACCTCTCGGAGCTGCCCCTGGACGCGAAGCTGCCGGACAGCCTGCTGCCGGACGTCACGTCGGTGAACCGGCGGCGCGGCCGGGTCGACATCTTCGTCGGATACGCCCGACAGGGCTACACGCTGCGGGAGTTGATCGTCGCCGCGCAGGACACCGGCCACTGGGCCGCCGCGGGCACGCCGGAGCAACTGGCCGACGCGGTCGAGGAGCGCTTCCGGGCCGGAGTGCTGGACGTCATCACGCTCGGCGGCCTCGCCGACCCGCGCGAGCACGACTTCGTCGTCAACGGCCTGCTGCACGAGCTGCGCAAGCGGAAGGTCGTCGCCGAGGACTACGCCGGGAGGACGCTGCGCGAGAACTTGGGGCTCGAACTGCCCTCGTGAGACGCCCGGTTCGCCTTCCGCTCCCACCGACTGTCACCGCTTGTCACCGAATTTGACCATCTGCCACCGCCCGTCCACCCCGACGAAAGGCCCTGCCGTGCCCGTCGAATTCCTCGGTATCGCCGCCACGAACGACGGCTCCGAGACCACACCGCGCAGCGGCGCGTCCTTCGACAAGGACTACACGCTGCGACTCGCCCGCGCCCACGAGGACCACGGCTGGGACCGGGTGCTGTTCGCGTACAGCTCCGCCTCGCCGGAGCCCGGTACGGCCGCGGCGTACATCGCCGCGCGCACCGAACGCCTGGAGATCCTGCTCGCGCACCGCCCCAACGTGTCGTATCCGACCTTCGCCGCACGGGAGTTCGCGACCCTCGACGCGATCAGCGACGGCCGGCTCGCCGTGCACTTCATCACCGGGGGCAGCGACCACGAGCAGCAGCGCGAGGGCGACGTCCTGAGCAAGGACGAGCGGTACGCGCGCACCCGTGAGTACATCGAGATCGTCAAACGCGTGTGGACCGAGCACGAGGCGTTCGACCACGAGGGCGCGCACTACCGCTTCCGCGACTACGTCTCCGACGTGTTCCCGGTGCGGCAGCCGCACCCGGACGTCTCCTTCGGCGGTTCGTCGGCCGCCGCGTACGCCGCCGGTGGCGCCGTCGCCGACATCTACGCGCTGTGGGGCGAGCCGCTGGCCGAGACCGCCCAGCAGATCGAGGCGGTGAAGGCCGCCGCGCTGGCCGCGGGCCGCGGCACCCCGCCGCGTATCCAGGTCGCCTTCCGGCCGATCATCGCGCCCACCGAGGAACTGGCCTGGGAGAAGGCGCACCGCACGGTCGCCGCCATCGAGCAGCGCCGGGCGGCGGGCGCGTGGCGGCGGCGCGGCGGCGACGCCCCGCAGAACACCGGTTCGCAGCGGCTGATCGGCATCGCGGAGCAGGGCGAGCGCTACGACCGCGCGCTGTGGACCCGCACCGCGGCGGTCACCGGGGGAGCGGGCAACTCCAACGCCCTGGTCGGCACGCCGGAGACCGTCGCGCGGGCGCTGCTCGACTACATCGACCTCGGCGTCGATATCATCTCCGCGCGCGGCTACGACCTGCTGGGCGACGCCATCGACTTCGGCCGCCACGTCATTCCGCTGGTACGGGCGGAGGTCGCCCGGCGCGACGCCGAGCGGGCGGCGGGGCCGGTGCCGGCGGGGCGGTGACGGCAGGCACCGGGCGGATCGGCGGATCGGCGTACGAGCGGGACGACGTACGAGCGGGACGACGTACGAGCGGATCGGCGTACGGGTGCGCGGGCCGTACCGCTGCCCCCGCTCCCGGGGTGTGCGGGCCGTACCGCCGACCCCGCTCCCGGGGTGCGCGGGCCGTGCCGCTGACCCCGCTCCCGCCCCCTCCCGGCGCCCACCACTCAAGGAGATCGCATGGCCAGATACGAGTCGGTGCTCGACGCCATCGGCGGGACACCGTTGATCCGCCTCACCCGCGCCGCCGAAGGACTGCGCCCGCGCGTGTACGTCAAACCGGAGTGGCAGAACCCCGGCGGCAGCGTGAAGGACCGGGCGGCGCTGTCGATGCTCCGCAGGGCGGAGGCGGACGGCTCGTTGCGTCCGGGAGGCACCGTGGTGGAGGTGACCAGCGGCAACACCGGCATCGGCCTGGCGCTGGCCGCCGCCCACCTCGGCTACCGGACGGTGGTCTTCACCGGCTCCGCGACCTCGCGCGAGAAGCGGGACCAACTCGCCGCCTACGGAGCCGAGGTGCGGCTGGTCGACGCCTTCGTCCCGCGCGACCACCCGGACAGCATGCGCTCGCAGGGCACGCGCTTCGCCGCCGAGACGCCGGGCGCCTGGTTCGTCGACCAGTACGACAACCCGGCCAATCCGGCCGCCCATTACGCCACCACCGGCCCCGAGATCTGGACGGACACCGAGGGCGCGGTCACCCACTTCGTCGCCACCGTCGGCACCGGCGGCACGATCTCCGGGACCGGCCGTTACCTCAGGGAAGTGAGCGGAGGCCGGGTCCGGGTGATCGGCGCGGACCCCGTCACCTCGATGTACGCGGGCGGCGACGGCAGCCAGAAGTACATCGAGGGCGCGGGCCACTTCCTGCACCCCGAGGCCACGGCCGACGTCTGGCCGCTCGCCCTCGACTCCGCCGTGATCGACCGCTACCTCGCCGTCGGGGACCAGGACGCGATCGACGCCGTGCGGCGGCTGGCCCGTACCGAGGGCATCCTCGCGGGCGGCTCGTCGGGCGTCGCGCTCGCGGCGGCCCTGCGGGTGGCCGAACACCTCACCGAGGACGACACCGTGGTGGCCCTGCTGCCGGACTCGGGCCGGGCCTACCTGTCGACGTACTTCAACGACGACTGGCTCACCGCCAACGGCTTCCGAGGCCCGGCCCCGGCCGACGGCCCGACCGTCGGCGACCACGCCACCCCGGCGCCGGTGGTGGAGCGGGACGAGGACCCGGCCGACGCCGTACGGCGGCTCACCGCGGACGGCCTCGGCGACGACGACGTGGTGCTGGTCGCGTACCGCCGCGACCGCCGCCTGCTGGCCCCCCACCCCACCGACCTCCTCGGCTGGACCACCCCCGCCCGCCTCCGCACCGCACCGACCGTCGCCGAATCCGCCCAACCCCTCGCCCCCCGCCTCGGCGCCGCCCTCCCCCTCACCGCCCCCGCCGTCACCGACTGGCCCCCCTCCGCCGCCCCCATCGCCCCCGTCCTCACCCAAGGCCGCGCCACCCACACCGTCCCCCGGCACTCTCTGCGCACCCCATCCGAACCCGCCCCGTCATTTGATCTGAGCGGATGAGCGAGGAGTCGCCACCACAGGTGTTCTCCAACCGCTGGGCCGACGCGGCCGGTCCGAGCGGGCCCGGTCCGTCCCGCGACCGTTGCGGGTGCATCGAGCGGACCGGTACGGGACCGCAGCGGGCCGCCCCCAGTTGCCGCCGTCGCGGTAACTGCTCGGACCGGAGCCGCCTACTTCACGCGGACGTAGGTCTCCGGGCCGTTGGAGTCGATGTGGCGGCTGTCGGAGGTGAACCACACGACGACCCAGGTGCCGCTGCGAGTCGACTTGCCGCGCAGGTAGTAGGCGCCTTTGGAGTCGGTCTTCGCGCGGGTGACGTAGTGCCAGGTCTTGCTGCCCGCGGGCCGGAATTCCAGGTACGCGTAACTGCGGGAGATTCCGGACCACTTGCCGGAGGTGCTCCGCTGCTGGAGGTGGCCGCCGAAGGTGACGTAGGTGTTCTTGCGCACCGTGGTGCGGCTGGGCTTGCCGCCGGTGACGCGGGTGGGGGTGCGGTAGATCTTGACGGCCGCGCTGTAGGAGGGCGAGAAGTCCGGGGTGCCGGGGAAGTACGCCCGCCAGTAGCCGTTCGCCTGGCCGCCGTAGGTCGCGTAGGTCATGAACTCGTCGCCGGGGAGGCCCTGGCGGCCGATCCGGGTGGTGCCGACGGTGTGCCAGGACTTGCCGTTGGACGAGTACTGGATCGTCATGGAGTGCGTGTTGTTCGCGAACTCCGATCCGTACAGGTCGAGATGGCCGTCGATCACCGCCTCGCCGTACTCGTCCTCGCTGACGCGGAACGGGGTGACGCGGCTGGGCGTCGGGATGTGCACGTGGACCGGCGTCGTGCTGTTGTCGGTGGGCAGGAGGAAGGGGTCGTAGTTCCAGTAGTTGCAGAAGTAGTACGAGCCCGCGGTGCCGGTCGTGACGGTGAAGGTGCCGTCGGCCCTGGTCCTGGCCGTGGCGTCGAAGTACGCCGGTCCCTGGGTGTAGATCTTCTGGCCCGGCGTGCCCACCCACGCGGACCCGGCCTTCCGCTCGTACACGCCCGTGATCGTGGTCCGGCCGCCCCGGGGGACGTTGACGTCGGTCTTGCTCAGGACGCGGATCCGGGTGGTCTCCGCCTTCGCCGGCACGGTGAGCGGGGTCTGGTCGCTGCCGTCGAGGAAGTACGGGTAGCCCGCGGTGGCGGTGCCGTCGGCGCCCGCCGTCCGGTAGGTGACGTCGCCCTTCACCGTGACCGGCGCGCTGACCCGCCCGTCCGCCCGCGCGGTGGCGACGGCGACCGTATCCACACCGCCCCCGAGGTCCGGGTTGGTCAGGTCGACCGACACACCGGCCGGGTCGAGCGCCGCGCCCGTGCTGGGGTCGGTGACGGTGACCGGGGCCGAGACGGCGTACGAGCGGTGCTCGTAGTCCACCGAGCCGCGGTCGGCCGAGAGCTTCCCGACGGACACCTGCGCCGCGTACGTGAACTGGCCCGCGTCCGGGAAGTGTTCGACCTCTCCCCGGCTGTCCGTGATGTCCACGGAGATGTCGTAGACGCCCATCGCGGGAAGGGCGATGCGCTGCGCCGCCGTCCGGTCGTTGTCGAGGTACGGACTGGTCACGAAGGCCGATGTCGTACCGGCGTCCGGCGCGTCCGCGGGCGCACCGTGCGGACGGTAGTGCGCGGTGATGCCCGCGACCGCCGAGGTGTCGCTGTACACGGACACCGAGAGTTTCCAGTGGTCGGACCAGGAGTTGCCGACTCTGTACACCTGGAAGCGGTGCGGGGGCGGGGTGGTCTCGGCCGGGTCGGGCGTCCCGCTCCCTGACGGCTCCGGACTCGCGGTGTCCGTGGGCGTGGGTGTGGGCGCGTCCGTGGGCGGGTCCGTAGGCGCAGGCGGGTCCGTGGGCGTGTCGCCGACGGTGCCGGTGGGCGTGGTGGTGCCGGTGGGCGTGCCGGTCGCGGTGGCGGTCGGCGTGTCCGTCGGACCGGGGCTCGCCGCGCCGGACGGGCTCGCGGTGGCACCCGGCACCGCGTCGTACGGCGCCGCCGTCCCGGAGTCGGCGGCGGTCGCCGGAAGCGCGAGCGCGGCCGTCAGCAGTGCGCCGGCCGTCACGGCAGGCAGAAGAGCGCGAAGTCTCACTCGGTGTATCCCCCCAAGGAAAACGAGTACCCCTGCCGCCCGCGCCATCCCGGCGCCGATAGCGGACATGTACGGGTCAGCCAATCCTAGAGCCGGCCCCCGGCACCGCCGCGCACTGGGTCCGGGGCACGCCGATGACGGCGGGCGCGACGCATCTGCACATCAGCGCCGCGTACCCGGTGTACGGACAGATCATGGTGCAGGCGCAGTTGGTGGACGGTGCGACCGGCAAGGACATCGCGGGCTCCTCCACCAACCGCTCGACGAGCGACCTGATCGTGAATCAGCCGTATTTCAAGCCCAGTTGGACCGATGGGGGCGTCACCTCGTACAGCGCGAGCCCGCAGATCGCCACCGGGGCGCCGCACGCCGTGACCGAGCGGCTGAACATCCGGATCGTCTGGTTGAGCCCGGCGTCCGCGCATACGACGAGCACCCAAGTGGTCTTTACGGCAGCCCAGATCGCCGCAGCCGGATACACGCCCGAGCAGCTCGAGAACGCCGTTACGGTCCGGTTCAGCGCCGACGGACAGAACTATGCGGGCAGGCTCGTCGGCACGATCGAGGTCCGCGACCCGCAAGGGTGGCAGTGCGTCGGCGCCACGCAGACCCTGCGCCCCACTGCCGACGTGCGACCCGCGGAACTCGTCCCCAGCGTCTTCGGGCGGGACGCCAAAGGCGATCTGTGGCTCATCCCCGGTGCCAGGGGGCCCGTTCGTCCGCGTACTACGACGCCCGCAGTCTGGTCGGCCCCGGCTGGAACACCTACACCCGCCTCCTCGGCACCGGCGACCTCCGCCTCGACGGCCACGACGACCTCATCGCCACCGGTCGCACCGGCCTCTGGTACTACGAAGGCACCGGCAACCCCGCCGCCCCCTTCAAGCCCCGCCTCAAGATCAGCGACGGGTGGCAGGCGTACAACTCCCTGCTCTGACCCGCCCTTTAGCCGCTGAACGGGGGTGCGGACGGGGCGATGGCGACGTCGGCGGGGAGTTCCGCGCCGACCGCTTGGCCAGGGTGCCGATCCGGTCGGCTCGCCCGGGTATACGGGTCCTACCGGCCTCGGGCCTGTTCCATGTTGGCCCGGTGAGGACGGGAGAGCCAGTCCGCGTGCGGCCCCAGGCGCGCGTCGACCGGGTCGTCTCCTCGCCGGAGCGCGTCGATGTAGGCACGCTCGGCGGCGAAGCGGGCCGCCACCTCGCGGCCTTCGGCAACGGAGCCGTGGCCCGGGACCACGACGTCGGCCTGCCCGGCAGCCTCGGCCAGCCGGTCGAGAGCGCTTTCGTAGGCTCCCACCTGATCGTCCTGGCGAGCGTCGAAGAGCGGGATCAGGACGTCGGAGAGCATGTCGCCGACGAGCAGGACGCCGCGGTCCGCCAGCAGGACCGAGGCGTGGCCGACAGCGTGCGCCTGGTGCTCGATGACCTGGCCCGGCACCGCTCCGCCGTCGGCGGGCAGCGGGGTGACGAGCGCGACGAGGTCGAGGGGCACGCCGGACGCGCTCTCCGCAGCCATCGCCTGCGCCCGCTCCCGGGCCTGACCGGCAACGTCGGCGGCGGCGGTGGTCGCGTAGCGCGGCACATCGCCGAACCGGGAATGCCACAGCAGATGGTCCCAGTGCGGATGAGTGCAGAACCCGGCCACCACCGGAATGCCGAGCCCGTCCACATCATCGGCGAGCTGGTCCAACTCGGAACCGTCGATGCCGGGATCGATCAGGACCAGCCCGTCCTCGCCGCGCACCACGATCGAATTGGACCAGACCCAGTCGCTCTGCCGCACCCAGACACCGTCGGCCACCTGCTTCAGCTTGCCCATCTCTGCTCCCATCGCTTGCCTGCACCACTGAGACTGCTGCCCGCGGCCGAACTCATCGCTCCCATCGCCGCCCGCCGCGACGGATTCAGCGCGGATGGCCCCAGCTCCTTGACCTGGCGCTTATCAAAGGAGCGGACTGCTTCTCGTCCTGGCCGACCGCCGCGCCGGTCATGCGCCGTACGGCGAAGCTCGGGATCGGCGAGGACGGCACGGTCGTCAGCAGGACGGACTTCGTCTGGGGCGGTACGTACGCGACTGGCCGAGCAGATCGTCTCCACCGGCTACGGCTACGGCCACGGCTCCGGCTCCGGCTACGGCTACGGCACGGTCGCCGTCACGGCCTGGGACGCCCTGCCCGGCAGTCATCGACCGGTCGGCCAGACCGAGCGTGTTCAGGGACTCGACGGCGCGGCGCGGCTGCGCGGCACCGGTGAGCCCTGGCCGCTGGAAATGCGTCGCGCTCACGCACGCCGGGTCACCGGTCACGTATGGCTGCACGTCCTCGACGACGCGGCCACCGAAGAGGCACGCTCGGCCACATGCCGACCGACCACCAGCCGGAGGCCGCCGCCACGGCCGTCGCCGAATGGGGCGCCCGCGAATGCGGCTTTCCGCCCCCAACCGTCGAAGTGACCTTCCACCGGGAGGGACCGGCGGCGGAGGGGCCGGCGTTCAGAACGCGTATCTGACCCGTAGCCAAGGGGCGTGCGTCGCGATCAGCTCCCGGAGCCGGACGACGGCGCCGTGCTTGACATCGCGCGCGTAGCGGACATTGAGCGCGCCGTTCTCCGAGCGTTTGACCTCCTGGGCGTCCGGCTGCCACAGGAGGTCCTCCGCGCGCGGGTGCCAGCCGAGGTTGACCTCGTGCAACTGCTGGTTGTGGGTCAGCAGGATGACCTCGGCGGCAGCCTGCCGCTTCACCCGGACGGGCAGGACATCGTCGAGGTGGGCGAGCAGATCGGCCCAGTCCCGCTGCCAGCCGGGCCGCAGTACGACCGGTGAGAGGTTGAAGTGGACCTCGTAGCCGGCGTCGAGGAAGTCCGCGGCCGCGGCGACGCGTTCCGCGACCGGGCTGGTGCGGATGTCCAACAGGCGCGAGTCGCGTTCGGGCATCAGCGAGAAACGCACCCGGGTACGGCCCCGCGGGTCCAGCGCCAGGAGGTCGGGGTTGACGAACTTCGTGGCGAATGACGCCTTGGCGGTGGGCAGGGCGCGGAAAGCGGCGATGAAGTCGGCGGTGTTGTCGCAGACCAGGGCATCGACCGAGCAGTCGCCGTTCTCGCCGATGTCGTAGACCCACGAGTGGGCGTCGCACTGGTTCGGCTCTCGCTTGGGGCCCTGCGTCCGCACATGCCGCCTGACGTGGGCGATGATCGCCTCGACGTTGGTGAACAGCGTGATCGGGTTGGAGTATCCCTTGCGGCGCGGTACATAGCAGTAGGCGCAGGCCATCGCGCACCCGTTGGAGGCGCCGGGGGCGATCCAGTCGGCTGATCTGCCGTTGGGGCGCGTCTCCAGGGTGCGCTTCACGCCCAGGACGAGTGTCTCTGTCTTGACGCGCACCCAGCGGGAGACGTTTCCCTCGTTGCCGTGCAGGGAGGGGATGCGCCAGTGGCTCGCCACCTCGGTGACGGGGACGCCGGGGAGCCGCGCCATGATCTGCCGGCCACGCGGGGAGGCGAGCGCGGCCGGCTCGGCGTACACCTGCCGTACGTCCAGCATTCGTCGGGCCTGCGGGCTGTCCCGGAATCCGCCGTCGTCGGGCGGGGCGGCGGACGGTGTGTCCTCCCACCCGAAGAGGGTCTGCTGCTCGGGAGCGCCGGGAGCGCCGGGAGCGCCGGGAGGGCCGGGAGGGCCGGGAGCGCCGGGAGGGCCGGGAGGGCCGGGAGGGCCGGCCGTATCGGGCCGGTGCGGCAGGTCCGGCCGGTGGTGGGACGAGTCGGCCGGGGGCTGTGGCACGGCGCTCCTCCTGCCCTCGGCCTGATCCGTATCCGTATCCGTATCCGTATCCGTATCCGTATCCGTGTCGGCCGTTCGAACGGTACGCGCGGGGGCGGGCCCGCGCCGCATGTGGTCGGCGGCGCGTCCGGCGGACATCGCGGCGGACATCGCGGCGGACGGACACGTCCGAGCCTACGGGCCCGAGTCCAGGGGCGGTCGTCAGGGCCGAGCCCGGCGGGGCGGAGAGGAGCGACCCGGTGGCGTACGTCTCGGCCCTCCGGAGTCCGGTCGCGCCGGAGTGTCGGCGCGCAGGACCCGCGCGGAGGCTGGCAGCATCGGCCGAAGGGACGGCCCCGCCGCGCGGAGCACCCGGGCGCCGCGAGAGGAGACCCCCATGGAACCGCGACCGCACTGGCTGTTCGGCGACCAGCTCGGCCCCCACTTCCTCGATCCCCGGCACGGCGGCCCCGACGCACAGGCGCCGGTGATCATGATCGAGGCCCGTTCGGTGCTGCGCCGCCGCCGGTTCCACCGCGCCAAGGCGCATCTGGTGCTGTCCGCGATGCGGCACCGCGCGGCCGAACTGGGCGACCGGGTGACGTACGTACGCGCCGAGACGTATACGGAGGCGCTGGCCCAGGTGCCGGGCGGCGGCAGGGACCGGCTCACGGTCTGCCACCCCACCTCGCGCGCCGCGCTGGCCCTGGTCACGTCGCTGGAGCGGGTGGACGTGCTGCCCGCGAAGGGCTTCCTGGTGCCTCGGGCCGAATTCGCGGAGTGGGCCGGACGCCGAGACGGTCGCAGCCTGCGGATGGAGGGCTTCTACCGCTGGGTGCGCGAGCGGCACGACCTCCTCATGGACGGGGACGGGCCGGCGGGCGGCCGGTGGAATCTCGACCACGACAACCGTGAGCCGCCGCCGCGCGGCCGGGACACCCTGACGGTGGCCGGTCCCTCGCGGCCGGAGGAGGACGAGATCGACGACGAGGTCCGCCACGACCTCGACCGGTGGGAGCGCGACGGCCAGGTGTCCTTCGTCGGACGCGACAGCCCCCGGCTCTTCCCCGCCACCCGCCGCGAAGCCCTGTCGGCGCTGCGCCGCTTTCTCTCGCACCGGCTGCCGGACTTCGGACGGTACGAGGACGCCATGCTGGCCGCCGATCCGGTGATGAGCCACAGCCTGCTGTCCGCACCGCTCAACCTCGGACTCCTCGACCCGGCCGAGTGCGTCGAGCGGGCCGAGGCCGCGTACCGCGCGGGTGACGCGCCGCTCAACAGCGTCGAGGGCTTCGTCCGGCAGATCGCCGGCTGGCGGGAGTACGTATGGCAGGTGTACTGGCACTTCGGCGAGGACTACCGGCACCGCAACGCGCTGCGCCACCACGCCCCGCTCCCCGACTGGTTCCTCGAACTGGACGCCGACGCCGTCACCGCCAACTGCCTGTCCACCGTCCTCGCCCAGGTCCGGGACACCGGCTGGACCCACCACATCCCCCGGCTCATGGTGCTCGGCAGCCGCGCCCTCCAGGACGGCTGGGATCCGGCGGCCGTCACCGACTGGTTCCACCGCTGCTTCGTCGACGGTTACGACTGGGTCATGCTGCCCAACGTCGTCGGCATGTCGCAGTACGCCGACGGCGGCCTGATGACCACCAAGCCGTACACCTCCGGCGGCGCGTACCTCCACAGGATGAGCGACCTGTGCGGGCCGTGCGCCTACCGCCCCACCGACCGCGTCGGCGACCACGCCTGCCCCTACAGCACCGGCTACTGGGCCTTCCTCCACCGCCACCGGGCCCGGCTGTCCGCCAATCACCGCACGGCCCGCGCCGTCCAGGGCCTCGACCGGCTCAAAGACCTTCCCGAACTCCTGGACCAAGCCGCCGCCCGCGGCCCCCAGGCCCCGTGACCCCCCGGCCCCCTCCGGCGGCTCGACGGACCCGACACCTCACGTGCGGCAGGTCCGCCCCGGACAGCCAGGGCCGAGGTGATGCCGATGAGAACGGCGCCCGGTCCGGCGAGCACGGTGGAGAGGGCGCCGCCGACGGACCGTACCGTCTGGCCGCCACGCGCGAGGTGCGCGGTTTCCCGGGCCCGTCGCCAGGCGCGCCGGGTCCCTTCCGCTGTGGATCGGCCCCGGCGGACACGACAGCCGGAACGGCAAGCGAGCGGCGACCGGCACCTGCTCCGCGGCCGACCGAGCGGACTCCGCGGCACCGGTCTCTGTCGGTGTACGGGTGCTGCCCCGCAGCGACGCCGAGGCCGCGGGCGTCAACGGCGTTCTGCTCTCCCTGACCTGGTATTACGACGACGGACCGCTGACGCTCGCCAACGAGCGGACCTGGAACCAGTTCCGCGGCTTCCAGGGCATGAAGGTCACCACCGGCAACGCGCCCGACCCGGTGACCGAGAGCGACTACACGTACTTCCGCGGCATGGACGGTGACACCCTGCCGAACAAGGGCACCCGCTCGGCCACGATCACCGACTCGCGCGGCGACCCCGCGGTCACCGATCTCGACCAGTACGCCGGCATGGCGTACGAAACCGTCCAGTACGACGGCGCCGGCAGCGGCAAGGTGATCACCGACACCGTCACCGACCCGTGGACCTCGGCCTCCCGGGCGACCCACAGCCTGGGCGACACGCTGCCCGCCCAGAACTCCTATCTCACCGGTCAGAGCAGGGAACGCGTCTACACCCCCTACTCCGACGGCCGAACCGGCGAGACCGAGACCGACTACACCCACGACTCGTACGGCCGGGTCACCAGGACCGACGACCTCGGTGACGTGACCACGGCGGCCGACGACCAGTGCGTCACCACGACATACGCCGACAGCACCAGTGCCTGGATCCTCGACGCCCCGGACGAGAACACCACCGTCGCCGTCAAGTGCGCCACGACGCCCGTCCTCCCACGCGACTCCGTCTCCGACACCCGTACCTACTACGACGGTTCAACCGCCTTCGGCACGGCGCCGACGGCGGGCTCCGTGACCATGAAGCAGAACGCCGCCTCGTACAGCGGCTCCACGCCGTCGTTCGTCACCATGTCCAGCAGCACCGTCGACGAATACGGCCGGACGCTGAAACGACCACGGACCACGACTTCACGGCCCTGACGATCGCGCCGTCGAAGCCGGCGGCCGCGGCGAAGTCGGCGTCGGGGGCGGCCCGGAAGACCGCGGCGGTGGCCGTCCTCACCACCACCTGGCACCACCCCTTCTGGAACGTCACCACCTCCCAGTGGACCGACGCCTCCCACCTCACCCCCGGCACCCACCTCCGCCAGTCGGACGGCACCACCGCCGTCGTCACCGCGGTCCGCAATTACCACACGACGGCAGTGACGTACGACCTCACGGTCGCGAACCTGCACTCGTACTATGTACTCGCCGGTAGCACGCCGGTGCTGGTGCACAATTGCAACGGGACAATCGACCCGAGCTTGGTGAGGTTTTCGCAGGATACTGTCAGCCCACGTTTCGGCAGTGGAGAGACGATTGAGCAGACGGCGGCCGGTTTGCGATCTGGATATAGCAAGCCAGAAGATCTTCCCACGGTGAGACTTCAGTACAAGGATGGAAATCTCTTCTCGTTGGACAATCGGCGGCTCGTTGCATTTCAGAAGGCTGGGATTCAGATGCCGTTCCGGATGGCGACTCCCGAAGAAATCGCAGGGGAGGCGTGGAAGTTCACCACTAAAAATGACGGGGCGTCGATCTTGATTCAGCACTTCGACCCAGTGGAGTGGCCGTGAACTGGCCGGACCCAGCATTGAACGTAATCAACACGCGCGAGGATCTCGCCAAATACCTGCAAGGTCTGGCAATCCTTCTGCGCGATGGAAAATTGGAACTGCAGAATCCATCCACCTCGGACTTTGTGGACGCCTCCGCGCGTTGGACTAAATCGATGGACGGATTCTTTAAGAATGTCATCGGCGAGCCGGTTCCTGAGGTGCCCGACTGGGCGTTGATTGCAGCAATCTTTCGTGCGGCAGTCGTGTACGAGTAGAACGCGTTCGAGACTGTCAAGATAGTACTGAGCGGAATTGCAGCGGCCCCACTGGTTTTTTCCAGTGGGGCCGCTGAGGGTCTCTGACGGCAGTAGTTGACGGCAACGTCAGCGGACGGGTGCTGCACAAGTGGGTGGTTCGTCGCTGTCGTCGCATCCAGCGGCGGGCTGGGCGGGGTGGCGGAGGGCGTTGCCGAGGAGGTCGATGGCGTCGCGCTGGAGGCGGAGCCGGACGTGGGCGTATACCGTGGCGGTCACCCCGATGTGGGCATGACCGAGGAGCTCCTTGATCACGACGAGTTCGACGCCCTGCTCCAGGAGGAGGGTGGCTGCTGAGTGTCGGAGGTCGTGGAACCTGATGCGTCGCAGGGCGGCTCGGCGAAGGAGGGCGTTGAAGTGGCGGGTGAGGGTGGTGCCCTCGATCGGGCTGCCGTCGGGCCGGGTGAAGACGTAGCCGCTCGCCTTCCAGCCCGCCCCTGCCGCTTCGCGCTCCTGGCGCTGCCGGTCGCGGTGCTGTTCGAGGGAGTGCAGGCATTCGGTGGGTAGGGCGATGCGCCGTTCCGAGCTCTGGGTCTTGGTCGGCAGTGCGGTCAGGCCGCCGGAGTTGGTGCGCTGCAAGGTGCGGCGGATGCTGGCGGTTCCGCCAGCAAGGTCGAGGTCTTCCCAGCGCAGGCCGAGGAGTTCGCCCTTGCGCAGTCCGGTGTGCAGGGCGAGTTCGAACAGTGCGCTGAGTCGGCGTCCGTCGACGGCGGCGAGGAACGCTCGGGCTTCCTCTGTGGTGAGGGGTTCGAAGCGGCGGGGTCGGGGTGTGCCCATGCGGACGTTGCGGGCGACGTTGCGGGGGATCTCCTCTTCGCGGACGGCGTGCTCCAGGGCGGACTTGAGCACGGAGTGCACGTAGGCCAGCGTCAGCGGGGAGAGCCGCTTGCGGCAGCAGGTCCCGGCCGCGCAGCACTGGGGCTGGTCGCGGGCGGTGTCCAGGCCGCGTGTGCAGCACTTGCAGGTGGTGCGGAGGTGGTCGAGCCAGGTGCGGACGTCCTTGGCGGTGAGCTTGGCGAGCTTCCTCCTGCCGAGACCGGGGATGACGTACAGGCGCACGCAGGCGGTGTAGCGGGTGTGGGTGTTCTCCCGGAGCCGGTGGACCGCGACGGTCTCCAGCCAGTAGGTGAGGAACGCCCCTACGCTGCCCTGCGCCGAGGGGGCGGCGATGCCGCGGTTGCTGGTGGCGACCTTCTCCGTCAGCAGAGCCAGCGCCTCCTTCCTCGTGCTCCCGTAGACGTGGATGCGCTTGCGGGTGTCGCCTGCGGCGAGGACGTATCCGGCGGCTTCCCAGCGGCCGTCCTTGCGCTGGTAGACGGTGCCGTCGCCGTTAGGTGCTGCTGGTGGAGGTGGTGTTGGTGTTGGGGTTGGTCATCAGGCTGCCTGTTCGAGTTGGTGGTGGACGAGGGCGTCAAGGGCGTGGGTGGGGATGCGGCGGGCGCGGCCGATGGTGAGGGAGGCGAGCTGGCGGGTGCGGATGAGGTCGTAGACGGTGGAGCGGCTGATCTTCAGGCGCGCCATGACCTCGGGCACGGTGAGGAGCTCGGCGTCGGCGGTCACCCGGTCACCGCACTCCGGACAGGGGCGGTCAGCGGGGCGCCGGAGTGACCGGCCCGGTCACCGGGGCGTCGCGCCTGCCGGGGGCGGGCAGCTTGCTCAGGTAGGGGCTTCGGGGCAGCGCCCAGGAGGTCGGCGAGGTGGGCGAGTTCGGGCAGGAGGCCGCTGCCGGTGTACTGCCAGTGCGAGATCACCAGGGTGGTGTCCGTGCCGGCGCGTCGCCCGCTCTGCGCGTGGTGACCGCTGGGGTGACCGGCGTCGGGGTCGGTGTGACCGGCGGTCAGGTAAGCGCGGTCACTGCGCTGGTCAGTGACCGGCCCGCCCTCACCTGCCCGCTCCTGGGCATCGTTTTGGCGGGTGCGCCAGGCGCTGCGATCGGCTCGGAGCTGGGTGAGAGTGGTGGAGTAGTGGCGGGTGCGGGTGGAGAAGTGGCCTCGGAATCCGAGCATGTGGGCCCACTGCCGCAGGCGCAGGTAGGCATGCCGGAGCTGGGCTCCGAGGTGCCAGGCGGTGTGGATCATGCGGCGCGCATGGTCGGTGAGGTCGTGCTGGGCGAGTTCGGCCAGGAACCGCAGTTAGCGGTCGAGGGTGCCGGTGGTGGTCTCGGCTCCCTTGGTGGCGTACTTGGCGATATAGGCGGCGACGTGCCGGTCGGTGGGGGTTCCGTCGCCGGTGAAGTCGGTACTGCGGATCGCCCGGACGTCGATCTGCTGCCCGAATCGGAACACCGAAGGCTCCGAACCCTGTGCCAGGTCGGCCCTCCCTGCCTGGGAGGGCCGTTGAGGCTGAACGCGGCTGCGCTTTGCGGCGGCGCGGACGGCGTGGTCGAGGAGCCCGGTGGTGGCCCAGGCGGGTGGGGTGCTGGTGGGGCCGGTGGGTCCGTCGATGCGGATGACGGTGTGGAAGTGGATCTGGCCGCGCTTCTGGTACTCGGCGACCTTGGCGTAGGACAGGGTCGCGTGGTGGCGCAGGGTGCGCTGGGTGAGTCCGGCGGCGTGGGCGATCTCGCGCCGGAGGTGGGTGGTGAAGCGGGCCCACAGGGCGGGGGCGTGGGCGTTCCACAGCACCGCCCCGGTGTAGTCGTACCGCTGCGGGTCTAGCGGCGTGCCGAGCAGCGGGTCGCCGTCGGTGTGCCGGGTGCCGCAGGTGCACGGGGACGCGCCGGGTTGGTTGTGGACGGGGCCGAAGCCGGGGGCGGTGAGGGTGGCGAAGACGCGTGGGTGGGTGGAGACGGTGGCCGGGACGGCCTTGCCGCCGCGTAGTCCGGCGGCGATGAGCTGGTAGGTGTCGTAGCGGTAGACGTGCGAACAGGAGGGGCAGCGGGTGGCGCGGCGGTTGCCGCAGCGCAGCAGGAGTTCCCCGGCTGGGAGGCGGCGAGTGTCGAGGTGGTCGAGGATCTGGCCGGTGGCGGCGTCCAGACGGGTGCGGTGCCCGGTCATCCGGATCGGGCGGGCGCAGCCGCCCAGCGAGCCGATCTGCCGGGCCAGGGGTGCGAGGTGTCCGGCGGCGGCGAGCTTGGCCAGCCTGGCGGTCAGCCGCGCCCGGCGTTCCAGCGCCGAGTTCCTGTTCGCTGACGTGTCGGGGCTGGTGGTGCGCGCCGGTGCGGCGAACGCCGTGCTGGCGGGAGTGAAGGTGGTTGCGGGGGTGGGGAGTTGGAGCTGTGCGGGCATGGGGACAGACCTCCGGCAGGAGTCGGGAGAAGAGGAGAGGCGATTGAGGGGCGACCCGGGTGGTCGGCGCACGTGGGTGCGGTGCGCGTATGGCGGGCGCGGATGGTGGGCCGGGGACGTCTGGCCTGGTCAGCGGTGCTGTTCTGCGGCGGTGCGTGAAGGTAGCATCGCTTCAAGCGCGCATTCAAGTACATCCCTCCTCATCTGTTTCGGTGGTCGGTGGGGACGCGGGTACTGTGGCCCCGGTCTTCCGTTTTGGACGGGCCGGATTTCGGTGGTAGTGGCGCAGAGGGGGCGGGTGACCTGCGGTGACAGTGGGGCGGCGCGGGCGTAGACCGGCTGGCGGCACGGTGTTGCTGACGTTCGAGGTCATCACCGAGGCCCTGCGGGAGCGGATCCGCTCCGGGGAGCTGAAGCCCGGGGACGCGCTGCCGACGCAGGCCGTGTTGATGGCGGAGTACGGGGCCTCCAGCCTGTCCGTGCAGAAGGCCATGGCCCTGCTGAAGCAGGACGGCTACGCGATCTCCCGCCCTGGCAAGGGAGCCTTCGTCGCCCACCCCGACGACGGCATCGACGGCGACTCAGGTGACGGGGAGGCGGGGAGCACGCCCGTCGGCGGGACGGCGGCGCGCGTCGAGGCACTGGAGCTGGCACTGGCCGAGACGATTGATCAGCTCACCGCCCTGCGTGCCCGCGTCGAAGCCCTTGAAGCGGGCGGCACCGAGCGAGGCTGCTGATCTGTCGGCCGCAGGACGTGCCAGGGGCCGGGGTGCGTCCAGATTTTCTCTACGAGGTTCAAGGCGGGCCCTGTCCGCCGGAGCTCGCCGACCGTCGCCGACCGACTCGTCACTGGGCAAGCACCCGACGCCCGACGCGGGGTGTCGGCGGAGACCGGGCCGCGCCGAGGGTGCGGTCCCGACCGATGCCCGCAGGCAGCAAGTTGTGGCGTAAGGACTCCTTGCCCCGTGGCGGAGCAAGTTGTCGCCTGCGACCGTCCTACGGCCGGACCGCAGACAGAGGGCCAGCCAGGGGGCCGACCCTCACGTCCGTCGCCGCGGTCACCGAGGGCGGTGGCCGAGGCTGCCTCCAGCGGGGAGCGAAGCTCCCGACAACCCGCCGTCGCCCGACCCCTCCGCCCCGGGTTGCCCGACCATCGGGGCGCGAGGCAAGCCGTTCGCCCAACGGGGGCCTCGACGGCCAAGCCGCCGAGGCCCCCGGATCACGTGACTGGTCTACACCGCCGACGGCAGGAGTGACGGCAACAACCACGAACAACCCCGGCCGACCCCGTACCCCAGCGAGACACCGAAAGTCGCTCTACCTGCGAAAACGCAGGTAGAGAGGGGTCGCATAGCACTCGTACTATGTGCTGGCGGGGGCCACACCGGTCCTGGTCCACAACTGCGACGTAGAGATCACTCAGGAACAATTGGATACCCTTTCCGTCGGACCCCATGCGAGCGGCGAAGGAATTTCTACGACGGAACCGGACCCCTTGCCCCAAGAAATTCGAGACGCAGTTCAAGATGATGTCTGCCACACCTGCGGTGATACGTAGCCCGGTGCCGGTCCGGTGAAGATCGGCGATCACCAGCCGCCTGTCAGTGTCAGTCCCGTCGGCTTCAGCTACCGCGTTTTCAGTCATTGCTCTGTGTGCAGCGGAATCCAGAGCAGGGCGGTGCAAGTTCTGGCTCGCATCGGAAGAAACCACCAGATCTACGAACCCAAGGGGAAACTACGAAGAGTTGATGGAGCTTGCGCGTTCACACGTTTCGGGTGGATAGGCGAAGGAATTGACTGGGAGAAGAATATGAAAATCGGAGAAATCGAGGTGGTCCTGAATCACGGCCTTCTGGTGATTGGGTCAGGCGAGGATCCGGAGTTCGACCTATTGGTGGACTCTCCTCCGGTGAGTGATCAAAGGCATGTCATGGTCGCTACTCGTGCTCAGATCGCACCGGTGAGGGTAGGAGTGTGGCGTGGGACTTCACCAGTCGCACCCCGACCGGTCTTCACCGGTCGGCTGCTCCTCGCTACCGGATATCTGACGTTCAGAGAGAGCTCGGAACAGCCGTTTTTCGCATGGCCGGCCGTGAGCTCGGGGTCCTCGACCCTGGTGTCGGTCGGTACCGACGCGTGGGACGCGGCAACGGACGTGACGGTCGTCATCGATCCGAGCCGGGAGAGCTGGCCGGATCTGAGAAGTCGAGAGGGATTCGTGGCTTCATCAGCCGAGGTTTCCTCCATTTCGCAGATCGACCGGGTACTTGACGGGCATAATTACCCGGAGGAGCGCCTCGCGGCGGCGTTGAGGATTCTGTCCATGGCATCTTCGGAAGACGTCTCGGCGGCGCGTATTCGATATGGAGTTGAATCCGTCAAAGAATGGATGAAGTGGCTGCACCCGGCCATTTCCGCGAACTCCTTCGGCGGGGTTCCGGAGATCATTGAAGACACCGTCACCGGGACGAAAAGCGTGGAGGCGGGCGCGCGAGCTGTCATGATGAGTATTTCGACCGCCATCGGTATTACCATTGATGAGCTGGTTTTGGCTCACCGGTAGGGGCAACTCGCCGATTTGAAGTCGGCCGCTGCGTGGTCGATTGGAGAACGTCCCGTTTGGCGCTCTCGAAGAGCGGGATCGAAGACTATGCTGCCGTTCCAATCGATGACCCCAAGCGAGCCTCCCGCGTTGACCTGGTGCTCGACGGAGGCGGCGACGAAATCGAGATCGGCACCGTGGCGGAGTTGCCGATTCCTCGGATCGGCGGTGTCACGGGTACCGTCGATCCCGATGCTGCGCTTCATCTGATGTTGAGCGAGCACGACCTCCCCCTTCACCGACTGGCCAACGCTCTCGATCTCATCCTCAGAGAGTCGGTGAGCAGTTTGAGCGGTGGGTCACCTCGAGCGGGAGCGCTGAGGTCCGCACGCCTTACCCGACTCGTCCAATGGCTGCATGGGCAAGCTCCATGGGCTTCGCCCAGCACCCTTCTTAATGTCAGGACTTCTACAGAAGAACGGATCGTACAGGCTGGCCGGAGAAGCCTTGAAGATTTCGATGCCGCTGGCACCGCGACCGAGATCATCCGGCTTCTCCAACAAGACCGCTTCCGACCCATCGTGCCAGAATTCGGACCTGGGGCCCTATCAATGGAGCGGATGACGGGAATCGACCCGCGCTCTGAGGGAGCGATCTCGGACATGGCCCAGTTCGGTGCGAAGGGGATGTGTGGCGATCGCTGTTCGCGAGAACGGTTGAGATGTTGCGGGTCCGGTCCGCATGGGACCAGATCGTAGGCGGGTTTCTCACGTACCTCTGCTGTCACAGACAGCGGGTGGAACAATGGCTGTTCGCCGAGGCTGATGGGGGTGCTGGCGGGGTGACGGGGCGTCCGACGGATTGGGATGTGCTGGATCTGGACCGGGATCCGGTGCCGGGTGATCCGTTCGAGGTGAAGGAACTCGCGCGGAAGCGGGGGGATTTCGCCGATGATGTCGCCTCGGCGCTGCGGTCGGTGCGGGGTCTGAGCGGTGACTCCGTGGTGCAGGAGTGGGCGGGGCTTTCGGGTGACGCGTACCGGCAGCAGTTCGGGGATCTTCCCGGTGAGCTGGACAAGCTGGAGCGGTCCTACCGCCTCGCGTCCGGGGCCCTGGACGACTACTGGCCGAAGCTGGAGACCGCGCAGGGTGACGCGGACCGGGCGCTGGCGCAGGGGCGCACCGCCCGCCAGGAACTGGACACCGCGCAAAGCCAGTTGACGAACGCTGATGCGTGGGTGAAGCGGGCGCAGGACAAGTCGAAGTCGTACCAGGAGGACCCGAAGCCGGACGTGCCGCCGCCGTCGGCGGAGGAGGTGCGGGCGGCGGCCCGTAATGCCACGGACGCTAACAGCGCCCACACCACCGCCTCCACCGCCGTCCACAGCGCGCAGGCCAAGCTCGACGCGGCCAAGCAACTGGCCGCCGACGCGGCCCAGCTCAGGGACGACGCGGCCTCGACGGCCCAGCACGCGCTGCATGAGGCGTCGGATGCGGGGATCAGGAACAAGCACTGGTGGGAGAAGGCGGTCGACTGGGTCGCGGACCACTGGGACGACATCATCGCGGTCTGCAAGGTGATCGTCGCGGTCCTGGGCATCGTCGTCCTGATCATCGGCGGCCCCCTGGCGTGGCTGGTGCTGGCCGCCGCCGTCCTGGTCCTGGCCGACACCGTCATGAAATACCTACAAGGCAAAGCCAGCCTGTGGGACGTGCTGTTCGCGGCGCTGGACTGCATCCCGATGTTCAAGGGCCTCACCACCGCCGGCGGCCTGTTGAAGATGGCCCGCGAACTCCCCGCCCTCCTCAAATCCGGCAAGGCCCTGGAGAACATCGCGAACAGCGTCCGCAAGGGCGGCGCCGCCCTGCGGGACATGCGCGAGACCGCAGTCCGCATGTTCAGGCGCTTCAGGTGCGGCGATCCGATCGACATCGCGACCGGCGAAATGGTCATGTCCGCGGTGGACATGCAGTTGCCCGGAGTTCTTCCGCTGGTGCTGGAACGGCACCATGTGTCGTCCTATCGTGCGGGCCGGTGGTTCGGCACGTCGTGGGCTTCCGGCCTGGATCAGCGTCTCGTCCTGGACGATCAGGGAGCGCAGTACACATCCGAGGACGGAATGGTCCTCTATTACCCGATTCCGAACCCGGATTGGGACGTCTTCCCGGCCGAGGGGCCTCGCTGGCCTCTGCGTTGGGACGGTGTTCCGGGCGGGGAGATGCGCATCACGCGCCCGGGTCAGGGCCAGATCCTTGGCTTCCGGGCGCTGCCGGGCGGCCCCCCGGCGGAACTCGCGCTCACGTCCGTCGCGGACCGCAATGGGAACGTCATCGATGTCCTCCACACGGCGGAAGGCGTCCCCCACGAGATCCGGCACAGCGCTGGCTATCGCGTCGGTCTGACGACGCAGGACCGGCGAATAACCGAGCTCAGGCTGCTGAGCGACGCCGACCGGCCGGTTGTGCTCCGCTATGGATACGACGAGCGTGGCGACCTCACCGAGATCATCGACTCCTCCACTCTGCCGTTCCGCCTGAGCTACGACGACCATCATCGTGTCACCGGCTGGGAGGACCGCGGCGGCACGCGGTACCGGTACGAGTACGACACGGAAGGCCGCTGTGTCCGTACGGCCGGCTCGGAAAACGTCCTCGCCTACGACTACGCCTACGACACCGCGAACCGCACCACACGCGTCACCGATTCGCTCGGGCACACCACGACGTACGAGTTCAACGAGCTGGGCCAGCTCGTCCGTACGACCGATCCCCTCGGCAACGCCACCGTCCGGACATGGGACCGCCGGGACAATCTGCTGTCCCGCACCGACGCCCTGGGCCGCAGCACCGGCTACGCCCACGACGAGGCCGGCCGCCTGACCCGCTTCACCCGGCCCGACGGCGCCGTGACCAGGGTCACGTACAGCCCGCTGGGGCTGCCGGAGACGGTCACGCTGCCGGACGGCGCCGAGTGGCGCCACGAATACGACGAGCGCGGCAATCTGATCCGTACGGTCGACCCGCTGGGCGCTGTCACCGGACGCGACTACGACACGCGCGGTCGGCTCGTCCGGATCACCGACGCCCTGGGGGGCGTTCGCGAGATGACGCCGAACGGCGCGGGCCTGCCGACGGCCACCACCGACGTCGACGGCGCGGTGACGGGCTACAGCTACGACGCGTTCGGCCGGATCATCGGGATCGTCGACGCCCTCGGCGCGGAATCGACGCTCAACTGGACGCCGGAAGGCAAGCTTCGCGGCCGGACGCGTCCCGACGGGACGACGGAAGAGTGGATTCACGACGCCGACGGCAATCTCGTCCGGCACACCGATCCGCAGGGGACTGTGACGCGCTTCGACGTCGGGTCCTTCGACCGTCTGATGACGAAGACCCTCGCCGACGGCACGACCCTGCGGTTCGCCTACGACACCGAACTGCGGCTGACCTCGGTCACAAACGCCACCGGCCGGCAGTGGACCTACGACTACGATCCGCGCGGTGTACTCCGCGGCGAAACGGACTTCAACGGCCGGACGGTCCGGTACGTCCACGATGCCGCGGGCCAGCTCGTCGAGCGGATCAACGGCGCCGGTGAGGCTACGCGTTACGTCAGGGATGCCGCCGGACGCGCCGTCGAGTGGCACGACGGCGACAGCGCCACGTACATGGAGTACGACCCGACCGACCGGCTCACTCGCGCCGTCAACGCGGACACGGAACTGCTGCTCGAACACGACGCCCTTGGACGGGCGGTTCGGCAGACCGTCAACGGCCGCACGCTGACCAACACGTACGACCGGCTCGGCCGTCGGACCGAGCGCCGCACCCCGAGCGGTGCGGTGAGCACCTGGGAGTGGGACACGGGGATGCGTCCCACGGCCCTGCGCGCCTCCGGCCGGCACATAACGTTCGGATATGACGTGGGCGGCCTGGAGACCGAACGGGTCCTCGACGGCGGCCTGGTGAGGATCCGGCAGGAGTGGGACAGCAACCGTCGCCTCGCCTCCCTGACTGTGAGCCGCGGGGGCTCGTCGGACGGGCCGGGGACGCCGGCCGCCCGGCGTACGTACGCATACGGGGCGGACGACCACGTCATCCGCGTCACGGACGCGGCGGGCGGACGCGGATTCACCCTCGACGCGATGGGCCGGGTCACCGCGGTGTCCGCCGAGAGCTGGACCGAGCGATACGCGTACGACGCGCTGGGCAACGTCGTGGTCGGTCAGTGGGACACCGGGCGGCTCGGGGACAGCAGCCCGAACGGTGCCGCGGAAGCCTCCGCCGTGACCGGCGACCGTGTGTACGACGGCACGCTGATCAGGCGCGCGGGCCGGACCTCGTACGCGCACGACGCGCAGGGCCGGGTGATCCGCCGCGTGCGCAGGACGCTCTCGGGGACCACGACCGCCTGGCGGTTCCTCTGGAACGCCGAGGACCGGCTCGTCGAGGTGCGCACGCCCGACGGGATCCGCTGGAGGTATCTGTACGACCCCCTGGGGCGCCGTACGGCGAAGCTCGGGATCGGCGAGGACGGCACGGTCGTCAGCAGGACTGACTTCGTCTGGGACGGTATGCAGCTGGCCGAGCAGATCGTCTCCACCGGCTCCGGCTCCGGCTCCGGCTCTGGCTCTGGCTCCGGCTCTGGCGACGGCACGGTCGCCGTCACGACCTGGGACGCCCTGCCCGGCAGTCATCAACCGGTCTGCCAGACCGAGCGGGTTCTGACCGCCGACTCGCCGCAGAGCGACATCGACGCACGTTTCTACGCGATCGTCACCGATCTGGTCGGTTCACCGACCGAATTGGTCGACCCGGACGGCGATGTGGTCTGGCGGGCCCGCGGCACGCTCTACGGCGTCCGCCCGCCCGACGCCGCCGACGGTGTCCAGTGCCCGTTGCGCTTCCCCGGCCAGTACTTCGATGCGGAGACGGGCCTCCATTACAACGTCTTCCGCTACTACGACCCGGAAGTCGGCGGTTACTTCAGCCCGGATCCGCTCGGGCTCGATCCCGGACCCAACCATTACGCGTACGTGCCGAATCCCCTGTCATGGTGCGATCCCCTGGGGCTGAAATGCCTGGAGTTCTTCTCCGTCCAGGGACTCGACGACGCGGCGCGGCTGCGCGGCACGGGTGAGCCCTGGCCGCTGGAAATGCATCGCGCTCACTTCGGTCCGGGCGTCTACTCCTGGGGGTCGCGTGCCGAAGCGGAGAAGTACCTGGCCCTCAAACTCCGGAGGTCGGAGAACGCCGATCTCGAACTCATGCGGTTTACCATCCACGAGAAGGACTTCGCCAAGCTCAAGAAGGTCGACATCTCACAGATGACCGACGACGAGGCGCAGGCGTTCCTCGACCGCTACAGCCTGATGTCCGACACCGGGAAAACGGACCACGGGCTGGAGTACATCACCCGGCCGACCGGCATGGGCCCCGAGCACTTCTTCGACAAATCCGTCTTCGGCCACCTCACATTCGACTAGGGGCCGACCGCCTTGACGAGCTGCGACCAGCCGTGTGACCAGTCATGACCAGCACATCCGACAAGCCTGGAGTTCCGTTGAGTCCCAGCCCCTTCGTCTACCGCAAGATCCTCGGTCCCTGGGCGCTGTACGCCGAACTCTCCGCCGCCGTCTCGACGCCGCCGACGCCGCCCGACGGCGCACGCCGGGTCACCGATCACGTGTGGCTGCACGTCCTCGACGACGCAGCCACCGAAGAGGACGTGACCCAGCTTGAGTTCGGCCTCCGTCAGGTGGCCGCGCAAATCGAGGGCTCGCACCAGAGCGACCTCGTCGTCATCGAGGTCAACACGCTCGACTACATGCCGACCGACTACCAGCCGGAGGCCGCCGCCGCGGCCGTCGCCGAATGGAGCGCCCGCGAATTCGGCTTTCCGCCCCCGGCCGTCGAAGTGACCTTCGACCGCGCCACCGGCTACACCCTCACCTGGCCGCCCCCCCACTGAAAACACCCTGCGGATCACTTCGGCGCCCCCCGCCATGACGTCGCCTCCGGACACGCTTCTGGGGCGCAATTGACGCAGTGGCCGACGACGGAGCGCGTCGCGGTCGAGCGCGCTCACGAGGCGTTGCTGGCATTCGGAGTGAGCGATGGTCGGCCCATGTGGGAGGCCACCGACCTCATCGAGGGAATCGCACATGCAATGGGCGGCCTGGAACAGCGGCTTGTTCATCAGGGCGCGCTACGCGGTCCGGGGTCGGACGTGGAATGAAGGACAACGAGAAAAAGCCCCGGGCGGTAAACCCGGGGCTTTATTAATGGAGCGGATGACGGGAATCGAACCCGCGCTCTGAGCTTGGGAATCGCAGGGGCGCGCGGTCGGTGAAGCTGCAGGTCGCGACCTATCGGCGGGCGGGCGGTTGCTTGTCGGGTGTGCGGAGCCTGACCGTGGTTGGCCGAGCCGTACCTGTGCGTCTGGCGCGATGTGGTGCGCGGCGCCGGCCCGCGGGTCGGCGCCGACGACCTCTGTCGGCACCGATCCGCGGGCTCATCGCGTCACCGTCGACCGGTGGGTCAGTCGAGCTGGACGGCTGCGGGGGCGTCACCTCCTGCGGCTGCGTCCGCCGGAGGCAGGGCGCTGGGGTAGGTGCGGACGTTGCTTATCTGTGCGTTGGCGTATTCGCCGTAGGCGCCTTGGTAGAGGCGTCGGCCGATCTGGAGCGGGCCGACCGCGTTCCAGACGGTGCCGCCGTACGCCTTGGTGGCGGCGAGGCGTCCGTTGACGTAGAGGCTGAGCTGCTTGCCGGCCGCGTCGTAGACGCCCACCAGATGGGTCCATTGCCCGGCGGCGGCGCGAGTGCCGTACGCGGTGCTGTAGTCGGCACTGGTGGTGTCGTCGTTATGGCGGCCGAAGGCCCAGGCCTGTGCCCCCGAGGAGTAGTAGAGCTGGAATCCGTTGGCGTTCCCGGCGGTGTCGGACTGGGAGACGATGGTCGAATTGGCTGTCAGAGAGGAGAGTTTGGCCCATGCCGAGACGGTGAAGCTCTTCGAGTTGTCGACGGCGGGTCCGCCGACCGACCCGTAGCCGGTCGTGCCGCTGAGGCTGATCACCTTGCCGCGAGTGCCGTCGGTCGCCCACGTATAGGCACCGCTCAGAGTGGCGTTGAGACCGCTGGCGGTGTCGGATGCGGTGGCTCCGCTGCCCTCGGCGAGGCTCCACTTGTGGTTGGCGGTATCGGTCACCGTACCGAGGGACCGGGGGGTGTCGAAGATGTAGATCGGGGGAAAGATCATCTGCCCGCTCTGGATGTACGGATACTCGATCAGCTGGCCGTGGGTGTCGGCCGCGTAGAGGTCGGGCACCCCGTCCGCCGCGCCGTCGGGGCTGTTGACATCGCCGGGAGAGGCCACGATCGGATAGGTCGCCGGCGGCAGCGTCAGTGGGAGCGTGCCGTGGCTGTCCGGGTGCAGCAGGGGCGGCAAGCCGGTGCCCTGGTCCACGGTCAGGGGGTAGCTGTAGAGCGCGCCGGTCGCGTTGTCACGCGACCACATCACCGGATTGCCCTTGACAGTGCCGGGGGCGATGAGGGTCTGGCCGGTCCAGTCGCCGTCGCCGAGCAGGATCGGGTTCTTCAGGTGGTACCCGCCGTCCGACTGGTAGAGCCACAGTTCCTTGTGCTCCACGGTGATGACGGCTGGGTAGCCGCTGGTGTTGCCGTAGACGTTTCCCGGCGTGATGAGTTGGGTGATGTCCCAGGCCGTGCTGTTGTAGTCGGTGCTCCGGCAGCGCGAGTCGTCGGGCTCGAACTGGGCGGTTTCACAGGGGTCCTTGGGAACGGCGTCGAAGCGTCGTCCGACGAAGCCTCCGACGGTGGACCAGGCGACGGGAGGGAAGGCTGTGTCGCTGCCCGGGTCCAGGTCGTTCTTGATGACATAGAGCTGTTTGTCCGCGCCGGTCTTGTTGTAGGCGAACAGGTCGTCGACGTCCGCGCCGTGCAGGTTGCCGCGGTGGGCGATCAGGTAGTTGTTCCAGCCGCTGCCGTCGGGGGAGTCGGCCTTGGTCGAGACGGTGACGGGGCCGGTGACGGCGGGCGGTGTGCCACTGACCGGGCCGGACTGGGCCGGTGCGGCGGTCAGGGCCGGATCGGTGTCGCCCGGAATGAGGTCCAGGTCGCCGGTCTTTGTCGTGGCGAGCAAGTCGGGCACTCCGTCACCCGAGATGTCACCGGGGGTGATCTTGGTGGCGGGGTTCCATGGGACGGTATACGTATAGCTGGAAGGCGAGGTGGAGATGTTGCCGGCCGCGTCGACGCCGGCGACGTACAGCGTGTGCACACCCCAGTCGACGATCGGGACAGTGAGGGCGCTCGTAGCGGTGCCGTCGGAGGCGGTACTGCTCACCGCCGCGACGATGCCGTTCTGAGCGGTCGGCTGGCTGTCCAGTTTCCAGATGAAGTGGTCGATGCCGCTCGAAAGGCAGGCGTGCGGGGTGCAGCTGTCATCCGCCGGGTCGCCGTCGGCATCAGCCACCGTGAAGCGGGTCGTCTTGCCGGGGCCGGCGTAGACCACCGGGGTGGCGGCTCCCGCCCCCACCGGTGGGAACGACGTGTTGGTGGCGACGACGGGCGTGTCCGGCGGAGTGAAGTCCGCCTTGAACCAGCAACGGTCGCTCATGGGAGAGTCCAGGTGCAGGGGGGAGTCGTCCTTGGCGTATACGTCCCAGCCGTACTCGTGTCCGTCCAGGAGTCTGAACCCGATCGGGACGGAGGCGTCGGTGCCGGATGCCAGGTACGTGGTGTCGGGCGTGGACTTGTCGAGGCCGTTGCCGCTGGAGTCCGAGACGCTGCGGTCCCAGACGTCGTAGTGAGCGGCGATGTGCCCGCCGGAGATCTGGCTGGTGACGGTCGAGTGGAGCTGGATGTTGCTGCCGGACTCCGAGTATGTGGTGGCGCCTATCCAGCCGTCATCGGAGGTCACGCAGGAGCCTCCCGCTTGGACCGGTGCGGGGACGGTGTGCAGGCTGCTCTGCGAGATGGAGGGCGGGATGTCGAACTTCGTTGTGAGCGTGAGCGATTCCGACATACGCAGATAATCGACGTTGCCCGATGTCTCCGACTCGTTGCCGTAGAGGCCGATGGTCCAGGTGTTGGGCTCACTCCAGATGCCGCCGCTCCCGTCGTAACCGTCTCCGTCGTGGTCGGCCAGTTTCTGGGCGAGCCCGGTGACGGTGAACGTGGCGGTGTGGTTGCTGCACGACCTGTTGGAATTCGCACCGCTTGGCACGCTCGTGGTCACCGGGGGGAACTCGGTGTCATGGGCGCCTGGCTTGTTCTGCCAATCCGTGTTGGCGTCGATGGCGTTCGTGGTGTGGAGGGTGATCGGCTGGTTCCGCGAACAGTCCCAACTGGCCGCGTACGTGGTGCTGATGCTCAGCTTCGCGTCGTACACCACGAACGAACTGTGCAGGTTTCCGGTTGAGATGCTGTAGTACGACCGTTCCAGGCCGCTGCCGCAGGTGCCCCCTTCCTGCTGGTAGCCCACGCCCTCGCCCTTGCTCTGCGGCTTGTCGTACTGCGGAGCGTTGGAGCATTGGCTGTTCGAGTAGAGCTCGTCGTAGTGGCCGGCGGTGCCCGTCACGGGGTTCATGTACGGGTCGATGAACAGCGGATACCGGGTGGCCGGGTCGCTGAGCACCGACGCGTCCGGAGTGAGCGTCAGTCCGTCGGCGCTGGTGGCCATCGGCACGGTTTCCACCCGTGCGCCTGAACCCGGCCCATCGGCGGAGGAGACGGCGTCGCCGATGCCTGAGCCGCTGCCCTGGGAGTCTCCGGCGTCGGCGGATCCGGCGAACTCGGTGAGCGGCACGGGCAGGGGAGTGGAGTCCCACATCAGCGGCCCCGGACTGGTGTAGGCGAGCGTGCCGTCGCTGGTGGTGGCGTCCATGCCGCCGGACGCGTTGGCCCATAGCGCCAGACCCTGGGTGTCGGTCGCCAGCGTCAGTTGGTGCAACCGGGGATCGGCTGCGGCAGCGGCGTCATGAATGATCAGGACATCGCTGAATCCGCCCTGGTCGGTGACGGACACCGAGAGGTCGACCCCCGGCAGAACCGATGTGTACAGAGCTGTGTCATCGCTGATGCTCGGCGTGGGCAGCGCGAACGGCATGGTCAGAGCCATGCTGGTGCCGTCGGCGTGGGTGAGGGTGACGAGTGGTCCCGAGCCGCCTCCCGACAGCCGCACGGCGTTCGGCGTTGCCTGAGGCGACAGGGTTCCGTCGGCGTTGACGGCCAGGCTCGCGTCCACCGGCGTCCACGCGCCGTACTTCTTCACCCGCACCGGCAGAAGACTGGTGGTGGAGGTGAAGGTGCCATCGGGGTCGGCCTGCACCGTGGAGATCTCGGTGGTCAGATCGTCCACCGGTACGGACACCCCAGTAGCGATGGCCTGGTTCTGCGCGACCGACATCGAGTCGGTGTCCGAGGGCGTGTCAGCGGAGGCCTGACCGGCCGGCACGACGGCGAAAAGCCCGGCCACGATGGCGAGCACGGTCAGACGGGTTACCGAGGGGGCGCGACGCCGGCGGCGCTTGAGTGAGAGAGGAGCATCATATTCCGTTTCTATCGCCAATAGATGACGGTGCGTCAATCTAAAGGAGTGTCTATTTTTCCGTTTGCATTCAGGCGGCATTGAGTAAAGTCCCCCCTGGTGGAATTGTCATTTAGGTCTGTGATGTGCGCCACATCTGCGGATTTCTTCGGTGCTTCGCGAGGTTATGTGGTGTCCGATTTGCTGACGCCTGCTCCCATTTACCCCTCCATGGAACGGGCGCATCGGACATTCATTCATCGCACGCCCTTTCTCTGCGCCGGCACAGGCTATTGAATTGCATCTCGCCCATCAATAGCCTCCGGTCGATCACCAGTTAGGTGGCGGAGACCCGGGGGGGTTGGTTTGAGCGGCAGACGTCGTTGGCATGCGCAAGTGCAGAACCGGATCTGGACAAGGACGCTGACGTTCGGCACAGCACTTGTCGGGGCGCTGGTCCTCCTCGTGCCGATGGCTGCCGCTGAGGGTGTGGGGCCGTACCACTTCAAGGGAACCGTCTGGAATCCGAAGGCGCTGCCTGAGACTCCGGCGGTCGGCGGGCATCAGCTCACCGCCCCGGTTCCTGCGGGAGTCAAGAGCCGCAACGCGCTCCGCGACTATCAGGCGAAGGCACCGTCTTGGCCCGCTGCGGGCGCCGTCACCGTCACCCTGAACGGTTCGGCGAGCAAGCCGACGAAGGCCGGCAAGCTGCCGGTATGGGTAACGTCAACCGCCGAGGGGAAGGGCACACGATCCACGGGCAACGGCGCCGCCCCCTCGGTCCGCGTCCAGGTCGCCTCCCACGACAGCACGCTCCGGGCCGGTGCCGACGGCATGCTGATCGGCGTCAGCCGGGACGCCACGAGCAGCACGTCCTCCAAGTTCCAGGTCGTCGTTGACTACTCCGCTCTCGCCAAGGCGTACGGCGGCGGCTTCGGCTCTCGGCTCAAGCTGGTCAGCCTGCCCTCATGCGCCCTGACCACCCCCCAGGCCCAGGCCTGCCACGCCCAGGCGTCCCTCGCCTTCACCAACCGAGTGGGCGCGGAGCAGCTGACCGCCGACCTGGACCTCAAAGCCGTCGCACCGGCCGCCGCGACCGCGCAGGGTTCCGTCACGCCGCGCACGGCCACCGCTGCCATCGCCGTGACCTCGGGCAGCTCCGGCTCGCAAGGTGACTACACGGCGACGTCACTCAGCGCCTCCGGTACGTGGCAGGCGTCAGCCACCGGATCGTTCACTTACTCGTACCCGATCGACGTGCCCACCGCGGTCGGCGGCAACGCGCCGTCGGTCGGCCTGGACTACGACTCCCAGTCCCAGGACGGCGAGACCTCCGCACGCAACTCTCAGTCGTCGTCGATCGGAGACGGTTGGGGATACCAGCCCGGCTACGTCACGCGTTCCTATCGAGGCTGCGGCTCTCTGCTGGACAGTGACGGCAACAAGATCCTCAAAGGCTCGGGAGACAGTTGCTGGGAGGGGGACAACGCAACGCTGGCTTTCGGGTCGCATTCCGGAACGCTCGTCCCCACCTCGCTCGATCCCGGCGTGTCCGGCGAGCTGAAGGCATGGAAGCTGCAGGGCGACGACGGCACCGTCGTCCAAGAACTGTCCGGGGCGGCCAACGGGCTCAACGACGGCGCCTACTTCCGCGTCCTGACGACTGATGGCACCGCCGCCTACTTCGGCGCCGACCACTCACCGACCGCGGCAGGCACCTCAGGGGCCATGCAGTCCGGAACGCCGGCCGACGACTCCACCGACTCGGCCTGGGGCCTGCCCGTCCTCCACCCCGTCTCGGGCGACCCCTGCTACGACTCCGCCAAGGGCAAGGCATCCCGCTGCGACAAGCCGGAAGGCTGGCGCTGGAACCTGGACTTCGTCGTCACGCCCAGCGGGTTCGTGCAGCGGTACGACTACTCGGCCGAAACCAACTACTACGACCTCGGCGGTGGCCAAGCAGCCCCCGACAAGGACGGCACTCTGGTGCCGTACACCCGCGGCGGCTCACTGACCGCCATTTCCTACGGTTACACGCTGGCCGATGAGCGAGCCGGTCGGACCCCCGCGGCACAGGTGGACTTCGACGCGCGGCAGCGCTGCCAGACGACATCCACTTTCACCGACTGCTCGGCCGGCAATCTCAATGATTCCACCGCTCCGCACTGGCCGGACGTGCCATGGGACCTGCACTGCGACTCGAGCGACAGCACTCATCTGCCGACCGGCTCCACCACAGTCCCCACGAACGTGTGCATCACTTCGTCACCGACGTTCTTCTCCACCACCCGGCTGGACAGCATCACCACCAAGGTCCATGTCAAGGACAGCTCCACCGACAAGCTTGTGGCCGTCGACGGCTACCAACTCGGCCAGGTCTACTCCGATGCCGGTGGCACGGTGGATCCGGTCACCGGGACCACCGTCGACCCGGCAGACGCGGGCTCGCTGCAGGCTGTGATGTGGCTCCAGTCCATCCGGCACACCGGCAAGGGCACCTACGGCAACGGCAACAGCGACATCTCGCTGAATCAGCTCTCCTTCACCGGCAAGGAGATCGACAACCGGGTCAACGACTCCTCGCCGTCAGCTCCGCCGCTCTACCACCCCCGCATCTCGTCGATCCAGACGGAGACGGGTGAGTCGATCTCGGTCGAATACAACCTCGACCCATGCGCGGGCAAGACGCTGTCGATCTCCGCGGCCGACGTCAACACAAACTCCTGTTACCCCGCCTACTGGACGGTGCCAGGGGCCTCGAAGCCCATCGCGGACTGGTTCAACAAGATCACCGTGCACCAGGTGACGGGTTCGGACCTGACGATCGCCGCTCAGTACCGACCGGACTCCCAGAAGATCCTCGCGGGCTCGGAGGCACAGGTCTCCACGTACAGCTACAGCGGTCCTGCTTGGCACCGCGACGACTCGGCACTCACCGACGACCAGTATCGGACGTGGGACCAGTTCCGCGGCTTCCACCAGGTCACTGTTGAGACCGGCGTCGCACCCGAGCCGGTGACCAGAACGGCTACCACGTACTTCCAGGGGATGAACGGCGATTACAAGGCGGACGGCACTCGCCGCTCGGTGTCGTTGAACGCCACGGTGGGCACTTCCTCTGTGGAGACCGTCACCGACTCCGACCAACTGGCCGGCACTGCCCTGGAGACCGACACCTATACGTCCGCCGGCGGCAGTATCTCCGCCGAGACGGTGAACGGTCCCTTCACCTCCACCACTACTGCGAGCGTCACGCAGTCGTCGTGGACCGGGTGGACCCAGGAGGCCAATCCGGGGGAGTCCCAGCCGGCGCGTTCCACTCTCCCCGACCTGATCGCCTACCGGGCCAAGACCGTCCGCAGCAGCGGATACGCCCTGCTGGCCGACGGGACCTGGCGCCACACCGAGACTGACAGCACCAACGACAGCCAGGGCAGGCTGTGGACTGTCGATACCCACGGGGATGTCTCGGTGCCGGCGCAGGAGAAGTGCGCCACCACCACCTACGCGGCGGCCGCGGCGTCCAACACCGCGACGACGTCCTATCCGGACCAGGTCACGGTGGTCAGTGGTCCGTGCGGCACCGCGGCCGACGCGTCCACGCTGCTGTCGGACAAGAAGATCTACTACGACGGCGACGGCACTCTGACGAACCTGGGGACCTTCGGTCAGCTCGACCAGAGCGGCACCTCGGCTGTCGGCCGGATCTCGGCCGTGCGTAGTTCCACCGGATACAACGGCAGTACCGAGAACTGGCAGACGGACATGGCGACGGTGTACGACGGCGCCGGCCGCGCCGTCGATGCGCTCGACATCACCGGCCAGGACACTCATACCGACTTCACACCGGCCTGGACCTCCGCAGGCGGAAACACCAACGCCGTCGGCATCACCACCTACAACGCGCAACGGTGGAAGGAGGTCTCCACACTCGATCCGCTGCGCGGTGTGCCGACCGAGGACATCGACGCCAACAACCGCGTCACGGACATCAGTTACGACGCACTTGGCCGACGCACTGCGGTCTGGCTACCAGGCCGTGACAAGGACGGCGGACAGAGCGCGGACATGACGTTCGCCTACTCGATCAACCCGGGCGCGGTGGCCGCCCCGGGGGGCACGATCACCTCTCCGGGTGCCCCGTCCACGGTGACCACGAAAACGCTGCGCGAGGACGGCACCTACGCAACGTCCATCGCGATCTACGACGGGATGCTCCAGTCCCGCCAGACGCAGAGCACCGCTGCCGGAGACAGCAACTCCGGCCGGATCATCTCCGACACCTTCTACGACTCCCACGGCTGGCCGACGGTGTCGTACGCCCCGTACTCCGAACCCACCGCGGTCCCCGGCACCACACTGTGGGCCGCCAACGAGAACGAAGTCCCTTCGGAGACCACCACCGAATACGACGGCGAAGGCCGCGCGGTCACCAGCACGCTGTGGCACCAGGCCGTCCAGCAGTGGCACACCACCACCGCCTATCGCGGTGCCGACGAGACCGACACCACCGCACCCGTGGGCGGCCGCACCACAGCCAGCTTCACCAACGCGCTGGGGCAGATCACCAGCAACGTGGTGAAGAACACCGGTGCGACCGTCACTCTCGCCCCCGGCCAGACCATCCCGTCCGGCACCTCGCTCACCTCCGACAGCGTACGGCTGACGATGCAGGCGGACGGAAACCTGGTCCTCAGCGCATTGGCCACCGGGACGACCATCTGGTCCAGCGGCACGAGCGGCAACCCCGGCGCCTTCGCTCAGTTCGGCACTGACGGAAACCTCGTCGTCCGCACCACGGCGGGCACGTCCAAGTGGACCACCGGTCTCACCGCCACCACTGGCGCAACCTTCCAGGTGCGCAACGACTCCACTGCGGCCGTCGTCTCCAGCGCAGGCGGCACGCTCTGGCACCAGGGAACCGCGGACGCCGTCCGGGCTGCCGACGCCACCACCCGCTACACCTACACACCCGACGGCCAGGTCGAGTCCGTCAAGGACACCGCCGGCAACACCTGGTCCTACGGATATGACTTCCTTGGCCGCCCGACGACCCGGACCGACCCCAACGTCGGGCAGAGCAGTCTCGACAAATACGACATCGCCGGAAATCTGTTGCAAAGCACGGATTCCCGCGGCCAGGTCATGTCGTACAGCTACGACTGGGACAACCGCGTCACAGCCGAGTACAGCGGCGCCTGGTCGGCCACGCCCGACGCCACGAAGGAACAGGCGTCCTGGGTCTACGACACGCTGGCCAAGGGGTACCCGACCTCCGCTACCCGCTACCTCAACGGTGCCACGGGGACGACGAGCAAGGCGTACACCCAGGCTGTGACCGGCTACAACGCCGCCTATCAGCCGTCAGGTTCCACGGTGACCGTGCCCGCCGCGGACGGGTTTGCCGCCGCCGGGCAGAGCCAGCCTCCCGCGAGCGGCACTGTCACGTACAGCACCACCAACGCGTACACGCCGACCGTCGGTCTGCTGTCGACCGTTAAATACCAGGCAGACGGCAAGCTCCCGGCCGAGGACATCGACTTCGGATATACGCAGCAGGGAAACCTCGACGGCATCGGCGGGTTCATCAGCAGTTCCAACACGCCGTCCTACCTCGACACCGCGGTCCACGACCCGTTCGGGCGAGTGCTGCAGACCAACTACGGCCCCACCGGCAAGGAATTGGCGACCTTTGCCCAGTACGACGTCACCACCGGCCGCACCACACAGACATCAACGATGGTGCAGACCTCAGTCACCGCCCTTGATGTCGTCAACTACCGCTACGACCAGTCGGGTCAGCTCACCGCTGCCGACGACCTGCAGAACAACACCACGCACGACACCCAGTGCTTCAGCTACGACTCGTTCCAGCGGCTGACCGCTGCTTGGACCGACACCGCGGGAATCACGAACCCGAGCAGCGCCCCGGTCGGCAGCGTCGGCCGCTGCAACACCGCTTCCGTGCAGACGAGTACCACCACACCCGTCAAGACGACGACCGTCGGCGGCCCGGCACCGTACTGGCAGAGCTACAGCTACGACCTGCTCGGCGACCGTACGGGCATGGTCGACCACGACTCCACCGGCAACGCAGCCGGCGACTCCACTCAAGCCACCTCCTACACCGGCGCCAACGGCACGACCAGCGCGGCATTGCCCGACCAGGCGGGCGCCACCACTACGACAAACCCGACCACCGGCACCGCGACCTCGACGCCCGCGTACACCGACCCGACGCACGGTGGTGTCAACGCGGGCGACACGACCAATCGCAAGGTGGCCTCGACCGGACCGCTGATCAGCGGATTCGCCCTGAGCGGCGGCGGCAGGAAATGCGTCGAGGACGCCGCGTCCTCCACCACGCCCGGCGCCAAGGTACAGATCAACACCTGCGGTACCGCCAACGCCCAGAAGTTGTCGGTCGGCACCGACGGCACCATCCGGGTGATGGGTCTGTGCCTGGACACCACCGGTAACGCCACCACGTCGGGCACAAAGATCGTCATCGACACCTGCTCTACAGATGTCACCCAGAAGTGGAAGATCACCAGTGCCAACACGGTTGTCAGCGCAGCTGCCACCACGATGTGCCTCACCGACCCGGCGGCCAGTGCCACCAACGCCACCCAGCTGACGCTGGCGGCCTGCGGAAGCAGTGGACAGACCTGGACCAACGCCGCGGTCGGAGCCGTGTCCGCCGGCCAGACGCAGACCTTCACCTATGACGCCGAGGGTCGTACCGCGAGCGTAGCCACCGGTAGCGGAGCACACACCAACACGAGCAAGTACCTCTACGACGCTGACGGCAGCCTGCTGGAGCAGACCGCGGCAGTCGACAGCACCGACACCACCCGGGTCCTCTACCTCTTCGGTGGCACCGAGCAGATCACCCTGAACGTCGCCAACAGCACACTGACCGGCCTGCGCAACATCACCGGACCTGACGGCACCACCGTCACCCGTTCCAGCACCGGCACGGTCACCTACCAGGTCGCCACCGTTCAGGGCACCGCCACCACCGCCGTCGACGCCACCACACTGGCGGTCACCCGCCGTTTCTACGACCCCTACGGCAATCCGCGCGGCGCCAAGCCGACGACCTGGGTGGCTCCGGACGAGAATCGCGGCTTCCTGGGACAACCCACGGACGCGGCCACCGGACTCGACCTGCTCGGCGCCCGCAACTACGACTCCGCTCAGGGCCGTTTCCTGACAGCGGACCCGCTCTTCCAGGCGGGCGACCCCAACCAGATGGGCGGCTACGCCTACGCCGCCGACAACCCGGCCAGTGGTTCCGACCCCACCGGATACGACGACTGGTACAACGACCCGTCGATGAACACGTGCGCCATCGATTGCGGCCCGCCCCCCGGCAATCCTGACGCGGGTAGCACCTCCACCTCCTCCACCACCTCCAGCGGGAGCACTTCGAGTACTGGCAAGAAGAGCGGTGGTGGCGGTTGCCACAGCTTCTGGAGCTGTGCGGGCCACGTCGTTGAGAAGGCCGCACCATACGTGGCCGTGGCCACGGTCGCAGTTGTCGCAGTGACGGCTGTCGGGGTTTGTACCGGGGAGTCTCTCGGTGTTGCTGGACCAGCTTGTGCTGAGGCCGGAACCGCAGCGGTCGTTTCCTCATGTGCCGCCCTCATGGGCGACTGCGGCCCCGGTGTGGGAGGCGACCCCACCAGCGAGGACTCCGGCGAGGATTCAGGCGCGGCCAAGTCCGCGGAGACCGACGGCGGCAAGGCCAAAACGCCCACGGCCGGCACGAAGGCCTTCGAGGACGCAGCTGGTGATGGCCACCCGGCCCCCGCCGACAACTGGGAAGCGGACCCCGCCCAGAACAGGGCCGTAGCCGAGCCGAGCGATCCGGCTACGGGCACTGAAAAGCCCAGCCCACGGGGAACCACCTCACGCGGACCGCGCGGCGCGAAGTCTCGTCCCGCGTACCTGCACAAGGAAGCAGCCCCCGCAGACTGGTCACCGGCCGAGCGAACCGACCGAGGTGATAATCTCGCCCGTTCCGCGGCCGTCGACAACCGCGTCTCGAAACTCGCCACTCGATCGTATGTCTCGGGTTATCACACCGAGACTGGCGAGATGGCAGTTGCCTCGTCCGGTCCGGATGTCTTGGGCTGCGAAGCCACCTATTGCGCAGAAGGGAATGTGGTCCGCGCACTGGGCGGGGACTGGACGAAGGTGCGTCTTGGCATCGCCTACACAACGAAGGCTGTGACAGGGTCGGATCCAAGAGAATATGAGCCGGCTGCGAAGAGCGTCTGCATAAAGTGTCAACTTGATTATCCACCCAGTGCCTTCGGTCCGGGTGTCGAGGGCGAGCCGGGTGGAGTATGGTGATGTGGCCTTGAGTAAATAGTAAAGTAAACAGGAAAGTAAGTCGGGTGCTCCAGTACGGCTTGCTCCCATCCTAGTTCGAGGAGCTGAATTAATTGAGTCTTGCGCGAAGAGAACTAGGTCGGCAGGACTGGGATGCGGTGGAGTGTGGTTGCGGAGAATCGGCGGTACATCTGATCGCGCTGCTGGAATCCGCGATCGACGGGAACCCGGGTGTGCTGCGCGCTTTGGACGGGCATGTGTTCATCCAGTCGATCCTGATGCCCCCTGCGCCTGCGGTGTGCACGGTTGTCATGGCGATGTTCGCCGACGGGCTGCCGCCGGCCCAGGTGGAAGAAGCCACATGGGCTGTTCTCGGGTTTGCTGCCGGAGAGGAAGATGGCGATTCGATCGAGTCGGGCTACTATTGGCGCTGCTTTGAGACTATTCGCGATGGTCTTTTGTTGCTGTATCAGGAGTTTTTGAGGGAGCACAGTTACGAAACCGGTGGATATCTCGATGACATTCTTGAGATTATGGAATGGGACGCCTCGCGTCTAGCGCACTATCGAAGCCGGCCTTGAATATCTACCATCGGTCGTCCTTGACCGCGCGTTCCCAGAATCGGTCTTGACAAAAAAAGCCCCGGGTCTTCGACCCGGGGCTTTAGTAATGGAGCGGATGACGGGAATCGAACCCGCGCTCTGAGCTTGGGAAGCTCATGTTCTACCATTAAACTACATCCGCGTGAAGGCCCTGGTGGGGGTGGCTTCGTGGGGGAGTCTACCGCATGTGGGGGGTGGGGTGGGGCGTAGGTTGGGGGCGGAGTGGTGAGTGGGTGCGCGGTGGGTTGATCCCCTAATGTGTGGGTTTGTCGTCCACGCCGGTTGGTTGGGGAAGGGACTTGATGGAGCGCACCGTTGTTCGTTGTGCTGAGGGGCATGTGTTCAGTACGGCTTCGTTCCCGATGCAGCATTTGGGGGCCGAGCGGTTGGGGCCCGGGCGGTTGTTGAGGTGTCCCAAGTGCGCGCGGCTGAGGCACGCGGTGCCGGTGGCCGGGGGCGGGGAGAAGCGGTAGTCGGAGGCCGGTGAGGTGGCGGCTCCGGGCCGGAGGATTGGGTCGGGGCCGCTCCGGGCGCGTAACCTTCGGGGCGTGCTTCTCTCTGACAAGGACATTCGAGCCGAAATCGACAACGGACGCGTGCGCGTGGACCCGTTCGAGCCGTCGATGGTGCAGCCGTCGAGTATTGATGTGCGGCTGGACCGGTTCTTCCGGGTGTTCGAGAACCACCGGTATCCGCACATCGACCCGGCGGTGGAACAGCCGGACCTGACGCGGCTGGTGGAGCCGGAGGGTGACGAGCCGTTCATCCTGCATCCGGGGGAATTCGTGCTCGGGTCGACGTACGAGGTCATCTCGTTGCCCGACGACATGGCGTCGCGGCTGGAGGGGAAGTCGAGTCTGGGGCGGCTGGGGCTGCTGACGCACTCGACCGCGGGGTTCATCGACCCCGGTTTCTCCGGGCATGTGACGCTGGAGCTGTCGAATGTCGCGACGCTCCCGATCAAGCTCTGGCCCGGAATGAAGATCGGGCAGCTCTGTCTCTTCCGGCTGACCTCGCCCGCCGAATTCCCTTACGGATCGCAGCAGTACGGCTCCCGTTACCAGGGGCAGCGCGGGCCGACGCCTTCACGGTCCTTCATGAACTTCCACCGCACCAAGGTCTGAGACCCCGGGGCGGGTCAGATCAGCGGCAGCTTGAACAGGCAGAGCAGCGCGATCAGTTGGATCGACGCCGCCCCGAGCGCCTTCGGCCACGGCAGGTCGTGCGACTTGCTGACCATCGAGGTGAGCAGCGCGGCGCAGCCCAGCCAGGTGAGCCAGCCCAGGAGTTGGACGAAGCTGTTGGCGCCGCCGAGGAAGAGTGCGAAGAAGAGACGCGGGGCGTCGGTGAGCGTCGTGATCAGGAGCGAGAGCCCGATCGTCGGCGCCCAGGCGCCGTCGCCGCCGAACTGCCGCGCGAGGGTGTTGGTGACCGCGCCGAGCGTGACCGCGGAGATGACGACGGCGACGGCCGTGGTGAGCACCCACGGGATGCTGGTGGTGAGCGTCGCGTCCAGGACGTCGCTGCGGGCGGCGTCGAAGCCGAAGACGGCGAGCAGCCCGTAGAGGAAGGTCACGGTCAGGGCCGGGCCCCAGACCGTGTGGTCGCGCATCTGCCAGAAGGTGCGGCCGGGGCGCAGCACGACGCCGCTCAGCAACTCCTTCCAGTGCAGCCGCGGACCGACCGGCGGCGCGGCGGACTGACCCGCGCGGTACGTCGCCACGTTGTCGCCCGAGTACGGGGGCTGGGCGTACGGGGGCTGGGTGTACGGGGCCTGTGCGTGCGAAGGCTGCGCGTACGGCTGCTGCCCGGCGTACGGGTCGACGTACGGCTCCTGGCCCTGGCCCGCGAACCCGGCGCCCAGCGTGAACGCCTTCGTCTGGCCGGGCGACTCGTCGTACCCGCCGGGCTGCCCCGCCGCGGGCGCGTAGTACTCCGGCTCGCCGGGAGGCGTTCCGTAGGAGCCCGGCCCGTGACCCGCGCCCTGCCCGTAACCGGCGCCCTGCCCGTACCCCGCGCCGTGTCCCTGACCCGCGCCCTGCCCGTGACCCGCGCCCTGCCCGTGACCCGCGCCGTATCCCGGCCCCTGGCCGGGACGGCCGCCCCGGCCACCGCCCTCACCGTGTCGATTCCTGAATCCAGCCACGTCATCGAACGTACCCGGTAAGCCGCCGCACCGCTCCTGTCGGCCGGTCCGCCGCCGCCCATTGCTGCCAACCTGTGACACGCGGCGGCGAACCCGTCGACGGACCCCCGGGCAAACCCCTAGGGGAACCCGTAAGGGCTGGTGAGGCCCCGGATCAGGCCGTCCCGGCCGGCGCTTCCTCGCTCAGCTCGGCCGCGTCCGCCGGCGCCTTCACCGACTGGAGGAGAAGCTGCGAGACGTCCACGACCTGGAGGGCCTCCTTCGCCTGGCCGTCGTTCTTCTTGCCGTTGACGGAGTCGGAGAGCATGACCAGGCAGAACGGGCACGCGGTGGAGATGATGTCCGGGTTGAGGGAAAGCGCCTCGTCGACGCGCTCGTTGTTGACGCGCTTGCCGATCCGCTCCTCCATCCACATCCGGGCGCCGCCCGCGCCGCAGCAGAAGCCGCGCTCCTTGTGGCGGTGCATCTCCTCGTTCCGCAGACCGGGCACGGACGCGATGATCTCGCGCGGCGGTGTGTAGACCTTGTTGTGCCGCCCGAGGTAGCAGGGGTCGTGGTACGTGATCAGGCCCTCGACCGGCGTGACCGGCACCAACTTGCCCTCGTCCACGAGGTGCTGGAGGAGCTGGGTGTGGTGGACGACCTCGTACTCGCCGCCGAGCTGCGGGTACTCGTTGGCGATGGTGTTGAAGCAGTGCGGGCAGGTGGCGACGATCTTCTTCGAGGCGCGCGGCTTGCGCGTGGAGGGGTCCACCGCGCCGTCCTCGTCGAGGGACTCGCCGAAGGCCATGTTGAGCATGGCCACGTTCTCCTGGCCGAGCTGCTGGAAGAGGAATTCGTTGCCCAGGCGGCGGGCGGAGTCACCGGTGCAGTTCTCGTCGCCGCCCATGATCGCGAACTTGACGCCCGCGATGTGCAGGAGCTCGGCGAAAGCCTTGGTGGTCTTCTTCGCGCGGTCCTCCAGGGAGCCCGCGCAGCCGACCCAGTACAGGTACTCGACCTCGGTCAGGTCCTCGACGTCCTCGCCGACGACCGGCACCTCGAAGTCGACTTCCTTGACCCAGGCCAGGCGCTGCTTCTTCGGCAGGCCCCACGGGTTGCCCTTCTTCTCCAGGTTCTTGAGCATCGTGCCCGCCTCGCTCGGGAACGACGACTCGATCATCACCTGGTAGCGGCGCATGTCGACGATGTGGTCGATGTGCTCGATGTCGACCGGGCACTGCTCGACGCAGGCGCCGCAGGTGGTGCAGGACCACAGCACGTCGGGGTCGATGACCCCGTTCTCCTCCGCCGTGCCGATCAGCGGGCGCTCGGCCTCGGCGAGCGCGGCGGCGGGGACGCCCGCGAGCTGCTCGGGCGTACCGGTCTCCTCGCCCTCGGCGTTCTTGCCGCCGCCGGCCAGCAGATACGGCGCCTTGGCGTGCGCGTGGTCGCGCAGCGACATGATCAGCAGCTTGGGGGAGAGCGGCTTGCCGGTGTTCCAGGCGGGGCACTGCGACTGGCAGCGCCCGCACTCGGTGCAGGTGGAGAAGTCGAGGATGCCCTTCCAGGAGAAGTGCTCGATCTGGGAGACGCCGAACTGGTCGTCCTCGCCCGGGTCCTCGAAGTCGATGGGCTTGCCCGCGGAGACCATCGGCTGGAGCGCGCCGAGCGCGACCGGACCGTCCGCGTTCCGCTTGAACCAGATGTTGGGGAAGGCCAGGAAGCGGTGCCAGGCCACGCTCATGTTGGTGTGCAGGCCGAGCACGATCGCCCAGATCATCGTGACGCCCAGCTTGACCATGGCGACGGCGTAGACGGTGTTCTGGAGGCTGCCGGTGCTCATCTTCCGGAAGGCGGCGACCAGCGGGTACGAGACGAAGTACGCGGCCTCGTAGTGGTCGACGCCGTGCAGGGCGCCCTCCAGGCCGCGCAGCGTCAGGATCGCCAGGCCGATGATCAGAACGACGTACTCCACGAAGTACGCCTGCCAGGCCGTCGAACCGGTGAAGCGGGACTTGCGGCCGGCGCGCGAGGGCAGATTCAGCAGCCGGATCACGATCAGGGTGAGGATGCCGAGGGTGGTGAGCGCCGCGATGAACTCGGTGTACACCTCGTACGGCAGCCAGGTGCCGATCCACGGCAGGATCCAGTCGGCCTTGAAGAGCTGGCCGTACGCGTTGACGATCGTCAGGCCGAGGGTGAGGAAGCCGACCGCCACGAACCAGTGCGCGACGCCGACGACGCCCCACTTGTTCATCCGGGTGTGGCCGACGAATTCCCTGGCCAGGGTCGTGGACCTGGCCACCCAGTCGTTCGTGCGGGAGCCCGCGGGCACGGGCTGGCCGAGCGTGACGAACCGGAAGATCTGCGCGACGGCGAGGCTGATCAGGGCGACGCCGACCGCGGTGAGGACCAGCGACACGATGATCGCGGCGAGTTGCATGTGGGCTCCTCGGGCCTGCGCGGCGGTTCAGTGGGAGGGGGCCGTGGGTTCAGGATCGGGCGGGAAGGCTTCGTGCTGGCAAGGTCGTACGGGCAACGCTTGTACAGGGTCGTACGGGTCGTACGAGCAAGGTCGTACTAAGCGGTAACTTAATCCGGTCTCCGCTGAGATTACCCGCGATCCGCGGGCGCATACAGCCGTGCAACTCGTGATCTGCGTCGCGGTGCGGCCTGTCGCGCCCTGCCGTGACCGGCTCAGAGCCGCTCCACGCTCTCACCCCGGCACCGGTTCCGCGTGTCGAAGACGTACGTCGCCGCCCGCGCGACCATCGTGTAGTCGAAGACGTCGTGGTCGGTCGCGACGACCACCACATCCGCCGCCGCGGCCTCCTCCTCGGTCAGCTCCACGCACAGCAGGTCGGCGGGCAGCCGGGCCGGGTCCGCGTACGGCTCGACCGCGCGCACCCGGGCGCCGAGCGCCGTCAGCCCGGCCGCGATGGCGAGCGCGGGCGATTCGCGAAGGTCTCCGCTTTCGCGTTTGTAAGCGAGACCCAGCAGAAGGACGCGGCTTCCCTCGACCGGCCGCTGCCTGGCGTCGAGACCGGCCGCGATCCTGTCCACCACCTGGGTGGGCATCAGCCCGTTGATCTCCTCGGCGAGCGCCGCGAAACGCAGCAGACCGCGGGGGACCGGCAGCCGGTGACCGCCGACGCCGGGGCCGGGGTGGAAGGGCAGGAAGCCGTAAGGCTTGGTGGCCGCCGCGTCGATCGCCTCGCGGATGTCGGTGCCCATCGGCCCGGTGACGGTGGCCAGTTCGTTGACCAGGGCGATGTTCACCTGGCGGAAGGCGTCCTCGATGAGCTTGGTCAGCTCGGCGGTGCGCGGCGACGAAACCGGCACCGTATTGCGCACGATTCGGGAGTAGAAGCCGTCGACGGCGAGGAGCGATCGTACGTTCACACCGGAGACGACCTTGGGGGTGTTCTCCAGCCGCCACCGGGGGTTGCCGGGGTCGGTGCGCCCGGGGCTGTAACCCAGGTGGAAGGCGCTGCCCGCGGTCAGGCCGCTGATCTCCTCCAGGACCGGCCGCAGCAGCTCCTCGGTGGTGCCGGGCGCGGTCGTGGACTCCAGGACGACGGTGGCGCGCGGGCGCAGGTGCGGGGCGACAGCCCGGCCCGCGTCCACGATCGCGCCGCGGTCGGGGACGCCGTCGTGGACCGGTACGGGGACGGTGATCACGCAGACGTCGAAGTCGCGGGCGTCGGCGTAGTCCGTACTGGCCCGGTAACGGCCGGAGGCGAGGGCCTCGGCCAGCCGCTCCGCGGGGACGTCGCCGACGCGGGAGTCCCCGGCCGTCAGCCGTTTGACCAGCTGTTCGTCGATGTCGATCCCGGTGACCGTGAAACCGGCCTCCGCCGCCCGCAGTGCCAGCGGCAGCCCGACCTGGCCCTGGCCTACGACGACGACGTGCCGGCTGTCTTCGGTGGGTTCCATGACGCTTAAATTAGCTCTAATCGTGACAAGTATGGCAAAGGCGACATTAAGTTCATCGGATGTCGGGCCACCGCGCGAGCGGGCCATGACGGACGAGGCGCCACGATCACGCGGGAGGAGGCGGGCATGCGGGCCGTGCTGCGCTGGGTCGCGATCGGCGCCGGGCTCCTCCTCGTGGTGACGGCGGGTCTGGGCTGGGCGTCCTACCGGAAGTTCAGCGGCAACATCCACACCGACCGGGCCGCGGACAAGGTGCTCGCCCGGTACGCGAAGGAGCGGCCCCGCGCGCTGGTGCCGCAGGCGCGCAACATCCTGATGCTGGGCTCCGAAAGCGGCCAGGGCGGCCAGGGCGGCCAGAGCGGCCCGAGCGGCCAGGGCGGCCCAAGCGGCAGCGGAGCCCACGGCGGCCAGAACGCCGAGCGCGGCCCGGGCTCCGGCGCGCCCCCGGGTGAGGACACCTCCGACGCCGCCGTCCTGCTGCACCTGTCCGCCGACCGCCGCCACGCCGCCGCCGTCGGCGTACCGCGCTCCCTGAAGGTCGGCGTGCCGAGCTGTCCCCGCCCGGACGGCGGTACGAGCCCGGCCGCGTACGAACCCTTCGGCCGCGCCTTCAGCAGCGGCGGGGCGGCCTGCTCGATCCGCGCCTTCGAACGGCTCAGCGGCATCCGCGTCGACCACCACATGGTGGTGGACCTCGCCGGGTTCGACCGGATCGAGGCCGCGGTCGGCGCCCACACCGGTGAGCGCCGCCGCGAGCTGTTGCGTACGCTGACCCGTGAGGCGCGCGGGGCGGACACGCTGCGCCATCCGGCCCGGTTCTTCGGCCTGGTCGACACGGCCACCTCGTCCCTCACGGCCGATCCCGGACTCAGTACGCTGCCCGCGCTGTACGAGCTGGCGGGAAGCCTGCGCAAGGTGCCGGACGGCGCCCTCGCCTTCCGTACGCTGTCGGCCCGGCCGGCCGAGTCCGGTCCGCTGCTGGCGGCGCTGCGCGCGGACCGCCCGGTGCCTGCCTCTCCAAGCCGCTGACGCGGCACCTCGCCGCACCTCGCCGCACCCCATCCGACCTGCGAGAACATCCGCCCTGCGCACATAAAGCAGAGATAAGTTGAGTGGGGTCGACTCACGTCTGTTGACAGAAGATCCCGGGTCGTGCAGTCTTGAGTCAGTTCCACTCAAGTCAGCAGGAGGATTTCACCATGGCACGTGCGGTCGGCATCGACCTGGGCACGACTAATTCCGTCGTCAGCGTTCTCGAAGGCGGCGAGCCCACCGTCATCACCAACGCAGAGGGCGCCAGGACCACGCCGTCCGTCGTCGCCTTCGCCAAGAACGGCGAGGTGCTCGTCGGCGAGGTCGCCAAGCGCCAGGCTGTCACCAACGTCGACAGGACCGTCCGGTCGGTCAAGCGCCACATGGGCACCGACTGGAAGATCAACCTGGACGGCAAGGACTTCAACCCGCAGCAGATGAGCGCCTTCATCCTGCAGAAGCTCAAGCGGGACGCGGAGTCGTACCTGGGCGAGAAGGTCACCGACGCGGTGATCACCGTCCCCGCGTACTTCAACGACTCCGAGCGCCAGGCCACCAAGGAGGCCGGTGAGATCGCGGGCCTCAACGTGCTGCGCATCGTCAACGAGCCGACCGCCGCCGCGCTGGCCTACGGCCTCGACAAGGACGACCAGACCATCCTGGTCTTCGACCTCGGTGGCGGCACCTTCGACGTCTCGCTGCTGGAGATCGGCGACGGCGTCGTCGAGGTGAAGGCCACCAACGGCGACAACCACCTCGGTGGTGACGACTGGGACCAGCGCGTCGTCGACTACCTGGTGAAGCAGTTCCAGTCCGGCCACGGCGTGGACCTGGGCAAGGACAAGATGGCCCTCCAGCGCCTGCGCGAGGCGGCGGAGAAGGCGAAGATCGAGCTGTCCTCGTCCACCGAGACCTCGATCAACCTGCCGTACATCACGGCGTCCGCCGAGGGCCCGCTGCACCTGGACGAGAAGCTCACCCGCGCCCAGTTCCAGCAGCTCACCACCGACCTGCTGGAGCGCTGCAAGACGCCGTTCCACAACGTCATCAAGGACGCCGGGATCCAGCTCTCGGAGATCGACCACGTCGTCCTGGTCGGCGGCTCGACGCGTATGCCCGCCGTCGCGGAGCTGGTGCGCGAGCTGACCGGCGGCAAGGACGCCAACAAGGGCGTCAACCCGGACGAGGTCGTCGCCATCGGCGCGTCCCTCCAGGCCGGTGTGCTCAAGGGCGAGGTCAAGGACGTCCTGCTGCTCGACGTCACCCCGCTGTCCCTCGGTATCGAGACCAAGGGCGGCATCATGACCAAGCTGATCGAGCGCAACACGACCATCCCGACCAAGCGCTCCGAGATCTTCACCACGGCCGAGGACAACCAGCCGTCGGTCCAGATCCAGGTCTACCAGGGCGAGCGCGAGATCGCGGCGTACAACAAGAAGCTCGGCATGTTCGAGCTGACCGGCCTGCCGCCCGCCCCCCGCGGGATGCCGCAGATCGAGGTCACCTTCGACATCGACGCCAACGGCATCATGCACGTCGGCGCGAAGGACCTCGGCACCGGCAAGGAGCAGCGGATGACCGTCACCGGCGGCTCCTCGCTGCCCAAGGACGAGGTCGACCGCATGCGCCAGGAGGCCGAGCAGTACGCGGACGAGGACCACAAGCGCCGCGAGTCCGCCGAGACCCGCAACCAGGGTGAGCAGCTCGTCTACCAGACCGAGAAGTTCATCGCGGACAACAAGGACAAGCTCCCCGAGGACGTCAGGTCCGAGGTCGAGACCGCGGTCGCGGACCTCAAGGAGAAGCTGAAGAACGAGTCGACGGACGACGGCAACACCGCCGCGATCCGCGAGGCCACCGAGAAGGTCGCGGCCACCAGCCAGAAGCTGGGCCAGGCGCTGTACGCGCAGACCGACGGCGCCTCCGGCAGCGCGACCGCCGACGCCCCCTCCGACGGTCAGGCCGACGCCGCCGCGGACGACGACGTGGTCGACGCCGAGATCGTCGACGACGAGAACGCCAACAAGAGGGACGGTGCCGCGTGACGGAGGAGCCGAAGGGCTTCGAGTCGGAGCCCGACGTCCCTTCAGAGGCCGGCGAGGAGCAGCCGGACGCCGCCGCGAAGGCCGCCGGGTCCGCCGATGAGGCGGGCCCGGCGGCCCCGGCCCCGGACGGGGACGCGAAGGAGCTGACGGCCCTGCGGGCACAGCTGGACCAGGTGCGCACCGCGCTCAACGAGCGCACCGCGGACCTCCAGCGGCTCCAGGCCGAGTATCAGAACTACCGCCGCAGGGTGGAGCGGGACCGGGTCGCCGTCAAGGAGGTCGCGGTCGCCAATCTGCTCACCGAACTGCTCCCGGTGCTCGACGACATCGGCCGGGCGCGGGAACACGGCGAGCTGGTCGGCGGCTTCAAGTCGGTCGCCGAGTCGCTGGAGACGGTGGCGGCGAAGCTGGGGCTGCAACAGTTCGGCAAGGAGGGCGAGCCCTTCGACCCGCTGGTGCACGAGGCCCTGATGCACAGCTATTCGCCGGATGTCACGCAGACCACATGCGTGCAGATCCTCCAGCCCGGGTACCGCATCGGGGAGCGCAATCTGCGGCCCGCCAGGGTCGCGGTCGCCGAACCGCAGCCGGGCAGCCAGGGCAAGGACGAGTCGGCGGCGGAGAAGAAGGCCGACGAAGAGGAGACCGGTGGCCCGGACGAGGGCTGACGGCGTAGAAGTAAGTGGGCGTAGGAGTGTGCCGGTCACCGGCGGCGCGCCTGGAAGTGGTGGAGAGGAGGGACGTCGGGGATGAGCGTCAGTAGGGACCTGTTGGAGAAGGACCTGTACAAGGTCCTCGGCGTGCCCAAGGACGCCACGGACGCCGAGATCAAGAAGGCGTACCGGAAGCTCGCCCGCGAGTTCCACCCGGACGCCAACAAGGGCGACGCGAAGGCCGAGGAGCGCTTCAAGGAGATCTCCGAGGCCAACGACGTGCTGTCCGACGCCAAGCGTCGCAAGGAGTACGACGAGGGCCGCGCGCTGTTCGGGAACGGCGGCTTCCGCCCCGGTCCCGGCGCGGGCGGCGCCGGCGGCTTCAACTTCGACCTCGGCGACCTGTTCGGCGGCACGGGCGGCCAGCCCGGCGGGCAGACCACCGGCGGGCAGGGCGGCGGCTTCGGCGGCGGCCTGGGCGACGTCTTCGGCGGTCTGTTCAACCGGGGCGGCGCGGGCACGCGGGTGCAGCCGCGCCGCGGCCAGGACATCGAGTCCGAGGTGACGCTGAGCTTCACCGAGGCGGTCGACGGGGCCACGGTCCCGCTGCGGATGTCCTCGCAGGCGCCCTGCAAGGCGTGCTCCGGCACCGGCGACAAGAACGGCACGCCCCGGGTGTGCCCGACCTGCGTCGGCACCGGGCAGGTCTCGCGCGGCGGCGGTGGCGGCTTCTCGCTCACCGACCCGTGCGTGGACTGCAAGGGCCGCGGCCTGATCGCCGAGACCCCTTGCGACGTCTGCAAGGGCAGCGGGCGGGCCCGTTCCTCGCGCACCATGCAGGTCCGTATCCCGGCCGGTGTCACCGACGGGCAGCGGATCCGGCTGCGCGGCAAGGGCGCGCCCGGCGAGCGCGGCGGCCCCGGCGGCGACCTGTACGTGGTCGTGCACGTCGGAGCGCACCCGGTCTTCGGGCGCCGCGAGTCCAATCTCACGGTCACCGTGCCGGTGACCTTCGCCGAGGCGGCGCTCGGCGGCGAGATCAAGGTGCCCACCCTGGGCGGCCCGCCGGTCACCCTCAAGCTTCCGGCCGGTACGCCGAACGGCCGTACGCTGCGCGCCCGCGGCAAGGGCGCCATGCGCAAGGACGGTTCACGGGGCGATCTGCTCGTCACCATCGAGGTGGCGGTGCCGGAGAAGACCGAGGGCAAGGCGCTGGACGCGCTGGAGTCCTACCGGGAAGCGACCGCGGGGCACGACCCGCGGGCGGAGCTGTTCAAGGCCGCAAAGGGAGCGTGACCTGAATGAGCGTCGACGGAAGCGGTATGAGAGGCCCGCGCGGCCGTAATCCCTACCAACTGACCGAGGAGTCCCCGGTCTACGTCATCTCGGTGGCGGCCGAGCTGTCCGGGCTGCACCCGCAGACCCTGCGTCAGTACGACCGCCTCGGGCTGGTCTCGCCCGACCGTACCGCCGGGCGCGGCCGTCGCTACTCCACCCGTGACATCGAGCAGCTCCGCGAGGTGCAGCGGCTCTCGCAGGACGAGGGCATCAACCTCGCGGGCATCAAGCGGATCATCGAGCTGGAGAACCAGGTCGCCGCCCTCCAGGCGCGCGTGGCCGAACTCTCCGCCGCCGTCGAGGGCGCCGCCGCCGTCATCCAGCAGCGCGAGGCCGCCGTGCACGCCTCGTACCGCCGGGACCTGGTTCCCTACCAGGACGTCCAGCACACCAGCGCGCTGGTGGTCTGGCGGCCCAAGCGCGACGGCTGACGCCCGCTCACCCGCACGGCCCAGGGCTCCTTACGACGGACGGTCCGTCTCCCTCACGTGAGGGAGACGGACCGTCCGTCGTCGTGCGTCCGGTCGGCGGCGCCGGTCAGTGGAGCGCGGCCGGGACGACCTGGACGGAGTCGCCCACGGCGCGCTCGCCCGTCGCGTCCGAGGGGTTGTTGGCGAGGGTGCCGTCGACGGCGAAGGTGGTGGAGCCGCCGCCGTCGAGGTTGAGGGCCTGGACGGCGCCCAGGGAGCGCATGAAGGCGGCGGCCTCCATGAGCGTGAAGCCCTCGCTGCCGCCGCCGGTCTGGCGGCCGTCGACCGTGACCAGCAGCAGGCGGCCCCGGTCGTCGATCCCGGCCAGGGTGCGGGGCTGGCGGCCGTTGGCCCAGACGTAGCCGAAGGACAGGTCGAGCGGGTCGACGACGCCCTCGGCGGCGGCGTCCACGGCGATCCGGCCGTCCTGGACGAGGGTGGGGGCGGCGCTGACGACGCTGTCGTCGGGGCCGAGGGCGAGGATCTCGCCCTCGGTGTCGCGGATGGTCGTCCCGACCGATACGCGCTCACCCGTACGGGCGTACGTGGTCAGCCAGTCGGCGGCCGAGCCGATGCCCTGGAGCACCGAGCCGTCGGCGGGGACCCGGCCGCCGCGCGCGCCGACGGACACCACGTCGCCCTGGGCGTCGAGCACGGCCTGGACGCCGGTGCCGGTGGGCAGGGCGGCGCCGAAGGCGGGGGTGAACGCCACCAGGTCGTCCTTCTCGTAGCAGGTGACGTCCTGCCAGGGCAGCTCGCTCGGGGTGCCGCCGGGGCGCCCGCAGTCGCGGACCGTGCCGGGCAGCCGGTTGACGCCCTGCACGGCGTAGGACGCGCCGCCCGCGCGGGCGGTGGCCGTGCTGTTCAGGTCGGCGATACGGAAGTGCCGCCCGCCGTCGGCGAGCACCAGGGCGGCGCGCGCGCCGGCCGACATCGACTCCAGCCGCCCGTCGTAGGCGCCGAGTCCCGACTGGGTGCCCTGGATGCCGCCGGCGTTGGTGATGACGAAGAAGCCGCCGTTGACGGCGACCAGGGAGCCCAGCTTCCTGGCGACCGACGACGGGGTCTCGCGGCGCGCGACATCGCCGTCGTGGGTGCCCGCGACCGTGCCGCGGAACACGCGCGGGTCGACGGTCGCGATGTGGATGTTCTGCACGTCGGCGGGCTGGTCGGCGTCGTAGCCGGTCCACTCGACGGCGGTGAGGAAGCCCGCCGCGGTGACGGGCTGCGCGGCGGCCGTGGCGGCGGCCTGCGTGGCGTACCCGCCGATCCGTACCCGCAGGCCCATCGTGCCGTGCGGGGTGTCGCTGTAGGCGGGCCACCGGACGGTCTCGACGCGTGGCGCGAAGCCCGCCGCGCGCAGCCGCGCCGCCGTGTCGTCCGCCCACGCCCTGTCGCTCACTTCGAGCCCGGTCGGCGCGCCGGTCAGCCTGCTGGTGGCCGGCCGCTGGACGGTGACGGTCCAGGACGGCGCCGCGTCCGCGCGCCGGATCGTCCCGGTGCGGACCTGGAGGCCGGGCGCGAGGTCCCGCGTCGTCCACCGCGACGAGACGGGGTTGCGGTGGCCGGTGGCAGCCGAGGGGTCCGGCTGGTGACCGGGCACGGCGGCCTGGGCCGTCGAGTCGAGGGCGAGCGGTACGACGGCGGCGAGTACGGCGACGGCGGCCACGACGGTGCGGACGCGTACCCGTGCGGCACCCTTGGTGTGCTCCATGAAGACCCCTTCACGTACGACGGCTGACGGCTGACGACTGCGGGCGGGCGGCTTCCGCGCCCGATGAGAGCCGTCCTACGCGAAGACCCCGCCTTGTGGGGGTGAGTTCCGGGCGAACAGCCGACGAATGCCGTCATCCGCCGTACGCCGTACGGGCGTTGCGGCTGTTACGCGTGTTGTGGACGTTACGCCGACGGCGTGCCGTGATACCCCCTCACGCGTTGCCCATCGCCCGGGTCAGGGCGATCTCGATCACGACGCGGTCCGGGTTGGGGGAGGGGGTGCGGCCGTAGCGCTCGGTGTAGCGGCGTACGGCCTCGGCGACGCGGTCCGGGTCGGCGGAGACGGTGGCCACGCCTTCGAGGGTGGCCCAGATCCGCCGCTCGACCTGGCAGACCGCGACCCGCGCGCCGCCGGGGCCCGCCGCCAGGACGTTCAGGGCCTTGGTGCTCCTGCCGTTGGCGATGACGCGGGCGAGCCCCGCCTCGGGGTCGTACGTGACGCCGACCGGGACGACGTGCGGGGAGCCGTCGGGGCGCGGGGTGGTGAGGGTGCACAGGTGCCGCTCGCGCCAGAAAGCGAGGTAACCGGGTGCGGGGGAGCGGGGATCGGATGCCATGGACGGGACGGTACGCGGAGGCGCGCGGGCGGGTGCGCAGGGGGCGGCCTCGGGCTCGTACGGGCCGGCCTCCGGCTCGTACGGGTCAGGAGCGGGCTCGTACGGGTCAGGCCCGGGCTCGCACAGGTCAGGTCAGGCGGACCGGGAGCGCGGCGGTGCTGTTGCCCACGAAGCCCGGCAGCGGCGGGAGTTCGGCGTCGGGGACGGCGAGGGCGAGGCCGGGGTACGCGGCGTACAGGCCGCGCAGGGCGATCACCGCTTCGAGGCGGGCCAGCGGCGCGCCCAGGCAGTAGTGGCTGCCGTGGCCGAAGGCGAGGTGCCGGTTGGCGGGGCGGGTGATGTCGAAGCGGTCGGCGTCGGGGCCGTACTCGCGCGGGTCGCGTCCGGCGGCGGCGTATCCGGCGAGGACGGCTGTACCACGCGGCACAGAGGTGCCGTCAACCACCAGATCGGTGATCGGGTAGCGGAACGGGAAATTCGCCACTGGGCCGTCCCAGCGCAGCGTCTCCTCGACCACCGCGTCCCAGGACACCTCGCCCGTCAGCACGAGCGCGAGCTGGTCGGGGTGGCCGCACAGGGCGCGTACCGCGTTGACGATCAGATTGAGGGTCGTCTCGTGCCCGGCGACGATCATCAGCAGCAGGGTGCCGGTCAGCTCGGCGTCACTGAGGCGCCCGCCGGAGGCAGCGCGGGAGCCGTCGCGGGAGTCGCCCGAGCCGGCGCCGGAGCCGTCACCGCTCTCCTCGCCGCGCGCCGCGATCAGCGCGCTCGTCAGGTCGTCGCCGGGTGCCGCGCGCCGCTCCGCGACGACCTGGCCGAGGATCGCGTACGTCTCGCGCTGCGCGGCCATCGCGTCGGCCGCGGAGCTGCTGGTGCTGACGATCAGGCGGCTGAGGGCGTGCAGCCGGTCCCGGTGGGCGGGGGCGATGCCCAGCAGCTCGCAGATCACGCCCATCGGCAGCGGATAGGCGTAGCACTCGCGCAGGTCGACCACGCCGTCGGCGTCCGCGCGGCCGGGGAGCGCGGCCAGCAGCTCGGCGGCCTGGGCCTCGATCCGGGGGCGCATCGCGGCCACCCGGCGCGGGGTGAACGCCTTGGTGGCCAGGCCGCGCAGCCGCCTGTGGTCGTCGCCGTCCGCCGTCGTCATGCCGTTGACCAGCGCGAAGGCGTTGAGCTGCCACTGTTCGGGGACCTCGCCCCGCTGGAGGGCGGCGAAGTGCGCGGCGTTCTTGGCCACCTTGGGGTCGGCCAAGAAATCGCGCAGCTCCTGGTAACGGGAGACGATCATCCCGGGGACGCCGTCCGGCAGTGTCACGGGGCAGACGGCCCCCGCCTCGCGCAGTGCGGCGGCGTCCGCGTGCAGCGCGGCGCCGGTCGGGTCCATGGAGTGCGCGTCGCTCATGGGAGTCCTCACGGACGGCGGGTATGGAGGAGTCAAGCGGACATGCGGCCGTACGGACAAGCGCAGATGCGGCCAAAACGGCTGGAGCGGACCCCAACTCCGCTGCCTTCCAGCGGAGTTGAAGCAGGCATTGTCGCACCGCCGCCGGGATTTACTCAACGTTCATACAAAAACACATCTGCTCGCCTCGGGGTCCGGCGCGCGGACTCTCCGCCCCGTTCCCGACGTCTCCGTGTGACCGTTCCCGAAGTCGCCCCAAAGTCACCTTGAGTGGAATAGACTCAACTTGCCTCATGTTGCTCAAGGCAGGTTTACGCCGATCGCATCGGAGCATCGGACACGTCGATCAAGAGGAGGAGCCGACGCCAGTGGACGCCGAGCTGACCAACAAGAGCCGGGAAGCGCTGAACGCCGCCAACACCCGGGCCGTCTCCGAGGGCAACCCGGACCTGACGCCCGCGCATCTGCTGCTCGCCCTGTTGAGCGGCACGGACAACGAGAACATCCTCGACCTGCTGGCCGCCACCGGCGCCGACCCCGATACGCTGCGGGCGGGCGCGGAGCGGCTGGTCGCGGCTCTGCCGAAGGTGCAGGGCTCCACCGTCGCGCCCCCGCAGGCCAACCGCGACCTGCTGGCCGTCATCGCGGACGCCTCGCAGCGCGCCAAGGAGCTGGGCGACGCCTACTTGTCCACCGAGCACCTGCTGATCGGGACCGCCGTCAAGGGCGGACCCGCCGGTGAGCTGCTCGCCGCCCAGGGCGCCAAGGCCAAGAGCCTGCTCGACGCCTTCGAGACCGCCCGCGGAGGGCAGCGCGTGACCACCCAGGACCCCGAGGGCACGTACAAGGCCCTGGAGAAGTACGGCACCGACTTCACCGCCGCCGCCCGCGAGGGCAAGCTCGACCCGGTGATCGGCCGCGATCAGGAGATCCGCCGCGTCGTCCAGGTGCTGTCCCGCCGTACGAAGAACAATCCGGTGCTGATCGGCGAGCCCGGCGTCGGCAAGACCGCCGTCGTCGAGGGCCTGGCCCAGCGGATCGTCAAGGGCGACGTGCCCGAGTCGCTGCGCGACAAGCGGCTGGTCTCGCTCGACCTCGGCGCGATGGTCGCGGGCGCGAAGTACCGCGGCGAGTTCGAGGAGCGGCTCAAGTCCGTCCTGGCCGAGATCAAGGACAGCGACGGCCAGGTCATCACCTTCATCGACGAGCTGCACACCGTCGTCGGCGCGGGCGCTGGCGGCGACTCCGCCATGGACGCGGGCAACATGCTCAAGCCGATGCTGGCCCGCGGCGAGCTGCGGATGGTCGGCGCGACGACGCTGGACGAGTACCGCGAGCGGATCGAGAAGGACCCGGCGCTGGAGCGCCGCTTCCAGCAGGTGCTGGTCGCCGAGCCGTCCGTCGAGGACACCGTGGCGATCCTGCGCGGCCTCAAGGGCCGCTACGAGGCGCACCACAAGGTGCAGATCGCCGACTCCGCGCTGGTCGCCGCCGCCACCCTCTCCGACCGCTACATCACCTCCCGCTTCCTGCCCGACAAGGCCATCGACCTGGTGGACGAGGCCGCGTCCCGGCTGCGCATGGAGATCGACTCCTCGCCGGTCGAGATCGACGAGCTCCAGCGGGCCGTGGACCGGCTGCGCATGGAGGAGATGGCGCTCAAGAACGAGACCGACCCCGGCTCCGTACAGCGGCTGGAAAAGCTCCGCAAGGACCTCGCCGACCGCGAGGAGGAGCTGCGCGGGCTCAACGCGCGCTGGGAGAAGGAGAAGCAGGGCCTCAACCGGGTCGGTGAGCTGAAGGAGCGGCTGGACGACATCGGTACGCGGATCGAACGCGCCCAGCGCGACGGCGACTTCGAGACCGCGTCCAAGCTGCTCTACGCCGAGAAGCCCAAGCTGGAGGCCGAGCTGGAGGAGGCCACCAGGGAGGAGGAAGAGGCCGCGGCCCAGGGTCCCTCGACGAACATGGTCAAGGAGGAGGTCGGCCCCGACGACATCGCCGACGTCGTCGCCGCCTGGACCGGCATCCCCGCGGGCCGCCTGCTGGAGGGCGAGACGCAGAAGCTGCTGCGCATGGAGGAGGAGCTGGGCAAGCGGCTGATCGGCCAGACCGAGGCCGTACGCGCCGTCTCCGACGCCGTACGCCGCTCGCGCTCCGGCATCGCCGACCCCGACCGCCCCACCGGCTCCTTCCTCTTCCTCGGCCCCACCGGCGTCGGCAAGACCGAGCTGGCCAAGGCGCTCGCCGACTTCCTCTTCGACGACGAGCGGGCCATGGTCCGGATCGACATGAGCGAGTACGGCGAGAAGCACTCGGTCGCCCGGCTGGTCGGCGCGCCTCCCGGCTACGTCGGGTACGAGGAGGGCGGCCAGCTCACCGAGGCGGTACGGCGCCGCCCGTACAGCGTCGTGCTGCTGGACGAGGTGGAGAAGGCGCACCCCGAGGTCTTCGACATCCTGCTCCAGGTGCTGGACGACGGACGGCTGACCGACGGGCAGGGCCGTACGGTCGACTTCCGCAACGTCATCCTGATCCTCACCTCGAACCTGGGCAGCCACTACCTGGTCGACCCGGCGCTGGACCCGGCGCAGAAGAAGGAGCGGGTGCTGGAGACGGTCCGCGCGTCCTTCAAGCCGGAGTTCCTGAACCGGCTGGACGACACCGTGGTCTTCTCCGCGCTCGACCCGACCGAGCTGCGGCAGATCGCCCGGCTCCAGACCGACCGGCTCGCGGACCGGCTGCGCGACCGCCGCCTCACCCTCGAAGTCACCGACGGCGCCCTCGACTGGCTCGCCGAGGAGGGCAACGACCCGGCGTACGGCGCCCGGCCGCTGCGCCGCCTCGTGCAGACCGCGATCGGCGACCCGCTGGCCCGCGCGATCCTGTCGGGCGAGGTGATCGACGGGCAGAACGTACGGGTGGACCGGGCGGCCGACGGCCTGATCGTGGGGCCGACGACGGGGCCCGACCTCAGCAAATGAGGTGCCCGACGGGCAGGTGGTGACGCCCTTCGGGGGCGGGTGGTGACCCCCTTCGCGGGCGGGCGGTGACGCCTTTCACCGGCGGGCCCCCGGCGGTACGCCCAACGCGTATCGCCGGGGGTTGCCACCGCCCGGCGGGAATGGGGGAGGATGGAGGAGAAACGTCTCGAAGGGAACCTTCACCGTGAGCATCGACCCGTCCTCGATCCCCAATTTCGGGGGCCAGGACCCCGAGCCGAACGGACCCGCCGGCAGCGTGGTCATCCCTGACCAGGAACTGGTCAAGCAGTTGCTCGAACAGATGGAGCTGAAGTACCTCGTCGACGAGGAGGGCGACCTCGCCGCGCCGTGGGAGGAATTCCGCACGTACTTCATGTTCCGCGGCGAGGGTGAGCAGGCGGTCTTCGCCGTCCGGACCTTCTACGACCACGCGTACTCGGTCGACGACAAGCCTCAGCTCCACGAGGTCATCGACGACTGGAACCGCCGCACCCTGTGGCCCAAGGTCTACACGCACACGCACGACGACGGCTCCGTCCGTCTGATCGGCGAGGCCCAGCTCCTGATCGGCCTCGGCGTCGGCCTCGAGCACTTCGTGTCCAGCACGGTGAGCTGGGTGCGCGCGTCCATCGAATTCGACAAGTGGGTCGGCGAGACGCTCGGCCTGGAGAAGGACGTCGAGGGCGGTACGGACGGCGGCGCCGAGGGTGACGGCGGCAGCGACGACTGACGCGGTCCCCTCGCTTCGGAGGGGCACGGGTCCGTTAGAGGGGCACGGGCACGACCGTCAGCAGGTACGTCCCGTAGCCGAGTGAGATCCCGGCCAGCGCCGCCACCGTCACGGCGGCGGTGCGCGGCCGGGCTTTCGCGAGCGCCGCCGCGCACGGCACCAGCAGCGGGAAGGCGGGCAGCAGGAAGCGCGGCTTGCAGGAGAAGAAGCCCGCGCCGCCCAGCGCGATCACCACCAGCACCGCCGCGTACACCAGCAGCGGCAGCGGCATCCGGTCCAGCAGCGCCAGTACGAGCAGGACGGCCGCCGCCGCGCACACCGCCGTCGCCATGTAGGCGGAGAGTGTCTCGGGTTCGAGCACCATGTGCTTGACGTAGTGCAGCGCGTAGTGGCCGAAGTCGAACCGCGAGCCCCAGCGGGTCTGCACGTCGAAGTAGCCGCGGACGGCTCCGGTCCGCAGGCCCACCCAGCCGAGGTAGCCGCACCAGCCGAGCGGCGCGGCGACGGCCGCGGCCCAGGCCCGCCAGTCGCGCGGGTCCCTGCGGCAGTGCGCGAGGGCCGCGATCGAGACGGCGGCGGCCACGGCGACGGCGTTCGGCCGGGTCAGCCCGGCGAGTACGGCCAGCAGCCCGGCGGTCAGCCAGCGGCGCGTGACGGCGGCGTACAGCGCCCAGGCGGCGAAGGCCGTCATCAGCGACTCGGTGTACGCCATCGACAGCACCACCGAGTGCGGCAGCAGCCCCCATACGAGGACCAGCGCGGTCGCCGTCCTGCGGCCGTAGCGGTGCTCGGTCACCGCGTAGATCCCCCACGCGGCGGCCACCGCGCCCGCCCACGCCACGAGCAGCGCGCACGCCACCGAGCCGACCGGGAGCACCGCGTCGGCGGCGCGCACCGTCATCGGGTAGAGCGGGAAGAAGGCCAGATCGTCGTACCGCAGGCCCGGCGCCTCCCAGGCCGGGATGAAGGTGCCGTAGCCCCACTCCGCGATCCGGTGGTACCAGAGGCCGTCCCAGCTCAGGCCGAGCAGATCGCGCGGGTGGCGGTGGGTGCGGTGCGCCCACAGCGTCAGCACCACCAGGCCCGCCATCCGGGCCACGACGAAGCCCGCCACCGCGGGGCCGGCCCCCGTCGCCGCCCGCACGGCCAGTGCTTTCGGCGACGACGTCACCGGTTCGACGACGACCAATGGACCCGGCTCCTCGGGGGGCTCGCGAACTTCTCTTAGTCGGACAAAACGACTATCGCGCTCCGCGCCCCGTGGTCCGGGTCTGACACGCCCGAGGAGGACGCACGTTCACCCACGGTCGGGGGTGCCGGGGGTCGCTTTTGGGGTCGCCGGGTGGTGGCGGGGTGACCGGCGTAACGGTCCCGGGGCGACCGCCTCGGGCCGTCGCCGGGTGATCGTCGGGCCGCCCCGGCCCCGGCTTAGGGTGCGGACATGACTTCCGCATTCGCCCGCAGCCTCACCCCGCACGAGCTCACCGCAGGTGACCTGCGTCTGCGCCCCTTCGCCGAGTCCGACGAGCCCGCCGTCGCCCGCGCCATGGAGGACCCGGAGATCCTGCGCTGGGCCGGTGGCCTGGCCGTCAACGCCGCGCCGGTCGCGGACCGCGCCGCCATATGGCTCGCGCCGCGCCTGGTCTCCTGGCAGAACGGTTCGGCCGCGCTCGCCGTCACCGACGCCGCCTCGGACGACCTGCTCGGCTACGTCACCATCCGCGACGTCCACCGCGTCCCCGGGCAGGCCGAGGCCGCGTACTGGGTCACCCCGGCCGCCCGTGGCCGCGGCGTCGCCGCCCGCGCCCTGCACGCCGCCGCCGGCTGGGCCTTCGCCGTCCCCGCCGCGGGCGGCCTCGGCGTGTACCGCATCAGCCTCGACCACTCCCTGGCCAACCCCGGCTCCTGCCGGGTCGCCGCCCGCGCGGGCTTCCGTGAGGAGGGCCTGATGCGGGCCTTCTTCCTCGACCCGGCGGGCGCGCGCCACGACTCCCATCTGCACGCGCGCCTCGCGACGGACGCGGTCGGGCCGCCCGCGTGAGGCCGTCGGGCCCTACGCGTCCTGCTCCAGCACGGACAGCACGTTCCCGGCCGGGTCGGTGAACCACGCGATCAGCGGGCCGCCGCCGCGGAAGATCCCCTTCTCGTCCGTCGGCATCCCCTCGTACCGCTCGAACCGCACGCCCCGGCGGCCCAGCTCGTCCACGGCCGCGTCGATGTCCGGCACGGGGAAGTTGAGAATCGTGAACGTGGCGGGCCGGTGGTCCGCCCCCTTCGGGTACACCAGCACATTGCGGTCCCCCGCGAGGTGCAGCGTCAGCAGCCCGTTCGCCTCGGACACCCGGATTCCGAGCGTCTCCCCGTAGAACTTCCTCGCCGCTTCCACGTCGTCCACCGAGAATCCGCTGAACGCCTGCGTCTGTCCGAACATGACCGCTCCCTGTTCCTCGTAGGTACACCTCCCCCTACGACCGCCGGGGCACGGAAAACTCATCGCTCCCCGGGAATCGGTCCGTCCTGTCGGTCCTTGAGGTCAGCTCTCGTAGTGGTACCGGCACTGTGCGATCAGGACGCTGTCCTCGGTGACGCGGTAGATCAGGCGGTGCTCGTCATTGACGCGGCGTGACCAGTAGCCCTGGAATCCGTGCTTGAGGGGTTCCGGTTTGCCGATCCCCTCGTTCCCGTTCCGGGCGATATCCGCGATGAGGGTGTTGATGCGCTTGAGGATCTTCCGGTCCTGAAGCTGCCACCACAGGTAGTCCTCCCAGGCGCGGGAGGAGAAGGTGATCTTCACACGCGGCCCTTATTCGTCCGTCGTGTCCGTCACGAGTTCGCGTACCGTGCCGCCGCCGTTCTCCAACTCGTCGATGGACGCGAGGAGGCGCCGGGCATTCGCCGGGCTGCGCAGCAGGTAGGCCGTCTCCTTCAGGGACTCGTAGTCCTCGAGGGAGACGATGACGACCGGGTCGTGTCCGGCCCGGGTGATGACGACCTCTTCGCGGTCGTCGTTGACGGAGTTGAGCACCTCGGCGTACCGCGCGCGCGACTCCGAGTACGTCATGGTCTTCATAGTCGGCTCCTTTACGTACAGGAAATTGTACGTCGATCTCCTGGGGTGTGACAAGCGCCGGAGCGCCCGGCGCGACTGTCACCGTCGTGACCGTGTCACCGCCGCGTCCTGACCAGCAGATACACGAAGTACGGCGCCCCGATGACCGCTGTCATCAGGCCCGCGCCGAGCTGGGCGGGGGCGATGACCGTGCGGCCGAGGAGGTCGGCGACGGAGACGAGGGTGGCGCCGAGGAGGACGGCGACGGGGATGACGCGGATGTGGCGGCGGCCGACGAGGGCGCGGGCGGCGTGCGGGGCGACGAGGCCGACGAAGCCGATCGTGCCCGCGGCGGCGACCGCGGTGGCGCTGAGCAGGACGCTGACGGCGAGCAAGCCGAGGCGGGTCGGCCCGAGGGCGAGGCCGAGCAGGCGCGGGGTGTCCTCGTCGAGCGAGACGAGGTCGAGTTCGGCGCGGCGGGAGAAGGCCACGGCAGCGCCGACGACGAGGACGGCCGCGACCGGCAGCACATCGGTCATGGTCCTGCCGTACGTCGAACCGGACAGCCAGATCAGCGCCTTCGTCGCGTTGAACGGGTCGGTGAGGACGATGAGCAGGCTGATCAGGGCCGAGGTCCCGGCGGCGGCGCCGACACCGACCAGGACGAGCCGGTTCTGCTGGAAACCGCCCCGGGCGCAGAGCCCGAAGACGACCGCGGCGGTGGCCGCCGCGCCCGCGAAGGCCGCGCCCGCCACGCTCCACGACCCGGCGGTCGGCACGGTGGTGACCAGCAGCACGGCGCCGAGACCGGCGCCGCCCGAGACGCCGAGGATGCCGGGCTCGGCGAGCGGATTGCGGGTGACGGCCTGGACGAGCGTCCCGGACAGGGCGAGCGCGGCGCCCGCCAGGAGCGCGGCCAGCACGCGAGGCACGCGGGTGTCGAGGACGAAGGTGACGACGTGGTCGGCCCTGCCCTGCGCCCAGTTCACGACGTCGCCGAGCAGCAGCTTGGTGTCGCCGAGAAGCACCGCCGCGACGGCCGCGGCGACGAACACGGCCACGAGTACGGCCAGGACGGCGACGAACGCCGCCCGGCTGGGGATACGCAGCCGGTCCGGCGCGGCGGACGCGCCGGAGCCGCGGGTGCGCAGCGCGATCACGACGAGGAACACGGAGCCCGCGACGCTCGTGATGACCCCGGTGGGCACGGCGACCGCCGACTCGGCGCCGACCGTGGCCCGCAGCAGCACGTCGGAGCCGAGGACCAGGGCCGCGCCGGCGAGCCCGGCGACCGGAACGGCCGCCCGCGCCCTGACCAGACCGCGGAACCGCCGGGCCAGCGGGCGGACGAGCGCGGGCGCGCACAGGCCGACGAAGCCGATCGGCCCGGCCAGTGTCACCGCCGCCGCGGACAGCAGCGTCGTGAGCAGGACGACCGTGACGCGGGTGCCCAGGACCGGCACGCCGAGCCCGCGGGCCGCGTCGTCGCCGAGCGCGAGCGCGTCGATGCGGCGGCCGGCCAGCAGCAGCCCGAGCAGGGCGAGCAGGGCGATCGGCGCCATCTGGTTCACGCCGTCGAAGCCGTTCTGGCTGATGCTGCCCTGGCTCCACTGGTAGAGGCCGTTGGTCTGCTCGGGGAAGAGCAGGAGCAGCGCGTCGGTGACCGAGCCGAGGCCGAGCGCGAGGGCGCTGCCCGCCAGCACCAGCCGTACGGTCCCGGCCCCGAGCCCGGACAGCGCGAGCACCAGCGCCGCCGCCGCGAGACCGCCGACGAACGCGACGCCCGAGGAGGCGAGCAGCGGCAGCGAGGCGCCGGTGACGGTGAGGATGCCGAGCGCCAGGTACGAGCCCGCGTTGACCGCGAGCGTGTCGGGCGCGGCGAGTACGTTCCGGCTGACCGCCTGGAGCGCGGTGCCGGCCGCGCCGAGCGCGACGCCGACGACGAGGCCCGCGACCATGCGCGGCAGCCGCGAGGCGATGACCACGGAGGCGTCGCCGTGCTCCGCCCGTCCGGTCAGCGCCTTCCACACCTCGCCCGCGCCGACGTCGGCGGTGCCCTGCGTGATGTCGACGACGGCGAGGACGGCGACCGCGAGGACGAGGACGAGGACCAGTCCGGCCGTCACCGCGGCCGCGCCCTGGGCGGGCGCGGCCGTCCGTGCGTCGGACGCGGGCTCGGTGGTGCGCGGGGGAGTCGTGACGCTCACGGCGCTGCTTCGCCCTTTCGCTACTTCGTGAGGGCGGCGACGACGGCGTCCACGTACGCCTCCATCGACGCGGGACCGCCGAACATCCAGACGCCGTCGGGCAGTCGGCTCACGTGGCCCGCCTTGACGAAGGGCAGCGACTTCCACACGGCGTTCTTGGCGAGGGTGTCGGCGAAGGGGTCGCCGTCGGAGGCGTTCGCGATGTAGGTGAAGCGGATGTCGCCGAGCCCGGTGAGGCCCTCGACGTCGGTGGTGGCCAGGCCGTAGTCCTTGTCGCCCTTGACCTTCCAGGCGTTCGTGAGGCCGATCCGCTCGTTGACGTTCCCGATCAGGGAGCCGCTGGTGAACGGGCGTATCGAGACCTGGTTGGCCTGCACGTACCCGTCCCCGAAGGCGTACGGGGTCCCGGCGAGACCGGCGTCCGCGAGGGCCTTCTTGCCCTCCGCGAGCTTCGCGTCGAACGCCTGCTTGACCTCGGTCGCCTTCTGCGTGGTGCCGGTCGCCTGCGCGATGAGGTCGAGGGACTTCGTCATCAGGCCGATCTGGTCGGTGGAGTCGGCGGACCTGATCTGGAGGACGGGGGCGATCTTCCGCAGTTGGGTCACGGCGGACGAGGTGAGGTCGGTGGTCGCGACGATGAGGTCGGGCGACAGGGCCGCGATCGTGTCCATGCTCGGCTCGCCGCGGGTGCCGATGTCCTTGGGGGAGTTCTTCAGCGGGGCGGCCTTGTCCCAGTCCGTGTACCCCTTCACATCGGCGACGCCGACCGGGTCGACGCCGAGCGCGACCAGGTCCTCGACGACGTTCCACTCGGTGCCGATCACCTTGGTGGCGGGCGCGTCGAGGCGTACCTCCGTACCGCTGGCGTCGGTGAGGGTGATCGGCCCCGGGGCCGAAGCGGAGGCGGAGTCCGTGGACTTGACCGACTCGTCGGCGGCGGAGTGCGTCGTTCCGCATCCGGTCAGGGCGAGGGCCGCGACGGCGGCGACGGTGGCTGCGGCGGCGGGTACGGGGAGGCGTCTCATGAGGTGGGGTGGAGCCTTTCGCTTCTGGTCCGGTCGCTTGTGGTCGGGTCGTTTGTGTTCCGGTCGCTTGTAGTCCGGTCGTTTGTGGTCCGGTTCTCGGTCTGGCTTCTGCTGTGGTGGCGGCCGACGGCACGGGTCCGCAGCCGGCCGGTCGAGGGGTCGGTGTCGACGTCGACCCGGATGCCGTAGACCTCGGTGAGGCGTTCGGGGGTCAGGACGTCCTCGGGGAGGCCGTCGGCGACGATCCGGCCGTCGTGGAGCAGCGCGACGCGGTCGGCGACGGCCGCGGCCTGGTCGAGGTCGTGCAGGACGACGCCGACCGCGATCCCGTGGTCGTCGGCAAGGTCGCGGATCAGGTCGAGCAGTTCGATCTGGTACCGCAGGTCGAGATACGTCGTCGGCTCGTCGAGCAGCAGCACGCCGGTCTCCTGCGCGAGGCAGCTCGCGAGCCAGACCCGCTGGAGCTGTCCCCCCGACAGGTGCTCGACGCCCCGCGCGGCCAGGTGCTCGACCCCGGTCAGCGTCAGCGCCCGCTCCACCGCGCCGGTCCCGCCGGGGTCCGGCCGCCCCCAGCGCCCCCGGTGCGGATACCGGCCGAACTCCACGACGTCCCGCACGCTCAGCCCGCTCGGCGTCGGCCGCCCCTGGGTCAGCAGCGCCACCTGCCGCGCGAACTCCCGTGACGTGAGCTGGAATCCGTCCGTTCCCGCGTCCAGCGTCAACGCGCCCTCCCGGGCCCGCTGCAACCGCGCCAGCGTCCGCAGCAGCGTCGACTTCCCACTGCCGTTCGGCCCCACCAGCGCCGTCACCTCGCCCGGCCGCAGCGACACAGCGGCGTCATGCACGACATCCACCCGGTCGTACGCGACCGTCATCCCTGTGGCCGCCAACTCATGCCCCCGCGAGGGCATCCCGCCGCCAGCACTCTCCCCAGCTCTCACACCGCTTAGGTTAGCCTAACCTAATCCCCTCTTCCCGCCGGGGTCACCTCTGCCCCTCCGGGACCCGCACCCCCGCGTCCGAACCCGGCCTCTCTAGGCTCCCCTGGTGGACACCTTGGGGGCCGGAGCGCCCTGGCACGTTCTGGAAGAGGTCCCGCCCGGGCGCGAGCGGACACCGGGGCTGCTGGCCGGACTCCTGACGGCTGCCGACCGGCGCGCCTCCTGGGCGGAGTTGGACAAGCGCCTCCGCGATCACGTCGGAGCCCCGTACTTCGCCCCGGCCGCCGCCGCTCTCCTCGGTCTTCTCCCCGCCCTCGACCCGCACCACCGCCGCAGGATCCTCGATCTGCTCGCCCGGCAGGCCCGCCTGCTGTCCGGGAAGCGGTGGCGGGAGGACCGGCTGGCGCTGGCCGCGCTGGTGGCCGGCCGGCCGCGGGTGGTCCCGTTCCTGTCCGACCCGCACGCGGGCGTGCGGACCTGTGCCGCCGTGTTCCTGGGGGAGGTCCCGGGCGACGACGCGTCGGCCCTCGACGGCCTCAGGAAGCAGGCGGCGGCTGAATCGGACCCCACGGCCCTGCAAGCCCAACTACTGGCGCTGGGAAGCCTGTCGGCGCACGGCGCGGTCACCGACGCGTCCTGGTTCCGGCCCTGGCTGACGCACCCCGACCCCCTGGTCCGGCTGGCCGCGATCCGGGCCGCCTTGCCGACCGCGACAACGTCCGCCGCCAGGGGACTCGGCGGCGCGGCCGGAAGCGCCTTCGTCGCGTTCGGTGCCGCGTCCCTGCCCGACGTGCCGTGGTGGTCCCAGGGGCGCGAGGCGGTCCGCGGCTTCGCGGATCCGCTGCGGGCGCAGCCGCGGGAGGCGCGGGAACTGGTCGGCGCGTTGACCGGGGCCCCGAGGGCGGACCTGCGCCGCGCCGCCCTGGTGGCAGCCGACGCCCAACTGCGGTACTGGCGGCGTCCGTCGGCCGGACTGTGGGAAGCGGTCGTCGCCGGACTGGACGACGAGGACCGGGTCCGCGCGCAAGCGCTCGACATTCCTCGCCGGGGGCGGAGCGGCGGTGACCCCGTACGCGGACCGGCTGGCGCGCTTCGTCCAAGAGCAGGACCGGGCCGCCACCTCAACGTTGACCGTCGATCTGGCAGTGCGGGCGCTGATGGGCGCGGCCGACGACCGTGCCCTGCCCCGGTACCGGGAGCGCTTCGGCAGCCATTACCGCAGGGGCGAGCCGCCGCCCCTGCGGTGGGCGCCGCACTTGCTGCCCGCCTTCCGCGAACGGCTCCGCGGCGGCCCCGGCGCCCGGGGCATACCCGAGGTGCTGAACGCCCTCACCGCGTGGGGCCCGTCCGCCGTGCCCGCGACACCGGAGTTGGCCGGACTGCTCGACACGACGTACGCCGGGCCCGCGGCCGACGCCCTGGGGCGGATCGGTCCCGCGGCCCGCACGGCGGGCGGCGAGGCGATGGCCGACCTGCTCGCCGGACTCGCCCGCGGGGACCTGCGTCCCCCGCGCGGCGCCGACGGAATCGGCTGTGTGCCGCCGCCCGCGTCGCAGGGGTGGCACGGCGCGCAAACCGCTGCCTGGGCGCACTGGCGCGTCACCGGCGACCCCGAACTGGCCCTGCGCGTGATCGGCGCGGCAGCCCTTGCGGGCCTCGGCCGCCCGGCACTGGCCCGTCTCGCCGACCTCGGCTCCCTCGCCTTCCGCTACGCGGACGCCGTCCGGCCGTTGCTCGGCTGCCCCGGCGCGTGGAGCCGGGTCGGCGCGGCCGAGGCATGGTGGCGGCTGACCGGCGACGCGGCCACCGCCGTCGACACCCTGCTGCCCGAACTGCGGCCGCTGGCCGCGTACGAGGTCACGCCGCTCGTCCTGCGAACGGTCCAGGCGCTGGGACGCATCGGCAGCCCTGCGGCGGCCGCGGCGCCGACGCTGCGCGCCGTGCTGGACGCGGACCGCCGCTACGGCGGCGGCATCCTCCTGGACGAACAGATCTGCCGCGCGGCCACGGAGGCGCTGGACCGGATCGGCTGAGCCGCCTCGGCAGCCCGGCCCCGCTCAGCTGTTGAATGCCGTGCGGAGGCGGTCGGCGGCGTCGCGGAGGCCCGCCGCCAGCAGGTCGCGCTTGGCGCGGAGGTCGGCGGCGAAGTCGGCGTAGTAGGCGTCGGGCAGGGCGAGGGCCTCGGCGACGGCGTACTGGAAGGGCCCGGAGGCGACGTAGGTGAGGAACTGCTTCGTCGTGCGGACGGCGGCCACCAGCTCCCGCGGCCCCGTCACCCAGCCCACGCCGTTTTCACGCACTCATTGCAGCGGTAGGTCGTCGGGCAGGATGCGGAAGGATTTGTGCCGGCTCAATGGGCGGACGGCACGGAAGTCCCGACGGTCGAGCGTGAGAACGGCGTCAGTGTCGTACTCGGCAGCGAGTGCGACGTTCACGGCGTCGGCGAGATCGAGGCTGAGCGCGGCATACCGGGCGCGCAGCGTTTGTGCGGCTGAGAGGTGAGCCTCGGTGATTTCCGGCACGACGATCCGGCTTGTGGGCATCCACCGCCGGATGTCGTCGATCGCGCTGACAGCCGCTTCCCGTCCCAGCTCGCGGGTCGCGACATGATCGATCTCGGCGAGCAGCAGTGGGGACATCACGAGGAGTCCGGCAGCCATGATCGCCTCGTTGGCCCCCTGGTGTTCCGGGTGCGTGGAGTCGAGCGCGGCCAGCAGGCCCGATGCGTCGGCGACGACGATGATCACGCCGTGACCTCGGAGTTGCCCTCGCGCCGGACGCCGTCGGCGACCGCGTTGCGGACGTCGTCCTTGGAAGGAGTACGCCCCGAACCTTCAAAGGTGCGGGAGAAAAGCGGTTCGTCCCAGACGCGGTTCGCCATGGCGGCGAGATGGATGCCCTGCCGGATGATCTCGGCTTCACTGACCCCGCGCCGGGCCGCGGCTTCCTTGATGATCGCCAGATCTTCCGGGTCGGCGTAGACGTTGGTGCGCTTCATAGGCATGTACCAAGATTAGTCCATGTACCACGAATGGTGCACGTCGGTCGGCGGCATAGTTAAGCAGCGCCTGGCTGCGAAACGCGTCCCCTGGCCTCCGGGCCATGGATGACTGGGGGCCGGGGTGCCCTGGCACGTGCTGGAGGAGGTTCCAGCCGGGCGGGAACACATACCCGGGCTGCTGGACCGGCCGCTGGTGGCCGCGGAGCGGCGGACCTCGTGGCACGCCGCCCGGGAACGGGTCAGTCACATGGCACTGCACGGCGCAATCACGTGCCTGTTCTCTGGCCCCACCTGTTCTCCTACGGAGACGCCGAGTTCTGCGTGTGCCGCTGCCGCCGCGTCACGGTGATCACCGTGCAGGCCTGGCGAGACGCCATCGAACTTCCTGTCCAAGAGACGAAGTCACTCGCCACGTCCGCTGGATCCCTCACCTACGCGCAGGTCACAGCGGAGCTCGACTCGATTGGCTGCCGCTTCGTTCCAGTGACAGTCCATCAGCCGTCGGGACAGCTGGCTCTACAGGTGGAGTCGACGGGGACCACCTTCACCTTGCGGACAGAGGCCGGCTCCGACACCCTTCCGGACAGCGCCGGCCGCTGGAATTTCCACCCATGAGTGCACGCCTCCGGAAGCCGACGCCCCAGACGACGGCTTCGGTGCGTGATCACCACGCAGTCGGCCTCAACCGACAGGCAGCCGACTGCCAGGGCGGATTCAAGTTCCGTGTCGGGGTGGGTTGTCGGTGATGCCCCAGATCCAGAGGGCGTGTTCGGGTGCGTTCCGGATCGCTCGGGTGGTCTTGGCGATGTTGTCCGCTCCGAGCAGTCGTAGCCTGCCGATGGCCAGGTTCCGCAAGGAGGCCATCGCCCGTGGCGCGCTGCCGGTGTGGACGGTGGAGGCGTCCTCGGCGAAGGTCATGTCTCTGACGTGGTGGCTGGAGTTTTCGATTGCCCAGTGCCTGCGGACATATCCGCCCAGGTAGGCGGGGCTGGCCTGGTGGGTGTCGAGGCTGGTGACGGCGTAGACGGTCTCCCGAGTCTGTCGCTTGCCGGACTCCTGTCGGCGCCGGTGGACGCGCAGTGCCAGCCGTGCTTCGGGGAAGGCGATCCCGCCCAGGTCTGCCGCGATGGCCATGGTCTTGAGCGAGCGGGACTCCCTCCGCCCGTGTTCGGCCCGGGAGACGGTGTGCGCCACGGGCACCTTCTGCCACGGCAGCGCTTTGAGCTGGGCCGACGCGGTCGGCTGATTGCCCTTGATCACCGCGATGTAGTGGGCTTTCTTCTCCTGCACCAGCCAGCGCACCTGGTCTTTGACGCTGTGCAGGGAGTCGAAGGTGACCACGACGCCGGTCAGTTCGAGTGGTTCGGGCAGCGGCCGGAAGGCGGCCGTCTCGTTGGTCTTGACCCCCACCTCAGCCTGGGCCAGGGCGACGGCGGGGGCGTGGGTGACTGCAGACAGCAGGTGCCGGTGGCGCTGCCGACGGTGCGCGGACCCGGACAGCGCCTTGCCGTCCACCGCGATCGCCGCCCCGGGGCGCCGAGCTGACGGCGCGGGCATCGGTGTGGCCGCGTTCGGCCAGGTAGGCGCCGATCGCGGCGTCCAGGGCATCGCCGTCGAGGGCGGCCAAGAGCCGGGTGAGGGTGGCGTGGGGACGGGGCGCATGCACGCTGTACCTGCTGGAGCACTCAGAGGAGTACCCCGACAACGGCTGTCGCGATCTCCCGTATGCGGTCATGCGCGATGCCGTTGCGCTGCGCGATGTCGAGGGAATAGCCCGTGTGCTCCAATCGATGGCCTCCCGCCGCCTGCTGTGTGGCGCAGGCACGCTCCAGGCTCGGCTGTCGGTGGCCACTGCGAGGATTCCCGGGATGCTCCGCGAGGAGATCACGTGGGTACCTGGGACATCGGCCCCTTCGACAACGACACCGCCGCTGACTTCGCCGGCGACCTGGACGAGGCGGCGCTGGAGGAGCGCGAGCCCATGATCCGCAGAGTCCTCAAGCGCGCTGCCGATGTCACGGATTTCCTGGAGACCCCTGACGCCGAGCGAGCCGTTGCCGCAGCAGCCTTGGTCGTCGCGCAGCAGCCGGGCGGCCGACCCGCGTGTTCGAACTACAGTCCGTCGGAGCCGTTGCCAGGGCTTTCGGCTGAACTCCGGACGCTCGCTGTCGAAGCCCTGGACCAGGTGGTGGCTGAGTCGTCGGAAATCGCAGAGCTGTGGGACGACGTTGCGGAAGGGCGGAAGTGGCACCGGGACATCACCCGCCTCCGTGATGTCCTCGACCCTCCGGTACCGCCGCAAGAAGAGGCCGTTTTCGGGATCTGACCGGTGACGTATACCCACGGACCGTGGGAGGTGGGCCACGATCGGCTCCCGGCCTGGCCCGGGTTTGAGGAGCCGGCACGCTGAGTAATTCGTTGGGGACGGCGATCCCACCTGGCTACTCTCCGAGCCATGAGCGGACCCGTGTTGGTGATCGAATTGGCTGAGGCCCCGTCGCACGCGGCAATCCTGCGGGTCCGCGAGTTCCTGGTTCGCTCCTCGGTGGGGTTTGAGGAGACGCGGCTGGGCGAGTACAACGTGCACATCCGCGCGGAGAGCCTTGGTGTCACGGACACCTCGGGCGAAGACGGACGTCGGCCCATCTTGGTCTCCCTCGTGGGATCCGGTATCGGCGACGAGGTCGTCTTCGAGGCCGAACACGCCGATGAGGTCGACCAGGAACCTCTTATCGGGTTCGCTCCGACCCACGCCGTCGATGTCGTCGCGTTCTGCAACAGTCCCGTCGACCATGTCGTGGCGGCCCTGCTGACCGCCGCCGTCATGGACTTGATCGGCGGCATCGCCAACGTCGAACTACGGGAGGACCAGGTACCGATCGTGACCGGCCTTCCGGGCATCGTCGCGACGGTGACCGATCCGTGGCTCGCCGCGTACGGCTCAGCCGACTTCCTCAGGGCGTGGGTACAACAGCCCGGCTTCCGACTCCTGAAGTAGCCGGGAAAAGGACGTTTCCCGGACCCCAGGTGCCCCCAGCTTCGCTGATCGGAAGGAGACCGATCCCGCGCAGGAAGGGGATGGGGCCGACCGGATTCGAACCGGGGTCCTCCCACATGCGGTGAAGGCGCGACGACCACTGCGCTACGAGCCCCATCCCGCTCGCGATCGTACGAGCCACCTGCACTCCACCGCTCCCGAATTATTCGAGCGTGATGGTAGATCGCTCGGTGCGGCCAGCCTGCGGAGGCTGAGTCGGGGCCGCCGGACGTGAACGAAGCCCGTCGGGGCTGCGCCATCGGCTTCTATCACGGATTTCCGGTCTGACCCAGCTCCTGATCGTGTGGGACTGTCGGCTCCGGCGCGGGGGCTCGAGGACCGGGTTTCTCCTGCTGACGAGTCGTGCCGATGGCGAGCGAGGAGACATGGGATGGATGCGGGAGACGGTGGGGTCGTGGAGAGGGCCGACTGAGGGTGTGGTGTTCCGGTCCGCTTTGTAGCCCGGAAAATGCCGTCAGGCAAAACGTGTTTTCTGCGGATCATTGTTGTCATCCGCCGCTTGGAGGGAGCCAGACCTCCGACCGACGGCCGCCCGGCCCTGTGGCGTTGGAGCACCACCCGCCGGAGCGCATGACGACCGCCCTAAACGATCTACCCCGGCGCCGCTGGCCTGCCAGCCGATACGGCGCCGAGTGAGGAAGCACTGTGGACCAGCCTACGTCTCGACTGTCACGGGCCTCGCCTTTGCAGCCCACTTGCGCACGGCAGAGGCCCCGCACCGCCGGTCGGCCAGAGCGCCGGACGTGTGGCCGACGAAGCCTCAGTGAACCGCTGCCCTGGCAGTGGGGATGTTCAGCAACCGGGCGGACGACTCTCTGCCGCCACCCGGACCCTGCATTACAGCTGTGAGCTGCTATCCGTGGAGGCGGGCTGCCGCTTCCTTGAGGACGTCTTGCCGCTTGCAGAAGGCGAAGCGGACCTGGGTGCGGCCGGCGGTGGGGTGGTCGTAGAAGACGGAGTTGGGGACGGCGACGACGCCGCAGCGTTCGGGGAGGGCGCGGCAGAAGGTCAGGGCGTCCTTCTCACCGAGGGCTGCGATGTCCGTCGTGATGAAGTACGTGCCCTGGGGGCGGTAGACCTCGAAGCCGGCCGCGGTGAGGCCGTCGGCCAGGAGGTCGCGCTTGGTCTGGAGGTCGTCGCGGAAAGCGGTGAAGTACGCGTCCGGGAGGCGGAGGGCTTCCGCGATGGCGTACTGGAACGGGCCCGAGGCAACGTAGGTGAGGAACTGCTTCGTGGTGCGCACGGCCGCGAGGAGGGGAGCGGAGGCGGTAACCCAGCCGACCTTCCAACCCGTGAACGAGAAGGTCTTGCCCGCTGAGGAGATGGAGACCGTGCGGTCGCGCATGCCGGGGAGGGAGATCAGGGGGGTATGGACGCCGTCGAAGACGAGGTGCTCGTAGACCTCGTCGGTGACCACGAGGAGGTCGTGGTCGACGGCGATGGCGGCGATCTCGGTGAGTTCGGCGGGGGTGAGGACCATGCCCGTCGGGTTGTGCGGGGAGTTGAGGAGGAGCAGCCGCGTACGAGGCGTGACGGCGGCGCGCAGGGCGTCGAGGTCGGGGCGGAAGTCGGGGGCGCGCAGGGTCAGGGGGACGCGGACGGCGCCCGCCATGGCGATGCAGGCGGCGTAGGAGTCGTAGAACGGCTCGAACGCGATGACCTCGTCGCCCGGTTCGAGCAGGGCGAGCATCGCGGCGGCGATGGCCTCGGTGGCGCCCGCGGTGACCAGGACCTCGGTGTCGGGGTCGAAGTCGAGCCCGTAGAAACGGCGTTGGTGGTCGGCGACGGCGCGCCGCAGCTCGGGGACGCCGGGGCCCGGCGGGTACTGGTTGCCGCGGCCGTCGCGCAGGGCGCGGACGGCCGCCTCCCGTACGGACTCGGGACCGTCGGTGTCGGGAAAGCCCTGGCCGAGGTTGATCGCGCCGGTCGAGAGGGCCAGCGCCGACATCTCGGCGAAGATCGTCGTACCGAGGCCGTCGAGGCGGCGGTTCAGCAGCGGCCTGTCCCGCATGCGCCCACCTGCTTCCAGCCCGCCCGCTTCCAGCCCGGCCATTTCCCGCCCGTCTGCTCCCAGCCCGTCCGTTTCCGGCCCGTCCGCTTCCCACCCGCCCATTTCCCGCACCCACTCTCCGTCGGAACCGTACGGGGACCGTACCGGGACGCGTCCCGGGTTCCGTACCGTACGGCGTCCGCAGCCGGGGGTGTGCGCCGGGCGCGCCCGGAAGCGGTGTGGGAACGACGTAGTGAACACGTGAGCCCTTAAGCGCTCCAAGGGATGGAAAGTACGCACAGATGGGTAAAAACGCTGAGGACGGCGCGAGTTTCATGATTCCGTAGCTCTCGGATCTACCGGACCCCACGTGGGCACCGAGCCGCCGCGTCTCTCCGTCAGACGCGGGTCGGCCCATCATCCACTGCGTGCTTGCGGAGCCGACCCATGCTCACCACCCTCCAGACCGCCTACACCGACACCCGTGCCGGAGACCTCGCGTGGTGTCTCGGGAAGGACCCGCTGCCCGCGCTCGCCGTGCTCGACCTCGAAGTCGGCGACACGCGCGGGCTGCGGGCCAAGGTCCAGATGCGGCTGCTCGGCGCGTCCCACCAGGTACTGGTCGACACCGGTCGTGACGGCGGGTGTTCGGAGACCGTCGCGTGCATGCCGGGCAGCCAGGCGCCGCTGCCGTTCGGCGTGGCACGCAGGGTCGGCGGCTGGGACTACGAGTTCGCGGCCCGGATCGAGACGCTGTCGCAGGGCTCCTTCGCGGGCCGCGCCCAGGAGTTGCTCGCGCTGGTCGCCGACCACCCCAACGGCCTCGCGGGCACCTTCCCCGGCGACCCGCACGCCTTCACCGCGATGCTCGTGCAGTGCGCGGAGGGCAGCGTGCGGTGGCGCACCTGGCACGCGTACCCGCAGGAGGGACGGCTGGTCACCACCAGGACCCGGGTGAACGCCCTTCCTTGAAGGGGTGTTGGGGCGTACGGCGCCGGTCCGCGCGGAGCCGCGCCTTCCGACCCGTGCGGTACGGACGTACGTCGGCGGCACCCGCGCGCGGGCGGTCCGGCGCGCGAACCGTACCTCCGTACGCACCGACGGACGAACGCCCGTACGGCCGACGGTACATACGTCCACACCGTGCGCCGCACCCGTACCCCCGTGCGCCGGTGCGGTCCGCGAAAGCGCCGTCAACCGCCCCTGATTACACCCCTGTGGGTGACTTGTGCCGCCACCGGACTGACATAGCGTGCACTCATGATCGACCAGCCAGGCCGCACCGCGGCACCACTCGACCTGCGGCTTCCCGTGGCCGCGGGCGCCGCACGCGCGCTGGTCCTGGCCGCCGTCTTCGTCTGCGCCGCCTGCGGCCTGGTCTACGAGCTCGAACTCGTCGCGCTCGCCTCCTACTTGGTCGGCGACTCCGTCACCCAGGCGTCGGTCATCCTCTCCGTGATGGTCTTCGCGATGGGCTGCGGCTCGCTGCTCGCCAAGCGGCTGCGGATACGGGCCGCGGCCGGTTTCGCCGCCGTCGAGACGGCGCTCGCGCTGGTCGGCGGGCTGTCGGTGATGGCGCTCTACGCCTGCTTCGCGTGGGCGGGACAGGCCCGACTGGCCATGATCGGCTGCGCGTTCGCGATCGGCGTGCTGATCGGCGCCGAGGTGCCGCTGCTGATGACGCTCGTCCAGCGGATCCGGCGGCAGGACGCGGGCGGCGCCGTCGCCGACCTCTTCGCCGCGGACTACGTGGGCGCGCTCGTCGGCGGCCTCGCCTTCCCCTTCCTTCTCCTGCCGCACTTCGGGCAGTTGACCGGCGCGCTGGCCACCGGCGTGGTCAACGCGGTGGCGGGCGGCGCGACCGTGCTGTGGCTCTTCCGCGGCGACCTGTCCGCCCGCACCCGCTGGTGGCTGCTGGCCGCGAACGTCTCCGTGCTCGCGGTGCTCGGCGCCGCCGCCGCTGCCGCCGGGCCCTTCGAAGCGGCGGCGCGGCACGCGGTGTACGGGGGACAGGTGCGCGTCGCGGAACAGACCGCCGTGCAGGAGATCGTCCTCACCGGCGGCGGCAGGACCGGAGCCCCGCTCCAACTCTTCCTGGACGGACGGCTACGGGTCTGCGGAACGGACGAATTCCGTTACCACCAGGCCCTGGTGCACCCCGCGATGAACGGCCCGCACGGCCGCGTCCTCATCCTCGGCGGCGGCGACGGCCTCGCCCTGCGCGAAACGCTGCGCTACAGCGGGGTCCGCGCCGTCACCGTCGTGGACCTCGACGACGAACTCGTCCGCCTCGCCCGTACCGACCCCGGCCTGTCCGCGCTCAACCGGCACGCGTACGACGACCCGCGCGTCACCGCCGTCACGGCCGACGCCTTCGACTGGCTGCGCGAGGAGCGGCGCGGACCGTTCGACGTGATCATCGCCGACCTGCCGGACCCGGGGATCTCGCGCAGCGCGAAGCTGTACTCGGAGGAGTTCTACGGGCTCGCCGCGCGCACGCTGGCCCCCGGCGGGCGGCTCGCCGTTCACGCGGGCACGCCCAGCGCCTCCACGCACACCTTCTGGACCATCGAGGCCACCTTGCGGGCGGTGGGGCTGCGGACGGCGCCGTACTGGATCACCGGCCGCACGTGCGGGGCGCAGGCGGGGCCCGACCGCTGGTCGGGCTCGGTGCCGCCGTCCGCCACGAACTGGGGCTTCGTGCTGTCCGGCCTCACCACCCCCGCCATCGCCCTCCCGCCCCGCCACCCCCCTGACCTCTGGCTGACCCCCGCGCTGCTGCGCAAGGCCGCCGCCGCCCCGCTGGCCGGCCGCCCCACCGAGTCCCTCCCGGCCTCGACGTTGCTGCGCCCGAGGGTGCGGTGAGACGGCCGGCCGGCGGGGACGCCGGGTGGCGTAAGGGGACGGGACGCCCGCGTACGGGTGCGGGGGCGGGTGTACGGCGGCGGGTGCGTCGACAGGGGGACGGGTGTGCGGCGCCGGGCGTGTGCACAAGGGGGCGGGTGTACGGCGGTGGCGTACGGCGGCGGGCGCGTCCGTACGGGCCGGGGCCCGCAGGTGTACGGCGGCGGGTGTACGGCGGCGGGCGCGTCCGTACGGGCCCGGGCCGCGTGCCACGTATGCCCGTAAAAAGTTCCGCCCGCGAAGCCGCGTGGCACCGTCCCGATGGGTAGGCTCCGCCGCATGGAGCACGAGGTCTTCGTCCCGGTCAGCCCCACCCGCATCGGCCACGCCCTGCGCAGCCCCGCGCGCGTGACCGCGAGCCTGCCCGGCTGGCAGCCGGACGCGTCCGGCGCCGCGGACGGCGCCGACGGGGCTGACGGGTCCGCGCCGGAAGGCGGCGCCGCGGGCCGCCTCCGGCTGCGCGTGGGCGGCTCCACGATCACCTACCGCGGCACGGTCCGCGTCACCGGCGCCTCGTCGCCCTTCGCGGCGGAGGCGAGCGGTACGGAGGTGCGCGGTACGGGCACGGTCAAGGCCACGCTGGAGATCGTCGTGGCCGAGGCCACGCACCCGGAGCCGGGCGCCCTGCTGATCTTCCGCGGCGCGGCCCAGGCCGAGGGCCGCCTGGCGTCGTACGAGCCGGACGTCGTGGAAGCGGCGGTACGGCGGCTGCTGGACCGTTTCTCCGCGGACCTGGCGGCGCACGCGCCGGAGGAGGAGACGGCCCCGGACCCGGCGCCCTCGGACGTGACCGTCGAAGAAACGATCGTGCCGGTCGTGGAGGCAGGGGCGGCCTCGGAGCGGCCGGAATCCTCGGAGCGGGCGGAATCGGCGGAGCGGGCGGAATCGCTGAAGCAGGTGGAATCGTTGGAGCGGCCGGAATCGGCGGAGCGGCCGGACGAGCCGGGCGCCGAGGCGGGAGCGGCGGACGCCGCGGCCGAGGAAGCCGCCGACACCGCTGGCGATACGGCTGACACCGCTGATGACACCGCGGAGGACACCGCCGACACGCCCGCCGGGGACTCCAGGATCACCACGGAGTCCGACCCCTCCGACACCGACACCGACGCCGCCGCCGACTCGGACGAGGCCGACTCCGATGAGGATGCCGAGCCCGCCGAGCCCGAGGCGGACGTCGTGGACGACCTCGGCGAGCCCGCCCCGCCGTCCGACCTGGACGACTTCGAGCTGGTCGAGGTCGAGGTGGAGGTCCCGGAGAGCGCCGCCGCGCTGGACGACCTGGTGCCGCCCGCCGAGGCCGCGCACGCCCGCCGCACGATGATCGGCCGCAGCGCCGAGGAGGTCGACCACGCGCCGCCGCGCGGACGCTACGCGCCCGTACCCGCGCCGGACGCCACCTCCGCGGCGGCGACCCTGCGCTGGGCGGCCCCCGCCGCCGCGGCTCTCGTCGCGTCCGCCGTGGTCGTCGGCCGGGTGCTGCGACGCCGCAGGTAACACAGCCCGGTTACTCTCGTTCCGTGTCGAACGAGACGAAGCTGACGGCGGGCGACGCCGAACTGATCCTGCGGCCCCACGACGGCTGCCGGATCGCCTCATTGAAGGTCGGCGGGACCGAACTCCTGCGCCAGGGAGACAAATTCGGCGCCTTCCTGATGGTGCCGTGGTGCGGCCGTACGGAGAACGGGGTGTTCCGCAACGGCGGCGTCACCCATCAACTCCCCGTCGACGCGCCCCCGCACGCCATCCACGGCACCGGGCGCCACACCGCCTGGCAGGAGGCCGCGCCCGCGACCGAGACCACCGCCGCGTACTACTTCGACCTCGCCGAGCCGTGGCCGTACCCCGGACGGGTGACGCACACCGTCGAGTTGGCCCCGCACTCGGTGAAGCTGACGCTCAGCGTCGAGGCGGACGCGTCCGGCGACTCCTTCCCCGCGCAGGCGGGCTGGCACCCGTGGTGGCTGCGCAACCTCGGCCAGGGCGGCCAGGACGTCGAACTGGCCTTCACCGCCGCCTGGCAGGAGGAGCGCGGCGACAACCACCTGCCGAACGGCAACCGCGTCGACCCCAGGCCCGGCCCCTGGGACGACTGTTTCGGCATGCCCGACGGCGTGGACATCACCCTCACCTGGCCCGGCGAGATGACGGTCCGGGTGACCAGCCCCTCCGAATGGGCGGTCGTCTACACCGAGCCGACCGAGGCGGTCTGTGTCGAGCCCCAGTCCGGCCCGCCGAACGGCCTCAACACCCTGCCCCGCCTGGTCACCCCGATCGACCCGCTGGAGATCAGCACGGAGTGGACCTGGCACCGGATCGGCTGAGCCCCCGGCCTGCCGGGATACTGGTCGGCATGAGTGACCAGACGCGAGACGCGCTGCTGCGGCAGATCAAGGACAAGGCCGTGGTGCACGGCAAGGTGACCCTCTCCTCGGGGCTCGAGGCCGACTTCTACGTCGACCTGCGCCGGATCACCCTGGACGGCGAGGCCGCGCCGCTCGCCGGACAGGTGATGCTCGACCTCACCGCCGAACTGGACTTCGACGCGGTGGGCGGGCTGACGCTCGGCGCCGACCCGGTGGCCACCTCGATGCTGCACGCCGCCGCGGCGCGCGGGCAGCGGCTCGACGCGTTCGTGGTCCGCAAGGCCAACAAGGCGCACGGCTTGCAGCGCCGTATCGAGGGCACCGAGGTCAAGGGCCGCCGCGTGCTGGTGGTCGAGGACACCTCGACCACGGGCGGTTCGCCGCTGACCGCGGTCGAGGCGGTACGGGAGGCGGGCGGCGAGGTGGTGGCCGTCGCCGTCATCGTGGACCGCGGCGCGGCCGGGGCGATCGCGGACGCGGGACTGCCGTACCTGGCCGCGTACTCGCTGGACGACCTGGGCCTCGCCTGAGTCGCGTGAGCCGCCTGAGCCGCGCAGCCGTGTCGCGGTCCTGAGCCGGTCCTGAGCCGGTCCTGAGTCGGCGCTGAGCGGCCTCCGAGCTTGCCCCGACCGGGTCCTGAGCGCTTTCGACCGGCTCTGACCTGCGTTTTTCCGGCCTCTGGAGTGTTTCACGTGAAACACTCCAGAGGCCGTCGTCCACTGGGTGTGCACGGAGGTGGTGTATCCGTTCGAGTCTGGGAAGATGGGGGCGACAAAGACGTCGCCACGCCAGTAAGGCCACAGCAGGACCACCCGCAGATCATGAGGAGCGGACACGATGCCCATCGCAACCCCCGAGGTCTACAGCGAGATGCTCGACCGGGCGAAGGCAGGCAAGTTCGCCTACCCGGCCATCAATGTCACCTCGTCGCAGACCCTGCACGCCGCGCTGCGCGGCCTCGCCGAGGCGGAGAGCGACGGCATCATCCAGATCTCCACGGGCGGCGCGGAGTTCCTGGGCGGTCAGTACAACAAGGACATGGTGACCGGCTCGGTCGCGCTCGCCGAGTTCGCGCACATCGTGGCCGAGAAGTACCCGATCACGGTCGCGCTGCACACCGACCACTGTCCCAAGGACAAGCTGGACGCGTACGTGCGTCCGCTGCTGAAGGTCTCGCAGGAGCGCGTGGCCGCGGGCCGCGACCCGCTGTTCCAGTCCCACATGTGGGACGGCTCGGCGGAGAACCTGGACGACAACCTCGCCATCGCCAAGGAACTGCTGGCCGAGGCCGTCAAGGCCAAGATCATCCTGGAGATGGAGATCACCCCGACCGGCGGTGAGGAGGACGGCGTCTCGCACGAGATCAACGACAACCTCTACACCACCGTCGACGACGCCTACCGCACCGTCGAGGCCGTCGGCCTGGGCGAGCAGGGCCGCTACCTGCTGGCCGCCTCCTTCGGCAACGTCCACGGCGTCTACAAGCCGGGCAACGTCGTCCTGCGTCCTGGCATCCTCAAGGAGCTCCAGGACGCGGTCGCCCAGAAGTACGGCAAGGCCAACGCCTTCGACTTCGTCTTCCACGGCGGCTCGGGCTCCACGCTCGAGGAGATCAACGAGGCGCTGGAGAACGGCGTTGTCAAGATGAACATCGACACCGACCTCCAGTACGCCTTCACCCGGCCCGTCGCGGACCACATGTTCCGCAACTACGACGGCGTCCTGAAGGTCGACGGCGAGGTCGGCAACAAGAAGACGTACGACCCCCGCGTCTGGGGCAAGGCCGCCGAGGCCGGCATGGCCGCCCGCGTGGTCGTCGCCGCCGAGAACCTGCGGTCGGCGGGCAACAAGCGCAAGTAGTCCTCCGGACGGGTTCCGGGACGGCGTTCCGGACGGGACCGGCTTCCGGACGGGACCGGCTTCCGGACGGGTTCCGGGACGGCGTACTGCACAGGATCGGCTTCCGGACGGGTTCCGGGACGGACCGCATGACGTTGTCGGTGCTCGTACGGCTGGATGTGCGGGCGGCCTCCGGGCCTCCCCGCGCGGTTTCGGGCTCGTCGCCGAAGGCCCCTGGCATCTGCCGGGGGCCTTTCCGGTGGGGGCTCGGGCAGACTGGAACGCATGGCCATCAACGAGAACCTGCTCGGGGGACCCGCCCCGACCCATCTGCCCGAAGACCCGGAGCCGCGCGAACTGCTCGCCTCCGGTACCGCGCCCGCCGAGGTCGCGGCGAAATACCCGGCCTCCTCGCTGGTCTGGGCGCAGCTCGCCGACGACGCCTTCGAGGCCGGCAGCGTCGTGGAGTCGTACGCCTACGCCCGTACCGGCTACCACCGCGGCCTCGACTCGCTGCGCCGCGCCGGGTGGAAGGGCCACGGTCCCGTGCCCTTCGAGCACGAGCCGAACCGCGGCTTCCTCCGCGCCCTGCACGCGCTGGCCCGCGCCGCCCAGGCGATCGGCGAGCAGGACGAGTACGAGCGCTGCACGGTCTTCCTGCGGGACAGCTCGCCGACCGCCGCCGACACCCTGACCTGACGGCCGGCCCGCCCTTCTTTTCCTGTTTCCCCCGCGTTCCCCCTGGGTCTCACCAGGGGGAACGTGCTTTGTCGCAGTCGTGCCACAAGGGCGGACCGACGCCTCAGCCTCCGTATCAATGTGCGATTCTGATCCGGTTGTCCACACGCAGCACGGGGTGCGACCGGCCGGGGAGCCGGGGCCTCGACGACCGCTGCGCCAGCGCAGGGGGAGTCTTGGCACAGCCACGCCGTCAACCGGGCCGACGTCGGACAAGGGGCCGCGCCGCGATAGTCGGCTCCGCCCTGGCCGTGGGACTGATCATGGTGACGGCGGGCGTCGGGTACGCCACCTGGAACCACGGCAGGAACGTCGACTCCGCCGCCGCCATCGACCACGGCCTCGGCGCCACCACGGCACCGGCCCGCGACGCCAGCGGCAGTGACGGTGACACCGGGGGCGGCACTCCGCCGTCCGCGAGGGACAAGGCGGAGCCGCCGAAGGTGCCCGTCTCCGGCACCGGTCGCTTCAGCACCGCCGACGCCAGCGGCAAGGCCACGGGACACGGCACCATCCGCCGCTACAAGGTTGAGGTCGAAGGCGGTATCGACCTGTCCGCCGCCGACGCCGCCCACGAGATCGCCGCCATCCTCGCCAACCCCCGCGGCTGGACCGCCGACGGCCACGACGGCTTCCAGCTCGTCTCCTCCGGCCGCGCCGACTTCGTCGTCAAGATCGCCACCCCCGACACCGTCGACGACATCTGCGGCGCCGCCGGTCTCCTCACCCGCGGCGAGGTCAACTGCGACGTCGGCTCCACCGTCGTCGTCAACCTCAAGCGCTGGTTGCTCGGCTCCCCCGAGTTCAAGGGCCCCATCGAGGGCTACCGCGCCCTGATCATCAACCACGAGGTCGGCCACCGCATCGGCCACGGCCACGAGGGCTGCCCGGGCCCGGGGAAGCCGGCCCCGGTGATGATGCAGCAGATCAAGGGCCTGAACGGGTGCCGAGCGAACGAGTGGCCGTACGACCCGAAGGGGACGTACGTGGGAGGTCCGGGGGTGGAGTGAGGGGGTGATCCCTCTGGCGTTGGCTCAGGGTGGCGGTGGGACGTGCGGGGGCCGTCGTGGGTGAGGTCGGGGTGGCGGTGGGACGTGCGGGGGGCCGTCGTGGGTGAGGTCGGGGTGGCGGTGGGACGTGCGGGGGAGCCGCCTTGCGCAGGCTCACCGTCCTTCCCCCTTTTTTGCCGCCCTTCCGCCTCCGGGCGCTTAGATCCGGTGTCGACGGTCCTCTTCGACGGTCGCTCGTTCCTCGCTCCCTGCTCATCGTCGCTTTCGACACCGGCGCGCCCTTCGGCTCCATGGCTACCGGCGAACCCGCCTGCGCAGCGGTGCCGGAGGGGCGGTGGCCCTTGCGCAGGGGCACCCTGGGGGGAGCCGGGCCTTGCCGGATTGGGCCGCACCGCAGATGATCTCGGCGTAGCCCGGTGATCCCGGGTCCGCTTCTGGAGGTAAGACCATGTCCGACGCACCGACCGATGAGGCGGCGACCCCGAACCTCTCGTTCGAGGGCAGCACGCCGTACGAGGACTACGTGCAGGCGTCCGTACTGACCCACTTGCAGCACCCGTTGTCCGACGAGCCCGGCGAGATGGCCTTTCTGGTCACCACGCAGGTGATGGAGCTGTGGTTCACGTTGCTGGTCCACGAATGGACCACCGCGGCGGCGGCGCTCAGGGAGGACGACCTGCCGACGGCGATGGCGGCGCTCAAGCGCAGCCTGCCGGAGCTGGAGTCGCTGAACGCCTCGTGGAAACCGATCGCCAATCTCACCCCCGCGCAGTTCAACGCGTACCGGTCGGCCCTCGGTGAGGGCTCCGGGTTCCAGTCGGCGATGTACCGGCGGCTGGAGTTCCTGCTCGGGGACAAGTCCGCGTCGATGCTGGTGCCGCACCGGGGCACCCCCAGCGCGCACGCGGAGCTGGAGAAGGCGCTGACCGAGCCGAGCCTGTACGACGAGGTGCTGCGGCTGCTCAGCCGCCGCGGCTACGCGGTGCCCGCCGAGGTGCTGGAGCGCGACCCGGCGCTGCGGTACGAGCCGCACGCGGAGGTCGAGCGGGCGTGGCAGAGCGTGTACGCGGACGCCGACCAGGACACCGAGCTGATCAGGCTCGGCGAGGCCCTGACGGATGTCGCCGAGCTGGTCTGGCGCTGGCGCAACGACCACCTGGTGGCCACGCGCAGGGCGATGGGCGCCAAGTCGGGCACGGGCGGTTCGGCGGGGGTGGCCTGGCTGGAGAAGCGCGCCACGAAGAACGTCTTTCCCGAGCTGTGGACGGCGCGCAGCCATGTCTGAGGCCGTCGCGGCAGGGGATGCCGCCCTTCAGGACCGCGCGGACGCGCTGGACGCCGCCGATCCGCTGGCCGCGGTGCGGGACCGCTTCGTGCTGGACGACACCGTCTATCTGGACGGCAACTCGCTGGGCGCGCTGTCCACCGCCGTGCTGCCCCGGCTGAGCGACGTCGTCACCCGGGAGTGGGGCGAGCTGCGCATCCGGTCCTGGGAGGAGAGCGGCTGGTGGACCGCACCCGAGCGGATCGGCGACCGGATCGCGCCGCTGGTGGGCGCCGCGCCGGGGCAGGTCGTGGTCGGGGACTCGACCAGCGTGAACGTCTTCAAGGCGCTGGTCGCCGCCGTGCGGATGGCGCCCGCCGACCGCACCGAGATCCTGGTGGACGCGGCGACCTTCCCCACGGACGGCTACATCGCCGCGTCGGCGGCCCGGCTGACCGGTCACACCGTGCGCGCGGTGGACGCGGCCGAGATCGCGGACGCGGCCGGTGACCGTACCGCCGTGGCGCTGGTCAACCACGTGGACTACCGCACCGGGCGGCTGCACGACCTGTCCGCCGTCACGGCGGCCCTGCACGCGGCGGGCGCGCTCGCGGTCTGGGACCTGTGCCACAGCGCGGGCGCGCTGCCCGTCGCGCTCGACGCGGACGGCGTGGACCTCGCGGTCGGCTGCACGTACAAGTACCTCAACGGCGGCCCCGGCGCACCCGCGTACCTCTATGTGCGGCGTGAGCTTCAGCCGCGCTTCGACTCGCCGCTGCCGGGCTGGAACTCGCACGCCGACCCGTTCGGCATGGCCCCGGAGTACGCCCCGGCGGACGGCGCGCCCCGCGGGCGGGTCGGCACGCCGGAGATCCTGTCGCTGCTCGCGTTGGACGCGGCGCTCGACGTCTGGGACGGTGTCGCCGTCGCGGATGTGCGGGCCAAGAGCCTGGCGCTGACCGACTTCTTCCTGGACTGCGTGGCCGCCTTGGTGCCGTACGGGCGCGCCGAGCCGATCACACCCGCCGACCACGCGGAGCGCGGCAGCCAGGTCTCGCTGCGCTGCGCGGGGGCGGCCGAGGTGATGCGCGAGCTGACCGCGCGCGGCATCGTCGGCGACTACCGGCGCCCCGACGTGCTGCGCTTCGGCTTCACACCGCTCTACACCCGGTACGCCGACGCCTTGCGCGCCGCCCGCGTACTGGCCGACGTCCTGGCCGGCGGACCGGGCACGCCCGTCGCGGCCCGACCCACCGCCGTACCGCAGGAAACCGACCCGCTCGACGTACCCGAAGGGACCACGTAACCGATGTCCGCTGCCGACCCCTCCACGTCCCCGCCCGCCGCCGATGCCGCCTCCGGGCGACGGGCGGCGGCCGAGGAGGCGTCGGCGTTCGGCCACGCTCCGGTGCCGCCGGACGCCACCGCGTCCTACGGCGACCACCCCGACCAGGTGGTCGACTTCTACCGGCCCGCCCCCGCCGAAGGCGCCCCCACCGGCCGTCCGGCCCCGCTGGTGGCCCTCTTCCACGGGGGTGCCTGGCGCGCTGCCCACGACCGCGCCCACGTCTCGCCGCTCGCGGCCCACCTCACCACCCACGGCTACGCCGTCGCGTCGGTCGAATACCGCCGCGGCCCGGCCCTTGAGGCGCCGCAGGAAGGCCGCGACGGCTCGGACCCCGCGCCCGACGCGCTGCCACCGGCCGGGCGCTGGCCCGACACCTTCGACGACGTGGCCGCCGCCCTCGACGCGCTGCCCGCGCTCGCCGTGCGGGCGCTCGGCGCCGACGTGGTCGACCCCCGCCGCACCGTCCTGACCGGCCACAGCGCGGGCGGCCACCTCGCGCTGTGGGCCGCCGCCCGTCATGTCCTGCCCCCTGAATCCCCCTGGCACCGCCCCTCACCTCCCCCCGTACGCGGCGTCGTGGCCCTCGCCCCGATCGCCGACCTCACCTCGGCGATCCGGCTGGGTGTCTGCTCCGGCGCGGTCGTCGACCTGCTGGGCGGACCCGAGCACCTGACGGCACGTCTGCCCGACGCCGACCCCGCCGCGCTGCTGCCCACCGGTATCGCCACAACCATCGTGCACGGCACCACTGACAATGAGGTTCCGTCGCAGGTCAGCCAGGCTTTCGCCCGTGCCGCGGCGGTCGCGGGCGAGGAGGTCGTCGCCGCGTGGCTGCCCGGCACCGGCCACTTCCCGCTGATCGACCCGTCCACGGCGGCCTGCGCGGCCGTCGCGGACGAGATCGCCCAACTCGCCTGGTAGCCGGGGCTGCCCGGCAGCGCGAAGGCCCCCGCCCGGTTCGACCGGGCGGGGGCCTTCGTGTGCGTGCGGTGCGGAGGGGGTCAGCGGGAGCGCTTGGCCAGCCGCTCGACGTCCAGGAGGATCACGGCGCGGGCCTCCAGGCGGAGCCAGCCGCGGCCCGCGAAGTCCGCGAGGGCCTTGTTGACGGTCTCGCGCGAGGCGCCGACGAGCTGGGCCAGCTCTTCCTGCGTGAGGTCGTGGACGACGTGGATGCCCTCTTCCGACTGCACGCCGAAGCGGCGGGAGAGGTCGAGCAGCGCCTTGGCGACGCGGCCGGGGACGTCGGAGAAGACCAGGTCGGACATGACGTCGTTGGTGCGGCGCAGGCGGCGGGCGACGGCGCGCAGCAGGGCGGTGGAGACCTCGGGCCGTACGTTCAGCCAGGGCTGGAGGTCGCCGTGGCCCAGGCCGAGCAGCTTCAGCTCGGTCAGCGCGGTGGCGGTGGCGGTGCGCGGGCCGGGGTCGAAGAGCGACAGCTCGCCGATCAGCTCACCGGGGCCGACCACGGCGAGCATGTTCTCGCGGCCGTCGGGCGAGGTGCGGTGCAGCTTGACCTTGCCTTCGGTGACGACGTACAGCCGGTCCCCGGGGTCACCCTCGTGGAACAGCGAGTCGCCACGCGCGAGCGTGACCTCCGTCATGGAGGCGCGCAGTTCAGCGGCCTGCTCGTCGTCGAGCGCCGCGAAAAGCGGGGCACGGCGCAGAACGTCGTCCACGAGCTCTCTCCTTGTCGACATCGCTGGGATTTCCCCATGATGCATGACGTCTCAAACAGTGCGATCAATCACAAGGATGTCTTATCCAGGCCCGTAGCCGTGCTCCGGGGGTCCGATTGGGGGTCCGATCGGGGTCCGTAAACGGCTCAGGAAGGGCCGAACGGGTGGCCCCTGAGCCGGATTCCGCTATGAGCGAACAACATAACGGCTGGGGCGTCGGAGTGGGCCCTTCGCGCGCGGCCGTACGAATTTCGTACGAATTCCTGCGCGCCGGACGGCTCGAACGCCCGCGTCGGCGCGGGTTTACCGGACCTTCGCGGATTTACGGCACCGGCACCGGTTCAGGCGCCGGTGCCTGCGCCGCGGCGGACGCTCCCTCGTGGGCGCCCTCGTGGGCGGCCTCCGGTACTTCCGTCCCCGGTGCCGTCGTCAGGTAGCGCGCGGCCACCGACCGGTTGTATTTGGTGAACATCGCACCCAGCGTGCGCCGTTCCTCCTCGGTCCAGCCGTCGAGCAGTCCGGCCAGGCTCTCCGCGCGCCGGGCGCGTACCTCCTCCATCCGCCGCAGCCCCTCGGCGGTCGGCGTGACGATGCTGCGCCGCCGGTCGGTGGGGGCGGGGGAGCGGGCGACCAGGCCCTGGGCCTGGAGCGCTGCCGCCTGGCGGCCGGCCGTCGAGGGGTCGAGGCCGAGCGCGGCGGCGAGCGAGTTGATGTCCTGCGGGCCGCCCCCGGCCAGGGTGCGCAGCAGCAGGTACTCGGCCCGGTCCAGGGTGTCGTGGATGTCGGTGCGCCGGTAGAACAGCTCGAAATTCCTGACGAGCACGGCGGTCTGATGCTCGATCACATCGAGCGCGGCGGAGGTCCCCTCGGTCCCCTCTGCCTTCTCGGTCCCTGCCACGGCCACTCCAGATCCAGATATCGGTACGATGCACGTGTTAATATCGGCATCATACCGATGAATTCGGCGAGGCCGAGCGGGAGGGGATGCGGTGGGGTCGAGCGGCTGGACGCGCGAGGTCTGGGACCGGATAGTCGGATCGGACCCGGGCCTGCAAAGACTCCGCACGGCGTTCGGCGCGGCGGTCGCCATGAGCACCACCCTGGCGATCGAGTACGGCTACGGGCGCGCCACGCACGCGGGCCCCCAGGGCACCCTCGTCGGCATGCTGCTGGGCACCGTCATGGCGATGATGGGCTCGATGGCGCTGGACGGCACCCAGGTGCTGCCGAAGATCCGCACGGCCGTGTTCTTCCCGGTCGCCATCGGCACCGGCATGGTCATCGGCGTCTCGGTGGCCGGGCACACCGACGCGATGCTCGCGGTCTTCGTCGCCGTCATGTTCGTGGCCGTCTTCATCCGCCGCTTCGGACTGCCGTACTTCTTCTACGGCTTCATGATCTGGATGGGCTACTTCTTCGCCGCCTTCCTCGACGCCCGCCTCGCGCAGCTCCCCGACCTGCTCGCCGCGGTCGGCATCGCCACCGGCTGGGTCCTGCTGCTGTCCACCACCGTGCTGCGCGCCCACCCCCAGCGGACGCTGACCCGCGTCCGCCGCGCCTTCGGCGCCCGTGCCGGGGCCGTCGCCCGGGTCTGCGCCGACCTGCTGGAGACCGACCCCGAGGACGTGCGGCGGCTGGCCCGGCTCCGCCGCGAGCTGCACTCGCGCCAGCTCAGGCTCGCCGAGACCGCGCTGGTCATCGAGGGCTGGTCGGCCCACCCCGGCACCCTGCCGCCGGGCCGGTCCGCGGCCGGAGTACGCCGCAGGACGCTGGACGCACATCTGGCGGTGGACGCCGTGGCGACCGCGGCCGACGCGCTCGCGGGCACCGGAGGGCGCCTCGCGCCCGAGGCCGCGGCCATCGCCGCGCACCTGGCGCGCAGCGAATACGCGGCGGCCGAACGGCGGGCCAGGGACGTACTGTCACTCGTCGACTCCGACGACCCGGTGACGGCCGCGCGCGCCGAACCCGCCACAGATTGCTTCGCCTATCACCTGGCCACCGCCGCCTGGGAGTTCACGGTGCTGGTCAGGGAGGTCAGGCGCGCCGCGGAGGCGGACGTCGGACGATCCCACAACGGAAGCGGGCACAAGGTGCGGCGCCCGAAGGCCGCACAAGGCGCGGCAGACGGCCCCGGCCGCGACACCCGTCCCGCTCACGGCACCCACAACGACGCTCTCGACGCCCCCGCCGACTTCGCCCCCGCCGTGACCCTGGCCATGGGCGGGCTGCCCGGCTCCGCCGCGGTCGCGGGCGGTGTCTCGGCGCGCGGCGGCTGGCGGCGGCTCAGCGGCCTCTCGCTGACCACCCGGCAGGCGATCCAGGTGGCCGTCGCGGGCACCCTGGCCATCGTCATCGGCCGCGAGCTGTCGGAGGCCCGCTACTACTGGGCGGTGATCGCCGCCTTCATCGCCTTCACCGGCACCGCCACCCGCTCGGAGACCTTCATCAAGGCGACCAACCGCGTCGTCGGCACCCTGCTCGGCCTCGGCGCGGGCATCGGCCTCGCGCACCTGACCGCGGGCCACACCCTGTGGGTGATCGCGGTCATCGTGCTCAGCATGTCCTGCGGCTTCTACCTGGTCAGCCTCTCCTACGCGGCCATGATCTTCTTCGTCACGATCATGGTGTCGCAGCTCTACACCCAGCTCCACGAGTTCTCCGCCGGTCTGCTGATGCTGCGTCTCGAAGAGACCGCCATAGGCGCCGCCATCGGCATAGCGGTCGCCCTGGTCGTCCTGCCGACCAGCACGCGCGACACCGTCAGCAGCGCGCGCGGCAGCTACTTCGCTGCCGTGGGCGAGCTGCTGCATGCCGCCGCCGCGCGCCTGGAGCACGACGGCCGCCCCGACCGCGAGGACGGGTCCGCAAGCCCCGACGGCGCCGACCTCGACGCCCTGGTGCGCGTGGTGGACCACCGCCTCCAGCAGCTCGCCCTGGTGGCGCGCCCGCTGACCCGCCCCCTGGTGTGGGGCAACGACCCGCGCCTCGTACGGCACCGGCTCACCCTCTACGCGGCCGTCACCCGGCAGACCAGGGCCCTGGCGCTCGGCCCGCGCCGCTCACCCGGCCTCGCGCCCGCGCCGCACCTGGCGGAGGCCAGCCGCGCGCTCGGCCACGCGGCCACCGCCCTGGCGCTCGCGCCCGCCCCGCAGGGCCGGCCCGCCGCCGAGGTCGCCCGCGCCCTGCGTACCGCCGACGCGGCGCTTCTGACCAGGCTCCCCGCCGCCGGTACGGTGCTGCCGCCGGTCACCAGGCCGCTGCTGCGGCTGCGGCAGCTCCTGCACGAACTGGCCGTACTCCCGCCGGGACACGGCGTCGGCCGCGGCTTCACCGGGCGCGGCGCGGGCCCCGCCGACACTTCGCGGATCGTCACCGGCTCCCATGCCGCCCTGCCCGTACGGGACACGCCGCACGGCGTGACGGCGGGTGCCGCGGGGGAGCGCCCCGGACCGGGGGACGACCTCCCGCACGCGTCCGGCGCGGCCGGTGACGGCGCGCCCCGCCGCCCCTGAGCCGCCGGTCCCGGCCGCGCGACACCGCGCCCCGATCGTTGTGGCGCCCTGTGTCGGCGGCGGCCCGTAGGCTGGCGGCATGGCGACGAGTGGTGCGGTGGTCAAGAAGATCAAGAAGGCGAAGGTCGCGCAGACGCATGCGGGACTGGTACGGCAGGCGCGGCGGATCAACCGCGAGCTGGCGGAGGTTTATCCGTACGCGCATCCAGAGCTGGACTTCGAGAATCCCTTCCAGCTCCTGGTCGCCACGGTGCTGTCCGCGCAGACCACGGACCTGCGGGTGAACCAGACGACGCCCGCGCTGTTCGCGAAGTACCCGACGCCCGAGGACATGGCGGTGGCCGACCCCGAGACGCTGGAGCAGATCCTGCGCCCGACGGGCTTCTTCCGCGCCAAGGCGAAGTCCGTGCAGGGGCTCTCGGCGGCGCTGCGGGACCGGTTCGGCGGTGAGGTGCCCGGCCGTCTCGAGGACCTGGTGACCCTGCCGGGCGTCGGCCGCAAGACGGCCAATGTCGTACTCGGCAACGCCTTCGGTGTCCCCGGCATCACCGTGGACACCCACTTCGGCCGCCTCGCCCGCCGCTTCGGCTGGACCGAGTCGCAGGACCCGGAGAAGGTCGAGGAGGACGTCGCCGGGCTCTTCCCGAAGTCGGACTGGACGATGCTGTCGCACCGCGTCGTCTTCCACGGCCGCCGTATCTGCCACGCCCGCAAACCCGCCTGCGGCGCCTGCCCGATCGCCCCGCTCTGCCCGGCCTACGGCGAGGGCGAGACGGACCCGGAGAAGGCGGAGAAGCTGCTCAAGTACGAGAAGGGCGGCGCCCCCGGACAGCGCCTGAAGCCCCCGCCGGACTACCCGGGCCAGCCCGCGCCCCCGCTGGCGGCCTCATGACCCACGCGCGGGGGGCGGGCACCGGAGCGGACACGGGTGCCGGGCCGGAGACGGGCGCGGGCTTCGGCGCGGACCCGCGAGCGGGCCTCGGCGCCGACGCGCGAGCCGGCTTCGGCGCCGACGCCGGAGAAGGCACCGGGGTCGAGATCAGCACGGCCGGGCTGCCGCGGTGGCTCGAACCGGTGGCCGACGCCGTCGCCGGGGTCCGGCCGGAACAGCTCAGCAGCTTTCTGCCGCCCGAAGGCGGCGGCCGGCAGTCCGCCGTCCTGATCCTGTTCGGGGACGGCGACCGGGGCCCCGAGATGCTGCTCATCGAGCGGTCGAGGGCGCTGCGTTCGCACGCGGGCCAGCCCTCCTTCCCCGGCGGCGCCCTCGACCCCGAGGACGGCGACCCGGACGGCGACGGACCGGTGCGCGCCGCGCTGCGCGAGGCCGAGGAGGAGACCGGCCTCGACCCGACGGGCGTCCAGGTCTTCGGCGTGCTGCCGCGGCTCTACATCCCGGTCAGCGGCTTCGTCGTGACCCCCGTGCTCGGCTGGTGGCGCAGGCCCACCCCGGTCGGCGTGGTCGACCCGGCCGAGACCGCGCGCGTCTTCCGGGTGCCTGTGGCCGATCTCACCGACCCCGCCAACCGCGCGACCCTGACCCACCCCAGCGGCTTCCTCGGCCCGGCCTTCCTGGTCGAAGGCGCGCTGGTCTGGGGTTTCACCGCGGGGCTGATCGACAGGATCGTGCAGTTCGCGGGCTGGGAGCGGCCCTGGGACCGCGACCGCAAGGTGCCGCTCGCCTAGGGCGTGTCCGCGCCGTACCCCGCCTCTGCGGGGCTTGTACGGCGGTCCTCGGGGGCGCGTGCCGAGGCGCGTACGGCGGTCCCCGGGGGCGCGTGCCGGGGCTCCGCCGAGGGGTGTCCAGGGCGTGTCCGGGGCGAGTTCGGCCCCCTGGTGCCGGTCATCGGCCGTACCGCGCAGGTCACCTGGGCCGTACGGTGCCGTCGGGCGGGGCGGCCATGAGACCGTGTCCAGGTGAACGTGCTGGACTTTCTGCTCATCCTCGCCGCCGTCTGGTTCGCCGTGGTCGGTTACCGGCAGGGCTTCGTCGTCGGAGTCATGTCGGTGGTCGGCTTCCTCGGCGGCGGTCTCGCCGCGATCTATCTGCTGCCGCTGTTCTGGGACAAGGCGACGGACCACTCCTCGCCGGGCTCGGTCGCGGTGATCACCGCCGTGGTGGTCGTCATCGTGTGCGCGTCGGTGGGGCAGGCGTTCACCACGCACCTGGGCAACAAGCTCAGGACCCGCATCACGTGGTCGCCCGCCCGCGCCATCGACGCGGGCGGCGGCGCGCTGGTCAATGTGCTCGCCATGCTGCTGGTGGCCTGGCTGATCGGCAGCGCGCTGGCCACCACCGCGCTGCCGACGATAGGCCGCGAGGTGCGCTCGTCCAAGGTGCTGCTCGGCGTCTCCAGGGTGGTGCCGCAGGAAGCCGACACCTGGTTCACCGACTTCAGCTCCACCCTCGCGCAGAACGGCCTGCCGCAGGTCTTCGGGCCCTTCGGGTCCGAGCCGATCACCTCGGTGCCCCCTCCCGACCCGAACCTCGTGCACAGCGCCGTCGTCACCGACGCCCGCCGCAGCATCGTCAAGATCGTCGGCACCGCGTCGGGCTGCGGGAAGGTCCTCGAAGGGTCCGGCTTCGTCTTCGCCAAGGACCGCGTGATGACCAACGCGCACGTCGTCGGCGGCGTCTCCGAGCCCACCGTGCAGATCGGCGGCAAGGGCCGCCTGTACGACGCCCGCGTGGTCCTCTACGACTGGCAGCGCGACATCGCCGTCCTGGACGTGCCGCGCCTGAACGCGCCGGCGCTCACGTTCACCAGCGGCGACGTACAGTCCCGCGACGACGCCATCGTGGCCGGTTTCCCGGAGAACGGCGCCTTCGACGTACGCGCCGCCCGCGTCCGCGGCCGTATCGAGGCCAACGGCCCGGACATCTACCACCGCGGCACCGTCCACCGCGACGTCTACTCGCTGTACGCGACCGTCCGCCAGGGCAACTCCGGCGGCCCGCTGCTCACCACGAACGGGCAGGTGGCGGGCGTCGTCTTCGCCAAGTCACTCGACGACTCGAACACCGGTTACGCGCTCACCGCCGACGAGATCCGCCCGGACATCGCGGCGGGCACGGCGGCGAGCCGGCAGGTCGACACGGAGAACTGCGCGCTGTGAGGTGACCGACGGACGGCCCGGCGTACCTGTCGGCCGGGCCGTCCGTCGGCCGGGCGGTCACTGCGCCCTGGCGTGCCGCAGCCGGGCACCGACCCAGCGGGCCCGGCGCCGCAGGATGCGCGGGATTCCGATCTGGGGCTCCCCCGGCGGGAGCACGGCCAAGGGCGCCCCGCTGTTGACGGAGACGGAAGTGTTACGGCGATTGCGTGATACGTCACGGTAGTCGTGCGTCCAACCCATACGAAGCTAAGTGCCCGCAGCCCTTGGTCGGTAATCGCCCTTCGGTCGCCCGGTTGGCGTATGCGTCCGGCATTTTGCGGATCATATGACCGACACGCGGACGCCTGATGCGTACGGGGCGGGCGCGCTGGCAGAGGGACACCTGATGGGGGGTCAGAGCCTCGCTGAGGGTGAGTCAGTTACGGCGCGAGGCCGTGCGGAGGCGGCGGCTTGGGCCCGTCGGGAGCGTACGGCTCAGCGGTCCGGCTCCGGGTCCTTCAGCCAGTTGATCAGCTCGGTCGAGAACGCGGCCGGGTCCTCCTCGTGCGGGAAGTGCCCCAGGCCGTCGAAGAGCCGCCAGCGGTACGGCGCCTCGACGTACTCCCCGCTGCCCGCCGCGCTGCGGCTGCGGATCGCCGGGTCGAGCGAGCCGTGCAGGTGCAGCGTCGGCACCCGGACCGGCCGCTTCATCCGCCGGTTGAACTGGATGCCGTCGGGCCGCGCCATCGACCGCACCATCCAGCGGTACGGCTCGACCGCGCAATGCGCCGTCGAGGGGATCTGCATCGCGCGCCGGTAGACGTCCACGGCCTCGTCGTCCGGCAGCCGCGGCCCCGACCACTGGTGGATCAGCCGGCCGACCAACTCCGCGTGGTCCGCCACCAGGTGACGCTCCGGCAGCCAGGGCGACTGGAAGCCCCAGATGTACGCGCCCGACTTGCTGTGCCGCAGATCGGTCAGCATCGCGTTGCGCCAGCGGCGCGGGTGCGGCATGGACTCGACCGCGAGGCGGCGTACGAGCTTGGGCCGCATCGTCGCGGCCGTCCACGCCAGGTAGCCGCCGAGGTCGTGGCCGACCAGCGCGGCGTCCGGCTCGCCCAGCGACCGGATCACCCCGGTGACGTCGAGCGCGAGGTTGCCCGCGTCGTAACCGCGCGGCGTACGGTCGCTGCCGCCCACCCCGCGCAGGTCCATCGCCACCGCGCGGAAACCGGCCTCGGCGAGTGCGGGCAGTTGGTGCCGCCAGGTCCACCAGAACTGCGGGAAGCCGTGGAGCAGGAGGACGAGCGGGCCGTCGCCCATCTCGGCGATGTGGAAGCGGGCGCCGTTCGCGGCCACGTCACGGTGGGTCCACGGCCCTTCGAGGCGGGGGACGGAACCGCCGCCGCCCGCACCTGACGGCCCGGTTCCCGGCCCGTTCCCCGAGCCGTTCCGCGACTCTTCTCCCGAACCGCTTCCACTGTCGTTTCCCGTGGCACTGCCCGACCTGCCGACGACCCTCATGGTGGAGAGAGTGTCACATCTTCAGGTCGGGTGCTCTGGTCGAACCGGCCATCGAATCCGGCCCGGCGCCGGACACCGAATCCCGGACGCCGCCGCGTCCCGCGTCCCTGTCCGCGCGGGGCAGCGCGGGCTTGGCGGCGGCCTTGTCCAGACTCGTGGCCGTGTCCTGCGGACGCGGGTGCGGCTTCGCGTTCTTCATCACCGCTGCGGTCTGCTTGGCCGACTCGATGGAGCGCTCCGGCTTCTTCACCTTCTTGAACCGGCCGTACGCGATCAGGCCGAGGAGCGCGGCGATCAGCACGTACGCCCCGGCGACGATCAGGAACGACCACCCCAGGGTGATCCCGAGCGCGTGGATGCCGTACGCGGCGGCCATGCTGAACATCGGCATGGCGAAGAAGGCCAGGGTCAGGGCGACACCGATCGCGCCGCTGCCGAACAGCGCCCGCTTCACGTCCTGCCGCAGTTCCACCTTGACGAGGGCGATCTCGTCGTGCACCAGGGCGGAGACATCCGCCGTGGCGGAGGCGAACAACTGGCCGAGGCTGCGCCCGTCGTCGTCGTGGGCTGCGCTCATTGCGTCCTCCGTCGTCAAATCGTTGTCGTTCCGTCAGATCATGCCTCAGCCGGAGTCATCTCCGCCGTCGCCCCCGGCCAGACGGGCGAGCCTGCGGTGTTCCGCGGCCTTCCGTTCCAGGATCTCGGCCATCCGCAGGTGGTAGGCGGGCTGGTCCTGCTCGTACACGTCGGGGACTCCGTCGCCGTCCTCGTCGCGCTCCTCCTCGTCGCACAAGGCGCGGTATTTGTTGTTCCGCAGCTTCAGCAGAATCGTCGCCAGCACCGCGGAGAGCAGCGAGCCGACCAGGACGGCGGCCTTCGCCTCGTCGGCGAGCAGCGCGTCGTCCTTGAAGGCGAGTTCGCCGATCAGCAGGGAGACGGTGAAGCCGATCCCGGCGAGCGAGGCGACCGCCAGGACGTCGGGCCATTTGAGGTCGGCGTTGAGCCGCGCCCGGGTGAAGCGGGCCGCCAGCCAGGTGCCGCCGAACACGCCGACGATCTTTCCGACCACCAGTCCGATCAGCACACCGAGCGTCTCGGGCTTGGTGAACACATCGCGCAGCGAGCCGCCCGAGACCGCGACCCCGGCAGAGAAGAGGGCGAACAGCGGTACGGCAAGGCCCGCCGAGATCGGCCGCACCAGGTGCTCGATGTGCTCGCCGGGAGATTCGCGCTCACCCTCGCGCCTGGTGCAGCGCAGCATCAGGCCCATGGCGACGCCCGCGATGGTGGCGTGCACGCCGCTGTTGTACATCAGGCCCCAGATGACCAGCGCCAGCGGCACGTACACGTACCAGCCGCGTACTCCCGAGCGCAGCAGCAGCCAGAAGACGACCAGCCCGGCCGCCGCTCCGCCGAGCGCGGCGTAGTTGATCGAGGAGGTGAAGAAGACGGCGATGATCAGGATGGCGAAGAGGTCGTCGACGACGGCGAGGGTGAGCAGGAAGGCGCGCAGCGCGGCGGGCAGGGCGGTGCCGATGACGGCGAGGACCGCGAGCGCGAAGGCGATGTCGGTGGCGGTGGGGACGGCCCAGCCCTTGAGGGAGCCGCCGCCGGTGGCGCTGACGACGGTGTAGAAGATCGCGGGGACCGCCATGCCGCACACGGCCGCGATCACCGGGAGCGCGGCGGCCGAGGGGGTGCGCAGCTCGCCCGCGACCAGTTCGCGCTTCAGCTCGATGCCCGCCACGAAGAAGAAGACGGCGAGCAGGCCGTCCGCCGCCCAGTGCGCGACGGACAGGTCGAGGCCGAGCGTGGAGACGCCGAAGTGGAAGTGGCTGACGCTCTCGTAGCTGTGGTGCAGGGTGTTCGCCCAGACCAGCGCCACCACGGCGGCCACCAGGAGCAGGACTCCGCCGACGGTCTCCGCGCGCAGCGCGTCCAGGACGAAGGTGCGTTCCGGGAGCGGCAGCCGTCCGAGGACGGTGTCGGCGCGACGGCGCGGTTGCTCAGTCACGCGGGTACTCGGTCATGGGGGCGGCCTCCTGGGCGGGTGCGGCTGGCTGCGGACACAGGTGTCCCGTGTGCCGACCAGACTTCCCGGCGCGCCCTTAAGTTTTGTCGCGATCCTGCCGCGATGTGTTGTCAGCCTAACCCGAACGTGTGAGGGGCGTCCCGGTGGTTGCCGGGGCGCCCCTCACGGGTGTGGCCGCGCGGGTGTGGCCGCGCCGGGTGTGCTGGGGCCGGGGGTGTCAGTCCTCGCTGGGCGCGCTCGGCAGCTTGCTCTGGATGAGGTCCATCACCGTGGAGTCGGTGAGGGTGGTGACGTCGCCCAGCTCGCGGTTCTCCGCGACGTCGCGCAGCAGGCGGCGCATGATCTTGCCGGAGCGGGTCTTGGGCAGCTCGTTGACGATGAGGATCCGCTTGGGCTTGGCGATCGGGCCGAGCGCCTTGCCGACGTGGTCGCGCAGCGCGCCCGCGAGGTCCGCGCTGTCCTCCGCGGTGCCGCGCAGGATGACGAACGCCACGATGGCCTGCCCGGTGGTGGCGTCGGCGGCGCCCACGACGGCGGACTCGGCGACCTTCGGGTGCGAGACCAGCGCCGACTCGACCTCGGTGGTGGAGATGTTGTGGCCCGAGACGAGCATGACGTCGTCGACCCGGCCGAGCAGCCAGATGTCGCCGTCCTCGTCCTTCTTGGCGCCGTCGCCCGCGAAGTAGCGGCCGGGGAAACGGGACCAGTAGGTGTCGATGTAGCGCTGGTCGTCGCCCCAGATGGTGCGGAGCATCGACGGCCACGGCTCGGTGAGGACCAGGTAGCCGCCGGAGCCGTCCGGCACCTCGTTGGCCTCGTCGTCCACCACGGTCGCGGCGATGCCGGGCAGCGCGCGCTGCGCCGAGCCGGGCTTGGTCTCGGTGACGCCGGGCAGCGGGGAGATCATCATGGCGCCGGTCTCGGTCTGCCACCAGGTGTCCACGATCGGGGTCCTGCCGCCGCCGATGTGCTCGCGGTACCAGACCCACGCCTCGGGGTTGATCGGCTCGCCGACGCTGCCCAGCACGCGCAGGCTCGTCAGGTCGAACTTCGCGGGGATGTCGTCGCCCCACTTCATGAACGTACGGATCGCGGTGGGCGCGGTGTAGAGCAGCGTGACGCCGTACTTCTGCACGATCTCCCAGAACCGGCCCTGGTGGGGGGTGTCCGGCGTGCCCTCGTAGATCACCTGGGTGGCGCCGTTGGAGAGCGGGCCGTAGACGATGTACGAGTGGCCGGTGACCCAGCCGATGTCGGCGGTGCACCAGTAGACGTCGGTCTCCGGCTTGAGGTCGAAGACCGCGTGGTGGGTGTAGCTGGCCTGGGTGAGGTAGCCGCCCGAGGTGTGCAGGATGCCCTTGGGCTTACCGGTGGTGCCGGAGGTGTAGAGGATGAACAGCGGGTGCTCGGCGTCGAAGGGCTGCGCGGTGTGCTCCGCGGACTGGCGCGCGGTGATCTCGTGCCACCACACGTCCCGGCCCTCGGTCCACTCCACGTCCTGGCCGGTGCGGCGCACCACCAGGACGTTGGTGACCTGCGGGGAGCGGGAGACGGCGTCGTCGATGGCGGGCTTGAGCGCGGACGGCTTGCCGCGCCGGTAGCCGCCGTCGGAGGTGATGACGAGCTTGGCGTCGGCGTCGGCGATCCGGGACGCGACGGCGTCGGCGGAGAAGCCGCCGAAGACCACCGAGTGCGCGGCGCCGATCCGGGCGCAGGCCAGCATCGCGATGACGGCCTCGGGGATCATCGGCAGGTAGACCGCGACCCGGTCGCCCTTCTCGACGCCCAGCTCGGTCAGCGCGTTGGCGGCGCGGGAGACCTCGTCCTTCAGCTCCGCGTAGGTGATGCTGCGGCTGTCGCCGGGCTCGCCCTCGAAGTGGATGGCGACCCGGTCGCCGTTCCCGGCTTCCACATGGCGGTCGACGCAGTTGTACGCGACATTCAGCTCACCGTCGGCGAACCACTTCGCGAACGGCGGGTTCGACCAGTCCAGGGTCTGCGTGGGCTCGGTGGCCCAGGTCAGACGGCGGGCCTGCTCGGCCCAGAACCCCAGCCGGTCGGCCGCCGCCTGCTCGTACGCGTCCGCCGTGACGTTGGCGGACGCCGCCAGTTCGGCCGGGGGAGCGAACCGCCGCTCCTCCTTCAGCAGGTTGGCCAGGCTCTCGTTGCTGCTCACGCCAGCTCCTTGTCAGGGTGTCCCACATGTCCCAGCACTACCTCACCAGTCCTGGGCCACCCTGACAATAGCTACCCGAAAAATGGTTTAGACCTTTGCGGCCTCCCGGGCGGTGTCCGGTGCGGCGTCGGGCCCCACCGCCGCGAACACACTCGTCAAACCGTCCAGGATGTACGCCTGCGCCTCCGCGACATGGAAGTACATGCCGTGCAGTTGGAGCGTGCCCTCGCTGACCCGACGCGCCACGCAGGGGTGCGCCATCAGGTGTTCGAGCTGCTGCATCACATTGACCAGGCTCAGTCTTTCGAGGTCGTCGGCGACCGGCCGGTCCGCCAGCGCCACCTCGCCGCGGCCGAGTCTGCCGATCCGGTTGAGCCGCGCCAGGCTGGGGCGGCCGTGCCGCAGCCACCGGGCCAGCGGGGTCTGCGCGCCCGGCTCGTGGTCGGAGCCCAGCAGTGCCTGCATCGCGCCGCACCCGGAGTGTCCGCACACCGTGATGCTGGAGACCTGGAGCACGTCGACCGCGTACTCGACGGCGGCGGCCACCGAGTCGCAGGAGGCGTCGGAGCCGGGCGGCGGCATCAGATTGCCCACATTGCGCACCGTGAAGAGGTCTCCGGGACCGCTTGAGGTGATCATGCTGGTGACCAGCCGGGAGTCCGCGCAGGTGAGGAAGAGCTGGCCGGGCCGCTGTCCTTCGCGGGCCAGCCGCGCCAGCTCCTCGCGGACCAGCGGCGCGGTGTTGCGCTGGAAGGCGCTGACGCCGCCGAGCAGTTGACCGCCGCTGGTGGCGGGCACGGTGCCGGAGCGGGTGCAGTGGTGGTTGCGCCACGGCGTCCAGGGGCGGCAGGCGTGCGCGCTCACCGGTTCGCTGACGGTCCGTCCGACCGCGTCGCCGAGCGTCGCGTGGCCGCCGCGCGAACGGTGCCTGGCGCACCAGGCGTTCAGCGCCTCGTAGGCCGCGTGGTCCATGAAGGAGCCGTCCAGCTCCACCACCGCGTTGGCCCCGTCGGGGACCTGGGCGAAGGCCCGGGTCAGCCGGGGCACCGCCAGGAACGTCAACTGGCCGGTGACCCGCACCCGGTGGCACTCCGGCTCCTCGGTGACGGTGATCCGCGTGTGCGTCAGGCGGCGCAGCGACAGGCACAGCGCGACCACGATCCCCACGATCACGCCCTGGAGCACACCGAACAGCACCACGGAGCCGAGCGTGGCCGCGTACACCGGGAATTCGCGGTGCCGCTGGACGTGTCTGATGTGCGCGAAGCTCACCATGCGGACGCCGACCAGCATCACCAGGGCGGCGAGCGCGGCCAGCGGGATCAGCTCCAGCGCCCAGGAGGCGAGCCCGGCGCAGAGCAGCACCCACACGCCGTGCATCACGGTGGCGCGGCGCGTCACGGCGCCCGCTTCGACATTGGCCGAGCCGCGGATCGCGCCGCCGGCCACCGGCAGGCCGCCGAGCAGGCCCGACACCATGTTGGCCGCGCCCTGGCCGAGCAGTTCGCGGTCGAGCTTGGCCGGCGGGGCGTGCGGTCCCGGCCGCCGGCCCTGGAGGGTGTCGATGGCGACCGCGGACAGCAGCGACTCCATGCTCGCGACCAGGGTGACGGTGAGCACGGCGGCGACCACCCCGAGGACCGGCCCCGAGGGCAGGGTGGGCAGCACGGGCGCGCTCCACGCGGGCAGATTCACCCGCGGCAGTGACAGCCCCGCGCTCACGGCGGTGGCCAGGACGACCGCGGCCAGCGGCGCGGGGATCGCGCCGAGCAGCCGTCCCGCCCTGCCTCGCAGCCGTCGCCAGCCGAGCAGCACGGCGACGGTGATCGCGCCGATGGCGGGTGTGGCCGGGTTGGTGACCGCCAACTGGCCGGGCAGTGCGGTGATGTTGTCGAGGGCGGAGCTCTGCGGGCTGCCGCCGAGGACCACATGGAGCTGGCCGAGGGCGATGACCGTACCGATGCCCGCGAGCATGCCGTGGACGATGGCGGGACTGACCGCGAGCGCGGATCTGGCCACCCGCGCCATGCCGAGCACGAGCTGCGCGAGCCCGGCGAGCACCGTGATGGCGCAGGTGCTGCGCCAGCCGTAGCGGTGGACGAGATCGGCGGTGACCACGACCAGGCTGGTCGCGGCGCCGCTGACCTGGAGGGGCGCCCCGCCGAGCAGCCCGGCGACGATGCCGCCGACGACCGCGGCGACGAGGCCGGACTGGAGAGGCGCCCCGGTCGCCAGCGCGAGGCCGAGCGACAGCGGGACGGCGATCAGGAAGACCGTGATCGAAGCGGACAGATCGGACCGGTGGATTCTCTGCATAATTCCCGTCTCCTTCGGTGGGCGGCGGGACGTGATTGCGGAGCGTTATCGCTCGCTACTCTCAAGCGTCAGTAAATGGAGAGTAATCGACTGACTGCGGAGAGTGAAGTCCAGAGGTCTGATCGGGGCTTTATTTACTGCTATCGAGTGAATTGGCAGATAAACGGCCAGGTCGTTGCGGTCACGACAAGGTCGCATGTCACTTTTTGGGCAAATCCCTTTTTCTGTGATGTGAGGTACGAATGCACTCCCTGCGCAAGGCACCGGCGCTACTCGCCGTAGCCGCGCTGGCCGCAGGCGCGGTCGCGTGCTCCGCCGCCGGCGGCTCGGGCTCCGGCACCGGATCAGCCGCCGGGTCCGGCCCCGGCGCCGCCCCGGCCGTCGGCCGCGCCGAGCCCGGCAACGCCGGCACCCGCCCCGAAGCCGCGGCGCCCCACGCCGTCCGGCTCATCGGCGACGGCTCGACCGCCGACACCGGCCCGCAGCCCCATCAGCCGGTCTTCACGCGCCTCAAGCCGGGGGAGCGACCGCCGCAGCTCGTCGTGTTCTCCTGGGACGGCGCGGGTGAGGACAGCCAGAAGCTCTTCTCGCACTTCCGCGAGGTCGGCGAGCGCTACAACGCGGCGATGACGTACTTCCTCAGCGGCGTCTACCTGCTGCCCGGCGACCACAAGGACGTCTACGCCCCGCCCAAGCACCCGCGCGGCGCCTCCGACATCGGCTTCAACGACCGCCAGGGCATCACCGATACCCTGCGCGAACTGCGCCTCGCCTGGCAGAACGGCAGCGAGATCGGCACCCACTTCAACGGCCACTTCTGCGGTCCCAACGGCGGCGTCGGCACCTGGTCGAGCGACGAGTGGTCCAGCGAGATCCAGCAGGCCGAGGGCTTCGTGAAGAACTGGAAGACCAACTCCGGCCTCACCAAGCTCGACCCGCTGCCCTTCGACTACAGCAAGGAACTGGTCGGCGGGCGCGCCCCGTGCCTGGAGGGCCAGCACAATCTCATCCCGGCCGCCAAGGCCGCGGGCTTCCGCTACGACGCCAGCTCGATCGGCGGCCGGCAGACCTGGCCCTCCAAGATCGACGGCGTCTGGGACTTCCCGCTCCAGGACATCCCGGTGCCGGGACGCGCCTTCGAGACGCTCTCCATGGACTACAACTTCCTCGCCAACCAGTCGGGCACCGTGCACGGCGACCCCGCCAAGCAGGCCGCCTGGGGCAAGCAGATGCACGACGGACTGGCCGCCGCCTTCGAGCGCGCCTACAACGGCAACCGCGCCCCGCTCTTCATCGGCGACCACTTCGAGTCCTGGAACGGCGGCGTCTACATGAAGGCCGTCGAGGACACCGTCAAGGAGGTCTGCGGCAAGGAAGGCGTGCGCTGCGTCAGTTTCAAGCAGGTCGCGGACTGGATGGACGCGCAGGACCCTGCGGTGCTCGCGCGGCTGCGGACGCTGGACGTCGGCCAGGCGCCCAAGGACGGCTGGAACACCTTCATGGGCGGAGCGCCCGCCGCCGCGACGGCGGGCGGTCCCGAGCGGATCAGGCCGACTGTGCGCTAGCGGCCGCAGCGGGGCGGGGCAACTGCTCGTGCTGTTCCCGTTCCCGTTCGCCGAGTACGAAGTCGGGGTCGACCTGCGCCGCCAGGTCGGCGCCCGTCTTCGCGTTTCCCCAGCTCTCCGCGTTCTTGAGGTGGAAGTGCACCATCTGCTGGGTGTAGCGCGCCCAGTCCCTGCGCTCGTACGTGGCGTCCGCCCGTTCGTGCAGCGTGCGCAGCGCGCGGCGGTTGTCCTCCTCCAGCCGCGCGAACCGCGGCGGCCTGCCCTTCTCCATCGCGCGCACCCAGTCCGAGTGCCCGACGGTGACCAGCAGGTCGTCGCCGACCTCTGCGCGCAGGAAGGCCAGGTCGTCCGCGTCCCGCACCTTGTTGCCGACGACCGCGAGATCGACGCCGAAGTCGCGGGCGTACTCCTTGTACTGGCGGTAGACGGCCACACCCTTGCGGGTCGGCTCGGCGACCAGGAACGTCATGTCGAAGCGGGTAAACATCCCGGAGGCGAAGGAGTCGCTGCCCGCCGTCATGTCCACGACCAGGTATTCGTCGCGGCCGTCCACCAGGTGGTTCAGGCAGAGTTCGACCGCGCCGACCTTGGAGTGGTAGCAGGCGACGCCGAGATCGGACTCGTTGAAGGGGCCGGTGACCATCAGCCGCGCGGTGTCGCCCCCGGTGTTCCCCGCGCTCTCTGTGTCCCCGTCGTCTCGGTGGCCTCGGTCCAGGTGCACGGTGCGCGCGCAGGCCGCGTAGACGGGGTTGTCCTCGACCAGCCGCAGCAGCCGGGATCCGTGGCCGGGCGGGGTGGTCTTGATCATGGTCTCGGCGGAGGCGATCCGGGGGTTGGCACCGCGCAGGTATTCCTTGATCTCCGGCAGGTGCGCGCCGAGCGCGGGCAGCGCGGCGGCGTCGTCCTCCGCCAGCCCGAGCGCCGGGCCGAGGTGCTGGTTGATGTCCGCGTCGATCGCGACGACCGGTACGCGGGAGGCGGCGAGATGGCGGATGAAGAGGGAGGACAGCGTGGTCTTGCCGCTGCCGCCCTTCCCGACGAAAGCGATCTTCATGTTCGCTAAGCGTAGTGGCACGGATGCGGATCGTGAGCGTTTGGAGTGGGGAAGGCCACTCTTTCGGGGTCGTTCCGCGGGTTGGGGGGTGGCTAGGGTCGGAACCATGGCTACGAACGCTGATCCCGCTCCCGCCGCCGGTCGGACGGACCCGATGGCTGTCCTCGGCGCGCTGCCGGGCGTACCCGAATCGGTGGACGCCGTACGGCAGGCGGTGGACAAGGTCTACGGGCACCGGGTCATGCGGCGCCGCTCCACCGAGGTCACATCGGAGGCGGCGCTGCGCGGTGCCCGCGGGTCCGCGGCGCTGGCCGGCGCCGACTGGCCGCTGGAGGAGGTGCGCAGGCGCAGCGACTTCTCGGCCGACGAGCAGGCGCGCACGGTCGGCGCGGCGCTGCGGCTGACCGCCGAGGCCGGTCAACTGCTCAGTGTCTGGCGGCAGTCGCCCGTGCAGGCGCTCGCCCGGCTGCACCTGGTGGCGGCGGGCGGAGTGGCGGACGAGCCGACGGTCGGCCGCCCGCGGCGGGCGGGGGAGCCCGTGGACGAGCCGCTGGTCGAGATCGCCGAGATCCCGCTGCCCGACCCCGCCGAGGTCGCCGCCCGGCTGGACGGTCTGACCGGCCTGCTGCGGGCGGGCACCGACGCGCCCGCGCTGGTCGTCGGCGCGGTCGTGCACGGCGAATTGCTGTGCCTGCGGCCCTTCGGCTCCTTCAACGGGCCGGTCGCGCGGGCCGCCGAGCGGATCGTGCTGGTCGGCAGCGGTCTCGACCCGAAGTCGATCTGTCCGGCCGAGGTCGGTCACGCGGAGTTGGGCCGGGCCGGTTATCTCAAGGCGCTGGAGGGATACGCGTCCGGTACTCCGGAAGGCATGGTCCAGTGGATCAGCCATTGCGGGCGGGCACTGGAACTCGGGGTCCGCGAAAGTGTCGCGGTGTGCGAAGCGCTTCAGCGGGGCGCCGCCTGAGCGGTCGACCGCCGGATGTGTGGTGGCTGAAAAGAGATGCGGCGGCACCTTGAGGTGCCGCCGCTGCCATGTCCGTCAAGTTACCAGTGCGTGCACGGTAATTGCCGATCAGGCCGGGATCTTCGCCCGTCACCTGGTGCGGCTGGCCCGATAAGCGGGTCGGCTCCGCGTGGGTGCCTGACTTCCATGCTCGGTCCGTGGGGCCTGGTGCTGTGAACTGCGGTCTTCCTCTCGGAACTCCGTGGTCTCGCGGGCCGCTACGTCCTTTGTACCGCCGTGGGGGGCGCAGGGGAACCCCTCGCCCGACTTCTTTACTTTTGGGATCAATCAGGACATAAGGGCGGGCCGACGGCGTCGGGAGGCCAGCCACACCAGCCCGGCCGTCGCGGCCGCCGCCCCCACGGCAGCCGCCGCGAGCACCGGCCGGGGCGGCATCGACAGCGACGGAATCCGCTGTCTCAGCCGCACGGGACGGCTGAAAGTCAGCACTGGCCAGTCGCGTGAGACGGCCTCCTTGCGCAGCGCCCGGTCGGGATTGACCGCGTACGGATGACCGACCGACTCCAGCATCGGGATGTCGGTCACCGAATCGCTGTACGCGAAGGACCGCTCCAGGTCGTAGCCCTCCGACTTCGCCAGCTCGGCGATGGCGTCCGCTTTTGCGGGACCGTAGACGTAGTGCTCGATCTCCCCGTTGTACGCGCCGTCCTCCACGACCATCCGTGTGGCTACGACATGGTCGGCACCCAGCATCGCGCCGATCGGCTGGACCACCTCGGAGCCGGAGGCGCTGACGATCACCACGTCGCGGCCCGCGGCGTGGTGCTCCTCGATCAGCGAGGCCGCCTCGTCGTAGATGATCGGGTCGATCAGGTCATGCAGCGTCTCCGCCACGATCTCCCGCACTTGCTGGACATTCCAGCCCCGGCACAGCTCGGAGAGGTATTTGCGCATACCTTCCATCTGGTCGTGATCCGCGCCCCCGACCAAGTACACGAACTGGGCATATGCGGTACGCAATACCGCACGTCTGTTGATGAGACCGCCCTGGTAGAAGGAGCGCCCGAAGGCGAGCGTGCTGGACTTGGCGATCACGGTCTTGTCGAGATCGAAGAACGCCGCGGTGCGCGGTGGCAGGTGGTTTTCCACGTGACGAGCATAGGCAACCACCATTCGGCGTAAGCTCGGGCGTGTGGGTTTGCCTGAGAAGGGCTTCGGGTACACCATGGAAGTCACGGATCGTTCGCGACCGTGCTAACCCGGTCTGGCTCCTCCCCCCCCCGAGTCGGACCGTGGGGACGACCCCCGCTCTCCCCCCCGGCGGGGGTCGTCGCATGTCCGGATGCCTTTTCCCGGTTCTCGCGACGTCCTTCCACTCGCATCCTCATGTCGTTCCCCCTCGCGTGCGGCACGGCTGTGATGCGTACGACGTGTGACGGTCCGTAATCGTTGCCAGGAGTCGGCGAACTCACCCGTGAGAGTGGCGGAGTTATCCACAATCGCTGAGTTGTCCACAGATTCCGACCAAGATCATCTCAATTCTCCTGTCTGCCCCAACCTGATCGCAGGCGATGCACACCGGTGCTCGCGTCAGAAGCGACGGGGGACAGGAAATGACGGGATCGACGACACCCGACCAGCGGCCGACCGCCATCGAAGGCCCGGCCGGGCCGCTGATTGTCACTGAGGACGAAACGCTCCTCGACGACCTGCTGCGGCTGTGCGCCGCGGCCGGTACGGAACCGGAGGTGGTCTTCACCGCGCCCCCGCGCGCGACGAGTTGGGACACAGCGCCCCTCGTCCTGGTCGGCGCCGAGGCCACCTCGCGGGTCCAGGACACCGTCCGCCGCAAGGGAGTTCTGGTCGTCGGGCGTGATCTGCACGACCACGACGTGTGGCGCAGAGCCGTCGCGATCGGCGCCGACCATGTCCTCTTCCTGCCCGACGCCGAGAGCTGGCTGGTCGACCGCATCGCCGACATCGCCGAAGGCGTGAGCGAACCCGCCCTGACCGTAGGGGTGGTGGGCGGCCGGGGCGGCGCGGGCGCCAGCACGTTGGCCTGCGCGCTCGCCGTCACCGCGGCCGGTACGGGCAGGCGCACCATGCTCATCGACGGCGATCCGCTCGGCGGCGGCCTCGACATCCTGCTCGGCGCCGAGCGCGTCGGCGGCCTGCGCTGGCCCGACCTCGCCGACTCACGGGGCCGCGTCAACAGCGGGGCACTGGAGGAATCCCTGCCCAGGCTCGACGCGTTGAGCGTCCTGAGCTGGGACCGCGGCGACTCCGTGCTCATCCCGCCCCAGGCCATGCGGTCCGTGCTCGGCGCCGCCCGCCGCCGCGGCGGAGTCGTCGTGGTCGACCTGCCACGGCGCGTGGACGACGCGGTCGCCGAGACCCTCGCCCAGATCGACGTCGGACTCCTCGTCGTACCCGCAGAGTTGCGGGCGGTCGCCGCGGCCACCCGCGTCGCCGCGGCGGTCGGCATGGTCCTCAAGGACCTGCGCGTCGTCGCCCGCGGCCCCTTCGCCTCCGGCCTCGCCGACGACGAGATCGCCCGTCTCGTCGGCCTGCCACTGGCGGGCCAACTCCCTCCGGAACCAGGCTTGTCGGACGCCCTGTCCGGCAGCGGACCACCGGGCTCCGCGAGCCGCGGCCCGCTCGCCCGCTTCTGCGCCGCCTTCCTCGCCCAGGCCCAGCCCAGTGGCGGGAACGTGACGGTATGAACGCCGAACTCCTCGACGCCGTGAGGCTGCACCTCGCGGAACACGGCGGCGAACCCACCCCGGCACGCGTGGCCGCGGCGCTGCGCGCCCGCGGACGCCTGCTCGGCGACAGCGAAGTTCTCGACGTGGTCGCGGCACTGCGTTCCGAACTCGTCGGCGCGGGCCCGCTGGAGCCGCTGCTCGCCGACCCCGCCGTCACCGACATCCTCGTCAACGCCCCCGACCAGGTGTGGATCGACCGCGGCAGCGGTCTCGAACGCGCCGCCGTCCGCTTCACCGACACCACCGCCGTGCGCAGGCTCGCCCAGCGCCTCGCGACCACCGCCGGCCGCCGCCTGGACGACGCCCACCCGTGGGTCGACGCCCGACTGCCCGACGGCACCCGGCTGCACGCCGTCCTGCCGCCGGTCGTGGTCGGCTCGCCGTGCCTGTCGCTGCGCGTGGTGCGGGCCCGCGCCTTCACCCTCGCCGAACTCGTCGCGGCCGGAACGCTCGACACCGAGACCGCCCGGCTGCTGCGCGCGGTCCTCGACGCCCGGCTGTCGTTCATGATCAGCGGCGGCACCGGGTCGGGCAAGACCACACTCCTGAGCTGCCTGCTCGGCCTCGTCGACCCCGCGGCCCGCATCGTCCTGGCCGAGGACTCCGCCGAGTTGCGCCCCGACCACCCGCACGTCGTCCGCCTGGAGACCCGCCCCGCCAACCAGGAGGGCGCGGGACACGTCACCCTGCGGGACCTCGTCCGCCAGGCGCTGCGCATGCGCCCCGACCGGCTCGTGGTCGGCGAGGTCCGCGGCGCCGAGGTCACCGACCTCCTGAGCGCGCTGAACACCGGCCACGAAGGCGGCTGCGGCACCGTCCACGCCAACGCCGCCGCCGACGTCCCGGCCCGCCTCGAAGCCCTCGGCTCCACCGCGGGCCTCGACCGGGCCGCCCTGCACAGCCAGTTGGCCGCCGCACTCGCCGTCGTCATCCACCTCGTCCGCGACAGCTCCGGCCTGCGCCGCCTCGCCGAGATCCACGTACTCAAGCGGGGCTCCGACGGCCTGGTCGCCACCGTGCCCGCCCTGCTCCGCGACGCCCGCGGCCACCACGAACGCGGCCCCGGCTGGGACCGGTTGGCGGCACTGTGCTCGGCGGGTGCGTCATGAGCGCCCTGCTTTCTCAACCTGATGTCGTGCGGGCTGCCGCCCGGCGTGGTGATTCTGTTGCTCGCGGGGGTTCGCTGGCGCGCCTCGAATCCCCCTGGCCTGGGCTGCGAGCTGCGGGTCGCGCATCGCTGGGCAGGTGCGTCATGAGCGCCCCGGTCTCTCCACCTTCGGTCGTCGGGGCCGCCACCCGGCGTGCTGTTCCGGCGGGCGTGGGGGTTCGCTGGTACTGCGGTCCGGGCCGTGAGCCGGCGGTCGGACATCGCCGGGCAGGCGCGTCATGAGCGCGGCGACCTTTCAGCCCTCGGTCGTGTGGGCCGCTGCCCTCTGCGCTGGCTTGGCCCTCCTCATGACGCGCTGGCGCACCTCCGATCCTCGCCGCCGGGCGCGCGATCTGCTGATCGGACCAGGACCCGAAGAGGTGGGGGAGGGCGAGCGGGGACCGGTCACCGGCGAGCAGCGGGCGAATCCGCTGGCACGGCTGAGGAAGGCGGGGGAGACGGCTCGCGGCGAGTGGGCGATCCGGCTTGCGCGGTGGCGCGACGGACGGACGGCGGGCCGTCGCCGGGCGTGGGAGCCGCTGCGGATCGCCGCACGGTTCGCCGGTCGGCGCGGCCGGGTCGGGCCCGAGGCGGTGTGCCTGCCGGTGGGCGGTGGGCTGGGGCTGCTGACGGGATCGGTACTGCCGGTGGTCGCGGGCGCCGTGGCGGTGCCGCTGGTGGGGCGGGCGTTGCGACGGCGGGGCGAGCGGGCGGCGGCCGAGCGCGGGGCGGTCGCGGTGAGCGCGCTGTGCGGCACCGTGGCCGGCGACCTCAGGGCCGGACGGCCACCGCACTCGGCGCTGACCGACGCGGTCGAGTCGGCGGGCTGGCCCGCCTCGCCCGACCTCGCCGACGCGGCACGAATGGTGCTGTCGGCGGCCAGATTCGGCGGCGACGTGCCGCACGCGCTGCGGGAGGCGTCCCGGCTCGGCGCGGGGACGCACGGGCTCGCCGCGGTCGCCGCCTGCTGGCAGGTCGCGGTGGACGGCGGCGCAGGACTGGCCGCCGCGCTCGACCGGGTCGCCGCGGCGCTACGGGCGGACGCCGATCAGCGCGACGATCTGCGCGCCCAGTTGGCGGGTCCGAGGTCCACGTCGGTGCTGCTCGCGCTGCTGCCGCTGTTCGGCGTCGTGCTCGGCGCGGGCCTGGGCGCCGACCCCTCAAGAGTGCTGCTGCACACCCCGGCGGGACTGCTCTGCCTGGTCGCGGGCGGCTGCCTGGAGTGGGCGGGGCTCGCGTGGACGGCGCGGATCGTCCGCGCGGCGGAGGGCGGACCGACAGCGGTCAGAACTCGGCCCCCCGGTCCTGCGAAGGGCGCTTCGAAGGCCGCCGTTTCCGTGAGGGACGGTTCCTCGGGGGGCGGCTCTCCAGCGGCCGGTGGCGCGGTGCTCGAGACCGCGACGGTCGGCCGGGGAAAGGCGGCGACCCCGACGGGGTCGCGGGACCGGGGGCGGCCGTGAACGGTGGGAGTGTCCACAGCCTGGGGACAGCCCTCGTGGCGCTCGCGTTGGTGGCGGCTGCGGTGGCTGCGGTGGCCGCCGTCGGCGGGGCGCTGGCCGAGGCGCGGAGGGAGAGATCGGCGGCGCAGCGGCTGGGCGCGGCGCTGGGGACCGGGCGGTCGCGGAAGTCCCCTCGGCGGGCGCTCCGGCGGCTCAGGGGACCGCTGCGCGACTGGGGTCCGCCGGTCGCGGCCGGGCTGGGGGCCGCGACGTTGATCAGCGGGGTGCTGGGCGGCCTGGTGGGGGTCCTCACGGCCCTCGGGGTCAGGAGATCACTCCGGGGGCGGCAGAACGCCACAGAGAGCTCCGAGGCGGACGAGGAGCCCGATCCGTCGGAACTCCCGCTCTGCGTGGACCTGATGGCCGCCTGCCTCGCCGCCGGGGCGTCACCCGGAGAAGCGGCGGGCGCCGTGGGCCGGTCGTTGGCCGGGCCGCTCGGGACCGCGCTGATACGGGTCAGGGCCGAGCTGCGGCTGGGCGGCGACCCGGCGGAGTGCTGGCAGCGGTTCGGACGGCTGCCCGCCGCCCGCGAGATGGGGCGCTGCCTGGCCCGCGCCTCCACGACGGGCAGCGCGCCGGTCGCGGAGATGTCCCGGCTGGCCGCGGACTACCGGGCCGCGTACGCCCGTTCGGCACTCGCCAGGGCCCGGCGGGCCGCGGTGCACGCCACCGCGCCCCTGGGGGTCTGCTTCCTCCCGGCCTTCCTGCTGGTCGGCGTCGCCCCCGTGGTGATGGGCCTGGCGGGCACCGTCCTCGGCCGCACGGGCTGACGCCCCGCCCCGGACCGCACGGGCTGACACGCCGCCCGGACCGCCCGCGCCCGACGCACCACCCGAAGCGAACGACTCGAACAGCCATGTCCACACGCACACCCACACGCACATCCACGACACCAGGAGATCCCGATGACGCATCAGACGATGGACCAGCACCTCGCCCGGACGGCCCAGCCGGCCCTGACGAAATCGATCAACTCGATCAACTCGAAGAACCCGCCCGGCGCGATGGCCTCGGCTCCGCCCGCGCTCCGGGTGCCGCCGGTGCCGCGCGCGGTTCGCCTGGCGCGGGCCGAGCGGCGGCGGTGGGTCGCCCGGATGCGGCGGAGGGCGGCGCGGTACAGGGACGTGAGCCGTACGGCGGCGGAGGCGGGGATGAGCACGGCCGAGTACGCGGTGGGGACGATCGCGGCGTGCGGGTTCGCGGCGGTGCTCTACAAGATCGTGACGAGCGGGCCGGTGCGCTCGGCGTTGACCGGCGTGATCGTGAAGGCACTCCATGTGCCGTTCTGAGCGGGGCCGCCCGCCGCGCGACCAGGGGTATGTGACGGCGGAGGCCGCCATGGTGATCCCGATGCTGGTGGCGCTCACCGCCGCCCTGATCTGGGGCCTGATGGCGGCTGCGGCGCAGGTGCGGTGCGTGGACGCGGCGCGGGCGGGGGCGCGTGCCGCGGCGCGCTCCGAGGCGCCGGGCGAGGTGCTGCGGGTGGCGCGGGAGGCCGCGCCGTCCGGAGCGCGGGTCGGCGTGGAGCGGTCGGGCGACCTGATCCGGGTCCGGGTCACCGTTCCGGCGCCGCGCTTCCCCGTCACCCTGCGGGCCGAGGCCGTCGCGCTCGCCGAGGACGCCGTGGGCGGGGGTGGGCAACCGTGAAGGTCCCCGCGCCCCGCGGGGACCGGGGCTCCGCCACCGTGTGGTCACTGGGGCTGATCGCCGTGCTGGGCGCGGTCTTCGCCGCCGTGCTCTTCATGGACGAGGCGGTCATCGCCCGGCACCGGGCGGGCGGCGCCGCGGATCTGGCGGCGCTCGCCGCGGCCGACCACGCGCTGGAGGCCCGTACGCGGGCCTGCGGGCTGGCGGCCGAGGTGGCGGCGGCGCAGGGCGCCCGGCTGGTGAGCTGCGTGGTGGCGGGTGAGATCTCCGACGTCACCGCGGAGGTCGACGGCGCCCGTGTGCGGTCCCGCGCGGGACCGTCACTCGACCCCGGTCCCGACCCCGGGTCGGCCACCGTCAGCGGCACCGGGCGCGGCCTCAGGACCGGTCTCGGCCCCGGCGCCGTCCCCCGCCTCAGGCGCGGCCCCGAGACCGGCCCCGGCGCCGTCAGCGGCCTCGGCGGTGCCCGCCGTCAGCAGGCAGTCCAGGAGGCGGACGGCGGCGGCCTTGTCCAGGGGGTCGTTGCCGTTGCCGCACTTGGGGGACTGGACGCAGGAGGGGCAGCCGAATTCGCATTCGCAGGAGGCGATGGCCTCGCGGGTGGCGGTGAGCCAGGTGCGGGCGGTGTGGAAGGCGCGTTCGGCGAAGCCCGCGCCGCCGGGGTGGCCGTCGTAGACGAAGACGGTGGGCAGGCCGGTGTCGGCGTGCAGGGGTATGGAGACCCCGCCGATGTCCCAGCGGTCGCAGGTCGCGAAGAGCGGGAGGAGACCGATCGCGGCGTGCTCGGCGGCGTGCAGGGCGCCGGGCAGCTCCTCGGGGTGGATCCGGGCGGCGTCCAGCTGCGCGTCCGTGACGGTCCACCACACGGCCCGGGTGCGCAGGGTGCGCGGGGGCAGGCCGAGCTTGGTCTCGCCGAGGATCTCACCGGTGATCAGCTTGCGGCGCAGGAAGGACACCACCTGGTGGGTCACCTCGACGGAGCCGAAGTGGATCCGCGCCTCGCCCCACGGCTCCTCCAGGTCGCCGCTGAGCACCCGGATGTCGGTGGTGTCGCGGGCCATCGTGGAGTAGGACGGGTCGGCGGGCTCGACCAGCGCCACGCCGTCCTCCAGGTCGAGCCGCTTGACCAGGTAGGTGCGGCCCTGGTGGAGGTGGACGGCGCCGTCGTGGACGGCGGTGTGCGCCGAGGAGGCGTCCACCGTGCCCAGCAGCCGTCCGGTCGCCGTCTCCACGACCTGCACGGGACTGCCGCCCTCGCCGCGGATGTCGGTGAGGTCCGCGGCCCGCTCCCGGCGGGTCCAGTACCAGCCGGAGGCGCGCCGGCGCAGCAGCCCGCGCTTCTCCAGCTGCGGCATCAGCGACGCCGCCTCGGGGCCGAACAGGACGAGGTCGTCGTCGGTGAGCGGCAGCTCGGCCGCGGCGGCGCACAGGTGCGGTGCCAGCACATAGGGATTGTCCGGGTCCAGGACGGTGCTCTCGACGGGCTGCTCGAAGATCGCCTCGGGGTGGTGGACGAGATACGTGTCCAGCGGGTCGTCCCGGCCGACCATGATCGCCAGCGCGCCCTGCCCGGTCCGTCCGGCGCGGCCCGCCTGCTGCCACAGCGAGGCCCGCGTGCCCGGGTAGCCGGCCAGCAGGACCGCGTCGAGGCCGGAGATGTCCACGCCCAGTTCGAGGGCGGAGGTGGAGGCGAGGCCGAGCAGGCGGCCGGAGTGCAGGTCGCGTTCCAGGGCCCGGCGCTCGTCGGCGAGGTAGCCGCCGCGGTAGGCGGCGACCCGCCCGGGAAGCGAGGGGTCGATCTCGGCCAGGCGTTCCTGGGCGATCAGGGCGACCAGTTCCGCGCCGCGCCGGGAGCGGACGAAGGCCACGCTGCGCACGCCCTGGACGACCAGGTCGGTGAGGAGTTCCGCGGTCTCGGCGGTCGCGGTGCGGCGCACGGGAGCGCCGTGCTCGCCGGACAGCTCGGTCAGCGGCGGCTCCCACAGCGCGAAGGCCAGGCCGCCGCGCGGCGACGTGTCCTCGGTCACTTCGGCCACCGGCACCCCGGTGAGCCGGGAGGCGGCCCGCGCCGGGTCCGCGGCCGTCGCGGAGGCGAGCACGAACACCGGCTCGGCCCCGTACCGCGCGCAGACCCGGCGCAGGCGGCGCAGCACCTGGGCGACGTGCGAGCCGAAGACACCGCGGTAGGTGTGGCACTCGTCGATCACCACGTAGCGCAGTTGACGCAGGAAGGAGGCCCAGCGGGCGTGGCCGGGCAGGATGCCGCGGTGCAGCATGTCGGGGTTGGTGAGCACGTAGGTGGCGTACTGCCGGACCCACTCGCGTTCCTCGACGGGGGTGTCGCCGTCGTAGACCGCGGGGCGGATCGCGGTGCCCAGGGGCGCGGCGAGGCGGGTGACGGCGCGGCGCTGGTCGGCGGCCAGGGCCTTGGTGGGGGACAGGTAGAGCGCGGTGGCGCCCCGGCCGTTCGGCGCCTCGGAGCCGTCCAGCAGGGCGCTGAGCACCGGTGCCAGATACGCCAGCGACTTCCCGGAGGCGGTTCCGGTGGCCACCACCACCGACTCGCCGCGCGCCGCGTGGCCCGCGGCCAGCGCCTGGTGCTCCCAGGGACGGTCGATCCCGGCCGCGCGGATCGCGTCCACGACCTCGCTTCTGATCGTGTCGGGCCAGGAGGCATGGCGGCCGACCCGCGGGGGCAGGTGCTCCGTATGGGTGATGCGCGCGGCTCGGTCTGCCCCCCTGGCGAGCCGCTCCAAAGCGGTTCGGGGGGACGGGCGGCCGTGCGCCGACTGCGGAAGATGATCCTGGGCCATCGGCACTCAGTGTGTCACCGGCGTGACGGACAATCGCAGTAAGGCGTCGTGCTCGCCCGCTGCGAAGTGATTGAATGCCATCGCGGCCGTCGATCCGTCCCCTACCTTCTGGTGGGGGCCCCAGGGGGGCGCCGCGTCGATGCAAGGTGCTGGAGGATCCGTGGACCTGTCCCTGTCGACCCGAACCGTCGGCGATCGTACGATCGTCGAAGTCGGCGGCGAGATTGATGTGTACACCGCGCCCAAGCTGCGGGAACAGCTTGTGGAGCTTGTGAACGACGGGAGTTACCACCTGGTCGTGGACATGGAGGGAGTGGACTTCCTCGACTCCACCGGCCTGGGTGTGCTCGTCGGCGGGCTGAAGCGGGTGCGTGCTCATGAAGGATCGCTGCGACTGGTGTGCAACCAGGAGCGCATCCTGAAGATTTTCCGTATCACCGGTCTGACCAAGGTGTTCCCGATTCACACCTCGGTCGACGAGGCTGTCGCGGCGACCGACTGACGATCGCCGTCGAGGGGTACCGGACGGGATCACCGTCCGGGCCCCCGTGATGCCCACCCAAAGGACCGAAGGGGAGGCCATGCCCACCGTAGAACTGCTCTTCAGCGCCCAGCCGGAGCATGTGCGAACAGCACGGCTCGTAGCGGCGGCGGTGGCGCGCCGGGCGGGGGTGGACGAGGCGGTTCTGGACGAAGTACGGCTCGCGGTGGGCGAGGCGTGCAGCCGCGCGGTGGGTCTGCACCGTGGCAACGGTGTGGAAGAACCGGTCCGGGTGATGCTGACCGAGGAGGAGAAGAAGTTCTCCATCGAGGTCGCCGACGAGGTCCCGGGCAACGCCTCGGGCTCCGCGTCCGACGCCGCGGGTGACGAGCTGAGCGACGAGGGCGAGATGGGCCTCGCCGTGATCAGCGGCCTGGTCGACGACGTCGAGGTCACCGAGACCGCCACCGGCGGTGTGATCCGCATGAGCTGGCCGATCGTCCCGCCCGTCTGACCGTAGCCCGTCCCGCCCGTCCGACCGTGGACCGGCGGCCCTCTCGACCGGCGCACCGGCTCGACCGGCGGGCCGGCCTGACCGGCACACCGTTCTGAGCGCGACGCGGCCCCCGGCCGCCCCTCAGATCATCTTTCTCGCCTGATCACAGGCGACACTCACTCCTGTTCACAGGCGAACGCCGCGTTCACGAATATCCTTTTTCGACGCGGCACCCTGTTTTGAAGTGCTGCGGCTCCCTACAATCCGTCCATCTTGCTCAGCTCGCCTGAGCGTTGCGGCTTGTCGAGCCGTGAAGCCGCACGCCCATGCGCCAAACGTCAAGGAGGACGAATGGCGGGGCCACTTACCCCTCACACGCTTGCCGCGACACCGGTACTGACCGACGGAAATCGTCTCCTCGTATGGATCATCGCCGTCGTCGCACTGGGCGCACTCGCGCTCGCCGCGGTGTTGGTACGTCAAGTGCTCGCAGCGGACGAGGGCACCGACAGCATGAAGAAAATCGCGGCTGCCGTGCAGGAAGGCGCCAACGCCTACCTCGCACGGCAGTTCCGTACTCTGGGAATTTTCGCCGTGGTGGCGTTCTTCCTGCTCATGCTGCTGCCCTCGGACACCACTTCGCAGCGGATCGGCCGGTCGATCTTCTTTCTCGTGGGCGCCGTGTTCTCCGCGGTCACCGGATATGTCGGAATGTGGCTGGCGGTCCGCAGCAATGTGCGGGTCGCCGCCGCGGCCAGATCGGCGACGCCGGCACCCGGCGAACCCCCGGCCGACCTGACCGACGTGTCGCACCGGGCGATGCGGATCGCGTTCAGGACCGGCGGCGTCGTCGGCATGTTCACCGTGGGCCTCGGCCTGCTCGGCGCGTCCGCCGTCGTCCTGATCTACAAGGCCGACGCGCCCAAGGTGCTCGAAGGATTCGGATTCGGCGCGGCGCTGCTGGCGATGTTCATGCGCGTCGGCGGCGGCATCTTCACCAAGGCGGCCGACGTCGGCGCCGACCTGGTCGGCAAGGTCGAGAAGGGCATCCCCGAGGACGACCCGCGCAACGCCGCGACCATCGCCGACAACGTCGGTGACAACGTCGGCGACTGCGCGGGCATGGCGGCCGACCTCTTCGAGTCGTACGCCGTCACCCTGGTCGCCGCGCTGATCCTCGGCAAGGTGACCTTCGGTGACTCCGGCCTCGCCTTCCCGCTGCTCATCCCGGCGATCGGCGTCCTCACCGCCATGGTCGGCATCTTCGCGGTCTCCCCCCGCCGCAGCGACCGCAGCGGCATGACGGCCATCAACCGCGGCTTCTTCATCTCCGCGGTCATCTCCCTGATCGGCGTCGCCATCGCCGTCTACACCTACCTGCCGTCCTCCTACGCCGACCTCAAGGGCGTCGACAGCGACATCTCCGGCCACGCAGGCGACCCGCGCACCCTGGCGATGGTCGCCGTCGCCATCGGCATCGTGCTGGCCGCGGTGATCCAGCAGCTCACCGGCTACTTCACCGAGACCACCAGGCGCCCGGTCCGCGACATCGGCAAGACCTCGCTGACCGGCCCCGCCACCGTCATCCTGTCCGGGATCTCACTCGGACTGGAGTCCGCGGTCTACTCGGCGGTGCTGATCGGCCTGTCCGTCTACGGCGCCTTCCTGCTCGGCGGGACCTCCGTCTGGCTCGCGCTGTTCGCGGTCGCGCTGGCGGGCACCGGCCTGCTGACCACCGTCGGCGTCATCGTCGCCATGGACACCTTCGGACCCGTCTCCGACAACGCGCAGGGCATCGCCGAGATGTCCGGCGACGTGCACGGCGAGGGCGCCCAGGTGCTCACCGACCTCGACGCCGTCGGCAACACCACCAAGGCCATCACCAAGGGCATCGCCATCGCCACCGCGGTACTGGCCGCCACCGCCCTGTTCGGCTCGTTCAAGGAGGCCATCGACACCGCCGTCGCCAAGGCCCATCCAGCGGCCTCCGACGCCCGCTGGCTGTCCCTGGACATCTCCCAGCCCAACAACCTGGTCGGGCTGCTGCTCGGCGCGGCCGTCGTCTTCCTCTTCTCCGGCCTCGCCATCAACGCCGTCTCCCGGTCCGCGGGTTCGGTGGTCTACGAGGTGCGCAGGCAGTTCCGCGAACACCCGGGGATCATGGACGGCACCGAACTGCCCGAATACGGACGGGTGGTCGACATCTGCACCAAGGACGCGCTGCGCGAACTGGCCACCCCCGGCCTGCTCGCCGTCCTCGCGCCCGTGGCGGTCGGCTTCACCTTCGGCGTCGGCTCGCTCGCCTCGTACCTGGCGGGCGCGATCGGCGCGGGCACGCTGATGGCGGTGTTCCTGGCCAACTCCGGCGGCGCCTGGGACAACGCCAAGAAACTCGTCGAGGACGGCCACTACGGCGGCAAGGGCAGCGAGGCCCACGCCGCGACCGTCATCGGCGACACGGTCGGCGACCCGTTCAAGGACACCGCGGGCCCGGCCATCAACCCGCTGCTGAAGGTGATGAACCTGGTGGCGCTGCTGATCGCCCCCGCGGTGGTCAAGTTCAGCTACGGCGTGGACGCGAATCTCGGCGTACGCGTCACCGTCGCGGTGGTCTCGATCGCCGTCATCGTCATCGCGGTCTACATCTCCAAGCGGCGCGGCATCGCGATGGAGGGCGACGACGACGGCGACGGCGGGGACACCGGGACCCGCACCCCGGACACGGCCGCAGTGGCCTGATCCGACGCACCGTCAAGGGCCGGGCCCGTCAAGGGTTCCGGTCCGCCGAGGGCCCGGTGGGCGACCGTACGTGATCCGGTACGTGTGCGGTCGCCCACCGCACCTTAGTGCGAATGGCTTGAATGTCGGACGAATCACCTCACGGATTCACGGTGACCACCCGTCAGCCGTGTATGTTCCGGGGCCGTAAGGCCACGGAAGGGACCCATCCGGTGAAGGTGAACAAGAAGCTCCTGGCCGCGCTCTCCGGTGCGGTCATGCTGCTCGCGCTGTCGGGGTGCAGCGACGACTCCAACAAGAAGCTGGACAACTGGGCTAAGGGCGTCTGCGACCAGGCCGCGGCCCAGACCAAGAAGATCAACGACGCCAACACGGCGATCACCCAGGTGAACAGCAACGGCAAGCCCCAGGACGTCAAGTCCGCCGACTCCGCCGCCTTCCAGTCGATCTCCGAGGCGTACAAGTCGCTCGCCGACATCGTCAGCAAGGCCGGCGCCCCGCCGGTCAAGGACGGTGCGAAGATCCAGCAGGACGCGGTGAACGACCTCAACGGCCTGTCCACCCAGTACGGGACGCTCAAGAAGCAGGTCGACGGGCTCGACACCAGCGACCAGGCGAAGTTCGCGGACGGCCTGAAGGGCGTCTCCAACTCGCTGGGCAAGGTCAGCCAGAACGGCGAGCAGGCCCTCGACTCGCTCCGCCAGGGCGATGTCGGCAAGGCCATGGCCAAGCAGCCCGGCTGCAAGCAGGCGTCCGGCTCCTCCTCGGCCTCACCGTCGGCGTCGTAGGCCCCCGGCCCCCTCAGGCCCCGGCCCCCTCAGGCCCCGGCCCCGGGCCCCCGGCCCGTGGCCACCGGACCGCGCCCACGAAGGCCCCGCGCCCACGACCGCGCCCCCGTAGCACCCCCTTAGCACCCCCGCTGTCCGATACGCCACGGCCCGCCGCCCCGCACAAGGGGCGCCGGGCCGCGGCGATTCCGCGACAATGGCCGGTGTGAGTACGCCCCTCCTCCCCGCCGCCCGGAACGCCCCGTCCCTGCGCGACGACCTGCGCGCCGCAGCCTTCACCGCGGACGGCTGTCTCGACCTCCTCGGAGCCGCCGCCTACGCGGCCCTCTCCCGGGCCGAGACCGTCCCCGCCCTGCGCGCCACCCGTGGCGGCAGCCCCCTGGAGACCCTGGTCAGGCTCTTCCTCCTGCAACGCCCCGTGTCCTACGCGCGGGCCCGCGCCGCCCTGCCCCGGATCGACGACTACGCGACCGACGGCTGGCTGGCGCGCGACGGCGACGACGTACGCGCCACCGTGGACGTACGCCCGTACGCCGGTGAGGAGGGCGCGGACTGGTGGATCGTCTCCGACCTCGGCTGCGCGGTCGGCGGCGCGGGCGGTATCGGCACCGGTACCGGGACCGACGGGGAGAGCACGCCCGGCGTCGACCGGGCCGACCTGGTGCTCGGCGTCGGCGGCGCCTCCACGACGCTGGCCGGGCTGACCGTGCCCGAGCCGGTCGGCAGCGCCCTGGACCTCGGCACCGGCTCCGGCATCCAGGCGCTGCACGCCTCCCGGCACGCCACCCGCGTCACGGCGACCGACGTCAATCCGCGCGCCCTGCACTTCGCCCGGCTCACCCTCGCGCTGTCCGGCGCCCGCGAACCCGACCTGCGCGAGGGCAGCCTCTTCGAGCCGGTCCGCGACGAGCGCTTCGACCTGATCGTGTCCAACCCGCCCTTCGTGATCTCCCCGAGCGGGCGCTTCACCTACCGGGACGGCGGTATGGCGGGCGACGACCTGTGCCGCACCCTGGTGCAGCAGTCGGCAGACCATCTCAACGACGGCGGCTACTGCCAGCTCCTCGCCAACTGGCAGCACACCGAGGGCCAGGACTGGCGCGAGCGCCTGGTCTCGTGGATCCCGCGCGGCTGCGACGCCTGGATCGTGCAGCGCGAGGTCCAGGACGTCACGCAGTACGCCGAGCTGTGGCTGCGCGACGGCGGCGACCACCGTACGGATCCGGCCACGTACGCAGCCCGCTACGACGCGTGGCTCGACGAGTTCGAGCAGCGCAAGGTGAACGGCGTCGGCTTCGGCTGGATCACGCTGCGCAAGTCGGGCGCGGACCAGCCCGTGATCACCGCGGAGGAGTGGCCGCACCCCGTGGAGCAGCCGCTCGGCCCGCACATCGCCGGGTGGTTCGACCGCCAGGACTTCCTGCGCACCCATGACGACGCGGCGCTGCTCAGCTCCCGTTTCGCGCTCGGCGACGGGGTGGTGCAGGAACAGGTGGGGCTGCCGGGCGCCGAGGACCCGGAGCACGTGGTGCTGCGCGCGGCCCGCGGTATGCGGCGCGCGACGAAGGTCGACACGGTGGGCGCGGGCTTCGCGGGCGTCTGCGACGGGACGCTGACCGCGGGGCGGATCGTGGACGCCATCGCGCAGCTGCTCGGCGAGGACCCGGTGGTGCTGCGCGACCGCACGCCGGAGTCGATCCGGCTGCTGGTGGAACAGGGGTTCCTCGACGCGGCGGAGTGACGCGGCGGAGTGACGCGGGGAGTGGCTTGACGAGTGGCCTGGCGAGCGGCCCGGGGACGCCTCGGAGAAGGGGCCCGGCGGACTGACGCGCGGTGGAGCGGACGACGCGTCAGAACACGTTGCGGACAACCGTCCACGTCACGGCCACGCACAGCACGGCCAGTGACACCCGCGGGCTCACCACCAGCCGTCGGCGACGGCCGCGCAGCCCCTCGACCATCCAGCGCCCGCACAGCCACAGCGCCAGGGGCGCGGCCAGCAGCAGGACGGCGTTGTCGTGGAAGGCGCGCCCCACGTCGCCGTGCATCAGGTCGTACACCATGCGCGTACCGCCGCAGGCCGGGCAGAGCAGCCCGGTCGCCCAGTTGAACGGGCAGCGCGGCAGCCAGTGGCCCGGCTGGTGCGGGTCGGTGCCGTAGAGATAGACGGCGCCCGCCACCCCGGCGGCGAGCGTCGCCAGGGGAGCGGTGGCCGGGTGGCCGAGAACCGCCGACGGGCGGCGCGCCCCCGGGGAGACCGGGGGAGCGCCGACCTGTGGCCGACGGACTCCGTCAGCCACGCAGCACCCGGCCCTGCGCGTCGGTCGGGTTGTCCCCGGCCAGCAGCATGATGCCGTCGATCAGCGCCCAGATGCCGCAGCCGCCGCACGTGAAGAGCTGTCCCAGCGCCATGCCGGTGTGGCCGGTGTAGAAACGGCCCACGCCGAAGCTGCCGAGGAAGAGCTGAAGCACTCCCGCGACCACCTTGGACTTGTCCGAGTACGGCCGCCCGTAGGGGTCGTAGCCGTACGGCGCGGACGGGTCCGCGGCGTACGCGGCACCGGGCGGCGCGTACCCGCCGCCCTGCGGCGGGTAGCCGTAACCGGGTGCCTGGCCGCCGCCCTGGGGCGGGTAGCCGTAACCGGGAGCCTGGCCCCCGGGCTGCTGCGGGTATCCGTATCCGGGCTGGCTCCCGGGCTGCTGCTCCCCGTACGGATTGTCGCCCTGCGGCTTGTCACCGTACGGATTCTGGCCGTACGGATTCTGGTCGGACATGCCCCGTCCCCCTGTGCTGAACGTCGTTGAACGTCTTGTTGTGTACCGGTCGTTGCCGGACATCTTTGCAGGACGGCCCCCGCCGCGTCCCACCCCCTGGGAGCGGAGACCTGTGTTCACCCGTGGTTCGCGTGCCGGACGCCCTGGCGTGGCAGCGTCCGGGAGCACACACCTGGACAGGACGAGACGGGACGAGGGGACGCATGGAGCGGGTGCCCGCACTCTTCGCCGGAACGGTCTTCGCCGTCTTCGGGGCCGCGCTCCTGCTCTGGACGGCCGCCCGGCTGCGCGCCCGGCAACCCGTGACGGCCGCGGGATCCACCGCCGCAACTGTCATGTCCATTTTCTTCGGCGCGGTCGCACTCCTCACCGGCGTCTGGTGTCTCACACAGGTCTGACCGCCACCGCCCTTCCCCGACCCTCCTGACGTGCGTGAAATCACGCACGCGCCCCCGGGAACGCGCCCCCGCGCCCCTCCGGGAAACCGACCGGAGCGGCCGTCCATGCGGCAGACAGACCGGTTGTCGGGTTACCGTTCCAGTGGCGTTGTGGACTTTTCCCGTTTGACACGGGACAGGGAGGTACGGTCACACTCCGCAGCGACACACCTTCGACCGGGAGAGAAGAGCGACGTTGTCCCCGACCCGCGAGACCGCACACAGCGGCCAGCGACTCGTCATTGTCGAGTCGCCTGCCAAGGCGAAAACGATCAAGGGATATCTGGGCCCTGGATACGTCGTCGAGGCCAGCGTCGGGCACATCCGCGACCTCCCCAACGGGGCCGCCGAAGTGCCGGCGGAGTTCAAGGGCCAGCCCTGGGCGCGGCTCGGCGTCAATGTGGACAGTGATTTCCAACCCATCTATGTGGTCAATGCCGATAAAAAGGCACAGGTCAAGAAGCTCAAGGACCTCCTCAAGGACTCCACTGAACTCTTCCTCGCCACCGATGAGGACCGCGAGGGCGAGGCCATCGCCTGGCATTTGCAGGAAATCCTCAAGCCCAAGGTGCCCGTTCACCGGATGGTGTTCCACGAGATCACCAAGGACGCCATCCAGGAGGCCGTCCGCAATCCGCGCGAGCTGAACCAGCGCCTGGTCGACGCCCAGGAGACCCGCCGCATCCTCGACCGGCTGTACGGCTACGAGGTCTCGCCGGTGCTGTGGAAGAAGGTCATGCCGCGGCTGTCGGCCGGCCGCGTGCAGTCCGTCGCCACCCGGCTCGTCGTCGAGCGCGAACGCGAGCGGATGGCGTTCCGTACCGCCGACTACTGGGACCTGACCGGCACCTTCGCCACCGGCCGCACCGGTGACGCCTCCGACCCCTCCACGCTCGTCGCCCGGCTCACCACCGTCGACGGCCGCCGGGTCGCGCAGGGCCGGGACTTCGACGCGGCCACCGGCCAGCTCAAGTCCGGCTCACAGGTGCTCCAGCTCGACGAGAGCGCCGCCCGCGCCCTGGCCGCCGCGCTCGCCGACACCCAGTTCGCCGTACGCAGCGTCGAGTCCAAGCCGTACCGCCGCTCGCCGTACGCCCCCTTCCGCACCACCACCCTCCAGCAGGAGGCGTCGCGCAAGCTGGGCTTCGGCGCGAAGGCCACCATGCAGGTCGCGCAGAAGCTGTACGAGAACGGCTTCATCACCTACATGCGTACGGACTCCACCACGCTCTCGGAGACCGCCGTCCGCGCCGCCCGCGCCCAGGTCACGCAGCTCTACGGGGCGGACTACCTGCCGGACAAGCCGCGCGTCTACGCGGGCAAGGTCAAGAACGCGCAGGAGGCGCACGAGGCGATCCGCCCCTCCGGAGACCGCTTCCGCACCCCGGCCGAGACCCGTCTGACCGGCGACCAGTTCCGGCTCTACGAGCTGATCTGGATGCGTACGGTCGCGTCCCAGATGAAGGACGCGGTCGGCCAGTCCGTCACCGTCAAGGTCGGCGGCGCCTCCGCCGACGGCCGCGACGCCGAGTTCAGCGCCTCCGGCAAGATCATCACCTTCCACGGCTTCCTGAAGGCGTACGTCGAAGGCGCCGACGACCCCAACGCCGAGCTGGACGACCGCGAGCGCAGGCTGCCGCAGGTCACCGAGGGCGACGCGCTGAGCGCCGAGGAGATCACCGCCGACGGCCACTCGACCAAGCCGCCCGCCCGCTACACCGAGGCGTCGCTGGTCAAGGAGCTGGAGGAGCGGGAGATCGGCCGCCCGTCGACGTACGCCACGATCCTGGGCACGATCCTCGACCGCGGCTACGTCTTCAAGAAGGGCACCGCGCTCGTCCCGACCTTCCTCTCCTTCGCGGTCGTCAACCTGCTGGAGAAGCACTTCGGCCGTCTGGTCGACTACGACTTCACCGCCTCCATGGAGGACGACCTCGACCGCATCGCCCGCGGCGAGGCCCAGGCCGTGCCGTGGCTGCGCCGCTTCTACTTCGGCTCCGACGACGGCAGCGCCACCGTCGGCTCCGCCGCCGACGCGGGCAACGGGGACGGCGACCACCTCGGCGGCCTCAAGGAACTCGTCGAGGACCTGGGCGCGATCGACGCCCGGGAGATCTCCTCCTTCCCGATCGGCGACGGCATCATGCTGCGCGTCGGCCGCTACGGCCCCTACATCGAGAAGGGCGAGCGCGGCGAGGACGACCACCGCCGCGCCGACGTACCCGAGGACCTGCCGCCGGACGAGCTGTCCGTCGAGTACGCCGAGGAGCTGTTCGCCAAGCCCAGCGGCGACTTCGCGCTCGGCGACGACCCGGCGACCGGCCGCCCGATCATCGCCAAGGACGGGCGCTACGGTCCCTACGTCACCGAAGTCCTGCCCGAGGACACCCCGAAGACCGGGAAGAACGCGGTCAAGCCGCGTACCGCCTCGCTCTTCAAGTCGATGTCCATCGACACCGTCACCCTTGAGGACGCCCTCAAGCTGATGTCCCTGCCGCGCGTCGTCGGCAAGGACGCCGAGGGCGTCGAGATCACCGCGCAGAACGGGCGCTACGGGCCCTACCTGAAGAAGGGCACCGACTCGCGCTCGCTGGAGACCGAGGACCAGCTCTTCTCGATCACCCTCGACGAAGCGCTCGCCATCTACGCCCAGCCCAAGCAGCGCGGTCGCGCCGCCGCCAAGCCGCCGCTCAAGGAACTGGGCACCGACCCGGTCAGCGAGCGCCCCGTCGTCGTCAAGGACGGCCGCTTCGGCCCCTACGTCACCGACGGCGAGACCAACGCGACGCTGCGCCGCGACGACGAGGTGGAGTCGATCACGCCCGAGCGCGGGTACGAACTCCTCGCGGAGAAGCGGGCGAAGGGGCCCGTGAAGAAGAAGACCGCCGCCAAGAAGGCACCGGCCAAGAAGGCTCCCGCCAAGAAGACGGCGGCTTCCGGCACCGCGAAGAAGACTGCCGCGAAGAAGGCGCCGGCCAAGAAGGCGGCTGCCTCCGCGGCGGCGAAGAAGTCGACGGCCTCAGCCGACTAGGGCGTGTCCGGCACACTGGGCCGGTGGGCGGGCGACGACAGCGCCTGCCCCACCGGGCCGGCGGTGAACCGCGCGCCGGTCATGGGCCGGTCGCGCGGTTTCCCGCGCCCCTGAGGAGCTGGCCATGCGTCAGCGCGCCGTACCTTCCGCCTCTCCTGCCTCCCCTTCCTCCCCCTTGAAGGGCCCGCGGAAGGGCCCCTCGAAGGGCGGTCTTCGCCCAGGTGAGTGCGCTTCCCCGCCCTCCTTGAGGGGTGGTCCGCCCGGGAGTGGGACCGGCTCCGTGTAGGGCGTCGTAAGGCGGATAGGCTGTTGGGATGACGCCATCCGAGCAGCCCAAGCCGCCCGCCGCAGACGTCACGGCCGCAGATGTCAGGGCCGAGGACGTCGAGGGGGACGTGACCGACGCGTTCGCCACCGACCTCGCCGCTGACAGCCGTGAGCGAGCGGTCGGTGCGCTGCTGAAAATCCCGGCGCTGCGCAAATTGTGGAGCGCGCAGCTCACCGGGGCGGTGGCGGACCGACTGGGTCTGCTCGTCCTGCTGTGGCTCGCCGTGCAGGCGGCGGTGGCCGACCACGCGTACGGCGGCGGCTACCGGGGTATCGCCTTCGCCACCGCGGCCGTCTTCGGGGCGCGCCTGGTCTCGACGCTGCTGTTCGGCGCCGTCCTGCTCGGCCCGCTGTCGGCGCTGACGTCCGAGAGCGGCCGGCTGGACCGCCGGTGGACGATGATCGGCGCGGACGCCGTACGACTCGGGCTGTTCATCGTCGCGCCGCTGTGGATCACCTGGTCGCAGCACACCGCGCTGACCTGGCTGCTGGTGACCGCCTTCGTCACCGGGGTGGCCGAGCGGCTGTGGGCCGTCGCCAAGGACGGCGCCGCCCCGCTGCTCCTGCCGCCGCCCGGCGACACCTCCGTGCGGCCCGCGCCCGACCACCTGGCGACGCTGCACCGGCTGGACCTGCGGACGAGCTTTGTCGCACTGCCGCTGGCAGCGGCCGGTCTCGTCGTCGTCACGCTGGTGAACACGCTGATCGCGGTCGGCGTCACCTGGTTCGACCAGCACCAGGTGGCGCTCGCCTCGTACGTGGCGGCCGGGCTCTTCTCGTCCTCCATGTCGGTGCTCTACCTCCTCGAACTGCCCTCGGGCACGGTGGCGCGTCCGCGCTCCCCGCTCGAAGGGCTGCGGCTGCCCAAGGGCCCCGCGGGCGCCGAGCGCGGCAGGACCGGCGTACTGCCGCTGCTGGTGCTGGCGACCGCCGCGGTCGTCGGCGCGATCGGCGCGGCCGTGGCCGTGGCCGTCCTGCACGCGCTCGCCCTCGGCTTCGGCCCGACCGGCTTCGGCCTGCTCGTCCTGGCCCTCACCGCCGGTACGGTCATCGGCATCCGCCTCGCCCCCCGTACGCTCCCGGCGCTGTCCAGGCGCCGGCTGCTCGCGCTGTCCATCGGCGTCACCGGGCTCGGCCTGCTCCTCACCGGCATCGTCGCCGACCAGACCACCGTCCTGCTGCTCGCGCTGCTGGCCGGCGCCGCGGCGGGCGTCACCGCCAACACCGGGCACATCCTGATCGAGCAGGAAGCCGAGGCGGGACGGCGCGGCCGCACCACCGAGCACCTGCACGCGGTCTCGCGCGCCGTCCTCGCCCTCGCCGTGATCGTCGCGCCGCTGGTCGCCGCCGCGATCGGCCCGCACCGCATCCAGAAGGGTCACTTCACCTTCGACCACGGCGGTGCCGCGTACACGCTGATGCTGATCGGCGCCCTGCTGCTGCCGGTCGCCGCGCTCGTCCTCGGCAAGACCGACGACCGCAGCGGCGTACCGCTCCGGCGTGACCTGCGCGAGGCCCTGACCGGTGCGGAACCGGCCGTCGCCCCCGCCGCCACCGGATTCTTCATCGCCATAGAGGGCGGCGACGGCGCGGGCAAGTCCACCCAGGTCGAAGCCCTCGCCGACTGGATCCGCGCCAAGGGCCACGAGGTCGTCGTCACCCGCGAGCCCGGCGCCACCGCCATCGGCAAGCGCCTGCGCTCCATCCTCCTCGACGTCTCCTCCGGCGGGATCTCGCACCGCGCCGAGGCGCTGCTCTACGCCGCCGACCGCGCCGAGCACATCGACTCCGTCGTCCGCCCCGCCCTCGAACGCGGCGCCGTCGTCATCTCCGACCGCTACATCGACTCCTCCGTCGCCTACCAGGGCGCCGGACGCGACCTCGCCCCCACCGAGATCGCCCGCATCTCCCGCTGGGCCACCGACGGACTCGTCCCGCACCTCACCGTGCTCCTCGACGTTAGCCCCGATGCCGCCCGCGAACGCTTCACCGAAGCGCCCGACCGCCTCGAATCCGAACCCGCCGCCTTCCACCAGCGCGTCCGCGCGGGCTTCCTCACCCTCGCCGCCGCCGACCCCGGCCGCTACCTCGTCGTCGACGGCGCCCAGGACCCCGCCGCCGTCACCACGGTCGTACGCCACCGCCTCGACCAGCTCCTCCCGCTCTCCGCCCAGGAGATCGAGGCCCGCGCCGAGGCCGAGCGCCAGGCCGCCGCCGAGGCCGCGCGCCTCGCCGCCGAAGAGGCCGCCCGCAAGGCCGAGGAAGAGCGCCAGGAGCGCGAGCGCCAAGCCCAGCTCGAACGGCTCCGCCGCGAGGAAGAGGAGCGCCGCCTCGCCGCCGAGGAGGCCACCCGCCGTGAGATCGCCGAGCGCGCCGCCGCCCGTGAGGCCGAGGCCGAACGCCTCCGCGCCGAGGAGGCCGCGCGCATCGCCGCCGAGGAGACGGCTCGCCGCGAGGCCGAGGAGGCCGCCCGCGCGGCCGAGCAGGAACGGCTCCGCCGCCTCGCCGAGGAGCAGGCACGCCTGCGCTCCGAGGCCGACGCGCGCCGCCTCGAAAAGCAGCGCAAGGCGGAGGAGGCCCTTCTCCGCGCCGAGGAGGCCCGCACCGCCGCGGCTGCGGCTGCCGCCGCCGCGAGTGCCGGTTCGGCCGGTTCGGCTGGCTCCTCCGGCTCCTCCGACTCCGAGAAGACCACCGAGCTGCCGCAGACTTCGGACTCGGCCGAAACCACGACGGTCAATGTCGTGCCTCCGCCGCCTTCCTCGGCTCCCGCCGAGGACGAGACGGCGGTCCTCCCGGCCGTTCCGGCCGTTCCGGCCGTTCCGGCCGTTCCGGCCGTTCCGGCCGAGCCGGACGTGCCCGCTGGTCCGGGCGCCGATGAGACGGCGGTTCTCCCGGTCGTTCCGGCCGAGCCGGAGGATGCTCCCGCCGAGGACGCCTCGTCGGCTGACGGCACCACTTCTGACGAGTCGGCTTCGGATGAGGACGGTTCTCGCTCTCGCGGAGACAGCTCTCGCGAAGACAGCTCGCGCGAAGACAGCCCTCGTGAGGACAGTTCCGAGACCACGACGGTGCTCCCGCCGGTCGTACCCCCGGTCGGGTCCCCGGCCTCGGACGACCCGACCGACCGGGTCCCGCCGTGGCTCTTCCGCCCCGAGGATCAGCCGGGCAACGAGCGCACCCGCGAATTCCCCACCGCCGAGACGCCCTCGGCCGCTCCGCGCCGTCCTCGCCCCAACTGGGCCGAGGAGACCCCCCTCGACGACCTGCCTACTCTCGCCGACGAACTCCTCGGCCCTCACGACGACGACCGTCGGCCGCCGGGGCGTTCTTGACCTTTGTCTTTCCCGCCCGCCCACCCGTGCGGGTGTTTTGTCGTCTGCGGGTGCCGCTTGTGCCTGGTCGGTGCCGGTCCGGGGTACCTCCTCGAAATCCGTATCACCTGGCCTTTGCGCATTCGGTACCCGGCCGTCAACGTATTTCTGCGGGGGCACCCCGGCCCGTCCCCTCCTCGCTCGTCGGCGTCCGCCTGCCGGTGGGGGTGGCCGGGGAGGGTAGGGGGGGTCTTTCCGGCGTGCCGCCCTGCGCCGGTGCCCCCTCCGAGCGGATCGGAGAGCTCGGGCCCTTCCCCAACCGCCCAACCGCCCAACAGACCCCTCCGGTCACGCCCCCTCCGACTCCCCGCCAACCACCTAGCCCCCGCCATACTGTCGGCCCGCGCAGATCCCGGCCGAACGTCAGGCGCGGCAGGCCCCAGCCCCCGCACCCCTTCCGCCCACCCGGGTGACGCAGGTCCCGCACCCCACCCACGCCCTTCCGCCGACCGGGCGGGCGTCCGGGTGGCGCAGGTCCCGCATCTCACGCACCCCTTCCGCCCGCCCCGCCCGCCCCGCCTGGACGTCTATTGGCGCAGGGACCTGGCCCCCCAGCCCCCCTCGCCCACCCCGCCTGGCCGTCATGTGAGGCGAGGCCCGCACCCCACCCACCCCTTCCGCCTGCCCCGGCTGGACGTTGGGGGGAGCAGGTCCCGGTCCTCACCCCCCTCCGTTCACCCCGGGGCGGACCGTCGGCCGTACAGGTCCCGCACCCCACCCACCCCCTTTCGCCCACCCCGCTGGGAGGTCGGGGGGCGCAGGGGCCTGGCCCCCGCCCACCCCCCTCCCGGCAACCCCCACCGGACCGTCGGACGCCGACGTACCGGGAGGGGACGGGCCGGGGTGCCCCCGCAGAAATGCGGTGACAAGAACGGCACCGGATACACGGGACCAGGTAGCCGCATTTCGAGGAGGTGCCCCGGACCGGCACCGACCAGGCACAAGCGGCACCCGCAGACGGAGAAAGCACCCGCACGGGTGGGCGGGCGGGCAGAACCCCCACCCCCACCCAAGGGCGAAGGTTCGCTCTTTTGGGGCGCCGTCCGCGAAGATGACCCCGTGCGGTATCGGATTCTTGGGGTCACGGAGGCCCGCCCCTCCGACGACGGGCCCGAAATCGGCCTGGGCGGCAGCCGCCTGCGAGCCGTCCTCGCGGTGCTGGCCCTCAACGTGGGCCGCCCCGTACCCCCCGAAGCCCTCATCGAACAGGTCTGGGCGGCCGACCCCCCGGCCGACGCCGCCGGCGCCCTGCAAGCCCTGATGTCGCGGCTGCGACGAGCCCTGGGCCGGGACGCCGTCGTCTCGGAACCCGGCGGCTACCGCCTGGCCACCCCCCGCGACTCGGTGGACCTGTACGAGTTCGAGCGCCTCGCCCGCGAGGGCGATACGGCCCTGGCGGCCGGAGACGCCGCCACGGCGGCCGACACCCTGACCCGCGCCCTCACCCTGTGGCGCGGCCCGGCCCTGGCCGACCTCCCGGACCGTACGTCCGCCGCGGCCCGCCCCGAAGCTCTGAAGCTGGCCGCCCTGCGGAACAGGGTGGAAGCCGACCTCCGCCTCGGCAGGGCGGCGGACACCCTCCCCGGCCTGCGCGCGGCCGTGGCAGAGCACCCGCTGGACGAGTCGTTCAGGGCCCAGTTGATGCGGGCGTTGCACGCCGAGGGCAGGACGGCCGACGCCCTGGCGGCGTACGAGGAGACCAGGACCGTACTCGCGGAAGCGCTCGGCACCGATCCGGGCCCGGAACTGCGGTCGCTGCACGGCGAGTTGCTGCGGCGCAGGCCGCCGCCCCCCGCGCAGGGCAACATCCGCGCCCGCCTCACCAGCTTCGTCGGCCGCGAGGCCGAACTCGACGACATCAGAAGCGACTTGGCCGCGGCCCGGCTGGTGACGCTGACCGGCCCCGGCGGGTCGGGCAAGACGCGCCTGGCGCAGGAGGCGGGCGACGCGGCGGCGCGCCGCCACCCGGACGGCGTGTGGCTGGTCGAACTCGCCCCGCTGGACGACCCCTCGGCGGTCCCGCACGCCGTGCTGAGCGCCCTCGGTCGCCGCGACACGCTGCTGCTCGGCGGCGCGGGCCGCGACCAGTTCCTGTCCGAGGCGTCGCACGGCGAGGACCCGCTGGCCCGGCTGCTCGAACACTGCGCGCAGCGCCGCCTGTTGCTGGTGCTCGACAACTGCGAGCACCTGATCGGCGCCGCCGCCTCCCTCGCCGCCGAGCTGCTGGCGGCCTGCCCCGGCGTGGCCGTACTGGCCACGAGCCGCGAGCCGTTGGGCGTACCGGGCGAGGTCGTACGCCCGGTGGAGCCGCTGCCGCCCGCGACCGCGTACCGGCTGTTCGCCGACCGCGCGGCGACCGTACGCGCGGACGCCCGCCTCACCACGGCGGAGAACGACGCTGCCGTACGCGAGATCTGCCGCCGTCTCGACGGCCTGCCGCTGGCCATCGAGCTGGCCGCGGCCCGGCTGCGGGCCCTGTCGCCGCGGCAGATCGCGGACCGGCTGGACGACCGGTTCCGGCTGCTGACCAGCGGCAGCCGTACTGTGCTGCCGCGCCAGCAGACACTGCGTGCGGTGGTCGACTGGAGCTGGGAGCTCCTGACCGAGCGGGAGCGTACGACGCTGCGCGGGCTGAGCGTCTTCTCCGGCGGTTGCACGCTGTCGGCCGCCGAGGCGGTGTGCGGTCCCGACGCGCTGGAGACGGTGGCCCAACTGGTGGACAAATCCCTGGTGGTGGCGGTCCACGCGCCCACCCCCGGCCAGGACGTCCGCTACCGCCTGCTGGAGACGATCCACGAGTACGCCGGCGAGCGCGCCGCCGAGCGGCCCGAGGAACTGGCCGCGGCCGAGCGACGGCACACCGCGTACTTCCGCGAACTGGCCCGCACGGCCGACTCCGAACTGCGCGGCGCCGACCAACTCCACTGGCTGGAAGTGCTGGAGACGGAGCTGGACAACGTCCGCGCCGCGCTGAATCGGCTGGTCGAGCCGCCCTCAGGCGGGAAAGAGGACACCGGGAGCCAGGACGCGGAGCTGGACGCGATCACGATCGCGCTGTCCATGGGCTGGTTCTGGTGGCTGCGCAATTACCGCGACGAAGCGGACGCGTGGCTGGAGAGGGTGACGGAGCTGGGCGGCGAACCCCCGCCCGACCCGGCGGACCGGATGTTCTGGCCACGCCTGGACCTGCGGATGCTGCACTTCTTCGTGAAGAGCGACCACGCCTCGGAGGCGCAGTGGTCCTCGGCCGACTCGCGGGCGATGGCCGCGCTGCTGGCGGCGGCGTACAGCCAGGGCGGCCCGCCCGCGGCGCGCTTCCCCGGCATGCTGTGGCCGTTCACCACGTATCTGCTCGGCAGGGACGAGGAGATCGGCCGGCACGCCGACACCGTCGTCGCCAACTGCCGTGAGCACGGCGGCGAGTGGGAGATCGCGGTGGCGCTGATGCTCCGTACGCACATCGCCGTGGACACGCCGGGCGGGCTCGCGCGGATCGACGCCGACTGGGCGGAGCTCCAGGAGCGCAGGGAACGGCTCGGCGACCGCTGGATCCGCGCCCAAGTGCACGGCGCGAGCGCCGAGATCGAGGTCGTCCGCGGGCAGTACGCGGCGGCGCACGCCGACTTCGAGGCCGCGCACCGGCTCGGCCGGGAGCTGGGCGCGGACGGCGAAGGGGCCTTCCTGCTCGCCCGGATGGGGGAGTTGGCGCACCGCCGCGGGGACGACGAGGAGGCGCGCAAGCTGGTCGAGCAGGCCGGGGAGGAAGCCGAGCTGTACAGCGTGTGGGACGCCCGCACGTACATCCGCTACCTCAAGGCGCTGCTGCTCCTGCGCCGGGGCGAGCCGCGGCAGGCCAGGGAGCTGTGCGAGACGGCGGTCGGGCACCTGGCGGACGGTACGCCGCCGCCGACGTTCAAGGTGCTGCTCGCGAGCCTGGGCGCGCGGATCACGGCGGCCGAGGGCGACCCGGTGGCGGCGCTGCTCGGTCTCGCCGAGTCGGCGAGCCTGGCGCTGGCGGAGGGCTGCACGGAGCCGGTGGTGGGCGCGCAGCTCGACTCGGCGGCCGAGGTGCTGGTCGAGCTGGGCGACCTGCGGTCGGCGGCCCGGATGTCGGCGGCGTCCTCGGCCGTACGCGGGCCGCTGCCGCGCACCGTGCCCGAGCTGGTCACCGCCGACGCCGTGGAGGAGCGGGCCAGGGCGGGCCTCGGCGACGGCGAATGGGCGGCGGCCTGCGCGGAGGGCGCGGTGCTGGACGCTTCAGAGGCGGTGGCGGCGCTGCTGGAGACGGCGCACGCGATGGCGGCGGGCTCGTAGGCGGAGCGGGGGCGTACGGCCGTACGGGAATAGGTCCCGCGCGCGTCCTCGTTGACGTCGGAAACCTTGATTGAGCATTCAAGGAATAGCCAGCGCCCGCCTACGCCCGGAAGTGAAAAGCCTTGAAAGTTGAGATCTACTCCGATATCGCCTGCCCCTGGTGCTACCTCGGAAAATCCCGCTTCGAGCGCGCCCTCGCCGCTTTCCCGCAGGGAGATTCGGTCGAGGTGGTCTACCGGCCGTTCCAGCTCGACCCGACCGCGCCCGAGAGCCCGCAGCCGCACCGCGAGGTGCTGGCGAGGAAATTCGGGCCGCAGGCCGTGGCCATGGACGACCGGCTCGCCTCGATGGGCGCCGCCGAAGGGCTGACCTTCGACTTCGACACGGTCGTGGAGAACAACTCGCTGCTCGCCCACCGCCTGCTGCGCTTCGCCCTGGACACGTACGGCCCCGAGACCCAGAACCGGCTCAAGGGCCGCCTGATGACCGGGCACTTCGGCGAGGGCCTGGACATCGGCGACCGTACGGCCCTGACGGACGCGGCCGTCGCGGCCGGCCTCGACCGGGACGCGGTCGCCGCCTTCCTCGCCGGTGACGACCTGCGCGACGAGGTCGTGGCGGAGATCGACCAGGCCCGGCAGATCGGCATCACGGCCGTGCCGACCTTCGTCTTCGAGGGCAAGTGGGCGGTGCAGGGCGGCCAGGAGACGTCCGTCTTCCTCCAGGCGCTCGAACAGGTCGCCAAGGACTCGGCCGCCGAGGCCGCTGCCCTCGCCGGTACGGAGGACGCGGCCGCGGACGCCGCCTGCGCCGACGGCGTGTGCGCGGTCCCGCCGGCCACCACCGCGGACGCACCGGCCGCGAACAGCTAATCGGTTCATAACCGCAGAGCGCTCATCGCCGAGAGCACTCGTGACCGCAGAGCGCTCATCGCCGAGAGCGCTCCTGGCCGCAGAACCCATGGCCCGGGCGCTCTCCGTACGAAAACGCCCGGAGCCCGCGGACCGGCCGCCTACGAGCAGCTGATCACCGAATCCGCCCAGTCGGCCAGATTCGCCAGCCCGAGACCGGGCCCGCCGCCGTGCCGCCCCTCGGGATCGACCACCAGCCGGATCGTCTTGTACCCGGTGATCCCGACGTGCACGGGCACGGCCGCGTCGCCGCCGCGTACGACACCCGACTGCCACAGCCGGGTGTCGTCGCCGTACACCGAGAAGCTGGCCGCGCCGAAGCGCCCGGTCAGGCCGTCGATCCCGGCCCGCGCGTCATAGGTGACGCATGCCTGGTTCAGGTCGATGGTCAGCGACGACGGCGCGTGGACGGTGATGCCGTGCTCGTACTGCGTACCGCCGATCGTCAGGCCCCAGCGGTTCCACCACCAGCTCGTGACCGACGGCCGGATCGTCGGCCCGGAGGTGTCGCCGAAACCGCTGATGCCCAGCGAATTGACCTTGTACGCGGTCGGCGCGGGCGGCGGAGGGGTCGGTGTCGGCGTCGGGGTCGGGGTCGGCGTGGGGGTCGTCGGGGCCGGCTCGGGCGGCGGAGGGACGACCGGCTTCGGCTTCGGCTTCGGCGCGGGCTTGGGACTCGGCTTCGGCGGGGTCGGCTTCGGCTTCGGCGGCGGAGTCGTCTTCTCGACCGGCTGGACGGGCGGCGGAGGGACGACCGGCTTCGGCTTCGGCGCGGGTTTCGGCGCGGGCGGCGGGGGAGTGGTCACCACCGCGACCGGCGGCGGCTTGGGCTGGGCCTTCGGCGGCGCCTTCTCGTGGCCCCCGGTGAGGGCCAGCGCGAACGCCGCCGCCGCGGCGGCGACCACCACGGCCGCGGCGATACCGACCTTGGCGGGCGCGCCGAGCCCTTCGGACGCGGCGCCTCCCGCGGCCGCGCCGCCCGCGCTCGACGTCGTACCCGACCCGGCAGCGGCGGCGGCCACGCCTCCCGCGGCCCCCGCCGCGCCGACCGCTCCGCCGACCGCGACGATCCCGGCGGCCTTGGCGGCGTAGACGGCGGCGAACCAGCCGATGTACGCGACCGGCAGCAGCCCCTTGAGCGCCGAGTTGAGGTCGGCCAGCTCCAGCGAGGCGGCCGTGCACCGCTCGCACTCCTTCAGGTGCCTGCTCAACTCGCGGTCCGCGCGCATCCGCAGGCCCCCGCGCGCGTGCGCCCCGAGCCGGTCGGCGTACCGCGCGCACTCGCCCTCGGCGGTCAGCGTGGAGCTGACGTGCGCCTGGAGATACGCCTGGCGCAGGCCCTCGCGGGCCCGGTGGGCCAGGACGGCCGTGGCGTTGGGCGTGAGGCCGAGCAGCGGCGCGATGGCGGACGGCGACTCGTCCTCGACGGCGGTGTGCCACAGCACGGTCTGCCAGCGCTCGGGGAGGGTACGGAACGCCTGGATGGCCAGCGTCTGCTCGGCCTCCTGCATGGCCCGTACGTCCGCGCCGAGTTCGTTGGTGTCCTCGGTGGCCGTCGAGCCCGCCGCGGAGACGGCGAAGACGGCGAAGTCCTCGACCAGGTGCTCACGCTTGGCGGTGTTGCCCCAGGACGCGGCGACCCGGCGCACCGTGGTGAGCAGATACGCGCGGACCGCCGACTCGGGGCCGCTGCCGCCGCGGATCGCCTGGAGCGTACGGGCGAAGACCTCGCCGGTCAGATCCTCCGCGGTGTGCGCGTCCCGGCAGCAGGTGCGTGCGTAGCGGCGAACCGATTCGGCATGCCGCCGGTACAGCTCCTCGTACGCGCTGTCCTGCCCGCCGCGCACCCGGGCCACCAACTCGGCGTCGGACAGCGCGGATTCGAGGGCGTCGGCCTCGGCGGAGGCGGTGTGCGCGGGATGGCCCTGGACGGAGAGCAGGTCGTCGTCGGCCGGCGCCTCGGTGGCCGGTGTCCCGGCGGACGGCGGCGCGGCGGGGGCGGGTACGCGGCCGGGCTCCGGGTCGGCGGTACGGCCCGGCTCGCGGTCCGTGCCCCAGTCGGTCTCACGCGCGCCGTCGCCGGTCCCCTCGCGGGTTTCCTCGCGGACGTCGTCGCGTGCGGCCGGGTCGCGCTGCCCCGGCACTTCGCGCTGCCCCGGCACCCTGCGCGAGGGCAGCCCGTCGCCGGTCTCCGGGCCCGCGGCGGGAGCGCCGGACTCGCCGTTTGCCTCTTCCACGGGGCAAGCGTGGCACAGGAGGGCGGGCCGGGGTCACGGGATACCGGGGAACCACTCATCCGTGGAGAGATCGTTCACGATTCCTCTACGTTCACCCGATCGGTGGAGCGCGTGACGCCGACCCGAGCGGCGCCGGGTCGCGCGACGTCCCGCCGCGTGACTCCGAGCGCCCGGTGCCGCGCCGTTTATATCGAGCCGGGTCCTTAAGCCGAGCCGTGTTGCTCGGCTGATCCGAGTCGCTGAGCCCGGCGCTGTCGTAGAGCCCAGCCCTGCGGGGTGAGCCGCGCCGCGTTACGCCGGCTCCTGACCGTCCGTCACGCCCTCGCCCCGCGCCGCCGCGCCCCCTGACGGGGTGTCGGCCGCCCGCTCGCCGGGCCGCGAGCGCAGCCCGTCCAGCAGGATGTCCAACAGCCGCGCCGAGGCCGCCGCCTGCTGCTCGGGGTCGGGCAGCGAAGGCGCCGAGGTGGCGATGACCAGCAGGACGTCGGCCACCGACACGTCGAGGCGCAACTCGCCCGCCTCGCGCGCCCGGTCCACGAGCCGTCCGACGACGTCGAGCAGTGCCCGTATGCCGTCCTGGTCGCTGCTCCGGTCGGCGCCGCCGTCGCTTCCGCCGATGTCGTCACGGCCCGCGTGGTCCGCGACCTCACCGGCCGTTCCCGTGACCGTGCCCGCAACCGGACCCGTGCCCGCTGACGTCGTCGCCGCGGCGCTCCCGGCCGCCGTCGCGAACGGATTGCGCTGCTGCGGCACCCGGTTCGGCTCGACGCCCAGCGGCGACGTACCGCCGTGCTCCGTACCGGCGCCCGTCGACGGGCTCTGCACCCGCAGCACCTGCGGCGGCAGCAGCCGCCCGGCGCCCGAGGCGACCGAGGTGCGCAGGAAGCGCGCCAGCGCCGACCACGCCTCGTTCTCCTGGCCGAGCGCCGTACGCGCCTGCTCGGTCAGCCGCGCCGTCTCCTCCTCGGCGATCCGCCTGACCAGCACGTCCTTGCTCGGGAAACGGCGGTAGACCGTACCCACGCCGACCCGCGCGCGGCGGGCGACGTCCTCCATCGGAGCCCCGTACCCCGACTCGCCGAAGACTTCACGCGCGGCCCGCAGTACGTGTTCCAGATTGCGCTGCGCGTCGACGCGCAGCGGTGCCGGACGGTTTCCGCCGACGGCGCCGTCCGAACCGGCCGCGGCCGTCGTCCACTGAGAGTCCTGAATGTGCATATACGTATCCCCCGGAAAATTCGCGTCTCCCCCCGGAGACTCCCCGCTCATGGGCGATCATCAGTACGCGTCCCCCGCAGTACTACGAGATACGAACATAGTTGAGCCCACGTCAAGAAAGAAGGGGGTTGTGATCCGACCGGCGCGCGCCCCCGATCGGAGCAACGGGCACCGTGCACTTCCGCGCGGCCTTTGCCCGGTGATGGGTGCACCGCTGACCTGCTGCGTCGCCGAACCCGTCGAAGAAACCGGGGAATCATCACGTCCGCGCTGTGGACAAACGGCTATGGTCCATTGCGTCATGGAGCAATGACGGAGTCGGCAGCGAGGAACAGAGCAGGCATCCCGCGCATTCTCGTGGTGGGCGGTGGCTATGTCGGGATGTACACCGCACTGCGGTTGCAGCGGAAGCTCAAGCGCGACGAGGCCGAAGTCGTCGTCGTCGAACCGCAGCCGTACATGACCTACCAGCCCTTCCTGCCCGAGGCCGCCGCCGGATCCATCTCCCCTCGCCATGTCGTCGTACCGCTGCGGCGGGTGCTCGGCAAGTGCCGGATCGTGGTGGGCGAGGCGCGCGGCATCGATCACGCCAAGCGCGTCGCGAGCATCGCCACCCCGGTCACCGACGAGGAGGGCGGCGACCTGCTGGAGCTGGCGTACGACCAGCTCGTGATCGCGCCGGGCTCGGTCTCCCGCACCCTCCCGGTCCCCGGACTCGCCGAGCACGGCATCGGTTTCAAGACCGTCGAGGAGGCGATCGGGCTGCGCAACCACGTGCTGGAACAGCTCGACATCGCCTCCTCCACCCGTGACGTAGACGTCCGCGAGGCCGCGCTGACCTTCGTCTTCGTCGGCGGCGGATACGCGGGCGTCGAAGCGCTCGGCGAGCTGGAGAACATGGCGCGCTACGCCGTGCGGTACTACCACAACATCCGCCCCGAGGACATGAGATGGGTCCTGGTCGAGGCGACCGGCCGGATCCTGCCCGAGGTCGGCGAGGAGATGGGCAAGTACGCGATCCGCGAGCTGCGCGGGCGCAACGTCGACATCCGGCTGGAGACGCGGCTGGAGTCGTGCGAGAACCGGATCGCCGTACTGTCCGACGGCGAACGGCTGCCCACCAGGACGGTGGTCTGGACGGCGGGCGTCAAACCGCACCCGGTGCTGGCCGCGACGGACCTGCCGCTCACCGACCGCGGACGGCTGCGCGCCGAGGCCACCTTGCGGATCGCCGGTTCGGAGACGGCGTGGGCGGCGGGCGACGCGGCGGCCGTGCCCGACCTGACGGCGCGGGAGCCTGGCACCGACTGCGCGCCCAACGCCCAGCACGCCCTGCGGCAGGCCCGCGTCCTGGCCGACAACGTCCTGGCGACCCTGCGCGGCCGGCCGCTGACCGAATACCGCCACAAGTACGCGGGCTCGGTCGCCTCGCTCGGGCTGCACGAGGGTGTCGCCTTCATCTACGGGCGCAAACTCAAGGGTTACCCGGCCTGGTTCATGCACCGCGCCTACCACCTCAGCCGCGTCCCCACCTTCAACCGCAAGGCCCGTGTCCTGGCGGAATGGCTGCTCGCGGGGCTCTTCAAGCGCGAGATCGTCTCGCTCGGCTCACTGGAACACCCGCGCGCCGAATTCGAACTGGCCGCCGGATCGCACCGCGATCCCGACGCCCCCTGACCCGCCCCGGACGCCGCGCGATTCCCCCCGGGGTCGCCGGTCGGCCACACTGGTGGTGTGACCACGCGTGCGCCAGCACCTGCAAAGAGTGACAAATACGAGGAATCGGACGTTTGAACCTTACGCGTTGGAGCGCCCGGCTCCCCGGAACACAGCGACGCAGTGCCGTACCCGCGGCGCGCGCCAAAGTCGGCGACCCCGTGCGCGCCGACGCGGCCGACCCCGCGACGGCACCGCAGGACGCGGGCAGCGGCATCGCCCCTGACGCCGACCCCGAAGGCACCCGCCAGGCCCCCGGCCCACCGGCCGGTCGGGCCACGGGTCCCGTCCCCGCCGCCGGCGCCGTCACCGACGAACCGTCAGTCACCGGCGTCCTCAGCCGCCTTCCGGCCCTCATCGCCGTCACGCACGGCCCCGCGCACCGCGTGGACTTCGTCAACGACGCCTACACGGAGGTCTTCGGCGCCCGCACCACCGGCGCCCCGGCCCGCGAGGCGCTGCCCGAACTCGACGAGCTCGGCCTGCTCCCGCTCATGGACCAGGTCCACCGCAGCGGCAAACCACGCACCGTCAAGGCCCGCAAGGTGGTCGGCGGCGACGACCGCTCACCCGCAAAGCCCGGCTACTTCACCTTCACCTGCACCCCCGTCAGGGCGGGCGACCCCGACCCCGAGCGCCGCGGCGTCCTGGTCTTCGCCGCCGACGTCACCGACCAGGTGCACTCCGCCGAGCGCCTGCGCGAGAGCGAACGCCGCCTCCACGAGACCGCCGTCACCCTCCAGCGCAGCCTCCTCCCGCAGGAGCTCGAACAGCCCGACGACCTCCGCGTCGCCGCCACCTACCAGCCCGGCGGCACCGACGCGGCCGTCGGCGGCGACTGGTACGACGTGATCACCCTCGGCGCGGGACGCACCGCCCTGGTCATCGGCGACGTGATGGGCCGGGGCGTCCGTGCCGCGGCCGTCATGGGCCAGCTCCGTACCGCCGTACGCGCCTACGCCCGGCTCGACCTGCCGCCGCACGAGGTCATCCAGCTCCTGGACGGCCTCGCCTCGGAGATCGACGCCACCCAGATCGCCACCTGCGTCTACGCCGTGCACGACCCCAGCGAGGGCCGCCTGTCGTACGCCACCGCGGGACACCTGCCGATCCTGATCCGCGACCCGGACGGCACCGTCCGCCGCGCCGACGAACCCACCGGACCGCCGCTCGGCACCGGCGGCTGGATCCACACCTCGGGCTCGGTCGCCCTCGGCCCCGGCTGCACCGCCGTCCTGTACACCGACGGCCTGATCGAGCGGCGTGGCGAGGACATCGATGTCGGTGTGGACGCCCTGATGTCGGCCCTGTCCGGCGCCACCGGCGCGCCCCAGGTGATCTGCGACCGCCTGATGCGCGCCCTCGGCGTCACCTCGGAACACGACGACGACGTGGCCGTCCTCGTCCTCCAGTACCCGGACCACACCGGCAGCGAGGCCGAGCTCTTCCGCAACGCCTCGCTCGAACTCCTCGGCGGCGTCGAGGCCGCACCCCGCGCCCGCGCCTTCGCCTCCGGGGTGCTCGCCTCCTGGCGCTTCCCCGTCGAACTGCGCGACCTCGGCGTCCTCGCGGCCAGCGAACTCGTCGCCAACTCCCTCAAGCACGGCACCCCGCCCATGCGGCTGCGGCTGCGCCGCACCGACCGGCGGCTGATCATCGAGGTCACCGACGGCGACGACCACCTGCCGCGCCGCCGCCGCGCGGAACCCGGCGACGAGGCCGGGCGCGGCATCTCGATCATCGCCACCGTCGCCTCGTCCTGGGGCTCCCGCCGCACCCCGGGCGGCGGCAAGGCCGTCTGGTGCGAATTCGCCCTGCCGGGCTGAGGGTGCCAGCGGGGTGAGGCGGGCGGGGTGACGGTGCCGCCGCTGCTGGGCTGGAACCGGGGCCGTTGGGGGTCCGGGTCCGTTCGGGTCCGAGTCCGTTCGGGTCCGGGGCCGACCGCCTGGCCGAGGGCCGGGAAGGCCCTCGGGCCGGAGGGGCGGGGGCGGCGACTACCGGGAGACGGTCGTGGCCGGTTCCGGTCGCGCTTCGGCCGTGGCGCCGACGGGCGCGGCCGGTATTCGGGCGGCCGGGTCGGCTTCCGCGGTCACCCGCGAGTCCAGGTCCAGGTCCTTGGCTTGAGCCGAGTCGAGGACCACGTCCACGGTCGTGTCCGTGTCCGTCCCGGCAGGGAGCCGCGGCGCGGAACGGGCGACCACGCGGGCCGCCGCCAGATGCGGACTGTCCTGCAAGAGCGTGAGGTGCCGCCCCATCCGCAGCGCGGTCACCGAGATCGCCAGCGAGCAGAGCACCAGCATCACGATGTACGCCCCGTACGCGCCCGCACCCGCCATCAGGCCGCCGACGGCGGGACCGAGGGCGAGGGCCAACTGCTTGACCAGGGCGAACGCCGAGTTGTACTGACCGACCATCCGCGCGGGCGCCAGATCGGCGACCAGCGGAGCCACGGTCGGCGCCAGCATCGCCTCGCCGAGCCCGAACAGCGCGTACGTCGAGATGATCGCCGCGACCGCCATCGCGTGACTGCCGTGCACCAGCCCGGACGCCCCGGCCACCAGCCAGGCGACCGTCCAGACCAGACCGACCGCCGCGATGACCCGGCTGCGCCTGCGCTGCTCGACCAGCCGCAGCACCACGAACTGCGCCAGCACGATCACGGCGGTGTTGGCCGCGAGCGCCACGCCCAGCGTGGTCGGCGAAATCCGGGTGACCTCGACGGCGAACGCCGAGAGCCCCGACTCGAACTGCCCGTAGCAGGCGAAGAACATCACGAAGCCCAGCACGGACACCATGACCATCGCCCGGTCCCCGAGCAGCAGCCGCCAGCCGCCGGAGGCAGCGCCGTCGGACCGCACCGCCCCGTCGACCTGCGGCGCGTGCGGCATGCGCACGGTCGCTATGACCGCGCCGAGCACCAGGAACATCGCCGCCTCGATGGCGAAGAGCCGGATGAACGACGCCGGATGCGCGGTGTCGACCAGCAGACCGCCGAGCAGACCGCCGAGGCCGAGCCCCAGGTTGTTGAGGAAGAACTGCGTGGCGAAGGCGCGCGACCGCGTCGCGGTCGTCGAGCACCACACGATCATCGTCGCCAGCGAGGGCTGCACCACCGCTATACCGGCACCGAGCGCACCGGCCGCCGCGATGACCACCGGCTCACTGCCGGACAGCCCGAGCCCCAGTGACCCTGCGGCGGCCAGCACCGTACCGACCACCGCGACCGGCACCGGTCCGCGCTGATCGATGACCCGACCGGTGAAGGGCAGCACGAAGAGCGCCGCCACGGCGAACGTCGCGAGCACCACACCTGCGGTACCCGCGCCCAGCCCCCGCACCTGCGAGACGTAAATAAAGGTGAACGGGACCGTGAAGCCGTTCCCGAACGCGCTCAGCGCTGTCCCCACCTGGATCCGGCGCAGCGCCGCGCCCATCGCCGTTGTCACACTCACCCCACTTGACCATTGAGTCTTCGCCTTGAAGACTTCAGCACTAAAGTTCGAAGCTAAAGAGTACATCGCGAAGGGCTTTAGCGCAAAGGGTTCCGTGCCATACTCGAAGGATGACCGCAGCCGCAGGTACACCGGGGGCGCCGCAGGAGCTGGACCTCGACGCCCAGATCGCCGCCTACCAGCGCGAATTCCCTGAGGTCGACCCCCAGGTGGAGAAGGTCGTCACCGCCCTGGGCCGCCTCAACCGCCGGATGAACGTGGCGTACGGCCGCCAGCTCGTCGACCTCGGCATCAGCAGCGCCGAGTGGGAAGTCCTCAAAGCACTCGTCGTCGTCGGCAAGCCCTACCGTCTCGGCCCCGGCGACCTCGCCAAGCGCCTCGGCCTCACCCCGGCCGCCATGACCCACCGGATCGACCGCATGGTCGCCGAGGGCTTGGTCACCCGCGAGCGCGACGAGGCCAACCGCGTCCGCGTCATCGTCGAGCTGACCGACGAGGGCCGTGACAAGTGGCTCCAGACCATGCGCCTGGCCGCAGTCTTCGAGGACGAGCTCCTCCAGGACCTCACGACGGTGGAACGCGCCGCCCTCGGCGAGATCCTCACCCGCCTCCTGCGCCGCGTCGAGTACAGCCAGCCGGACGCCGGCGGCCGGCTCGAAGACCTGGACTGACCCGTGTGATCGGGACCACCTTGCCCCGAGTTGACATGGGTGGTCCTCGTCCGTAGCGTTCTCCGAGTTGTCCGACGTGAGCGCCGACTCCGGTCGGTCCCCGGACAGCCATTCCGCAGGAACCTTTCGACCATGACCGACAGCCTTGTGTTGTCGCGTTGTCGTCGTGCGTTTGTGTGTTTCCGCGGAATGCAGGCGGTGTTTCGTTCGACCGGGCCGATTTGGCCGGGCGGTACGGGATCAGCTAATGTCTCACTCGTCGGAACGGCCGAACAGCCGGAAAGACAAGCCCCGCTGACTGGGGGTCAGGCACTGGAAAGCGTCTGATAGAGTCGGAGACACGACGAAGGGAAAGCCCGGAGGGCCGGTGAAACGGTCTGAAGGAAGCTTCCGTTCCTTGAGAACTCAACAGCGTGCCAAAAGTCAACGCCAGATATG